>JBBAPI010000001.1:0-380608 GCA_040400915.1 Rubrivivax sp.
CATACTCAGCAAAAAGCTGCATGACACAGGCGGCAACTACCTTGACGCGCGCCGGATCTTTGTGGTGTGCAAATCCATGGCGGTGCACCACCTGCTTTGCTGCCCAAAGGAAGGCTGGCGTCGCCCCGTGTCCGGACCACGTGAGGTCATCAACGTAGCTACTGTCACGTAGGCCTGCGCTTTCGGCGAGGGCGTGCAGTTCATCGAAAAGGGGCTTCGCCGCGAAGAACGCCAGCAACTGGCTGACGCAACTTCCCGTGGGGACATGGTTCTCGAATGTGCATAGACGCGTCAGCAGTGCAGCTACATCAGGGCTACAACGCATAGTGCCAGTGAAGAACCTTGAAACCCGCGCGCCATCAACTGACGGGTAGAACTTCTTCAGGTCCAGCTTTACAAGCGGAACAGCGCCAACATGGACTTTCGCATTTGAAATGTACGAACGTCCTCGAACGCCGGAGTGGAGGTAGTCAGGCTTCTCGATTCGCTCAAGCAGATTGAAGAGGCGACGATGGATTCGCTCCAGAACGACCTTCGGAACTTCGACTTGGCGGTCCTTGTCACCCTGCTTTATCGTGAAGACACGGAAGTTGCCTTCATTGGCTGCGAGGCGCTCCAGGAACGGCAAGTCGACGTTGAAAACATCCTGTGCCAACCGCTTGCGGCTGGCGATCTTGTACAGGGGGCACTGGTCCAGCGCGTAGGTCTTGCGAGTGGCCAAACGTATTCCTCAGACGGCGTCTTTGGCCGCCATCCAGTCCAACATCTTGACGACCTTGCCGGCAATCGCCGTGCGAACTTTCTCGCGGGCACCGCCTTCCACCTGCTCAGCAAAGAAGAGCAACGACGATAGGGGCATGCCAAACGTATCCGCGTACTTTTGCAGCAACTCCAGCGTCACCTGCTTCTTGCCGCTCTCGATTTCCGAGAGGTAGGACTTCGAAATTTGCAGTCGATCTGCCAAAGTCGTCTGGTTCATGTCGTGAAACACACGCACCAAACGAAGCGCCTCGTGTTGCATCTATTTGCCCCGTGATCCAAACATAAAAAGGCCAGAGGTCATCTCGGAATCGGTGCCAGATGCTCCAGATGTACAGCAGAGCCTTACCAGCCCCGATGACACCCTTCAGCACCACGCGATGGCGGAAAAACCACCCCCGCAGACTCTTCTTCTCCGATGCCGGCCGACGGCTTGAACGCTTACGAATTTCAGGCATTTGATGCCTCCTTCTTCAAAACGACCCTGCACCATGCAGAGCCTCTCGTCAGTTCTGAAGAAAGTGAGAGAACGTCGGCTGTTTGCACCTCTGGGCCCCTAACCGGTCCCGGTACTCGTCCGGGACCGGCTTCGCTGCAAGCACCCGGACCACCGCGTACCGGCGACCGCGTGACCGCAGAGAACATCAGAGCCTTTCGGCCCCGCGAGATGCGTTCCCACATCCCCACGATTAACGAGTGCTCTCTTTAGCCCAAGCACCCGAATTATAGGAAATGTCAGTCAAGAAAGCAAGAACTTTGTTCGCTCATGGCGAACTACGACCAGTCAATCGGTTGCGACAACTTTGCATTTGAACGAGCCATCGTCGGGGTCAGTCTGTCGGCCATACATGAATCAGGCGCATGCAATCCACCCTACGTATGGGTGGTCAGGCGAGACCGCTGGATGCGGCCGGGGTACCGTTGCTTCATATCGGCGCCGACGTCGTGACCGCCTTCATCGTCGGCGGCAACAAGGTCGGCGTGTGCGCCTCCCCCGCCACCCACGCGTCGATCATGTCGGCCCACTCCTGCAACAGGTGGCGCCGCTGCTCACCGTACTCGGCCTTGTTGTAGACACCGCGCGACGACCGACCGTCCTCGTGGGCCAGGCACTTCTCGATCCAGTCGCTGTTGAAGCCCAGTTCGTTGAGGATGGTGGAGCCCGTGCGCCGCAGGTCATGCACGGTGAACGACTCCAGAGGCAGGCGCGACTCTTTGGCCTTCGCCACGACGACCTGGGTCACACGGTTGAGGGTCGCCTTTGACATGCAGCGATCGGCGTCATAGCGCGAGGGCAGCAGGAACCGCGAGCCACCAGCACAGGTGCGAAGTGCCACCATGATGTCCAGCGCCTGCTGCGACAGGTAGACGTTGTGGGGCTTGCCCGCCTTCATGCGGCTCTTCGGGATCGTCCAGACTGCGTTCGCGAAGTCAATCTCGTTCCAGGTGGCCTCGATGAGCTCGCTCTTGCGCACGAGCGTGAGCAGAACCAGGCGTAGCGCCAGGCGAATGGTCGGCAGCGTCGCCGTGGTGTCGAGCACGCGGTGCATGACTCGGATCTCGGACGGCGACAGCGCTCGATCCTTGGCCACGAACGTCGCAATCGACGAGGGGCCGACTTCGTCTGCGGGGTTCGGTGCCTTGTCGCCATGCAGTGCGGCGAAACTGAACACTTGCTTGACGATGTCGCGCACGTGCACAGCTGTGGCCGGGGCGCCGCGCTCCTTGACCTTTGCGCACAGGTTGCGCAAGTCTTCGGGGCCGATCTCCGCCAGCAGCCGACTGCGGAACGCCGGCATGATGTCCCGGTCGATGATGCTCTTGCGCATCGACTTGGTGCTGTCGGCCATCCTGGCCTCTTCCAGCCAGCGGTTGGTGAACTGCTCGAAGGTCTTGGCCTCGGCCATGCGACGCTTCTCGCGCTGCTTTTCCTGGCTGGGCGACTGACCTTCGGCGATAGCACGCCGCGCCTCCATGCAGCGCTCCCGCGCCATCAGCAGCGAGATGCCGTCCTTGGCACCGTAGCGGCCCACCGTGAGCGTCTCGCGCCGGCCATTGAGGCGGTAGTCCAGCCGAAACGTGATCGTGCCCTTGGGAGAGACGGTCACGTACATCCCGTCCCGGTCGGCCACCTTGTAGGCCGTGGCCTCTGGCTTGAGGCCTCTCAACGTCCCATCTGACAGCATCGTCGCACCTCCGTTCGTGCGAATTTTACCGTCAAGAGAAAACGAGCGCTACAAACGACTTAAGTCGTTGTTTTTATTGCGTTTTTCTACTGAATTTTTACCGTCAATGACCGTTCGGGCCTGACGGTAAAAAATCTGCGAGGCGCAGGTCTCTATTTTTTACCGTCGGATTTACCGTCAGACTGGAGTGCATCCCCCCGATAGATGTCGATAGACCTCGACAGACTTTTTCTATATGGGACAAGCACTTAGCATCACTTTTTGATAGATCTTGATAGACTCCAAAAGACGGCGAATCATTCCCACTCGATAGTCGCCGGCGGCTTGCTGCTCACGTCGTAGGCCACGCGGTTGATGCCGCGCACCTCGTTGATGATGCGGCTCGACACTTTCTTCAGCAGCGCATAGGGCAGTTCGGCCCAGTCGGCGGTCATGAAGTCGCTGGTGACCACCGCACGCAGCGCGACCACGAAGTCGTAGGTGCGGCCGTCGCCCATCACGCCCACGCTCTTCACCGGCAGGAAGACGGCGAAGGCCTGGCTGGTCAGGTCGTACCAGCTCTTGCCCGTGGCCGGGTCGATGAAGGCGCGCAGTTCCTCGATGAAGATGGCGTCGGCGCGGCGCAGCAGGTCGGCGTATTCGGCCTTCACCTCGCCCAGGATGCGCACGCCCAGGCCGGGGCCCGGGAAGGGATGGCGGTAGACCATCTCGGGCGGCAGGCCCAGGGCCACGCCGAGTTCGCGAACCTCGTCCTTGAACAGGTCGCGCAGCGGTTCCAGCAACTTCAGGCCGAGCGTGGCGGGCAGGCCGCCGACGTTGTGGTGGCTCTTGATGGTGGTCGCTTTCTTGGTCTTGGCGCCACCGCTTTCAATCACGTCCGGGTAGATCGTGCCCTGCGCGAGCCACCTGGCGTTCTGCAGCTTCTTGGCTTCGACCTGAAAGACTTCGACGAACTCGCGACCGATGATCTTGCGCTTGGCTTCGGGATCGCTGACGCCTTGCAGATGGCCCAGGAACTGGGCGCTGGCGTCGACGTGGATGACCTTGGCGTGCAGGCGGCCGACGAACATGTCCATCACCATCTGGCCTTCGTTCAGGCGCAGCAGGCCGTGGTCGACGAAGACGCAGGTCAGCTGGTCGCCAATGGCGCGGTGGATCAGCGCCGCGGCGACACTGGAATCGACGCCGCCGCTGAGGCCCAGGATGACCTCCTCGTCGCCCACCTGCTGGCGGATCAGAGCGACGGCCTCGGCGATGTGGTCGCGCATCACCCAGTCGGGCTGGGCCTTGGCGATGTGCAGCACGAAGCGTTCGAGCAGCGCCCGGCCCTGCACCGTGTGCGTCACCTCGGGGTGGAACTGCACGCCGTAATAGCCGCGCGCCTCGTCGGCGATGCCGGCGATGGGGCAACTCGGCGTGCTGGCCATCCGCTTGAAGCCGGGCGGCAGCGCGGTGACCTTGTCGCCGTGGCTCATCCAGACTTTCAGCATGCCATGGCCTTCGGCGGTGTTGAAGTCTTCGATCCCTTCGAGCAGCGCGGTGTGGCCGTGAGCGCGCACCTCGGCATAGCCGAATTCGCGGTGGCTGCTGGCCTCGACCTGGCCGCCTTGCTGCACGGTCATGGCGAACATGCCGTAGCAGATGCCCAGCACCGGCACGCCGCTGTCCCACACCGCCTGCGGTGCGCGCAGGTCCTGCTCTTCGTAGGTGCTGGCGTGGCTGCCCGACAGGATGATGCCCTTGGGGGCGTACTGGCGGATGAAATCGTCGCTGACGTCGTTGGGGTGAATCTCGCAGTAGACGTGGGCTTCGCGCACACGGCGGGCGATGAGTTGGGTGACCTGCGAGCCGAAGTCGAGGATGAGGATCTTGTCGTGCGTCATGGGCGGCTCAGGCAGCGGTTCAAGCGGTGGGGGTGGGTGCGGCCAGCTTAAGTCGCCGCGCGCTGCGGAAATGGGTCACGGCGAGCACCAGCGCCAGCGCCTGCAAGGCGGCACAGAAGTACATCGGCGCCCCGATGCGCCAGTCGCCGGCCGGCAGGTGTGACACGGCGGCCAGCAAGGGGGCGGCCATCAGCGGCGCCACGACGGCCATCAGGCTGTTCAGGCCGCTGATCGAGCCCATGGTCTGGCCCTGTTCGCTGCCGCTGGCTGCGCTGGACACCAGGCTCTGCATGGCAGCGCCCACCGTGTTGCCCAGCAGGTTGGCGCCGATGACGACGTACATCATCCAACCCTCGGTGACCAGGCCGAAGCCGATGAAGCCGGCCGTGGAAGAGATCAGGCCCAGCACGGCCAGCTTCTGCGGCGTGAAGACCTTCAGCAAGCGACCCAGCAGACCGCCCTGCACCACCGCCGAGACCACACCGACGGCGAACAGCGACCAGCCATTTTCCGTGGGGCCCCAGCCGAACTTGAAAGTGGCATACAGCACCCAGGTCGTGTACAGCGTGAACTGGGCGAGCGCGGCGCAGGCCAGCACGCCGACCAGCAACCCGACGCCCTTCAACTCGGCCAGTTGTTTCAGCGACGACAGCGGATTGGCGCGGCGCCAGTCGATCACCCGGCGGCGGTCGACCGGCAGCGATTCGGGCAGCACGAAGTAGCCGTAGGCCAGGTTGATCAGCGCCAGGCCGCCGGCGACGAAGAAAGGCAGTTGCAGGTCGATGCCGCCCAGCAAGCCGCCCAGCACCGGCCCCAGGATGAAGCCGATGCCGAACATCGCGCCCAGCATGCCGAAGCGCTTGGCCCGCTGCTCGGGCGGGGTGATGTCGGCCACGTAGGCGTTGGCCACGGCGGCGTTGGCCTGCATGGCGCCGCCGATCAGCCGCGACACCACCAAGGTGTAGGCCGTGGTGGCCAGCGCGGTGGTGAAGAAGTTGATCGCCAGGCCGCAAAAACCCAGCAGCAGCAGGGGCCGCCGGCCATAGCGGTCCGACAGCGCGCCCAGTACCGGCGCGCCGATGAAGCTGGCGATGGCATAGGCGCCGGCCACGATGCCGTACCAGTAGGTCTGCTCGGCCGGACTGCTGGTGAACTTGCCGACCAGGGCCGGCAGCACCGGCACGATGAGCCCGACCGACAGCATGTCGATCAGCACCGTGATCATGATGAAGCCCATGCCGGCTTGGCGTCCGCCCACAGGCGTGGCGGGGGTCAGGGGCGCGCTCATTCCATGCGGTAGTTCGGCGCTTCCTTCGTGATCTGCACGTCGTGGACGTGGCTCTCGCGGATGCCGGCGGTGGTGATTTCGACGAACTCGGCGCGCTGTTGCATCTCTTCGATGCTGGCGCAGCCGCAGTAGTGCATGGAAGCGCGCAAACCGCCGGCCATCTGGAAGACGATGGACACCACCGAACCCTTGTAGGGCACCTGCCCTTCGATGCCTTCGGGCACCAGCTTGGCGGTGTTGGGGTTGTTGGCGCTGGAAGCTTCCGGATCGATGGACTGGAAGTAGCGGTCGGCGCTGCCCTGCTGCATCGCACCCATGCTGCCCATGCCGCGATAACTCTTGTAGGTGCGGCCCTGGTACAGGATGGTCTCGCCGGGCGCCTCTTCGGTGCCGGCGAACATGCTGCCCATCATCACCGTGCTGGCACCCGCTGCCAGGGCCTTGGCGATGTCGCCCGAGTAGCGGATGCCGCCGTCGGCGATCAGCGGCACGCCGCTGCCGAGCAGCGCTTGGGCGACGCTGTCGATGGCCATGATCTGCGGCACGCCGACGCCGGCCACGATGCGCGTGGTGCAGATGCTGCCCGGACCGATGCCCACCTTGACGGCATCGGCGCCGGCTTCAACCAGGGCCAGTGCGGCCGCGCCTGTGGCGATGTTGCCGCCGATGACGTCGACCTGCGGGAAGTTGCGCTTGACCCAGCGCACGCGGTCGATGACGCCGGCGCTGTGGCCGTGGGCGGTGTCGACGACCAGCACGTCGGCGCCAGCGCGCACCAGCAGTTCGACGCGCTCTTCGGTGCCCTCACCCACGCCCACCGCGGCGCCGACGCGCAGCTTGCCTTGGGCGTCGCGCGCCGCGCTGGGGAAGTCGGTCTGCTTGGTGATGTCCTTCACCGTCATCAGGCCGCGCAACTCGAAGCTGTCGCTGACCACCAGCACGCGCTCCAGGCGGTGGCGGTGCATCAGCGTCTTGCCGTCTTCGAGCGAAGCGCCTTCCTTGACGTAGATCAGGCGTTCACGCGGGGTCATGATCTCGCGCACCGGGGCGTCCAGGCGCGTCTCGAAACGCAGGTCGCGGTTGGTGACGATGCCCACCACGGTCTTGCCCTCGACGACGGGGAAGCCCGACACCCCGTGCAGGCGCGACAACGCCATCACCTGGCGCACGGTGGCGTCGGGCGCCACGGTGATGGGGTCTCGCAGCAGGCCCGATTCGTAGCGCTTCACGCGCGCCACCTCGGCCGCCTGCTGCTTGGGCATGAGGTTCTTGTGGACGATGCCGATGCCGCCCTCTTGCGCGATGGCGATGGCCAGGCGCGCCTCGGTCACCGTGTCCATGGCTGCCGAAACCAAAGGCAGGTTCAAGGTGATGTTGCGGGACAGCCGGGTGGCCAGACTGGTGTCGCGGGGCAACACCTGGGAATACGCGGGCACCAACAACACATCATCGAAGGTGAGCGCTTTGCCGAGTAGGCGCATGAGACGAGGCTCCAGACCCAAAACCAGATTATAGGGAGGGCCCTGCCGACACCCTGCACGCCGGCGCTCGGCTCTGGGCGGCAAGACGCCGGCCAGCGGCCGGTTCTACACTTCGAGCATGCGCGACGCCACCTCCCTTTCGATGCGCCGCTGGTCGCCCTGGCTGGCTGCGCTGTCTCTGCTGGTGCTGAGCCTGCCCAGCCACGCGCAGTGGAAATGGCGCGACAAGGACGGCAACATCACGGTCAGCGACCGGCCACCGCCGCGCGACGTCGCCGACAAGGACATCCTCGGCCGCCCGACTGTCGCACGGCGCAGCGCCTTGCAGCCGGCCTCTGCGGCCTCTGCGGCTTCGGCGGCTGCCGACGCCAAGGGCCCGCTGGACCGCGAAGTCGAGGCCCGCCGGCGCGCCGCCGAGCAGGAACAGGCCGCCAAGGCCAAGGCCGACGAAGCGCGGACGTCGGCCCAGCGAGCCGAAAACTGCCAGCGCGCGCGGGCCCAGATCGGCACCTTGGAAAGCGGCCAGCGGCTGGCCCGTGTCAACGCCAAAGGCGAACGCGAGGTCCTCGACGACAAGGCCCGCTCCGAGGAACTGGCACAGGCCCGCGAAGCCGCCACGGCGAATTGCCGCTGAGCCCCGTGCTCAGGCCGGCCCGGGGCGTTGGGGCCGTGCGGCCAGGCTTTTCTTGTGCTGCGCGTAACGCTGGCGACGCGCTTCTTTCGGGTCGACGCTGAGCGGCCGGTAGACCTCCACCCGGTCACGCTCGCGCAGCAGGCTGTCGGGGTCACGCGGCTTGCACCACACGCCCAGGCGCAAGCCGTCGCGCGGCAGGCTGTGGCGGTCGGCCAGGCCGCTCGCAGCCAGCGCATCGGCCACCGTGGCCCCGGCCGGCAGGCTCAGCAGCACGCGGTCGCAGACACCAGGGACCGGGCAGTAGACGACCTCGATGGCCAAGGCGCCAGCCTCTGCGTCAGCGGGCGCCATAGATCACACCGGCACGGCGCACGAAGCTGTCGACGAAGGTGTTGGCGACCTTGTCGAAAACCGGGCTGACCACCGCTTCCAGCGCCTTGCTGGAGAAGTCATAACGCAGATCGAATTCGATCTTGCACGCCACTTGCGCGGCGTCGGCCGCACCCAAGGGCGTGAACTGCCAGTGGCCTTCCAGCAGCGAGAAAGGCCCGTCGATCAGGTGCAGTTTCACCGACTGGCCACTGACGTTGTGGTTGCGCGTGGTGAAGGACTGACGCACGCCCATGTAGGACAGGCCCAGCCGGGCGACCACGCCGTCGTCATGCTGCTCGAGGACTTCAGCACTCTGGCACCAGGGCAGGAAGCTCGGGTAGGCCTCGACCCCGACCACCAGGTCGAACATCTCGCGGGGCGAGTACCAGAGCAGAACCGACTTGCGCACGTGCTTCATACAATGCGTCGATTGTAGAAGTGCAGTTCAGCCCCAGGTGACTGCCAGCCCCCGGTTCCCATGTCCAAGACGCCCCTCATTCCCAACATCGCCGAAAACCGCCGTGCCCGGTACGAGTACCACATCGACGAGCATTACGAGGCGGGCATGGTTCTGGAAGGCTGGGAAGTCAAAGCCGTGCGTGCCGGCCAGGTGCAGTTGACCGATGGCTACGTGACCATCCGCGACGGCCAGCTCTTCCTGATCGGCTGCCGCATCAACGCGCTGCGCACGGCGTCCACCCACATCCACCCCGAAGCCGACCGCACCAAGAAGCTCTTGCTGCACAAGGAAGAGATACGCCGGTTGATCGGCAAGGTGGAGCAGAAGGGCTACACCCTGGTGCCGCTGAACCTGCACTACAAGGGCGGACGCGTGAAGGCCGAGATTGCCCTGGCCAAGGGCAAGGCCGAACACGACAAGCGCAACACCGAAAAAGAGCGCGACTGGAACCGCGAGAAGGGCCGCCTGATGCGGCACAAGGTCTCCTCCAAGGCCTGAGCCGCGGGCTTTCAGCGCAAGGCGGTGGCCAGGGCCTGTGCCAGATCGGCCTGCAGATCCGCCACCGCCTCCAGGCCCAGCGAGAAGCGCACCAGATGCCCTTGCAGGTGGGGTGACCGGGCCAGCGCGGCCGCGTCGCGCATCGATCCGATGTTGTACGGGACCACCAGGCTCTGCGGACCGGCCCAGGAGTAGCCGATGCGGAACAGCTGCAGACCGTCGACGAAGGCATCGACCTGAGACGGCGTGTAGCGGCTGTCGAGCATGACCGAGAACAGCCCTGCCGCCGCCGTGCAGTGGCGCTGCCAGTTGGCATGGCCCGGCGCGCCCTCCAGCGCCGGGTGCAGCACCGCCGCCACCTCCTTGCGCGCGGCCAACCATTGCGCCAGTTCGCGACCGGCGCGGTCCTGGGCCGCGTAGCGCAGCGGCATGCTGGCCAGCGAACGCAGCACCAGTTCGGCGTCGTTGCCGGCGATGCCGAAGCCGCTGTGCATCTGCGTCAAGGCCAGCTGCTCGTGCAGCGCCGCGTCGCGCGTGACCACCGAGCCCATCAGCACGTCGCCACCGCCGCTGGGGTACTTGGTCAGCGCCTGCATGACGATGTCGATGCCATGGTCGAAGCCGCGCAGCGCGATACCGGCGCCCCAGGTGTTGTCCAGCGCGGTGAGCACGCCACGCGCCCGGGCCACGGCCGCCAGCCCGGCCAGATCGGGAAACTCCATCGTCACCGAGCCCGGCGCTTCCAGCCAGATCAGCCGGGTCTGCGGGCCGATCAGGGCGTACAGCGCCGCGGTGTCCATCGGGTCGTACAGGCGGTGCGTGATGCCCCAGCGCGCCAGCTCGTGGCGGGCGAACTCGCGGCTCGGGCCGTAGACATTGGCCGGCAGCAGCACCTCGTCGCCGGCCGACAAGCAGGCCATGTCGACCAGGGTCACCGCCGCCAGGCCGCTGGGCAGCAGCAGGCAGTGCTTGCCGCCTTCCAGCGTGGCGATGCGGGCTTCCAGCGCGAAGGTGGTGGGGGTGCCGTGCAGGCCGTAGGTGTAGCCGTCGCGGCGTTTCCAGTCGCGGTTGCGCAGCGCGGCCACGTCCTTGAAGACCACGGTACTGGCCTTGTGCACGGGGCCCTGCGGGGCCTCGAAACCGGCCGGCGGCGTGTAGGGGTGGTGGATCAGGTCGGTGCTGAGGTCGCGGGTCATGGCAGCGTGTTCAGATGGGCTGGGCGATGAGGTCGTGGCCGTCGGTGGCGACGATGCGGGCGCGCGTGAACTCGCCCACCTTCAACACCTTGCTGGCCTTTTCCGGCGGCAGCAGGCGGACGGTGCCGTCGATCTCGGGCGCGTCGGCGTAGCTGCGGGCGATACCGCCCTTGCGGCCCAGCGCGGGCGCATGGTCGATCAGCACCTGCATGGTCGCGCCGATGCGCCGCTTCAGCTTGGCGATGGAGACGGCCTCGGCCACGGCCATGAAGCGGGCCTGGCGGGCTTCACGCTCGGCCTGCGGCAGCATGCCGGGCAGTTCGTTGGCGGTGGCGCCCTTCACCGGTGAGTAGGCAAAGCAGCCGGCACGGTCGATCTGCGCTTCGCGGACGAAGTCGAGCAGGATTTCGAACTCGGCTTCGGTCTCGCCCGGAAAGCCCGCGATGAAGGTGCTGCGCACGACGATTTCGGGGCACAGCTCGCGCCAGCGGGCCAGGCGCTCGAGATTGCGCTCGCCGCTGGCCGGGCGCTTCATGCGCTTGAGCACATCGGGGTGGGCATGCTGGAAAGGCACGTCCAGGTAGGGCAGGATGCGGCCCTGCGCCATCAGCGGCAGCACCTCGTCCACGCTGGGGTAGGGGTAGACGTAGTGCAGGCGCACCCAGGCGCCGTGCGCTTCGGCCAAGGTCGCCAGGCGTTCGCACAATTCGAAGAGACGCGTCTTCACCGGCTGGCCATCGAAGAAGCCGGTGCGGTACTTCACATCGACGCCATAGGCGCTGGTGTCCTGGCTGACGACCAGCAATTCCTTCACGCCCGACTCGAACAGCGCGCGGGCTTCGTTTAGCACGTCGCCGATGGGCCGCGAGACCAGGTCGCCGCGCATGCTGGGGATGATGCAGAAGGTGCAGCGGTGGTTGCAGCCCTCGCTGATCTTCAGGTAGGCGTAGTGGCGCGGCGTGAGCTTGACGCCGGCGATGCCCCGGCTCTCGGGCACCAGGTCCAGGAAGGGGTCGTGCGGTTTGGGCACGTGGGTGTGGACCGCGTCCATCACCTCTTGCGTGGCGTGCGGGCCGGTGACGGCCAGCACGCTGGGGTGCATCTGGCGGACGAGGTTGCCGCCGTCGTCACCGGCCTTGGCGCCCAGGCAGCCGGTGACGATGACCTTGCCGTTGGCGGCCAGCGCTTCGGCGATGGTGTCCAGGCTTTCCTGGACGGCGGCGTCGATGAATCCGCAGGTGTTGACGATGACGAGGTCGGCGCCCTCGTAGCTCTTGCTGGTTTCGTAGCCCTCGGCGCGCAATTGCGTGAGGATGAGTTCCGAGTCGGTCAGGGCCTTGGGGCAACCCAGGCTGACAAATCCGACGGTGGGTGCCTTCAGGGCAGCGATGGGGGTTGCAGTCATCGCCTGATTTTCGTTCATCGCGACGGCCAGCGCTGCGGCCGCGCGCCGGCCGCTATTTCTTGGCGCCGGGAAAGCCCGGAATACCGGGCAGGCCAGGGAACAAGGACCCGGCCTGCTGCATCTTTTCGAACACGCTGCGGCTCTGCGCCAGGTAGCTGTCCATGATGCCTTGCAGGGCCGGCGCCTGGCCGGTCATGAACTGCGTCCAGACCTCGGGGCTCAGGTGCTGGGGGTCGTACAGGCCTTTGGCGACGTTCACCGGGTTCAGAAGCTGCGCCTGCAGTTCGGCGAAGGCCGACATGTTCTTCTCGAGCAAGGTGCCCATCACGCCCTGCATGGCGTGGCCGTAGAAACGAATGATCTGGCTCAGCGTCTGGGCGGTGAACATCGGCACGCCGCCGGATTCTTCTTCCAGGATGATCTGCAGCAGGATGCTGCGCGTCAGGTCTTCGCCGGACTTGGCGTCGCGCACCTCGAAGGCCTCGCCGCCCAGCACCATCTGCTTGACGTCGGCCAGCGTGATGTAGCTGCTGCTGCGGGTGTCGTAGAGGCGCCGGTTGGGGTACTTCTTGAGCGTGCGCAAGGCGGGGGCCGCCGGGGCTTCCTTCGGTGCGGGTTCCGCGGCGCGGCGGTGGGACGGCATGCAGGCTTTCCGGATGTGGCGCACGCTGCCGATTGTAGAAGCGGGCCAGCGTCGACACGGCCGGGGATTTCCCACGGGCCCGCTGCGCGGGGAAGCGGGCCGGCGCGGCCCCGTCTACAGCCCGCTGGCGACGAAGTGCGGGTTCTCGTGACCCGGCTTGCCGTAGCGCAGCACGGCACCGGCCAGGTCCCTGACCTCGCCGCCCGCGGCGCACAGCACGGCGTGGCCGGCCGCAGTGTCCCATTCCATGGTGCGGCCCAGGCGCGGGTAGAGGTCGGCCTGGCCGGCGGCGATCAAGCCGAACTTCAAGGACGAGCCGGCCTTCAGCGTGTGGGCCACCGGACGGCCGTTCAACCAGGCGGCGGTGGCGGCCTCGTCGCCGTGCGAACGGCTGCAGGCCAGGGTGATGCCGCCGGCGGGTGCGCTGCGGCAGCGGATCGGACGGCGCAGACCCGCCTCTTCCAGCCACGCGCCCTGCCCCACCAGGCCGGCGTACAGCCGGTCCGCCACCGGCACGTAGACCACGCCCAGCAGCGGCGCGCCGTCTTCGATGAGCGCGATGTTGACCGTGAATTCACCGTTGCGCGAGACGAATTCACGCGTGCCGTCCAGCGGGTCGACCAGCCACCAGCGGCGGCCCGTCTGCGGTGTGCGGCCCTGCGCGGCGGCCTCTTCAGCCACCACCGCCCAGTCCGGCTGCAGCGCCTGCAGGGCCGGCGTGATCAGCGCCTCGGCCTGCTCGTCGGCGGCGGTGACGGGGGAGGCATCGGCCTTGTCGGTCACCGCGAAGTCGCTGCCATAGACCGTCAGGATCACCGCCCCCGCCGCCCGGGCGATGGCCTCGACGCGGGCCAGCAGGTCCAGCCCCATGCGCGTCGCGCCCGCGTCAAGCACCGATGCCGACCACCGCAGTGCGCCGCCAGCCGCCCCGGCGCAGCCAGGACCAGGCCCGGGCCAGCAGGCGCCACAGCAGGCGCAGCATCAGCAGCGTGGCCACCGCTTCGAGGCCGGTCACCGCGAAGGCGATGGCCGTCGGCCAGCGCGCGTCGCGCTGGTGGAACTTGGCGATGGCGCCGTCGCGCGACTTTTCGATGCTGTCGTAGAAGCTGGGTATGACCAGCAGCGTCAGGAAGGTGCTGGTGAGGGTGCCGCCGATGATGGCCACGGCCATCGGGCGGTAGAACTCGCTGCCCTCGCCCAGGCCGATGGCCACCGGCAGCATGCCGGCGATCAGCGCGAAGGTGGTCATCAGGATCGGCCGCAAGCGCTTCTTGCCGGCGGCCATCAGCGCTTCTTCGCGGTCGATGCCCTCGGCCTCCAGCGAGCGCGCCGCGTCCAGCAGCAGGATGGCGTTCTTGGCCACCAGGCCCATCAGCATGATCACGCCGATCAGGCTCATCAGGTTCAGCGTGCTCTTGGTCAGCAGCAGCGCCAGCACCACGCCGATCAGCGACAGCGGCAGCGACATCATCACCGCCAGCGGCGCGGTGAACGAGCTGAACTGCATCACCAGCACCAGGTACATCAGCGCGATGCCCGACAGCAGTGCGATGCCCATCTGCTTGAAGACCTCCTGCTGGTCTTTCGACGAACCGGCCAGCTCCAGGCCGAAGCCCGGCGGGTAGACGGTGGCGCGGGCGATGTTCATCGCGTCGGCCGTGACTTCACCGGGCGCCCGGCCCTGGGCATTGGCGGCCACGCTGATGGTGCGCTTGCCGTCGCTGTGCTGGATCTGGCTGGGGCCCTTGCCCATGGTCACCTTGGCGATCTGCTCCAGCGGCACCATCTGGTTGCTGCCGCTGACCGAAATCGGCAGGCGTTCGATGTTGCTGGCGTCCACGCGGTCGGCCGGGTCCAGGCGCACCGACACGTCGCGGGTCTCGCCGCTGGGGTCGACCCAGTCGCCGACTTCCACGCCCGCGAAAGCCACCCGCAGGGCCTGCGCGGCGTCGCCCACCGAGATGCCCAGGGTGTTGGCCAGGCTGCGGTCGAGCTCGATCTTCAGCTCGTTCTGCGGGTCCTGTTCCGACAGGCCCACGTCCACCGCGCCCGGCACCTTGCGCAGCTTGTCCATGAAGTCGTTGGTGATTTCCAGCAACTTGCGCGTGTCGGTGCCGGTGAACTTGATCTGCACCGGCTTTTGCACGCCGTTGTTGAAGTTGTCCAGCACCACGTATTCGGCGCCGACCAGGCGCGCCGTGAGCTTGCGCACGTCGCCAGCGATCTCTTCGGCGCTGCGCTGGCGCTTCACGCTCTTGCCGATGTCGACGTAGACACGCCCACCGTTGGCGTTGACGTTGCTGTTGGTCGCGAGGGTCTCGGACATGGTGCGGGCCAGGGCGGCAGCGGCTTCGACCTTGAGACGCGAATACTCCAGGCTGCTGCTGGGCGGGGTACGCACGTCGATGGCGATCTGGCCGGCATCGGACGACGGGAAGAAGCTGGTGCCGCCGTACTTGCCCTGCAAGGTCAAGGCGCCCACCAGGCTGGCTGCGGCGAACACCGCCATCCAGCGGCGGTGGTGCAGCGCCCAGGCGATGATGCGGCCATAGCGCTCGGCCTGGTGGTCGAACCAGTCATTGAAGCGGCCGAGCAGCTTGCTGATGCCGTGCTTTTCCTTCAGGTGCTGGCCGGGGGGGTCGCCCCAGTAGGCCGACAACATCGGATCGAGCGTGAAGCTGATGAACAGGCTGACCAGCACCGAGGCCACGACCGTCACGCCGAACGGCCGGAACCACTCGCCCGACACGCCCGGCATGAAGGCCACCGGCACGAACACGGCCACGATGCTGAAGGTGGTGGCAGCCACGGCCAGGCCGATTTCGGCCGTGCCGTTGAGCGCAGCGGTACGCCGGTCTTCGCCCATTTCCATGTGGCGCACGATGTTCTCGCGGACCACGATGGCGTCGTCGATCAGCACGCCGATGGCCAGGCTCAGGCCCAGCAGGCTCATGAAATTCAGCGTGAAGCCGGCCAGCCACACCGCGATGAAGGCCGCGATGACAGAGGTCGGCAGCGACAGCGCCGTGATCAGCGTGCTGCGCCAGGAATTCAGGAAAACATAGACCACGAAAACGGTCAGCATCGCGCCAAAGGCCAAGGCATCGATGACGTTGCGCAGGCTGTTGTAGGCGTTCTCGCCGCCGTCCTGCGTCACCTCCAGCTGGGTGCCCGGCGGCAAGGTGGTGTTGATGTCCTTGACCAGCTGGCGAACCTTGTCGGCCACCGTCACGGTGCTGGCTTCGCGGGTGCGCGTCACCGAAATGCCGACGTTGGGGTTGCTGTTGCGCACTGAAAAGCCGCTCAGTTCGGCGAAGCCGTCCTGCACCGTCGCGACCTGACCCAGGCGCACCATCTCGTTGCCGCGGCGCTTGATGACGATCTGCTCGAAGGCCTTGGGCGACTCGATGCGGCCGACCAGCCGGATGCTCTGGTCTTCCAGCGCGCCGCGCACCTTGCCCACCGGGGCGGTGGCGTTCTGCGCCCGCAGGGCGGCCACCACCTCGGTCACGGAAACCTCGTACTCGCGCAGCTTCTCGCTCTTCAGCAGCACCGACAGTTCGCGCTTGAGCGCGCCGTTGATGTTGACCACGGCCACGCCCGGGATGCCGCGGAACTTGTCGGCCAGCTGGTCTTCACCGAGGCGCGAGATGGCTGCGTGCGTCAGCGTGCTGGACGACAGCGCCATCTGCATGATGGGTTGCGCCGACGGGTCGACCCGCTGCAGGATGGGCTCGCGCATCTCGATGGGCAGCTTGTAGCGCACCGAGGCGATGGCGTTGCGCACCTCGTCGGCCGCCACCACCATGTTCTTGTCGAAGTTGAAGACCAGCACCAGCTGGGCGCTGCCTTCGCTGGACGTGGACCGCAACTGGTCGATGCCGGCGATACCCTGCAGCGCCTTCTCGATGCGGTTGACGATTTCGCGTTCCACGGTGTCCGGCGACGCACCCGGATAGGGGATGGCGACGACGAGCACCGGCTGTTCGACGTCCGGGATCTGGTTGACCCGCAGCTTGGACAGCGCGAGCAAGCCCAGCGCCATCAAGGCCACGATGACCACAACCATCGCAATCGGCCGCTTGATGCTGAATTCAGACAGGAACATGGCTGCTCACTTGGCGGCCGAGGCCGCGCGGACGGATGAAGTGGCCAGCTCGAAGGACTGGCCCTCGGTCAGCGTGCTGGCCGGGTTGCGCAGCACGCGGTCGCCGCTGGCCAGGCCTTGCAAGACCTGCAGCAAGCCGGTGCGCGGGTCGCGATCACCCAGTTTGACGGCCGCCTTGTTCAGCACGCCGCCGCTGCCGACCCGCCAGACCCAGGCGCTGTCACCGGCCCGCACGATGGCGGTTTCAGGCAGCGTCAAGCCTTGCGAACTGCCGGTTTCGACGCGACCCTCAGCGAACAGCCCGGCCACCCGCGGCGCCACCGCGGTGTCGTTGAAGCTGACGATGACCGCCACCTGCCGGGTCGTGGCATTGGCCGCCGCGTCGATGCGCTGGACCTTGCCGTTGAAGTCGCCCTGACCATAGCCGTTGACGCGAAGGCGCACGGCCTGCCCCAGCTTCAAGTCGCTCATGCGGTCGGCCGACACCAGGCCTTCGAAACGCATGCTGCGGGGGTCGATGACCTTCAGCAGTTCCTTGCCGATCTGCACCGTGTCGCCCGCCGAGGCCTTGCGCTCGCTGACCACGCCGTCGAAGGGTGCGCGCACGCCCGTGCGCTGCAACTGCTGGCGCGCCGAGACAACGCGCGACTTGGCCGCCACCAGGTCGCTCTGCGCGTTGTTGCGCCGCACTTCGGCGTCTTCCAGCGCCTGCGTGCTGGTCATGCCCTGGGCCTGCAGGGTCTTCAGCCGCGTCACCTGGCGCTCGCTCTGGTCGAAGGCCTGCGAAGCGGCCCGCACCGCCTCTTCGGCCGAGGCCAGACTGTCGCGGATGGCGGTGTCGTCGAGTCGCACCAGCAGGTCGCCGGCCTTCACCGCCTCGCCGTTGTCCTTCAGGATCTGCAGCACCACCGCAGCCACCTCGGCGCGCAGGTCGGCGCGCCGCTCGGGCTGCACCGAACCGGTGATGACCGGGCCGCTGGCCAGCGTGCTGGCGGCCAGGGTCAGCAGGTCTTCGGGCGACAGCAGCAGCCGGACCGCGGGTTTGCCGGCAGCCTCGGTCGGACCGGCCGCGGGTTTGTCGGACTTGCCACAGGCGGACAGGAGGGCTGCTGCGAGCAGGACAGGCATGAAGAAGCGCATGGGGACGGGTCATCCCGGCGGTCAGCCGGAACGGCAGAATCAAAGGGGCGAGGTTACCGCCTGTTCAAACCCGCGCCGGAGCCGGTGCGATGAAACGACAGGGCCGGCACGCCCAGTTCAGCGGACAGCTTGTCCAGCGTGGCCTGCAATTCGGTCGTCAGCGGTATGCCGCTGACCTCGCGTTCCCGCCGCGTTTCGTTGCGCCCTTCACCGGGCACCCGGATGCGGTCCACGCCCGGCAGCCGGGCGGCGGCCTGCAGTTCGTCGACGATGCGGTCGACCTCGTCGCGAAAGGCTTCGGCGTCGCAGAAGGCCGCCGGGTTCAGCACGGCGATGGTGTGGCCGGTGTTGGTCAGCGTGGTGTCGTCGGCGTTGAAGTCCACCACCTGGCTGCCCATGGCCGCGCCGTTCAGCGTGCCGGCCAGCAGGCCGATCATCAGCGACAGGCCGTAGCCCTTGTAGCCGCCGATGGGCAGCAGCGTGCCTTCCTTGGCGCGCGCCGGGTCGGTCAGCGGCTGGCCCTGACCGTCGATCATCCAGCCCTCGGGCATGGCCTGCCCGCGCTGCGCCGCCAGCTTGACCTTGCCGTAGGCGGCCACGGTAGTGGCCATGTCCAGCAGCACCGTGCCGTGGCGGCGGCCGGGCACGGCGATGGCAATCGGGTTGGTCGACAGCAGCGGCTCGATCGAGCCCCAGGGCGCCATGTGGTTGGCGCTGCCCACGGCCAGGTAGATGCCGACCAGGCCGGCCTCGGCGGCCAGATCGGCGTAGAGCGCGGCCGGTCCGGCGTGGTTGCTGTGGTGGGCGCCGACCCAGCCGATGCCGTGCGCTTGGGCCTTGGCGATGGCCAGTTCGGTGGCGCGGCGCATCACCAGGTGGCCCATGCCGTTGTCACCGTGGATGACGGCGCTGGCGCTGGTCTCGCGTTCCGCGCGGATGTTCGGCTTCACGTTCAGGCCGCCGGCGCGGATGCGGCGCAGGTACTGCGGCAAGCGGAACACGCCGTGGCCGTCAGCGCCGGTCAGGTCGGCCTGCGTCATCAGCTCAGCCACCTGGGCGGCGTCGGCACCCGGCAAGCCGACCGCAGCCAGCATCCCGGCTATGAAACGCTGCAGTTCGACAGCCGTGACCTTCACTGGATCAGCGTCCAGGCTGGCCCGCCGGCGCTGTACTTCGTCACCGCCGCTTCATCGAAGCCGAAGCCCAGGCCGGGCGTCTGGTGCAGCACCAGGCGGCCGTCTTTCGGTGTCAGCTGCTTGTCGAGCAGGCGGCGGAAATTCAGCACCTGGTCGTCGGGGAAGAACTCGACGAAGCGGGCGTTCGGCGTGGCCGCGACCAGCGGTGCGTGCAGGTCGTGGAACCAGTGCGGGCTGACCGTGATGCCGCAGCTGTCGGCGTGCGCGGCGATGCGCCGCCATTCGCTGATGCCGCCGCAGACCGCGGCGTCGGTCTGCAAAATCTCGGCGCCGCCCGCGGCGATCAATTCGCGGAAGCGCCAGCGGCCGACTTCGATTTCGCCGGTGGCGATGGTCACGCCCGTGCGCTGTGCCAGCCGGGCGTGCAGGTCGATGGCGTCGGGCGTGAAGGGCTCTTCGATCCAGTAGGGGTCGTGTTCCTCGAAACGCCGCACGTACGCCATCGCCGTCGGCAGGTCTTTCCAGCCGTTGTTGACGTCCAGCATCAGCAGCACATCGGGCCCGATGGCGTCCCGCGCAGCGGCCACGCGTTCGGCTTCGGCGGCCGGCGAGAAGCGGCCGACCTTCATCTTCACGGCCTTGAAGCCGGCCTCGGCGTAGCCGGCCATTTCAGCGCCCAGCATGGCCGGCGTCTTGCCGTCGACGTAGTAGCCGCCGCTGGCGTAGGCCGGCACGCTGGTGCGTTCGATGCAGCCCAGGTAGTCGTGCAGCGGCAGGCCCACCGAACGCGCGTTGAGGTCCCACAGGGCGGTGTCCAGGATGGAGATGCCGCGCATCACCGCACCGGCGCGGCCCTGCAGCAGCGCTTCCTGGTACATGGCCTGCCACAGGCCTTCGCTGCGGTGGCTGTTCTCGCCGATCAGCACCGGCGCCAGCAGTTCTTCCACCGCCACCTTCAGCACCGAACCGCCGCGACTGCCGATGTAGCAAAAGCCGATGCCTTCGATGCCGTCGGTGCTGCGCACCTTGACCAGGCCGTAGTAGCGCTCGCTGACGGTACGGGTGGCGAAGGAGGTGACCTGGTCCAGCGGCACGCGGGCCACGGCCACGCTGACGGATTCGATGAGGGGCATGTGCAGTCCTGGGGGCAATGAAGGGGGTGGCGCCATCCGCCTGAAGGGCTGGGCCATCCACGATGATAGGCAGCCCGCCACCGGGGCGGTCGAACCCGAAAGACGCCATGTCCGAACATTCAAGCCTGCGCGCCGCCATCGTCGGCACCGGCATCATGGCCCAAGGCATCGCCGCCGGTTTTCTGGCGCAGGGCGCCCGCGTGCTGATGCTGGGCCGCACGGTGGCGCGCAGCGAGGCCGGCCGCGAGCCCACGCTGCAGCTGGCGCGCGCGCTGCTGCTGCAGCCGCCGCCGGCCGGCTGGTCGCTGCGCCTGCAATGCGGCGCGCTCGACAGTTGGAGCGACTGGGACGGGGTCAGCCTGGTCATCGAAACCGTGGCCGAGAACATGGCGCTGAAGCAGGCGGTGTTTGCCGACCTCGACGCCCGCGTGCCGGCTGGCGTGCCCATCGGCAGCAACAGTTCGGGCTTCCCCATCTCGCAGATCGCCGCCGGGCTGGCGGGTGCCAGCCGGATGTTCAACATCCACTACTTCATGCCCGCGCACGTGGTGCCGCTGGTGGAAGTGGTGCTGGGCGAGGCGTCGGACCCGGCGCTGGGCCAGCGGGTCTGCGCGCTCTACACCGCCCTGGGCAAGAAGCCGGTGCTGGTCCGCCGCGACATCCCCGGCTTCCTGGCCAACCGCATCCAGCACGCGATGATGCGCGAGGCGATGTCGCTGATCGATGCCGGCGTCGCCACCCCCGAAGACGTGGACCTCGCGGTGCGCTACAGCTTTGGCTTTCGCTACGCAGCGGTCGGCCCGATCCTGCAAAAAGAGATCTCCGGCTGGGATTCCGTGTGCAGCGCGGCACGCGCCATCTACCCGTCGCTGTCGAACGTCACCGAAGTGCCCGCCTGCCTGAGCGATAGGGTGGCGCGCGGCGACACCGGGATGAAGTCCGGCCAGGGCTTCATGGCCTGGACGCCCGAGACCATCGCCACAGCCAGGGCCAGCTACGAGCGCAAGCTGCAGGCCGCGTTCGACATCCTCATGGGCGACGGTTGAGCTGCCACTGCTTGACCAGCGCATACAGCGCGGGGATCACGCACAAGGTCAACACCGTCGACGAGATCATGCCGCCGACCATCGGGGCCGCGATGCGGCGCATCACTTCGGAGCCGGTGCCGCTGCCCCACATGATCGGCAGCAGGCCGGCCATGATGGCCACCACGGTCATCATCTTGGGCCGCACGCGCTCGACGGCGCCTTCCATCACCGCGCCATAGAGGTCGGCCGCGCCGGGCTGACGGCCTTGCTGGCGGCAGCCTTGCTGCGCGGCCACCCAGGCGTGGTCGAGGTAGATCAGCATCACGACACCCGTTTCTGCCGCCACCCCGGCCAGCGCGATGAAACCGACGGCCACCGCCACCGACAGGTTGTAGCCCAGCGCCCACATCAGCCAGACGCCGCCGACCAGCGCAAAGGGCACCGACAGCATCACGATGAAGGTCTCGGTCAGGCGGCGGAAGTTCAGGTACAGCAGCAGGAAGATCAGCAGCAGGGTGACCGGCACGACGATCTTCATCTTCGCGATGGCGCGCTCCATGGCCTCGAACTGCCCGCTCCAGGTGATGTAGTAGCCGGGCGGGAACTGCACCTGCGCGGCCACCGCCCGGCGCGCCTCGGCCACATAGCCGCCGATGTCGCGGTCGCGGATGTCGACGAAGATGTAGGCCGACAGCAGCGCGTTTTCGGTGCGTATGCCCGGCGTGCCGCGCGCCACCACCACCCGGGCCACCTGGCCCAGCGGCACGGTCGTGGCCAGCCCGGCGCCGCCCATCACGGGCACCAGCACCTCGCGTTCGATCTGCTCGGGGTTGCTGCGCAACTCGCGCGGGTAGCGCACGCTGACGCCGAAGCGCTCGCGGCCTTCGACGGTGGTGGTGACCATCTCGCCGCCCAGTGCGGTGCCGATGACATCCAGCAGATCGCCCACCGACAGGCCGTAGCGCGCCAGCGCCGCGCGGTCGGGTTCGATGTTCAGGTAGCTGCCGCCGGTCAGGCGCTCGGCAAAGGCCGAGGTCGTGCCCGGCACCGTCTTGACCACGGCCTCGATCGCCTGGGCCAGCCGCTCCATCTCGCCGAGATCCTTGCCGAAGACCTTGATGCCGATGGGCGTGCGGATGCCGGTGGACAGCATGTCGATGCGGGCCTTGATCGGCATCGTCCAGGCATTGCTGATGCCGGGGAACTGCAGCGCCTGGTCCATCTCGGCGATCAGCTTGTCGGTGGTCATGCCGGCCCGCCACTGCGCCTGGGGCTTGAGGTTGATGACGGTCTCGAACATCTCGGTCGGCGCCGGGTCGGTGGCGGTGTTGGCGCGGCCGGCCTTGCCGTAGACCGAAGCCACCTCGGGGAAGCCCTTGATGATCCGGTCCTGGGTCTGCAGCACCTCGGCGGCCTTGGTGATCGACATGCCCGGCAAGGAGGCCGGCATGTAGAGCAGCGTGCCTTCGTTCAGCGTGGGCATGAACTCGCTGCCGAGTCGCGACGCCGGAACCCAGGACAGGGCCAGGGCGATCAGCGCCAGCGCGATGGTGGTCTTCTTCCAGCGCATGACCGCGGCGATGAGCGGCCGATAGACCCCGATCAGGAAGCGGTTCAAGGGGTTCTTGGCCTCGGGCATGACCCGGCCGCGGATGAACAGCAGCATCAGCACCGGCACCAGCGTCACCGACAGCAGCGCCGCACCGGCCATCGAGAAGGTCTTGGTGTAGGCCAGCGGCGCGAACAAACGCCCTTCCTGCGACTCGAGCGTGAACACCGGCAGGAAGGACACGGTGATGATCAGCAGCGAGAAGAACAGCGCCGGCCCGACTTCGACGCAGGCCTCCAGCATGGCGGCGGCGCGTTCCTTGACGCCGTGATCGGGCTGGGCGCGGTCCAGGCGCTCGAGGTGCTTGTGGGCGTTCTCGATCATCACGATGGCCGCGTCGACCATCGCCCCGATGGCGATGGCGATGCCGCCCAGGCTCATCAGGTTCGAGTTCATGCCCAGCGCGTGCATGGCGATGAAGGAGATCAGCACGCCCACCGGCAGCATCATGATGGCCACCAGCGCCGAACGCAGGTGCATCAGGAACACGACGCAGACGGCGGCGACGATGAGGCTTTCCTCGAGCAGCGTGCGCTGCAGGTTGGCGATGGCGCGGTGGATCAGGTCCGAGCGGTCGTAGACGGCCTCGATCGTCACGCCCTCGGGCAGGCCGGCGGAAATTTCGGCGACCTTGGCTTTCAGGTTGTCGATCACCTCGAGGGCGTTCTGCCCGAAGCGCGCCATGGCGATGCCCGACACCACCTCGCCCTCGCCGTTCAGCTCGGACAGGCCGCGCCGCTCGTCGGGGGCCATCTCGACCCGCGCGACGTCGCGGATCAGCACCGGCGTGCCGCCCTCGCTCTTGAGCACCAGCATCTCGATGTCGGCCTTGCTGCGCAGGTAACCCTTGCCGCGGACCATGAACTCGGTCTCGGCCATCTCGACCACGCGCCCGCCGACGTCGCGGTTGCTGTCGCGGATGACCTGCGACACCTTCATCAAGGGGATGCCGTAGCTGCGCAGCTTGAGCGGATCGACGGTGACCTGGTAGGTCTGCACGAAGCCGCCCAGCGAGGCCACTTCGGCCACGCCCGCCGCCTTGGTGAGTTGGTAGCGCACGTACCAGTCCTGGATGGTGCGCAGTTCGGCCAGGGTCTTGTTGCTGGCCAGCAGCACGTACTGGTAGACCCAGCCGACGCCGGTGGCATCCGGCCCGAGCGACGGCGAAACGCCCTTGGGCAAGCGGCTGGAGGCAAAGTTCAGGTACTCGAGCACGCGGCTGCGCGCCCAGTAGATGTCGGTGCCGTCCTCGAAGATGACGTAGACGAAGGACGCACCGAAGAACGAGAATCCGCGCACGACTTTGCTCTTCGGCACCGCCAGCATCGCGGTGGTCAGCGCGTAGGTCACCTGGTCCTCAACGACCTGCGGCGCCTGGCCCGGGACTTCGGTGTAGACGATGACCTGCACGTCCGACAGGTCGGGCAGTGCGTCGAGCGGCGTCTTGATCACGGCGACGACACCGCCGATGACGATGAACAGGGTGCCGAGCAGGACCAGGAAGGCGTTCCTGCCCGACCACTGGATGATGCGAGCCAGCATGGTGTCCTCGGCTCAGTGGCCGCTGTGGCTGCTGGCGGCGGCTGCCGGCGCACGGGCCGCCTGGGCCGCAGCGCCGGATGCCGGCGCTGCGGCAGCGCCACCGACGACCGCCTTCAGGTTGCTCTCGGCGTCGATCAGGAAGTTGGCGGACACGACCACCTGCTCGCCGTCGCGCAGGCCACGCCGGACTTCGACGAAATGCTCGCCACGGGCGCCCAGTTCGACCTCGCGAGGCTCGAAGCGACCGACGCCGACTTGCACCAGCACCAAGCGCCGCGTGCCGGTGTCGATCACCGCGGAATCCGGCACCGTGAGCACCGGGGCGGGCCCGCCGACCTGCAGCTCGACCTGCGCGAACATGGCCGGCTTGAGCTTGCCACCGGGGTTGGCCAGTTCCACCCGCACGGGAATGCTGCGGGTTTCGGCCTTCATCGTCGGGTAGACGTAGGTGACGCGCCCGTCGAAGACCTCGTTCGGGTAGGCGGTAGTGGTGACGCGCACCCGGGCGCCGGTCTTGACCAGGCCGATGTCCTGTTCCGACAGGTCGGCGATGACCCAGACCGCCGACAGGTCGGTCACCTGGTACAGCAGGTCGCCGGGCATAAAGCGCATGCCCAGCAGCGCCTTCTTCTCCGTCACCACGCCCGACACCGGCGACAGGAAGGTGATGTTGCGCTGCGCCTGGCCGGTCTTCACCAGGCGCTGCAGTTGATCGGGCGAGAGATCCCAATGGCGCAAATGGGCCAGGCTGGATTCGACCAGCTGCTGCATGCCGACCTGCGCGTCGCTGCCGGCCTCTTTCAGGGTCTGCGTGCCCTGCAGGGCGATCAGGTATTCGCGCTGCGCCGACACCAGCTCGGGGCTGTAGGCCTCGAACAGCGGCTGGCCCCGGGTCACGGTCTGGCCGGTCACATTGACCAGCAGCTTCTCGACATAGCCCTCGAACTTCGCCGCGATCACCGAGATGCGCCGTTCATCGGGCTCGACACGCCCTGCCGCGCGCACGGTCTTGCCCAGCGGGCGCAGGCTGGCCGCTTCGGTGCGCACGCCCAGCTTCTGGATCTTCTCGGTGCTGATGCGCACGGCCCTGGGCCCGGCCACCCCGCCCGCCGCGGCGGGCGCCGCCGGTTCGTCTTCGCCTTCGTAGACGGCGATGTAGTCCATGCCCATCGAGTCTTTCTTGGGCGTCGGCGAGGTATCGGCCAGGCCCATTGGGTTACGGTAATACAGCAGCCGGGGTGCCTTGGGGGCTGAGGCCACAGCGGCCACGGCGGCCGCGCCGGCCGCGCCGGGTGCGCCGGATGTAGCCGGCGCTGGTGCGCGCGCGCCCAGCCCGTAGCTGCCGGCAGCCACGGCAGCCAGCACCGCGATGGCCAGCGCGACGGTCGATGTCTTCACAGGTCTTCTCCCAGGATGCGTTCGATGTCGGCCAGGCGCAGCTGCGCCTCGACCTGGACCTTCAGCAGCTCTTGCCGCGCTCGGCGGATCTGGCGCTGGCCGTCGAGCAGCACCGCGAAGTCGGCCTTGCCGTTCTCGTAGGCCGCCAGCGCCGACTGCAGGCTGAGCTCCGACTGCGGCAGCAGCTGGCTCTTGACCAGCGCGGCGCTGCGCTGCGCGGCGTCCAGGCCGGCCAGCTGGCCCCCGAGTTCGCCGAGCAACTGGTGCGTCAGCGCCTCGACCCGCGAGCGCGCAGCCGCCACCAGGGCCTCGGCCTCGCGCTCCTGGCTGCGCCGGGTGTCCTGCTGCAGGGGGATGTTCATCTCGAGCATGACGCCCCAGGTGCTGATGCGCGCACCCACCTGGGAGGACGACACGCCGGCCGTCAGGTCGGGGTAACGGTTGCGCTGCGTCAGCTCACGGCCCTTCTGTGCAGCGTCCAGGCGCGCCCGCTCGGCCAGGATCAGCGGGTTGCGTCCGCGGGCGCGCTCGGCGAGCCTGCCCGCATCGCCCGGGCTCAGCAGCGGCAGCGGGCGCAGCGCTTCGGGTTCGGCCAGGGCCGCAGCGCCATCGCGCGCCAGCAGGCCATTCAGCCGGGCGCGCACCTGGCGCCGCTCGCCCTCGAGTGCCAGCAATTCGGTGCGCATGGCGCTCTGCTCGAGCTGCGCACGGATGGCGTCGGATTGACCCACCAGACCGCCGGCATAGCGCGCCTGCGCCAGCTGCTCGAGCCGCGCCATCAGCCCCAGCACCTCGCCGGTCAGGCGCTCGTTGCCGGCTACCCGGTAGTACTCGGCATAGGCCGTCTTGATGCGCGCCGCCAGTTCGACCCAGGTGGCGTCGCTGCGCGCACCGGCCTGCATCGCATCGGCGGCCGCCACCTCGCGCCGCAGCCCGCGTTTGCCCCACAGCGGCAAGGACTGCATCAGCGTGTACCGGGTCTCGCCCACCTTCCAGGGCAGCAGGCTGGGTGGCGTGTCCGTGCCGACGTTGTTGATGTTCATGAGCTCGACGCGCAGCACCGGATCGGGCAGCGCCCCGGCCGGTGCGACGCGCTGCGCGGCCGCATCGGCCTCCTGCCGCATGGCGCTCAGCTCGGGGCTTAGCGCGCGGGCATGGGCCAGCAGGCCTTGCAGACTGCCGCCCAAGAGGGCGTCCTGGGCCTGCGCCGGGCCGGCGGCGAACAGGAGGGCCAGGACGGCCCCTGGCAGGTGGCCGTGCAGGCAAGCTGGAAAGGACCTCATCGGTCGGCTCCTGGGGTTTGCGGGTCGATGCGGCGTGAACGTGCACGTCGGCAAGGGCCCTGGGTATCGATGCGGCTGGGGCCGGCTGGGCCGGGGCTGTCGAGGTCGGCGCCCGCCACACTGCGACAGGGGCGCGCTCGACGGGCGGGGGCACGGTCGCGGCGCAGACTAAAGCTGTCCGCCCGTGCCAGGCGCTAGAGCGCCAGCCGCAGAAAGGCGATGGGTATCGGTGGCGCCCGAACGCCGTCACGGCGGGGTGCCAGCCAGGGATGCGGTTCACGGGCCGACATGGGCAGAACCACCGCCACGGCCAGCAGCGACAGGGCGTGGCCCTGGGCGGCGTCCAAGGCCGACTTCAGCGTCGGCACCGAGACCCGGGCCTTGTCGCAGAAGTCCTGGCAGTTCGACTGGGCGGCCTGGCCCGGCTGGCAGTGGGCGTCACCGTCCGCCGTCCCTGCATCCGGCCCGGGATGGGGCAGGTCACCCTCAGCCAGGTGGGCGGCCATCGGCCCGACAGGCTGCAAGGCGCTCGGTGCCAGACAGGCGTGTGCCACCCCCACGCCGACACCGAACAGCCACAGGGCCAGCACGAGGGCGGCCCAGCAACGTCGTTGTAAGCGGTGGCGGAACATCACACCGTATTAGACACGTTTCGGCGACCGGCCTGCGTTGCGGCCGGGTCAGCCCCGTTGATGTGCATCAAGATGGGGTTCGTCAGCCGCATCGAGCCCGCCTGCGGTGGCAGGATCTGCGTCGATATACTGAACCGACGCAGGGCCCACCGGGCGCCGTCGGCAAGCGCCGAGCGTGAGAGGGCGTTTTCATTTTCCGGGGTCGATGCTGCATTCCACGCCGCCTGAACCATGGACACACGGGGTCCATTTCGCCAAGTGGCTGCTGCTGGCCCTGCTGGTCGGCGCGCTGGCGGGCTCGGCGTCGGCCGCCTTGCTGTGGGCCCTCGACCTGGCCACGGCCACGCGTGAAGCGCAGCGCTGGCTGGTCTGGGGCCTGCCGCTGGCGGGCTTCGCGGTGGCCTGGGTCTACCTGCAGATCGGCCAGCAGGTCGAGGGCGGCAACAACCTGCTCATCGACGAGATCCATGACCCGCAGCAAGCAGTTCCGCTGCGCATGGCGCCGCTGATCCTGTTCGGCACGGTGGTCTCACACCTGTTCGGCGCCTCGGTCGGTCGCGAAGGCACGGCCGTGCAGATGGGGGGCGCCCTGGCCGATCAGGTCACACGAGCCCTGAAGCTGGCACGCGACGATCGCCGCATCCTGCTGATGGCGGGCATCAGCGCGGGTTTCGCCTCGGTCTTCGGGACGCCGCTGGCCGGTGCGGTGTTCGCGCTGGAAGTGCTGGCCATCGGGCGCCTGCGCTACGACGCTTTGTTGCCTTGTGTGGTGGCGGCCATCGTGGGCGACCAGATCGCGCTCTGGTGGGGCGCGCACCATGCCCACTATGCGGCCGGCGTGGTCCCGCCGCTGTCCCTCTGGAGCCTGGCCGCGGTGCTGTTGGCCGGTGCTGCCTTCGGCCTGGTCGGCCGCCTGTTTGCGGCGGCAACGCACCGCCTGTCGGCCGCCTTCCGGCGCCGGGTGCCGTACAGCCCCTTGCGCGCGCTGGTCGGCGGCGCCCTGATCGCCACCGCCCTGCTGGGCTTGGGCGGTTGGCGCTACGCCGGGCTGGGCCTGCCGGTGATTGCGGAAGCCTTCGCGCAAGCCCTGCCACCCTGGGATTTCGCGGCCAAGCTGGCTTACACCGTCGCGTCGCTGGCCAGCGGCTTCAAGGGCGGTGAGGTGACGCCGCTGTTCGTCATCGGCGCCACGCTGGGCAATGCGCTGGCCCCGCTGCTGGACATGCCGGTGGCGCTGATGGCCGCGCTGGGTTTCGTCGCCGTGTTCGCCGGCGCCGCCAACACGCCGCTGGCCTGCACCCTGATGGCCGTCGAATTGTTCGGCGCCGACCTGGGCGTCTACGCCATCGTGGCCTGCGTCATCAGCTACCTGTTTTCGGGGCATACCGGGATCTACCGCGCACAACGGCCGGGTCAACCCAAAGCCGCTCGATCCAGCGCCCGTGAGGCGCCGCACGACCCGCCTGACTCGCCATGACCGGGGCCCGGATCGGCAGTCCTACCGGTTTGCACGGGTAGGGCGCAGGCTGCAGCGGCGGTGGGGCCCAGAATGGGCCGATCCGATCCTGTGCCCGCCCGCCCTCCCGTGCCGCTTGCCCTGTCCCACCCACCGCCCTGCGTGCTCGACATCGAGGCGTCGGGCTTCGGCCGTCACAGCTACCCCATCGAGGTGGGCTATGTGATGCCCGACGGCCGGGCCGTCTGCATGCTGGTGCGGCCCACGCCCGAATGGACGCACTGGGACCCGGCGGCCGAAAAGGTGCACGGCATCGGGCGCGGCACGCTGCTGGCCCACGGCCAGGCGGTGCGCGACGTGGCACTGGCATTGAACCGCGACCTCAGCGGCCACACGGTCTACTGTGACGGCTGGGCCCACGACTACCCCTGGCTGGCCGCCCTGTTCGAGGCCGCCGGTCTGCGGGCCGGCTTCAGGCTGGAGTCCGTCAGCGCCCTGCTGAACGAGGCCAGCCTGCACCGCCTGGACGCAGCACGCCGGGCCGCGCTCAGCGACTTGGGGCTGACCCGCCACCGCGCCAGCAACGACGCCCGCGCCCTGCAAAGGGCGCTGGCCCAGGTCAGCGTGCCGGCGGGCTGACGCAGCGCAGACTCAGCCGGCCGGCACGGCCCGGGGCGCTGCCCCTTCCTGCTCCTGCAGCGAACGCCACATCACCTTGCCCGAGCCGCTCTTGGGCAGCGCATCGACGAACTGGACCTGGCGCGGCACCTTGTAGACCGCCATGTGGCCGCGCGCCCAGTCGATGATGTCCTGCTCGCTGGTCTTGCCGCGCGCCGCTTCACGCAGCACGATCACCGCCTTCACCGTTTCGCCGCGGTAGGCATCGTGGGCCGCAATGATGCAGGCCTCTTGCACCAGCGGGCAGCCGAAGAGCAGCAGTTCGACCTCGCTCGGCCAGACCTTGAAGCCGCTGGCATTGATCATGCGTTTCAAGCGGTCGGTGATGAAGAAGTAGCCCTCCTCGTCGCGCCGCCCCAGGTCGCCGGTGCGGAAGTAGCGCTTGCCGTCGATCTCGATGAAGGCCGACCGGGTCGCTTCGGCGTGGCCCCAGTAGCCCTTGAACACCATCGGCCCGTGGGTGACGATTTCGCCCACCTCGCCCGGCGGCAGCTGGGCCTGGGTTTCGGAATCGATGATGCGGCTGTCCACGCCGAAGATCGGGATGCCCAGGCATTGCAGCTTGGCGCGCTCGGGCGGGTTGGCGTGCGTGGGTGCCGCCGTTTCGGTCAGGCCGTAGCCTTCGGCAAAGGTCAGGTTGAACTCGGCCTTCAGCCGTTCGGCCACGGCTTGCGGCATGGCCGCACCCCCGCCCGACAGGTAGCGCAGGCTGGACAGGTCGAAGGACTTGTAGTTCGGGCTGCCAAAGAGGTCGATGATCATCGTCGGGATGCAGGTGAAGTGCGTCACCCCGTAGCGCGAGATGGCCCGGCCGGCCAGTTCGCGGTCCCAGCGCGGCAGGATCACAACCGTGCTGCCGGCCAGCACCGGCGCCAGCACCCCGTAGAGCATGCCGGTGATGTGGAACATGGGCACCACGCCCAGGCTCACGGTCTCGGTACTGGCGTGGCCCCACAGGCTGCCGCCGATGGCGTTGGGCATCAGGGTGCGATGGCTGTGGATGCAGCCCTTGGGCATGCCGGTGGTGCCCGAGGTGTAGGGCAGCAAGGCCATGTCATCGGCCTGGGCCTGCGGCGGGGTGGCCGTCAGTCGGGCCGCCAGGGCGTCGTTCCAGCGCGTGCAGCCTGCTGGCAAGGGCGGGTCGGCGGACAGCCAGGCCCACATCGCCGGCGGTGGCGCGTCGGCCTTGGCGACGGCCGCCGGCATGGTGTCGGTGTAGCGCGTCACCAGCACCTGCTGCAGGCGTTGCGCCTCGGGCACCCGGGCGTTGGCTTCAGCCACGGTGGCGGCGAGGTCCGCCGTGGTGATGGCCACGCGGGCCTGCGGGTCGACGATGTAATGGGCGAACTCCTCGGCCCGGTTCATCGGGTTGACCGGCACCACCACCGCATCGGCGCGCTGCACGGCGTAGAAGGCGACCACGAACTGCGGGCAGTTCTGCATGAACAGCAAGACACGGTCGCCGGCCTTGACGCCTTGCGCCTGCAACCAGCCGGCCAGGGCCTCGGCCTGCTGGTGCAACTCGGCATAGCTCAGGGCCTGGCCGAAGAACTGACAGGCCGTGCGCTTCGGGAAGCGCTGGGCGGTGACTTCGAGGTTGAACCACAGCGTGGTGTCGGGTATGACCAGCGCCCGGGGCAGGCGTGCGGGCCAGTAGCTGCTGGGCGATGCGGGGGTAGCGGTGGACAAGGAGGACTCCTGAGTGCAAGGGCTCAGGTGTAACGCGAAGCCGGGCCGGCGTCATCAAGCCTTACCCGAGGACCACGGCCCGTGGGGCCGCAAATCGAACACCGCCCCGTCGCGCTCCCGCGTGTGGTCGAAGGCCAGGTAGACAATACCGACACCGCCGACCCCTCAGCAGGCCGCGCCATTCGAACTCACCCAGCCGGGTCGTCGCGGGCAGCGCGCTGGGGCTGGGGGTGTGATGGAGGGCGGCTGCTTCCGACATGTCTCAATCAGCTCAACAGCGTTGCTTACTGGTGAAATCGCCCTCTCGCCGAGGAAAACACGCTGCCCATTCGGTCGACAACAGACCCACCACCCCGGTGGGCGACGGCTCATGAACGGCGCCGACAAGCTGCGCGACCAGCCGGCCTTCATGCGGCTGTGGACGGCGCGCCTGTGCAGCGTGGCGGCCAGCCAGATGCTGATGGTGGCTGTGGCCTGGCAGATGTATGACACCACCGGCTCGGCCTGGGACCTGGGCTTGGTCGGGCTGCTGCAGTTTCTGCCGGCCGTTCCGCTCACGCTGGTCGCAGGGCATGTCATCGACCGCCACCACCGCGGCCGCATCGTGGCCCTGTGCCTGGGCTTGCAGGTGGCCGTGGCGGCGCTGCTGGGCGTGGTCAGCCTGGGCGGCCATGGCGGGCGCGACCTGCTGCTGGCGGTTTCGCTGGTCCTGGGCGCCGTGCGGGCCTTCCAGATGCCCGCGCAACAGGCGCTGACGCCCTTGCTGGTGCCGCAGCGGCTGCTGCCGCGTGCCCTGGCGGCCAGCTCGGCCGGCATGCAGGGCGCCATCATCGCCGGGCCGGCCCTGGGGGGCCTGATCTACACCGCCGGCGCTGCCACCACCTACGCCGTCTGCGCCGGGCTGTTCGCGCTGGCCACGGCCTTGTGCCTGACCCTGCGCTACACCCACGAGCCGCCGCCAGGAACCCCCGTGACGATGCACAGCCTGCTGGCCGGGGTGCACTTCGTCTGGCGCCACAAGGTGGTGCTGGGCGCGATCTCGCTGGACCTCTTCGCCGTGCTGTTCGGCGGCGCCACGGCCCTGCTGCCGATCTACGCCAAGGACATCCTGCACACCGGGCCCTGGGGGCTGGGCGTGCTGCGCAGCGCCCCCGCCGTGGGTGCCCTGCTGATGTCGGTGGCCCTCACGCGCTGGCCGATACAGCGGCGCACCGGTCCGCTGCTGCTGCTGGCGACGGCCGCCTACGGCCTGGCCACCCTGGCTTTCGGCGTCTCGTCGCACATGGTGCCGGCGCTGCTGGCGCTGGCGGTCACCGGCGCGGCCGACATGGTCAGCGTGGTGATCCGCTCGACGCTGGTCCAGCTGGAAACCCCCGACGCGATGCGCGGCCGCGTCAGCGCGGTCAACTCGGTCTTCATCGGGGCTTCCAACCAGCTGGGCGAATTCGAGTCGGGTGCCACGGCGGCCGTGCTCGGCCCCGTCGGCTCGGTGCTGCTGGGCGGCGTGGGTACCCTCATCGTGGCCGGCTTGTGGCTGAAGCTCTTTCCGGCACTGGCCCAGCGCGACGCGCTGCTGCAAGCCGACCCGCCGGCCAGGGCGGTCGGGGCCTGAGCCTCAGCCGGGCTCGAGGTCGGCCCGCGCACGGGCGTGACGCCCGCGCCGACATCTGCCGCCCAGCGCCTTGCGTTCGGCGAGCACCCCGTGGCCGCTGTTGCGGCGTGTCGACAGGGCCGCCCTATGCTCAGCGCGATGGAGCCGCTGCACCTGCTGTACCTGGACGAGGCCCTGATCGTGGTCTGCAAGCCCGCCGGCCTGCTGGCTGTGCCGGGGCGCGGTGAGGCGGGCGCCGACAACCTGAGCACGCGACTGCAGGCGCTGCATGCCGATGCCCGGGTGGTCCACCGCCTGGACATGGCCACCTCGGGGCTGATGGTCTTCGCGCGCGGCGCGGCGGTGCAGCGCGCGCTGAGCATGGCCTTCGAGGCCCGCCGCGTGCACAAGCAGTACGTGGCGGTGGTCGCAGGCGTCATCACCGGCGACGCCGGCCAAATCGACGCGCCGCTGGCCGCCGATTGGCCGAACCGGCCGCGCCAGCAGGTCGATGCCGACAAGGGCAAGCCCTCGCTGACGCTGTGGCGCGTGCTGCAGCGGGCAGCCGACACCACCCGGCTGGCGCTGACGCCCGTCACCGGCCGCACCCACCAGCTGCGCGTGCACCTGCAGCACATCGGCCACGCGATCTGCGGTGACGCGCTGTATGCGCCACCGCCGCACGCGGACCGCCTGCTGCTGCACGCCACGCAGCTGGCCTTCGAGCATCCGCTCAGCGGCCGGCCCCTGTCCTTCGACAGCCCGGCGCCGTTCTGAGCCCAGGCGCTACAGTGCCTGGCGACCGCATCCACCCTGCCACCTCCCCCACTGACATGACCCGACACCTCACCTTGATCACCGGCGCCTCGCGCGGCCTGGGCCTGGCGCTGACCGAACAACTGCTGGCGTGCGGCCACCGCGTGCTGGCGCTGGCGCGCCAACCCACGCGAGCCGCGGTACCCGCCGGTAGCGAGCTGACCAGCTGGGAGGTCGACCTCGTGGACAGCGCGCCGGTGGCCGACAGGCTGGCCGCCTGGCTGGCCGCGCAGGACCCGCAGGCCATCGCCTCGGTGACCTTGATCAACAACGCCGGCGTGGTTTCAGAACCGGGGCCGCTGTCGGCCGGGCGCAGCGCCGAACTGGCGCGCGCGCTGCGGGTGGGCCTGGAAGCGCCGATGCTGCTGACCGCCGCCTTCCTGCGCGCCACCGCAGCCTGGACGGTGCCGCGCAAGGTGCTGATGATCTCGTCGGGGCTGGGCCGTTACGCCATCGCCGGCAGCGCGTCCTACTGCGCCGCCAAGGCCGGCATGGACAACCTCGCGCGCGCCGTCGCGCTGGAAGAAGCGGCGGCAGCCAACGGCGCCCGCGTGGTCTCGCTGGCGCCGGGCGTCATCGACACCGACATGCAGGTGCAACTGCGCAACGCCAGCGCGGAAGCCTTTCCGGAACGCGAGCGCTTCGTCGGCATGCAGACCGGCGGCCTGCTGATGAGCCCGGCCCTGGCCGCCAGCAAGGTGCTGACCGTGCTGGCACAGGCCGACTTCGGCAGCACCGTCATCGCCGACGTGAGGAACGTCTGATGGTCACGACAGGCCCCCAGCCCCACCCGCGACAACACCCGCGAGCGGCCGAACTGATCCGCACACTGCAGCTGCAGCCACACCCCGAAGGCGGTCACTACGCCGAGGTCTTCCGCTCGGCGCAGACGGTGCAGCCTGAAGACGGCCGGCCCCGGCGTCCCAGCTTGACCAGCATCGACTTCCTGTTGTGCGCCGGCCAGTTCTCGGCCTGGCACCGCGTCACCTCCGACGAAGTCTGGCACCTGCTGGAAGGCCAGGCGCTGCGGCTGTGGCTGGCGCCGCCGGACCTGCGGGAATTCACGGCGGTCGACCTGCTGCCGGCCGGTGCCAGCGGTGCACCGCGCCATGTCGTGCCAGCCGGCTGGTGGCAGGCCGCCGAGCCCGTCGGCGACTACGCCTATGTCGGCGCCACCGTCGGACCGGGTTTCGACTTCGCCGACTTCACCTTCGGCCGCGACGATGCCGCGCTGCAGGCCGCCCTGGCGCTGCAGGCGCCGCAGCTGCAGCGCCTGCTCTGAGGCGCCGCTTCAGGCCGCCAGCCAGCTGGCCAGGTCGTCCTTGAGCTGCTTCAGGTCGGCCTGACGGGTGTACATCATGTGCCCCGCGTCGTAGTAGCGGTGCTGCACGCGGGCCATCACGTCGGGCGGCACGTCCAGGTGGGCCAGCGACCAGTCGCTGGCGCTGTAGGGCGTGCCCAGGTCGTAGCGGCCGCTGGCCACCAGCACGCGCAGGTTGGGGTTGCGCCGCAAGGCCAGCGCCAGATCGTGCGAGGTGCTGCAGAAGCCGTCGTGGCTGTTGCCGCTGCGCCGCCAGTCCCAGCCCTTGTTCACGTCGCGCGACAGCACCTGGTAGCGGGCGTCCAGGTCCAGCCCCAGCTGAGCGCGGAAATAGGCCATCGCCGCCATCGCGTAAGGCCCGGCGATGGCCTCGATGCCCGGGTCGAACTCCCAGTTGCGGGTGCGGCTGGCCGCCATGGGCGCGGTGGCGCGGGCTTCCAGCCGCCCCACCATGCGGCCCTGGCTGCGCAGCGCCTCGAAGAAGAAGGTCTGGTCGCTGATGCGCAGGTTCTTCTCTTCGACGAGTTCGCGCGGCAGCCCGGTCAGCTCGCTGACGCGCCGCGCGATGCGGCTGCGCTGCTGGTCGGACAACCGTGAACCGGCCATCAAGGCGGCCGCGTAGTCGTCCTGGACGAAGGCCTCGGCGGCGGCGCGCGCGGCTTCCGGCGAGGCGGCCTGCGGCCCCTTCAGCAGGCCGTGGAACTGCGCCACGTTGGCGAAGGCCGGCAGGAACAGCGCATAGGGCAGTTCGTTGGCCGGCGCGAAGACCAGGGTCTGCAGGTCCATCGCGCAGGACACCAGGATCACGCCGCTGAGCACCACACCCAGGTCCTGCAGCCGCAGCGCCAGGCCGGCGCCGCGGGTGGTGCCGTAGCTTTCGCCGGCCATGTAGATGGGCGAGCCCCAACGCTGGTTGCGCGTCAGCCAGTGGCGCATCACCTCCGCCAGCGCGGCGATGTCGCCGTCCACCGCCAGCAGCTTCTTGCGCGCCGCTTCGCTGGCGGTGGTGGACCAGCCGGTGTGCGGCGGGTCGATGAAGACCAGGTCGAAATGTTCGAACCAGCTGTGGGGGTTGGCTTCGACGGCATAGGGCGCGGGCGCCAGGCTGCCGTCGTCGGGCACGACCACGCGCTGCGGGCCCAGGGCCCCCAGTTGCAACCAGATCGACGCCGAGCCCGGCCCGCCGTTGAAGGCGAAGCACAGCGGGCGCTGGCGGGTCTCGGCGCCTGTCAGCAGGTAGGCCGTGGTCATCACCGCGGCCTCGGGTTCGGCGTGGGCGCCGTCCAGGCCGTCGGGCATCACGGGCGAAAAAGCCGCCTGCGTCGTGTAGTCGAAGCGGCGGCCGGCCAGCTCGATGCTGCCGCTGCCCCGCGCCACAGGGCGCGCCAGCAGCGCGGCAACCAGGGCCTGCTGGCGCTGGGCCGCTGCGTCGTCGGGCGCCTTCGAGGCGTGGTTCGGTGTGGCGTCGGCCATGGGCATCAGGTCCTGTGCAGGGAGGGGAAGGAAATCGGCAGGCCGCGCCTCAGCGCCAGCCGCCGGACAGCAGTTGCGCGTAGCGCAGCAGGTCGACATTGCCGCCGCTGACGATCACGCCGACGCGCTGGCCGCGGGCCTGCACGGCGCCGTGCAGCAGCGCCGCAGCGCCCAGGCAACCGGTGGGCTCGACCACCAGTTTCATGCGCTCGGCGAAGAAGCGCATCGTGGCGGCGAGTTCGTCGTCGGTGACGGTGAGGATGCGCTGCACAAGTTGCTGGATCACCGGGAAGGTGAGTTGCCCGCTGTGCTGCGTCTGGGCGCCGTCGGCGATGGTCTGCGGCGTGTCGATGTGGACGATCTCGCCGCGGGCCAGGCTCTGCTGGGTGTCGTTGCCGGCCTCGGGCTCGACGCCGACCACCTGGATGCCCGGGCTGAGGTGATGGGCGGCAACCGCACAGCCCGCAATCAGGCCGCCACCGCCGACGCAGACCAGCAGCAGGTCCAGCGGACCGGTGTCCTGCAGCAGTTCGGCCGCGGCGGTGCCCTGCCCGGCCATCACGTGGGCGTGGTCGTAGGGCGGGATCAGCGTCATGCCGCGTTCGGCGGCCAGGCGCCGGCCGATGGCTTCGCGGTCTTCGCTGTAGCGGTCGTACAGCACCACCTCGCTGGCGGCCTGGCCCTGCTGGTATTCGCGGGTGGCGACCAGCTTGGCGGGCGGTGCATCCTGCGGCATCACGATGACCGACGGCATGCCCAGCAGCCGCGCCGACAGCGCGATGGCCTGCGCGTGGTTGCCCGACGAGAACGCGATCACACCGCCGCGCCGCTGCTCGGGTGTGAACTGCGCCAGCGCGTTGTAGGCCCCGCGGAACTTGAAGGCGCCCATGCGCTGGAAGTTTTCGCACTTGAAGAAGACCTGGGCGCCGGTGCGTGCGTCGAAGGTGCTGGACGTCAGCACCGGGGTGCGCTGCGCCACGCCCTGCAGGCGGGCGGCGGCGGCTTCGATGTCGGCATGGGAAATGGCCAGAGCGGTCATGGGTTCAGGTCTCCTGCGGGCCTTGAAAACCGCCTTGGCGGAAGGTCAGCACCAGGGTGTCGCGCCAGGCGGGCGCGGCGGCGTCCAGCGGTTGGATGGGCGTGGTTTCGTGGATCACGCGTGCGTCGTCCAGCAGCAGCGCGCTCCAGGGCTCGGCCAGCGTGAAGCGCACGCCCTGCGGGCCGACGGCGTCGAAGACCCGCGTCTCACCGCCCTTGACGTTGTGGCGGGCCACGATGATGACCACCACCAGATCGACGCCGTCACGGTGCGCGCCCTCGGGCGTGGGCCTGCCGATGCCGCCTTCGGTGTCGATGCGAAACGGGTGCGCCTCGACGAACCAGGGGCGGCGGCCGCGCAGGCTGTCGGCCATGCTGGCCAAGCCTTGCAGCAGGCGCGGCCAGGCCGGGTCTTCAACCAGCGCGGCGGGTAGCGGATCGAACCAGCGCAGGAAACCGCCGTGCAGCGCGTTGTACTCGACCGGCTGCCAGTGCGCACGGTGCGGCACCGGCTGCACGCCTTCGGGCGTGACCACGAAGCAGCCGTGGCGCCGGCGTCGATAGCGGCCACCGTCGCGCAGGTGCGGGTCGGGCGGCAGCGCCGGCCACAGGGCCTGCCACGGCAACACATCGTCAGCACTCAGGCTGCACAGCGCACGCAGCGCAGCCGCATCGACGACCGCCCAGCCCTCGCCGGCCAATTGGGACGGCAAACCGACCAGGGGGGTGGACAGGGGACTCGGGAGCGTGGTGGTCATGACAGCAAGGCTAACGGCGCAGGCCGGATGGGTGACATCCGACCACATTTTTGGAGGCAACACCCCCATCGGGTGTCAGCTTGGCGAGGGAAAGCGCCGTTAAGGTAGGACGGTCACTGCCTATGTTCAACCCTGCCCTGCCCGTCCCCCTGCCCGCTGCGCCTTGCCTGGTCGAGATCATCGAACTGAAGTGGCTATTGGCCGGGCACGGCTTGCGCATCCATGTCGAGCAGTTGCAGCGCGACCCGGAGTATGCCCGTCGCACCCTGGACTGCGCTGCGGGCTTGGCCAACCCCGTGCTGCGCGAGGTGGCGGCCAGGCTGCGACTGCACCTGGACCTGGGTCAGGATCTTGCAGCACGGCCGCCAGCAGCCGGCCAACCCGAAGCGGGTCGGCAGGCGTAGCATCCCGAGCGCGGCGTGCGGGCTCCGCGCGCCTGTGGGAGGCTTGCATGGACCAGCCGATTTCGGGCTCGCGCTGTCTGCGCTTGGGGCGCACCCGGGCCGCACTGCTGGCGCTGGCCGGTACGTTGCTGACGGCCTGCAGCACGGCGCCCCGGGCGCCCGCCGTGACCCCTGCCCTGCTGCACGATGCCTACTACCCGGCTGCCGTCGCACCGCCTGACCGCGACGCCGTCTTCGAACTCAGTCCGGCGATGCGCGCCTACGCCCAGCGCGAACTGGGTGCCGCAGCCCGCCTGCGCGACCCGCGCCAGGCCCTGCTGGACGCGCTGTACCGGCAGGACAAGCTGCGCCTGCGCTACGACGCCGGCCCGACACGCAACGCGGCCCAGGCCTTCGAAGCGCGCGCCGGCAACTGCCTGTCCCTGGTCATCATGACGGCCGCCTTCGCGCGGCACCTGGGGGTTCCGGTCAGCTACCAGGCCGTCCAGGTCGAAGAAACCTACTCCCGCAGCGGCGGGCTGGTGCTGCTCAGCAAGCACGTCAACCTGGTGCTCGGCCACCGCACAGCGCATTCGACGTTCGCGGGCGGTTTGAACGACGACTTGACGGTGGACTTCTTGCCCACCGATCAATTGCGCGGCCAGCGCAGCCAGGCCCTGGCAGAACGCACCGTGCTGGCGATGTATTACAACAACCGCGCCGCCGAGGCCCTGGCCGATGGCTACGGCGCCACCACCTACGCCTGGACCCGCGAGGCGCTGCGCCAGGACCCGACATTCCTGCCCGCCATCAACACCCTGGCCGTGGTCTACCTGCGCGACAGCCACCTGCCCGAGGCCGAGGCCGCGCTGCGCCACGTGCTGGCCCAGGACCCGGACAGCACCAGCGCCTTGTCCAACCTGGCCCTGCTGCTGGAACGCCGCGGCATGGCTGACGAAGCGCAGGTCGTCCGGCTTCGCCTGGCGCGCCTGCAGCCCGAATCGCCCCTGCTCCTGTTCGACCAGGGCCAGCAGGCCATGGGCCGTGGCGACTACGCCCAGGCGCGCGACTTCTTCAGGCGCGAACTGCGCCGCCAACCCGAACAGCCCGAAGTGCTGTTCTGGGCCGCGCAGGCTGAATGGCGGCTGGGCAACCTGCAGGGCGCCGCAGGGTATCTGCAGCAAGCCGTCACCAGCAGCGGATCGACGGGCACCCGTGATTTGTATGCCGGGAAGCTGGCCTGGCTGCTCGAACAACAGGCTCATTGACCCGGGGCGCGGCGCAAGTGGGCGCAAGCGTGGCACAGTCGCGCTCCATGCAAACATCCGATCCGACCGAATCCGCCGCCGAAACAGCCGCCGCACCGGCTCCGGCGCGGGCTGCCATCCCCGAGAAGAAGCCGAACCCGCTGCTCGAGATCGGCATCACCATCGCCCTGCCCGCGCTGATTCTGACCAAGCTCAGCAGCGACGATCGCCTGGGCACCGTTTACGCCCTGCTGCTGGCGCTGGCCTTTCCGCTGGCCTGGGGCCTGTGGGACGGCATGCAGCGCCGCAAGGTGAACTGGATGGCCGGGCTGGGTGTCTTCAGCACCCTGCTGACGGGTGCCATCGGCCTGCTGTCACTCGACGCCAAGTGGCTGGCCGTCAAGGAGGCCGCCGTGCCCGGGCTGATCGGCCTGGTCATCCTGGGCAGCACCTGGACGCGTACCCCACTGATCCGCATGATGGTCTTCAACGCCGCGCTCTTCGATGTCGACCGCGTGCACCTGGCGCTGGCCGAGCGCGGCAATTCCGCAGCCTTCGACCGCCGCTTGCGCGCGGCCACGGTGATGCTCGCCGGCACCTTCTTCTTTTCGGCAGTGGCCAACTATGCGCTCGCGCGCTGGGTCGTCACCAGCGCGGCCGGCACCGCCGCCTTCAACGAGGAACTGGGCCGACTGACGGCCTTGAGCTACCCCGTGATCGCCGTGCCCTGCATGCTGATGATGATGGGCTTGATGTACTGGCTGGTGCGTGGCGCCAAGGGCCTGACCGGCCTGGAACTGGGCGACATGCTGCAGGGCGGCTGAAGGCCATCCTCGGCGCAAGTTTCGTATGCCACGGGGCCCCCAGCAGCCGGAAGACACCGCCGCCAAGGTGGCGGGCAACGAGCCCCGCCTGGCCTGGCTGGGCCTGCTGTGCATCGCCCTGCTGCTGGTGCTGCTGGCCCTGGCCGGCGTGCAGGCGCGTCAGGTCTGGCAGGGGTCGGCAGTGGCCTCGGTGACGACCGCAGCCACTGCCAGCGCAGGGCCTGCCAGCGAAGTCACGGCGCTGCGCCAGCGCGTGCAGGACCTGGAACTGAAGACCCGCGCGGCCGGCGCCAACGGCCGCTGGGGACTGCTGCTGACGCTGCTGCTGGCCGTGCTGATGGCGGCCTGCGCGGCCCTGGCGCTGCGGCAGCTTCGCAGCCTGCGCGAACACCGCAACGCGCTGGAGGACCTGGCGCAGACCCTGCGTGTGGCGCGCGGCGAGGCCGAAGCCGCCAGCCAGGCCAAGAGCGCCTTCCTGGCCACCATGAGCCACGAGATCCAGACGCCGTTTCATCGCTTGGTGGGCATGCTGTCGCTGCTGCGTGAAGCCGGACTCACGCCGCGCCAGATCGACCACCTGCGAACCGCCACCGAATCGGCCGACCACCTGCTGGCGCTGCTCAACGACATCTTCGACCTGTCGCAACTGGAAAGCGGCCACCTGCGGCTGTCTCCGGCACCGACCCTGCTTCGCACCCTGCTGCGCGATGTCGAGGCCCTGACGCGGCCGCAGGCTGCAGCCAAGGCGCTGACCTTGCACCTGGACGCCGAACCGGCGGTGCCCGAACGCATGGTGCTGGACGCCACCCGCGTGAAGCAGATCGTGTTCAACCTGCTGTCCAATGCGATCAAGTTCTCGGACCACGGCGCGGTACTGCTCGATGTCCGCTGCCCGGCCGCCGTGGCCGATGACGGGGCGGCCGATCTCGCCCTGCGCCGGCTCGAATTCATCGTCACCGACACCGGGATCGGCATGGACGAAGCCACCCAGTCCCGCCTGTTCAGCCGCCGCATGCAAGGCGACGGTTCGCGCGCGCCCCGCCCTGGCAGCAGCGGGCTGGGCCTGGAAATCTCACGCCACCTGGCCCGCCTGATGGGCGGTGACATCACCCTGCACAGCCGGCCGGGCGCAGGCAGCCGCTTCACCTTCTGGATGCCGCTGCAGGCGCTGCCCGGCGAAGCCGAAGGGGCGGCGCCAGCGGCACGGGCCGACGCCGGCACAGCCCGTGCCCTGCGCGTCCTGGTGGCCGAAGACCACCCGGTCAACCGCAGCTACATGGCGGCGCTGCTGGAGGGCATGGGGCACCGCGCGCACTTCACGTCGAACGGCCAGGAAGCCGTTGAAGCCGCCAGCGCCCGGCGTTTCGACCTGATCCTGATGGACTTGCACATGCCGGTGCTCGACGGTATCGGCGCCACCCACGCCATCCGCGCCCTGCCCGATCCGGGGCACTCGACGGTGCCCATCGTCGCGCTGACCGCCGATGCCTTCCCCGAGACCCAGGACCGCTGCCTGGTCGCCGGCATGAACGACTTCCTGATGAAGCCCGTGAGCCCGCCGGTCCTGGCCACCTGCCTGCGCCGGCTGTTCGGTTCGAACAGCGCCACACCCGGGCACTCGCCGTCGGACACGGCGTCGGCCGGGGTGGGCATGGCGGGGGGGGCTGGGCTGGTCGATGCGGCCGCGATGAGGCTGACCTTGCAGGCCATTCCGGCACACCGGCTGGCTGCGCTGATCACCGGCTTTCTGGACCAGGCCCCGGAAACCGTGCAACGCCTGCGGGCGGCCGTGCGCGATGCGCAGTTGCTGGACCTGCGCGTGCACGCCCACGCCGCCAAGGGGGCCGCGCTCAACCTCGGCCTGACGGGGCTGGCGCAGACGGCCCAGGCCTTGCAGGACGGTGCGGCCCACCTGCCGGCCCACGAGATCGCCCGGCTGGTCCAGTCCTTCGAAGCGCAGCTGCCGGCCACGCGGATCGCCGCCCAGGCGGCGCTGGAGCGGGCGGCAACGCCGGGCGCCGGAACGCCGATCGCCGCGGACTGAGCCGCTCGGGCGCTGACCGCGCCAGGCCAGGGCCCCACCCAGGACCCGGTCAGACGATGATGGGTTCGGGCTCCAGCCGGATGCCGAAGCGGCCATAGACGCTTTCCTGGATGGCGCGTGCCAGGGTCACCACCTCGGCGCCGCTGGCGCCGCCCCGGTTGACCAGCACCAGCGCCTGCTTTTCGTAGACGCCTGCGCGGCCCACCGACTTGCCCTTCCAGCCGCAGGCGTCGATGAGCCAGCCGGCGGCCAGCTTGATGGCGCCGTCGGGCATCAGGTAATGCACGATTTCCGGGTCGCGGCCGATGATGTCGCGGCACTGCTCGGGCGTGACCACCGGGTTCTTGAAAAAACTGCCGGCGTTGCCGATGAAGGCCGGGTCGGGCAGCTTGGCCCGGCGGATGGCGCAGATCCAGTCGAAGATCGTGGCCGCGTCGGGCGCCGGGTTGCCGGTTTCGGCCATCTTGCGTTCGATGTCGAGATAGCCGCGCACGGGCTGCCAGGGTTTCGGCAGGCGCAGGCGCACGCGGGTGATGACACTCTTGCCGGCCAGGCCACCGAAACCGGTCTGCTTGAAGACGCTGTCACGGTAGCCGAACTGGCAGTCGGCCGCGCTCAGCGTGACACTGCAGCCGGTGACCAGGTCGACCGCGTCCAGGGAGTCGAAGCGGTCTTTCATCTCGACGCCGTAGGCGCCGATGTTCTGCACCGGCGCAGCCCCCATCAGCCCGGGAATCAGCGCCATGTTTTCCAGCCCCGGCCAGCCTTGCGCCAGCGTCCAGGCGACGATGCCGTGCCACGACTCGCCGGCGCCGGCCTCGACGATCCAGGCGTCGGCGTCTTCGCGCACCAGGCGCCGGCCCAGGATCTCGACCTTCAGCACCACGGCGTCGAGGTCGCGGGTCAGCACCACATTGCTGCCGCCGCCGAGGATGAATTTCGGCGCCCGGCCGTAGTCGGGGTGGTCCACCACGCGGCGAACATCGGCCTCGCTTTTCAGGTGCACCAGCGTGCGCGCCACGGCAGGCAGGCCGAAGGTGTTGTGGTCGCGCAGGCTGGCGCGGTGTTGCACATCGAGCGGAACAGGGACGGAAGGCACAGGCATCGCGGCATTTTCGGGCATATTCAGCCCCCTCTCCGCCATTCGAAGGCCGCTCCCCATGCCCAGCTTTGACGCCGTCATCGAACCCGACCTGGTTGAACTGAAGAACGCCGTGGAACAGGCGAACAAGGAAATCGGCACCCGCTTCGATTTCAAGGGTTCCAGCGCCAAGGTCGACCTGAACTCGCCGACACCCAAGACCCGCGAACTGGTGGTCTGGGCCGACAGCGATTTCCAGTTGCAGCAGGTGCGCGAAGTGCTGATCGGCCGCCTCACCAAACGCAGTGTCGACGTGCGCTTTCTCGACTTCAGCGGCACACCGCAGAAGATGAGCCACGACAAGCTGAAGCTGGCGGTCACCGTGAAGAGCGGCGTCGACGCCGAAGCCGGCAAGAAGATGCAGCAGGCACTGAAGGCCAGCAAGCTGAAGGTGCAAGGCGCCATCCAGGGCGATGCCGTGCGGGTCACCGGCGCCAAGCGCGACGACCTGCAGGCGGCCATGGCCATCCTGCGCAAGGAAATCAGCGAATGGCCGGTCTCGTTCAACAATTTCCGCGACTGAGCCCGCGCGTGAGGGCCCGGAAGGGCCCGAGCGGCTGGCGAAGGCCTGCAGGCGATTTCAAGCCTGCAGGCATGACCGCGCAGATTCATGCCCGTCAGGCCTTGTCCCAGCAGCGACACCCGGAATTAGAACGATCGTGCTAAAACCACGCGCTGTATCCGCCACCGCAGGAGCACCTCCCTCATGGACTTGAACTTCACCGGCGAAGAACTCGCCTTCCGCCAGCAGATCCGGCACTGGGTGGCTGAAAACCTGCCTGCCGACATCAGCCACAAGGTGCGCTACGCGCTGCGCCTGAGCCGCGACGACCTGCAGCGCTGGGCCAAGATCCTGGGCAAGAAGGGCTGGCTGGGCTGGGGCTGGCCCGAGCGCTTCGGCGGCCCGGGCTGGAACGCCATCCAGAAGCACCTGTTCGAAGAGGAATGCGCCCTGGCCTGCGCGCCGCGCGTGATTCCCTTCGGCCCGGTGATGGTGGCCCCGGTGATCATGGCTTTTGGCAACGCCGAACAGCAGAAGCGCTTCCTGCCCGGCATCGCCAGCGGCGAAGTCTGGTGGAGCCAGGGCTACAGCGAGCCCGGCTCGGGCAGCGACCTGGCCTCGCTGAAGTGCAAGGCCGAGCGCCAGGGTGACAAGTACATCGTCAACGGCCAGAAGACCTGGACCACGCTGGGCCAGTTCGGCGAATGGATCTTCTGCCTGGTGCGCACCAGCAACGAAGGCAAGCCGCAGACCGGCATCAGCTTCCTGCTGATCGACATGAAGAGCCCCGGCGTGACGGTGCGCCCCATCGTGCTGATGGACGGCGAGCCCGAGGTCAACGAGGTCTGGTTCGACAACGTCGAGGTGCCGGCCGAGAACCTGATTGGCGAAGAGAACAAGGGCTGGACCTATGCCAAGCACCTGCTGGCGCATGAACGCACCAACATCGCCGACGTCAACCGCGCCAAGCGCGAACTCGAGCGCCTGAAGCGCATCGCCAAGGCCGAAGGCGTCTATGACGATGCCCGCTTCCGCGACCAGATCGCGCTGCTGGAAGTCGACGTGGTGGCACTGGAAATGATGGTGCTGCGCGTGCTGAGTGCCGAGAAGAACGGCAAGCAGAGCATGGACGTGGCGGGCCTGCTGAAAATACGCGGCAGCGAGATCCAGCAGCGTTATTCCGAACTGATGATGCAGGCCGCCGGCCCGCTGTCGCGCGCCCGCGTCGACGAAGCGATGGAAGCCGGCTGGCAGGGCGACCTGGCCATGCCGGCGCCCTTGTTGCCGCTGGCCGGCACCTTCTTCAACATGCGCAAGACGACCATCTACGGCGGGTCGAATGAAGTGCAACGCAACATCGTTGCGCAAACCGTGCTGGGGGCCTGAACATGGACTTCGATTTCTCCGACGACCAGGAATCGCTGCGCGACGCCGTGCGCCGCTGGGTGGACAAGGGCTTCACCTTCGACCGCCGGCATGCACTGGCCAAGGCCGGTGGCGCGACACGCGCGGTCTACGCCGAACTGGCCGAACTGGGCCTCGCCGGTCTGGTCGTGCCCGAGGCCCATGGCGGCCTGGGCCAAGGCGCCATCGACGCCATGGTGGTCAGCGAAGAACTGGGCCGTGGCCTGGTCAATGCGCCCTACACCTTCGCCGCCCTGATGGCCCCGCGCCTGCTGGCCGTGGCTCCCGAAGCGCTGCAGGCGCAGTGGCTGCCAACGATGGCCAGCGGTGAGGCGATGGTGGTGCCGGCGCTGCAGGAGCGCGCCTCGCGCTACCAGCTGGCGCACGTCACCACCCGCGCCGTGCAAACCGCCAGCGGCTGGCAGCTCGACGGCCGCAAGACCGTGGTGCCCGCCGGCGATGAGGCTGATGCCTTCATCGTGCCCGCGCGCGTCAGCGGCGCCGACAACGACGCAGCCGGCATCGCGCTCTTCCTGGTCGAACGCCGTGCGGCCCAGGTCACGGGCTACGCGACGCAGGACGGCGCCCGCGCCGCCGACGTGACGCTGAAGGCCAGCGCGGGCGCTTTGATCACGGCCGACGGCCACGCGGTGCTGGAAGACGCGGTGGACGCCGGCATCGCCGCGCAATGCGCCGAGGCCGTGGGGCTGATGGACAAGCTGGTCGCCGTCACCGTCGACTACATGAACACGCGCAAGCAGTTCGGTAGCACGCTGGCCGGCTTCCAGGCGCTGCGCCACCGCATCGCCGACGTGAAGATGCAACTGGAGCTGGGCCGCTCGATGAGCTACTTCGCCAGCCTGAAGATGGGCGCGCCCACCGAGCAGCGCCTCCGCGCCATCAGCCAGGCCCGCGTGCAGCTGGGCAGCAGCATGCGCTTCGTCGGCCAGCAGTGCATCCAGCTGCACGGCGGCATCGCCTGCACCGACGAGTACATCGCGAGCCACTACTTCAAGCGCCTGACGATGCTGGAGATGAGCCTGGGCGACACGCTGCACCACCTGGGCGAGGTGTCCAACCGCATGCAGGACACGGCGGGCGTGTTCGCCTGAGCTGTCGCATTACCCCGGTAATCCGCTAGGATCGGGACAGGCAGGAAGCTCACACCAAACTCACGTCGCAAGGTCAGGTGTCGGTACCGGCGGCGGTCCGCCGGTTTCTGCATCTGACCCCAGGCTCGGTGCTGGTGTGGTCGCAGGATGGCGACCGCATCGTCGTTGAAAGGGCCAAGCGCCACAGCACGGCGGAGGTGCATCAGGCGCTGTTTGCCTCAAACCCACTGACTGACGGCGCGCCCGCTAAAACGCTGGCCGAACTCAAGGCAGGCATACGCCAGCACATCAAGCAGCGGCATGCTGGCTGTTGACACCAACGTTCTGGTGCGCTTGCTGGCCCGCGATGACGCCAAGCAGGTGGCCGCTGCCGACATGGCCGTTGCCCAAGGTGCCTGGGTTTCTCAGTTGGTACTGGCCGAGTCACTCTGGGTACTGGGCGCCATTTACGAACGCGAACCGAAACAATTGATCGCTGCGCTCGAGTTGCTGCTGTCTCACGAAAGCCTGGTGCTGCAAGATGCCGATGTGGTGGCCGCAGCGCTGACGCAATTTCGCGCCAAGCCCGCCTTGGGCTTTTCGGATTGCCTGGTGCTGGAGATTGCCCGCAAGGCCGGGCACCTGTCGCTGGCGACCTTCGACAAGGCCCTCGGCCGGTTGGCCGGCACACAACGTTTGTAGGCCCTGCCTGCGCCGGGGCTCCCGCCGGCTTCAGTTAGCCGGCGTCGCCGCCATCTCGGCCGCCAGCATGCGCGTCACCACCTCGGGCATGTGGCAGGCGGCGCGCCAGCCCAGTTCGGCCGCCGCGCGCGACGCGTCGCCCTGGCTCCAGGCGATATCGGTCGGCCGGAACAGGCCGGGGTCGGAATCCACGTGCTGCTGCCAGTCGAGGCCGGCCCCCGCGAAGGCGGCGGCGACAAACTGTTCCAGGGAATGGGCTGCGCCGGTGGCGATGACATAGTCACGCGGCGTCTCGCCTTGCAGCATCTGCCACATGGCCTGCACGTACTCGGGCGCCCAGCCCCAGTCGCGCACGATGTCCAGGCGGCCCAGCGACAGCCGCTCCGGCGAGCCCCGCGCAATCCGCGCGGCCGCGGCGACGATCTTGCGTGTAACGAAGCGCGCCGGGCGCAGCGGCGATTCATGGTTGAACAGGATGCCGTTGCAGACGTACAGGCCATAGGCCTCGCGGTAGTTCTGCACCAGCCAGTGCGCCGAGGCCTTGGCCACGGCGTAAGGGCTGCGCGGCGCGAAAGGCGTGTCTTCATGCGCCGGCACCTTGCCCACGTGGCCGAAGCATTCGCTGGAACTGGCGTGGTAGATGCGGCAAGGCCGGCGCAGCAGGCGCACCGCTTCCATCAGGTTCAGCGTGCCGATGGTGATGCTTTCCAGGGTCTCGGCCGGCTGCTCGAAGGACAGGCCCACCGAACTTTGCGCCGACAGGAAATAGATCTCGTCGGGCTGGCAATCGACCAGCACCGAGACCACGCTGCGGAAGTCTTTCGGCGCCATCGACCGGGTCGTGACCTGGCCGCGCAGGCCCATCTGGTGCAGGTTGCCGAAGCTGGCCACCTGCGCGTCGCGCGAGGTGCCCCAGACCTCGTAGCCCTTGCCGACCAGCCACTGCGCCAGGTAGGCCCCATCCTGGCCGCCGACGCCGCAGATCAATGCTTTCATGCTGGGTTTCTTCCTGGGTGATGCAGGTGCAAGCGGGGCGCGCCCGGGGGCTGCAAGAGGACTGGTGCCGACGGGCCGGCGCAATGTGAAAATGGGACCATGCGCATTATCGACGTGCTCTTCAGCCAGGGTTTCGGCACGCGCCGCGAGTGCGCGGGTCTGATCGCTCACGGCCAGGTCTCGGTGAACGGGTCGACGCTGGACGACCCCGCCTCCGAGGTCGACGCCCCAGGCCTGCAATTCAAGGTCCAGGGCGTGGTCTGGCCTTACTGGCCGCGGGCCCTGATCCTGCTGCACAAGCCGGCCGGCTACGAATGCTCGCGCAAACCCAAGCACCACCCCAGCGTGCTGAACCTGCTGCCCCACCCGCTGCGCGTGCGCGGCATGCAGCCCATCGGCCGGCTGGACGAAGACACCACGGGGCTGCTGCTGCTGACCGATAGCGGGCCGCTGATCCACCGCCTGACCTCGCCCAAGCACCACGTGGCCAAGGTCTACGAGGTGGGCACCAAGCACCCCATCGACGAGACCCAGTTGCAGCGCCTGCGCGACGGCGTGGTGCTGGACGACGACCCGACGCCGGTGCGCGCGGCGGCCGCCGAACGCACCGGCGACTGCGCCCTGGCCCTGACGCTGACCGAAGGCAAATACCACCAGGTCAAGCGCATGCTGGCGGCGGTGGGCAACCGGGTCGAGACCCTGCACCGCAGCCGCTTCGGGGATTGGGCGCTGACAGCCGATCTGGCACCCGGGCAGTGGCGCTGGCTGGACGCGCCCCAGGGGTCCTAGTCATCCGCCACGCACCACAAGAAGCAAGGACACCCCGGTGAAGCGACTGGCTGTCGTCGTGCAACGCTACGGCGAGAAGATCAATGGCGGCGCCGAGTTGCACGCGCGCCTGCTGACCGAGCGACTGGCGCAGCACCACGACGTGGAAGTGCTGACCAGTTGCGCCCACGATTACACCGACTGGGCGATGGCCTACCCGCCGGGCCCCGGCCTCGTCAACGGCGTGCGCGTGCTGCGTTTCCCGCACCCGCTGCGCAACGACCTCGGCCGCGCCCGCGTGCCGCTGCGGCACAAGCTGCGCTTCAAGCTGCGCCGCCTGCTGGACCTGCTGCCCGGTGCGCGCGTCTTGCCGCCGAATGGCGACCCCTTCCACGACGGCGTCGACTTCCTGCGCCGCCAGGGGCCGCACTGCGCGGCGCTGTTCCAGCACCTGGCCGACTCGGCCGAACGCTACGACGCCGTCATCTTCTACACCGCGCTCTACGAACCCAGCGCGCGGGGCGTGCAGGTCTGGGGCCGGCGCAGCCTGCTGCTGCCGCTGCTGCACGACGAGAAGCCGATGTACCTGCCGGTGTTCGGCAGCGTGCTGCGCAGCGCCGGCGAACTGATCTTCCAGACCGAGGCCGAACGCCTGCTGGCCGCGCGGATGTACGGCATCGACACGCGCAGCGCGGTGGTCGCCGCCCTGGGCATGGATATCGAAGTACCGGCTGCCGCCGCCGTGGCCGAGGTGCTGTCGCGCTACGGCCTGCAGCCGGGCTACCTGATCTACGTCGGCCGCATCGACGTGGCCAAGGGCTGCGACGAACTGCTGCAGGTCTTCCGGGACCACGCCCGCAGCAACCCGGCGGCGCGCCTGGTGATGGTGGGCCAGGCCATCATGCCGATACCCGACGACCCGCGCATCCTGGGTACCGGCTTCATCAGCGTCGCCGACCGCAACGCCCTCATAGCCGGCGCGGCAGCACTGGTCATCCCTTCGCGCTACGAGAGCCTGTCGATGGTGCTGCTGGAAGCCATGCTGCTGCGCACGCCGGTCATCGCCAACGGCCAGTGCGGCGTGCTGGCCGAGCATGTGCAGAACAGCGGCGCCGGCCGCGCCTACCGCAGCCGGCGGCAGTTGCGCGCGGCGCTGCGCGAACTCTCGGCGCTGCCGGCGGCAGAACGCCTGCGCCTGGGCGATCTGGGCGCCGCCTACGTACAGCGCCTGTACGCCTGGCCGCATGTGCTGGCCCAGTACGCCGAGGCGATAGACCGCGTGGCCCTGAACCCGCCGGCCAATCAGACCCGGGTCAGCACCACCAGCTGATTGGGCGACAGGTCCAGCCCGCGCGGCAGGCCATACATTTTGCGCAGCGCCCACTCGAAGCGGCGGCGTGACCAGGCCGCCACGGCGGCACCCAGACGGCGTGACGATGGCTGCTCGCGCCAGGGCAAGGTCTCGCCGCTGTGGGTGATGCGCAGGCCGCAGGCGGCGCACAGCTGCCGCACTTTGGACAGCCCCAGCGCGTGCACATGGGTCAGGTCGCCGTGCTGCATCCACAGGCCGAAGGGCGACTCGCCGTTCGGGAAGCGCAGCAGCAGCCGGCCACCGGGCGCCAGCCGCGCCAGCAGCCCTTCGACGAAAGGCTGCAACTCGGCCGGCAGGACGTGCTCCAGCACATCGAAGGCCGCGATCAGGTCGAAATGCGCTGAGGCTGTGATGCCTTCCAGCCCAGTCGCGGCTTCATAGCCGGCATCCAGCGCCCGGGCGACCAGTTGCGGGTTGGCCTCGACGCCCCAGACCGCGTGGCCGCCCGTTCGCAGCCAACCCATGAAACCGCCGTTGCCATAGCCGACTTCCAGCACACGCAGGGGCGCAGTCAGCTCACACCCGGCGCGCTGCAGATGCCAGCGGTAGTAGCGGTCGTCGTAGGGCGAATGGCGGCCGAAGTCGCCGGGGGCCCAGTTCTTCCAGCTGGCGTAGGGGTCGGTGGGTGTGTTCATCGGCAAAAAGATTGTGCCAGCCGAGGCCGCCCGCCCGCGCCGATACACTGCGGCCCGATGAATGAACGCCGTATCGGCATCAGCCTGGGCAATATCGGTGCGCTGCACGACGGCCTGGGCGAGTTCTCTTCGCAGATCGGGCAGCGCATCGCCGCGGTGGCGCCAGCCTGGCGCGAGCAGCACGGCATCCACATCGACTTCCACCTGCGCGAAAAGCTCGACGGCCTGTTCGGCCGCGAGGTCGGCTATCTGCACGTCAACCGCTGGCAGCGCTGGCACCACGTGCGCCCCCAGCCCTACGCCCTGTGGCACAGCCTGCACCAGCTGAACAAGAATCGGCCGCCGAACATGGCGCCCGGCAGCCGGGCGCGCGTGGTGACGGTGCACGACCTGAATTACCTGATCGGCCGCAACGCCTTTTCGACCTGGCGCCACCATCGCCGCACGCTGGCGCTGATGCAGCGCACCGACGAGGTGGTGGCTATCAGCCAGTACACCGCCGACGACGTGCGCCGCCAGCTGGGCTGGACCGGCCCGCTGCAGGTCATCCACAACGGCGCACGCAGCTTCGTGACGGCGCCGCGCGAAGCGCTGCCGGGCTGGGCCCTGGACGACAGCCTGCCCTTTCTGTTTCACCTGAGCCGCATGTCGCCGTCGAAGAACCCGCAGGCGCTGATCGCGCTGGCGCGCAGCTGGCCCGAGATGAACTTCGTGCTCTGCGGCCCGCCCAGCGACGACGCGAAGCAGCTGCGCGCCACCGTCCAGCTGCCCAATCTGCAGTTCCACCTGGGCATCAACGATGCGCAGAAAGCCTGGGCCTACGCGCAGTGCACGGGCTTTCTGTTCCCGTCGCTGACCGAGGGCTTCGGCCTGCCGCCCATCGAGGCCATGCACTTCGGCAAGCCGGTGTTCCTGGCGCGGCGCACCTGCCTGCCGGAGATCGGTGGCACGGCGGCCGACTACTTCGACGACTTCGACCCGCCAGCGATGCGCGCCGTCGTCGAGCAAGGCCTGGCACGACACGCGAAGCCGGGCCGCGCCGACGCCATCCGCCAGCACGCCGCGCAGTTCGACTGGGACCGCGCGGCCGCTGGCTACCTGGCGCTGTACCGGCGGCTGCTCGGGCTGGCGCCGGGATAATCCGCGCCATGCAGATCCACCGCAGCTACCACCTGAGTCCGGCCGATGCCCCGGCCGGCTGCGCCGTCACCATCGGCAACTTCGACGGCGTGCACCGCGGCCACCAGGCCATGCTGGCGCTGCTGACCAGCGAGGCGCGCCACCGCGGCGTGCCGTCCTGCGTGCTGACCTTCGAACCCCACCCGCGCGACCACTTCGCGCGGCTGGCCGGCAAGCCCGAACTCGCGCCGCCGCGCATCGCCACGCTGCGCGACAAGCTGCTGGAACTGCAGCGCTGCGGCATCGATCACGTGGTGGTGCAGCGCTTCGACACGGCCTTCGCAGCCATGTCGCCGCAGGCCTTCATTCAGGATGTGCTGCAGCAGGGTCTGCGCGCCCGCTACGTGCTGGTCGGCGACGACTTCAGCTTCGGCGCCCGGCGCGCCGGCAGCTACGCGATGCTGGACGCTGCGGGATCGCGGGCCGGTTTCGACGTGGCGCGGATGATGAGCTACGAGGTGCACGGCCTGCGCGTGTCGAGCTCAGCCGTGCGCGAGGCGCTGCGCAGCGGCGACATGGCGCGCGCCGAAGCCTTGCTGGGCCGGCCCTACGCCATCAGCGGCCACGTGGTGCACGGCGCCAAGCTGGGCCGCGACCTGGGTTTTCGCACGCTGAACCTGCGCTTCGGCCACCCGCACCCGGCCGTCAGCGGCATCTTTGTCGTTCGCGTGCACGGCCTGGCCGAACAGCCGCTGCCGGCGGTGGCCAGCCTGGGCGTGCGGCCGACCGTCGAAGACAACGGCCGCGTGCTGCTGGAAGTGCACTGCCTGGCGTGGCCCGAGAGCCTGGGCCGCGACGGCGGCTACGGCCGCTGCGTGCGGGTGGAACTGCTGCACAAGCTGCACGACGAACTGAAGTACGACGGCCTGGACGCGCTGCGCGAGGGCATCGCCCGCGACACCGCGGCGGCGGTGGCCTGGTGGCGACAGCGCGGCATGGCTGCGTTGCCGCAGCCGGCGCCCTGAGCGGACGCTTAGAAGCGCCAGCCCAGGCCGCCGCTGGCGCCCCAGCCGTTGCGGCTGTTGGTGATGGGGCTGCCCGCCGCAGCGCCCAGCAGGCGCGTGGCCCCGAGGCCGCCGATCGCCACCCAGTCCCGGCCCAGGTCGTGGCGCAGGCCCAGGCCGAAACCGGCATCGCGCCAACCGGCCCGGGCTTGGTAGACCGGGTAGACCGAGCGCGCCGACTGTTCGGGCGTGATGCCGTAATAGGCCTGCATGTAGTGGGCGTCGCCCATCGACAGGCTGGCCGCGACGCTCAGCGTGGTCGCGTCGTCCAGGTGCTTCTCCCAGCCACCGCTGACGTCGCCCACGCCGCCGTTGCCACGGCCCATCACATCGGCATTCCAGGCCGCACCCAGGCGCCAGGGGCCCTTGAAGTCCCAGTTCACGGCCACGCGGGCGCGCAGCGTCTTCGGGATGTTGCCCAGGCCGGCGTAAGCCGTGCTGCTGTGCTCGCTGCGACCGGCGTCATAGCGCAGCGACAGGCTGGCGGCCAGGCGCTCGCCGCGCAACACATCGACGCCCAGGCCACGCGGCACGGCTTCCGTGCGGCGGGAGGCGAAACTGCTGGCGTTGGTGACGGTGTAGCGCCCGTAGCGAAGGTAGTACGCGGGCTCGATCTTCAGGGCGCTGCGCGCAGCACCCGGGTAGCGGGGCCGGTAGCTTGCAGCCACGCCCAGCACGCGGTCCCAGCCTGGCGCCGTGGTGGCATCGGTCGTGGGCGCCGCGACACCCTCCACGCCCTCGGCGCTGGGTTTGTGGCCCTCGGCAGGACCCTTGCCGCCCGCATCCAGCGGGGCGCCCAGGGTTTGTGCATGCAGCGCCAAGGGCAGCCACAGTGCAGTAAGACTCAGGCAGAAGGGAAGTTTCACGGGTTCGATCGGCAGCGGTCGTTAAAATGATTGGCATGCAACCAACGTGGAAGTTGTCCGACACCCATCTGGCGCCCTCGCGCTGGCAAGCTGCCACGCGCCGTCAGGCCACCCGAGACCGAATTATCCGGTCCGCTGCCGCCTGAAGCCGGCCACTGGGGCCCCGCATTCGCGGGTGCCTGAGCGGCCAGGCGCTGATGCCAGCGCCACAACCGAGACTTCTGCACGCCCCAGCCTCCTGGGCGTGACACCCGCCACAGGTCCCACGCCATGAGTTCCAAGCCCGATACCCCCGCAACGCCCAGCAGCGCAACCCCGGCCAGCACGCCCGACTACCGCAGCACGCTGAACCTGCCCGACACGCCCTTCCCCATGCGCGGCGACCTGCCCAAGCGCGAGCCGGGCTGGATCGCGGCCTGGAACAACACCGAACCCGACGGCGGCCTGTACAAGCGCCTGCGCGACGCCCGCATCGGCGCACCGCTGTTCGTGCTGCACGACGGCCCGCCCTATGCCAACGGCAAGCTGCACATCGGGCACGCGGTCAACAAGATCCTGAAGGACATGGTGGTCAAGAGCCGCCAGCTGGCCGGCTTCGACGCGCGCTACGTGCCGGGCTGGGACTGCCACGGCCTGCCCATCGAAAACCAGATCGAGAAAGACCACGGCCGCGGCCTGCCCCGCGACAAGGTGCAGGCCCTGAGCCGCGCCTACGCCACCGAGCAGATCGCCCAGCAGATGGCCGACTTCCAGCGCCTGGGCGTGCTGGGCGACTGGGGCCACCCTTACCGCACGATGGACAAGGCCAACGAGGCCGGCGAGATCCGTGTGCTCCAGCGCCTGGTCGAGCGCGGCTACGTCTACCGCGGCCAGAAGCCGGTCTACTGGTGCTTCGACTGCGGCAGTTCGCTGGCCGAATTCGAGATCGAGTACGCCGACAAGAAGAGCGTCACGGTCGATGTCGGCTTCCTGGCCGCCGAACCCGCGAAGCTGGCTGCTGCCTTCGGCCTGCCAGCCTTGACCCAGGACGCCTATGCCGTCATCTGGACGACGACGCCCTGGACGCTGCCCGCCAACCAGGCGATCAACCTCAACCCGGCCCTGAATTACGCGCTGGTCGACACCGAACGCGGCCTGCTGATCCTGGCCGAGGCGCTGGTCGAGAACTGCCTGAAACGTTACGGCCTGACGGGCGCGGTGCTGGCCACGGTGCAGGGCGAAAAACTCGCCGGCCTGAACTTCCGCCACCCGCTGTCCCTGGTCGATGCGGGCTACGACCGCCTGTCGCCCGTCGTCCTGGCCGACTACGCCACCGCCGACGACGGCACCGGCCTGGTCCACAGTTCGCCGGCCTACGGCGTGGACGACTTCAACGCCTGCCTGGCGCACGGCATGAAGACCGACGAGATCCTGAACCCGGTGCAAGGCGACGGCCGCTACGAAGCCGCCCTGCCCTTGTTCGGCGGATTGAACATCTGGAAGGCCGGCCCGGTCATCGTGCAGGCCCTGGCCGATGCCGGCCGCCTGTTCAACACCGGCCCGCTGCAGCACAGCTACCCACACTGCTGGCGCCACAAGACGCCGGTGGTCTACCGTGCCGCCGCGCAGTGGTTCGTGCGCATGGACGAAGGCGACGGCGTGTTCACCGTCGACAAGGCCCCGGGCACGCTGCGACAGACGGCACTGGCCGCCATCGACCAGACCGGTTTCTACCCCGAGAACGGCCGCGCCCGCCTGCGCGACATGATCGCCGGCCGGCCCGACTGGTGCATCAGCCGCCAGCGCAACTGGGGCGTGCCGCTGCCTTTCTTCCTGCACAAGGTGACCGGCGACCTGCACCCCGACACGCTGGCGCTGATGGAACGCGCCGCGGTGCTGGTGGGCGAAGGCGGCGTCGAGGCCTGGAGCCGGCTGGACCCGGCCGGCTGGCTGGGCGAGGACGCCGCGCACTACGCCAAGAGCAAGGACATCCTCGACGTCTGGTTCGACTCGGGTTCGACCTTCAGCCACGTGCTGCGCGGCTCGCACCGGGGCCCGGGAGGCAACCGGGGTTTCCACGACAGCGGCCCCGAGGCCGACCTCTATCTGGAAGGCCACGACCAGCACCGCGGCTGGTTCCATTCGTCGCTGCTGATCGGCTGCGCGCTGGAAGGCCGTGCGCCCTACCGCGGCCTGCTGACCCACGGCTTCGCGGTCGACGGCGCCGGCCGCAAGATGAGCAAGAGCGTGGGCAACGTGATCGAGATGGGCAAGGTCACGAGCCAGCTCGGCGCCGAGATCGTGCGCATGTGGTGCGCATCCACCGACTACTCGGGCGATCTGTCCATCGACGACAAGATCCTGGCCCGCGTGGTGGACAGCTACCGGCGCATCCGCAACACCTTGCGCTTCCTGCTGGCCAACACCAGCGACTTCGACGCGAAGCAGCATGCGGTGCCCTCCACCCAGATGCTGGAAATCGACCGCTGGGCCCTGTCGAGGGCGGCGCAGCTGCAGACCGAGATCCTGGCGCACTACGAGGTCTACGAATTCCACCCGGTGGTCGGCAAGCTGCAGGTCTTCTGCGCCGAGGACCTGGGCGCCTTCTACCTCGACGTGCTGAAAGACCGCCTGTACACCACGGCGCCGGATTCGCACGCCCGGCGCAGCGCACAAACCGCGCTGTGGACCCTCACCCACGCCATGCTGCGCTGGATGGCGCCCTTCCTCAGCTTCACGGCCGAAGAGGCCTGGAAGGTCTTCGATGGCGGTGATACGGTGTTCACGCAGACCTTCTGGAAGTTCGATGCACCCGACGCCGCGCTGCTGGCGACCTGGACGCGCATCCGCGCCTTGCGCGACGGTGTGAACAAGGACATCGAAGCGCTGCGCGCAGCGGGCGGCGTCGGTTCTTCGCTGCAGGCCCGGGTCGCCCTCACCGTCAGCGCCGAAGACCACGCGCTGCTGGCCGCTCTGGGCGACGACCTGAAATTCGTGCTGATCACATCGGCCGTCGAACTGACTGCAGGCGACGCCTTCAGCGCGACCGTGCAGGCCAGCGCCGCCACCAAATGCGAACGCTGCTGGCACTACCGCGACGACGTCGGCAGCGACGCGGCCCACCCGACGATCTGCGGCCGCTGCAGCAGCAACCTCTACGGCGCGGGTGAAACGCGCCGGGTGGCCTGAACATGGCGCGCTCGAAGAACGGCTGGGGCAGCCTGGCGCTGTGGCTGGGGCTGGCTGCGCTGGTCATGCTGATCGACCAGATCACCAAGACCCTGGTGATGCACGCCTTCGAGTACGGCGACAGCCGCACCATCACCGGCTACTTCAACCTGGTGCGGGCGCACAACAAGGGCGCGGCCTTCTCGATGTTTGCCGACGGCTCAGGCTGGCAGCGATGGTTCTTCATCGGGCTGGGCGTGGTGGCTTCGGGCTTCATCGTCTGGATGATCCGCAGCCACCCGACGCAGAAGCTGTTCTGCTTCGCCGTGGCCATGATCATGGGCGGCGCCCTGGGCAATGTCATCGACCGCGCGCTGCACGGCTATGTGGTGGACTTCCTGCAGTTCCATTTCCCGGTGCTGGAAATCCTCTTCCCGGGGGGCTACTTCCCCGCTTTCAATGCGGCCGACAGCGCCATCACGCTGGGTGCGGTCTGCCTGGTGCTGGACGAGTTGCTGCGTGTGAAGCGCGCCAAGGCTTGACCGGCGTCAAGCTGCCGGCAGCAAGCCGCCGTCACGCTGGCGCACCATGAACCCACCCGACCACGGCGGCCCGACCGGCGACCACGGCGAGACCGACGACCGGGCCCCCGGCGAACAGCGCGCACCGCCCACCGTGCTGCGCAAGCTGACCTTCGCACAGCCGCTCCACTGGCTGGTCCTGGGCTGGCGCGACTTCATCCGCGCGCCCGGCATCGGCCTGTTCTACGGCGCCTGCTTCATGGTCATGGGCTGGGCCCTGATGGCGGTGTTCGAAAGCTCGCCGGCCTATGTGCTGGCGCTGTCGGGCGGCTTCCTGCTGGTCGGCCCCTTTCTCTGCCTGGGCCTGTACCGGGTCAGCCAGCAACTGGAAAACGGCGCCCGCCCGGGCTACGCCGATTCCGTCCTGGCCTGGCGCACGCGCACCGGGCAGCTGGGCATCTTCGGCGTGGTGCTGCTGGTGCTGGAAATGCTGTGGGCGCGCAGCACCCTGGTGGTCTTCGCCGTCACCTTCGATGGCATGCCCGACTTCAAGGGCTCGTTGCTGGCGCTGCTGTCGCCCGACAACCTCGTCTTCATCCTCGTCTGGGGCGCGGTGGGCGCGCTCTTCGCCTCACTGATCTACGCCATCAGCGTCGTCGCCATGCCGATGATCCTGCACCGCCAGACCGACGCCATCACCGCGGGCCTGACCAGCCTGCGCCTGGTGCTGATGCAGCCTGCCGTGATGCTGTGGTGGGCGCTGCTGATCGCCATGGTGGTGGGCCTGGCCATGTTGCCGTGGTTCGCCGGGCTGTTGATCGTCGGGCCCGTCATCGGGCATGCCTCGTGGCACGCCTACCGCGAAGCGGTTGCCGACTGAGCACAGGCCGGCGCAGGCAGGGAAGTCGGCGCTACAGCGCCGCCAGGTAATGCGCCAGGTTTTCGATGTCGGCGTCGCTCAGCGTGTTGGACACCGCCGTCATGTTGCCGGCGTCATTGGTGCGTCGGCGGGCCTTGAAGTCAGCCAGCTGCTTCAACACGTAGTCGAAACGCTGCCCGGCCACCCGCGGGATTTCGTTCTGGCCGACGAAGCCGCCCAAGTGGCACATGGTGCACAGCGTCTCGTCGGCCTTGGCCTTGCCCAGCCGCGCCTTGTCAGGGTCGGCGCGGAAGGTCTGCGCCATGGGCTTTTGCGCCGCAAAGTAGGCGCCGAGCTCGCGCATCTCGTCGCGCGTCAGATCCTTGCTCATCGGCGTCATCAGCTCGTTGATGCGCCGGCCCTCCTGGAAGTCGCGCAGTTGCAGGACGATGTAGCGCCCCGTCTGCCCGGCCAGCGCAGGAACCTCGGCTTGCGTCGACAGCCCGCCAGGGCCGTGGCAGGCGATGCACAGGGCCGCCTTGGCGGGCGCGGCGGGCCCCGCGGCGGCGGGCTGGGCCTGTGCGGCACAGGCCACCAGGGTCAGCGCGCCAACCGCCAGCAGCAGTCGAACTTGGATACGGATAGGCACGGGAATGAGCACCTTCGAGAGAAAAAAGGAAAGTGGCCCGACCTTGCGGCAGGGCCACCCAGAACCGGGTCAGGCAGCCCGCATCAAGGCAGGCTGAACACGATGACCGAGTTGCCGCGCTTGAAGTCGAGTTGCGTGTTGCCGCCCGCCGCCACGGCCACATACTGCTTGCCCCCCACGGTGTAGGACACGGCCGGCGCATTGACCCCGGCACCGGCCTGGTATTCCCACAGCTTCTTGCCGGTCTTGGCGTCGAAGGCGCGGAAAAGACCGTTGCCTTCGCCGTTGAAAACCAGGTTGCCCGCGGTGGCCAGCACGCCGCCGATCAGCGGCTGCTCGGTGTCGAACTTCCAGGCGATCTTGCCGGTGTCCAGGTTCACCGCCACCAGGCGGCCCCACTGTTTCTCGCTGGCGATGGTCTTGAAGGCACCGCCCAGCCACAGCTTGCCGCCGGGGTACTTCGATTCCTCGACGTGGTAGGTCATCGGCTGGTGCAGATTGGCGGCATAGGCCAGGCGCAGCTTGGGGTTGACCGCCATCGGGCTCCATTCGACGCCGCCGTTGGCGCCGGGCAACATGCGCGCGCCCTGGGCCGTGGGCAGCACCCACATGTTTTCCTGCGGGATCATGGCCTCGCTGAAACGGATCAGCTCGCCGGTGGCGCGGTCGTGCACATAGATGTGGCCGGTCTTGCCGCCATGGATGGCCACCTTGCGCATCTTGCCGTCCTTGCCGGCGGCCTCGGTCAGGATCACCGGCGACACGGCGTCCAGGTCCCACACGTCGTGGGCGACGTACTGGTAGTGCCACTTGTAGGCCCCGGTGTTGAGGTCCACGGCGACGATGGAGTCGGTGTACAGGTTGTCGCCCGGGCGCTCCTTGCCGTAGAGATCGGGGCTGGGGTTGCCGACGACGAAGAAGGCGGTGTTGGTCTCCTTGTCAACGGCGGGCGCCATCCACACGCCGCCGCCCAGGGTCTTGTAGAAGTCGCCGCCCTGCTTGGCGAATTGCGCCTTCTCGGCGGCGATGTCGCGCTTCATGTTGCGGCCGGTGGCGTCGTTCTCGGCCCACACGCCCTCGTGGCCTTGGTCGGGCACGGTGTTGAAGGTCCACAGCAGCTTGCCGTCGTTGGCGTCATAGGCCTTGACGAAGCCGCGGATGCCGTATTCACCGCCGTTGGTACCGATCAGGATCTTGCCGTTCACCGCCACCGGCGCCATCGTCTCCGAGTAGCCGGCCTCGGGGTCGGCGATCTGCGTGGACCACAGCACCTTGCCGGTCTTGGCGTCCAGCGCCAGCAGCTTGGCGTCCAGCGTGCCCATGTAGACGCGGTCGCTGAGGATGGCCACGCCGCGGTTGTTCGGCCCGCAGCAGAAGGTGGTGACCGGGCCCTGCTTGTGCTTGTAGTGCCAGAACTCCTTGCCCGTCACGGCGTCCAGCGCGTAGACGTGGTTGTAGGACGTGGTGATGTACATCACGCCGTCGACGACGATGGGTGCGGTCTCCATCGACTCCAGCACCTCGGTCTGGAAGGTGAAAGCCGGCCGCAGCTTGGCCACATTGCCCGAGTTGATCTGCGCGGCGTTGTAGTAACGCGTCTGCGCGTAATTGCCGTTGGAGTGCAGGAAGTTGCTGCCGTCCTTGTCGGCGCCGTCAAGCCGCCCCTGGCTGACGCTGATGTTCCTGGTCACCGGCGAGCCGGTCGCAGCGGCGCCGCCCTGGATTTCGGACTGCGCGCAGGCGCCGCCAGCGGCAGCAGCCAGCATGGCGGCCACCAGGCACCAGAAGGTTTGCGGGGGGGTATGGATCATGTCGATTCTCCTGTCGGGTACGTTGTGATCAGCAGGCGCACCCATAAATGAGCGCCGCGCATCAGAATAGCCCTGAACCCACAAAAACCCAAGGGCTATCGATGCTGCCCTGCGGCTGGCCCGGGAACCCTTGCTGGAGACCCCCATGCTCGATCGACGCACATGCTGGCTGGCCATCGCCGTGATCGGGGCCGGCGCGGCCACAGCCCAGACGACACCGCATCCCAACGTCAACGCCCGCCTGCTGGCCGCCTCGCGCCAGGGCGACGCTGCGCTGGTCTTGCAACTGCTGCAGGCGGGTGCCGATGTCGATGCCCGCAACCGTTTCGGCAAGACACCGCTGCACAGCGCCGCCGAAAAAGGCCAGACCGAACTGGTCGCCGCCTTGCTGAAGGCCGGCGCCAACGCGCGCACGGCCTCGGTCAACGACCGGGTGACGGCCTTGATGGCAGCCAGCTATGCCGGCCATGCGGCCATCGTGCAGGCCCTGCTGGCCGCGGGCGCCGATGCCGCTGCGCTGGACCGCATGAACAAGCCGGCCATCCTTTACGCCGCCGGACAGGGCCACGCCGCCGTGCTGCTGCTGCTCTTGGAACACGGCGTGCCGGTCAACACCGTTTACGGCCAGGGCCTGACGGCCTTGATGTGGGCCGCCGGCCAGGGCCAGGTCGAAGCCACCCGCCTGTTGCTGGCGCGCGGCGCCGACGTGACGCTCAAGGACGACCGCGGCCTGACGGCCGCCGACATGGCGCGCCAGGGCGGGTACAGCGCCGCTGCGGCGCTGTTCGTGGCGGGCTGAAGGCCGGGCTCAGCGGCGGTCGCCCATCGCGTGGGCGATGGTGCCCAGGTCGACGTATTCCAGTTCGCTGCCCGCTGGCACGCCGCGCGCCAGCCGCGTCACAGCGATGCCGCGGGCCTTCAGCGCGCCGGCCAGCGCGTGTGCCGTGACCTCGCCTTCGGCCGTGAAACTGGTGGCCAGGATGACCTCTTCGACGATGCCGTCACCCGCACGTTCCAGCAAATCGGCCACGCCGATGTCGGCCGCGCCCACACCGTCGAGCGGGCTCAGCCGGCCCATCAGCACAAAGTACAAGCCCTTGTAGCTGCCGCTGCGTTCCAGCGCAGCCTGGTCGGCCGGGGTCTCCACCACGCACAGCTGGCGGCCGTCGCGCCGCTCGTCCAGGCAGGTGCCGCAGACCGGGCCTTCGGTGAAGGTGTGGCAACGCTGGCAGTGCCGCGTCAAGGCCACCGCACTGCTCAGCGCCTGCGACAGGCGCAGCGCGCCTTCGCGGTCGTGCTGCAGCAGGTGAAAGGCCATGCGCTGCGCCGACTTCACGCCCACGCCGGGCAGGCGGCGCAGCGCATCGACCAGGCCCTGGAGCGCGATCTCGGCCAAATCAGAAGGGGAACTTCATGCCGGGCGGCAGCGGCATGCCGGCGGTCAGCTTGCCCATCTTTTCGGTGCTGACTTCTTCGGCGCGACGCACCGCGTCGTTGAAGGCCGCGGCCACCAGGTCTTCGAGCATGTCCTTGTCGTCGGCCAGCAGGCTGGGGTCGATGAGGACGCGCTTGACGGCGTGCTTGCAGGTCATCGTCACCTTGACCAGGCCGGCACCGGACTGTCCGTCGACCTCGATCAGCCCCAGTTCATCCTGGGCCCGCTTCATGTTGTCCTGCATCGCCTGGGCTTGCTTCATCAAGCCGGCGAGTTGGCCCTTCATCATGGTGTGTTTCCTTTGCGTCGAAGTCCCGGCTGGAACTTCAGGGTGGGTTGGCGTTGTGGGCGGGTTTGATCGAGCCCGGCACGATGCGCGCGCTCTTGAACTGCGTCAGCAGTTCGCGCACCACCGGGTCGCCCTGGATGGTGGCTTCGGCCTCGGCCTGGCGGCGCAGCCGCCCGGCGGCATCGCGCCGGGCCGGGCTGTCGTCGGGCGTGCCGGCTTCGACTTCCAGTTCGACGGCCTGCCCCAGCGCACCGGCCAGCACCAGCGCCAGCTTGTCGCGCAGCACCGGCGTGCGCAGCGACTCGCGTTCGACGGTCAGCTGCCAGCGCGGCGGCATGACGGTTTCGTCGACGGCCCGCAGGCCGGCCTGCAAGGCCAGCTCACGCGCCAGCGCGGTGAGCTGACCCTGTTCGCACAGGGGCTTGACCAGCGCGTACCAGCGGTCGCCCAGTTCGGTGTCGGGGCTGTCTGGGGCCAGCGCCTGGGCCGGGGCTGTAGGAGCCGGTGACTGCGCGGGCGCAGTCGGCGCCAGCGGAACAGCCGACACCCGCGCAACCGCCGGCGCAGCCGGCTCGGCGACGAACGGCGGCGGCGCGGCTGCGGCCGTATCCCAGGGCGGCGGCGTCAAGGCGGGTTTGCTGGTGCGCGCGACCACCGCCACCGGCGCTGCGGGCAGGTTGATGGCCGGCGGCGCCGGGGTGCGCAAGGGCAGCGCGCGGGCCTCACGACCCGGTTCACGACCTGGTTCACGGCCGGTCTCGGGCGTCGTAACGCGGGGTCCGCCCGCGGCAGGCACCACCGGCGCCGCACCCACCGCCGGAAAGGCCAGGAAACGCAGCAGCACCATGGTCAGCGCGCCGTATTCGTCACTCATCAGGCTGAGTTCGGCACGGCCGTGCAGGACCATGCTGTAGAGCAACTGGGTTTCGTCGGACGCCAGCAGGCCGGTCAAGGCCAGTGCGTCGGCGCAGTCGGGGTCCTGGGTGTCCAGGGCGCCCGGCACGGCCTGCTCGACCGCCATCTGCTGCAGCAGCAGGGCGATCTCTTCCAGCGTGCCCGACGACGACAGGCCCAGACTGCGCAGGCCGTCGACGGCCGCCAGCACCGCCGCGCCGTCGCGCTGCGCCAGCGCCGTGACCAGGGCCCGTGCGTGGCCGCGGTCGACGCTGCCCAGCATGGTGCGCACCACGGCTTCCGTGAGCTGCCCGGCGCCGTAGGCGATGGCCTGGTCGGCGAGCGACAAGCCGTCGCGCATGCTGCCGCGGGCGGCGCGCGCCAGCAGGCGCAGCGAGCCGTCGTCGGCCGGCACGTTTTCAGCGGCCAGCACGCGCTGCAGGTGTTCGCGCACGGTCAGCGGCGCCATCGGCCGCAGGTTGAACTGCAGGCAGCGGCTGAGCACCGTCGGCAGCACCTTGTCGGGGTCGGTCGTCGCCAGCACGAACTTCAGGTACTCGGGCGGCTCTTCCAGCGTCTTCAGCAAGGCGTTGAAGGCGTCCTTGGACAGCTGGTGCGCCTCGTCGATCATGAAGACCTTGAAGCGGCCGATGCTGGGCTTGTAGGCCGCGCGCTCGATGAGGTCCTTGATCTCGTCCTTGCCGCCGTTGCTGGCGGCGTCCATCTCGATGTAGTCGAGGTAGCGGTCGGCGTCGATCTCGGTGCAGGCGCTGCACACGCCGCAGGGCTCGGCGGTGATGCCGCCGCTGCCGTCGGGCCCGGTGCAGTTCAGGCTCTTGGCCAGGATGCGGCTGACCGTGGTCTTGCCGATGCCGCGCGTGCCGGTGAACAGGTAGGCGTGGTGCAGCCGCTGCGTCTGCAGCGCGTTGGTCAGGGCCTGCACGACGTGCTCCTGCCCCACCATTTCAGAGAAGCGGCGCGGGCGGTACTTGCGGGCCAGGACGACATACGACATCCCGCTGATTCTAGGCGGCCGGGGATAATCGGTCCCATGACACAAGCACCTTCAACGCCCCTGAGCTACGAGCAAGCCGGCGTCCAGTACGACCTGATCGACCCGCTCAAAGTGGCCGCCCAGCGCGCCGCCGGCGCCACCGCCACGCACCTGACGGGCCACGGCCACACCGAGGTGGCCGAGTCGCGCGGCGAATCGGCCTACGTCGTCGACGTCGGGCCCTTCTACCTGGCCAGCATCGTCGAATGCCTGGGCAGCAAGACCCTGGTCGCCGACGAGATGCAGCAGCTCACCGGCCGCACGTATTACGCCGGCATCGCGCAGGACACCATCGCCATGGCCATCAACGACCTGATCACCGTCGGCGCCACGCCGCTGGTGGTGCAGGCCTACTGGGCCGCCGGCGGCAGCGACTGGTTCAAGGACGGGGAGCGAGCCCAGGATCTGGTGGCCGGCTGGAAGGCCGCCTGCGACACCTGCAAGGTGGCCTGGGGCGGTGGCGAGACGCCGGCGCTGGCCGGCATCGTCGAAGCCGGGCGCATCGACCTGGCGGCCTCGTGCACCGGCCTGGTCAACCCCAAGCAGCGTCTCAGCCTGGGCGACAAGCTGGGGCCCGGCGACGCCATCGTGCTGCTGGCCAGCAGCGGCATCCACGCCAACGGCCTGACGCTGGCACGCAAGCTGGCTGAACGCCTGCCGCAGGGCTACCTGACGGACATCGAGCCCGGCCTGAGCTATGGCGCCGCGCTGCTCGCGCCGACCACCCTGTACTCACCGGTCACCGAAGCGCTGTGGGCCGCCGGCATCGCCGTGCACTACGCCGCCAACATCACCGGCCACGGCTGGCGCAAGCTGCTGCGCCACCCCAAGACCCTGGCCTACCGCATCCACAGCGTGCCCCCGGTGCCCAGCGTGCTGCGCACCATCACGCAGCTGGCCCAGCATGACGACGCCGAAGCCTACGGCACCTTCAACATGGGCGCCGGCTTCGCGCTTTTCGTGCCCGCCGCCGAAGCCGAACGCACGGTGGCGGTATCGCGCGCCTGCGGCGTGCCGGCCTGGGTGGCGGGCGTGGTTGAAGCCGGGGAAAAGCGCCTGGTCATCGAACCGCTGGGCGTGACTTACGGCGGCGATGCCCTGCAGTTGCGCTGAACCGCAGCCGGGCCTGCCGGCCAGCCGACCCCAGCCCGCTTAGAATGCGCACCGACGGGCCTCCCCGCATGGAAGCGCGCCCAACCGGGTCAGGTGGGGAACCAAGCAGCCCTTAGCGTTGCAACCAGTGCCGGGGGTAAGGCTCGTCACCTTGCCCGCCCGAAGGCTAGGGTCACCTGGTCGCGCAGGGCGCGCACCAGGGCCAGTTCCCGGGCACCCAGCACCAGACTGCCAGCGCGCGCCTTGTCCGCGTAGATCAGTCCGATGGCGCGGCCCTTGACCATCAGCGGCAGCATCAGGAAAGTGGGTGCGTCGACGCTGCGGCGGTACCAGCCCGGCAGCCGGCTGGCCACGGTGGCCGCGTCGGCGACCAACAGGTCGGCGCCGCGGGCGCACAAGACAGCGAAGAGATCGTGGCTGGCCGCCGCTTCAGGTGTGATGCGGAACGCCTTGCTCAGTTCGCCGCCGCCCGGGCCCAGACCCAAACGGCCGACCAGGCGCCCGCCGGGCCCCGGCTCGCGCAGGCACAGCACCACATTGCGCAGGTTCAGCGCGCGGTGCAGCGTGTCCAGCACCAGGTGCAGCAACTCGCTGATGTCCATGCTGCGCTCGGCCAGGGCGTCCTGCGCCGCGACCAGGGCGGTTTCCAGCACGGCCTGCGCCGGGTCGGGCAGCGGCATCGGCGCGGTCAGGCCCCACTGCACCGACTCGGCGGCCGCGGCCGGCGTGCCGGCCTGCGCCCCGGCTGCCGGCACCGACCGCGGCTCGATCAAGCGGCGGGCCGCCGAAGCCACGGGCAGGGCCAGACCCAGCACCTGCACGGCCTCGGCCAGGCGCTGCCGGGCGGCTTCGGTGGCGGCCAGGACGGCACCGACCGTCACGCCCAGGACCGGGGCGTGAACCTCGGCCACCCGCTGGCAGGCCTGCGGGTCGGCCGGACCGGCCTGCAGCGCATCGACCAGCGCGTTGGCGCTGCGGCCCAGCCAGCGCAAGCGGTCCACGCCCTGCAGCGCTGTTCGTTCGCTGTCGCGGGCCGGCAGGTCGCCCACGGGCGCGCGCAGCGCGCGCTGCAGCGTGTCGGGCAGGCCCCAGGCCTGGGCCACGCCGCCGCCCAACTCGTCGTAGCCGATGCCCAGCACGCGCTGCGCAGCGGCCTCGCGCGCGGCCGGTGTGGCGGTGTCGCTGCCCAGCAGCTGGCGGATCTGCAGCGCCTCTTCAGGCAGGTAGTACTCGGTCAGCAGGCGACCCAGGTTCTGAAACAGCGCGCCCAGGAAGGCGTCTTCGCCCGACGGCCCCTGCGGCGCCAGTTCCGCGGCCAGCATGCCAACCATCAGGGCGCGCACGAATTCGAATTTCAACTGCGTGGCGTGCGCCTTGTCGGGCAGGTGCTCCAGCAGCACCAGCGACAGCGCCATGTTGCGGATGCCCGAGAAGCCCACCAGCGCGACGGCGCGAGACACCGTACCGATGCCACCGCTCGCGACGGCCGAGTAATGCGCCGTGTTGACCAGGCGCAGCAGCTTGTGGGTCAAGGCCACGTCCTGCAGGATCTCGTCGGTCAGGGCGCGGATCGAATCGGTCTCGGACGTGGCCACCCGCTGGATGCGGGCCACGGCACCGGACAGGGCTGGAAAATCGGTGCGGTGGCGCATGCGACGCAGCAGGAATTCCAGCGTCGCGTGGCCGGCCTTGTCCGTCGAGACTGGCGCCGTGTCGGGGTTCAACCAGGCCTGCAGATCGGCGTGCAGGGCGCGGGCGCTGTCGTAGCGCTGCGCCGGATCGCGCGCCAGCGCCCGTTGAACGATGCCGCGCAACCGGCCGTCCAGCGCCGGGTGTTCGGGCAGCAGCAGGTCTTCTTGCTGCACGCGTTCGATGGCGCGGGCGACGTCGGTCTCGCGCAGCAGCGGCCGGCCACACAGCATCTCGCCGAGCAGCACGCCCGCCGAAAAGACATCCATCGTCGGCATCGGCGCCGCGCCGCGCGCGGCTTCGGGCGACAGGTAGCCCGGCGTGCCGACCACGGGTCCCACCGCGCCGGGCTGACCGGCCACGGTGCGCGCCGCGATGCCGAAGTCCATCACCCGCGGTCGCCCGTCGCGGCCCAGCAGGATGTTCGATGGCTTCAGGTCGCGGTGCACCACGCCCTGCTGGTGCGCGGCTTCCAGCGCGTCCAGCACGCCGAGCATCAGGGCCACGGCTTGCGTCGCGGTGCGCATGGGTTGCAAGCGCAAGGCCTGAGCCAGGGTCGGGCCTTCGACGTATTCGAAAACCAGGTAGGGCTGGCCCAGGTGCTCGTCGGCTTCGAACACCGGCACGATGTTGGGGTGCGTCAGCCGGCTGACCGCGCGGGCCTCGGCCAGGCTGGCGCCCAGGGCCTGCGTGTCGCCGTCCCGCTTCAGCAACTTGATGGCCACTTCGCGGTCCAGACGCGGGTCGTGGGCCAGCCAGACGCGGGCCTGGCTGCCATGGCCGATCTCGCGCAGCAGATCGAAGCGCGCCAGCCGTCCTGGCAGGACCACGGCAGCGTCAGCCATGTTCAGCCTCAGCCTGCAGCGCCGGGCGGACTTTCGCTGGGGCCGCTGCCGCCGGCCCTGGCGCCCGGTGCGACGCCCTGCAAGGCGGCGTGCAGGTCGCGCGGGCCGATGTCCAGCAGGCGGCCATAACGCTGCAGCACGCGCTGCAGCGCGCCGGCCACGCGTTGCGGCGGCTGCGACAGGGCGTCGACCGCCTCATTGGCACAGCCCGCCACCACGCGCAAGGTTTCGTAGTCGGTACCGCTGCTGTGAACGGCGGTGGCCAGCGGCGGCCGCCGGATCATGGTCAGCACGGCCTCGTCGAAACCCCATTGCCGCGCCATCGTGGCGCCGATGGTCTCGATGTCGGCACCCAGCACGGCGAAGGCGGCGCCCTCCTCGCTCATGCCGGGTTCGTCAGGCTCGCCTTCACGCGGTGAAGGTGCCGGCTGCATTAGGCGGCGGATCTGCTGGGCTTCGTCGGCGAAGTGGTAATGCACCAGCAGCCGGCCCAGGTTCTGCAGCAGCGTGACCAGGTAGACCACTTCGCCGTCGTAGCACGCCGGCTGCAAGGCCCGGGCGGCACGGCCGGCGCGTTTGCAGCGCTCGACCAGGCGCAGCAGCTCACCGGCCCCGGTGCCCTGTTCGTCGCCCAGGGTACCGGGCCAGTCGCGCATGGCCAGGGCTGCCCGGCGCACACCGTCCAGGCCCAGCATGGCGATGGCCCGGCGCATGGTCAGCACCGGGTCGCTGGTGCCCATGCGGCCGGTGCGGGCCTGGGCCGCATTCACCTGGCGCAGCAATTCGAAGGACAGTGCGGGGTCGTCCAGCACCAGATCGGCCATCTCGCTGGTGTGCTGTTGCGCCATCAGGGCCAGGCGGGCAGCTCTTGCCGCCGCGCCGGGTGAAGAAGGCATCACGCCACCGTGTCGCACCCGGTCGGCCAGCAGCACCAGCGTGCCGCCATTGCTGGCGCCATCGGTGGCCTGCCAGCCTTCCAGCGCCTGCAGCAGCGTGCGGGCACTGCGGTAGCGCTGGCGCTCCTGGCGGTCGGTGGCGCGGTTGGCGATGGCGCGCAAGGCTTCGGCGATCGGATGCGCGGTGGCGAAGGGCAGGCGCATCATTTCGCGGCCCTGCGGCGGCAGCCTGTCGATGACGCGGCCGATATCCTGTTCGTCGAGCGGGCGCTGACCGGTCAGCAACTGGTGCAGCAGGATGCCGGCGGACAGCACGTCGCGCTCGGCCGCATCGCGGTGGCTGCGCAAGCCGCCGGACTGCATCGTGGCCATGGCGGCGGCGTCGGCGTCTCGCATCGCCATCTCGGCCGCCACGCCCACGCCCGCGACGCGAACCTGGCCGTTTTCACCGATCAGCACCTGGCACAGTTGCAGGTCGTGGTGGGCGACACCGGCTTCGTGGGCGAAAGCCAAGCCTTGCACCAGCTGGATCAGGACGGCCGCGGCCTCGTTGCCGGGCAGGCCCTTGCTGGCCAGGCGCTCGCTCAGCGTGACGGCGTCGCGCGGATCGTAGACAGCGAAGGGCCAGCCATCCTGCACGCCGATGTCCACCGTGGTGGCCAGCTGCGGGTGATTCAGCCGGGCGGCGCGCTGCACCACTTCCAGCCAGCGGTCGCGGGCCTGCGGGTTGGCGGGCTGGCTGCGCGGCAGCACCAACAGCAACTCCTGGTGGCTGCGCGGGTCTTCCACCCGCCAGGTCGACGTGCGTTCGCTCTTGCCCAGCAGGCGCAACAGTTGCAGACGGCCGAACCAGCGCACGGCAGGTGTGCGGTCGGTGGTCGAGAGATCGCTGGCGGAGGCAGACATGGCCTTCGAATTGAACCGCGGAGCGCCCTGTCCCGGTGTCTCGAAGTGGGACTGGATTGCGGCCCAGTTCAGCCCTGCGCTGGCGGACAGAGCCCGTCTTCAGGGCTCGATGAGGGCGCCGCCGGAGGTGATGAAGGCGCCGCGCACGGCGTCACCCGGTTGCAGCGCCTGAACCGCCGCCACATAGCGCTGCAACTGCTCGCGGTAGGCCGGCAGTTCGGCCGGCGTGCCATGCAATTTGTAGTCCAGCACCCACCAGGTGAGACCGCTGCCGGCGCCTTCGGCCAGCGCCACGAGGCGGTCGATGCGCAGCGATTCCCCCTGGCTGGCCACCGGCACCTCGGTGCCGGCCCAGCGCAGCGCGGCGCCACCGAAGAAGCGCGCGCAGGCCGGGCTGGCCAGGATCACCCCGGCGATCTGCGGCACGCGCAGCGCCGCCGCCGGCGGCAGGCCGAATTCGGCGGCAGCGGCGCGGCCGGCCGCGGCCAGGTCCAGCGCCGCGGCCGGCAAGCCGGGCCGGCCGGCCCACTCCAGCACGCGGTGCACCGCCTGACCCAGGCGCGCCGCGGCCACGTCGGCAGCAAGCCGCGGCGCCACCGGCTGCGCCTGCCACTGCAGTTCGGGCAACACGGCGACCCGGGCTGACGCCGGCGCGGCGACGGGCCCAGGCCCGGGCGCTGCCAGGGCCCGTGGGGTGGCCTCCTCGCCGTCTGGATCCGTGGCGGACGCCAGCCCGGCGTCCGGCGTCCAGCGTTCGGTGCAGGCCGCCACCCGCTGCCACCACGAACGGCCGCTGGCGCCGCGGTGGGGTTCGGTGCGGCTGAAGACCAGCCATTCGCGGGCCCGCGTCATGGCCACATACAGGCCATTGAGTTCCTCGCGGGCGGCCGCCTCGGTCTCGCGCAGCCACAGGCCTTGCAGCGACTTCGGGATGCGCGACTCGCTGTGCAGAAAGACCAGCCGGCTGGGCGCGCTGTCTTCGACGGCCCATTCGACCAGCACCACACCGCGGCCCGGCGGGCGCGCCTCGGGGTCGGCATCGGCAACCACCACGGCACGGGCCTCCAGCCCCTTGGCACCGTGCACGGTCAACAGCTGCACCGCCGCAGCTGGCGCCGAGGCGTGGGCGCGCACCGCAGCGCTGCGCAGCGCCCGCACGAAGCCGTACAGGCTGAGGTAACGCCCGCCCTGCTGCGACAGCGCGGCCGCCAGCAGCGCATGCACCGCGTGCTGCGCCGCGGCGCAGCGCGCTGGCGGCACGGCGGCGGCCAGCCGCGCCAGCACGTCGGCCTGGTGGACGATGCGGTCCAGCAGGTCGTGCGGCGGCAGGCTGTCTGCGGCATCGACCCAGCCCTGCAGCAGCGTTTGCGCGCGCTGCAAGGCCGGGCTCGGCAGCTGCGGGGCGGACAGCAGCGCGCCACGCCAGGTCGCTGCGCGGCCGTCGCCCCGCGCGGCCTGCGACAACCACAGCAGGTCGTCGTCGGCGGCGCCGAAGATCGGGCTCTTCAGGGCCCGCGCCAGCGCCAGGTCGTGCCCCGGCGAGGCCAGCACATCCAGCACCGCCACCAGGTCCAGCGCCTCGGGCGATTCATGCAGCGCCAGCGGCTCGGCCACCACATGCGGCACACCCTGGCGGGCCAGCGCATCGGCCACCAGACCCAGCGTGGCGCGCTTGCGGGCCAGCACCATGATTTCGCCCGGCAGCAGGCCGGCCTGGCTGACGAGGTCGGCCACGGCCGCCGCGACCTGCGCGGCCTCGGCGGCGCGCAGATGCAGTTCGGCTTCGGCGCGGGCTTCGGTCAGGGAGTCGCGCCAGACCGCGGCGGCCGACGCCCGGGCCGCCCGCGCCGGCCGCATCACGCCGGCCAGGCGACACACCGAACCGTGCGCCGCCGAGTCCGTGGTGTGGGCGCGGTAGGGGCCCCAGCCGTCCTGCTGCGCGGCGTCCTCGAAGACGCTGTTCACGGCGGCTATGACGGCCGGCGCGTTGCGCCGGGTGTGGTCGCACTGCAGCAGCACGCCGTCCAGCCCGTCCAGCACGAAGTCGCGCGCGGTGCTGAAGACACGCGGCTCGGCGCCGCGAAAGCGGTAGATGCTCTGCTTGGGGTCGCCGACGATGAAGACCGCCAGCGGCCGCTGCCCGCTGGCCCCGCCACCGGCACCGGCGTAGGCCGCCAGCCAGGCGTGCAGCACCTGCCACTGCAGCGGACTGGTGTCCTGGAACTCGTCGATCAGTACGTGGCGCAGGCGCTGGTCCAGCCGCTCCTGGACCCAGCCGGCGATCTCGCTGTCGCCCAGCAAGGCCTCGGCCACGCGTTCCAGGTCGGCCATGTCGACGAGGCCGCTGCGACGCTTCAGCTCGGCGTATTCGGCCAGCAGCACGCGCGTCAGGCCCAGCATCTGCAACTGGTCTTCATGGGCCTGCTGCTGCAGGCGCATCTCACGCACGCGCTGCAGCGCTTCCAGCACGCTCAGCTGCAGCGCGGTGTCGCCGAGCTGCTTGCGCGGCTCGGCCTTGTCGGTGAACAGCGCGGTCCAGGCCGCGTCGAAAGCCGCGGCGGCATCGGCCGCCGTCAGCGCAGCGCGCAAGCGCTCGGCGGCGGCCATGGCCTTGGCCTTGCCCGTGGCGCCGAGTTGCCGCGCCAGGCGGTCGATGTCCTGCGCCAGCGGCGCGCGGTGCAGCAACTCGGCGGGGTCGGTCAGGCCCGCGCACTCGGGCCACCAGGCGGCCGCTGGCGGCACGGCGGACGCCACCGCGCCCGCCGCATCGGCCCGGCTGAATTCAGGGGCGCGCTGCCAGGCCGCCGCCAGCCACTGCAGCAGCGTGCCGCGGCGGTGGCGCGCCACCAGCGCCAGGTAGTCGGCACGCAGGCCGGCGTCGTCCTGGACGCGGCGGTGGAAGCGGCGGAACAGCGCCTCGCGCAGGGTGCTGGCGTCTTCCAGCAGTTCGTAGGACGCCGGCAGTTGCAGGCCCTGCAGCAGCGACAAGGGGGCGTGCGACAGCAACTGCGCGAACCAGGCGTGGAAGGTGCGCACCTCGACGCTGCGGCCACCGCGCAGCAGCGTCTCCTGCAGCACGCCCAAGGCCGGCGCCAGGGCCTGGGCTTCGGCCCCGCTGGCGCCCCGCTGGCGCAGCGCGGCCACGCGGGCGGCGGTGTCGCAGCCGGCTTCGGAAAAGGCCAGCAGCCATTGGTCCAGCCGCTCGCGCATCTCGCCGGCGGCCTTGCGCGTGAAGGTGATGGCCAGGATCTGCTGCGGCTGCGCGCCGTCGAGCAGGGCCCGCAGCACACGCGACACCAGCATCCAGGTCTTGCCGGCGCCCGCGCAGGCCTCGACGACCACGCTGCGCCGCGGGTCGCAGGCGGCGGCGTAGAAGGCCTCTTCGCTGGCGGCGTGTTCGCCGACGCGGTAGGCGGCGACGGTCATGCCGCCGCCCTCACGCCGGGCCCCAATGGTCGCGGCGGCACAGGCCGCGCGCTTCGCAGGTCTCGCAGACACGGCCCTCGCCCAGCGCCGGCATGGCGGCGCCTTGCTGCAGGCGCTGCCATTCGCCGGTCAGGCCGGCCAGCAGCGCGGTGGCTGATGCGTGCACCGCCGGGTGTTCGATCAGCAGCGGCGCCTGCGCGTCGTCCAGCGACAGATAGGCCGCGCCCAGCGTTGGCGGCGCACCCAGCAGCGCGGCATAAAAGGCCAGTTGCGTGTCTTCCAGCGGCTCGCGCACACGCTCCTTGAGCAGGGCCGTGCTGCTGGTCTTGTAGTCCAGCACCTGGCTCGCACCGGCCGGTCCGCGGTCGTAGCGGTCGATGCGGCCCTTCAGCCGCAGCGTGGGCAGGCCGGGCAGATCGATGGCATGGTCGGTTTCGCCGCTGTGCCAATGCCAGCCCTGCGCTTCGCGCAGCGCCAACCACGCCACATAGGCCATTGCGAAGGTCTCGAAGCTGGCGCGAAAGGGCAGCAACTCGGCCGCCGACAGGCCCTGCGACTGCGTCACCGCGTCGGCGGCCTGCTGCAGCTGTTGCAGGTCGCTGGGGTCGTGCGCGACGCTCAGGCGCTGGCTGTGGAAGTGGTGCAGCACGGCGTGCAGCCAGGTGCCGTAATCGCGCTTGGCCAGGCCGACGTCGATCTCCTCGGCCTCGTCCAGCCGCAGCACGGCGCGCGAGTAAAAGCGGTAAGGGCAGTCGCGCAGCGCCTCCAGACGGCTGGCGCTCAGCGTCGTTGGCAGGGCCGATGCGGCCGTCGGCTGCGGCGCGGCCACGGCCTGCCGCGGCACCTCGCGCAGCGCCGGCTGCCAGCCGCGGGCGGCCCACGCCGGCGCGCCCGGCGGCGCGACGCGGCTGCGGGCCAGCAGCAGCCATTCGACATCGGGGCTGTCCGCCAGCGGCTCGTCGCCGTCGCGCAAGCGGCGCAGCAGCGTCACCCGCGGCGCGCGCAACACCTGGGCCAATGCCAGCCGGCGCTGGGCGCGGCGGGCGGCAACAGGGTCCAGACCCAGGGTCTGCGCCAGCGCGTCGCTGATCAGCGTCGGCTGCGGCTCGCCACCCCCCAGGTGGACATGGTCGGCACCCGGTATCACCACCTGCGCGAAAGGCCGGCCGAAAGCGCGTGCCAGCGGCGTCAGCACGACCTGCGCGCCGGGGTCGGGCAGCGGCAGAAAGGGCTGCTGTTCCAGCGTGGCTTCGACCCAGGCGATGAAGCCGGGCAAGTCCAGCCGCAGCTGCTGCGCGGCGGGCTGCCAGGCGGCGCCGGTCGTCCAGCCCAAAGCCGTCAGCACCTGGGCGCCCGCGTCGTCCTCCAGCCAGCGGTCGTAGCTGCCGCCGACCTCCAGGCGCTCCCGCAACAGCGCCAGCCAGTCGGCCAGCGTGCGCAGGCGCTCGGCCTGCAGGGGTTGCAGGTGCGCCTGGGCCGCCGCCCACAGGCGTTCGGCGGCGTCGCGGCCCTGCACGCCCGGTCGTTCACGCCACAGCGCTTCCAGCGCGTTCAAGGCCGCGGGCTGCGCCTGCGGCCAGGTCTTCAGCCAGTCCAGGTGAGCGTCAGACCCGGCCGACGGCAAGGCGGCACGCAGCACCGCCACCACAGCCGCCGCCGCGCGGGTGGTCGCCAGCAGCCAGCCGGTTTCATCAACCAGCGGCACCGCAGCGCGGGCCAGCAAGGCGCGCACCCGGCGCACCGATACCCGGTCCAGGGCCACCAGGGCGACGGGCGTGCGGCCCGCGTTCAAGGCTTCGATCACCGCCGCCGCGGCGGCCTGCGCCTCGGCTTCGAAGTCGTCACACACGCGGCGCTCGACCTGCGCGCGCGCCGCGACTTCGCTGTAGGGGTCGTCGTCAGGCGGATCGGCCAGCAGCAGCAGGGACGGTGTGCCGGCGTGGCCCAGCAGCGCCTCGGCCATGGCTTCGGGGCCGCCCAGGCGCAGCACCAGCCAGGCCGAGGGGCGGTGCTCGAACAAGCGATCGCTGGCCGCTGCGCCTGCCGAGCCCGCCGTGACCGCCCATTCCACGGCCACGCGCAGCAGCAGCGCCTCGATGGCCGCCGGGCCGGGCGCCGCCGGCAAGGCCTCGTGCACGGCGCTCCAGAAGGCGGCGCGCGCGGCGGGCGCCCGTTGCAAGGCCGCGCTGCGCAAGGACTGCGCGGCGTCGACCACGCTGGACACGATGCGCGCAAAGCCTGCAGGGTCGCGTGCCGCCCACTCGGCGCCCCAGGACAAGCCGCGAAGCAGCAGGCTGGCCGACAAGGTGTCCAGGGTGCCCTCGCCACTGCACCCGCCGGGTGCCACGGCCAGCGGCGGCCCCAGTGTGCCGGCCAGCGTCAGCGGGGTTTCGACGCGCGGCTGCCAGCCGCCCAAGGCCACCCAGGCCGCTCGCGCCGGGGCCATCAGCGCAGCGTAAGGCACCAGCATCACGGCGTCGCGCGGCGACAGCCCCTGCCGGGCCAGCCAGGCCTGCGAACGCAGCGCTGCCGCCTGCCACAAGCCGGCCACCGGTGTATCTGCAGGCAGCGAGATGTGTTCTATCGGCACGATGAAGAGAATGAGCCCGCGCCCGGCCGGCTGGCCAAGGTGCTTGTGTCAAAATCATTGTGCCCTGTCGGGTGCCCGGCGGGTGCCGCGCACCCAGGCGCCGGAGAACCCCCATGAGCAGCGAACTGATCAAACACGTCACCGACGATTCCTTCGGCACCGATGTCCTGCAAGCTGAACAGCCCGTGCTGGTCGACTACTGGGCCGAGTGGTGCGGCCCCTGCAAGATGATCGCGCCCATCCTGGACGAAGTCTCCAAGAGCTACGAAGGCCGCTTGCAGATTGCCAAGATGAACGTCGACGAAAACCGGGAAGTGCCCGGCAAGTACGGCATCCGCGGCATCCCCACGCTGATGCTGTTCAAGGGCGGCGAACTGGCCGCCACCAAGGTGGGCGCGCTGTCCAAGGCCCAATTGACGGCCTTCATCGACGGTCATCTATAATCTGCATTACCGGCGGGCCTGAAACAGGCTGGCCGGTTGACCCGCCACCACGCAACGCCCTCCGCCGGGTACCCACCGGTGTACTGCAGGCCTAGCACGTGGGTTCGGCGACCATCTCCCGCAAGAATTCTTATGCGTACTTTTTCGCGGCAGGCCGCCCGCGCCACTCCTGGTGCGTGAGCCGCTCCGCATCTGCCTGAGGGTGCCTCCATGCATCTGTCCGAACTGAAGGCCCAGCCCATCGCCGATTTGATCGTGATGGGCGAGGCGCTGGAAATTGAGAACGTCGCCCGCCTGCGCAAGCAGGAATTGATGTTCGCCATCATGAAGAAGCGCGCCAAGGGCGGCGAGCAGGTCTTCGGCGATGGCGTGCTCGAAGTGCTGCCCGACGGTTTCGGCTTCTTGCGCTCGATCGAAGCCAGCTACATGGCCAGCACCGACGACATCTACCTGTCGCCCAGCCAGATCCGCCGCTTCAACCTGCACACCGGCGACAACGTCGAAGGCGAAGTCCGGGTGCCCAAGGACGGTGAACGCTATTTCGCGCTGGTCAAGGTCGACCGCGTGAACGGGGTGACGCCCGAGGAGAGCAAGCACAAGATCATGTTCGAGAACCTGACCGCGTTGTTCCCGACGCAGCAGTTCAAGCTCGAACGCGACGTGAAGGCCGAAGAGAACATCACCAGCCGCATCATCGACCTGATCGCGCCCATCGGCAAAGGCCAGCGCGCCCTGCTGGTGGCCCAGCCCAAGACCGGCAAGACGGTCATGATGCAGCACATCGCGCATGCGCTGGTGGCCAACCACCCTGAGATCCACCTCATCGTGCTGCTGGTCGACGAGCGGCCTGAAGAGGTGACGGAAATGCTGCGCACGGTGCGCGGCGAAGTCATCTCGTCCACCTTCGACGAACCCGCTGCGCGCCACGTGCAGGTGGCCGAGATGGTGATCGAACGCGCCAAGCGCCTGGTCGAACTGAAGAAGGACGTGGTCATCCTGCTCGACAGCATCACCCGTCTGGCGCGCGCCTACAACAACGTGCTGCCCTCGTCGGGCAAGGTGCTGAGCGGCGGCGTCGATGCCAATGCGCTGCAGCGCCCCAAGCGCTTCTTCGGCGCGGCGCGCAACACCGAAGAAGGCGGCACGCTGACCATCATCGGCACGGCGCTCGTCGACACCGGCTCGAAGATGGACGAGGTCATCTACGAGGAATTCAAGGGCACCGGCAATTGCGAGATCCACCTCGACCGCCGCATGGCCGAGAAGCGCGTCTACCCGTCGATCCTGATCAACAAGAGCGGCACGCGGCGCGAGGAATTGCTGCTCAAGCCCGAGATCCTGCAGAAGAGCTGGATCCTGCGCAAGCTGCTCTACCCGATGGACGAGATCGAGGCGATGGAGTTCATCCTGGAAAAGATGAAGGCCAGCAAGAACAACCACGACTTCTTCGACATGATGCGGCGGGGCGGTTAGAGGTTCGTCTGCAGCTACAATGCGCGGTTTCCCGCGCTACGGAAAGTGCGCCGGCTGGTTTGCGCCAAGCAAAGCGCGACAGCCGCGTGGCTCCCAAATCAACTTAAAAGGCTACCCATGAAAGACGGCATACACCCCAACTACCGCGAGGTCTGTTTCCAGGACCTGAGTAATGGATTCAAATTCGTTACGCGTTCGTGCCTGAACACCAAGGAAATGATCACGATGGAAGACGGCCGTCAACTGCCGTTGATGAAGCTGGAAAGCACCAGCGAGACCCATCCCTTCTTCACGGGCACGCAGAAGAGCATCGACAACCTGGGCGGCCGCGTCGAGAAGTTCCGCAACAAGTTCGCCCACGTCGGCCTCAAGAAGCCGTCGGCCCCGGCGGCGGCACCGGCAGCTGCCGAAGGCGCTGCGGACTGAGCCCTTGGGCTCGCGCCGTGCGCACGACAGAGGCAGCCTTGGCTGCCTTTTTCTTTGCGTGTGGCGTCCATCGGCCTGAGCTGAGCGCCCTGTGAACAGCCCCAAGCCGGCCCTGGTGACGCAGCGCGGCGCACGCCGCCTGCCGCGCGTGGCGCTGTGGCTGCTGTGTGCGGCCTATGTCCTGCCCGGCCTGGTCGGCCGTGACCCCTGGCGCAATGCCGACGTCACCGCCTTCGGCCAGATGATGGCCATCGCCGAAGGCCGAACCAGCTGGTGGGCACCGATGCTGGGTGGCGTGCAAGCCGACACCGCCCTGCTGCCGCATTGGCTGGGCGCGGCGGCCATCCGGGCCCTGTCAGGCGGACTGGACCCGGCCTTGGCGGCCCGCCTGCCCTTCGCGCTGCTGCTGGCGCTGACGCTGGCCCTGGTCTGGTACACCACCTTCCACCTGGCCCGCACCGAATCGGCCCAACCGGTGCCTTTCGCCTTCGGCGGCGAGGCCGAACCGGTGGACTACGCCCGGGCCATCGCCGATGGCGCGGTGCTGGCCTTCATCGCCACGCTGGGCCTGCTGGTGCTGGGGCACGAGATCACGCCCGAACTGGCCCAGCTGTTCGCCATCAGCCTGTACCTGTATGGACTGGCGGCAGCGCCCTACCGGGTGGCGCAGTCACGCGCGGCGGTGCTCGTCGCCCTGCCCTTGCTGGCCGGTAGCGGCGCCCCGAGCATGGCCCTGGCCGCCGGTGTGGCGGGCCTGTCGGTCTGTGCGCTGTCCCGCTACGCCCAGGTTCGCGCCCTGGTGGTGTGGTTGGCCATCGCGATGGCGGGCGCAGCCCTGCTTGCCGGCTGGCTGGGTGCCTGGCGCTGGCGTGCGCTGGCGCTGGCGCCGGGGGACCTGTCCAACCTGGCGCGGCAATGGCTGTGGTTCCTGTGGCCCGCATGGCCGCTGGCGCTGTTGACGCTGTGGCGCTGGCGCCGTCAACTGACCCACCGCCACCTGTCGGTGCCGCTGGTGGCGGTGGGCGTGGCCTTGCTGGCCAGCCTCAGCATGGCCGGTTCCGACCGCGCGCTGATGCTGGGCGTACCCGGCCTGGCCATGCTGGCCGCCTTTGCCTTGCCGACCCTGAAGCGCAGCGCGTCGGCCGCCATGGACTGGTTCTCGATGTGCTTCTTCACGCTGCTGGCGCTGTGGATCTGGTTCATCTACATCGCGATACAGACCGGCTGGCCCGACTGGCAGTCGTCGCTGATCTTCCGCATCTGGATCCCCGGCCATTTGCCCCGTTTTTCGCCACTGGCCCTGGTGCTGGCCGCGCTGGGCACCATCGCCTGGGTCTGGCTGGTGCGCTGGCGCACCGGCCGCCACCGCGAAGCCTTGTGGAAGAGCCTGGTGCTGCCCGCTGGCGGGGTGGCCCTGTGCTGGATGCTGGCCATGACACTGTGGCTGCCGCCGCTGGACTACGCCCGCAGCCCGCGCTCGCTGGTCGAGCGGCTGGCCAGCCTGCTGCCCGCCCAGGCCTGCGTGGCGGCACCCGGACTGGCGCCTGCCGCCGTGGCGGCCCTGGAGGTCTTCGGGCATTGGCGCGTCGATGCCCGCCCGCAAGCCGCAGACCCGGCCCCTGGCGCTTGCGACCACCTGCTGCGCGCCACCCGGCAGAGCCCGGCGCCCACCGCGCCGCCGGGCTGGGAGCTGGTCGGCCAGGCCCTGCGGCCCACCGACCGCGAAGAGATCTCGCTGGTCTACAAGCGCCTGCCGTCGCGCTGAACGGCGATCAGGACTCGGCGGCCACCGCCACCGCCGAGCGGCGCACGCGCAAGGCCGGCAGCACGAGCTTGAAGGTCGAACCCTTGCCCAGCTCGCTCTGGATGTCGATCTCGCCGCCGTGTCGCTGCGCCACGTGCTTGACGATGGACAGGCCCAGCCCGGTACCGCCGGTATCGCGTGAACGGCTGCCGTCCACGCGGTAGAAACGCTCGGTCAGCCGCGGCAGGTGTTCACGGGCTATGCCGATGCCGCCGTCCTGCACTTCCAAAGACGCACCACCGTCGGCCCGCCACAGCCAGCTCAGACGGATCAGGCCGCCATCGAGCGTGTAACGCACCGCATTGTTCAACAGGTTGCCGATGGCGCTGTACAGCTCGGGCTCGCTGCCGGCGACTTCGGCGTCTTCGCCGCCAACGATCTCGATGCGGTGGCGTCCGGCCGACAGCGCCAGTGCGTCGGCATGCGCCCGGCGCAGCACGGTCGCCACCGGCACCCAGCGGTCGGCTGCAGGCCGCGGGCTGCCCTCGAGCTTGGCCAGCGTCAGCAGATCGCCAACCAAGGCCTGCATGCGGTCGGTCTGCTGCTGCATCAGGGTGAGCACGCGCTGCCGCTCCACCTCCGTCAGGCGCAGCCCGGCCATGGTTTCCACGAAGCCGGCCAGCACCGTCAGCGGCGTGCGGATCTCGTGCGACACATTGGCCACGAAGTCGCGCCGCATGGCCTCGGTGCGTTCGCGTTCGGTGATGTCCTGGGTCAGCACCAGCTTCATGCCGTCGCCGTAGGGCCGCACCAGCACCGACAAGGTCGTGCGCCCCAGCGGCCCGGGAAAGACCACCGGCTCGTCGTAAACCCCGCCCTGCAGGTAGGCCACGAAGGCCGGCGTGCGGATCAGGTTGGTGACGCGCTGGCGGCGATCGCGCTGCGGGTCCAGCCCGAAGTGTTCGGCCGCCACCGAGTTGCACCACTCGATCTGATCGGTGCCGTCGAGCATCATCACGCCATTGGGCGAGGCTTCGATGGCCGACAGGAACTGCGACAGCTGCTCCTGCTCCTGGCGCAAGGCCAAGTCGCGCGTGCGCAGCGCTTTCTCGGTGCGGTAGGCCAGCTCGCCCCAGAAGCCGCTGTCGCGCGGCGCCGGCGTCTGCAAAGGGCCGCGCAGCCAGTTCATCAAGCCCTGGCCGCGCAGCGAATCGCGCAGCACCAGCGAGCCCATGGCCAGCAGCCCCCCCAGTACCATGCCCGGCACGGCCTCTTTCAGCAGCACACCGAACAAGGTGGAGATGCCGGCCACCACCACGACCACCGCCAAGGCAGTCAGGGTGCGTGCGATCCACCAGCCCATCGCGCGACGCCGCCGCTCAGGCAGCGACGCTGCTGATCTGCTGGGTCAGGCGATAGCCCGCACCGCGGACCGTCTCGATCAGGGCCGAACATTCCGCTGGCGCCAGCGCTTCGCGCAAGCGCTTGACGTGGACATCCACGGTGCGCTCTTCGATGAACACGTGGTCACCCCAGACACGGTCCAGCAGTTGCGCCCGGCTGTGCACGCGTTCGGGGTGGGTCATGAAGAAATGCAGCAGGCGGAATTCGGTCGGGCCGACCTTGACTTCACGCAACTCATCGCCGACGCGGCGCGAGACCCGCCGCGTGGCCGGATCCAGGCGCAGCCCGCTGACCTCGACGGCGGCGTCCAGCGCCTCGGGCGCCTTGCGGCGCAACACTGCACGGATGCGGGCCAGCAGTTCCTTGGTCGAGAAGGGCTTGGTCAGGTAATCGTCGGCGCCGGCGTCGAGGCCGGTGATCTTGTCGGCCTCTTCGGCGCGCGCCGTCAGCATGATCAGCGGCAGTTCGCGGGTGCGCGACTCGCTGCGCCAACGCCGCGCCAGCTGCACACCCGACTGCCCGGGCAGCATCCAGTCCAGCAGGATCAGATCCGGCAGCACGCGGTCCACCGCGCGCTGCGCGGCGTCGGCGTCGGCCACCACTGTGACCTCGAAACCGGCATGCCGCAAATTGATGGCGATCAATTCGGCAATCGCCGATTCATCTTCGACAACCAAAACGCTGCTCATTCAGGAACTCCAGATTCAGCGAATTGCATTTTCGAGATCCTCCAACGGCGTGTGCCGGATGTCGGTGCCCTTGACGACGTAGATGATGGCCTCGGCGAGGTTCTTGGCGTGGTCGCCCACCCGTTCGATGGCCTTGGCGACGAAGATCAGATCGATGCTCGACGAGATGGTGCGCGGGTCTTCCATCATGTAGGTGATCAGCTTGCGCAGCAGCCCATCGAATTCCTGGTCGATCTGGTCGTCCTGCTTCAGCACCTCCACCGCCCGCACCGTGTCCAGACGGGCAAAGGCGTCGAGCGCCTTGCGCAATTGAGCGACAGCCAACTCGGCCTCGAAGCCCAGGTCGGCCACCGGCAAGCGCAGCCGCGACGACACGCCGGTGTTGATCAGCCTTTGCACGGTACGGGCGATGCGTGCCGCTTCGTCACCCACGCGCTCGAGGTTGGCGATGGCCTTGCTGATGGCGATCAGCAGGCGCAGGTCCCGTGCGGTGGGCTGCCGGCGGGCGATGATGGCCGAGAGGTCGCGGTCGATCTCGATTTCCATCTGATTGACGCGTTCTTCTTCACGCAGGACCTGGCTGGCAATCTCGATGTTGAATTGAGTCAGCGCGAAGAGCGCCTGCACGACCTGCGATTCGACCAGGCCGCCCATCTCGAGCACACGGCTGGAAATGCCGCTGAGTTCGGCGTCGAATTGCGTGGAAATGTGTTTGTCCGACATGGCGAGCTCCTGTGGCGGTCAGCCGAATCGTCCGGTGATGTAGTCCTCGGTGTCCTTCTTCTTGGGCTTCATGAAAAGCTCGGAAGTGGGGCCGAATTCGACGAGGTCGCCCAGGTACATATAGGCGGTGTAGTCGCTGCAGCGCGCGGCCTGCTGCATGTTGTGCGTGACGATGACCACCGTGTAATCCACCTTCAGTTCGTGAATCAGTTCCTCGATCTTGCCGGTGGAGATCGGGTCCAGGGCCGAACAGGGTTCATCGAGCAGCAGGACTTCGGGCTTGATGGCGATGCCGCGCGCGATGCACAGCCGCTGCTGCTGCCCGCCGGACAGGCCGGCGCCGCTCTGGTCGAGCTTGTCCTTGACCTCGTTCCACAGGGCGGCCTTCTTCAAGGCCCATTCCACGCGCTCGTCCATTTCAACGCGCGGCAGCGTTTCGAAGAGCTTCACGCCGAATGCGATGTTGTCGTAGATCGACATCGGAAAAGGCGTCGGCTTCTGGAAGACCATGCCGATCTTGGCGCGCACCAGCGAGACGTCGAGTTTGGACGAGAGGATGTCTTCACCGTCCAGCAGGATGCTGCCTTCGGCCCGCTGCTCGGGGTAGAGCTCGAACATGCGGTTGAAGGTGCGCAGCAGCGTGCTCTTGCCGCACCCCGAGGGCCCGATGAAGGCCGTGACCTTGCCCGCCGGGATGTCGAGGTTGATGTGCTTGAGGGCGTGAAAGCTGCCGTAGTAGAAGTTCAGATCGCGCACCGAGACCTTGGCTTTCTCGGCGACGGCGGTGTTGACCTTGGTATCCATGGTGGGGGGTGTCCTTGGCGCTCAGTGCTTGTCGCGGAACAGCAGGCGGGCGGCGATGTTGAGGGCCAGCACGCCCATGGTGATGATGAAGACACCCGCCCAGGCCAGACTGCGCCAGTTTTCGTAGGGGCTCATCGCGAATTTGAAGATCGTGACCGGCAGGCTGGCCATCGGCTCGCCCAGGTTCAGGGTCCAGAACTGGTTGGACAGCGCGGTGAACAGCAAGGGGGCCGTTTCACCAGCGATACGCGCCACCGCCAGCAGGATGCCCGTGACCACACCGGCCCGTGCCGACTTCAGCGTCACCGACAGGATGACCTTCCACTTCGGGGTGCCCAGGGCGTAGGCCGCTTCGCGCAGCGAGTTCGGAATCAGCACCAGCATGCCTTCGGTGGTGCGCACCACCACCGGGATGACGATCAGCGCCAAGGCCAGCACACCGGCCATGCCCGAGAAGGTCTTGAAACGGGCCACGACAGCCGTGTAGACGAACAGACCGATGACGATGGAAGGCGCCGACAACAGGACGTCGTTGATGAACTGCGTGACGCGGCCCAGCCAGGTGCGCTGGCCGTATTCCGCCAGGTAGACGCCGGCCAGCACACCGATGGGGGTTCCCAGCAGGGTGGCCGACATCCCCATCATCAACGAGCCGGCGATGGCATTGGCCAGGCCGCCGGTCTCGGCCTGCGGCGGTGGCGTCATCTCGGTGAAGACAGCGATGTTCAAGCCGCCCAGGCCCAGCCGGATGGTCTCGAACAGGATCCAGGCCAGCCAGAACAGACCGAAGGCCATGGCGGCCAGCGACAGGCTGAGCGCCAGCGCGTTGACGACCTTGCGGCGCCGGTGCAGGCGCCGCCGACTGGGGTCGAGGGTGGCGATATTCATGACCGTTTGCCCTCGTTGCGTTGCAGCCGCGACAACAACCATTTCGACAAGGCCAGCACGACGAAAGTGATGAAGAAGAGGATGAGGCCGAGGTAGATCAGGGAGGCTTGGTGCAGTCCCGGGTTGGCCTCGGCGAATTCATTGGCCAGCGCCGACGTGATGCTGTTGGCCGCTTCGAACACCGACAGCGAATTCAACTGGTTGAAGTTGCCGATGACGAAAGTCACGGCCATCGTCTCACCCAGGGCGCGGCCCAGGCCGAGCATCACCGCGCCGACCACGCCCGTCTTGGTGTAGGGCAAGACCACACGCCAGACCACCTCCCAGGTGGTCGAACCCAGGCCGTAAGCCGATTCCTTCAACATGGGCGGGGTGGTCTGGAACACGTCCCGTGTCACCGAGGCGATGAAAGGAATGACCATGATGGCCAGGATGATGCCGGCCGACAGGATGCCGATGCCCACCGGCGGGCCGGAAACCAGGGTGCCCAGCACGGGCACGCCCTTGAAGGCCGCCTGCAAGGGTTGCTGCACGTACTCGGCCAGGATGGGCCCGAACACCAGCAACCCCCACATGCCATAGACAATGGACGGTACGGCGGCCAGCAGTTCGATGGCGACCCCCAAGGGGCGGCGCAACCAATTCGGCGACAGCTCGGTCAGGAACAGCGCGATGCCGAAGCTGACCGGTACGGCGATCAGCAGGGCGATGAAGGACGTGGCCAGCGTGCCGTAGATCATCACCAGACCGCCGTAGCGGTCGTTGACGGGGTCCCATTCGGTGCGCCAGAGGAAGCTCAGGCCGTACTCGCTGATGGCCGGCCAGGCACCCACGACCAGCGACAGGATGATGCCCGCCAGCAAGGCCAGGGTCAGCGCCGCGGCACTGTGGGCAGCAATCGAGAAAGCCCGGTCGCCCCAGGGCATGCGGCGCCTGCGTGCCGGCGGTTTGCCTCCCGTCGTGGACATGCTGAGTCCCTTTTCTTCCGCCTGGTAGGGAGTAACGTGCAGTGTAGCGGCCACGGGGCTGCCTTTCGCTAGCGGATGGGGCGGCCGAGTCAGGCGCAGCGCGATCGGATTACTTGAACGAAACCGGCTTGCCGGCGCCGTCCTTGACTTCCGCCCAGGTCTTCTTGCGCACCAGATCCTTCACGCCATCCGGCAGCGCCACGTATTCCAGGTCTTGCGACATCTTGTCGCCGTTGATGTAGGCCCAGTCGAAGAACTTCAAGGTGGCGGCGCCCTGCGCCGGCTTGTCCTGCGCCTTGAACAGCAGGATGAAGGTGGCGCCGGTGATGGGCCAGGCGTCCTTGCCGGGTTGCTCGGTCAGGATCTGGTAGAAAGTCTTGTCCCAACTGGCACCGGCAGCGGCAGCCTTGAAGGTTGCATCGTCAGGCGACACCCAGGCGCCGGCCGCGTTCTTCATCTGCACGTGGGCCATCTTGTTGGTCTTGGCGTAGGAATATTCCACGTAGCCGATCGAGTTCGGCAGGCGCTGCACGTAGGAAGCCACCCCTTCGTTGCCCTTGCCGCCGGCACCCGTGGGCCAGTTCACGGCGGTGTTCTCACCGACCTTGGCCTTCCACTCGGCGTTCACCTTCGACAGGTAGTTGGTGAAGATGAAGGTGGTGCCCGACCCATCGGCGCGGCGCACTGGCGCGATGGTGGTGTCCGGCAGGGCCACGCCGGGGTTCAGGCTGGTGATGGCCGCATCGTTCCACTTGGTGATCTTGCCCAGGAAGATGTCACCCAGCACCGAGCCCGTCAGCTTGAGTTGCCCGGGCGTGATGCCCTTGACGTTGACCACCGGCACCACGCCACCGATGACCGTGGGGAACTGCACCAGGCCGTCCTTGGCCAGCTCGGCGTCGGTCAAGGGCATGTCGGAGGCCCCGAAGTCCACGGTCTTGCCGCGGATCTGGCGCAGACCGGCGCCCGAGCCCACCGACTGGTAGTTGATCTTGGCACCGGTGGCCTTGTTGTAGGCGTCGGCCCACTTGGCGTACAGGGGCGCCGGGAAGGTGGCGCCAGCGCCCGTGACGTCTTGCGCCATGGACGTGAGCGCGCAGGTGGCCAGGGCGATCGCCGTGGCAGCAGAGCGAAGAGTCAGGAGGGTCATGGACGGGCCTCGGCAGCAAAATTTGCGATGAAAGGACTCTAGGTGCCGAAGATGACAAAACCGTGACGATCTTATGGCCTGCTGGATTGCGCGAGGGCTGTCACACGGTATTCACGCAACGGTCACATTTGCCCCATACCGTGTCTGCTGTCATCGAAACGGAGTGCCATACATGTTGAAGCGAACCCTCCTGCAAGCGGCCTGTGCTGCTGCCCTGGTTGCCCTGACCGCCTGCGCCACGGTACCGCAACCCGTGTCGGTCACCGACACCATCGCGCGGACAGCCGACCTGAGCACCTTGTCGCGCTTGATCACCCAGGCTGGCCTGGCTGACACGCTGCGCGGTGCCGGCCCCTACACCGTGTTTGCGCCCAGCGACGAAGCGTTCAAGGCCCTGCCTGCAGGCGCCCTGGACAAGCTGGCCGCCGACAAGGACATGCTGATCTCGGTGCTGACCTACCACGTGGTGCCGGCCAAGGTGCTGGCTGCCGATGTGGCCACCGGCAACGCCAAGACCGTCAACGGCGCGAGCCTGGCCTTGTCCAAGGCCGGCACTTTCGTCACCGTGGAAGAGGCCCTGGTGCAGGCTCCGGACTTGCTGGCCACCAACGGCGTCGTGCACACCGTCGACCGGGTGCTGATGCCGCCCAAGCGCTGAGCCCAGGCTGATCAGCCGGCGGCGGCGGCCGCCGCCATGCGCTGAGCGCAGCGGCGGCCGAGTTCAGCGTCGCGCGCCTCGACCATCACCCGCAGCACCGGCTCGGTGCCCGAGGCGCGGATCAGCACCCGGCCGTCGCTGCCCAGCTCGCGCAGGACCAGGCGCTGGCTGTCTGCCAGCGCGGCATTGCGCTGCCAGTCGCTGCCATCGGGCAGGCGGACGTTGATCATGGTTTGCGGGTACAGGGTCACGCCCTCCAGCAGGCCGGCCAGCGAACTGCCACGGCTGCACACGGCCTTCAGGATCTGCAGCGCGCTGACGATGCCGTCGCCCGTGGTGTGGCGGTCCAGCGCGAGCAGATGACCCGAGCTTTCACCACCGAGTTGCCAGCCGCGGGCGGTCAGCTCTTCGAGCACATAGCGGTCGCCCACCTTGGCACGAACCAGTTCCACACCCAGCCGGTGCAGGGCTTTTTCGACCGCAATGTTCGTCATCAGCGTGCCCACCACGCCCGGCACGGACTGACCCTGAGCCAGCCGATCGGCCGCCATCACATAGAGCAGTTCGTCGCCGTTGTAGAGCCGGCCTTGAGCGTCGACGAGTTGCAGGCGGTCGGCATCGCCATCCAGCGCCACACCATAGTCGGCGCGGTGCTCGGCCACCGCCGCCACCAGGGCCTGGGGCGCCGTCGCGCCGACACCGGCGTTGATATTCAGGCCATCCGGGCTGCAGCCGATGGTCACGACCGTGGCCCCGAGCTCGTGGAAGACATCCGGCGCGACGTGGTAGGCCGCGCCATGGGCCGCGTCGATGACGATCTTCATGCCCCGCAGCGACAGGCTGTGCGGCACGGTGCTCTTGCAGAACTCGATGTAGCGGCCGCGCGCGTCGTCCAGTCGCCTGGCCTTGCCCAGGCTGGCCGAGTCGACCCACGAGGGCGGCTTCAGCATCTCGGCTTCGACATCGGCCTCCCATTCATCAGGCAGCTTCTCCCCGCGTGCCGAGAAGAACTTGACGCCGTTGTCCATGTAGGCGTTGTGCGAGGCGCTGATGACCACACCCAGATCCAGCCGCAGCGCCCGCGTCAGGTAGGCCACGCCCGGGGTCGGCAGCGGACCGCTGAGCAGCACGTCGACACCGGCCGAGGCGAAGCCGGCTTCCAGCGACGACTCGAGCATGTAGCCCGAGATGCGCGTGTCCTTGCCGATCAGCACTGTCGGCCGCGGCGCGTGGCGGCGCAGCACCTGGCCCACGGCATGCCCCAGCTGCAGCATGAAGTCGGGCGTGATCGGCGGCTGACCCACCGTGCCCCGGATGCCGTCGGTACCGAAATAGCTTCTGCTCATTTTTTTATTCCTCCCCGCGCATTTTGACCGCTCCGGCCAGGGTCCGTCCCCGACCGGCGCCTGCGATCGCTCATTTATTCTGGATCAGTCTGCGTCGGCCACCGTGATGGAAGCCACCGCGCGCCAGACCTTCAAGGCATCCACCGTCGCGGCGACATCATGGACCCGCAGAATTGCGGCGCCCCGCTGGGCGGCCAGCAGCGCAGCCGTGACGCTGGCGACCAGCCGCTGATCGACGGGACGGCCCGTCAGCAGGCCCAGCGTGCCCTTGCGCGACCACCCCACCAGCACCGGCCAGCCCAGCCCGCAGAGCTCGGCCTGGCGCGCCAGCAAGGCCAAGTTGTGCTCGGGCTGCTTGGCGAAGCCGATGCCCGGGTCGATGGCGATGCGTTCGCGCGCCACACCGGCTGCCTCGACGGCGCCGGCCCGTTCACGCAGAAAGTCGCGCACCTCAGCCACCACGTCGCCGTAGTCGGTGCAGCCCTGCATGGTGTCGGGTTCGCCGCGCAGGTGCATCAGGCAGACGCCGGATCGCGGGTGCGCTGCAACACAGGCCAGCGCACCCGGCCGGCGCAAGGCGCGCACATCGTTGACGATGTCCACACCCAGGTCCAGCGCTACACCCATGACCACGGGCGAACTGGTGTCCACCGAGACCGGTACACCCAGGCTGACCGCCGCCTGCAAGACCGGCAGAACGCGCTGCAGTTCACCGCCGTCGCCCGGTGCCTGCGCCCCGGGCCGCGTCGATTCACCGCCAATGTCCAGCAGGTCGGCGCCCTCCCGGACGAGCCGCTCACAGTGGGCGATGGCGGCGCTGGCCGAGCCGTGCTGCCCGCCGTCGGAAAAGGAGTCCGGCGTGGCATTCACGATGCCCATCACCAGCGGCCGTGACAGGTCCAGACGGAAGCGCGTGGTTTGCCAGTGCAAGCGTGCAGCCCTCAAATGCCGAGCGGGGCCGCAGCCCCGCTCGATGCCTTCAGTGGTCGGATCAGGTCAGGCCGCAGCCGGCGCGCTGTCGGCGGCAACCGGTGTGGAAGGGCCGCCCGGCGTCCTGTTCACCGACGGCGTCCAGTCCTTCGGCGGCCGCGGCGGCTTGCCGTTCATGATGTCGTCGATCTGCTCGGCGTCGATGGTTTCCCATTCCAGCAGGGCATGCGCCATCGCGTGCATCTTGTCCTTGTGGTCTTCGATCAGCTTGCGCGCAATGCCGTATTGCTCGTCGATGATGCGGCGGATCACGCCGTCCACCTTGCGCATCGTGTCTTCCGACATGCTGGTGGTCTTGGTGACGCTGCGACCGAGGAAGACTTCGCCTTCGTTCTCGGCGTAGACCATGGGGCCCAGTTCGTCGGTCATGCCGTAGCGCGTGACCATGTCGCGGGCGATGGACGTGGCGCGTTCGAAGTCGTTCGAAGCCCCGGTCGTCATCTGATTCATGAAGACTTCTTCGGCGATACGGCCACCGAAGAGCACGCTGATGGTCGAAAGCATGCGTTCCTTGTCCAGGCTGTAGCGGTCACCTTCGGGCAGTTGCATGGTCACGCCCAGAGCGCGGCCACGGGGTATGACCGTCACCTTGTGCACCGGGTCGGTCTTGGGCATCAGGCGCGCCACCAGGGCATGGCCGGCCTCGTGGTAGGCGGTGTTCTTGCGCTCTTCCTCGGGCATCACCATGGACTTCCGCTCGGGGCCCATCATGATCTTGTCCTTGGCCTTCTCGAAGTCCATCATTTCCACCACGCGGCCGTTACGGCGCGCGGCGAACAAGGCGGCTTCGTTGACGAGGTTGGCCAGGTCGGCGCCGCTGAAGCCCGGCGTGCCGCGCGCCAGGATGTCGGCGCGGATGTCCTGCCCGACCGGCACCTTGCGCATGTGCACGTTCAGGATCTGCTCACGGCCGCGCACATCGGGCAGCGTGACGTAGACCTGACGGTCGAAGCGGCCCGGGCGCAGCAGCGCCGGGTCGAGGATGTCGGGCCGGTTCGTGGCCGCCATCACGATGACGCCCAGGTTGGTCTCGAAGCCGTCCATCTCGACCAGCATCTGGTTCAGCGTCTGCTCGCGCTCGTCGTTGCCGCCGCCCAGGCCGGCACCGCGGTGGCGGCCGACGGCGTCGATTTCGTCGATGAAGATGATGCAGGGCGCGCTCTTCTTGGCCTGCTCGAACATGTCGCGCACACGGGCTGCGCCGACACCGACGAACATCTCGACGAAGTCCGAGCCGCTGATGGCGAAGAAAGGCACCTTGGCTTCACCGGCGATGGCCTTGGCCAGCAGGGTCTTGCCGGTTCCCGGGGGGCCGACCAGCAGCACGCCACGTGGGATGCGCCCGCCCAGCTTCTGGAACTTCTGCGGGTCTTTCAGGAAGTCGACCAGTTCCTTCACTTCTTCCTTGGCTTCGTCGCAGCCGGCGACGTCCTGGAAGGTGGTGGTGTTGTTGGCCTCGTCGAGCATCTTGGCCTTGCTCTTGCCGAAGCTGAAGGCGCCGCCTTTGCCGCCGCCCTGCATCTGGCGCATGAAGTAGATCCACACGCCGATCAGCAGCAGCATCGGGCCCCAGCTGACGAGGATGCTCATCAGCAGCGAAGGCTCTTCGCGCGGCTTGACATCGAACTTCACGCCGTTGTTGATCAGGTCACCCACCAGACCGCGGTCGAGGTAGGTGGCCGTGCTGCGCAGGCGCTTGTCGTCGCTGGTGGTGGCGACGATTTCGGTGCCACCACCCGGGTTCTCTTGCAGCAGAACCGACTTGATGCGTTTGCCGCGGACTTCTTCCAGGAAATCGGAATAACCGATCTGGTTGCCTTGTGCCGCGCCACGGTCGAACTGCTTGAACACGGTGAACAGCACGAGTGCTATCACAAGCCAAACAGCGACCTTCGAAAACCATTGATTGTTCACCGCGGCTCCTTCTTCATTTCAGCGGTACAACGCGTCGGGCCCGACGCGCTGAATTCCACGGTAGTTGTGGTCGATTCTAGATTAGTCAAGGGTCGGCAAGCCCGCATCAAAGGGGGAATCCGCCCCCATGACACCGTGTTGCCGCATGCCTTGTTGCTCAAGTGCTGCGACCTTAGCGCGCCTTGAGACCCATGCCGACCAGAAAGGTCTCTGAGGACTTGTCGCGCGAGGCCTTGGGCTTGATGGGCTTGACCACGCGGAAGGTCTCCTTGAACAGCGCCACCATCGGCGCGTAGGCGCCACCGTGGAAGATCTTGCAGACCAGCGCGCCGTCGGGACGCAGGTGGTGGACCGAAAAATCCACCGCCAGTTCGATCAGGTGCGCGATGCGCGCGGCGTCGGTGGCGGCGATGCCCGACAGATTGGGTGCCATGTCCGACACCACCACGTCCACGGGCCGGCCGTCGAGTTCCTTGACCAGCGCCTGCAGGACCTCGTCGTCGCGGAAGTCGCCGCTGATGAAGGTGACGCCCTCGATGGGTTCGAAGTCCAGCAGGTCCAGCGCGATGATGCTGCCGTTGAGCTGGCCCACCGCCGCGCCGCCCTGGGCGAACTTGCGCCGCAGGTACTGGCACCAGGCGCCCGGAGTGGCGCCCAGATCGACCACCACCTGGCCCGTCTTGAGCAGCTTGAAGGTCTCGTCGATCTCTTTCAGCTTGTAGGCGGCGCGGGCCCGGTAGCCATCGCGCTTGGCCATCTTCACGTAGGGGTCGCTGGCGTGCTCGTGGACCCACGCCTTGTTGATTTTCTTGCTCTGGCTGATAACTTTCATGAGCGGCCGATAATACGGGGATGACTGCCATTCAGCTTTCCCCCGCCCAACGCAAGGAGCACCGCTCCGAAGCCCACCACCTGGACCCCGTCGTGATGATCGGTGGCGAGGGCCTGACGCCTGGCGTCGAGAAGGAAGTCGATCACGCGCTGAACGCCCACGGGCTGATCAAGATCCGCGTGTTTTCCGACGACCGCCCGGGCCGCGAAGCGATGCTGGCCCTGCTGGCCGAGAAGTTGGACGCTGCGCCCATCCAGCACATCGGCAAGCTGCTGGTGCTGTGGCGGCCCATCCCGCCCAAGGAAAAAGTCGACCGCGACGACCGCCTGCCGGGCCCGCGCACGGTCAAGGTGGTCAGCTTTTCGAAGAGCGGCAACCACCGCGCCACGGTGAAGAAGATCAAGGTCTTCGGCAACGAGCGCGTCACGCCCGGCGGCCAGATCAAGCGCGTGCGCCAGCGCGTGACCAGCGTCAAGAAGAAGCAGCAGGACTGAGGCTGGACGCGAGCGTCCGGAAGGACGCGAACGCCTGCCGAAGGACCTGACGCGATTTCACGCGTCAGGGCTGAGCCCGCGCAGCACCAGCGCGCCAGGCCAGGGCCAGCACCAGCAGGCCTTTGACGCCGAAGAACAGCGCGCTGACGGCATGCAACTGGCCGAAGCTCAAGGCGCCCTGCCCCAGACGGGCGGCCGGCAGTTGCGTCTGCACGGCAAAGTAGCCCATCACGGTGCAGAACACCGTGCCCAGAGCCAGCACCATGCCGGTCGAGAACTGGCTGCCCTGCCCTGTTGCAGCCCGCCGCCGCGACGCGACGCGTTCCAGCACCAGCAACACGGCGCCCAGCAGCAGGCTGAGGTAGGCCTCCTGAACCAGAATTCGGGCTGCGACGCGTCCGGCGTCGGCCGGCACCAGGACAGCAAAAGCCGCCGGCGTGGCCACCGCCGCCACGCCAAGCAGAAAACCGGCCCACAGGCCCGGCAGCAGGCGCCGCGCGCGCTCGAACAGCAGCGCCATCAAAAGGCCGCCATCAGGCGTAACGAACGCCCATGACTTCCCAGCGGCGCAGGCCGCCCGGGGCTTGAACCTCGGCCACGTCACCGGCTTCCTTGCCGATCAGCGCACGCGCGATCGGGCTGCTGATGGAAACCAGGCCCAGCTTGAGGTCGGCTTCGTCGTCGCCGACAATCTGGTAGGTGACCTTGGCGCCGCTGTCTTCGTCTTCCAGGTCCACCGTCGAGCCGAAGACGATCTTGCCGTCAGCGTCGAGGCTGGACGGCTCGATGACCTGCGCCGCCGCCAACTTGCTTTCCAGCTCCTTGATGCGGCCTTCGATGAAGCCTTGCTTGTCCTTGGCCGCCTCGTACTCGGCGTTCTCGGACAGATCGCCCTGGGCCCGCGCTTCGGAGATCGCCTGGATGACCGCATGGCGTTCCACGGTCTTGAGCTGGTGCAACTCGCTCTTGAGCAACTCGGCACCGCGTTGGGTCAGGGGGATGGTGAGCATGGCAGTGACTGGGATGAGGCGGATGCAAAGTGAATCCGCCGCAGGCGCCCTTGAGGGCGACCTGCGGCGGACGGCTGGGTCCGAAGTTTAGCGCCGACGGTCGCACAGCGCGACCGTCGTCTGGGCGCGTCACTGCAATTCGGCGTGCAGATCCTGCAAGGACGTGACGGCCAGGTCCTGGTTGTGCTTGAGCGCCTCGGTCGCGGCTTCCGCGCCGGCCATCGTCGTGTAGTAGGTGACGCGGTTGGCCAGGGCCGCGGTGCGGATGTAGCGCGAATCGGCGATGGCGGTGCGGGTCTCATCCACCGTCGTGTAGACGAGCTGGATCTCGCCGGCCTTCACGATGTCGACGATGTGCGGCCGGCCGTCCTTGACCTTGTTGACCACCTTCACCGGCAAGCCCGCCGCAGCGATGGCCGCTGCCGTGCCCTTGGTCGCCACCACGCTGAAGCCCAGCGCCACCAGGTCGCGGGCCACGGCCACGGCACGCGGCTTGTCGTTGTTCTTCACCGTGATGACCACCGTGCCCTTGGCCGGCAGGCGCGAACCGGCACCGAGCTGGCTCTTCAACATGGCTTCGCCGAAGCTGCGGCCCACGCCCATCACCTCGCCGGTGCTGCGCATCTCGGGCCCCAGGATCGGGTCTACGCCAGGGAACTTGTTGAAGGGGAAGACGGCTTCCTTGATGCTGAAGTAAGGCGGGATGACCTCACGCGGCGGCAGGCCGTCGGCGCTGCGCTGCGAGGCCAGGGTCTGCCCGGCCATGCAACGCGCCGCGATCTTGGCCAGCGCCTGCCCGGTGGCCTTGCTGACATAGGGCACCGTGCGCGAGGCGCGCGGGTTGACTTCCAGCACATAGACCACAGCGTTCTCGCTGCCTTCGCCGGTGTAGCCCTGGATGGCGAACTGCGTGTTCATCAGCCCCACCACCTTCAGCGCCCGCGCCATCACCGTGGCCTGGCGGCGCATCTCGTCTTGCAGGGCCTGGCTCAGCGTGTAGGGCGGCAGCGAGCAGGCCGAGTCGCCGCTGTGGATGCCGGCGGCTTCCACGTGTTCCATGATGCCGCCGATCATCACCGCGCCGGTGTGGTCGGCGATGCAGTCCACGTCGACCTCGATGGCGTCGTCCAGGAAACGGTCGAGCAGCACCGGGCTCTTCTCGCTGACCTTCACCGCCTCGCGCATATAGCGCTCCAGGTCCTTGTCGCCGTGCACGATTTCCATCGCGCGGCCGCCCAGCACGTAGCTGGGGCGCACGACCAGCGGGTAGCCGATTTCCTGCGCCAGCAGCAGCGCCTGCTCTTCGGTGCGCGCCGTGCGGTTGGGCGGCTGCTTCAGACCCAGTTCGTGCAGCAGCTTCTGGAAACGCTCGCGGTCTTCGGCGACGTCGATGCTGTCGGGGCTGGTGCCGATGATGGGCACGCCGGCGCGCTCCAGGTCCAGCGCCAGCTTCAGCGGGGTCTGCCCGCCGTATTGCACGATGACGCCCAGCGGCTGTTCCTTGGCGACGATTTCCAGCACGTCTTCCAGCGTCACCGGCTCGAAATAGAGGCGGTCGCTGGTGTCGTAGTCGGTGGACACCGTCTCGGGGTTGCAGTTGACCATGATGGTCTCGTAGCCGTCTTCGCGCAGGGCCAGCGCCGCGTGCACGCAGCAGTAGTCGAACTCGATGCCCTGGCCGATGCGGTTGGGCCCGCCGCCCAGCACCATGATCTTCTTGCACGTCGTCGGCTCGGCCTCGCACTCTTCCTCGTAGGTCGAGTACATATAGGCCGTCTGCGTGGCGAACTCGGCGGCGCAGGTGTCCACCCGTTTGTAGACCGGGCGCACGCCCAGGGCGTGGCGGTGTTCGCGCACCGCGTGCTGGTGGGTGGCCATCAGTTTGGCCAGGCGGCGGTCCGAAAAACCCTTCTGCTTGACGAAGCGCAGCTCGGCCGCGCTGAGGTCGGCCACCTCGCGGCCGACCAGCTTGGCCTCGATGGCGATCAGCTCTTCGATCTGCGCCAGGAACCAGGGGTCCACCGCCGTCTCTTCGAAGATCTCGTCCAGGCTCATGCCGATGCGGAAGGCGTCGGCCAGGAACAGGATGCGCTCGGGGCCGGCATTGCCGATCTCGTCGATGATTTCATCGCGATCCGCTTCTGTGCAGGACGTGCGTTCGGTCAGCCCGTCGATGCCGGTCTCCAGGCCGCGCAGCGCCTTCTGAAAGCTTTCCTGGAAGGTGCGGCCGATGGCCATCACCTCGCCCACGCTCTTCATCTGCGTCGTCAGGTGCGGGTCGGCGGCCGGAAACTTCTCGAAGGCGAAACGCGGGATCTTGGTGACCACGTAGTCGATGCTGGGCTCGAAGCTGGCCGGTGTCGCGCCACCGGTGATGTCGTTGCGCAACTCGTCCAGCGTGTAGCCCACGGCGAGCTTGGCCGCGACCTTGGCGATCGGGAAACCGGTGGCCTTGGACGCCAGCGCCGATGAACGCGAGACGCGCGGGTTCATCTCGATGACGATGAGCCGGCCGTTCTGCGGGTTCACCGCGAACTGCACATTGCTGCCGCCGGTGTCGACACCGATCTCGCGCAGGATGGCGATGCTGGCGTTGCGCATCACCTGGTATTCCTTGTCGGTCAGCGTCTGCGCCGGCGCCACCGTGATGCTGTCGCCGGTGTGGATGCCCATCGGGTCCAGGTTCTCGATGCTGCAGACGATGATGCAGTTGTCCTGGCTGTCGCGCACCACCTCCATCTCGAACTCTTTCCAGCCGATCAGGCTTTCCTCGATCAGCAGTTCCTTGGTCGGCGACAGGTCCAGTCCGCGCTTGCAGATCTCTTCGAATTCTTCCGGGTTGTAGGCGATGCCACCGCCGGTGCCGCCCATCGTGAAGCTGGGGCGTATGACCATCGGGAAGCCGGTGCCACCGATCAGCCCCTGGATGTGCTTCTGCACCGCCAGCGCTTCTTCCATGCTGTGCGCCACGCCGCTCTTGGCCGAATCCAGCCCGATGGACGTCATCGCGTCCTTGAACTTCATGCGGTCTTCGGCCTTTTCGATGGCCGTCTCGTTGGCGCCGATCATCTCCACGCCGTACTTCGCCAGCACGCCGTGCTTGTGCAGGTCCAGCGCGCAGTTCAGCGCCGTCTGGCCGCCCATCGTCGGCAGCACGGCATCGGGCCGCTCCTTGGCGATGATGGTCTCGAGCACCTGCCAGGTGATGGGTTCGATGTAGGTCACGTCGGCCATGTCCGGGTCGGTCATGATCGTCGCCGGATTGCTGTTGACGAGGATGACCTTGTAGCCCTCCTCACGCAGCGCCTTGCAGGCCTGGGCGCCGGAATAATCGAACTCGCAGGCCTGGCCGATGACGATGGGGCCGGCCCCGATGATGAGGATGGTCTTGAGGTCGGTACGCTTGGGCATTACTTCTTCTCCATCAGGGCCACGAAGCGATCGAACAGGTAGCCGATGTCGTGCGGGCCGGGGCTGGCTTCGGGGTGACCCTGGAAGCAGAAGGCCGGCTTGTCGGTGCGCGCCAGGCCTTGCAAGGTGCCGTCGAACAGGCTGATGTGCGTGGGCCGCAGGTTCGCGGGCAGCGTCTTCTCGTCCACCGCGAAACCGTGGTTCTGGCTGGTGATGCTGACGCGACCGCTGTCGAGATCCTTCACCGGGTGGTTGGCGCCGTGGTGGCCGAACTTCATCTTGAAGGTCTTGGCACCCGAAGCCAGCGCCAGGATCTGGTGGCCCAGGCAGATGCCGAAAGTCGGCACGCCGGTTTCGATCAGTTCACGCGTGGCGGCGATGGCGTAGTCGCAAGGTTGCGGGTCACCGGGGCCGTTGCTGAGGAAGACGCCGTCGGGTTGCAACTTCAAGACCTCGGCGGCCGAGGTCTGCGCCGGCACCACGGTGACGCGGCAGCCGCGGCTGGCCAGCATGCGCAGGATGTTGCGCTTGACGCCGAAGTCATAGGCCACGACGTGGTGCTTCGCAGCGACCAGCTGGCCGTAGCCGCCGCCCAGCGTCCATTCGGTTTCGGTCCACGCGTAAGGCTCGGTGGCCGAGACGACCTGGGCCAGGTCCAGCCCGGCCATCGAAGGCGCACCGCGGGCTGCGGCGACGGCAGCGGCGATGTCGGCCGCGCTCATGGCGTGGCCGACGGCGAAGCTGACGATGCAGCCGCTCTGCGCACCCGAGGTGCGCAGCACGCGGGTCAGGCGCCGCGTGTCGATGCCCGCGATGGCCACCGTGCCTTCGCGCTGCAGGTAGGCCGGCAGCGTCATCGTCGAGCGGAAGTTCGACACCCGCAGCGAGACGTCCTTGACGATCAGACCGGCGACGTGCACGCGGCTGGCTTCGACGTCGTCCGGGTTCACGCCGACGTTGCCGATGTGCGGGTAGGTCAGCGTGACGATCTGCCGGCAGTAGCTGGGGTCGGTCAGGATTTCCTGGTAGCCGGTCATCGCGGTGTTGAACACCGCTTCACCAACGGTCTGCCCCAGTGCGCCGACGCTGTTGCCGAGGAAGGTGGTGCCGTCGGCCAAGGCCAGCAGCGCAGGGGGCAAGACGGGCAGCAAGGCAGCAATCGTCACAAAAAAGGCTCCGGGGTTCGCGCGCTCATCGACTCCGAACACGCTGCAGCAACCGGTGCGGTCGCTGCGGGTTTTTCAGAGGCGTCCGAGGGAATCCAGAGACGGAGTTTTTGAGCGCTGCGCTGTTAGCGGGTAAACCGCCGGAGTATAGCCGGCGGCTCGGGCTAACCCGGGGATCAGACCACCAGCGCAGCGATGCCGGCGCGCGCGATCTGCGCATCTTCGGCCGACTTGACACCGCTGACGCCGATGGCACCCACGCACTGCCCGCCGACCAGGATGGGCACGCCGCCTTCGAGCATCCCGGTCAAGGTCGGAGCGCTGAGGAAGGACACACGGCCCTGGTTGATCATGTCCTCGTAGACCTTGGTTTCGCGGCGGCCGACGGCGGCGGTGCGGGCCTTGGCCGGTGCGATTTCCGATGAGATGGGCGCGGCGCCGTCCAGCCGCTGCAGCCACAGCAGGTGGCCGCCGTCGTCGACGATGGCGATGGTGACGGCCCAGCCATGCTGGGTGGCTTCGGCTTCGGCAGCGGCGGCCATGGCGCGAAGGTCGGACAGAGCGAGGGAGGGTTTGGTGTTCATGCCGCAACGATAACGCCAGCGCAAGGACGGCGTCGCCATCGCCAAGGCGTTGCCCCGGGTAAGGCCTTGATTTGCTGCGCAGCGGCCGCAGCTAAACTGCAGGCGCTCGCTGTCCGAGCGTCATCGCATTCGTGGAGGTTTCATGGAACAAAGCGTTCAGCAATTCCCAGTTCAGCCGGGCCTGGTTGGCGGCGGGGATCTGGCCGCGCAGCGCAACCGCGTCCTGCGCAACACCTATTGGCTGCTGGCCTTGTCGATGGTGCCCACGGTGCTCGGCGCCTGGCTGGGGGTGGAGATGGGCATGGCCAAGGCCATGGGGTCGGGCACCGGCCTGATCGTCTTCCTGGTCGGCGCTTTCGGCTTCATGTACGCCATCGAGAAGACCAAGAACTCGGCCGCCGGCGTGCCGGTGCTGCTGGCCTTCACCTTCTTCATGGGCCTGATGCTGGCGCGTCTGGTGGGCGGCGTGCTCGGCCTGAAGAACGGCGGCAGCCTGATCATGATGGCCTTCGCCGGCACCGGCGCCATCTTCTTCGGCATGGCCTCGCTGTCGACCGTCATCAAGCGGGACCTCGGCTCGATGGGCAAGTTCCTCTTCATCGGCATGATCATGCTGCTGGTGGCGGGCATCGCCAACATCTTCATCCAGAGCAGCGCGCTGATGATCACGCTGTCGGTGCTGGCCATCGGCATCTTCTCGGCCTTCATCCTGCACGACCTGAAGCGTGTGAAGGACGGCGAAGAAACCAACTACATCACCGCCACGCTGGGCGTCTACCTGAGCCTGTACAACGTGTTCAGCAATCTGCTGGCCTTGCTCGGCATCTTCGGCGGCGAACGCGACTGATCGGGTTCAAGCTGGAAAACAAGACAGGGCCTGCGGGCCCTGTTTTTTTATATCCGGGCGAGATCGAAGACCGCCATCGATTCCACGTGCGCCGTGTGCGGGAACATGTTCACCACACCGGCCAGGCTGCAGCGGTAGCCACCCTGGTGCACCAGCAGACCGGCGTCGCGCGCCAGCGTGGCGGGGTTGCAGCTGACGTAGACGATGCGCTGGGGCGGCGTCCAGCCCGCGCTGCCGTGCAACTCGGCCACGGCCTTGGCCAGCGCGAAGGCGCCTTCGCGTGGCGGGTCGATCAGCCAGCGCTGCGCGGTGCCCAGCGCCTTCAACTCATCGGCCGTCAGGTCGAACAGATTGCACGCCGCGAATGCGGTTTTCGCCGCCAGGCCGTTCAGCGCCGCGTTGGCGCGCGCCCGGGCCACCAGCGTCTCGCTGCCTTCGATGCCCAGCACCTCGCGCGCCCGGGTGGCCAGCGGCAGCGTGAAATTGCCCAGGCCGCAGAACCAGTCGATCACGCGCTCGTCGGCCTGCGGTTGCAACAGGCGCACGGCGCGCTCGACCAGCACCCGGTTGATGTGCGGGTTGACCTGCGTGAAGTCGGTGGGCTTGAACGGCATGCTGATGCCGAATTCCGGCAGGCTGTAGCTCAGCACCGGAGCCCCTTCTTCCAGCAGCTTCACGGTGTCCGGCCCCTTGGGCTGCAGCCACCACTGCACGCCGTGCGCGGCGCCGAAGTCGCGCAGCAACTGCAGGTCGCGCTCGCTCAGCGGTTCCAGGTGGCGCAGCACCAGCGCGGTCACGCTGTCGCCAGCGGCCAGTTCGATCTGCGGCAGGCGTTCGCGCTGGTCCATCGCCCCGATCAGCTCGCGTAGCGGCAGCAGCATGGCGCTGACCTTGGCGGGCAGCACCGGGCAGACCTCCATGTCGGCCACATAGCGCGACTTGCGCTCATGGAAGCCAATCAGCACCTTGCCCTTCTTGGCCACCCAGCGCATCGAAAAACGCGCCCGGTCGCGGTAGCCCCAGGCCGGCCCTTCGATGGACCGCAGCAAGGTGTCAGGCTTGACCTTGGCCAGGTGCCACAGGTTGTCTTCCATCACCCGCTGCTTGACGGCCACCTGCGCGGCGGGGTGCAGATGCTGCATCTTGCAGCCACCACAGGCGCCGGCATGCAGGCCGAAATTGGGGCAGCCCGGGCGCACGCGCTGCGAACTCTCGCGGGCGATGTCGCCCACCTGCCCGGCTTCCCAGTTGTTCTTCTTGCGCGAGACGTTGACCCGCACGCGTTCGCCCGGCAAGGCGCCTTCGATGAAGACCACCTTGCCCTGCCCCTCGGTCTGCCCCTCTTCGAGAGGACGGTGGGCCACGCCCTGCGCTTCCAGGTCGAGTGACTCGACCTCCAACCAATCGAAACCTGATGTCATGGCGGCGGATTATCCCCAGGCCGCGGCCGCAGGCTGCGCGCTCAGCGCGCCGGCAGCAATTTCGCGGGGTCGATCGGCTTGCCCTGGCGGCGGATCTCGAAGTGCAGTTGCACCCGTTCAGCGTCGCTGGCGCCCATCTCGGCGATCTTCTGGCCGCGGCGCACCGCCTGCTCTTCCTTGACCAGCAGCGTCTGGTTGTGGGCGTAGGCCGTCAGGTAGGCGGCGTTGTGCTTGACGATGACCAGGTTGCCGTAGCCGCGCAAGCCCGCGCCGGCGTAGACCACGCGGCCGTCGGCGGCGGCGAACACCGGGTCGCCCGCCTTGCCGGTGATGGCCAGGCCCTTGCTCTTGAGCTCGTCGAAAGGCGTGACCACAGCGCCGTTGGCGGGCCACAGCCAGTCCAGCGCTTCGTCGGATTCACGCGGCACGGCCGGCACCGGCGCCGCCCCGGCCGCTGGCGCTGCGCTGCCCGCAGACGGTGCCACGTTGGCCCCCGCCAGCACTGGCGGCTTGCCGTCCAGCGTGCGGCTGTCGACGCGACCCGCAGGCGCCACCGGCTTGACAGTGGCCAGCGTCGGGTCGACGTTGGGCGGCACCACGCGCAGCACCTGGCCGACCTCGATCAGGTTGGGGTTGTCCAGGCCGTTCCAGCGCCCCAGGTCGCGCCAGGGCTGGCCGTTGTCCAGCGCGATGCGGATCAGCGTGTCGCCGGCCTTCACGGTGTAGTAGCCGGGCTTGCCGGCGTTTTCGATGCCGGGCAGCGGCTTCACCGGCGCCGTCTCGGTCAGCACCCCGCTGGGCGTGACCCCGGCGGCGGGCGCTGTCGGTACCGGCCTGGCGGGCTGGTTACGCCGGTCTTCCACCGGCGCGCGGTTGCTGGTCGATGCACAACCGGCCAGGACGGCCAGGACGGCCCAGGTGGCCAGAACCGAAAGGCGGACAGGGTGGTCTTGCTGCTTCATGCGGCGCCCGGTAGCAGAGGGACGAAATGCACGGCGTCGTGCCACTGGCGCACCACGCCGTCGGCCTGTTTGTCGATGACCAGCAGCACCTGACCGCCGCGCTCGGCGTCGTGCGTGGGGGTGATCAGGCGCCCGCCGACGGCGAGTTGGTCCAGCCAGGCGGCCGGCACCTCGTCGCCACCGGCGGCGGCCACGATGCTGTTGTACGGTGCGCGCGGCGCATGGCCCAGGCGGCCGTCGCCGTAGACCAATCGCAGGTCGCCCGAGCGGTGACCGGCCAGGTCAGCGGCCAAATTCGCGCGGGCCTTGTCGTGCAGGCCCTTCAAGCGCTCGATGGAGACCACGCTGCGCGACAGCAAGGCCAGCAGCGCGGCCTGGTAGCCGCAGCCGGTGCCGATTTCCAGCACCCGGCCCAGATGACCCTGCTGGCGCGCGTGCTCGCCTTCGAAGAGCAGCGCCAGCATGCGCGCCACCACGGAGGGCTTGGAGATGGTCTGCTGCAGTCCGATGGGCAGGCTGGTGTCTTCGTAGGCCTGGTTGGCCAGCGCGGTGTCGACGAAGCGGTGCCGTTCCACCTGCATGAAGGCCTGCAGCACCGGCTCGCAACGCACGCCGTCGGCACGCAGACGCTGCACCATGCGGGCGCGCACCGCCACGCTGTCCAGGCCCAGGCCCGACGGCGCATGGCGGGCGCTGGCCTGCTGCTGTTGCTGGGCGTCTTGCGCGGCGTGATGCAGATGGCGTTGCGGCCGCAAGACCTCGGTGGTCGCGGCCCGGGCGGCGCCTTGAACGCGGCCCAGGTCGAGCGGAAAACGCGACGGCGGACGCGTCATCCGGCGCGCACACCCGGTGGCGTGGCAGCAGCGAAACGATCGGCCCAGGTCGCGCTGCGCGCGTGGTCGGTCAGGTCGACCTGCAGCGGCGTGATCGAGATACAGCCGCTGGCCACCGCGTGGAAGTCGGTGCCTGCGCCGCACTCGCGGGCGTCACCGGCCGGGCCGATCCAGTAGATGGCCTCACCGCGCGGGCTGGTCTGGCGGATGACCGGTTCGCTGGCATGGCGCCGGCCCAGCCGCGTGACCACGCGCGGCAGGCTGACCGCATCAGGCCGGTTCGGGATGTTGACGTTCAACAGCCACGGTGCCTGCCCCTCAGCCAGGGGCGCTTGCGCCAGCACCTGTTCGATGACCGAACGCGCTGCAGCGGCAGACGCTTCCAGTTCGCCCCAGCCCTTGTGCTCTTGCGAAAAAGCGATCGCCGGCACGCCGAACAGGAAGCCTTCCATGGCGGCCGCGACGGTGCCCGAATACAAGGTGTCGTCGCCCATGTTGGCACCGTTGTTGATGCCCGACAGCACCAGGTCAGGCCGGTAGCCGAGCAGGCCGGTCAGCGCAACGTGCACGCAGTCCGACGGCGTGCCGTTGACGACGCGAAAGCCCTGCACGTGTTCGCCGCGCGCTTCGAAAACCGACAGCGGGCGGGTCAGCGTCAGCGCGTTGGACGTGCCGCTGGCGTTCTGTTCGGGGGCGATGACGTCGATCTGGCCCAGGCCCTGGCAGGCGCGCACCAGCGCAGCCAGTCCGGGGGCCAGGTAACCGTCGTCGTTGGCGATGAGAATGCGCATGCCGCGCATTGTAAGGAGCGCGGCCAGCGCGCCAGCGGCTGCGGCGCGGCCTTCAGCGCGCGGTCGCGGCCAGCCTTGCAGCCAGCCGCTGCCAGCCCGCCACCAGCAGCAGCCCCAGCGCGATGCCCACACCATCGGCCAGCAGGTCGGGCCATTCGGCCACCCGCGTCGGCGTGAAGGACTGCAGCACTTCGATGAGCCCGCCATACGCCAGCAGCCCGCCGCCGACGCGCCAGAAGGCGCCACAACGGCCCAGCACCGCCACGATGGCCAGCGCGGCGAAGGCCGCCAGGTGGTTGAGCTTGTCCCAGCCCAGATCGGCCCGCGGCGGCGGCGCGGGCGTCAAGGCCAGCCAGGTGATCACGATCAACAGCAGCACCAGCGCTGCGCGCCACCAGGGTGTGCTGCGGGGATGGGCGATCCAGGTGACCAACAAGGCTGGGTTCATGGCGGTGGCGTCGGCAGGGGTGTTGGCAGGGGTGTCGGCGGAAAAGCGGGTATCTGGGTGCCGGCCGTGGCGCGGCAGGGTGCTGCAGCCCGCGTTTGGCGGCACACTGCGGTCCTCTTGAACACCAGGCCCAGCATGCCCCTGAACCCTCAACCATACGGCGTCGGCGTGGTCGGCACCGGCATCATGGGCCGGCGCATGCTGGCCGCGCTGCAACAGCACCCGCGTTTCCAGGCGCTGGCGCTGTGGGACCCGCAGCCCGAGGCCTTGCAGGCGGCCCTGCACGCCACGCCGGGCGCGCGCGCCGCCAGCAGCCTGGACGCGCTGGTGCACGACCCGGCCGTGGCGCTGGTCTACATCGCCTCGCCGCCGGCCAGCCACCTGCCGGCCGTGCAGGCGGTGCTGGCGGCCGGCCGCGCTGTCCTGTGTGAAAAGCCCCTGGCCTCGGACGCCGATCAAGCCCAGGCCCTGCGCGACGCCGTGCTGCAGGCCGGCCGGCCCTTCGCCGTGAACTTCCCCTTCGCGCGCTCGCCGGCCAGCCTGGGCTTGCAGGAGGCCCTGCGCAGCGGCCGGCTCGGCCCCGTCGAAGCCGCCCGCATCCGGCTGCGCTTCGCGCAGTGGCCGCGGCCCTGGCAGGCGGGTGCCAGCGCCTGGCTGGCGGGCGCCGCTGAAGGCGGCTTCACGCGCGAGGTGCTGTCGCATTTCGTATTCCTGGCGCTGCGCCTGTTCGGGCCGGCTGCGGTGCAGGACGTGCACCTGCAGCGCGCGCCAGGGCAGGCCGAGACGGCCCTGCGGGCGACGCTGCAGCATGCCGGCATGCGTGTGGAGATCGACGCCGCCGTGGCCGGCAGTCTGGCCGACGACAACCGCTTCGAACTGATCGGCCGCGGCAGCCGGGTGGCGCTCGTCAACTGGGGGCAACTGGAGCAGGACGGCGCGGTGCTGCTGCCGCGCAGCGACTCCACGCCCACCACGCTGGACAGCCTGGCCCGCCTGCTCGACGGCCAGGCCGACCACGGTCTGGCCACCGCCGACGAGGCGCTGGCGGTGGTGCGCTGCGTCGAAGCCATGCTGCCGGGTTGATGTGGACCTGAGCCTGTTCAACCCGCTGGCGCTGGCGCTGGGCGGCGTGGTCGGGCTGATCCTGGCGCTGGCCGGCGCCGGGGGTGGCATCCTGTCCGTGCCTTTGCTGGTCTTCGGTCTGCACCTGTCCATCGTCCAGGCCGCCCCGGTGGGCCTGGTTGCGGTGGGCATCGCCTCGGCCATTGGCGCGGGGCTGGGCTTGCGCGAAGGGCTGGTGCGCTACCGCGCTGCAGCGCTGATCGGCGTCACCGGCATGCTGCTGGCGCCGCTGGGCGTGCGCCTGGCAGGCGCCCTGCCCCAAGCGCCCCTGACCGCGGCCTTCGCGCTGCTGCTGGCCGGGGTGGCCTGGCGGACCCTGCAGCAATCGCGCCGCGCTGCCCGGCCAGACGCGGCGCTGGCGCCCGACAGCCAGCAATGGCCCTGCGTGCTCAACCCCGACGAAGGCCGCCTGATCTGGACCCTGCCCTGCGCCTGGGCGCTGGCCGCCACCGGCGCGTTGGCGGGCCTGCTCAGCGGCTTGCTGGGCGTGGGCGGCGGCTTCGTCATCGTGCCGGCGCTGGGCCGCTACACCAACCTGGCCACCCGCAGCGTCCTGGCGACCTCGCTGGCGGTGATGGCGCTGGTCTCGGTGGGTGCCGTCGGCGCGGCGGCCTGGCAGGGCAGCGTCGCCTGGGCCGTCGCCGGGCCCTTCGCCGCGGGCGCGGTCATCGCGCTGTTGGCGGGGCGGCGTCTCGCGGCGCGCCTGTCGGGTGCAAGGCTGCAGCAGGCTTTCGCGCTGACCATGGCGGCCGTCTCGCTGCTGCTGCTGGCCCGCGGCCTGGGCTGGGTGCCGGCCTGAAGCCGGCTGTACAAGCAGCCATCACATCACCCCAAGGAAGCTGACCATGCACCTCAACTGCCCCGCCTGCGGCGCCACCAACCGCGTTCCCGAAGCGCGCATCGATGACCATCCGGTGTGCGGCCGCTGCGGCGCCGACCTGATGGCGCCAGCGCCCGTGGCCTTGACCGATGCCACCTTCCCGGCCTTCATCGCCAACACCGAACTGCCGGTGCTGGTGGACTTCTGGGCTGACTGGTGCGGCCCCTGCAAGATGATGGCGCCGCACTTCGCCAAGGCCGCCGGGCAGTTGCCCCAGGTGCGTTTCGCCAAGCTCGACACCGAGGCCAGCCCGCAGACCAGCGCGGCCTTCGAGGTGCGCAGCATCCCCACGCTGATCCTGTACCGCGGCGGGCGCGAGGTGGCCCGGCAGTCGGGCGCGATGCCGGCGGCCGATCTGGTGCGCTGGGTGCAGGGGCAGCTCGCGCCGCGCGGCTGAAGCGGCCACCACGGCCGTCGCCCGGCGGCGGTCAGTCCGCCGCCGGGTCGACGTGGCAGGTGGCGCGCAGCAGGCCATGGCGCAGCGTGCGCAGGCGCTGGATGGCGCCGCTGCGTTCGTCGAAGGTGGCCACCATGAGGTCCAGCGCGCCGCGGCTGGCGTGCACCTCCACCGGCTGCCAGGGTGCGCCCAGGGCGGCCCACCTTGCGTCGGTCAGCAGCAGTTCGCCGGTCAGGAAGATCTGCCGGCGCTGCAGCCCCGTTTCGAAGGACGCCGCCAGCGCCTGGCCGTCGTCGGCCGGCCGGCACAGCCCGTGCGCCATCGTCGGGTCGAAGACCAGCAGGTCGCCGGGGGCCAAGGCCAGGCGCAGCCCGGCATGCGGCATCACGAATTCGACATCATCGGCCTCCAGCGCCAGCAGCCAGAACAGGCAGCGCGACCAGTGGCCCTTGACATCGTTGTGGAAGCCGGCCCCGCAGGCGGCGAGGTAGTCGACCCGGGTTTCGACGCTGCGCCGGTACAGGCCCGGGTCGTCACCGAGCACGCCCGTGAGGTGCAGGGCACTGGCGACCAGCCCGGCCAGATCGGGCAGCGCCGGCGCGGCGGCGGCCAGTTCAGGCCAAGTCGTCGGGGCGTAATCGATGTCGGAAAACGACTCGATGCGCACCCGCGGCCAGCCCGCGTGCGCGAGGGCGGCCAGCGCGCCCGCATCGAGCCAGCCCGAAGGCAGGAGATGCACGCGGCCATAGGGGACGCGTGCATCGTGGGCATGTTGCGGCTCGTCGCTGCGAACCGCGAAGGCCCGGAATGGAACGGGCACACGGTGCCCGTCGGCGGCAATGACGCGGTGGTCTGGGGTCAGGTGCACCGCGCCATTGTCATCACAGCTTGGCCGACAAGCTGACGAACATCGAACGCGGCGCGCCCGGCAGGATGGTCTGCGCGGTGCCGCTCGGGTCGCTGCTGACGAAGCCATTGCTGCCCAGGGTCGAGATGTACTTCTGGTCGGTCAGGTTGTTGACCGTCAGTTGCGCCGTCAGGTCCTTCAAGCCCGCCATGCCGCCCAGCCGGTAGCCGATCGAGGTGTTCAGCAGCGCGCGGCCGGCCACTTCACCCTGGTTCAGATAGCTGTAGTAACGCTTGGCCATGTAGTCCAGACCGACGTTGGCGAACAGCGTGCTGCTGTCGTAGCTCAGCACCGACTTGAGCATCGTCGACGGCGTGTCGACGATGGTCTTGCCGTTGGTGGCGTAGCTCACGCCGTTGCTGGTGTAGTCGCTCTTGTACTGGCTCTTGTTCAGGCTCAGGCCGTTGTACCAGCTGATGCCGCCACCCAGGCGGTAGGAGGCCGAGGCTTCCAGCCCGAGCAATTGCGCGTTGCCCACGTTGGCCAGCACGCTGGGGTTGCCCAGAATGCCAGGACCTTGCTGGATGGCCAGCAGGCGGTCCTTGAACTGCACCGCGTAGGCGGCCACCACGGCGTCCGCTTCGCGGGTGTTCAGGCGCCAGCCGCCTTCGACCGTCTGCGAGGTCTCGGGCTTCAAGCCCTTGGAGATGGCGTCAAAACCGGCTTGCGTGGTGCTGAAGGGCGACAGACCGGTGCGCGAGGACTGGTAGGCGCGCATGTTCTGCGCGTAGCCGGCGAACAGCTCGCTGCTCTTGTCCAGCGTGATGCTAACACCCACCTGCGGCAGGAAGGCCTTCTTGGCGGTGATCTCGCCCTGCGGGTTGCTGGCGGGGTCGCCGACCTGGCGCGAGGCCGTGGTCTTGACGTTGAGCGACTTGAAGCCGTAGTTCAGGGCCACACCGCTGGCGACCTGGAAGGCATCTTCCAGCGAGAACTGCGTGGTCGTGGTCTTGAAGCCGTACTGCCACTGCGTGAAGAAGGGGTTGGACGGGAAGTCGTAGGGCGACGGCAGCACCGGCGACGTGGCATAGAAGCGGCGGGCCTGGTCGAACTGGTTGTTCTCGAGCCAGAGACCGGCGCGCAGGTTGTGTGCGCCGAGTGCGTAATCGGCACTGGCCACGACGCCGTCGCGGCTGATGCCGTATTCGGTCGTGCGCAGCGCCACCGGCGTGCCGTCCGGCGAAGGCGTGTAAGGCGTGTACCAGAGGCCCATGCCCTTGTTGTGGTGGTGGTAACCGGTGACCTTGGCGGTCACGCCGCCGAACACGGCACCTTCGTAGCCCAGGGTGTAGAGCTCGTCGTTGCGCAGGCCCGAACCGGCGTAGTAGGCGTCATCGCACGTCGCGCTGTAGCTGCTGGGCACGCCGCCCACGGTGTTGCCGCACTGCGTGGTGGCGATCTTCACCGCCGCCTTGAAGTCGGGGTAGGTGTTGTCGAAGTTCTGGCCCAGGCGCTTGATCATCTCCAGCGACATGTCCTGGTAGTCGATCTCGGCGCGGCGCGACACATTGACCGTGGCGCGCAGCTTGCCGCTGCCCAGGTCAGCCAGGTATTTGGCGCTGAACTGCTGCTGCTTCTGGTCGCCGCTGCCCTTCCACTTTTCCGAGCGCTGGTCGCTGACGCTGATATACGCGCGGCCGAAACCCATCTCACCGGTTTCCAGCTTGGCGAAAACGTGGCTGTCCTTGTTGCTGCCGAAGCCGACATTGCCTTCGCCGCCGAAGGTCTTGGCCGGGTCGACCGAATAGAACTGCAGCGTGCCACCCAGGTTGCTGCTGGAGGCGGTGCTCAGCGAACCCGTACCGGCCGACAGCACGGCGCGGGCGATGTTTTCGGTGGCGACGGCACGGCTGATGTGCAGGCCGTTGAAGTTGGCATAGGACATGTCGCCCAGCGGCACATCGTCCAGCGTGAAGCCCAGCTGGTTCTGGTTGAAGCCGCGCACCGTGATGCGGGTCGACCATTCGTAGGCCCCGAAGACGTCGGCCGACTGGAAATTCACCGAAGGCAGGCGCGCCACGGCCTGCAGCGGGCTGCTGCCCGGGGGCAGCTGCTTGAGTTCATTGGCCATCACGGCCTCGACCTGGCGGGACTGCCCGCGGCCATTGCCGGTGATGGTGATCTGTTGCGCATCGGCTTGCTGGGCCTGGGCGAAGACCGGCGCGAACAGCGCGGCGATCAGGACGGCGGTGAGCTGACGGCGGGGTTGGAATTGTGTTTTCAAGGTGAACTTCTCTCAGCAGGGGAATCGGCATCGTTCACGCCCTGCGATCGTCAGCGGAGCGTGATGAAGACGAACCTTAAGCAGCGCGTGTGTAGCTACCGTGACGTGGCGCCGTTGAAACAAAGCTGTCACAGGCGCTACACAGGCCGGCGCTAATCTGGTTGGTTACCCTGACGTCTGTGCTCCCCATGTCCCTGTCCGACTCTGCCTTTCAAGCCGCCCGCCGCCAGGTACTGCGCGCCGCCAGCCTGCTGCCAGCCGGCCTGGTCCTGCCCGCTGCGCAGGCCGCACCCGGGCCTGACGCGGATGCACCAGTGGACCTGCGCCTGCCCGCGCTGGACAGCGAGACCGGCCCCTGGCGACTCGCCTTCGGCTCCTGCGCCAAGCAGTCCAAGCCCCAGCCCATCTGGCAGGCCATCGCCGCGGCGCAACCGCATCTCTTCGCCTTCCTGGGCGACAACTTCTACGGCGACGCCACGACAGCCGACGAGCTGCGCGCGCGCCACGCCGAATTCGCGCAGCCCGGTGCCCTGCAGGCCTTCCGGCGCCAGCACGCCCACGTGGCCATCTGGGACGACCACGATTACGGCGTCGACGACGCCGGTGGCGAGTACCCGCACAAGCGGCTGTCGCAGCAGCTGTTCTGCGACAGCTGGGGCGAGGCCGCCGACAGCCCGCGGCGCAGCCGTTCGGGCGTGTTCCAGGCCTACCGCATCCAGGCGCAAGGCCGCACCGTGCAACTCATCCTGCCCGACTTGCGCTACAACCGAACGGCGCTGCAGTCCGACCCGGCCCGGCGTACCGGCTACGAACGCATGATGATCGCGGCGCGGCTGGGCAGCCGCGACCCGGTACCCGGCTGGTACGTGCCCAACCCCGACCCCGCCGCCACGCTGCTGGGCGAAGCGCAATGGCAGTGGCTGGACGCGCAACTGGCGCAGCCGGCCGATCTGCGGATCCTGTGCTCGTCGGTGCAACTGGCCGCCGAAGGCACAGGCTGGGAGTGCTGGGCCAACTTCAGCGCCGACCGCGAGCGCCTGCTGGAGACGCTGCGCCGCCAGCGCGCCGAGAACCTGGTGGTGATCAGCGGCGACATGCACTACGGCGAGTTGTCGCGCCTGGATGCGCCGGAGCTCTACCCGATCTGGGATCTCACCTCCAGCGGCCTCACCGAAGTCTGGCCCGTGCCCACGCCGAACACGCGGCGCCAGCAAGGCGTGGTGGCTGAAGTCAACTTCGGCCTCATCGAGATCGACTGGACGGCGCGCGCGCTGACGCTGTCGGTGCGCGACGGGGCCGGCCGGCCGCGCATCAGCCAGCGCCTGGCCCTGGACAGCTTACGACTACCCTCGACCCCCAGCCCCACCCCCAACCGGACCCCGACATGACCCTGCCGATGAACCGCCGACTCTTCGCCAGCGCCGCCGCGCTGGCCGCCACGACAGCCTGGGCACCGGCCCGCGCCCAAGCCACGGCCGCCGAACTGGCGGCGCTGGAAAAGGCAGCCCGGGCCGAAGGCAAGATCAGCAGCCTGGGCATGCCCGACGACTGGGCCAACTGGAAGGCCACCTGGGCCGACCTGGGCCAGCGCCACGGCCTGGCGCATGTCGACAGCGACATGAGCAGCGCCGAGGAAATCGCCAAGATGCTGGCCGAGGGGAAAAACGGCACCGCCGACATCGGCGACGTGGGCTTCGAGTTCGGCGCCATCGCCCGCCAGCGCGGCGTCACCGCGGCCTTCAAGCCCAGCACCTGGGCGCAGATTCCGGCCTGGGCCAAGGACGCAGACGGCCACTGGGCACTGGCCTACACCGGCACGGTGGCCTTCGCGGTGAACACCCGGCGTGTGGGCGGCGCGCTGACATCGTGGAAAGAACTCTTTGCCAGCCCGGCCCGGGTCGACATCGGCGAAGTCGGCCGCGCTGCGCAGGCCAATGCCGGCGTGCTGGCAGCGGCGCTGGCCCTGGGCGGCGATGAAGACCGGCTCGACGCCGCCCTGAAGGCTTTTGCCCAGATGGCCCGGCAGGGCCGCCTGCTGTCGGTCAACCCCACGCCCGCGCTGATGGAGCGTGGCGAATCCGACGTCTTCGTGATGTGGGACTTCAACGCCCTGGCCTACCGCGACAAGATCCCCAACAAGGCCGACTACACGGTGCTGATTCCCAGCGACGGCTCGGTGACCAGCGGCTACACCACGGTCATCAATGCGAACGCGCCGCACCCCAATGCCGCCCGCCTGGCCCGCGAATTCATCTTCAGCGATGCCGGCCAGCTGAATCTGGCGCGCGGCTTTGCGCGGCCGATCCGCTTCGACCAGCTGAGCTTGCCGGCCGACCTGCAGTCGCGCCTGCTGCCCAGCAGCCAATACCGGGCTGCGCGGCCCATCCGCAACCTCGAATGGACAGCCGCCGCCAAGACGCTGGGCAGCCGCTGGCAGGCGACCGTGCTGGCCAACGCCAAATGAGCGCCACGCCCGTCACGGGCCCCAGCCCGACCCGGCAGCGCCTGGTGCTGGTCATCGCCGACGGCCTGCGGGCCGACGTCGCCGAGCAGGCCATGGGCTATGTCCGGGCGCGGGTGGAAGCCGGTCTGGCCACGGCCACCCGCTACCGCTGCGCGCTGCCCAGCCTGTCGCGGCCGCTCTATGCCACGCTGCTCAACGGCCTGCTGCCGGTGCAGCACGGCATCGTCACCAACGATGCCGTGCAGCATGCAGGCCCCACGCTGCTGCACGACGCCCACGCGGCCGGTCTGCGCAGCGCGGTGGTGGCCTACCACTGGTTCTACGAACTGCTGAGCGGCCAGCCCTTCAACCCGCTGCTGCACCGCCGCGCGCTGCCACCTGACGCCGGCGTGGTCGACGCGGTCTGGTACTTCGAAGATGCCTACCCCGACAGCCACACCTTCGCCGACGCCGAAGACCTGCGCCTGCGCAACGACCCGGACCTGCTGCTGGTGCACCCGATGGGTCCTGACGATGCCGGCCACCACCACGGCGGCGAGTCCGATGCCTACCGGCTGTGCGCCCGCCGCCTGGACGGCATGCTGGCGCACACCGTGCCCCTGTGGCATGCCGCCGGCTACGACGTGCTGCTGACCAGCGACCACGGCGTGCACCGCGACCGCATGCACGGCGGCGACGAACCCAGCGAACGCGGGGTGCCTTTCGTCTGGCTGCCCCAGCCGCAGCGCCCGGCCGCTGCCGCCGCGGCAATGCTGGCCCTGAGCCTGCCCAACGCGTCGACCGACTTGCGCGGCTTCGTGGCCAACCACCGCGCGCTGCTGGCCGCATGAAGCCGTTGCAGGCAGACGCACCCGCGGCGAGCCCTGCGCGGGCCGCCTGGCTGTGCGCCGCGCCCTTGCTGCTGCTGGCGGGCACGGCGGTGCTGGGGCCCTTCGCCTGGCGCAGCGCCAGCGCGCTGCTGGCCTGCTGGCAAGAGACCGGCTGCGAGGCGCTGCTGACGCCCTATTACCTGCAGGCCCTGGTCAACACGGTGCTCATCGCCGCCCTGTCCAGCCTGCTGGTCCTGCCCGTCGCGCTGGCCGCTTGCCTGGCGGCGGTACGGCGCCCGGCCTGGGCGGCGCCGCTGCGCTGGCTGGGCAGCCTGGGCGCCAACTTTGCCGGTGTGCCCCTGGCCCTGTCCTTCACCCTGATGTTCGGCGTGCAGGGCTTCATATCCCAGGTGCTGGGCGGCGGTGCGCCGCTGCGCCTGGACGGCTTTTCCGGCCTGCTGGCAGCCTATCTGTGCTTTCAGCTGCCCTTGGCGGCACTCTTGCTGCTGGCCCCCGTTCAACTGCTCGACAGCGCGCTCGAAGAGGCCGCCGCCACGCTGGGCGCAGGCCGTGGCCTGTACTGGCGGCGGGTGGCGCTGCCGCTGCTGGCACCCAGCCTGATCGAGGTCGCCGTGCTGCTCTTCGCCAATGCCGCCGCCGCCTACGCCACGCCTTTTGCGCTGGCCGGCAGCAGCGCCAACATGCTGGCCGTGCGCCTGACCACCCTGGTCAGCGGCGACCTCTTTGCCGACCCCCGCCTGCCCGCGCTGCTGGCCTTGCTGCTGTTCGCCCTGCTCAGCGCCGTGATGCTGCTGGGCCGGGCGCTGGCCCGCGCGCTGGGCCGCCGCTCAGGGCTGGCATGAGATCCGCTGCCCGCTGGTCAGGCGCCGGGCTGCTGGAGCCGCTCGCGCTGGCGCTGCTGCTGACCGCGGTGGTGGCGCCGCCGGCCTTCGTCCTGCTGTACGCGTTTTCCGAACGCTGGGACCGCAGCCTGTGGCCCGAAGGCGCGACGCTGGCCTGGTTCGCCGAGTTGGGCCAGGACCCGCGGGTGGCCGCCGCGGCGCTGCGCACCGCCGTGGTGGCCGGGCTCAGCGCCACGCTGGCCACGGCCAGCGGCTGCGCCGCCACGCTGGCGGGCCACCTCTACGCACCGCGCCTGAAAACGCTGCTCGACGCGCTGGCGCAGCTGCCTTACGCCGTGCCCCCGGTGGTGGTTGCCATCAGCGCGCTGGAGGTCTTCGTCGGCGGCCTGGGCGGCCTCATCGACATCCGCCTGCTCTATGTGCTGCTGCTGACGCCGCTGCTGTTCCCGCTGGTGCACCGCACGCTGTCGGCCGCGCTGCTGCGCATGGAACTGGGCACGCTGCTGGAAGCCGGGCGCACCCTGGGCGCCAGCGACGCCCTGACCGTGCGCCGCGTCGTCCTGCCGCTGCTGGCGCCGGCCATCGCCGCAGCCGGGCTGCTGTGCCTGCTGACGGCGGCGCTGGAGTTCGCGGTGGCCAACCTGCTGCTGGGCGGAGAAAACGAATTGCTGCAACCGATGATGAACAGCCTGCGCGCCACCAGTGGCCACCGCTCAGCCGCGCTGGTGGTCGTGAGCTTCGCCCTCGTCGGCCTGATGGCCGCCGCGGTGCAGCGCCTGACCGAAGGCCGCAAACCATGAATCCTGTCGAGACCCTGCCCCTGGCCCTGGACATCCAAGCGCTGAGCGTCGAACTCGGTGGCCGCGCGGTGCTGCACGGCATCACCCTGCAACTGCCGCGCGCTCAGACCCTGGCCTTGCTGGGCCCTTCGGGCTGCGGCAAGACGACGCTGCTGCGGGCCATTGCCGGCCTGGTTGCGGCGCGGGGCGGCCAGGTCCGCATCGCCGGGCGCGAGGTGGCCGGCCTGCCGCCGCAGGCCCGCGGCATCGGCATGATGTTCCAGAGCTATGCGCTGTTCCCCAACCTCAGCGTGCACGACAACATCGCCTTCGGCCCGCTGGCGCAGGGCTGGACGGCGGCGCGCGCCGCCGCCCGCACGGCGGAGCTGCTGGCGCTGGTCGAATTGAGCGCCCACGCCCGGCAGCACCCGGCGCAGCTCTCGGGCGGCCAGCGCCAGCGGGTGGCGCTGGCCCGCGCCCTGGCGCCGCAACCGGCCTTGCTGCTGATGGACGAGCCCTACTCGGCCATCGACGAAGCCTTCAGGGTGCCGCTGCGGCGTTCCTTTCGAGCGCTGCAACAGGCGCTGTCGCAAAGCTGCGTGATGGTGACCCACGACCGCGAAGAGGCTTTCGAGGTGGCCGACCAGGTCGCGGTGATGCTGGACGGCCGCATCGCCCGCCTCGATACGCCCGCCGGCCTGCTGCGCGACCCCGGCACGCTGGCCGTGGCGCAGTTTCTGGGCACCTTCAACGTCTTCCCGCAGGTGCCCGCGGCCGTGCAGCCTGCGCAGGCGGCACACCCGGCAAGCCCGCCGCTCTGGGTGGCGCCGATCAAGTCGCTGCGGGTGGCGAGCCCGGCGTCACCCGAGGCCTGGTGCTTCGAAGCGCAAGTGGTGGCGCGCCACGCCAGCCTGAGCAGCACGCAGATTCAGCTTGCAAGGGACGACGGAACGCCGCTCAGCCTGATCGAGGGGCGCCGTCCCCTCACGGTTGGCGAACGCTTGAAGCTGGCCCAGGCGCCGTCCGACCTGGTCGCGGTGTCGGGCGGCCCCGGCGCCTGAGACAGGCTGCGGGTTGCCCCGGCCACCGGCGGCGGCAAGCTGGCTACCATCCCAGCCCATGACACAAGACCTGCTGGAAAGCCACGAAGGCGGCATCGCCACCCTGACCCTGAACCGCCCGGCGGCGCGCAATGCGTTTTCGCGCGAGATGATGGATGCGCTGTCCGAAGCCCTGCCGCGGCTGGCCCTGGACCCGGCGGTGCGCCTGGTGGTGGTCACCGGCACCGGCGCGGCCTTCAGCGCTGGCGGCGACGTCAAGGGCTTTGCAAAGGCCGCTGGCGGCGCCGCCGCGGCCGTTCCGATGTCCTTCGACCACAAGGTGACCGACCTGCGCGCACGCATGGAGGTTGCCCGCTGGCTGCACGAGATGCCCAAGCCCACGCTGGCGGTGATCCCGGGGCCGGCGGCCGGCGCCGGCCTGTCGCTGGCCCTGGCTTGCGACCTGCGCTTCGCCGCCGACGACGCCAAGCTGACCACGGCATTCTCGAAGATCGGCCTGTCGGGCGACTTCGGCGGCAGCTACTTCCTGCACCACCTGGTGGGCGCGGCCAAGGCGCGAGAGATGTACTTCACCGGCCAGGTGATCCTGGGCGACGAAGCGCAGCGCATCGGCCTGGTCAACCGCTCGGTGCCCGCCGCGGCCCTGGCCGAGGCCGCGCGCGCCTGGGCGGCCGAGCTGGCCGCTTTGCCCACGGTGGCCATCGGCTACATGAAGCGCAACCTCAACACCGGGCTGTGCGGCTCGCTGACCGCGGTGCTGGACGCCGAAGCCATCCACATGGTCCGCACCTTCGAGACCGACGACCACAAGGGCGCCGCCGCCGCCTTCGTCGAGAAGCGCCCGCCGCAATTCCGCGGCCGCTGACCGGGCCGGGGCCGTCCCAGCGGCGATCGGTCGCGGCCGAGAGCCAGCTGATGACCTCAGGCCTCAGGCCTCAGGCCTTGAACAGGCCCAGGTCACGCAGCGTGTAGTTGCCGATGTTGGGCACCACCAGCGGCAGGTTGGTGGCGCTCACACCCATCCAGGTGGCCAGCGTGGCGGCCAGTTGGTCGACCGACGTGGTGGGCAGCAGCCGGCCCTGGCCGACGTCGTCGACGCCGTTGACAGCGATGGCCGGCAGTTGGCCGTGGAAGCGCTGCCCGTTGACAGCACCACCGACGACGAAGTGGTGGCTGCCCCAGCCGTGGTCGCTGCCGTCGCCGTTGCTGGTCAGCGTGCGGCCGAAGTCGCTGCCCGTGAAGGTGGTGACCTGCTGGGCAACGCCCAACTCCACCGTGGCGTCGTAGAAGCTCTTGATCGCGCCGCCCACGTTGGCCATCAGACCAGGGTGCTGCGCAACCAGGAAGTCATGCAGGTCGAAGCCACCCAGCGACACGAAGAAGACCTGGCGCTTGACACCCAGGGCCGAGCGGGCGGCGATCATGCGGGCCACCATCTGCAACTGCGTGGCCAGCGGGTTGGCGGCGTCGAAGGGCGTGCTCAGCGCCGGCACGCCGGCCAGGGCCGTGCTCAGGCTGGCGTTGGCGTCGATGGCGCGCGCCATCACCCGGGTGTGCTCGGCCTGCATCAGGTGGCTGCGGCTGGCGGTGGTGAGGGCGCGCAGCGCGTCGCTGCAGGCCTGCGAGCCGAACAGCGGCGCCTGGATGCCGCGCAGCGCCACCGAGCCGCTGCTCGACACCTGGTATTGCACGGCCTCGCGGCCGCTCATGAAGACCGCATTGCCGCTGACGTTGACGCAGGTGAAAGTGGCCTTGCCGTTGCCGGCCTGGAACAGGTCGCCGACGCGCCCGCCCCAGCCCGAGGTGGCGCCTTCGGGCAGCGAGCTTTGCCAGACCGATTGCTGATCGTTGTGGGAAAACAGCTTGGGCGGCAACGGCACGCTCTTGGCGTTGTACTGCGCCACGGTGGTGGGCTGGATCAGCGTGCCCACGTTCAACAGCACACCCATGTTGCCGGCGTCGAACAGCGTCTTCAGCGGCGCCAGTTCGGGCGCCAGCGCCATCTGCCGGCCACCGGGCAGCGCCACGCTGGGCGTCAGCGCGGTGGCCGCCAGGCTGGCCCGCGCGGTGGCCAGGCTGCCACGGGTGGCCAGGTAGCTGGCGTGGCTGGCGGCGTCATACGGCGGCAGGGTGTTGCCGTGGTCGTTGGCGCCGTAGAGGAAGACGCAGACCAGGGCCTTGTAGTCGGGCGCCGTCTGCGCTGCGGCCTCGGCCATGGCGGCCAGGTTCAGGGCCCAGGGCGCAGCGACGCCCGTCAGGGTGAGCTGCCCGGCGCGCTGCAGGAAAGCGCGGCGGCTGGCGCGGGATGTTGGCAGTGGTTTCATCGTCGGGCCCCTTCAGACCTGGACCAGGTATTCCGGCGCGCACAGCACCAGGTGGATGGCGGCCCGCGCGCGGTTGAGCTTGCCGGCGTCGGTGCTGCCGTCGATGCTGGCGACGGCGGCGGTGATGGTGGTCAGCGTTGCGGCGGACAGCGCGTCGCCCGACAGCAGCAGGGACACGCGTTTGACCAGGGCCGTCGCATCGGCCGCCACCGCCAGCTCGGCGCTGTAGTCGGGCCGGGTTTCGCCGACACCGCTCTGGACGAAGGTCTGCGCCCAGTTGGCCCAGGCCACCACGGTGGATTCGTTGGTGATCTGGAATTCCGGCGCCGCCAGGTTCTGCGTGCCGAGCGCCGAGTTGGGCGGCACATAGCCCGGCCGGAAGAAATTGAAGACCGAGGGCGAACGCAGGGGGCTCTGGCCCAGGCGGGTGGCCGGGTCGGACAGGTTGCCGACGTTCCAAAGACCGGTCGGCGAGCCGAGGTTGAAGGTGCGCGCCCATTGCACGAAACGCACGATGGGCTCACGCAGTTTGCCGCGCGCGGTGTCGCTGGCTGAGGGCGCCCGCCGGGCTTCGTCGTCCAGCAGCACGGCCTTGACCACGGCCGCGAGGTCGCCGCGCACCCCGGCCCCGTTGTTCGCGAACACCGCCGCCACACGGCCGACGTAAGCCGGGCTCGGGTTGCTGGCCACCAGGTGCTGGATCAGCTGCCGGCCGATGAAGGGGCCGACGTTGGCGTGCCCTGCGATGGTGTCCAGCGCCTTCTGCATCGCCGTGCTGCCGCTGGTGCCTGCGGCGATGGTCACGCCCAGGAAGGGCTTGGCACTGGGCGAGTGGTTGGCCGCGTTCAGCACCATGGGCCGTTGCGCATAGCCCGGGTCGGTGCGCGATGCGGCGTTGTTGTCCCAGCCGGTGAAGACCTTGGCCAGGCCGGTGATGGTGTCCTGGCCGTAGGTGTCGGTGACCACGCCGTTCTTGGGCGTGCCGTCGGCAGCCAGTTCCACCAGGCCCAGGCTGAACAGCTGCAGCACCTCGCGGGCGTAGTTCTCGTCGGGCACGCGGCCGCTGGCGGCGTCTTCCTTGAGGTTGCCGCGCAGGTTCAGGTAGGCGCCCATGCCGGGCGACAGGGTCACCGCTTCCAGCAATGCGCGGTAGGTGCCGAAGGCGCCGGCCTCCAGCACGTCGACAAAGGCCGCGGCGACGAAGCCGCGCCAGTTGACCGGCAGGCCGGCCATCGAGACCACGAAGATTTCCGACAGCGCCAGGGTGATGCGCTGGCGCAGCACGTCGGGCGAGCCGATGAACTTGCGCCACAGCGTGTTGTCGGTGCCGTTGAAGTTGAACAGGTTGGTGTCGACGGCGTAGCCGCTGGCGACCATCCAGTCATAGTGGCTCTGGCTGCGCGGCGCGGCGACCTGTTCGTCCAGCCAGCCGCTGTAGCCCAGGCTTTGCACGCGGGCCAGGGCGGCATCCGTGGCACCGAAGCCGGCCTGGCCCAGGAAGCGCGAAGCCTCGGCCGACGTGATGCTGGCCACAGGCGACGGCGGCGCCGGCGCGGCGGCTGGCGTGCCGCCACCGCCGCCACAGGCCGCCAGCAGGGCCGCGCTGAGCGTGGCCGCTGCCGAGGCGGTGGTGACGGACGGCAGCACGCCGGCATCCAGGGTGGCGGGCACGGGGCGGGGGGCTGCCGTGGGCAGCTGGTGTTGGAGGACTTCTTCGCGCATGGTGACTGCCTGATCGTTGGAAGGGCCGTGCCCACGCGGCGCGGCCCGGGGTGGATGTTCATCGCAAACGCCCCCCGGTCGCGTGAGCGCCAGCCAAAGTTTTGCAAAGTCCGCCACGCTGGCGCGCCGGCCGGCACGGGACAATGGCGCACACCCTTAAGGCCTGAAGCCCGGACCTCGGCACGCCATGACCCCCGACGACGAATTCCTGCTGCGGCATCCGGCCTATGCATCGACCCGCGGCATCGACGAGATGCGCAGCGCGGAATACGGCCGCATCGATGCCGGCGGGCAGGTCTACCTGGACTACACCGGGGGCTCCTTGCACGCCGCCAGCCAGTTGCGCGAACACCTGGCCTTGCTGAGCGAGCAGGTGCTGGGCAACCCGCATTCGGTGAACCCGACGTCGATGGCCATGACCGACCAGGTCGAGCAGGCCCGCGCCGCGGTGCTGGCCTACTTCAACGCCACCGGGGCCTACACCGCCATCTTCACGGCGAATGCCTCGGGCGCGTTGAAGCTGGTTGGCGAGTCCTTCCCCTTCGCGCCGGGCGGCCGCCTGCTGCTGAGCACGGACAACCACAACTCGGTCAACGGCATCCGTGAATTTGCGCAGGCCAAGGGTGCCCAGGTGAACTACGCGCCGCTGACCCGGCCGGACCTGCGGATCGATGTGCCGGCGCTGGAAGCGCTGCTGAGCGCCAGCGACACCGCCGACGCCGGCCCGCCCCGGCTGTTCGCCTTCCCGGCGCAGTCGAACTTCTCGGGCGTCAAGCACCCGCTGGCACTGATCGACACGGCCCGCGCCCGCGGCTGGCGCGTGCTGCTCGACGCCGCGGCCTACGTGCCCACCAACCCGCTCGACCTGCAACTGCACCAGCCCGACTTCGTGGCCCTGTCCTTCTACAAGATGTTCGGCTACCCCACCGGCGTGGGCTGCCTGCTGGTCCGCAAGGACGCGCTGGCGTCGCTGAAGCGGCCCTGGTTCGGCGGCGGCACCGTCAACTTCGCGACAGTCCAGGGCCGCCTGCACGTGCTGTCGGCCGGCGAGGCCGGTTTCGAGGACGGCACGCTGAACTACCTGAGCATTCCGGCGGTGGCCATCGGCCTGCGGCACCTGCAGCGGGTCGGCATCGAGACCATCCAGACCCGTGTGGCCTGCCTGACCGAGTGGCTCATCGCCCGCCTGCTGGCCCTGCGCCACGCCAACGGCAAGCCCCTGGTGCGCCTGTACGGCCCGGCCAGCATGCTGCGCCGGGGCGGCACGGTGACGATGAACTTCTACGACCCGGCAGGCCATCTGGTGGACTACCGGCGTGTCGAGGAACTGGCGGCCCAGCAGGGCATCTCCTTGCGCACGGGCTGCTTCTGCAACCCCGGCGCGGGCGAGACGGCCGAAGGCCTGGTCGAAGCCGACCTGTTGGCCGGGGTGGCCGACGCGGGCAGCCAGATCAACCTGAGGCACTTCCTGCATTTCCTGCAGCGCCAGGGCGGCAAGAGCGCCGGGGCCATCCGCGTCTCGCTGGGCGTGGCCAGCAACCTGGCCGATGTCGAACGCTACGCCGCCTTCGCCGCCGGCTTTCAGGACCAGACCGCGCTGACCATTGGCAGCGTGTCCTCCGACATCGAGTCCTGCCGCGTCATCCGCGACGGCGGCTGAGGGCGCTCAGGCCCGGCTCAACGCGTCAGGCGGTAGATCAACAGGGCCGCACGGATGGCGCCGCGTTCGATGGACGCCAGTTCCAGGTCTTCGTCCGGCGAATGCGAGCCGCGGCCCGAAGCGCCCAGACCGTCCAGGCTGTCGACCAGGGGCGCCACGAACTGCACATCGCCGGCACCGCGCTGGCCCGGCGGCAGCGCCTCGACGCGGCCCAGACCGGCGTCGCTGCTGGCCTGCGAATACAGCTGCAACAGCGCCAGATTGCCCGCTGTCGGCGACATCGGCGGGTAGGTCTCGGTGAAGCTGATCTTCGCGCTGGTGCCCGGCAGGCTGGCGGCCACGATGGCCCGCATGCGCGCCTGCATGCGGTCGCGTTGTTCGGCCGTCAGGTAGCGCAGGTCGCCGCGCACGGTGGCCGTGTTGGCGATGACATTGCCTTTGCCGAAAGCCGTGCCCTTGGACAGCAGGTCGTCGAGGGTGGTCTCGGTGCCGCCCACCATGAGGCCGACGTTGAAGGTCAGGTCGGGCTCGATGAGCTGCTCGCGGAAGGTGTTCAGGATGCGCGCGGCTTCGTAGATCGCGCCATAGCCCGCGCTGGCGCTGAAGACGCCCGCCGAGTGGCCCTGCTTGCCGCTGACCTGCAGGCGCCAGCCGCCCGAGGCCCGGCGGCCGATGGTGGCGGTGGCGCGGCCGCCTTCGGTGACAGCGCCTTCGAAGGCCAGCGCCATGTCGCTCAGCCGGGCCAGCTCGATCATGTCGGCGCGCGCCACCGCGATGGGTTCACCGGCACGCTCCTCGTCGCCGCTGAAGACCACGGCGATGCGCGTGTTCTCCAGTGCACCCACGCACTGCAACGCACGCAGCGCTTCCAGCACGATGACATTGCCGCCCTTCATGTCCGACACGCCCTGCCCGCGCACGCGGTCGCCCTGGCGGTTCCAGCGTTGCACGGGGCTGTCGGCTTCGAAGACGGTGTCGAGGTGGCCGATCAGCAGCAGGCGCTTGCCCTGTGCGCCGGTGGCGGGTCCGCGCGTGGCCACCAGGTGCCCGGCGCGCTGCATGGCCGGCGGCATCTCGGCCCAGCGCGTGGTGAAGCCGAGTTCGCTGAGTTCGTCACCGAACAGGCGACCGGTCTCGCGCACGCCGGCGAAGTTCATCGTGCCGCTGTTGACGTTGACGGTGCGTTCCAGGAACTGCAGGGCGGCGGGCGAGCGCTCCTTGACGGCGGCGACGATGCGCTGCTCGATGGGCGTGAGCTCGGCGGCGTAGCCGGCCGGCGTGGTGGCGGTCAAGGCTGCGCCGGCGGCGATCAACAGGCATCGGACTGAGAACATGGGCGAGGCTTTCGGTTCGGGATCAGCTTGGGGTGTAGCGCACGCGGTAGACGGCACCGGCCAGGTCGTCGGAGACCAGCATCGAACCATCCGGCAGCATCAGCACATCGGCCGGGCGGCCCCAGGCTTGCTCGCCCTGCAGCCAGCCGGTGATGAAGGGCTCGTAGGCCACGGCACGACCGGCCTCGACCTTCACCGTGGTGATGCGGTAGCCGCTCTTTTTCGACCGGTTCCACGAGCCGTGCTCGGCGATGAAGACCTGCCCGGCGTAGGCCGCCGGGAACTGCGTGCCGGTGTAGAAGCGCATGCCCAGCGGTGCCACGTGCGCACCCAGGGCCTGTGCCGGCGGGGTGAATTCGCTGCAGGCCTGCTTGGCGCCGAACTCGGGGTCCTTCACGGTGCCGGCGTGGCAATAGGGGTAGCCGAAGTGCTGGCCCGCACGCTGCGCGCGGTTCAGTTCGTCGGGCGGTACATCGTCGCCCAGCCTGTCGCGGCCGTTCTCGGTGAACCACAGTTCCTGCGGGCCGGGCTGCCAGTCGAAGCCCACCGAGTTGCGCACACCGCGCGCAAAGGTCTCGCGCTGGGTGCCGTCGGGCTTCATGCGCAGGATGGTGGCGTAGAGCGCCGGGTCGGGCTCGCAGATGTTGCAGGGCGCGCCGACGGGCACGTAGAGCAGGCCGTCCGGCCCGAAGGCGATGAACTTCCAGCCGTGGTGGGTTTCCTTGGGCAGGTCGGACACCACCTCGACCGGCGCCGGCGGCTGGGCGAGTTGCGCCGCGATCTGGTCCAGCCGCAGGATGCGGCTCACCGCCGAGACATACAGGCTGCCATCGCGGTAGGCCACGCCCACCGGCAACTGCAGGCCCTGGGCCAGCACATGCAGGGCGCCGGCCTTGTAGTCACGGTCCAGTTCCAGGCCATAGACCTTGCCTTCGCGCATCGAGCCCAGGTAGAGCACCCGGCCGGCGACGGTTTCACCCAGCGCCATCTGCCGCGCGTTGGGCACGCGGGCCAGCAGCTCGATGGAGAAGCCCGGCGGCAGCTTGAGCTGGCCCAGCGGCAGCGGATCATCCGCAGCAGCCTGTGCGACAGGCAGCAGGGGCCAGGACAAGCACAAGGCCAGGCTCAACAACAACTTCATCGGGTTCATCCACAGCTTTCTCGGGCCTTGGCCGCAAGGGCCAACGGGGCCGAGACGATAGCGCGGCCGCAGCAAGGCCTGCGTTATCGTCGGCGCCCCTTGTGGTTGGACCGTCGACATGCGCACCCGTCTTCTCGTCATCGCCCTGCTCTTGCTGGCTGCCCGGGGCGCCTGGGCGCAGGACCTGGCACAGCGCTTCCTGCCGCTGCTGCAGACCGCCGGCGTGGCCGGGCATGAGGACGCCGTGCGCGAAGCCGTGCGCCGGCAATTGCCGGCCTGGGCGCGGCCCCTGGCAACGGTGGACGAGGCCGGCAACCTGCGCCTGAGCCTGGGACGCGGCGAACCCCACGTGGCCCTGGTGGCGGCACTGGACGAACCGGGCTATGTCGTCTCGCGCATCACCGACGACGGATTCCTGCGCCTGCACCGGCACACCACCGGCCCGGCCGGTGTGGCGCAACCGCTGCGCGACCAGTTCCTGGTCGGCCAGCCGGTGCAGGTCAGCACCGCCTCGGGCCGGCTGGTGGACGGCGTCACCGCCACGCCGTCGACCCATCTCAGCCGTTTGACGCCGGCCGCCGAGGTGGCACGCATCAAGGACCTGCAGGACCTGTGGGTCGACGTCGGCGCCAGCAACGCCGCCGGCGTGGCCGCGCTGGGCATCCGCATGCTGGATGCCGTGAGCCTGCGCGAGCGCGCCCAAGGGCTGGCCCAGGGCCGCGTGGCCGGTGTCGCCACCCAGTTGCGCGCTGGCGCTCAGGCCCTGGTCGAGGTGGTGCGCGGCCTGCCCGAAGGCGCCGCCGTGCCGGGCACGGTGACGCTGGCCTGGGTCACGCAATCGCAGTTCGGTGGCCGTGGGCTGGCGCGGCTGGCGCAGACCATCCGGCCGCGCAGCGCGGTGCTGGTGGGCCGCGGCGGTGCGGTGCCCGAGGCGCCGGCCGCTTGGGCGGGCGTGACCCTGTCGACGGCGGCGGTGCCCGTGCTGTTTCCCGACACGCCGGTCGAAACGGTGGCCACCGCCGACATCGCCCGCCTGGCCGGCGAGCTGGCCGGCACCGCCGGCTTGACGGCCTGGCGGGCTGGCGCGGCCGACAGCGCCGCAGCCGCCGGGCCTGCCGCCCCCACCCGGCCGGCCCCGCTGACGGGCAGCTATGCGGTGCTGCAGCCGCTGATCGAGTCCTACGGCGTTTCGGGTGCCGAAGCACCGGTGCGCGAGGTGGTGCTGAGCCGGCTGCCGGCCTGGGCGCGGCCCGAGATCGATGCCAAAGGCAATATCACCGTGAGCTTTGGCCACGGCGGCAAGGAACTGCTCTTCATCGCCCACATGGACGAGGTGGGCTTCGAGATCACCGACATCCGCGATGACGGCAGCGCCGCCATCAAGGTGGCCGGCGGCGTCTACCTGTCGCTCTACGAAGCCCATCCGGTGCGGGTGATGACGCCCGCCGGCCCAGTGGCTGCGGTCATCGCGCCGCGCACCGCCTACGGCAGCGCCAGCCGCAGCCAGCCGGAACTGGCCAGCCTGGGCTTGTATTTCGGCACCCAGACGGCCGCCGAGACGCGCTCCCTGGGCGTGCAGCCAGGGCAGACGCTGACCGTGCGCAAGTCCCTGGTCGCGCTGGCGCCCCCGCGCGCCACCGGCCGTTCGATGGACGACCGCGTCGGCGTGGCCGCCTTGCTGCTGGCCTTGCGCCAGATCGACCCGGCGAAGGTGGCCAACCGCGTGACCTTTGCTTTCAGCGTGGACGAGGAGGTCGGCCTGGGTGGCGCACGCGCGCTGGCCGAGCGCCTGCAGCCGCAGGTGGCCTTCGCCATCGACACCTTCGTTTCGACCGAGACACCGCTGGACCTGCCCTACCTGGCCCACGCACCGCTGGGCCGCGGCCCGGTGCTGCGCGGCGTGGACAGCCGCACCCTGGTGCCGGCCCGGGTCATCGATCGCATCACCGCGCTGGCCGCAGCGCAGCGCATCCCCTTGCAGATCAACGTCACCCAGGGCGGCACCGATGCCTCGGCCTTCGCCGCGCGCGGCGCCATCGACGTCGGGCTGTCCTGGCCCGGTCGCTACTCGCATTCGCCGGTGGAAGTGGTCGACCAGCGCGACCTCGACGCGCTGGTGCGGCTGATCGGCCTGCTGGCCCAGCAGTATTGACTGCGGCTGGGCCGGATCAGCAGCATCGTTGACGACGACGCGGGGAGGTCTTGCATTCCATACTGTATGTTTGTACAGTACGCGGAACAGGAGGCTTCCATGAACCACACCCACCGCCAGCTCTACCGCCAACACTACAGCCCGAAAACAGATCGGCTGCCGCAATGGCTACACCGGGTCTGGGCCTGGTTCTGAAGGGCACAGCCGATCGCGGCGTTGGGCCCAAGGCCTGCGCTAGAGTCGGCCGCTGCAAACAAGGCGGCGAAAGACAGCAACGATGCATGCTTCCGGCAAGAAACCGGCCCCAGGGCCGTCAGCGCGCGGGCGCCGCATCGCCCTCGCGGCGATGGTGATGGCCTGCAGCACGGCAGGCTCGGCCACCCCGGCGCAGCGCGCCTACCTTGAACTGGCCATCTCGCCCGACGGCCTGTGGGTGGCGGCTGTCGAAGGCGACCTCTCGGCCCACGGCGGTGCGCCCACGGTGCGCGAATTGGTCATCCGCAGCGCCGACGGCAGCAGCGAGTTGCTGGTGCCCCTGCCTTGCGGCGCGGCAGCCGAATGCTGGCCCAGTTCGCCCGCCTGGACACCGGACGCCCAGTATCTGAGTTTCGCCCTGCGCACCCCGGGCAGTCACGCCCGTTCGGTCTATCGGGTGGCACCGGGCGCCGGTGCCCAGCCACAAAAACTGCTCGACTTCGACGGCACGATCAAGTCGCTGCGCTATGCCGCCAACGGCGCCCTGGCGATGCTGGCCACGGCGGGGGCGACCAAGGAAGTCGGCGCCACCGAGGCCGGTGCGCCCGTCACCGGCGACATCGACGCAGCGCCGCCGACGCAAAGGCTGGCCGTGCTGGACCCCGGCGCCAGCCAACTGCGCTGGGTGTCGCGGCCCGAGCTCTACATCTACGAATACGACTGGATGCCCGCGGCCCGGGGCTTCGTCGCCACCGCGGCTCCGGGTGACGGCGACCGGCAGTGGTGGGTGGCCCGGCTCTATGCCTTCGAGAACGCCAGCAGCCCGGCCGCCGAGCGGGTGCTGTACGCGCCGGCCAACGCACGCGAACAGCTGGCCAGCCCCAAGGTCTCGCCGGACGGCGAACGCACGGCGCTGATCGTCGGCCTGATGAGCGATTTCGGCTCGACTGGTGGTGACGTCTTCGTCGTGCCGACCGCCGGCGGCGCCGCGCGCAACCTCACGCCCCGGATACCCGTTTCGGTGTCGGCCGTCGACTGGCGGGCCAGCGACGGCCACCTGCTGGCCACCGCCCTGGCCGGCGACCAGACGCAGCGCCTGGACCTGGGCGCGGGCCACGCTCAGGCCACGCCGACGGTGTTGTGGACCTCGGCGGAATCGGTGCGCGACCTGGCAGCCTGCAGCGGCTGCGCAGCCCGCACCGAAGTCAGTCTGCACGAGTCCTACACCCGGGCGCCCGAGATCCAGATCGGCAGCGCCGGCATCTGGCGCGACCTGACGCGGCGCAATGCAGCCCTGGGCAACGAGACCTTCAGCGCGCACAGCGTGAGCTGGCAGAACGAGGGCCTGCAACTCCAGGGTTGGCTGCTGCTGCCGAAAAAGGCCGGGCCCGGCCTGCCGGGCGCTGTGCCGGCCAAGCGGCCGCTGATCGTCGCGGTCCACGGCGGCCCGGCCGCCGCGCACCGCCCGCGCTTCATCGGCCGTGGCGCCTGGCACGCGCTGCTCGACCAGGGCTATGCCATGCTGCTGCCCAACCCGCGTGGCAGCTTCGGCCAGGGCGAGGCCTTCACGCAGATGAATGCCCAGGACTTTGGCGGCGGCGACCTGCGAGACATCCTGGCCGGCGTCGACGCGGTCGTCGTCTCGCACGGCATCGACTCCGAACGCCTGGGCATCACCGGCCACAGCTACGGTGGCTACATGACCATGTGGGCGGTGACCCAGACCACGCGCTTCAAGGCCGCCGTGGCCGGTGCGGGCATTGCCAATTGGCAGTCCTACTACGGCCAGAACGGCATCACGGAATGGATGCCACCCTACTTCGGCGCCACGGTCTACGACAACCCGGCGGTCTACGCCAAGTCGTCGCCGATCAACTTCATCCGCCAGGTGAAGACACCCACGCTCAGCTACGTGGGCGCCGCCGACCTGGAATGCCCGCCGGCGCAGACGCAGGAATTCGGCCGGGCACTGCAGATCCTGGGCGTGCCCGCTTCGACGCTGATCTACCCGGGTGAAGGCCACGGTCTGCGGCAGCCGTCCACCCTGGCCGACATCGAGCGCCGGACGCTGGCCTGGTTCGACCGCTACCTCGCGCCGCGCTGAAGCGCGGCCCCGGCATCGGCTGCGCTGCCGGACTTCCTCACGACCTGGCCCTGTGCCGCAAGCAATGGAAAGCCCCATGAAACCCACACATCCTGCGGCCTGGCTGGCCGCTTGGGCCCTGGCCTTCGGCCTGTCCACAACCCACGCCGCCGCTGCTGACGACCCGCCGCTGCCCACCCTGCTGGAGCCGGCGCAGACGCAACCCCCGGCGGTCTACGCTGCGCGCCGCGAGGCCCTGATGAAGGCCATGGGCGGCGGCGTCGCTGTGGTCTACGCCGAAGGCAGCGACGATGCCGCCGGCTACCGTCAGTCGTCCGATTTCTTCTACCTGACCGGCGTGCTGGAGGCCGGGGCCGTGCTGGTGCTGGCACCCAAGGAGCGCAGCTACCGCGAATTTCTGTACCTGCCCAGCCGCGACCCCGAGGCCGAGCGCTGGACCGGCGAACGCGAACCCATCGCCGCGGCCCTGCGCACCAAGACCGGCTTCGAGCGCATCCACCGCAGCAGCGGGCTGCTGCGCAACCTGGTCGACCTGGCCAGCCGCTCACCCACGCTGTGGCAGGTCACCCGCCCGGGCGCCGGCGAAGCCCGCCCGCGCGACCTGCAGATCTACGCCAAGGTGCAGGAACGCGTCCCCGGCGTCAGCACCAAGTCGCTGGGCTGGACGCTGGCCCAGATGCGGGCCCGGCACGACGCCGACGAACTCGCGCTAATGCAGCGCAGCATCCGCATCTCCGAGGCCGGGCACCTGGCCGCCTGGGCCGTCGTGCGGCCCGGGGTGTCCGAGGGCGAGGTGCGCGCCGAGGCCGAGCGCGTCTGGCGCGTGCGCGGCAGCCGCCGGCCGGCCTACGAGAGCATCGTCGGCTCGGGCGCCAACTCGACCATCCTGCACTACCCGCGCAGCGAACGGGTGATGCAGGACGGCGAACTGGTGCTGATGGACATGGCCGCCGAGTACGCGCATTACGCCACCGACATCACCCGCACCCTGCCCGTGAACGGCCGCTACACAGCCGAGCAACGCAAGGTCTACGACCTCGTGCTGAAGGCCCAGGAAGCTGCCTTTGCGCTGGTCAAGCCCGGCGTCACCTATGAAGACCTGGACAAGGCGGCGCGCAAGGTCATCGACGATGCCGGCTATGGCGACTACTTCATCCACGGCCTGGGCCACTTCGTGGGCCTGGACGTGCACGACGCCGGCGCCTACCATGAGCCCCTGGAGGCCGGCATGGTGCTGACGCTGGAGCCGGGCATCTACATCCCCGAGAAGGGGCTGGGCGTGCGCATCGAAGACCAGGTGCTGGTCACCGCCACCGGCGCGCGTTACCTCACCGACGGCCTGCCCCGTCGGCCGGAAGACATCGAGCGCTGGATGGCAGCACGCCCGCTACCCACGGGCCGCTGAGGCCTTCGGGCTGCGGCTGGTTCTGAGTTGCTGGCGGTGGCGCTGCCAGTACCGCTCAGCCATCCTCAAGGCGCTTCTTCGCGCTTCCAGCCGGTGTCGGGATTGAAGCGCGTGATGCGCGCCGCCACGGCGGCCGTATCCGCCCCGAGGTTCTTCGAGAACACCACGCCATCGTGGTTGACGATGAAGCTCATCAGCCCGGACACACCGTAACGCGCTGGCGTCGCGATCAACGCGAAGCCGCCGATCTGTCGGCCCTTGACGATGTAGTCGTAGGCGCCGCCCGCAGCACGCGCACCCTGGCCCGTCAGCGGCCTGAAGTAGTAGCCGTTGAAGGGCTGCGGTGCATCGTCGCTGCCGCGGTAGGGCCCGAGCTGGGCGAGCGCAAAGCGGGCCCCCATCGGCGACGGCGGCTCGCCGGCTGCGGCAGGCCAGTAGAGACCGTCGTGCTGGCCTTCGCTGCTGACCATGCGCTGCGCGTACTCCAGCAAGCCGTTGCGATTGCGGTCGCGCAGCACGTACTCGCGCTGGGCCTGGACGTAGGTGTCCATCACAGCCAGGACCGCGAGTTCGTTGGCGCCGATCTGGCGGTCGAGGTACTGGCGCAAACCGGCCTGGGTGTCGAAGCGCCAACGTGCACCGGCACGGACGATCGGAAAAGGCAGCGGCCACTGGTTGGGCCCGATCAGCAGCGTAGCCCGTGTACCGCCGGTGGCTTCGATCACCGCGGACTGCTGGTGCGCGTCGAGGAATTCCTTGCGCGTCTGCTCGTCGAGCGCGGGATCGCCCGAGCGCAGCACACGGCCCGCTCCGGGGCCGAGGACCTGGGCGATGGGGCCGGGCGAGCCGGCCCTGACGGCAGCGACCAGCGCATCGACCGCGGCCTGCGGCGTATCGAAGCTGAGCTGCGGGGACCGCGCGCCCACCGCCGCTGGCGGCTGGGTCTGCGCGTGGGTCGACGGACTCAGGCCGAGCGCGCTCAGCACGACCGTGGTCAGCGCGGTCGCGAGCAAGGTGCGGGCTGGGTGTCGGCGGTTTTTCAGGCTGTGTTGCATGCTGGGCTCCAATCAACGCCCGACCGGTGCCGGTCGGGCGACGCCCGTGGGCTTTTCCCTGGACGACGCTGGCAAACCGGTGCCAGCGGGGCCACGCTGTCCGACGGCCTCGCGGCTCGCACGCCCCCGATCGGCTTGTGTATTCACGACGTCGCGGGTGGCACCCGGGCTGATGGGGTTGGACGGGCGGAACTGCGCCGGCGGCGAATGCGGCTGCGGCGCCGGGCGGCTGGAGGGGCGGGCCGCGGGACGGGGGTCGGGCGTCGCAGCGGGAGTCGCAGCGGGCATCGCAGCAGGCGTCGCAGCCGGCCGCGCAGCCGGCCGCGCAGCAGTCGCCGCAGCGGGCCGCGCGTCAGGACGAAGGCCCGGCCGCACGTCTGGCTTCGTGCCCGTGTTGGTGCCGATGCCCGCGCTGGGGCGCGGCCTGAGTTGATCGTCGTCGCCGCGGCTGGGCAGGCGGCCGATGGCGCCGGGCCGGGCCGGGCCAGTGGGCGGGCGGGGCGGCGGCCGGATGGACGAGCCTTCGAGCACACGGTCGCGCACGGCGTTGTTGCGATAAGACACACCCTTGCGGTGCACCGGATCGTGACGCCAGTCACCGCCCGGCGGCGGCCGACGGTTGACGTTCACGTTGACGATGGTGACGTTGTTGACGACAGTGATGCGGCCGTCTCGCCAGCTGGGCCTGTAGTCGTTCCAGATGTCGTTGCGAATGCTGATGGCCACGCCCCAGAAGATGCCTGCGGCCACCACTTCACCGAGGCTGGGCGGCCTGTACATCGGCGGCGGCTGCCAGTACCAGGGCGGACGGGCGGGCGCCCACCAGGGCCCGTAGACCACCGTCGGGTTGTAGTACGGCACATAGACGACCTGCGGCTGCGCCGGCTGGATCACGATGATCTTTTCCTGCACCACCACCTGCTGCTGCGCGGTGCTCACCAGGTTGCCAGCCTGCTGGGCACGCGCGCGCAGGGCCTGCACCGTGTTCATCACATCGGGCTGCTGCCCCAGGAAGACGTCACCCAGCTGTTGTGTCCAGTCGAGCTTGTCGTTCATCATCGTCAGCACCGAAGGAAACTGCAGCAGCGAGATGACGCTGAGGTCCCATTCCTTGTTCGCCGCAGCCCGCGTCATCGCCTCGCCCTTGAGCTTCGGATTGGCGCGGATGAAGCGTTCTGCCTCGACGATTTCGAGCGGGTAGGTCGCCGCCGCCAAGACCTGCATCAGCAGGGTGTCGGGATACAGCGCCACCGGCGCCAGGATCTGATCGAGTTCCTCCTGGCTGTAGGTCTCGGCTGCAGCTTCCGGTGCCGGCTGGGCGGCAGCCCAGCCGGACGCCACGCTCATCAATGCCAAAAACGCCAGATGGCGCAGCCATGGGGTCAGTCGGTGCATGGTCATCCGCCCGTTCTAGTGCCGTTACTTCGAAGCGGCTGCACGTTTCAAGCCCAGCGCAGCGTCACCGGCGCCGGTCGCCCGCACCCCGTCACCCCATCACCCAGCTTGAGTCTGTCGATATCCACGCCGGCAGGCTTGTCCATCGTCACCGTCCAACCTGTTATGACTTTAGCAGCGGGAACCAGGATCGGCGATGCGGGCTTGCCCTCCAGGTCGAGGCGCTGCTCACGACCCGTGAGGCAGGAGGCCACGGGCTTCATCAGCGGCCGTGGCGGTCCAGGCAATGCAGCACCATGCTGAACAGCCGCCGCATGTGGAAGGGCTTGCCGAGGAAGTCGTCCATCCCGGCCTCGCGGCAGGCCCGCTCGTCTTCCTGGAAGGCGTTGGCTGTCATCGCGATGATGGGCACCCGGTTGCCGCGTGCCGCATGGCGGATACGGCGTGTGGCCGCGCAGCCGTCCAGCTTGGGCATCTGCATGTCCATCAGGATCATCGCGTAATGCTGTTGTGCCACCCGTTCGACAGCCTGCTCGCCGTCCACGGCTTCGTCGACGCGCAGGTCGCACTGTTCCAGCAACAGGCGCACGACCTCCCGGTTCAAGGGCTCGTCGTCAGCGACCAGCACCCGGGCGCCGCCGTGTCGCGCGCGGATGTCGCGTTTGTAGGCGTCGGCCGATATCGCTATCGGCAGCGCCGCGGCGGCGCCGGCCCGCTGCAGCCACATCGAGATCCAGAACGTGCTGCCGGTGCCCGGTTCGCTGTGGATGCCGATCTCGCCGCCCATCAGATCGACCAGCCGCCGGCAGATGGCCAGGCCCAGGCCACTGCCGCCGTAGCGGCGGGACAGGGATCCATCGACCTGCTCGAAGGCGTTGAAGATGCGGGCCTGGTCCTCGGCGGCGATACCGATGCCGGTGTCCTGGACTTCGAAGCGCACCCGGCTGCGCCTGGGCCCATCTTCCAGCAGCAGAGCCCGGACGCCGACCTGGCCCTGGCGCGTGAACTTGATCGCGTTGGCCACCAGCTTGAGCAGCACCTGGCCCAGTCGCTGCGGATCGCCCAGCAGCCGCTGCCCGCGCAGCGCAGGGTCCAGTTGCAGTGCGAGTTCGAGCCCGGCTTGCACGGCCTGGTCGCGTGACAGCTTCTTCAAGTTGTCGAACACGCCGTCCAGGTCGAATTCGGTCTCCTCCACCACCATCTGGCCCGCCTCGAGACGGGCGATGTCGAGGACGTCGCTGATGCTGGCCAGCAGTCCCTGGGCCGCATTCAGCGCCTTGTCCAGTTGGGCGGCCTGCTTGGTGTTGGTGGCGCTCAGGCGGGCCAGGTGCGTCAGCCCCATGATGGCGTGCATCGGCGTGCGCAGCTCGTGGCTCATCGATCTGAGGAAGGCGCTTTTCGCGCGCTGGGCCGCCTGCGCCTCGTCCCGCGTCTGAACCAAGGCGTGCGCGCGCGCGGCCACCAGTTCTTCCAGGGCCTGCCTGTGGTCCTGCAACCCCGCCTCGGCCGCCTTCAGGTACGAGATGTTGACCAGCGCGCCGAGGACCTCTTGCTGCTCGGCGTCGAGCAGGACGACGCTGAGCTCGACCCAGATGGTGCGCCCGTTCTTGCAGCGGCTTTGCAGTTCGATGCAGCCATGCTGACCAGTGCCCTGCACCGGGGCCGCTGCCGCCATGATGGCGGCCGCTGCTTCGTCGCTGTTGAAAAACAGCTGCGACGGCTGGCCCAGGACTTCCTCGAGCGCATAGCCATGGATCTCGGCGAAGGCCGCGTTGGCCCAGGCGATCTCCTGCCTGCACAGCCTGAAGATACCGACCACGGCACCACGCGCCACGAAGGGGCGTCGCTGCGGGATGTCGCCTTGCGCCGGGTCGGCCGCTACCGGCGCCGCGGTGGGTGGATGGTGGGTCGTCATGTCCGGTGGCGCGTGGTCTGCGTCGTGGTTGATGAACAGGAACCGCAGAAACCCATCGCGACAGGACTTGAACGACGGTGCGGAGAATTTAGGTGGCGATGGCGATGCCGAGTTGGCCGTGGCCGACGGTTTGCTAGCACGCAGCGCCGGCCCGGCCGGCTTGTGGCCGCCAAGAGAAGGAAAGTCTGATGCCCTTCGCGCCTGCATGCATCCTCAACATGGCTTGCGAGGCCGACAGCCCTGTGACCAACCCGCCTTGGGACCCAGGGCGACGCCGCTGCGCCGGGTCGTCGCTGTTCCCCTCGAAGAAGCTGAAATAAGCACGGCAACACCGGAACATCGACAGGCCCCCTGGAAAACCGGGCACTGTGCCTGAGGAGCCCCGGGATATCCTGATTGGATGTTGACCATCGAGCGGGCGCTGCACGGCGCCCAAGCCCATGAGCTTCCAATTTGGTGACTACGAATTGCAAGCCGACGCGACCCTGCGTCTGGCGGGGCGCCCCGTCCGTCTGGCTCCCAAGGCCCGGCAATTCCTGCAGGTGCTGGTCCAGGCCGAAGGCCGGGTGGTGCCGCGCGACGAACTCGCGGCCTCGGTGTGGCCCGGGGTCGATATGTCCGATGACAGCATGGCCCGTGCGCTGAGCCGTTTGCGACGGGCCCTGCTGGGCGCGGGAGGTCGAGATGTGGTCGAGACGCTGTATGGCCAGGGTTTTCGCCTCGCGGTTCCGGTCCGGCGCAGGCCCCGCAGCGATCCCCTCGCCGCCCAGGGGATGGCGCAATCCCATGACCGGGCTGCGATCGAGGCGCTGCTCACGGCGCGTGAATTGGCGGCACGACGCGGGCCGAAAGACTTGCAGGCCGCCGTGGCCTGCGTCACCAGGGCGCTGGAGCTGGACCCGGATTTCGTCGCCGCCTGGTGCGCTTTGGCTGAGGTCAGGGCACTGCAGGTGGGTCGCAACCTGTTGCCGGGACGCATCGGTGGACCCTGGGTCATCGACGCCGCCGAGCGCGCGCTGGCGCTCAACCCGGGTTGCGCACCGGCGCTGGCCCTGCGCGGCTGGATCAAGGGCACGGTCCTGCTGGACGCCGACGGCGGCTTGCGTGACCTGGAGGCGGCTCAACAGGCCGACGAAGCCTATTGGGGCACCAACGTCTTGCAGGCCTGGACGCTGACCGCTGCGGGGCGCCCAGAAGACGCCGCAGCGGCGGCATCGCGTGCGCTGCAACTGCACCCTGTCGGGCTGCTGGTCAATGGCCTGCCAGCGCTCTATCTGCTGCTGGCTGACCGACGCGCTGAAGCCCTCGAGAGCGCTCGCCATTTGGCGGCCCACTTCGCCACCACGGACAACGCGCTGGCCATCGCCAGCACCATGGCTGCCGTCCATGACCTGCACGACGAAGCGATCGCCTACGGACGAGAAGCCGCGCGGCTGGGCTTCCACACGCCCAATCAACTGGCCCCGCTGGCCTATGCCTTTGCCCGCGCGGGTCAGACCGACTCAGCACGGGACGTGCTGTACCAGATGAGCCAGATCGGCGACGCAGCGGCCTGGGTCAGCATGGCGCCGGTTCATCTGGCCTTGGGTGACCCAGCGCGGACCCTGGAATGCCTGGCGCAGGGGCTGCAGGCCGGCGAGCCGCAATTCGTGTGGACCCGCTTCGATCCTCGCCTGAGCGCCTTGCGCAGCGAGCCGGCAGCACAGGAGCTGTGGTCCCGGCTGCCTACCCCCGGGGCAGAAAAAAAGCACCTGGCGTTGCCGCCAAGTGCTTGATTCAACTACCAAATTTGGTAGGCGCGAATGGACTCGAACCATCGACCCCCACCATGTCAAGGTGGTGCTCTAACCAGCTGAGCTACGCGCCTGGGGAAGCCCCTGACTATATACGAAGCCGGGATGGATCCTGCAAAAGGCTACTTCCGGCGCGCGTGACGAACGCCCGGAACGCGGGCGATCTGGGTCAGCACGGGGCCCAGGCGGGCCACGTCGGCGGCCTCGACCGTGAAGGTCATCCAGGCGGTCGTGCGGTCCTTGGCGCTGAGGGTGTGCACCCCGGTCACGTTCATGCGGTCCTTGGCGAAGACTTCCGAGATGTCGCGCAGCAGACCGCTGCGGTCGTCGGCTTCGATGGCGACGTCCAGCGGGTAGACGGCCGGCCGGTCGGCGCCCGGCCGGCCCCAGGCGACCTCGATGACGCGCGCCGGCGTGGCCTGCGCCATCTGCCGCAGGTTGCTGCAATCGCGGCGGTGCACGGCCACGCCCTTGCCACGCGTGATGAAGCCGCTGATGGCGTCGGGCGGGGCCGGGCGGCAGCAGCGCGCCAGCGTGGTCAGCAGCGTGTCCATGCCGACCACCAGCACGCCGCCCTGGTTGCCGCCCTCGCTGCGCGAGCGGTGCAGGGCGATGGGTTCGTCGGCGGGCACCGGTTCGGCCGGGCGCAGCAGGTTTTCGATGGTGCGCAGCGACAACTCGTCCTTGCCCACCACCTCGAACAGCGCATCGGCGTTCTTGAAGCCCAACTGGTCGGCCAGCGTGTCGTGCGCCAGCGCCGTCTTGCCTTCGCGCTGCAGCAGTTTTTCCACCGCGTCGCGGCCCCGCGCGATGGTCTGCGTCTGCTGTTCGGCGTTGAACCAGGCCCGCACCTTGGCCTTGGCGCGTGGGCTGGCCAGAAAGTGGAGTTCGGGGTTCAGCCAGTCCAGGGACGGACCTCCGTCCTTGGTGCTGACGATCTCCACCGTCTGCCCCGATTGCAGCGCCGTGCCCAGCGGCACCAGGGCGCCATCGACGCGGGCACCGCGGCAGCGGTGGCCCAGGTCGGTGTGCAGGCTGTAGGCAAAGTCGATGGGCGTGCCGCCGGTCGGCAGGTCGATGATGGTGGCCTGCGGCGTGAAGACGTAGATGCGGTCGTCGAAGCTCACAGAAGCCGCCGCGGGGCCCGCCCCGTCGGCGCCCAGGCGCGAGAAATCACGCTCCCAGGCCAGCAGTTCACGCAGCACCGCCTTGCGGGCTTCGGCGATGCGCTCTTCGAAGTCGCCGGCGGCGCTGACCCCGGCGTAGCCCTTGCTGCCCGCCTCCTTGTACATCCAGTGCGCCGCCACGCCATGTTCGGCGTGCTCGTGCATCGCGCGGGTGCGGATCTGCACTTCGACGGGCCGGCCATCGGCGGCGCGCACGACGGTGTGCAGGCTCTGGTAGCCATTCACCTTGGGCCGCGCGATGTAGTCGTCGAACTCGCCTTCGACCGGCTGCCAGGCCTCGTGCACGCGGGCCAGGGCGGCGTAGCAGGCCGCCACATCGTCGACCACCACGCGCAGGGCGCGCGCGTCGAACACGCGGTCGAAGCTCAGCTGCTTGCCCTGCATCTTCTTCCAGATGCTGTACAGGTGTTTGGGCCGGCCCTGCACATCGGCGCGCAGGCCGGCTGCAGCCAGCAGCGCAGCCAGTGCGCTGCGCGCGGCCTGCACGCCGGCCTCGCGCTCGCCGCGCTTCTCGTCGACCAGGCGGGCCACCTGCTGGTAGTCCTGGGGGTGCAGGAAGCGAAAGGACAGATCCTCCAGTTCCCACTTGATCTGCCAGATGCCCAGCCGGTTGGCCAGCGGCGCGAAGACCTGCAGCGTCTCGGTGGCCAGTTCGGCCGGGCAAGGCTGCCGGCTGCTGGCGTACCAGCGCAGGGTCTGCAGCCGCGAGGCCAGGCGCAGCAGCACCACGCGCAGGTCGCGGCTGAAGGCCAGCAGCATCTTGCGCACGCGTTCGGTCTGCAGCACGCGCTGCCCCTGATCGAAATTCGCCACCGGCGCCGCGCGGGCCGCGCGCTGGATCTGCACCAGCTTGCGCGTCAGCGTCACCAGGCTGGCGTAGCTGTCGCCGAAAGCCTTGCGCACGACCTCCTCGGGCCGCTGCAGGTAGTCGCCGGCATAGACCAGGTAGGCCGCGGCACACAGCGCCGGCCCCGCGCCGATGGTGCGCAGCACGGCCGCTGCGCCGTCGGCGTGGCCCAGCGCGTCTTCGCCAGTGTCCAGCAACTGGCCGGCCAGCAGCGGCTCGGCGAAGGCACGGGCGCGCTGCTCGGGGTCGGCGCCGGCGTCGTCCACGCCGGCCAGGTGGACGATGGCGGCGGTGCCCTCGGGCACGCTCACGCCCGGCCCTGACGCGGCTTTCACGGGCCGAGCAAAAAGCGGCGGACGGCGGCGCGCTGGTCGGCCGCCATCAGCGTGGGGGCATGGCCGACACCGGCGAATTCGCGCAGCTGGGCCCTGGGGCCCCGCGTCGTCATGGCCTGCGCGGTGGCCGGCGTCAGCAAGTCGGAATCGGCGCCGCGCAACAGCAAGACCGGGCCGGCGAGGCGGTCGTAGGCCTGCCAAAGCAAGGCCTCACCCATCGCCGCCAGCTCGGGCGTCACACTGCGGAAAGGCACGGCGATACCCGGGTCGTAATGCGGCTTCAGGCCGTCGCCGTCAGCCCGCACCTGCGGGCGCGACAGGCCCAGCCATTCGTCGCGCGTGTGGGGCCCGAAGCCTTGCGACAAGGCCCACATCGCGTCGGCGGCGGCGTCCAGGTCCTGCCAGTGCGGCATCTGCCCGACATAGCTGCCGATGCGCTGCAGGCCGGCCGCGTCCAGCGTCGGGCCGATGTCGTTCAGCACCAGGCGGCGCACCGGGTTCAGCCACCGGCCGGCGCCTGCAGCAGGCAGGCTGGCCAGGCTCATGCCGATCAGCCCCCCCATCGACGTGCCGACCCAGTCGACCTGTTCAACACCCAGCTGCGCCACCAGCGTGACCATGTCGGCGACATAGCCCGGGATGCCGTAGCCCTGGGGGTCGGGCAGCCAGTCCGACTGGCCGCGGCCGACCACGTCGGGGCAGACGACGCGGTAATCGGCGGCCAGGTCGCGGGCCAGGCTGTCGAAGTCCCGGCCCTGGCGCGACAGGCCATGCACGCAGACCACGACGCGGGGGTTGCTGCTGTCGCCCCATTCCCAATAGGCCATGCGGTGCAGGCCGCGGCTGTCCAGGCAGCGGACGTGGTGCAAACGGGGCTCGGTCATGGTGGGGCAGATCGCAAACGGATCACGGGCGGCAGGGCCTGCCGGGCCTTCATCGTAACAACCGCCCGCCTGGCGCGACGGCCCGTCCGGGTCGGCCGAAAGACTTGTAACAGATGGCGTTGGCGTGCAGAAATTGCGGGTGAGCGAACCGCACAATGCGGCTGTTACATATTTGGAGCCGCCCATGAACCCGACTGCCAACGCCCGCGCCGACCGCATCCTGGTGGTGGACGACGATGCCCGCATCCGGGACCTGCTGCGGCGTTACCTGTCGCAAGAAGGCTTCGATGTGCTGCTGGCCGAAGACGCCAAGGCGCTGAACCGTGTGCTGACGCGCGACACGGTCGACCTCATCGTGCTGGACCTGATGTTGCCGGGCGAAGACGGCCTGTCGATCTGCCGCCGCTTGCGCGCCGCCAACGACATCACGCCCATCATCATGCTGACGGCCAAGGTCGAGGACGTGGACCGCATCGTGGGCCTGGAGGTCGGTGCCGACGACTACCTGCCCAAGCCTTTCAACCCGCGCGAACTGCTGGCGCGCATCCACGCCGTGCTGCGGCGGCGGCCCGCGCCGGAAGCACCGGGCGCGCCGTCGAAGGAGGCGCAAATCGTCAACTTCGGGCCCTTCGAGTTCGACCTGTCGCTGCGCCGCCTGTCGAAGAGCGGCGAACAGATCGCCCTGACCACCGGCGAATTCAGCATGCTCAAGGCCCTGGTGCGCCACCCGCGGCAGCCGCTCAGCCGCGACAAGCTGGCCCAACTGGCACGCGGCCGTGAGTTCGAACCCTTCGACCGCAGCCTGGACGTGCAGATCTCGCGCCTGCGCAAGATGCTGGAGCCCGACCCGGCGCAGCCGCGCTACATCCAGACCGTCTGGGGTGTCGGCTATGTCTTCGTGCCTGACGGCGTCCACTGAGCAGCCCCCTGTTTAAGCTGTCCAGCCTCTTCGCGCCGCTGCGCGGCTCGGCCTTGGGCCTGAGCCTGTTCTGGCGCACCTTCTTCCTGTTGGCCCTCTTGCTGACCGGCGGCGTGTTCGCCTGGCTGCAGACCCTGCGCGCTCTGGAGCAAGAACCGCGCGCGGTGCAAGCGGCGCAGCAGACCGCCAACCTGGTGGGCCTGGCCGGCACGGCACTCAAACAGTCCAGCGGCGCCCAGCGGGCCGCCCTGCTCAAGGGACTGGGCGCACAGGCCGACACGCGGGTCACGCAGCGCCTGGCGGCCGATCGCTGGGAAGGCTTGGAGACCGACCGCTACAGCCGGCTCTACACCCGGCAACTGCTCAGCCGGCTGGGGCCCGATGCCATCGCGGCGCGCAGCGTGAATGGCCAGCCGGGTCTCTGGGTCGGCTTCGCCATCGGCAGTGAGCGCTACTGGCTGCAAGCCGATGCCGCACACGCCAGTGCCCAGACCTCGAGTTCCTGGATGGGCTGGACCGGCGTGGCACTGGCCGCCACGCTGCTGGCCTCGGTGGCCATCGCCAGCCTGATCAACCGGCCGCTGCGGCAGCTGTCCTTCGCCGCCAGCCGCATCCGCGAAGGGGACCTCGATTCGCGCCTGGACGAGAACACGCTGACCAGCGAGATCCGCGAAGTCAATATGGGCTTCAACCGCATGGCGCGTGAATTGGCGCGCGTCGAAGAAGACCGCGCGGTGATGCTGGCCGGCATCAGCCACGACCTGCGCACGCCACTCGCCCGCTTGCGGCTGGAAACCGAGATGAGCGTGGCCGACGAGGAAGCCAAGACCAATATGGCGCTGGACATCGACCAGCTCGACGCCATCATCGACAAGTTCATGGACTATGCGCGGCCCGGCGAAAGCCAGGTTCACCCGGTCGACGTGGCCCCGCTGGCGGCGCGCGAGGCCGCCGTCTTCCGGGAGCCGGGACAGATCCAGATCACCTCCAAGCTGCCCCCGGACCTGGCGGTGATGGCCGACGAAACCGAGCTCGGCCGCGTCTTCCAGAACCTCTTCGAGAACGCCCGCCGCTACGGCCGCGGCACCTACACCGGCGTCGCCGACGTGGTGGTCACGTCCCAGAAGACCGGGCCCTGGGTGATCATCAGCGTGCGCGACCGCGGCCCGGGCGTCAGCCCTGAAAAGCTGCCGCAGCTGACCACGCCCTTCTTCCGCGGCGACGCCGCGCGCACCGCCGCCACGGGCGCCGGCCTGGGCCTGGCCATCGTCGAAAAAGCCATGCAGCGCATGGGCGGCAGCCTGGAGTTGGCCAACGCCACCGACGGCGGGCTGGTGGCGCACCTGCGGCTCAAGCGCGCGCCCTGAGGCGCTGTCGCCGGGCGCCGTGATGCGCCGTGATGCGCCGTCGCCGGGCGCCCTGAGGCGCCCTCGCCGTTAGCCCGGCGCTCAGCCGGCGGCGCGCACCAGCAGGCAGACGGCGCGCGCTTCGATGGCCCGGCCCTCGCCCACCGGCCCCATGGCCTCGGCGGTCTTGGCCTTGACGTTGACGGCGCCCGGCTCCAGGCCCAGCGCCGTGGCGATGCGCGCGCACATCGCCGGGATGTGCTGCGCCAGCTTGGGGGCCTGGGCGACGATGGTGCTGTCGATGTTGACGATGGCATAGCCGGCAGCCGCCACCCGGCGCGCGGCTTCCTGCAGCAGCCGCAGCGAATCGGCGCCCTTGAACTCGGCGGCGGTGTCGGGGAAATGGCGGCCGATGTCGCCCAGGGCGGCGGCACCCAGCAGCGCGTCAGTGATGGCGTGCAGCAGCGCGTCGGCGTCGGAATGGCCGAGCAGGCCATGGCTGTGCGGGATGGTCACGCCGCCCAGCACCAGGGGCCGGCCGGTGACCAGCTGGTGGGTGTCCCAGCCCTCGCCGATGCGCATCCAAGACGCGGGTATTGGGGGGTTCATCGCATCTTTCATCGGGTGCCCAGCAGGCGGGCGGCCAGCGCGAAATCGGCGGGCCAGGTGAGCTTGAAATTTTCGATCTCGCCGGGCACCAGGCGCGGTGACAGGCCCAGGGCCTCGACGGCGCTGGACTCGTCGGTGACGCTGGTGCCGCTGGCGGCGGCCGCAGCCAGCGCGCGCTGCAGCAGGCCCAGCGGGAACATCTGCGGCGTCTGCGCCAGCCATTTGGCCGTGCGGTCCAGCGTCGCCGCGACGTGGTCGTCCATGCCGGCCTGCTTCAGCGTGTCGGCCAGCGGCAAGGCCAGCAGGCCGCCACAGGCACCGGCCTGCGCATCGCCCAGGCAGGCGTCGATCAAGCGGTCCACCCAGGCCGGCTGCAGCAGGCAGCGCGCGGCATCGTGGACCAGCACCCAATCGGACTCGGCCACGCCGCGCTCGCGCAGGGCTTGCAGGCCGGCCGTGACACTGTCGGCGCGGGTCGCGCCGCCGCAACGGGCGACCCAGCCGCGTTCGCCGACAAAGGCCGGCGCGTGGGCTTCGAAGACCGTGTCCTCGGGCGCCAGCACCACCATCGTGGCAGCCAGCCGCGGCACGGCGGCCAGCGCCGCCAGGGTGTGCGCCACCACCGCCTGCCCGCGCAGCGGGGCGTACTGCTTGGGCCCGCCCACGCCGGCGCGCAAGCCGACGCCAGCGCAGGGCACGAGGGCAAAGCAGCGGGGCGTGGAGGGCATGGCATCGGATTCTAGAATCGTGGCCTACACGCCCCAGACGCGCCCCGCCGGACGACCGCTCGCCAACCCGCGAGCAAGCCGGCCGGGGCGGTCTGCTTTCTGCGCTTCGATGCAACTCCCCCACATCCCCACCGGCCAGCGCTACACGCTGCCCCGCCCCACCGGCTCGGCCGACGCCCTGCTGCTGGCCCGTCTGGCGCGCCAGCACACCGACGCCCAACGTGTGCTGGCGATATTCACCGCCGAGCCGTCCGACACCACGCGCCTGGCCGATGAAATCCCGTTCTTCGAAGCCGGTCTGCGGGTGGCCGTCTTCCCCGACTGGGAGACCCTCCCCTACGACACCTTCAGCCCGCACCAGGACCTGATCAGCGAGCGCCTGGCCACGCTGTGGCGCATCCACAGCGGCGACGTCGATGTGGTGCTGATGCCGGCTGCCACGGCGCTGACACGCATCTCGCCGCCCAGCTTCCTGGCCGGCACCACCTTCCAGTTCAAGCAGAAATCCAAGCTCGACGAAGCCAAGCTGAAGGGCCAGTTGACGCTGGCCGGCTACCAGCACGTCAGCCAGGTCGTCAGCCCGGGTGAATACGCCGTGCGCGGCGGCCTGATCGACCTGTTCCCGATGGGCAGCCTGGTGCCCTACCGCGTCGACCTGTTCGGCGACGAAGTGGACAGCATCCGCACCTTCGACCCCGACAGCCAGCGCAGCCTCTACCCGGTGCCTGAAGTGCGCCTGCTGCCCGGCCGCGAGTTCCCGATGGGCGACGCCGCGCGCACCGCTTTCCGCGCCCGCTGGCGCGAGCAGATCGAAGGCGACCCGACGCGCTGCCGCCTGTACAAGGACATGGCCCAGGGCATCGCCGGCGGTGGCATCGAGTACTACCTGCCGCTGTTCTTCGACCAGCCGGGCACCATCTTCGACTACCTGGGCGAGCAGGCCGCATTGGTGCTGCACGGCAAGGTCGATGAAGCGCTGGAAGCCTTCTGGACCGACACCCGCGACCGCCATCGCTTCCTGCAGCACGACCCCGAGCGGCCCATCCTGCCGCCGCCCGCGCTGTTCATGCCGGCCGAGGAATTCTTCGGCCGCACCGCGCCGCACGCCACGTTGTCGCTGCGCGGCGTGGAGTCAACCGCCTGGGCGCGCCCCCTGCCCGACCTGAGCATCGACCGCGGCGCCACCGACCCGCTGGGCACGCTGGAAAAGCACATCAAGGCCTCGCCCCACCGCGTGCTGCTGGTCGCCGAAAGCGACGGCCGCCGCGAAAGCCTGCTGGAACTGCTGCGCGACCACGGCATTGCGGTGCCCAGCGTCGACAACCTCGAGGAATTCATCACCGGCCCCGAGAAGGTGGCCATCGCCACCAACCCGATGGCCGAAGGCTTCCACTGGCTGGAACCTGAGCAGCAGGTGTCGATCCAGTTCGTCACCGAGACCGAGCTGTTCGCCACCACACCGCAGGCCCGCAAGCGGCGCAAGCAGGAGCAGACCAGCAGCGTCGAGGCGCTGATCAAGGATCTGTCCGAGCTGAAGGTCGGCGACCCGGTCGTGCACCTGAACCACGGCATCGGCCGCTACAAGGGCCTGATCAGCATCGACCTCGGCGAAGGCGCTTCGGAATTCCTGCACCTGGAATACGCCGACAAGGCCACGCTCTACGTGCCGGTGGCGGCGCTGCACCTGATCGGCCGCTACACCGGCGTCAGCGCCGACGAAGCGCCGCTGCACAAGCTGGGTTCACCGCAGTGGGACAAGGCCAAGCGCAAGGCCGCCGAGCAGGTGCGCGACACCGCCGCCGAGCTGCTGAATCTGTACGCCCGCCGCGCCGCCCGTGAAGGCTTCAGTCATCGCTTCAGCCCGCAGGACTACGAGGCCTTCGCAACCAGCTTCGGCTTCGAGGAAACCGCCGACCAGCGCGCCGCCATCCATGCCGTCATCCAGGACATGGTCAGCCCGAAGCCGATGGACAGGCTGGTCTGCGGCGACGTGGGTTTCGGCAAGACCGAAGTCGCGCTGCGCGCCGCCTTCGTGGCCGTGCACGGCGGCAAGCAGGTGGCCATCCTGGCGCCGACCACGCTGCTGGCCGAACAGCACTTCCAGACCCTGACCGACCGCTTCGGCAAATGGCCGGTGAAGATCGCCGAGCTGTCGCGCTTCCGCTCGGCCAAGGAAGTCAAGGTGGCCATCGAGGGCATCGCCGACGGCACCGTGGACATCGTCGTGGGCACCCACAAGCTGCTGTCGTCCGACGTGAAGTTCAAGCGCCTGGGCCTGCTGGTGGTCGACGAAGAGCACCGCTTCGGCGTGCGCCACAAGGAAGCGATGAAGGCCCTGCGCGCCGAGGTCGACGTGCTGACGCTGACCGCCACGCCGATCCCGCGCACGCTGGGCATGGCGCTGGAAGGGCTGCGCGACCTCAGCGTCATCGCCACCGCGCCGCAGCGCCGGCTGGCCATCAAGACCTTCGTGCGCAACGAAGGCAACAGCGTGATCCGCGAAGCCGTGCTGCGCGAACTCAAGCGCGGCGGGCAGATTTACTTCCTGCACAACGAGGTCGAGACCATCGAGAACCGGCGGCAGAAGCTGATGGAACTGCTGCCCGAGGCGCGCATCGCCGTGGCCCACGGCCAGATGCCCGAACGCGAGCTGGAAAGCGTGATGCGCGACTTCGTGGCCCAGCGCCACAACGTGCTGCTGTGCTCGACCATCATCGAGACCGGCATCGACGTGCCCAGCGCCAACACCATCGTCATCAGCCGCGCCGACAAGTTCGGCCTGGCGCAGTTGCACCAGCTGCGCGGCCGGGTCGGCCGCAGCCACCACCAGGCCTATGCCTACCTGCTGGTGCCCGATACGCAGGGCCTGACCAAGCAGGCTGCGCAGCGGCTGGACGCGATCCAGGAGATGGAAGAGCTCGGTTCGGGCTTTTATCTCGCCATGCACGACCTGGAAATCCGCGGCGCCGGTGAGATGCTGGGCGAGCACCAGAGCGGCAACATGATGGAGATCGGTTTCCAGCTCTACAACGAGATGCTCAGCGAAGCCGTGCGTTCGCTGAAGGCCGGGCACGAGCCCGACCTGCTGAATCCGATGAGCGCGACCACCGAGATCAACCTGCACTCGCCCGCGCTGCTGCCCGACGCGTATTGCGGTGACGTGCACACACGGCTGAACCTGTACAAGCGCCTGGCCTCGGCCGAGAAGCCCGAGCAGATCGACCGCCTGCTGGAAGAAATCACCGACCGCTTCGGCCGCCTGCCCACCCAGGGCCAGGTGCTGTTCGACACCCACCGGCTGCGCGTGCTGGCCAAGCCCTACGGCGTGCTGAAGATCGACGCCGGCCCCAAGCTGATGAACATTACCTTCCGCGCCAAGTCGCCCATCGACCCGCGCCGCATCATCGAGCTGGTGCAGAAGAACCGGGCGGTGAAGCTGGTCGGCAACGACAAGCTGCGCGTGGACCGCGAGATCGCCGCGCCGGCCGACCGCGTGCATTTCCTGCGCGACCTCTTGAAGGCCTTGGGACAACCGCTGGTGGCCGGGGTATGACGGCCGCTGTCGAAATCGAACGCGATCTCTTCGTGCGGGGTTGCACGCCGCCGCTGAAGCTGGCCGACTTCAAGCTGGTCGCCTTCGACATGGACTCCACGCTGATCAACATCGAATGCGTGGACGAGATCGCCGCGGCGGCGGGCCGCAAGGCCGAAGTCGCGGCCATCACCGAAGCCGCGATGCGCGGCGAGATCACCGACTTCGCCGACAGCCTGCGCCGCCGCCTGGCCCTGCTGCGCGGCGTGCCGGTGGCGGCGCTGGAGGCCGTCTACACCCAGCAGTTGCGGCTGAACCCGGGCGTGGAACTGTTTGTTCAAGCGTGCCAGGCCGCCGGGCTGAAGACCTTGCTGGTGTCGGGCGGCTTCACCTTCTTCAGCGATCGCGTGCGCGCCCGGCTGCGGCTGGATTTCGCGCGCGCCAACGTGCTGGAACTGGCCGAAGGCCGCCTCACCGGCGAACTGGTGCCACAGCCCTGGGGCACGGTGGTGGACGGTGCCGAGAAGCGCCGGACGCTGCTGGAAGTGGCCGGGCTGATGGGCATCGCGCCCGGGCAGACCATCGCCGTGGGCGACGGCGCGAACGACCTGCCGATGATGGCCGCGGCCGGTCTGTCCATCGCCTTCCACGCCAAGCCGGTAGTGCGCGAACAGGCGATGGTGGCGGTGAACGAGGGCGGGCTCGACCGTGCGCTGGCCGTGTTCGGCCGACGCCCTACTTGAGGTGCTTTGCCAAAAAGCCTTCCAGGCGATGGGCGAAGTCGACGCGGTTCTCCAGCTTCAGCCAGCCGTGTCCTTCGTCGTCATAAACGGTCCAGACCTCGGGCGGGTGGCCGGCGGCTTTCAGCGCCTTCAGCATCTGCTGGCCGTGCTCGATCGGCACGCGGCGATCGGCGCCGCCGTAGGCCAGCATCAGGGGCGTCGTCATGCGCTCGGCCAGCAGCACGGGCGACACCGACTCGAGCATGGCGGCGTCGGCCACCGTTTCGCCGATCAGCCGCGGCAGGTCGTACTTGCGGCCTTCCTCCCAAACGTCGGAGGTATGAGACCACTTGAACATCAGCCGCGGGTCGGCGACCGCCACCCAGGCTGCGGCACAGCGAAAGCGGTCGGCGTCGCGTGCAGCGCCCATCAGCGTCGCGTAACCGCCGTAGCTGGCGCCAGCGATGCACACCCGTTTCGGGTCGACGAGGCCTTGGTCGACCGTCCACGACACGGCATCCATCAGGTCGTCCTGCATCTTGCGGCCCCACTCGCGCCAACCGGCTCGGTACAGCGCAGGGCCGTAGCCGGTGCTGCCGCGGAATTCGGGTTCGATGACGACATAGCCGCGAGAAGCCAGGAACTGCGCGTCGGCGCTCCAGTTCCAGCTGCGGCCGCGCACCCATGGCCCGCCATGCACCAGCAGCACGGCCGGCCGCGGGCCGGCAACCGAGGCCGCCGGCGTCGTCACCCACAGTGGAATCTCCAGGCCGTCGCGCGCACGAAAGCGGTGGAAGTCGGTGCGGCCCATGCGCTGCGGGTCGATCTCCGAGCGGGCGTTGCCCACCTTGCGCCACTGGCCATCGGCGGCGGTGTACAGCCAGTGCTGGCCCGGGTCGCGGTCGGACCAGCTGGTGACGGCCACCGTCATGTCGGGGCTTTCGCAACGCCTGCAGCTCAGCCGATTGACCAGGCCGGGCAGCCGCTGGTCGGCTTCTTCCTGTAGCGCGGCCAGTCGCTGGTCGAACCACACGGTGGTCTCGGCGTCGGTGACGACGCGCACGCCCAGGGCGCGCGCGCCGGTGGTCTCGCTGACGATGCTGCCGCGCAGGTCGAAGCCCGGCGTGCTGACCAGCACATCGGCCGATGGGCGTCCGGCAGCGAAGTCATAGCGCTTGAGCACCTGCGACCGCGTCTTCGGGTCGATGGTGGTGACGAAGAGTTGGCCGCCGCTGTCGATGAAACGCGGCGACCACGGCAGCTCGTCGACCGCGCTGTCCAGCAGGCGGCGCCATTCCTCGCTGTCCGGCGCGCGCCAGTGCACGGCGGTGCGTCCCTGGAAGCGCGTGACGACGAGGCGCGAACGGCCGCTGGGGTCGAACATCCAGACGAAGGCGTGGTCGGGTACGCCTTCCGAGAGGGAGACGGCGCGCCCGGTGACGACGTTCAGTCGCTTCGCGTTGACGCCGGCCGGCTCGCCGGTACCGTCGCTGCGCATCTCGCCGACGATCACCTCGTCACCCCCACCAGCCGGGATGTGCAGCAGCACATGCCGGGCGGACAGCGGCTCGACACCGACGCGCCGGTCGCCGCTGATGAAGGGACGCGGGGCGCTGATCAGTTCGCGCAGCTCGCTGCCGTCGCGCCGCACGCTGAACAAGCCCGGCGCGACGCGCTGGTCGCCGCCACCGCTCTGGCGGTCGAGCAGGTCGAAGACGAGGCGGTCGTCGTTGACCCAATGGACGCTGCGCAAGTCGGCGTTGCTGAAGATCGCCGCCATGCGGTTGCCGAGGATCGACCCACGGTGGATGTCGAAGATCGCCAAGCCCGTGCGGTCACCGGCACCGGCGCTGAGGATCGCCAGCCACCGCCCCGAAGGCGAGAGCGACACACTTTCCAGACCTGGGCGGGCGTAGAAGGCCCGCGCGGGGATGGTGGCGTCGGTGGGGCCTGAGGGTGAGACCGATGCGGGGACCGGAGCTGAACCCTGCGCTGCCGCGCACAGGGCCCACAGGGCCAGCACAGCGCCCATCCACCACTTTTCGGCCATCGTCGCCTCGCTTGCGCTTGTCTGGACAGCGCAAAGACTATCCGATGACGAAGTCCGAGGTGGCTACCCTTCCATCTGCGCCCAGGCCTTGTCCAGCCTTTTCGGGCTGACGGGCTGCGGCGTGCGCAGCTCTTGCGCGAACAGGCTGACGCGCAACTCTTCGAGCAGCCAGCGGTACTCGTCCATGCGGGCATGCGGCGCGCCTTTCAGGTCGGCCGTCCGGCGCACCCAGCGCTGTTCCAGCGGGCGCAGTTCGCCCAGGCGCTGGGCGTCGCGCGCCGGGTCGGCGCGCAGCTTGTCCAGGCGCATCACCACGGCCTTCAGGTAGCGCGGCAGGTGCAGCAGCGCGGCCCATTCGGTGGTCACCAGGAAGCGCTTGCCGACCAGGCGCTGCAGCTGCGCCGCCATGTCGTCGGCCACGTCTTTCGGCGGCTTGCTGTCCTTCAGCTTGCGCGTGGCAGCGGCGAAGTCGGCCAGTACCACGGCCGCTTGTCGCGCCACTTCCTGGGCGATCAGGTTCAGCCGCGCGCGGCCTTCGTCCAGGCGCCGCTTGAAAGCGTGCTCGTCGGTGGGCAGCGGGTCGGCCAGGAAGGCGCGGTCCAGCGCGACATCGATGATCTGGGCGCGCAGTTCTTCCAGCGTGCCCAGCGGCAAATAGGCGCCGCCCATCGCGGTCAGGCCGGGGATGTTCTTCTCCAGGAACTTCAAGGGTTCCTTGAGTTGCAGCGCGACCAGCCGGCGCAGGCCGGCGCGGTGTTTGGCGGCGGCCAGGTCGGGCTCGTCGAAGACCTCGACCTCGACATGCGTGCTGCGGTCGATCAGCGCCGGAAAGCCCACCAGCACCTGCGCGCCGCGCCGCACTTCCATCAGTTCGGGCAGTTCACCGAAGGTCCAGGCCGTGTGCTTGTCGGGTGGCTTCGCCGGCGCGGCGTTTTGTTCCCTCTTCCGCCCGGCGGGAGAGGGCTGGGGTGAGGGCCGTTGAGTGCCACCGCCCGCGCCCTCACCCCTGCCCTCTCCCCCAAGCGGGAGAGGGGGCAATTCGGCCGGCGCGGGTCGCGCCACCGCCTTCAACACCGCCAGCGCCTGGAAGGCACTGCGCGCCTGCGCGCCGAATTCCGCCTTCAGACCCGCCAGGTCGCGGCCCATGCCGAACTGCCGGCCATGTTCGTCGCAAACGCGGAAATTCATGAACAGGTGCGGGCTGAGTTGCTCCAGCTTGAAGTCGTTGCGCTGCACGGCCAGCTGCGTGCGTTCGCGTACGGCCTTCAGCAAGGCGTCCATCAGGCTGCCATCGCTGTAGGTCGCCAGCGCCGACTGCGCGCAGAACTCGGCGGCGAACTCGGGCAGCGGCACCAGGCGTGAACGCGGGCGCTGGTGCAGGGTCTTGATCAGCGCCAGCACCTTGGCCTGCAGCATGCCCGGCACCAGCCATTCGCAGCGGTCTTCATGGACCTGGTTCAGCGCGTAGATCGGCACGGTGACGGTGATGCCGTCTTTCGCGTCGCCCGGCTCGTGCAGGTAGACCGCCGCGCAGTCGATGCCCCCCAGTCGCACGGTCTTCGGGAACGATTCGGTGGTGATGCCCGCCGCCTCGTGGCGCATCAGTTCGTCGCGCGTCAGTTGCAGCAGCTTGGGTTGCTTCTTCACCTCGTCGCGGAACCAGCGTTCCAGGCTGGCGCCGCTGCACACGTCGCGCGGCAATTGCTGGTCGTAGAAGGCGTGGATCAGTTCGTCGTCCACCAGCACGTCCTGGCGGCGCGCCTTGTGTTCCAGGTCCTGCACCTGCGCGATCAACTTGCGGTTGTGCGCCAGAAAGGGCAGGCGCGTTTCCCACTCAACGCCGACCAGCGCTTCGCGGATGAAGATCTCGCGCGCCGCCGGCAGGTCGACATTGCCGAAGTTCACGCGCTTGTTGTTGTAGATGACGATGCCGTAGAGCGTGGCGCGTTCCATCGCCACCACCTCGGCGGCCTTCTTTTCCCAGTGCGGCTCCAGCAGTTGCGTCTTCAGCAGATGACCGGCCAGCGGCGGGATCCACTGCGGCTCGATCGCCGCCAGGCCGCGCCCATACAGCCGCGTGGTTTCCACCAGTTCGGCCGCCACCAGCCAGCGACCCGGCTTCTTGCTGAGGTTGGCGCCCGGGTGGCGCCAGAACTTGATGCCGCGGGCCCCCAGGTACCAGTCGTCCTCGTCGCTCTTGCAGCCGATGTTGCCCAGCAGACCGGCCAGCAGCGACAAATGCACCTGCTCGTAGGTCGCCGGCTTGGTGTTCAGGCGCCAGCCGTGTTCGGCCACCACGGTGTGCAACTGGGTGTGGATGTCGCGCCATTCGCGCACCCGGCGCACGCTGATGAAGCTGTCGCGCAGCCGCGTTTCCTGCTGCCGGTTGGTCAGTTTGTGCGGATGCTGCTCGGGCGCGACGCCGGGGCCGGCCTGCCCACGCCCGGCTTCGATCCACTGCCACAGCTTGAGCGTGCCCATGAATTCCGACTTCTCGTCGTCGAAGGGCTGGTGGCGCTGGTCGGCGGTCTGCGCCTGTTCCTGGGGACGGTCCCGCACGTCCTGCCCGCTGAGTGCCGACGCGATGATCAGCACCTCGCTCAGCGCATCGTGCTGACGCGCTTCCAGGATCATGCGGCCGACGCGCGGGTCCAGCGGCAGGCGCGACAGCTCGGTGCCGATGGGCGTCAGCTCGTTGTCTTCATCGACGGCACCCAGTTCGGCCAGCAGCGCGTAGCCGTCGGCGATGGCCTTCTTGGGCGGTGACTCGATGAACGGGAAGTCATCGACCAGACCCAGGCGCAGCGCCTTCATGCGCAGGATCACGCCGGCCAGCGAACTGCGCAGGATTTCGGGGTCGGTGAAGCGCGGGCGACCGTTGAATTCAAGCTCGCTGTACAGGCGGATGCAGATGCCATTCGCCACGCGGCCGCAGCGGCCGGCGCGCTGCTGCGAGGCGGCCTGGCTGATAGCTTCGATCTGCAACTGCTCGACCTTGGTGCGCCACGAATAGCGCTTCACCCGTGCCAGGCCGGTGTCGATGACGTAGCGGATGCCCGGCACCGTCAGCGAGGTCTCGGCGACGTTGGTGGCCAGCACGATGCGCCGACCGTTGCCGGCCTCGAAGACGCGGTCCTGCTCCTGCGGGCTCAAGCGCGCGAACAGCGGCAGCACCTCGGGCAGCGGGCCGCCCTTGTGGGTCTGCGCCAGATGCCGGCGCAGGTGGTCGGCCGCGTCGCGGATCTCGCGCTCGCCGGGCAGGAAAACCAGGATGTCGCCAGGGCCCTCACGCCACAACTCGTCGACCGCGTCGGCGATGGCATCGCTCTGGTCGAAGTCACGCTTTTCCTCGAAGGGCCGCCAGCGTTGTTCGACGGGGAACAAGCGGCCCGAAACCATGATCACCGGCGCCGGCCCGCGGATGCTGGCGAAGTGCTGCGCGAAGCGGTCGGCGTCGATGGTGGCCGAGGTCACGACCACCTTCAGATCGGGCCGACGCGGCAGCAACTGGCGCAGGTAGCCGAGCAGGAAATCGATGTTCAGGCTGCGCTCGTGGGCCTCGTCGATGATGAGGGTGTCGTAGGCGCGCAGCAGCGGGTCGCGCTCGGTTTCGGCCAGCAGGATGCCGTCGGTCATCAGCTTGACGCTGGCCCCGGGCTGCAGGCGGTCCTGGAAGCGCACCTTGTAGCCAACCACGTCACCCAGCGGACTCTGCAACTCGTCGGCGATGCGCTTGGCCACGCTGCTGGCGGCGATGCGCCGCGGCTGGGTGTGGCCGATCAGGCCCTTGCCGCCGGCGCCCAGGCCGCGACCCAGTTCCAGCAGGATCTTGGGCAGCTGTGTCGTCTTGCCGGAACCCGTTTCGCCGCAGACGATGACCACCGGGTTGTCGCGGATGGCACAAGCGATCTCGTCCCGCCGCGCCGAGACAGGCAGCGCTTCGGGGTAGTGGATGGGCGGGATGGGCGTCGCCGGAACAGGCGGCCCGGTGCGAGGAGGCTTCACGGCGCGCGGATTATGTCCGCTGCGCCCCGCTGGCCTTGGAGCCGCTTACATGCCCGCGTAGGCCATGACGTTGAGCACCGCGCCCTGCGGGTCCTGCAGCACGGCCATGCGCCCGACGCCAGGGATGTCCATGGGCGCCACCAGCGTCTTGCCGCCCAGGGCGTTGCACTTGGCGGCGGACTCGTCGGTGTTCATCACCGTCACATAGCAGCCCCAGTGCGGCGCCACCGGCGGTGAGCCAGGAGAAGGCCCGCTGATGCCGGCCACGCCCACATCGCCCACGTTCACGAGGCGGTAGCCCCCCATCTCGGCATTGGGCGGTTTGATGTCCCAGCCCAGCAGGGCGCCATAGAACGCCGCCGCGGCGGCCGGGTCGGTGGTGGTCAACTCGCTCCAGCTGAAGGCGCCCTGTGTCTTGTATGCATCCATTACACGATCTCCTGCGGTTGAGTAAGGTCGATACGGCCCCCCATATTCCAATGCATCCAGCCTGTCGTCAATGCCCGCTGCAGCCGGCACGCTGCGGCACAATCCCGGGCTGCCATGAGCCTCGTCTTCCCCCACACCTTCGTTCCCTGGTTTCGCGCCGTGGCGCCCTACATCCACGCCTACCGCGGCAAGACCTTCGTGGTGGCCCTGGCCGGTGAGGCGATTGCAGCGGGCAAACTCAACACCTTCGTGCAGGACCTGTCCATCCTGCACGCCATGGGCATCAAGCTGGTGCTGGTGCATGGTTTTCGCCCTCAGGTGACCGAGCAACTGGCGGCCAAGGGGCATGTGTCGCGTTTCTCGCGGGGCGTGCGCATCACGGATTCTGTGGCCCTGGACGCGGCGCAGGAAGCCGCCGGCCAGTTGCGCTTCGAGATCGAAGCCGCTTTCTCGCAGGGTTTGCCCAACACGCCGATGGCCAACGCCACAGTGCGCGTGGTGTCAGGTAACTTCCTGACAGCGCGGCCGGTGGGTATCGTCGACGGCGTCGATTTCATCCACAGCGGCCTGGTGCGCAAGGTGGACCAGGCGGCGATCCAGCGCGCGATTGAAATCGGCGCGCTGGTGCTGCTCAGCCCCTTTGGTTTCTCGCCGACCGGCGAAGCCTTCAATCTGACGATGGAAGACGTGGCGGTGGCGGCGGCGATTGCCCTGCAGGCCGACAAACTGGTTTTCATGAGCGAGATCGCCGGCATCCACGAAAACGCCCAGGACCCCGACAGCGCCATCGATACCGAACTGGCACTGGCCGATGCCAAACGCCTACTCGCCGCCCTGCCGGCGCCGACGCAACCCAGCGACGTGGCCTTTTACCTGCAGCACTGCGTCAGGGCGTGTGAAGCCGGTGTCGAACGCTCGCACATCCTGCCTTTCGCTGTCGACGGCGCCTTGTTGCTGGAAGTCTTCACCCACGATGGCGTGGGCACCATGGTGGTGGATGAAAAACTCGAAAGCCTGCGCGAAGCCTCATCCGACGACGTCGGCGGTATCCTGCAGTTGATCGAACCCTTCGAGCGCGACGGCACCCTGGTGCGCCGCGAGAGGACGGAAATCGAGCGCGACATCGGCTACTACAGCGTGGTCGAGCATGACGGCATCATCTTCGGCTGCGCTGCGCTCTACCCCTACCCGGAAGCGCGCACGGCGGAAATGGCCGCCTTGACGGTGTCGCCGCTGACCCAGGGCCAAGGCGACGGCGAACTGCTGCTCAAGCGCATCGAACAGCGGGCCAAAGCCCTGGGACTGGACAGCCTGTTCGTGCTGACCACCCGCACCATGCACTGGTTCATCAAGCGCGGTTTCAGCCCTGTGGACCCGGAATGGCTGCCCGAGGCGCGCAAGCGCAAATACAACTGGGACCGACGCTCACAAGTGTTGGTCAAGAAACTGAACTGACTGGAGATCTGATTATGGCCCGCATGGTGCAATGTGTTTATCTGAAGAAAGAGGCCGAGGGTCTGGGCTTTTCCCCTTACCCCGGAGAACTCGGCAAGCGAATATATGACGGCGTCAGCAAAGAAGCCTTCGAATTGTGGAAGAAGCACCAGACGATGCTGGTCAATGAAAACCGCCTGAATCTGGCCGATGCGCGCGCCCGGCAATATCTGGCCCGCCAGATGGAACAGTTCTTCTTCGGCGGCGCCGTCGACCAGGCGGCCGGCTACGTTCCGCCGGCGGTTTGACCGTCGCCGCAGCGCCTGCGGATCAACCCGATGGAGGGTTATGACGGTTTAGCGTATATTCTCGCTTCCCCCTTCATTCTTCGAGATGATTCATGACGAAAACCCAACTCAGTGATCTCCTGGCCCAGAGGGCAGCCCTCGAGCAGCAGATTGCCGACGTGCAGCGCGCGCAGCACAGCGACGCCGTCGCCAAGGTCAAGGCCCTGATGGCCGAATATGGCTTGACGCTGGCCGATATCGGCAGCAGCGGCAAGGCGGCAGCGGGCCCGAAGAAAGCAGTGAGCAAAGTGGCAGCGAAGTATCACGACGCCGCCACCGGCGACACCTGGTCGGGCCGGGGCCTGAAGCCCAAGTGGCTGACTGCCGCGTTGGCCTCGGGCCGTGCCTTGTCGGAATTCGCGGTCTAGTACCCCCCCCCCGGCCGCCGCCGCGCTCCCGCGTCTCAGATGAAACTCCAGCGGCGGCCCCTTGATTCCTGAGCCGGGGGCGCCGCCCTCGGCGGGGCGCCCCATCGAAACGCCGCCGCCGGCCTTGCTCACCGTGGGGCCAGGCTGGCGTTTTTCCGCAGCCCTGGCAGGGCGCAGCGCCGCTACCGCCTTGGCAACGGTGCTTCTGGCCTATCTGGGCGCCCTGTGCCTGCCCCTGTCGCCGTGGAATGCGCTCGCCCTGCCCGCCGGCCTGGCCTTGGCGGGTTCCTGGCGCTTCGGCCGCGCCACGCTGTTGGGCGTGATGCTGGGGTGCCTCGCGGCACTGCCCGGCTTGGGCTGGAGCCTGCTGACTTCCGCCACCGCTGCGCTGGGCCTGGGGCTTGCTGCCCTGGGGGCCCACGCCCAGTTGCGGGCCCTGCGCTTCGATGCCCGCCTGGAACGCGCGACCGATGTCGCTGCGCTGGCCGCGACGGTCGTCATCGGCACCGCGCTGCCGCTGGCCACAGCCGCGTCGGTGTGGACGGCCCTGGTGCGTCACGCGGGGCTGGCTGCGTTTGACGGCTGGGCCGCTGGCTGGTGCCTGATGTCGCTCGGCATGCTGACCACGGCCGTGGCCGTTCTGGCGTTCGACCGCAGCATGTTGCGCGCCCTGCACCGCGGCACCGCCTGGCGGCAGAGCGTGACGGGCTTGCTGGCCCTGCTGCTGGTCTTGTGGCTGCTCTGGATGGCCACCACGGAACGCTCGCCACTGACCCTGCTGGCCTTGTTCGCGCCCCAGGTCGTGGTGGTGGTGCTGGCGCTGCGCGGCCAACTCGCCTTGGGCGCCAGCGGTCTGCTGGCCGCCGGACTGATGGGTGCCGCAACCGCCCGTTCGGGGCTGTCGATGTGGGGCCTGGGTGGCAGCCCCGGCCCCGCCGTGGCGGCCTGGATGGCTTCGGCGCTGGCCGTCATGCTGGTGGCCTATGCGGCGATGGTCGAATGGCGCGGCCGCTCCCAGCGTTGGGAATGGGCACTCGACGGCTCGCGCCTGGGCGTGGCCGACTGGCACTTGCAACGCGAGGCCAGCTTTGCCTCTGCCGCCTGGCGTTCGCTGACGGCCCATGTCGGCCGGTCGTGGACACCCGCAGCCTGGCTGGCCCAGGTGCACCCGGAAGACCGCCGCGCTGTCACCGAGGCCACGGCCACGCTGACGACGGGCGAAGCCGGGCGCCGCACCTTCGAATTGCGCATGCCGCATGGCAGCGGCTGGCGCTGGACCGAAGTCACGATGATGGTCATCGAGCGCGACAGCGAGGGCTTGCCCTTGCGCCTGCTGGCGACCCTGGCCGACGTCCAGGAACGGCGCGACGCCCAGGAACGTCAGTTGATGTCGGTCAGCCTGTTTCAGCATCTGCACGAAGGTCTGCTGATCACGGATGCCGATCTGCGCGTGCTGGACGTGAACGCGGCCTACACCCAGATCCTGGGCATGGCGCGCGAAGAGGTGATGGGCACGGTGCCGTCCCTGCTGCGCCCGACACCCGCCGACCCGGTGGCCCGGCAACAGCGCGCGGCGATGTGGGGCAGCCTGCGCGACACCGGCACCTGGCGCGGCGAATTGCTGGAACGCCGCCGCAACGGCGAGCTGTGCACCCTGCAGACCACCATCTCCACCGTGCGCGGGCCCAGCCAGGACCTGCGCTACCACGTGCTGGTGATCAGCGACATCACCGAACAACAGGCCCAGCGTGAGCAGTTGGAGCGGCAGGCCCATTTCGACGAATTGACGCGGCTGCCCAACCGCGCCCGGCTGTCGCAGTTGCTGGACGAGGCGATGCGCGCGGCCGATCGCGACGGCTACCTGCTGGTGGTCTGCTACCTCGATCTGGACCGCTTCAAGCCGGTCAACGACCGCTACGGGCACGCTGCCGGCGACCGCCTGCTGGCCGAACTGGCCGGCCGCCTGCGCAGCGCCCTGCGCAGCCGCGAACATTGGACCGACACCGCGGCGCGCCTGGGCGGCGACGAATTCGTGCTGCTGCTGCGCGCCGGCACGCTGGACGAAGCGCGGCTGGCGGTCGAGCGCGTGCTGCGCGTGGTGTCGCTGCCTTATGTCATCGACCCGGCACAGGACAGCGTGCAGGTCACCGCCAGCATGGGCGCCTCGGTCTACCCGGTGGACCGCAGCGACGCCGACACCCTGCTGCGCCACGCCGACCACGCGATGTATGAGGCCAAGCAGTCGGGCCGCAACGGCTACCTCTTCTTCGACCCCGAACACCGCCGCCGCACCGAGCAGCGCGTGATGGCCATCGGCCGCATCCAGGAGGCGCTGGACCAGCAGGAGTTCGTTCTCTACTACCAGCCCAAGGTGGACATGCGCAGCGGCCGCGTGCTGGGCTTCGAGGCCCTGCTGCGCTGGGAACACCCGCAGCAAGGTCTGGTCGCGCCGCTGCAGTTCCTGCCGCTGATCGAAAACACCGGTCTGTCGTCGCGCGTGGGCGACTGGGTGCTGGCGCAGGCGCTGGAACACCTGTCGCAATGGCGGCGCAACGGTTTCGATCTCTCGGTCAGCGTGAACGTGTCGGCGCGCCACCTGCAAGAGCCCGATTTCGCCTTGCGCCTGTCGGAGCTTCTGGCACGCCACAGCGAGATGCTGGCCACGCGGCTGGAGCTGGAAATGCTGGAAACGGCGGCCCACGCCGACATCGAGGCCACATCGGCCCTGGTGGCCCGCTGCCAGGGCATCGGCGTGCGCTTCGCGCTGGACGATTTCGGCACCGGCTACTCGACGCTGACCTACCTCAAGCGCCTGCCGGTGGACGTGCTGAAGATCGATCGCAGCTTCGTCCACCACATGCTCGACGACACCCAGGACCGCGCCATCGTCGAAGGCGTCATCGGCCTGGCGCGCACCTTCGGCTGCACCGTGGTGGCCGAAGGCGTGGAGTCGCCCGCCCAGGCCCGCACCTTGCTGGATCTGGGCTGCGACATCGGCCAGGGCACCGGCATCGCCGCGCCCATGCCGGCAGCGCTGGTGGCGCAGTGGGTGCGCGACTACCGCGGCATGTTCGCGCTGTCGCCGGCCGACCCCCCGAATACGGCGCCGCAGCGCCTGGCCTGAGCCGTCAGATGAGTTCGGGCGACACGACCGCGTGCAGCACCACCTGCAGCACACCGTCACGTTCGCGGGCACGCAGCCACCACACCGCGCCTTTGCGCACCGCCCAGGCCTGCGGCTGGGCCGCCAGCAAATAGGCTGCCGTCAGGCCCAAGGTCGGCTGGTGGCCCACCACCAGCACCGGTTCACGGGCATCGGGCCAGCGAGCCGCGTGCAGCAGGCCCTCCACCGTGCCGTCCGGCGCCAACTCGGCCACCGTCTTGAACTTGCGGTCCAGCGCGGCCGCGGTTTGCTGGGTGCGCCGGGCGGGGCTGGCCAGCACGCGGGTGCCCTCCGGCAGTTGCCGGTTCAGCCAGGCCGCGACACGGACCGCCTGGCGCTCGCCCTTGGGCGTCAAGGGGCGAGCCAGGTCGGCGCTGGGGTCCAGGCCGTCCAGGGCTTCGGCGTGGCGCCAGAGGATGAGGTCCATGACGAGCCGACTCCGCTTGGGCGCCTTGTTGGGACGCTCAGGAATAGCGCTGCATCAGGGCGCATTGCGCACTGATGCCCGATTCGGCCAGGCGCTTGTAGCGCCCTTCGCCATCCAGCAGCCAGGCATCGCGCTGGTCGTGCAGATAGGGCACCAGGCCCTCGTCGATGACGCGTTGGCGCAGGCGCTGGTCGCGCACCGGCCAGGCGATCTCGATGCGGCGGAACATGTTGCGGCTCATCCAGTCGGCGCTGCTGAGGTAGAGCACCTCGTCATCGTCACCCGGCCCCCAGCGGAAGTACAGGATGCGGGAATGCTCGAGGAAGCGCCCGACCACCGAGCGCACGCGGATGTTGGGCGTGCGCCCCGGCAGACCCGGCGGCAGCATGCAGGCGCCGCGCACGATCAGGTCGACCTGGGCGCCGGCCAGGCCCGCTTCCACCAGCGCTGCGATCAGCCCCGGGTCGGTCAGCGCATTGATCTTCACCACGATGCGCGCCGGTTGCCCGCCCCGTGCTGCCTCGGCCACCTGCTGGATGTGGCGCACCATGCGCTTGTGCAGGACAAAGGGCGCGGTCAGCAGGTGGTGCGGCGTCTTGACGCGCGTCTGGCTGGCCAGTTGCAGGAAGACGGCGTCGGCATCAGCCGTCAGGCCGGGGTCACTGGTCAGCATGCCCATGTCGGTATACAGCCGCGCCGTTCGCGGGTTGTAGTTGCCGGTGGACAGATGGCCGTAGCGCTTGAGCCGCGCGCCTTCGCGGCGCGTCACCAGCAACAGCTTGGCGTGGGTCTTCAAGCCGACGATGCCGTAAACCACCTGGGCACCCACTGCTTCCAGCCGCTCGGCCCAGTTGATGTTGGCTTCCTCGTCGAAGCGGGCCTTCAGTTCCACCACCGCCAGCACTTCCTTGCCGCGGCGGGCGGCTTCGATCAGCAGGTCCATCAGCACGCTCTGCGCGCCGGTGCGGTAGATGGTCTGCTTGATGGCCAGCACCTCGGGGTCGTGCACGGCTTCACGCAGGAACTGCACCACCGGCTCGAAGCTCTCGAAGGGATGGTGCAGGAGGATGTCGCCAGCACGCAGCTGCTCGAAGACCGAGGTGCCGCGCGGCCATTGACCCTGCGGCCAGGCGGGCTCGTAGGGCGCGAAGCGCAAGGCGTCGGCGTCGGACTGGTCGATCAGCTGGTTCAGCCGCACCAGGTTGACAGGGCCATTGACCTTGTACAGCGCCACATCGGGCAGCGCGAACTGCTCGAGCAGCAAGCCATACAACTCGGGCGGGCAGGTGCTGACGACCTCGAGCCGGATGGCCTGGCCGAAGTTGCGCGTGGTCAGGCCGCTGCGCATGGCCTGGCGCAGGTTGATCACGTCTTCCTCGTCGACCTCCAGATCGGAATCGCGGGTCACGCGGAACTGCGAGAAGGACTCGACCGTGCGGCCCGGGAACAACTCGGCCAGGTGAGCACGGATCACGCTGGTCAGCAGAACGAATCCCTGCAAGCCCTCACACAGCTCGGCCGGCAGGCGGATCACCCGCGGCAGCACGCGCGGCACCTTGACGATGGCGATCAGGTTCTCGCGGCCGAAGGCGTCGCGGCCGCCCAGACGGGCGATGAAGTTCAGCGACTTGTTGGCCACCATCGGAAAGGGGTGGCTGGGGTCCAGGCTGACCGGCACCAGCAGCGGTCGCACCTGCTGTTCGAAGAAACGCGCCACCCAGGCGCGCTGCCGGGCGTTGCGGTCGGCGTGGTTGAGCACGACGATGCCGACCCGCTGCAGGGCCGGCATCACCACGTCGTTGAACAGCGCGTACTGCTCGTCGATCAGTTCGTGCGCCGCCTGCGCCACCTGCGCCAGGTCGTGACGCGTCACGCCCGAACCCGGCAGGCGCGTGGCTTCGATGATGTCGGCCACGCGCACCTCGAAGAACTCGTCGAGGTTGCTGGACACGATGGTGACGTAGCGCAGCCGCTCCAGCAGCGGCACGTCGGCACGCAGCGCCTGCGCCAGCACGCGGCGGTTGAACTGCAGGATGGCGCGCTCGCGGTTGAGCAGCGTCAGCGGGCCAGCGGGGGTATCGGCCAGCACGAGCGCCGCTCCAGGCGCGGGCATGGTTTCGTCGGTCATGCGCTGAGTGTAGGCAGTGCCGGCGTCAGGGGTGTGACACCACGCCGCCGCGCCATCAAAGCGCCAGGAAATGCTGGCGGTAGTGGATCAGCTCGTCGATGGACTCGTGGATGTCGGCCAGCGCGGTGTGGGCCTGCGCCTTCTTGAAGCTGTCCATCACCGCCGGCTTCCAGCGCCGCGCCAGTTCCTTCAGCGTGCTGACGTCGAGGTTGCGGTAGTGGAAGAAGGCTTCCAGCAGCGGCATGGTGCCGGCCATGAAGCGGCGGTCCTGGCAGATGCTGTTGCCGCACATCGGGCTCTTGCCCTTGGGCACGTACTGCTTCAGGAAAGCGATGGTCTGGGCCTGGGCTTGGGCCTCGTCGATGGTGCTGGCCTTGACGCGTGCCGTCAGGCCGCTCTTGCCGTGGGTGCCGGTGTTCCAGGCGTCCATGCCGGCCAGGGTGGCGTCGCTCTGGTGGATGGCGAAGACCGGGCCTTCGATGCGCACCGTCAGATGCGGGTCGGTCACCACCACGGCGATCTCGATGATGCGGTCGCGGTCGGGGTAGAGGCCGGTCATTTCCAGGTCGACCCAGATCAGGTTCTGGTCACTGCTGGCCAAGGTGGCCGGGGATGAAGGCGTGGACGGGGTGTCGGTCATGGTGCAAAGCCGCGAAGTGAACCGCCGATTCTGGCCCAGCCTACACTCGCGGCCCATGCAAGTTTCCGTTGTCACCCTGGCTTTTGCCGCCGCCCTGCTGTTGTCCCTGGCCGTCAAGCTGTGGCTGGCCACACGCCAGATGCGCCACGTCGCGCAACACCGCGCTGCGGTCCCGGCGGCCTTCCGCGACACCGTCACACTGGCCTCGCACCACAAGGCCGCCGACTACACCCTGGCCAAGGGCCGCCTGGGCCTGATCGCCACCGCCTTTGGCAGCGCGGTGCTGCTGGGCTGGACGCTGCTGGGCGGGCTGGACGCACTGAACACGGCGCTGCGCGACGCCCTGCTGCCGGGCTGGGGCGCCATGGCCTACCAGCTGGCGCTGCTGGCTGCCTTCACGCTGATCAGCGGCCTGATCGACCTGCCGCTGGAATGGCTGGCCACTTTCCGCGTCGAGCAGCGTTTCGGCTTCAACCGCATGACGCTGAACTTGTGGCTGCTGGACATGCTCAAAGGCGCGGCCGTCGGTGCACTGATCGGCCTGCCGCTGGCCGCGCTGATCCTGTGGATCATGGGCGCCTCGGGCGGCCTGTGGTGGCTGTGGGCCTGGGCGGCCTGGGTGGCCTTCAACCTGGTGCTGCTGGTGCTCTACCCCACCGTCATCGCGCCGCTGTTCAATAAGTTCGAGCCGCTGGCCGACGAGGCCCTGAAGGCCCGCGTGCAGGCCCTGATGCAGCGCTGCGGCTTCGCCGCGCAAGGCCTTTTCGTGATGGACGGCAGCAAGCGTTCGGCCCACGCCAACGCCTACTTCACCGGTCTGGGCGCGGCCAAGCGGGTGGTGTTTTTCGACACCCTGCTGCAGCGCTTGTCGCCGGGCGAAGTCGAGGCCGTGCTGGCGCATGAGCTGGGCCACTTCAAGCACAAGCACGTGCTGCAGCGCATGTTCGGCATCTTCGCGATGAGCCTGGCCGGCCTGGCGCTGCTGGGCTGGCTGGCCGGGCAAAGCGGCTTCTACGCGGGCCTGGGCGTGCGGCCCAATCTGGCGGCGCCCAACGACGCGCTGGCGCTGCTGCTGTTCATGCTGGCGCTGCCGTCCTTCACCTTCTTTGTTTCGCCGCTGATGGCGCTGGTGTCGCGCCGCCACGAATTCCAGGCCGACGCCTACGCCTGTGCGCAGGCTGACGGCAGTGACCTGGCCGGCGCGCTGCTGAAGCTGCATGAAGACAATGCCGCGACGCTGACGCCGGACCCGCTCTATGTGCGCTTCTACTACTCGCACCCACCGGCCTCCGAGCGGCTGGCCGCCCTGCCCGCGCCGCGTCCGGCCGGTGGGCCCGTGACACTTCAACCGGCGTGAGCAACCCACCATGACCCCCCTGGCCCAGCAGCATTGCACGCCCCTCGACGGCCAGCCGCCGATGAGCCCTCGCGACATCGAGCACCACCTGGCGCAGGTCGACGGGTGGACGCTGGTCGACGGCGCCATCCAGAAGCGCCATGACTTCGCCGACTACCACCGCACCATGGCCTTCGTCAACGCCGTGGCCTGGATCGCCCACCGCGAAGACCACCACCCCGACCTGCTGGTCAGCTACAACCGCTGCACGGTGCGCTTCAGCACCCACTCGGTCGGCGGCATCTCCATCAACGATGTCATCTGCGCCGCCCAGGTCGATGGTTTGCTGCCTTGACACCGCGCAGCACGCGCAGCCCTGACATCGAGCCCGCCGACGCGCTGGAGCCCGGCCTGGTGGTGGCCGCCCACGGCCGCCACGTGATGGTGGAAACGCCCGAGGGCCGGCGCGTGCTCTGCCAGACGCGCGGCAAGAAAAGCGAACTGGTGGTCGGCGACCGCGTGCGCTGGCTGCCGACGGGCGACGGCGGCGTCATCGAACACCGGGACCCACGCAGCAACCTGCTGTTTCGCCAGGACGACTGGCGCACCAAGTCCTTCGCAGCCAACCTGGACCAGTTGCTGGTGCTGGTGGCACCCGACCCGGTGTTCAGCGAGTCGCAACTGACTCGGGCCCTGATCGCCGCGCAGGCGGCCGGCATCCCCACCGTCATCGGCCTGAACAAGGTCGACCTGCCCAGCACGCCGTTCGCGCGCGAACGCTTGCTGCCCTACGTGGCGATGGGCATCCTGGTCATCGAACTGGCCTTGAAGCAGGACCCGCAGGTCGCGCTGGCCACGCTGCAGCCCTTGTTCGCCGGCCGCACGACGCTGGTGCTGGGCCCCAGCGGCATGGGCAAAAGCACGCTGATCAACCTGGTGGTGCCGCAGGCGGCGGCGCAAGTGGGCGAGATCTCGCAGGCCTTGCACACCGGCCGCCACACCACCACCAGCACCAGTTGGTACTGGCTCGACGGCGAGCGCAGCGGCGCGCTGATCGACTCACCGGGTTTCCAGGAATTCGGCCTGCGGCAGATCGCGCCCGAAGAGCTGGCCGGGCTGATGCCCGACTTCGCCGGCGCCCTGGGCCACTGCAAGTTCCACAACTGCAGCCACCGCCACGAACCCGGCTGCGGCGTGCGCGACGCCATGGCGCGCGGCGAGATCAGCCCGACGCGCCAGCGCATCTACAGCGAGTTGTTCGACGAGTTGTCGCAGAAGCGCTGGTGAGGATGGGCCTGGCCCGGCCGGTGCGCGCTGGACATGCACGGGCGTTTGCCAGGCGCGCAACAGCGCGCAGGCGCGGCCCCAGGTCCGGGCTCACCCCAGCACGTTCGCCAGGCTGAGCAGCGCCACCAGCATCATCCACAGCACCACCGAACGCCACACCAGGCCCACGATGCTGTGCAGATGGCCCGGCTGGGCCGGCACGCCCGCCGTCGAGCCCCGGGCCTCGGCAATGTCGGCTGCGGCGCCGGCATCGAAGGTCTTGGACCGGTCGGGCGTGATGCCCGGCGCGGCGGCGCCGCCCAATTGCACGCCCATGGCCCCGGCCGCAGCGGCCAGGATGACACCCTCGTTGCTGTGTTGCCAGAGCGTCGCGTCGCGCCGCCAACTGCTGACGGCCTCCTCGAAATTGCCGACCACCGCAAAGCCGGCCGCCGTCAGGCGGGCCGGCAGGTGGTCGATGCGCGCGAACAGGCGGTTCGACAGTTCCAGCAACTTGTCGTTGCTGGGCGTGTCGATGTTGCGCTGGCGGTAGCCCCAGTAGCGCGTCGAAAACTCGGCCATGCGGTAGAAGACCGCACCCATCGGCCCCAGGCCCAGCGCCGACAGCACGACGAACCAGAAGAAGACGCCGAAGACATGGCGGTGGGCGGCCAGCAGCGCGTGTTCGATGACGTGGCGCAGCACCTCGGTGCGCGGCAGTTCGCTGGCGTCCAGGTGACGCCATTCGGCCAGCAGCCGGCGGGCCTCGTCCTCGTCGTTGCGCTCCAGCGCGTCGCGGATGTCGGTGAAGTAGTGGCTGAACTGGCGAAAGCCCAGCGTCAGATACAGCAGGCCGACATCGAAGGCCAGCCCCAGCAGCAGGCTGTAGTGCGCAATCAACAGGTACAGGCCGGCGGCGGCAGCCGAGGGCACCAGCACCGAGACGCACCAGACGACCCAGGTGTGGTGGGGCTGGCCGGCGTCGAAATTGCGCCCGGCCCAGCGGACCCAGGACATCAGCGTCTCGTGGACCCCGTTTTCGCGGGGCAGCGGCTTGAGTTGTTCGACCAGCAGCGCGAACAGGACGGCGAAGAAACTCATTGCTGCCGATGATAGAGGCTGGCCCCGCCGCAGGGTGTCACAGCGACAGGTAGCGGTAAAGGTTGCGCAGCATGGCGGCCGTCGCGCCCCAGATGAAGTACTCGCGCGGGCTGCCGTCGGCCGCCACACCCTGCCAGGGCATCGACAGAAACTGCCGCTGGCTGCCTTCGAAGCTGAACAAATGGCGCTGGTGGTTGGCCGGGTCCATCAGAAAGGACAGCGGCACGTGGAAGGCCTCGGCCACCTCGAAGGCATCGATGGCCAGGTCGGCCAGCCTGAAAGGAGGCCGCACCAGGGCCACCACGGGCGTGACGACGAAGTTCGTCACCGTGGTGTAGCTGGGCATGTGGCCGATGACGTCGACCTGCGCGCGTGGCAGGCCGACTTCCTCGTGCGCTTCGCGCAGCGCGGTGTCTGCGGCGTCGGCGTCTGCGGGCTCGGCGCGTCCGCCTGGGAAGCTGATTTGCCCGGCGTGGTCGCGCAGGTGATTGGTGCGGCGCGTCAGCAGCACGTGCACGGCGCCGTCGTGCTCGAGCAGCGGCACCAGCACCGCCGCGTGCGCGGCGGCGCGGTCAGGGCCGATGCGGCCGTCGCCGGCGAACTCGGGCTGCCAGATGGCGCGCTCGGCAAAACGCCGGCGTAGGGCCGGCGTTTTGAGACGTTCAGGTGCGACAGCCGGCAGGTGCGTGTCCCGCCCGACGACCGGTATGAGCCGGGGATCGTGGATGCGAGGCGGCGACATCGGTCGGCTGAGCCGCAGGCTGAGCTGCGCTCAGGCGAGTTTTTCCTTGATGCGCGCCGACTTGCCGCTGCGCTGACGCAGGTAGTACAGCTTGGCGCGGCGGACATCGCCGCGGCGCTTGACTTCGATGGCGGCGATCAGCGGGCTGTAGGTCTGGAAGGTGCGTTCCACGCCTTCGCCGCTGGAGATCTTGCGCACGATGAAGCTGCTGTTCAGGCCGCGGTTGCGCTTGGCGATCACGACGCCTTCGTAGGCCTGCACGCGCTTGCGCGTGCCTTCAACCACGTTGACGCTGACGATGACCGTGTCGCCGGGGGCGAACACGGGGATGGTGCGGTTGAGACGGGCTATCTCTTCCTGCTCGAGGATGTCGATCAAATTCAAGGTTTTCTCCGAGGCGATCGTGCAGCGGGCGGGATGGTTGGATGCAATCGGCCGGCTGGCCGATCACGGTGCGCGGTCGGCATGAAGCTGACCACTTGGAACCCGGCAGAGGATCGCAAAGCCTTTGATCATACCCCGAGACTCGACAGAAAACGCTCATCGTCCCGGCTGAGTTGGCCTGCGCTGCGGGCCTGCGCGATCAGATCGGGCCGGCGCTGCAGTGTCAGCGCCAGCGACCGTTCGCGCCGCCAGCGCGCAATCTGTGCATGGTGTCCGGACAGCAGCACCGGCGGCACCGCCTGCTCCTGGCCGTCGATCAGCAGCCGTTCGGGCTTGCTGTAGCTGGGGCCTTCCAGCAGGCCGTCGGAAAAACTGTCCTGCTGGTGCGACGGCGCCTTCAGCACCCCGTCCTGCAGCCGCGCCACGGCGTCCAGCAAGGCCAGCGCAGGCAACTCGCCGCCCGACAGCACGAAGTCACCCAGGCTGAGTTCGTGGGTGACGTGGGCATCGATGACGCGCTGGTCGATGCCTTCGTAGCGGCCGCATAACAGCACGGCGCCAGGCCCGCTGGCGAAGTCACGGACCACCGCCTGATCGATGCGCCGGCCCGTCGGCGTGAAGTGCACCACAGCCGGCCGCGGCGCCTGGCGGTCGCTGCGGATGGCGTCCAGCGCGCGCTGCAGCGGTTCGACCAGCATCACCATGCCCGGCCCGCCGCCATAAGGGCGGTCGTCGACGCGGCGGTAGGCGTCGTCGGTGAAATCACGCAACGGCCACAGGCGGACATCGACCTGCGCCGACCCGAAGGCGCGGCGCGTCACACCCTGGGCCAGGTGTGGGGCAAAGAGTTCCGGAAAGATCGTGACGACGTCGAAACGCATCACCAATCAGTAGTCGAGATCCCAATCGACGGTGATGCACCGCGTGGGCACATCCACCTTGTCGACATAGGCGTCGACGAAGGGAATCAGGCGCTCAGGCACTTCGGGGTCGGCCTCCTGCACCTGCAACACGCAGTGCGGGCCGGTTTCCAGCAGGCCGATGACCGTGCCCAGCGCCACCCCGGCGCGCGTGTCGACGCGCATGCCGATGAGGTCGATCCAGTAGAACTCGCCGGTGTCGGGCGCCGGGAAGCTGGACCGCGGCACGAAGATGCGGGCGCCGCGCAGCGCTTCGGCGCCGTTGCGGTCGCTGAGGTCGTGCACGGTGGCCACGACGCCATCACCGTGCTCGCGCGCGGAGATCACGCGCAGCGAGGTCGGCAGCGGGCCGTTCGGCTTGAGCCCGACGGGCCGCGGCCCCTCGGGAGGCCGGATGAACCAGCGTTTGGACGCAAACAGCGCCTGCGGGTCGGACGCGAAAGGTTTGACCTTGAGGCCGCCCTGGATGCCCCAGGCACCCAGGATGCGACCGACCTCGACCGCATCTTCAGGCATCACCGACGCCGCATCGGGCGCCGGGTGCGAGGCTGCAGACGCTGTGCTCACGCCCAGGGCGATCAGGCCGCTTTCTTGGCCTGGTCGACCAGGCGCGCCACGGTGGGCGACATCTGAGCGCCGACGCTGGCCCAGTGGGTGACGCGGTCGAGCGCGACGCGCAGGCCTTCGGCGGCACCCGAGGCGACCGGGTTGTAGAAACCGACGCGCTCGATGAAGCGGCCATCGCGGCGCTCGCGGGAATCGGCAACGACGATGTTGTAGAAGGGGCGCTTCTTGGCGCCGCCACGGGCCAGACGGATGACGACCATGTGATGTCCTTGGAATCGGGATTCGATGCCACGCCACGGGAGACACACCGAGCGGGCTTTCGGGTTGGCCGGCGGTCAAAACCGCCTGCCTCGGTAAACGCCGTAGATACGCTGGAGCGTTGCCACCCCAGCCAGCGTCGGAAACCCACCATTATAAACTGTTGGTGACAGCGCGCCGGTGCAACTTCCGGATCACAGCCCCAGCAACCGCCCGACATGGGCTTTTCGATGCCACTTCCCCCGCGCTACCGATCCAAGACCACCGCCGCCTGGCTGGCCCTGCTGCTGGGCAGCCTGGGCGCGCACCGGCTCTACCTGCACGGCCTGCGCGACCGCCGCGCCTGGCTCTACCCACTGCCCACGCTGGTCGGCCTGGCCGGCCTGCTGCGCATGCGCAACAAGGGCCCTGACGACGACCTGGCGGCGCTGCTGGTTCCGCTGCTCGGCATCACGCTGTCCATCGCGATGCTGGCGGCCATCGTCATCGCGCTGACGCCCGACGAGAAATGGGACGCCCGCCACAACCCGCAGCAGGCCGTCCACGCCACGGCCTGGGGCCCGGTCCTGGCCGCGATGGCGGGCTTGTTTGTCGGCGCGGCGGTGCTGCTGAGCACCATCGCCTTCGGCGGCCAGCGCTTCTTCGAGTGGCAGGCCGAATCAGCCGCCAGCACACCGAAAAATCTGTCGCAGACCCCGTAGCGCAAGACCGCCGCTGCAGCCGATGAGCGGGGTCACGGCATGCGCCGCAAGGCTTGATCCCCCACCCGGGGAAGCCAGTCAGCCAAGGGGCCCAGCAGCGGGTGGACGAGCGCCGGGGCGATGTCCAGCAAAGGCCGCAGCACGAAGGCCCGCTGGTGCAGGCGCGGGTGCGGCAGCGTCACGGCGGGGTCGTCATGGACACACTGCCCGTAGAGCAGCAGGTCCAGATCCAGCGTGCGCGGGGCGTTGCGGTAGGCCCGCGAGCGGCCCTCTTCGGCTTCGATGCCCTGCAGGGCCTGCAGCAGCGCTGCCGGCTGCATGGCGGTGCTGACTTCGACCACCGCGTTGGTGTAGTCGGGGCCAGCGGCGTCGATGGGTGCGCTGACGTAGAACGGGGACAGCGCCACCACGCGGGTGGTCGGCAAGCGGCCGATCTGTTCGACAGCCCGCCGCAGCGTCTGCGCCGCGTCACCGAGGTTGGCGCCCAGGCCGACGAAGACCCGCTCGGGCGGCATCAAGCGGCCGGGGCTGAGCCCTCGCCACCCCCCGAACCGGCAGGCTTGCGGCGGCGGCGGCGGCGCTTGCGCGGTGCGCTGGCCCCGCCTTCGCCGGTCGGCGCGTCGGCGCCCTCGCCGGCCTCGTCCTCATCGTCAGCCGCTGCAGGGTCTGCCGGGTCGGTGTCGGCATGGCCCAGCGGCGCTGCCGCCACGCGCTTGCCCTTGGAAGCCGGTTGCGAGCGCAAATCCAGCAGCAGCGCTTCGCGCTCTTCGTCGTTGCCCAGGTGCAGGTCTTCCCACCAGTCGGCCAGGTCCACCGACACGTCGCCGCAGTCGGCGCGCAGGCGCAGGAAGTCGTAGCCGGCGCGGAAGCGGACCTGGGCCAGCAGCGACGTGGCCGAACTCACCGTGCGGCGCTCGAACCGCGGCTGCATCAGCCAGACTTCGCGCATGTCGGCAGCCAGCTTGCCGCGACCGGAGATGTCGCCGATGCGGGCGTCGAAAACGGCATCGACAGCCAGTTGCAGCGCCGGGAACGGTGCCTCGCCGCCGGCCTTCAAGGCGCTCCAGCGCGCTTGCACGTCGTGCCACAGCATGCAGGCCAGCATGAAGCTCGGCGCCACGGCGCGGCCTTCGTTGACCCGCCGGTCGGTGTCTTCCAGCGCCAGGCGCACGAATTTCTCGCGCGCCGGGTTGGGCGTGGCCGGGGCCAGTGCGGCATCCAGCACCGGGAAGATACCCAGCTTGCCGCCGATCAGCCCGAACTTGCGCATCTGTTCGATGCTGGCGATGGCGTGGCCGGTCTGCAGCAGCTTGACCATCTCGTCGAACAGCCGCGAGATCGGCACATTGGCCAGCAGCGGTGTCGCCTGGGCGATCGGCTTGAGCGTGGACGGCTCCAGCGCAAAACCGAGCTTGGCCGCGAAACGCACGACGCGGATGATGCGCACGGGGTCTTCGCGGTAGCGCGTGGGCGGGTCGCCGATCATGCGCAGCAGGCGGGCCCGCGAATCGGCCAGGCCGCCGTGGTAGTCGACGACGATCTGGGTGGTCGGGTCGTAGTACATCGCGTTGATGGTGAAGTCGCGCCGCGCGGCGTCTTCGACCTGCGGGCCCCAGACGTTGTCGCGCAGCACCCGGCCGCTGGCATCGACGACGTGTTTCTTGTCGGCGCTGTCGCCCCGGCCGCCCCGCTCGGGCTTGGCCAGATCCTTCTCGTTGGCCGGTGCGGCGTCGGCCGCAGCCGGGTCGAGGTAGGCGCGGAAGGTGCTGACCTCGATGGTCTCGTGTTCGCGGCCGCGGCCGAACACCACGTGCACCAGGCGGAAACGCCGGCCGATGATGAAGGCCCGGCGGAACTGCGCCTTGACCTGCTCGGGCGTGGCGTCGGTGGCCACGTCGAAGTCCTTGGGGCGCATGCCGACCAGCAGGTCGCGCACGGCGCCGCCGACGATGTAGGCCTCGAAGCCCGCTTCCTTGAGCGTCTTGACCACGCGCACCGCATTGGCGTCGAGCAGGCTGGGGTCGATGCGGTGCTCGGTGGCGGGGATCTCCAGGCGCTGACCGAGCGGAATATCGGGCACGGCAGGCAGCGCATCGGCGACGGCCGGTTCGCCTTTGCCCAGCAAACGGTTGATGAATTTCTTGATCATGCGAAAAGCTTCAGGACAGGCCAGCCGCGGTCGAGCGCGATGCGTTCGAGGGCGGGGCCAGGGTTGGTGGCAACGGGGTGGCTGACGCGCTCGAGCAGCGGCAGGTCGTTGGTGGAATCGCTGTAGAAGGTGCTGCGTTCGAAGTCGTCCAGCGCCTGACCCCGCGCCGTCAACCAGGCCTGCAGGCGCTGGACCTTGCCACCCTGGAAGCATGGCACACCGGCGATCTGGCCCGTGACCCGGCCTGCGGCATCGCGCACCAGGTCGGTGGCGAGCAGTTCATCGACACCCAGCAGGCGGGCGATGGGCCGGGTGACGAAATCGTTGGTCGCCGTGACGATGGCCACCAGGTCACCGGCACGCTGATGGCCTTGCACCAGTTCACGCGCCGCAGGCGTCAGCATCGGCTGCACCACCGAGGCCAGGAACGCCGCCGTGGCGCGCTCGAGTTCTTCGGCGGACCGACCACGCCAGGGCGAACTGGCAAAGTCGGCATAGGCATGGATGTCGAGCCGGCCGTTCTGGTAATCCCGGAAAAACCCGTCGTTGCGGCGGCGGAATACGTGCTCATCGGCCCAGCCCAGGCCGATGATGAACTCGCCGAAAGCGTGGTCGGAGTCCTTGGGGATCAGCGTTCCGTCCAGGTCGAACAGGGTCAGTCTCATTCGGGCGCGGTTTCAGCAAAAAGCGCAGCCTGGGCCTCAGGCTCGGTGTTGGGCAACGGTGCTTCCTGCAGCATCTGCCGCAGCAGCGGCACGGTGACGCGCCGGCCCTGCGCCAGGGCGTACTCGTCCAGGCGGTCGAGCAGACGCATCAGGTGCGACAGGTCGCGCGGGAAGTGCGTCAGCACATGGTCCATCACCTCGTCGGACAGGAAGATGCCGCGGTGGTCGGCCTCGCGGCGCAGCGCGGCACGGGTGTCGGCTTCGGGCAGCGACTGCAGCGCGAAAACGTGGCCCCAGGCCAGGCGCGTGCGCAGGTCTTCACGCACCGGCAGGTCGACGGGCGGCAGCCGCCCAGCACCGGCCACCTGCACGCCGTGGGTGGCCGCTTCGACAAAGAACGCGAAAGCCGCATGCTGGGCCTCGGGTGTCAGCGCCTCGCAGCGGTCGATGGCGACCAGCGACCAGTCGGGCTGCAGCGTCCACGGCAAGGCGTCGGCGGCGTCGAAGTAGCCGATGCGTTGGCCGGCAGCCTGGCCACGGGCGGCCAGGGCGCGCAGCAAATGGGTCTTGCCGCTGCCCGCAGGGCCCCACAGGTAGATCGGCGCACCGGGCAGCGCCAGATCACGCAATTGGGCCAGCGCAGCAGCGTTGGCACCCGGCAGGAAGTTGTCGAAGCGGGGCTGGGGCTGCGGGCCGATGGGCAAAGGGATCTGTTTCATCGCGGGAAGGGCGGCGCCCCGGGCCGACTCAAAGGGCCCGCCGCCAGGCACTGAGCTTGCGCCGCATGGCTGCGGCGTCGGGGGCTTGCGGCCGGTGCTCCAGGTACAGCGCCAGCGCGTCGGCGGCGTCGGCCGTCTGCCCCAGCTGTGCCAGCGCCAGGCCCAGGTCGCGCCGTTCTTCCCAGTCGTCGGGCAACAGGATGACCAGTCGCCGCGCCACCGCCACCAGCCGCAGCCCGTCGCGCGCACTGCGGTGGATCTCCTTCAGGTTGCGCAGCAGGCGGGCCGCCATCTCGCGCCCTGCGGCGGGTTGCAGGAACAGGCCCAGCGGCACCGCATCGTCACCCACCAGGCCGCGCTGCTGGCGGTAGGGAAACAGCCGCTCCTCGAGTTCTTCCCGGTCCAGCGAGCGGCCGCTGAAGGGGTCGATGACCACCTCGCCCATCGGCATGCGCAGCTTGACCAGGAAGTGACCGGGGAAGGACACGCCCTGGGCCTGCAGGCCGAGCTGGGTCGCGATTTCGATATAGACCAGCGCCAGCGTCAGCGGGATGCCGCGCCGCGTGCGCAACACCGCGGGCAGGGAACTGTTGCTGCGGTCGTAGTAGTCGTTGACATTGCCGCCAAAGCCCAGTTCCTGGAAGAAATACTGGTTCAACAGGCGCAGGCGCTGCAGCGGTGCGGCGTCGGTCGGCACGCGGCGGCGCAGCCGGTCGGCCAGCGCATCGACCTGCGCCAGCACGCCTTGCACGTCCAGCCCCGGCTCGTCGTCCTGGGCGACCGCCACGGCGGCTTCGAGCACCGGAAAGCCGGCGTCTTCTGCCACCAAGGCGGCGAAGTAGTCCAGGGCGCTGGGCGCTTCAAATTGCAAGGGGAGAGCCATCGATCTCAGTGTAGGTCAGACCCGGCGCATCAGGTCGCGCGGCCGCAGGCCACAGGCGGCCAGCACGGCGAAGTAGGCCGCCGCCACGCCCCCCAGCACCAGTGCCACCGCAGCGGCACGCAGCGCGGGGTGCGCCTGCAGGGCGATCCAGTCGATGCGCCAGGCGGCCCAGGCCAGCCCGATGCCCAGCACCGCGTTGGCCAGCACCACGCGCGCTGCAAAGCCGCCCCAGCCGGGGCGCGGACGGTAGGTGCCCTGGCGCATCAGGCTGGCCAGCAGGATGCCGGCGTTCACCAGGGCGCCCAGGCTGATCGACAGCGCCAGCCCCGCATGCCCCAGCGCCGGCACCAGGGCCAGGTTCAACACCTGGGTGGCGATCAGCACGCCGATGGCGATGCGCACCGGCGTACGGACGTCCTGTCGCGCATAGAAGGCCGGCGCCAGCACCTTGATGGCGACGATGGCCAGCAGGCCCACACCATAGCCCTGCAGCGCGCGGGCGGTCATGGCCACATCGGTGGCCGAAAACCGGCCGTAGTGGAAGAGCACGGCGGTCAACCCGCTGGCAAAGAGCAGCAGAGCCAAGGCGCAAGGCAAGGCCAGCAGGAGCACCAGCCGCAGGCCCCAATCCAGCATGTCGGAATAGCCGGCCGCGTCACCGCGCGCCCGCGCTGCGGACAGCTGCGGCAGCAGGACCGAGCCCATCGCCACACCCAGCAAGGCGGTCGGGAATTCCATCAGGCGGTCGGCATAGGTCAGCCACGACACCGCGCCCACCGCCACGTGGGTGGCAATCTGGGTGTTGATCAGCAGCGAGATCTGGGCCACCGAAACGCCCAGCAGCGCGGGCGCCATCTGGCGCAGGATCTGCGCCACGCCCGGGTGGCGCCAGGCCGCGGCCAGGGCGCCGGGCAGGAGCCCGATGCGCGGCGTGCAGCCGATGGCCGCCAGCGCCGGCAACTGCACCGCCGCCTGCAGCAGGCCGCCCAGCATCACGCCGCCGGCCAGCGCGTAGACCGGCTCCAGCCCGTAGCCCGCCATGCGCGGCACGCCCCACCAGACGGCGGCGATCACCGACAGATTCAGCAACACCGGCGTGATGGCCGGCACGGCAAACTGCCGCCAGGTGTTGAGCACGCCCGCCGACAGCGCCACCAGCGACATGAAGCCGATGTAGGGGAACATCCAGCGCGTCATGACCACCGCGGCGTCGAAGCGCTCCAGCCCCGATCCCATCAGCCAGACCAGCAGCGGCGCGCCGACCACCCCCAGCGCGCAGATCAACAGCAGCACCCAGACCAGCACGGTGGCCACGGCGTCGATCAGGCGATGCGTGGCCTCATCGCCGTCGCGCTCGCGGGTGGCGGCCAGCAGCGGCACGAAAGCCTGCGAGAACGCGCCCTCGGCAAACAGGCGGCGGAACAGGTTCGGAATGCGGAAGGCGACGTTGAAGGCGTCGGTGACACCGCTGGCGCCGAAGGCCACGGCCACCAGTTGTTCTCGCACCAGACCGGTCACCCGCGACAACAGGGTCAACAACGAAACGATGGAAGCGGTCTTGAGCAGATTCACGGCGCATTATAGGAAGGGCCCCGGCGGGCAACTGGACAGCCCCGCCCACCGTGCTACACTCGACAGTCTTTGCACCTTATGACTTCATACCCGAAAAAGCATGGCCACCTCGTCTAAAGCCAAGAAGAAAACCGTCCGCCTCGCCTCGGGCCTGAAGCGTGCCCGTCAGGACGTCGCGCTGAACGCCGCCAATACGTCGCTGCGCTCGCACTTCCGCACCGTCGTGAAGAACGTGGTGAAAGCCGTCACCGGCGGCGACAAGGTCAAGGCCGCCGAGACCTTCAAGTCGGCCCAAAGCGTGATCGACTCGGTCGCCGACAAAGGCATCTTCCACAAGAACAAGGCTGCGCGCCTGAAGAGCCGCCTGTCCGCCAAGGTCAAGGCCCTGGCGTTGGCTGCCTGAGACAGACGTCTTCCGGTGCAAGTGATAAGGCCCGCAGCAGCGGGCCTTTTTCATGGCGCGGTCAGTTCCACCACCGCCAACTTGTTGTCGCGCGCGAAGTTCATGACGAAGTCCCAGGCCATCGGCTCGATGTCCTTCAGCGCCTCGTTGACCCGCACGCACTTCACACCGTCGATCACCTGCGGCACGCAGTAGGGCGAATAGCCGATGTAGGCGCCGATGCCGCCAGCGCCGCCGCCCGGGCGAAAGCTGGACATGGCACCGGCCAGACGCTCAGACCAGTCGCTGGGCCGGAAGGTGCGGCCCTCGGTGGTGACGCCGCGGATGGTGAACTGACGGTGCTTCTGGAAAGTCATCGGTGACGACACGGCCCGGCGGCCGGCCGGGATGGGGAGCAGCATGCCCTTCGGGGCGCGCAGGATCCCGATTGTGCATCGGCCTTGTTGCGTCGCAGCATGCCGTGTCGAACCCCGGGTGCCGGCGATGGTTGCTGGATCGTCCACCCGCCACCCCCCTTTAGAATCGGGCCCCGCCGGATCGTGACTGCAGCGTCGCCGTCCGGCCTTTTGTCCTGGGTCCTGGACTCTTTTCCGGAAGGAAACGCTTGATGAACGCTCCCGAGCCTGCGCTGTCCCATGCGCTCACGCGGCCGATGCCGCACGTGATGAACACCTACGGCCGACTGCCCATCGCCTTGGCGCGGGGCCAGGGAGCCTGGGTCTGGGACACCGAAGGACGGCGTTATCTGGACGGCCTGGGTGGCATCGCGGTGAACACGCTGGGTCACGGTCACCCCAAGCTGGTGCCGGCGCTGCAGGAGCAGGTCGCCAAGATGATCCACTGCAGCAATTACTACGAAGTGCCTTTGCAGGAGCAACTGGCTGCCAAGCTGTGCGAGTTGTCGAATCTGACATCGGCCTTCTTCTGCAATTCGGGGCTGGAAGCCAACGAAGGCGCGCTCAAGATCGCGCGCAAGTTCGGCCACGACAAGGGCATAGCCCGCCCTGAAATCATCGTCTACGAAAAGGCCTTCCACGGCCGCAGCATCGCCACCCTGTCGGCCACCGGCAACCCCAAGGTGCAGGCCGGCTTCGGGCCACTGGTGGAAGGCTTTGTGCGCGTGCCGCTGAACGACCTGGCCGCGGTGGAGCACCAGGCCCGCAGCAACCCCAATGTGGTGGCGGTGTTCCTGGAAGTCATCCAGGGCGAAGGCGGCATCAACGCCAGCAGCAGCGACTACCTGCAAGGCCTGCGCCGGATCTGCGACGCCCAGGACTGGCTGCTGATGCTCGACGAGGTGCAATGCGGCGTGGGCCGTACCGGCAAGTGGTTCGCCCACCAGTGGGCCGGCATCCTGCCCGACGTGATGCCGCTGGCCAAGGGCCTGGGCTCGGGCGTGCCCATCGGCGCGATCGTGGTCGGACCGCGCGCCGCGAACGTGCTGGGCCCGGGCAACCACGGCACCACCTTCGGCGGCAACCCGCTGGCCATGCGCGCCGGCGTCGAGACGCTGCGCATCATGGAAGAAGACGGCCTGCTGGCAAACGCGGTCACCGTCGGCGGTGTGCTGATGAATGCGCTGAAGGCCGAACTGCAGGGCCTGCCCGGCGCGCTCGAATTCCGCGGTGCCGGGATGATGATCGGCGTCGAGCTCGACCGCCCCTGCGGCGTGCTGCTGGGCCGCGCGGCCGAGGCCGGCCTGATGATCAGCGTGACCGCCGACCGCGTCATCCGCCTGTTGCCGCCGCTGATCCTGAGCGCCGACGAGGCGCGCCAGATCGCGGCCATCCTGTGTCCATTGGTGAAAGCGTTTCTCGCCGAACCGACATGAAGCCGGGCCACAGCCTGATGAAGCACTACCTGCAGTTCAAGGACCTGCGCGCCGAGGAGTACGCCTACCTCTTCGAGCGCACGCGCATCATCAAGACGCGCTTCAAGAACTACGAGCGCTACCAGCCGCTGGTCGACCGCACGCTGGCCATGATCTTCGAGAAGGCCAGCACGCGCACGCGCGTCAGCTTCGAGGCCGGCATGTACCAGATGGGCGGCTCGGTGGTGCACCTGACCACCGGTGACAGCCAGCTGGGCCGCGCCGAGCCGGTGGAAGACAGCGCCCGCGTGATCAGCCGCATGACCGACATCGTGATGATCCGCACCTTCGACCAGACGCTGATCGAGCGCTTCGCGGCGCACTCGCGCGTGCCGGTCATCAACGGGCTGACCAACGAATACCACCCCTGCCAGATCCTGGCCGACATCTACACCTACATCGAGCAGCGCGGCGACATCAAAGGCAAGGTGGTGGCCTGGGTCGGCGACGGCAACAACATGGCCAACACCTGGCTGCAGGCGGCCGAAGTCCTGGGCTTCACCGTCCATGTCAGCACGCCCAGCGGCTACGGTGTGGACGCGGCCGTGGCGGGCGTGCGCAACAGCGACTGCTTCAAGGTCTTCAACCACCCGATGCAGGCCTGCGAAGGCGCCCACCTGGTGACCACCGACGTCTGGACCAGCATGGGCTACGAAGCCGAGAACGAAGAGCGCCGCAAGGCCTTCGTCGACTGGTGCGTGGACGACGAGATGATGGCCGTGGCCCAGCCCGATGCGCTCTTCATGCACTGCCTGCCGGCCCACCGCGGTGAAGAGGTGACGGCCGAGGTCATCGACGGACCGCAGAGCGTGGTCTGGGACGAGGCCGAGAACCGCCTGCACGTGCAGAAGGCGTTGATGGAGTACCTGCTGCTGGGCCGCATCGGCTGAGCCGGCGCGGGCTCAGTAGGTCGAACGCCCGCCGGAGATGTCGAAGACCGCGCCGGTGCTGAACGAGCATTCGGCGCTGGCCAGCCAGGCCACCATGGCCGCGATCTCGTCCACCTCGACGAAGCGGCCCATGGGTATCTTGCCCAGCATGTAGGCGATGTGGCTGGGCGCCATCTGCTCGAACATGGCTGTCTTGGCCACCGCCGGGGCGATGGCATTGACCAGCACGCCTTTTGTCGCCACTTCCTTGGCCAGCGACTTGGTCAAGGCGATCAGCCCTGCCTTGCTGGCGCTGTAGTGGCTGGCGTTGGGGTTGCCTTCCTTGCCGGCCACGCTGGCGATGTTGACGATGCGCCCGTAGCCCTGGTTCAGCATGCAGGGCACCACGTGGCGACAGGTCAGGTAGGGCGCGATCAGGTTGACCTCGATGACCTGGCGCCACACGGCGGGGTCGAGTTCCCAGGTGCTGGCGTTGCCGCCGGTGATGCCGGCGTTGTTGACCAGGATGTCGATGCGCCCTTCGCTGGCCACGGTGTTCGCCGTGGCGGCGGCCACGGCGGCGTCGTCGGTCAGTTCCACGCGCTCGCCGCGCACCGGGCCCAGCGGCGCCAGGGCCGCGCAAGCCGCCGCCATCCGCGCGGCGTCGATGTCCCAGATGACGACCCGCGCACCCGACTTCAAGAGCCGCGCCGTGGCAGCGTAGCCGATGCCCTGCGCACCGCCGGTGACGACCGCGACGCGGCCCTGCAAATCGATCTGGTTCATGCCTGGAGTCCTCTCAAAGCAGCCGGCGTGTCGGCCTGATCGGCGATGTACTGCCGGATGATGTCTTCAAAATTCGCCTCGGGCAGCAGGCCCAGCCGCGCGGCGCGGGGGGCACGGGCGCCACGCGGCCAGTTGGCGACGATGCCGGCGATGCGCTCGTCGCGCTGCGCGCGCACCAGCGCCCTCACCTTCGCGCCGGCCACCGCTTCCAGCGCGTCCAGCATCTGTTGCACGGTGACGTTCAGGCCCGGCAGGTTGAGCGCCGTGCGGCCCTGGAAAGCCTCGCGGCTGGCCTCGTAGACGGCGATCAGGCCGTCCACCGTGCGCTGCGGTGATGACACCGGGTGCGACACGGCCAGGTCCACCGGCAGGATGGCCGGCAGCCCCGCCAGGGGTTCGCGGATGATGCCGCTGAAGAAGGACGAGGCCGCGCCATTGGGCTGGCCCGGGCGCACCGTCACCGTCATCAGCCGCGCCGCGCGGCCATCGACATAGCCCTTGCGCGTGTAGTCGGCCAGCAGGTGTTCGCAGATCAGCTTGTGGGTGCCGTAGCTGGTCTGCGGCGCCGGCAGCGTGTCGTCGGACACCACGTCGGGCAGCGGCACGGCGGGGTCGGGGCCGTAAACCGCGATCGAGCTGGAAAACACCAGCCGCGTCGGCGTGGCGCCGGCCTCGGTGCGCGCGCGCAAGGCGTCCAGCAGGGCGCGCGTGCTGTCGAGGTTGCTGCGCAGGCCGAGATCGAAATCGGCCTCGCATTCGCCCGACACGGCCGACGCGAGGTGGAAGACGCCGTCGAAGGCCTGCTCTTCCGACCGTTCGCGCAGCGCCGCGCACTGCGCCAGCAAGGGGCCGACGCGGGCCTGCACCCGCGCATCGGCCAGCAACTCGGGTCGGCCCGGCGCCTGGTCGCTCAGCACGAGTTGTTCGATGCGACGGCCCGCCAGCTCGCCGCGCGCCAGCAGCGTGCGGGCCAGCCGCGCGCCGACGAAGCCGGCACCGCCAGTGATCAGGATCTTCATGCTCGGGTTCCCCTTGAAAACGGGGCGCGGTGGCCGTAGCCATCGCGCCGCTTCGATTCAGACATCACGCGGCGCCTTCTGCAGACAGGGCCTGGGCGAAGAAATCGACGCCGCCGAAATTGCCCGACTTCAGGGCCAGCCACAGCGCCCGGCCTGCGGCCTGCGTCCAGGGCACGCCGGGGCAGATGGCCGCGCCGATGCGCAGGCGCTGCACGCCCAGCGCCTGCACGACGGCGCCCGAGGTTTCGCCGCCCGCGACGACCAGTTGCTGCACGCCGGCCTCGACCAGACCGCGCGCGATGTCGGCCAGTGCCGCTTCCACCAGGGCACCGGCGCGCTGCACGCCAAGTTGCGCCTGCACCGCCTGCAGCGCATCGGGCGCCACGCTGGCGTGCACCAGCGGCGCTTCGCCAGCCGCTTGCGCAAGCGCCCAGGCCAGGGTCTCGGCCACCACGGGCCGGCCTTGCGCCAGCGCCAGCGCGTCGATGGCGCGAGCCGGCCGGCCGGCTGCCCGCCAGTGCGCCACCTGCGCCAGGGTGGCCATCGAACAGGAACCCGCGATGACGGCTGCCGGCCCCCGGCGCGCGTCGAGCTGCGCCGCACTGGCCTGCAACTGCACCCAGCCCCGCGCGGCATAGCGCGCGGGCAGCGCCAGCGCCAGGCCCGAGCCCGCCACCAGCAGCGGCAGGTCCAGGGCGGCGGCAGCCAGCGCCTGCAGGTCGGCGTCGGTGGTGGCGTCAGCGACAGCCACCACCACGCCCTGCGCGCGCAGGGCAGTCATCTGTGCCGGCAAGGTCGCCGCATCGCCGCGCAGCAGGCCCACGGGCTGTCGGCACTGGGCCTGCAGCACGCGCACCAGGTTGCTGTCGGTCATCGGCGTCAGCGGGTGCTGCCGCATGCCGGTGTCGGACAGCAGCTGGTCGCCGACGAAGAGGTGGCCGCGGTAGACCGTGCGGCCGTTTTCCGGGGCTGCCGGGCAGACCACCGTGAAGTCGCTGCCCAGGGCCTGCAGCAGCGCTTCGGCCACCGGGCCGATGTTGCCGGCGGGCGTCGAATCGAAGGTCGAACAGACCTTGAAGTAGAACTGCCTCGCGCCGGCCGCCTGCAGCCAGCGCAGGGCGGCCAGCGACTGCGCCACGGCCTCGTCGGCCGCGATGGTGCGCGACTTCAGCGCCACCACGATGGCGTCGACCGCAGCCAGCCCGTCGGCCGGCGCCGCGCCGTGCGGCACGCCGATGACCTGCACGGTGCGCAGGCCCTGGCGCACCAGCATGCTGGCGACGTCGGTGGCGCCGGTGAAGTCGTCGGCGATCACGCCCAGGACAGCACGCGCTGCGTGGCTGTTGGCCATGGCGGTCAGCCGGCAGCCTCAGTCCGGCCCGGCAGCTTGAGCCCGGCCAGCGCGGCGTAGAACTTGATCACCGCGCTGTCGTCCTCGGCACCGTGGCCGGCCGCCGCCGTGGCCAGGTAGAGCTGGTGCGCGGCGGCAGCCAACGGCAGGGGAAAGGCCATGCCGCGCGCCGCATCGAGCACGATGCCCAGGTCCTTGATGAAGATGTTCACCGCCGACAGCGGCGTGTAGTCACCCGCCAGGATGTGCGGCACGCGGTTCTGGAACATCCAGCTCGAGCCGGCCGAATGGCAGATCACCTCATACAGCGCCCGCGGGTCGGCGCCAGCGCGCAGGCCCAGCGCCATCGCCTCGCAGGCCGCAGCGATGTGCACGCCGGCCAGGTGCTGGTTGACCATCTTCACGGTGCTGCCCGCGCCGGGCAGGTCGCCCAGCCGGTAGACGGTGCCGGCGATGGCGTCGAGCAGGCTGCCCGCCGCTTCAAAAGCCGCCGGCGCACCCGAGGCCATCACCGTCATTTCGCCGGCGGCGGCCTTTTTCGGGCCACCGGACACCGGCGCGTCGATGAAATGCAGGCCGTGCGCGGACAACCGTTCAGCCCAGCGTGGCGGCAGGGCCGGATCGACCGTGGCCGAGCCGGCGACCACCGTGCCGGGGCGCATCGCGGCGGCGAGGCCGCCGTCGCCGAACAGCACCTGCTCGGTCTGCGCGGCATTCACCACCAGTACCACCACCAGGTCGCAGCGCGCGGCCAACTCGGCCACGCTGGCCGCGGCGTGGCCTCCGGCTGACGTCAAGGCCTGCAGCGGCTCGGGCCTGGGGTCGAAACCCCAGGTCGGCACGCTGCGCGCCAGCGCCGACAAGGCGGCGCCCAGGCCCATCGAGCCCAGTCCGACGACACCCAGCGTGGCGGCGGGCATGGGGGATGGGGTGGCAGGGCCAGCGGCAGCCATCATCCGCGCGCCCGCGCTCGGGTGCGGCCGCCAGGGGATGCCGGCGGGATCATGCCGCCGCGCTCCAGCCGCCGTTCACCGCGAACCAGGTGGCTGGTGGCCGCACGGCGGGCCGCAGCCGGGTCGCGCGCCAGCAGTGCATCGACGATGGCGCGGTGTTCCTTGCGCACCGCTTCCGTGAAGTCCTGGCGGCGGGCCTCGTTGCCGCGTGTGATGCGCATGCCGGCACGCAGGTACTGCTCGAGAAAGCCCAGCAGCAGGCCGAACTGCGGGTTGCCGGTGGCCTCGGCGATGGCGCGGTGGAAGGCCAAGTCTTCGTCTACACCGTCGCGCCCGGCCAGCACCGCGGTGTCGATGGCGGCCAGCGCGCGCCGCACGCCGCTCAGCTGGCTGCGTGTCGCGCGCTGCGCGGCCAGCGCGGCCATCCCGCCTTCCAGCACTCGGCGGATCTCGACCACCTGCACCACGGCGGGCACCGAAGCCAGCACGGCCGGGTCGAAAGCCAGCGCGTGGTGCTCCAGCGGCGGGGCCACGAAGACGCCCGAACCTTGGCGCGACAACAGCAGGCCGCGCGACTTGATGCGGTGCACGGCCTCGCGCACCACGCTGCGCGAGACGCCGTGTTCCGCCGCCAGGGCCGCTTCGGTGGGCAGGCGGTCGCCGGGCTTCAGCTCGCCCCGCTCCATCTGCGCCGACAGCCGCTCGGCGAGCCGGTCGGCCAGCGTCTGGCGCGCCAGGCATCCTTCGGCCTGCGGCACTGCGGCAGCGGGAACGGGTGGGGCGGCAACCATGGTCGTCAGGTTATCAGACAACTTTTGGCGCCAGGGAAGGGGGTAAGCCCGGGGGTAAGCCCGATGGTGGGTTCCGGTCACGACGGGCTATCGTGAAAGCCAGTTCACAGCCGCTACGGCAAGGATACGCATGGCCAGCGTGACCATCGACAAGGTGAAGAAGCGCTTCGGCAGCGTCGAGATCCTGCATGGCGTGGACATCGCCATTCCCGACGGCTCGTTCACCGTGCTGGTCGGGCCCAGCGGCTGCGGCAAGAGCACCTTGCTGCGCATGATCGCGGGGCTGGAACAGATCAGCAGCGGCGACGTGTCCATCGGCAGCCAGCGCGTCAACGACCTGCCGCCCAAGCAGCGCGACATCGCCATGGTCTTCCAGAACTACGCGCTCTACCCGCACATGACGGTGCGCGACAACATGGCCTTCTCGCTGATGCTGGCCAAGCTCGATGCCGCCACTATCACCAGCAAGGTGGCCCGCGCCGCCGAGATCCTGGGCCTGAACGAATTGCTGGAGCGCTACCCGCGCCAGCTGTCGGGCGGCCAGCGTCAGCGCGTGGCCATGGGCCGCGCCATCGTGCGCGACCCCCAGGTCTTTCTCTTCGACGAGCCGCTGTCCAATCTGGACGCCAAGCTGCGCGTGGCCATGCGCACCGAGATCAAGGAACTGCACCAGCGCCTGAAGACGACCAGCATCTACGTCACCCACGACCAGATCGAGGCCATGACCATGGGCGACCAGATCGTGGTCATGAAGGACGGCCGCATCGAGCAGACCGGCAGCCCGCTGGAACTCTACGACCGGCCGGTGAACCTTTTCGTGGCCGGCTTCATCGGCAGCCCGGCGATGAACTTCCTGCCCGCCACCCTGCGCCGCAGCGGCGGCGCCGCCAGCGTCGAGTTCAGCGACGGCACGCGGCTGCCGGCACCGCCCGGCAGCGAGGGCGACGATGGCCAGGCCGTGATCTTCGGCACCCGGCCCGAACACCTGACACTGGGCGCGGGTTCGGGCGCCAGCATCGCCACCGAGGTCAAGGTGGTCGAACCCACCGGCGCCGACACCTTCGTGGCCTGCCGCCACGGCACGCGCGAGCTGTCCGTGGTCTTCCGCGACCGGCATGCCTTTGCGCCCGGCAGCACCATCCATTTGCAGCCCGACATCGCTCGGGCGCACTTGTTCGACGCGGCCTCCGGCCGCCGTCTTGCGGCTTGAAGCTCGAAGCGGGCCGCCCACCACCCCCAGCAAGGAGACCCCGATGAACGACTTCAACCGCCGCCGCTTCCTGGAAGGCACCGCCGGCGTGGCCACGACCGCTGCACTCGGCAGCGGCGCCGTCTTTGCACCGGGCATCGCGCAAGCCCAGACCCTCAGCTTCAAGCCCGAAAAGGGCGCCAAGCTGCGCGTGCTGCGCTGGAGCCGTTTCGTGCAGGGCGACATCGACGCCTACATGGCCAACGTCAAGAAGTTCACCGAGAAGACCGGCATCGAGGTGCGGGTGGACAACGAAGGCTGGGAGGACGTGCGGCCCAAGGCCGCCGTCGCCGCCAACACCGGCGCAGGGCCCGACATCATCCTGTCGACCAACGACGACGCCAACCTCTACCCCGAGAAGCTGCTCGACGTGACCGACCTGGCCGAGTACCTGGGCAAGAAGTACGGCGGCTGGTACCCGGCCGTCGAAGCCTATCTGCGCCCCGACGGCAAGAAGTGGCTGGGCCTGGGGCTGGGCGCTGCCGGCTCCTACATCGTCTACCGCACCAGCATGCTGAAAGCAGCCGGCTACGACAGCGTGCCCAAGGACACGGCCGGCTTCCTGGCCATGTACAAGGCGCTGAAGGAGAAAGGCACACCCGGCGGCATGGCCCTGGGCAATGCTACCGGCGACGGCCTGTGGTGCAACTGGCTGATGTGGTCGCACGGCGGCATGCTGGTCGACAAGAGCAACAAGGTCGTCATCGACAGCCCCGAGACGATCAAGGCGCTGGAATACGGCAAGGAGCTCTACGCCAACTTCATCCCGGGCACGCTGAGCTGGCTGGACCCGAACAACAACAAGGCTTTCCTCGACGGCCAGATCAGCATCACCAACAACGGCATCTCGATCTACTACGCGGCCAAGAATTCCAAGGACGACAAGGTCAAGGAGATGGCCGCAGACATCAACCACGCGGCCTTCCCCGTCGGCCCCGTGGGCGTGCCGACAGAGTCGCACCTGTTCTTCAACCAGATGGTCATGAAGTACACCAAGTACCCGCAGGCGGCCAAGGAGTTCCTGCGCTTCATGATGGAGCAAGAGCAGTTCGAACCCTGGCTGAGCGGTGCCGGCGGCTACATCGCGCAGCCGCTGCGGGCCTATGAAAAGGCACCCATCTGGACCGTCGACCCCAAGCACACGCCCTACCGTGACGGCGTGAAGAACATGCGCCCGGCCGGCTATGCCGGCAAGCTGGGCTACGCCTCGGCGGGCGCGGGCGCCGACTTCATCGTCGTCAACATGGTGGCCGAAGCGGTCAGCGGTTCCAAGACGCCGAAGGAAGCCGCTGAACGCGCCCAGAAACGGGCTGAGCGGTATTACAAGGTCTGATCGGCACGCCCTGACCCACCCTCACCCCAACCCTCTCCCGCCCTGCGGGAGAGGGAGCAAGACGGAAGCACCCTTTGCTCGAAAAACTGCAGAACAACAGGAACGCGCTCGGGCTGCTGTTCATGCTGCCCGCGGCAGTGTTCCTGCTGTTGTTCCTCACCTACCCGCTGGGCCTGGGCACCTGGCTGGGCTTCACCGACGCCCGCCTGGGGCGGCCGGGCAGCTGGATCGGCCTGGAGAACTACGAGTTCCTGTGGGGTGACAGCGTGACGCGGCTGGCGCTGTTCAACACGCTGTTCTACACGGCGCTGGCCAGCGTGCTCAAGTTCGTGCTGGGCCTGTGGCTGGCGGTGCTGCTGAACAAGGACCTGCGGCTGAAGACCTTCTTCCGCGCCATCATCCTGCTGCCCTACATCGTGCCCACGGCGCTGTCGGCCATCGCCTTCTGGTGGATCTACGACTCGCAGTTCTCCATCGTCTCGTGGACGCTGATGAAGCTGGGCTGGATCGACCACTACATCGACTTTCTGGGCGACCCCTGGAACGCCCGCCTGGCCACCGTCTTCGCCAACGTCTGGCGCGGCGTGCCCTTCGTGGCGATCACGCTGCTGGCCGGCCTGCAGACCATTTCGCCGTCCTTCTACGAAGCCAGCGCCATCGACGGCGCCACGCCCTGGCAGCAGTTCCGCCACGTCACGCTGCCGCTGCTGACGCCCATCATCGCGGTGGTGATGACCTTCTCGGTGCTCTTCACCTTCACCGACTTCCAGCTGATCTACGTGCTGACCCGCGGCGGCCCGCTGAACGCCACCCACCTGATGGCCACGCTGTCCTTCCAGCGCGCCATCAACGGCGGCGCACTGGGTGAAGGCGCGGCCATCGCCATCGCCATGGTGCCCTTCCTGCTGGCGGCCATCATGTTCAGCTTCTTCGGCCTGCAGCGGCGGGCCTGGCAACAGGGCGGGAAAGACGAATGAGCATCAAACAAGATGCCGACATGGGGGGCATGGGCTACCTCGACACCGTGCAGCGCAAGCTGCTGACCACCTACCTGCCGCTGGGCATCTTCCTGTTCGTGCTGCTGTTCCCCTTCTACTGGATGGTCATCACTTCGGTGAAACCCGACCAGGAATTGCTCAGCCGAGACGGCAACCCCTTCTGGGTGGTGGCGCCGACGCTGGCCCACTTCAAGAAACTGCTCTTCGACACCGCCTACCCGGAATGGCTGTGGAACACCGTGCTGGTGTCGGTGGTGGCCACCGGCTTCTCGCTGTTCGCTTCGGTACTGGCGGCCTATGCCATCGAGCGTTTGCGCTTTCGCGGCGCCAAGCAGACCGGCCTAGCCATCTTCCTGGCCTACCTGGTGCCGCCGTCCATCCTGTTCATCCCACTGGCCGCCATCATCACCAACCTGGGCCTGGCCGACACCCGCTGGGCGCTGATCCTCACCTACCCCACCTTCCTGATCCCTTTCAGCACCTGGCTGCTGATGGGCTACTTCCGCAGCATCCCTTACGAACTGGAAGAGTGCGCGCTGATCGACGGTGCCACACGCTGGCAGATCCTGGTGAAGATCGTGCTGCCGCTGGCCGTGCCCGGCCTGATCTCGGCCGGCATCTTCGCCTTCACGCTGAGCTGGAACGAGTTCATCTACGCCCTGACCTTCATCAGCAGCTCCGAGAACAAGACCGTCCCGGTGGGCGTGGTGACCGAGTTGGTCGAAGGCGACGTCTACCACTGGGGCCCGCTGATGGCCGGGGCGCTGTTCGGCTCCTTGCCTGTGGCCTTTGTGTATTCCTTCTTCGTCGACCACTACGTGTCGGGGCTGACGGGCTCGGTGAAGGAATAGCCCGCCGCTGTGCCCAGGGCGCACAACAAGCCCGGCTGGAAAGCCGGGCCGTTCAGGACCGCACGAAGGCGGTGACCAGCGGCTCATCGCCGAGTTGCCGGCTGCAGTGGCCGTGCACCTGCGGGTCGAAGGTGGCACCTTCGGGCAGCACATCGGCCGAGTAGAAATGCTGGCCCGGCCCGAAGACGCGCCGCGTGCCGTCCTGCAGGCCGATCTCCATCTGGCCGCCCAGGATGAAGACCCACTGCGGGTCGCCGGTGCAATGGAAATCGCTGCGAAAGCCCACCGGGCTCATGCGCAGCTGCAGGCCGCAGCTGGACATCAGGGGCGACAGCCGGGCCTGCGGCTTGCCTTCGTTCAGCTCGATGGACGACTCGCGAAAGCGCGCGCGGCCGTCGGCTTCGGTGACGAGGATGACTTGGGTGAATTGCATGGGGTGTCGCTCACAGGGTGGCAGTCATGCCGCCGTCGACGACGAGCAGGTGGCCGTTGACGTAGCGGGCGGCGTCGCTGGCCAGGAAGACGACGGCCGGTGCGAGGTCTTCCAGATCGCCCCAACGGCCCACCGGCGTGTGGCCGGCGATCCAGGCCGTAGCCTTCTCGTCGTTGGCCAGCGGCGCGGTGAGTTCGGTCTTGAAGTAGCCCGGCGCCAGGCCGTTGACCGTGATGCCATGCGGCCCGAGGTCGACCGCCATGCCCTTGGTCAGCATCTTCAGCCCGCCCTTGCTGGCGGCGTAGGCGGTGGCACCGGGGCGGGTGATCTCGCTCATCACCGAACAGACGTTGATGATGCGGCCCGCCCGTCGCGTCAGCATGCAGCGCGCGACCGCCTGGCCCACGGTGTAGGCGCTGTCGAGGTTGGTCGACAGCACCGCTCGCCAGTCGGCCGCGCTGGCCTCCTGGAACAGGCCCCGCCGCGCGATGCCGGCGTTGTTGACCAGGATGTGGATGGGGCCGACGGTGGCTTCGATGTCGGCCACGGCAGCGCCGACGGCGGCCGCATCGCAGACATCGAAAACGCGCTGGTGGCACGGCAGACCGTCGCCGAGCAAGGCCCGCTGCGCCACATCCAGCCGCCCCGCATCGCGGCCGTTCAGCACCACCGTGGCACCCGATTGCGCCAGGCCCCGCGCCAGGGCCAGGCCGATGCCGGTGGAAGAGCCCGTAACCAGGGCGACGCGGCCGTCAAGGCGGAAGGTGTGGGTGTCCATCGTCGGGGGTCTCGTAAGGGGTTCTACGGCTGCGGTTGCCACCGTCAGACCATAGTATTCCCGGCGGCTCAGGCTGCGGCACCGGGTAAGCCTGCAAGCCCGCGTTCAGTCCAACCCGAGTGCCCTGATGCCCGACAGCAAACCCCGCAAGAAGCCCGAAGAATTGCGCAGCCAGCAGTGGTTCGGCCGCCAGGACCGCGACGGCTTCGCCTACCGCAGCTGGGTCAAGGGCAAGGGCGTGCCGCACGACCAGTTCGACGGCCGGCCCGTCATCGGCATCTGCAACACCTTCAGCGAATTGACGCCCTGCAATTCGCATTTCCGCACGCTGGCCGAGCAGGTGAAGATCGGCGTGTATGAAGCCGGCGGCTTCCCGCTGGAATTCCCGGTGATGAGCCTGGGCGAAACGCTGCTGCGGCCCACCGCCATGCTGTACCGCAACCTGGCCAGCATGGATGTCGAAGAGAGCATCCGCGGCAACCCCATCGACGGCGTGGTGCTGCTGATGGGCTGCGACAAGACCACGCCGGCGCTGCTGATGGGCGCGGCCAGCGCCGACCTGCCGACCATCGGCGTCAGCGGCGGACCCATGCTGAACGGCAAGTGGCGCGGCACGGAGCTGGGCAGCGGCACCGGCCTGTGGAGCATGAGCGAGCAGGTGCGCGCCGGCACGATGAAGCTGCAGGACTTTTTCGAAGCCGAGAGCTGCATGCACCGCAGCCACGGTCACTGCATGACCATGGGCACGGCCAGCACCATGGCCTGCATGGTCGAGGCGCTCGGCGTGGGCCTGCCGGGCAACGCGGCCTACCCGGCGGTCGATGGCCGGCGCAATGTGCTGGCGCGGCAGGCCGGGCGGCGCATCGTCGAGATGGTCCATGTCGACCAGAAGCTCTCCAGCATCCTGACGCGTGAGGCCTTCGAAAACGCCATCAAAACGCTGGCGGCCATCGGCGGCAGCACGAATGCGGTCATCCACCTGATTGCCATTGCGGGCCGCCTGGGCGTGCCGCTGAGCATCGACGACTTCGACCGCCTGGGCAGCGCCCTGCCCTGCCTGGTCAACCTGCAGCCCAGCGGCCAGTTCCTGATGGAAGACTTCTGCTACGCCGGCGGCCTGCCGGCGGTGATGCAAGCGATCCAGGCGGTGCTGCACCTCGACGCCGTCACCGCCAACGGCTGCACGGTGGGCGAGAACGTGGCCAGCTCCGAGAACTTCAACCCGGCCGTCATCAAGACCATGGCCGAGCCCTTCAAGGCCGCGGCCGGCATCGCCGTGCTGCGTGGCAACCTGGCGCCGCGCGGCGCGGTCATCAAGCCCAGCGCGGCCACGCCGGCCCTGATGCAGCACACCGGTCGCGCGGTGGTCTTCGAGGACAGCGACGACTTCCACGCGCGCATCGACGACGACGCGCTGGACGTCGACGAAGCCTGCATCCTGGTGCTGAAGAACTGCGGGCCCAAGGGCTACCCCGGCATGGCCGAGGTCGGCAACATGCCGCTGCCGCCGAAGGTGCTGAAGCGCGGCATCACCGACATGGTCCGCATCAGCGACGCCCGCATGAGCGGCACCGCCTACGGCACCGTGGTGCTGCACACCGCGCCCGAAGCGGCGGCCGGCGGGCCGCTGGCGGTGGTGCGCAACGGCGACCTGATCACGCTGGACGTGGCCGGCCGCAGCCTGCATCTGCATGTGGACGACGCCGAACTGGCGCGCCGCCTGGCGGGTTGGCAGCCGCCGGTGCCGGCCCTCTCCAGCGGCTACTGGAAGCTCTACATCGACCACGTCACGCAGGCCGACGAGGGTTGCGACCTCGACTTCCTGCGCGGCCAGCGCGGCGCCTTCGTGCCCAAGGACAACCACTGATGAAGATTGCCCTGGTGACCGGCGCCGGCAGCGGCATCGGCCGCGCCTGCGCCCTGGCCCTGCTGGCCGAAGGCTGGACCGTGGCCCTGGTCGGCCGCCGCGCCGAGGCGCTGCAAGAGACTGCCAAGCTGGCGGGCGTGAACGCCGGCCAGGCGCTGGCGCTGCCTTGCGACGTGGGCGACGACGCCCAGGTCACGGCCGCCTTCGACGCCGTACAGGCACGCTACGGCCGGCTCGACCTGCTGTTCAACAACGCCGGCGGCGGCCTGGGCGCGAAGACGCCCGACGAGGTCACGCCGGCTGAATGGCGGCGCGTGGTGGACGTCAACCTCAACGGCGCCTTCTACTGCCTGTCGAACGCTTTCCGACTCATGCGCCAGCAAAGCCCGCAGGGCGGCCGCATCATCAACAACGGCAGCATCTCGGCCTATGCGCCCAGGCCGGGCAGCATCGCCTACACGGCCACCAAGCACGCCGTTTCGGGCCTGACGCGCACGGCGGCGCTGGACGGCCGGGCCTACGACATCGCGGTCGGCCAGATCGACATCGGCAATGCCGCCAGCGAGATGACCGCGCGCATGGTGCAGGGCGTGCCGCAGGCCGACGGCAGCATCAAGCCGGAACCGCGCATGGACCTCTCGGCAGTCACCGACACCTTCATGGCGATGGCCCGCCTGCCGCTGTCGGCCAATGTGCTGTTCACCACCGTGATGGCCACCAAGATGCCCTTCGTGGGCCGGGGATGAGGCCCAAGCGATGAGCCAGCGGCTGCAGGACAAGACGGCCTTCGTGACTGCGGCAGGCCAGGGTATCGGCCGCGCGGTGGCGCTGGCCTTTGTGCGCGAAGGCGCGCGGGTCATCGCCACCGACATCAACGCCGCTGCACTGGCCACGCTGGCTGGCGAGACGGGCTGTGCGACACAGCTGCTGGACGTGACGGACGCCGCGGCGGTCCAGGCTGCGGCGCTGCAAAACGGCGCCGTGAACGTGCTCTTCAACGGCGCCGGCTACGTCCACGCCGGCACCGTGCTGGACTGCAGCGAGGCCGACTGGGACTGCGCCTTCACGCTCAACGTGCGCTCGCAGTTCCGCCTGATCCATGCCTTCCTGCCCGGCATGCTGCGGGCCGGCGGAGGCTCCATCATCAACATGGCCTCGGTGGCCGGCAGCATCAAGGGTGCGCCCAACCGCTTCATCTACGGCGCCACCAAGGCCGCCGTCATCGGCTTGACCAAGTCGGTGGCGGCCGACTTCATCACCCAGGGCATACGCTGCAACGCGATCTGTCCCGGCACGGTGGAATCGCCCTCGCTGCGCGACCGCATTGCGGCCGGTGCGGCTGCTAGCGGGCAGACCTTGGCCGCGGTCGAGGCCGGCTACATGGCTCGCCAGCCCATGGGCCGCCTGGGTCGCAGCGAGGAAATCGCTGCGCTGGCGGTCTATCTCGCCGCTGACGAATCCACTTTCACCACCGGCACCGCCCAGATCATCGACGGCGGCTGGTCCAACTGACTTTCCAACGGTACCGACATGAAACTGCTGCGCCACGGCCCCAAAGGCCAAGAGAAACCCGGCATCCTCGATGCCCAGGGCCAGGTCCGCGACCTGTCCGTCTTGATCGACGACATCACGCCGGCCCACCTCACGCCCCAGGGCCTGGCCGCCTTGCGCGCACTGGACCTGAACGCGCTGCCCATCGTCGCGCAGGGCCGGCTGGCCGTGCCCTGGTCGGGCATGGGCAAGTTCATCGCCATCGGCCTGAACTACGCCGACCATGCGGCCGAGGCCAACATGCCCATCCCGAAAGAGCCCATCGTCTTCACCAAGACGGTCGAAAGCGCCGTCGGCTGCAACCACCCGGTGGTGCTGCCGCAGGGCTCGGTCAAGGCTGACTGGGAGGTCGAACTCGGCATCGTCATCGGCAGCACGGCGCGCTATGTGTCCGAGGCCGACGCGCTGCAGCACGTGGCCGGCTACTGCGTGGTCAACGACGTCTCGGAACGCGAATACCAGCTGGAACGCGGCAGCCAGTGGGACAAGGGCAAAGGCTGCGACACCTTCGGCCCCGTCGGCCCCTGGCTGGTGACGGCCGACGAGGTCGGCGACCCGCAGAACCTGACGATGTGGCTGGACGTCAGCGGCCACCGCTACCAGAACGGCAGCACCAAGACCATGATCTTCGGGCCCGCGGCCATCGTCAGCCACCTCAGCCAGTTCATGACGCTGCGCGCCGGCGACCTGATCACCACCGGCACGCCGCCCGGCGTGGGCATGGGCGTCAAACCCCAGCCCGTGTTCCTGAAGCCGGGCGACGTGATGCGCCTGTCCATCGAGAAGCTGGGCGAGCAGCAGCAGACCGTGCACGCCTGGGACCCGGCGCTGATCGACGGATGAGCACGCAGACCCCCTTTCCCACCCCACGAAGAACTCCGATGCCGTATTCCAAGACCCTCACCGCACTGGCCGCCGCCGCCACCCTCACGCTGACCGGCCCGGCGCTGGCCCAACCCCTGCCCACGGCAGCCCCCGAAAGCGTGGGCTTTTCCAGCCAGCGGCTGCAGAACATCGACGCCTTCTTCGCCAGCGAGATCGAACGCAAGCGCGTGCCGGGCGCCGTCGTGGCGATCGCGCGCAACGGCAAGCTGATCTACTTCAAGGCCTTCGGTTCGTCCGACGCGGCCAAGGGCACGGCGATGTCCACCGACGCGATCTTCCAGCTGGCCTCGATGACCAAGATCCAGGCCGCGGTGGGTGCGCTGGCGCTGACCGAACAAGGGCGGCTGCCGCTGCAAAGCCGACTGGCCGACTACTTCCCGGCCTTCGGCACCATGCAGGTCGGCGTGCCCACGGCCGATGGCAAGTTCACCACCGAAGCGCAGAAGCAGCCCATCCGCATCCATGACCTGTTTCGCCACACCTCAGGCCTGACCTACGGCGGCCGGCCCGACGGTAGCAGCCCGATCGCGGCGCTGTGGCCCAGCGGCGGCGCGGCGCAGAACATGGGCACGTCCAGCGAGTTCGCCAACACCATTGCCAAGCTGCCGCTGGTCTACCAGCCCGGCACGGTCTTCGAATACAGCCTGTCCTTCGACGTGCTCGGTGCGGTGGTCGAAAAGGTCACCGGCAAGACCCTGGGCGGGCATTTGTCGGACACGGTGTGGAAGCCGCTGAAGATGACCGACACCACCTTCCGCCTCACCGATGCCCAGCGCGCACGCGTGGCACGCCCCTTTGCGCTGAACCCGCTGGACGGCAAGCCGCAGTCCATCATCGCCATCGACAAGCCGCCCAGCTTCGACTGCGCCGGGGCCTGCGCCTTCGGCACCATGGGCGACTACATCCGCTTCGGCCAGATGCTGCTGAATGGCGGCAGCCTGGACGGTGCGCAGGTGCTGAGCCCGGCCTCGGTGCAGCTGATGACCAGCAACCACCTGGGCGCCGGCATCCAGAACAACGTGGCCAACGTTGAGCCCCATCGCGCCGGCTACGGCTTCGGCCTGGGCGTGGCGGTGCGCATGCAGCCGGGTCTGGCTGCGGTACCGGGCAACCCCGGCGAATTCAGCTGGAACGGCGCCAACGGCACCGGCTTCTTCGCCGACCCCAAGGAACAACTGGTGGTGGCCTTCGGCACCGCTGCGCCGGGGGAACTGCGCAAGTACTACCGCGAACAGGTGCAAGACCTGGTCTACGGCGCGCTGAGCCGCTAAGGGCCTTGCACGGGCCGCGCCGCCGGGCTGATCACGGCGCGGTCAGTTGCACCCGCTGGTCGCCCAGCGCCACGCCATCGCCGGCGCGCAGCTTGCGGCCGCGGCGGGTTTCCACCGCGCCGTTGACCTGCACCTGGCCATCGGCAATCAGCGCCTTGGCGCCACCGCCACTGTGCGCCAGGCCGGTGGCCTTGAGCAGCGCATCCAGCGTGATGTGGTCGCCGCGCAGGGCGAAGAGGGTGGGTTCCATGGCTCTCGATTCGGTGGCGCTTCAGGCGGTCTGGGCGGTCATCTCGGCCAGCATCCGGGCGCCCAGCGCCTCGGCCACTTGGATGCCGTCGACGCCGGCCGACATGATGCCGCCAGCATAGCCCGCGCCTTCACCGGCCGGGTACAGACCGGCCACGTTCAGGCTCTGGAAATCCCGGCCGCGGTTGATGCGCAGCGGCGACGAGGTGCGCGTCTCCACGCCCGTCAGCACCGCGTCGGGCATGGCGTAGCCCTTGATCTGGCGCTCGAAGGCCGGCAGCGCCTCGCGGATGGCCGCCAGCGCATAGCCCGGCAGGCTGGGCCGCTGCAGGTCGTTCAGGTCGGTCAGTGTGACGCCAGGCTGGTAGGACGGCTGCACGGTGCCCAGCACGGCCGAGCGCTGGCCCTTGACGAAGTCGCCGACCAGCTGCCCCGGTGCCCGGTAGCCGCCGCCGCCCAGCTCAAAGGCACGCGACTCCCAGAGCCGCTGGAAGGCCATGCCGTCGAGCGGGCTGACCGGGCCGTCGCCGGGCGCCTGCCGGTAGTCCTGCGGGCTGATGCCGACGACGATGCCGGCATTGGCGTTGCGTTCGTTGCGGCTGTACTGGCTCATGCCGTTGGTGACCACGCGCTCAGGCTCTGAGGTGGCCGCCACCACCGTGCCGCCGGGGCACATGCAGAAGCTGTAGACGCTGCGGCCGTTCTTGGCGTGGTGCACCAGCTTGTAGTCGGCCGCGCCGAGGATCGGGTTGCCGGCAGCCGGGCCGAAGCGCGCCGCGTCGATCACGCTTTGCGGGTGCTCGACGCGAAAGCCCACCGAGAAGGGTTTGGCTTCCATCTGCACGCCGCGCGCATGCAGCATGGTGAAGGTGTCACGGGCGCTGTGGCCGAGTGCCAGGACGACGTGATCGGCCGCTATTTCTTCGCCGCTGGCGAGCGTCAGGCCGCGGATCGCCAGCGGATGGACGCCGTCGGCGCCCGCGTGCCCGGCCTCGATGCGCACATCCACCACCTGTTGCTGAAAGCGGATCTCGCCGCCCAGGGCGACGATGTCGGCACGCATCTTCTCGATCATGCTGACCAGACGGAAGGTCCCGATGTGCGGCTTGCTGACGTAGAGGATTTCATCGGGCGCGCCGGCCTTGACGAACTCGGTCAGCACCTTGCGCGTCAGATGCCGCGGGTCGCTGATCTGGCTCCACAGTTTGCCGTCGCTGAAGGTTCCGGCGCCGCCTTCGCCGAACTGCACATTGGACTTCGGATCCAGCACGCCCTGGCGCCACAGGCCCCAGGTGTCCTTGGTGCGCTCACGCACTTCCTTGCCGCGCTCCAGCACCAGGGGTGCCAGGCCCATCTGGGCCAGGATCAGCGCCGCGAACAGGCCGCAGGGCCCGAAACCGACCACCACCGGGCGGCGTCGCCCCGCAGCCCTGAAATCGGCCGGCGCGTGGCCAAGGAAGCGGTAGCGCGTGTCGGGCGATGGCCGGATGTGCGGGTCACCCGCCAGACGTGCCAGAACCGCGCTCTCGTTGCCGAGTTCGCAATCGATGGTGTACGAGAGCTGTATCGCCGACTTCTTGCGCGCGTCGTAGGCGCGCCGGAAGATGGTGCAGGCCGTCAGCGCGGCGTCGGCGATGCCCAGTCGTGCCAGCACGGCCGCACGCAGCGCCGGCTCGGCATGGTCCAGCGGCAAACGCAGTTCGGTGATGCGGAGCATGCTGAGTCTCGACCAAGCTTCCCGCGACGGAACCGGCTTTGCCGGGCCGTCGGCGGGCTGGGGGGCCTGCGTTCAGCCGCCCTTCTTGGGACGCTTGCCGGGGTTCTTCTTGCTGCGCGTGTGCGAGCCACGCTCCAGGCTGATCTTCTGGCCCTTGGGCGCCGTGTGGGTCACGCCGATGGGGGCAGCGGGACGCGGGGTGGCCTTGCGGTCGGCTTCGGTGACGATCTTGTTGCCCATGTGTGGCTCCGGTTCGAACAAAACCCCGGATTAGGCCACAACCTGGCGCGGCCGACCGGATCAGCGTGCCTCGAAGGTGTTGCAAGCCTTCACGCTGCCGCTGTCCATCCCGCGCTTGAACCAGGTCATGCGCTGCTGGCTGCTGCCGTGCGTGAAGCTTTCGGGTACCACCGTGCCCTGGGCCTTGCGCTGCAGGGTGTCGTCACCGATTTGCGAGGCCGCGTTCAGTGCTTCCTCGACGTCGCCCTGTTCCAGCCAGCCCTTGCCTTGCTGTGTATGGAAGGCCCAGACACCGGCCAGGCAGTCGGCCTGCAGTTCCACGCGCACCGACAGCGCGTTGGCCTGGGCGGCACTCTGACGGGATCGTTGCGCATCGACCTTGCCGGTGATGCCCATCAGGTTCTGCACGTGGTGGCCGACCTCGTGCGCAATGACATAGGCCTGGGCGAAGTCGCCCGGCGCACCGAGGCGGCGGCTCAGGGTGTCGAAGAAGGCCAGGTCGATGTAGACCTGGCTGTCGCCCGGGCAGTAGAACGGCCCCATGGCGGTCTGGCCAGTACCGCATGCGGTGGCGGTTGCGCCGCGAAAGAGGACCAGCCTGGGCACGCGGTAGCTGCTGCCGGCCGCCTGGAAGATCTGGCCCCAGACCTTTTCGGTGTCGCGCAGCACCACGCTGACGAATTGCGCCGATTTGTCCGTCGCCGGCGGCTTGTGCGCGACGGCGGGCGCGTGCTGCTGGATCCCCGGTGCCCCGCCGCCGTTGCCCCCGCTGAGCAGGCCCAGCACGGTGAGCGGGTTGATGCCGAAGACCCAGCCCGCCACCAGCGCGATGGCGATGCTGCCCAGGCCGATGCCGCGCCCGCCGATACCGAAGCCGCCACCACCGCCGCCCGCGCCGCTGTCACCGCGGCGGTCTTCGACGTTGTCGCTCTGTTCCTGGCCTTCCCACTTCATGGCGCATCCTTGGCCCCGCAAGCGGATGTCGGGGTGTGCGCATTCTGCCCCGGGCCCGCGGCGGCACCGACCCCGCCTTCAGTGCAGCACGGGCACGGCGGCGTTGCGGTCGTAGGCATCGAACAGCGCCAGCGCGGCCTTGCGCAGGCGCTCGTCGCTGCTGGTGTGCGCCGTCGCCAGGCACTGGTAGGCGTAGGCCGTGTCGACGCACATGCGGGGCAGGTCGACGTCCCAGCCTTCGTAGTTCATCAGGCGGCGAAACCGCGCCATCGCCATGATGGGCAGGGCCTGCACGGCAGCCGGCGCGGCTGGCCTGGCAGCTGCCGTCTGAGTGGATTCGGTGTACGCCATCGCGACCTCCTGGGTCAGCGAACGGCCAGCCCGTGCGAGATGGTGGCCCGAGTGCCTCCGCGCTGCTCGCCGAACTGGGCCGGTTTTGCGGCACAGTTCGGCGAGCAACGCCGCGCCGGATCAGGCCCGCGGCAAGGTCACGCCACGCTGGCCTTGGTACTTGCCGCCGCGGTCCTTGTAGCTGACCTCGCAGACCTCGTCGCTCTCGAAGAACAACACCTGCGCGCAGCCTTCCCCGGCATAGATCTTGGCCGGCAGCGGCGTGGTGTTGCTGAATTCCAGCGTCACATAGCCTTCCCATTCCGGTTCGAAGGGCGTGACGTTGACGATGATGCCGCAGCGGGCGTAGGTCGACTTGCCCAGGCAAATGGTCAACACGTTGCGCGGGATGCGGAAATACTCCAGCGTGCGCGCCAGGGCGAAGCTGTTCGGCGGGATGACGCAGACATCCTTGTTGATGTCGACGAAGCTGTTCTCGTCGAAGTTCTTCGGGTCCACCACGGTGCTGTGGATGTTGGTGAAGACCTTGAATTCCGGCGCGCAGCGGATGTCGTAGCCGTAGCTGCTGGTGCCATAGCTGACGATCTTTTCGCCGGCCGCATTCAGCCGCACCTGGCCCGGCTCGAAGGGCTCGATCATGCCGTGCTGCTCGGCCATGCGCCGTATCCACTTGTCGCTCTTGATCGTCACGTGCTGCACTCCCGGTTTGCCGTCGATTCTAGGAGCCTGGTCTCCGCGACAGGGCCGGCCTGCTGCGCTAGCATCGCCCGACAAGGAGACACGCCATGGCCACCCCCTTCCGTTCCGCTCTGGCCCTGCTGAACCAGTACGCTGAGTACCACCGCGACCGGCGCAACATCGTCACCCACTTCTTCGGCGTGCCGATGATCGTCTTTGGCGTCGGCGTGTTGCTGGCCGCCGTGCACTTCGTCATCAACGGCCGTGACATCACGCTGGCCTGGGCCTTGTTCGCGCTGGTGGCGGTCTGGTACCTGACGCGCGGGCATTTCGGCATCGGGCTGGCCACCACGGCCGGGGTGGGCCTGCTGATCGCGCTGGCGCACCAGGTGGCCGGCGCCACGCTGGGACTATGGCTGGCGTGGGGCCTGGGTTGCTTTGCCGTGGGCTGGGTGATCCAGTTCATCGGCCACTACTACGAAGGCAAGAAGCCGGCTTTCGCCGACGACCTGGTCGGCCTGCTGGTGGGCCCGATGTTCGTGGTGCTGGAAGCCCTGGCGCCGCTGGGCCTGTTCAAGGACCTGATGGCCGAGGTGGAACGCCACGCCGGCCCCACGCATCTGCGTGACCTGGCTCACCCGGCCACACGCTGAGGTGGACGGTGCCGCTCAGGGCCTGGCGTCAGGGAAGAAGGCCTGCTCGCCGCCGACCCGGTAGCTGGCGATGACGGCCTGGCCGGCCGGCGAGGTCACCCAGTCGGCAAAAGCCTGGGCCCAAGCGGCCTTCACGTGCGGATGGCGCGCCGGGTCGACCACCATCACGCCATAGGGGTTGAACAGCGTGCGGTCGCCTTCGACCAGCACCTGCAAGTCGCCGCGGTTCTTGAAGTTCATCCAGGTGCCGCGGTCCGTCAGCACATAGGCCTTGCTGGCTGCAGCGATATTCAGCGCAGGGCCCATGCCGCAGCCGCATTCCTTGTAGCCGGCCGGCTTGGCCGCAACCAGGTCGACACCGGCCTGCTTCCACAGGCGCAACTCGGCCGCATGCGTGCCGCTCTTGTCGCCGCGCGAGATGAAGCCCAAGCCCTGGCCGGCGACCTTCTTCAGCGCGGCCACCGTGTCCTTGCCCTGCGTCCTGGCCGGGTCGCCCGCTGGGCCGACCAGCACGAAATCGTTGTACATGACCGGCAAGCGCTTCCTGGACCACCCCTCGGCGACAAATTTCTCTTCGGCAGGCGTGTCGTGCACGAAAACCACGTCGGCGTCGCCGCGGCGCGCGGTGTCCAGCGCCTGGCCGGTGCCCACCGCCACCACGCGCACGTCGATGCCCGTGGCGGCCTTGAAGGCCGGCAGCAGGTACGCGAACAGGCCCGATTGCTCGGTGGACGTCGTCGAAGCCATGGTGATGAACTTGTCTTCTGCGTGGCCGGCGGCAGCCCAACCCAGCCCGGCCACCACCAGCACGGACCACAGCGCCCGTCTTACCGTCAACATCATCGCCATGGCCATTCACCTTTGAGGAATTGCGCCGCCTCGGGCGGCAGCGCGTCACTGAAGAAACGGTCCACCGGCAAGTCAACGACCAGCCGGCCCCCTTCGAGGTAGAGCACCCGCGTCGCCAGCCGCTTGGCCTGGCCGAGGTTGTGCGTGCTCATCACCACCGTCACGCCCTCGGCGGCGATGGCTTCGATCAGGGCCTCGACCTCGCGCTTGGCACCCGGATCCAGGCTCGCCGTGGGTTCGTCGAGGTAGAGCACCTCGGGACGCAAGGCCCAGGCGCGGGCCAGCGACAGGCGTTGCTGCTGACCACCCGACAAGGTGTGCGCCTGGCGCCGCGCCAGGTCCAGCAAGCCGACGCGCCGCAGCGCCTCGTCGCAGCGCGCGCCGCGCAGGCGGCGCGGCACACCGCGCAGCCACAGACCGAGCCAGACGTTGAAGCGCACCGACAGGTGCAGCAGAAAGGGGTGCTGGAAAACCATCGCCGCCATCGGGGCCGGCGAGCGGCCTGCCCCAGCAGCGCCATAGGTCACGCTGCCGTCCGAACAGCGCAACAAGCCGTGCAGCAGACGCAGCAGGCTGGTCTTGCCCGAACCATTGGCCCCGACCAGTGCCAGGCGTTCGCCCCGGTGCAGGCTCAGGCTGACACCGTTCAGCGCCCGCACCTCGCCAAAGCGCACGCTGGCTTTGCTCAGGGTGACCAGGACCGGGCTCATGTCCAGGCCGCCGCGCGCAGCACCGTGCGGCCCTGCATCGCGGCGATCATCAGGTTCACCAGGGCCACCACGCCCAGCAGCAGCAGGCCCAAGGCCAGCGCCAGCGGCAAATCGCCCTTGCTGGTCTCCAGTGCGATGCTGGTCGTCATGACCCGGGTGACGCCGTCGATGTTGCCGCCGACCATCATCACGGCGCCGACCTCGGCGATGGCGCGACCGAAGGTAGTCAGGACGATGGTCAGCACGCCCAGGCGCTCATGCAAGAGGAGCAGAGCGCCCACCTGCATCGGGCTGGCGCCGAGCGAGCGCAATTGATCGCCGCCCTCTTCCAGCGTGTCCGTCACCAGGCGCCGCGTCAAGGCGGCCATCAGCGGCACCACCAGCAGGCTTTGCGCGATGACCATAGCCGTCGGCGTGAACAGGATGCCGAAGTGGCCCAGCGGCCCGGCGCGCGACAGCAGCAGGTAGACCAGCAGACCGACCACCACCGAAGGCAGCGCCAGCAGCGTGTTCAGCAGCCAGACCACCACCGCACGACCCGGAAAGCGCGACACGGCCAGACCCGTGCCCAGCCACAAGCCGAACAGCGCGCCGATCAGGCAGGCCAGGCCGCTGACGCGCAGCGACAGCGCCACCACCTGCAGCAAGGCGGCGTCGAATTGCAAGACCAGCTTCCAGGCCAGGCCCAGGCTCTCGGTCATTGGGGGTGCGCTTGCATCGTTGTGGGTTCCGCCATCCGCGCCAAAAGCGTCGGGGTAACCCAATATTTTGCGGGCAGTTCTGCGCCAGCGCGATAGGCATGCGCGTGCATAGCCGGTGCGGTCGCGCGGGCACTGCAAAATCGCTCCCCAGCACCCACTTCGGGTGCGCAGGACCCATCCCCATGCCGGAACTTGCCGAGTCACCCCTGGCCGCTGGCGACCGCAACTTCAGCGTCGACCAGGCCCGCGCCGCCATCGCCGCGGCCTTGAAGCCGATCACCGCGACGCTGACCCTGCCGCTGGCGGCGGCTCTGGGCCGCGTGCTGGCCGCCGATGTCATCTCGCCCATCGCCGTGCCGGCGCACGACAACTCGGCCATGGATGGCTACGCCTTCGCATCGACGGACCTGCAGGCCGCGGGGCCCACGCTGCTGCAGACCGTGGGCACGGTGATGGCCGGTGCGCCGCACGCAGGCCGCATCGGTCCCGGGCAGGCGCTGCGCATCATGACCGGCGCGGTGATGCCCGAGGGCCTGGACACGGTGGTGCCGCACGAGTTGTGCCGGGTCGACGGCCCGCAGGTGTCCATCGAAACCGGCGTGGTCCGCGCTGGCGAGAACCGCCGCCGCCAGGGCGAAGACCTGGCGCTGGGCCGCCCGGCGCTGCTGGCCGGCCGGCTGCTCAAGCCGGCCGATCTGGGCCTCGTCGCTTCCCTGGGCATCGGCGCCGTGACGGTGCGCCGACCCTTGCGCGTGGCGCTGTTCTCCACCGGCAACGAACTGCGCGACACCGGCCAGGTGCTGGACCCGGGCTGCATCTACGACAGCAACCGCTACAGCCTGATGGCCGCGCTGCAGCGCCTGGGCATGGAGGTCATCGACCTCGGCCTGGTGCCCGACGATCCGGCTGCGCTGCGGGCCACGCTGGGGGCTGCGGTGGCCCGGGCCGATGCCGTGCTGACCAGCGGCGGGGTCAGCATGGGCGACGCCGACCACGTGCGCGAACTGCTGGCGCAGATGGGCGAGGTGGCCTTCTGGAAAGTGGCCATGCGCCCCGGCCGGCCCTTCGCCTTCGGTCCGCTGCGTGGCCCCCTGGCGCAGCAGCCGGTGTGGCTGTTCGCGCTACCCGGCAACCCGGTCGCGGCGCTGGTCACCTTCTACGTCTTTGCCCGCGACGCCCTGCTGCAACTGGCCGGCGCCACAGCGCAGCAGCTGCCCGTGCTGCAAGCGCGCTGCACCACGGCCATCCGCAAGCGACCCGGCCGCACCGAGTTCCAGCGCGCCATCGTCGATGTTTCAGCGCAAGGCGGCTGGCAGGTGCGCCTGACCGGTTCGCAGGGCGCCGGCGTGCTGCGCAGCATGAGCGAGGCCAATGCGCTGCTGGTGCTGGGCCATGAGCAGGGCTCGGTGGCGGCAGGAGAAATGGTCGACGTCTGGCTCTTCGACGGACTGACCTGAGCCCGCTTGACGGTCCGTCAACGGGCTAGCTGCCCGCGACGACACGCACCGGCGGGCGCTGCGGTTCGGGTTCGGAGTCGAAGCGCTCGGCGCCGGTGTAGCACAGGAAGTGGCGGTTGGCGGCGCGGCCGAACAGCGTCATGCCCAGTTGCGTGGCCAGTTCATGGCCCATGGCCGTCACGCCGTTGCGCGACACGATGATGGGCACGCCCATGTGGGCCGACTTCATGACCATCTCGCTGGTCAGCCGGCCCGTGGTGTAGAAGGCCTTGTCGCCGCCGTTCACGCCGTGCAGGGCCATCCAGCCGGCGATGGTGTCGATGGCGTTGTGGCGCCCCACGTCTTCGACGAAGACCAGCATCTGGGCGCCGCGGAACAACGCGCAACCGTGCACCGAACCGGCCTTGCGGTGGATGCTGTCCTGCTGGCGCATGGCTTCCAGCATGCGGTGCAGCGCGCTCTGGCGGATGCGCGCCTGCTGCGCACTGGGCAGCTGCAGGCTGTCGAGCTGGGTCATCACATCACCGAACACCGTGCCCTGACCGCAGCCGGTGGTGACCACGCGGTGTGCGGTCTTGGCGGCCAGGTCCTGCACGCCGTGATGGGTGCGCACGGCGGCCGCGCCGACGTCCCAGTCCACCGTGATGGACTCGACATCCTGCACCGCCGTGATCAGCCGCTGGTTGTGCAAATAGCCCAGCACCAGCAGTTCGGGGCACTCGCCCAGCGTCATCAGCGTGACCAGTTCACGCTTGTCCACAAACACGGTCAGCGGGCGCTCGGCCGGGATGTGGATGCTGCGCTGGGCACCATGTTCGTCCAGCACCGTGATCTCGCGCAACAGCGCGCAGCGCGCAGCCGTCAGGCGTGGCGCGCCCACGACCGGGATCCAGCCTGCGGGCTGGGGGTCTTCGTCGCTGTAGGCCAGGGAACGGGTTTCGGGAAGCACGGTCATGACCGTGTGAGTTTCTCACTTCTTGGCAGCTGGGGCCGCTGCAGCGGCCGTCAAGGCGGCCGGTGCTGCGCCCGATGCCGCGCTGGCTGGCGCCGGCGGCACATAGACGAAGGCCCCCGGGTCGGCACAGGCCGGGGTGGCCACAGCGAGCTTGGCTTCCTGGCCCGCCTTCTTGGCCTGGACCCGGTAGCCGGCCGCAACCTGTTCCATGGACTTGCACAGCTGGAAATTGGCCACCTGGTTGCTCCAGGCGGTCTTGGCTGCGGCTTCGGCGGCCTTGGCCTTGGCCTCGTCGCTGGGTGCGGGCAACTTGGCCAGCGCAGCGGCCGAGCCCAGCAGGGCGGCCAGGGCCGCGCAGGCGATGGCGGGGGTCTTCATGGCAAAGTCTCCGTGTTCGGGGTGGCGGCGGTTCAGGCTTGCGGGGCGGCCGAACCCCGACTGCTGGCCAATGCAGCAGCCATCGAGCGCTGCGCCGGGATCTTGCCGGCCTTGACATCGTCGTACCAGAGTTCGTGATGTTCCCGGGCCCAGGCCTCATCGACATAGCCGGTGCGCATGGCGCTGTAGGCGCCCTGCATGCCGACTGTGCCCAGGTAGATGTGGCCCACGAACAGGGCCATCATCAACACCGTGGCCGTGGCGTGGACCAGATTGGCGATCTGCATCTGCCCGCGCGTCTCGCCCAAGCCCGGCACCACCTTGTCGAGCACCAGGCCCGAGACGACGACGAGCAGGCCCAGGCTGAACACGCCGCCCCAGAACATCACCTTCTCGCCCGCGTTGAAACGGTGGGACGGCACCTCGTGACCGCCCAGCATGCCGCCACCACTGCGCAGCCAGGTCCAGTCGCCAGCGCTGGGCAGGTTGTCGCGCAGGTAAGTGAAGAACACCACCACCAAGGACACGGCGAACAGCGGGCCGACGAAATTGTGCAGGTTCTTCAACGCGTAGCTCAGCCACCCGAACAGCGTGCCGCCCAGCACCGGCAACAGAAAGAATTTGCCGAAGGCCATCACCAAACCCGACACCGCCAAGGCCACGAAGGCGATGGCATTGAGCCAGTGCGCCGACCGCTCGAAGGGCGTGAAGCGTTCGATCACCCGACCGGTATCGGCCCCATGCCCACCCATCGGACCGGCCCGCCAGTAAAAGAGGCCTACAGCCAACACCGCGATCAGCAGCAAGGAACCGCCATAGGGCAGCAACCAGTGGTTGCGCACCTGGCGCCAGGCCTCGCCGGCACTGGCCAGGCGCGAGCCCGGATACTGCGTGAAAGACTGGATCAGCACGCCATTCTCGGCGCCGGGCAAGGACGTCGTGCCTTCGACGCGACCCGACTCACGCACGGCGCGCCACATCGGCGCGTTGTTGCCGGGTTGGGTCTTTTCGCGCACGGCATTGGTCTCGTCGGCCTTGGGTTCAGCCTGGGCGACGAAGCCGGCGGGTGGGCCTTTCGCTGCCGACGCACCGGCACCGGCGGCAGGGGACTGGGCCCAGGCGTGACCAGCGAAAGCCAGCGCTGCGACAGCCAGGGTACGGGCGAGGATGGATGTCATCTCGGGTCCTTCCTGAGGTTCAAGGCGGCGAGCCCGAGCGCGAGTACTCGTTCTGGCCCTGAGCCCGGTCGCGCATCTGCGCGTCCCAGGCCACCGCATCGCCAGCCTTCCAGGTGCCTGCCGTGTAGGCACTGGCCGGGCCGTCAGACGGGCGGCCGTCGGCCTTGCGCGGGCTGGCAGTTTGCGGCTTTTCGCCGCAGGCCGCCAAACCCAGACTCAGCAGCAGCGTTGCGGCGAGGGCAGCGCGGCTCATGACCTCTTGCCCTCGGCGGGCTTGCCGTAGGCCGTGCCCCAGCCCCAGACCTCGCTGCCCTTGCCGCGAGTCAGCACCCGGTTGCGGAAGATGTCGGCCACCACGTCGCCGTCACCGCCCAGCAAGGCCTTGGTGCTGCACATCTCGGCACAGGCCGGCAGCTTGCCCTCGGCCAGCCGGTTGCGACCGTACTTTTCGTACTCTGCCTGGCTGCCGTTGTCTTCCGGGCCACCGGCGCAGAAGGTGCACTTGTCCATCTTGCCGCGCAAGCCGAAAGTGCCGTTGCTGGGGAATTGCGGCGCGCCGAAGGGGCAGGCGTAGCTGCAGTAGCCGCAGCCGATGCAGACGTCCTTGTCGTGCAGCACCACGCCTTCGTCGGTGCGGTAGAAACAGTCCACCGGGCACACCGCCATGCAGGGCGCATCCGAGCAATGCATGCAGGCCACCGAGATGCTCTTCTCGCCGGGCACGCCGTCGTTCAGTGTCACCACACGGCGGCGGTTCACGCCCCAGGGCACGTCGTGCTCGGCCTTGCAGGCGGTGGTGCAACCGTTGCACTCGATGCAACGCTCGGCGTCGCAGATGAATTTCATTCTGGCCATCGTGATTCCTTTATGCGGTGGCACGTTCAATCTGGCAGACCGTCGTCTTGGTCTCTTGCATCATCGTCACGCTGTCGTAGCCGTAGGTCGTGGCCGTGTTGATGGCCTCGCCGCGAACCACAGGCGCCGCGCCTTCGGGGTAGTAAGGCAGCATGTCGACGCCACCCCAGCGGCCCGAGAAGTGGAAAGGCAGGAAGACGGTGTCTTCGCCCACGCGCTCGGTGACCAGGGCCTTCACGCGGATGCCCTTGAACTCCGGCACCGCCTGCATCGGCGGTGTCTTGACCCAGACGTATTCGCCGTTGCGGATGCCACGGTCATTGGCCGCCTTCGGGTTCAGCTCGACGAACATGTCCTGCTGCAATTCGGCCAGCCACGGGTTGCTGCGGGTTTCCTCGCCGCCACCTTCGTACTCGACCAAACGGCCGCTGGTCATCACCAGCGGGTAGGTCTTGACGATGTCCTTGTTCTTGTCCTGCACGCTCTTGTACAGCGTGGGCATGCGCCAGAAGGACTTCTTGTCGTCGTGCGTCGGGTACTTGGCGATCAGGTCCGGGCGGTTGCTGTACAGCGGCTCGCGGTGCTGCGGAATCGGATCGGGGAAGTTCCAGACGACGGCCCGCGCACGGGCGTTGCCGAAGGGGTGGCAGCCGTGGACCTGCATGGCCACGCGGATGATGCCGCCCGACGAATCGGTCTTCCAGTTCTTGCCTTCGGCGGCCTTTTGTTCGGCTTCCGTCAGGTCGCCCCACCAGCCCAGCTTCTTCAGCAGCAGGTGGTCGAACTCCGGGTAGCCCGTCGTCAGGTCAGCGCCCTTGGAATGCGAACCGTCGGCCGCCAGCAGCGACACGCCTTCGCGTTCCACACCGAAGTTCGCGCGGAAATTGCCCCCACCCTCCATCACGTGCTTGCTGGTGTCGTAGAGGTTGGGGCTGCCGGGGTGCTTCATCTCGGCGGTGCCCCAGCACGGCCAGGGCAGGCCGAAGTAGTCGCCGTCCAGCTTGTAGCCGGTGTCCTTGTCGATGCCGCCCTTGGCCTTCAGCGTCTTGACGTCGAAGACATGCATGTTGCGCATGTGCGCCTTCAGCCGCTCCGGCGTCTGGCCGGTGTAGCCGATGGTCCAGACGCTCTTGTTGATCTCGCGCAGGATGTCTTCGACGCTGGGCTCTTCCATGCCGCCCTTGCCCTTGACCAGCTTGACGTTCTTGACCAGTTCCTTGTCGAAACCCAGCTTCTGCGCTAGCTGGTACATGATCATGTGGTCGGTGCGGCTTTCCCACAGCGGCTCGATGACCTGTTCACGCCATTGCAGGCTGCGGTTCGACGCAGTGCACGACCCGCTGGTCTCGAACTGTGTGCAGGCCGGCAGCAGGTAGACGGCGCGGTTGGCGTTCTGGTCTTCGGCCTTGCCCGGCATGGCCGCCATCGCCGCCGTGGCGCTGGGGAAGGGGTCGACCACGACCAGCAGGTCCAGCTTGTCCATCGCCCGCTTCATCTCCAGGCCGCGGGTCTGGCTGTTGGGTGCGTGGCCCCAGAAGAACAGGCCGCGCAGATTGCTGTCCTGGTCGATGAGTTCGTTCTTTTCCAGCACCCCGTCGACCCAGCGCGAGACCGTCATGCCCGACTTGGTCATGCCACCCGGCGCGTACTGCTTCTTGATCCACTCGACGTCCACATCCCAGGTCTTGGCGAAGTGCTTCCAGGCGCCATCGGCCAAGCCGTAGTAGCCGGGCAGGCTGTCGGGGTTGGGGCCGACGTCGGTGGCGCCCTGCACGTTGTCGTGGCCGCGGAAGATGTTGGTGCCGCCACCGCTCTTGCCGATGTTGCCTAAAGCGAGTTGAAGCAGGCAGCTGGCCCGCACCACGGCATTGCCGGTCGTGTGCTGGGTCTGGCCCATGCACCAGACGATGGTGCTGGGCCGGTTCTCGGCCATGGTCTTGGCGGTCTTGTAGCAGGTGGCTTCATCGACGCCGCAGGCTTCCAGCACCTTGTCGGGCGTCCACTTGGCCAGCACCTCTTCCTTGACCTTGTCCATGCCGTAGACGCGGTCGCTGATGTACTGCTGGTCTTCCCAGCCGTTCTTGAAGACGTGGTACATCACACCGAAGATGAAGGGGATGTCGCCGCCCGAGCGCAGGCGCACGTAGTCGTCGGCCTTGGCGGCCGTGCGCGTGTAACGCGGGTCGACGACGATGACCTTGCAGCCGTTTTCCTTGGCGTGCAAGAGGTGCAACATGCTCACGGGGTGGGCCTCGGCGGCATTGCTGCCGATGTACATCGCCGCCTTCGAGTTCTGCATGTCGTTGTACGAATTCGTCATCGCACCATAGCCCCAGGTGTTGGCGACACCCGCGACCGTGGTGGAGTGGCAGATGCGCGCCTGGTGGTCGGTGTTGTTGGTGCCCCAGAAGGACACCCACTTGCGCATCAGATAGGCCTGTTCGTTGTTGTGCTTGGAACTGCCCACGAAGAACATCGAATCGGGGCCGCTCTGCTTCTTCAGCTCCAGCATCTTGGCGCTGATCTCGGCGAGCGCCACGTCCCAGGTGATGCGCTGGTACTTGCCGTTCACCAGCTTCATCGGGTACTTCAGGCGGTATTCGCCATGGCCGTGCTCGCGCAAGGCCGCACCCTTGGCGCAGTGCGCACCCAGGTTGATGGGGCTGTCGAAGACCGGCTCCTGCCGCACCCAGACGCCGTTCTCGACCACCGCGTCCACCGCGCAGCCCACGGAACAGTGGCCGCAGACCGTGCGCTTGACTTCGACCTTCTTCACGCCATCAGCGGCCTTCGCACCGTCGGCAGCGTCGGCCTTCTTCACAAGCGTGAGCTGGCTGGCGACCATGCCGGCGCCCACGCCGAGGCCGGAACGGCGCAGGAAGGCACGGCGGTCCATCGTGGGCACGGCGCGAGAAACGCCGCGCGCCAGGCTCGCCACGAGGCGGGAATGCGCTGCGGGGACAGCGCTGGGGCTGGAGGATTTGCGGGTCAACAACATGAAATCTCCTGGTGACGGGGCCGCTGGTCGGGAGCGATCCCGAGGCGGTCATGGCTGGCTCGGGCAGGCGTACGCGCGCCCTGCCAGGCAGGCCGGTGTGCCTCAGATGCGGGCGGTCTGGTAGTAGCGCTGCACGTGCTCGGTGAGCTGATAGCCCCCGTCGACAACGGCGGGTGCTGCAGGGAGTGCGGCAGCCACAGGCCCCGCCGCCTTGGGCAGCAAGGCCGCTGCGGCGGCCAGCGCACCAGCGGTACCGGCACCGGCAAACAGGGTGCGCCGCGACAGCGGGCTGGCTGCGGGTGCAGGCTTCAACGACTTGATCATTTCTGTCTCCTTGGCCGCCTGACATGCAGGCGGATGCTGGTGCCAGCGTACACCGAAAGTGCAGGGAGATTCTATCGGTAACCACCCGGTAACCTGGCCCTTGTCCTTGGCGGAGCGTGCCTAGAATCCGGCGACCCGCCGCCTTTCCCAACCGCCTGAGCTGCCCTGCCAACACCCGTGGAAGATCACCCCAGCCTGCGCGTTGCCGTGCAGATCGACCGCCAGCGCCAGCCCAACCGCTGGGAGGACTGGCGTTTCGACATCGCGCAGGTGCTGCTCGACGAAGGCCAGTTCGGCGCCCAGCCCCGGCTGCTGCGCGACGACGGCACGACCGCGTCCTTTTTGCACCCGGGTTTCGAAGTCAGCCTGCACCGCGACGAGGCCGAGGGCTACTACCTGAATCTCAGTTCGGGTGCTCCGGTGTGGTTCGTGATGTGGCGCGTCAGTGAAATCGCCGATGAGGGCGACCCGCCGGTGGCCACGCCCCAGCGCGTCACCGTGTCCTACAACGAAGCCGGTCGCCTGCTCGACGCTCAAGAGCGCGTCGACAACCGCCCGCTGCCGGCCGAGGTCTGCGCCTGGCTGCAGGCCTACGCCGACGCACACTACCGGCCCGAAGTGAAGCAGCGCCGCCGGCCGGCTTCCTTCCGCGCGCCGGAAGACCGCTGAAGACCCACGTGACCGACGACACCGACTCCTTCCTGTCGCGCTGGTCGCGTCGCAAGGCTGGCGTGCGCTCGGGCGCGGCCGTGACCGCAGAGCCGGCACCGGCCGAAGCCGCCGCGCCCGCCTTGCCGCAAGCCCACGCCGGAGCCCTGGCGCCTGCGCAGGACGCGACTGCCTCGGCACCGCCCGAAGCCGTGACAGCCGCCGCCGTACCGCCACCGACGATGGCCGATGTGGCCCTGCTGAATCGGGAGTCCGACTACACCCGTTACCTCGGCGGCAACGTCAGCCCCGAGGTCAAGAACGCCGCCTTGAAGCAGCTCTTCACCGACCCGCACTTCAACGTGATGGACGGTCTGGATACCTACATCGGCGACTACAACACGCCCGACCCCCTGCCCGCCGGGATGTTGCGGCAGATGGTCCAATCGCAGTTGCTGGGCCTGTTCGACGAGGAGGCCAAGGCCGAGGGCCCGAGCACCGCTGCGGCGGCGACAGCCCCCGCCCAGCCCGATCCGATCCCGACTGCAGAACCCCCCCTTTTGACCGCCGATGAAAACCCTGATCTGCAACTGCAACCAGACGATGACGCTGGACGCCCTGGCGCTGCAAGGGGCGCTGGCGCGAACGCCGGGCGCCCAGACTGACGGGCTGGACGTCGTCCACACGCTGCTGTGCCGCCGTGAAGCCGGCGCCTTCCAGCGCGCGGCCAAGGACACCGCCGCCAGCGGCGACGCCCTGCTGGTGGCCTGCACACAGGAAGCACGCCTGTTCCTGGAACTGAACGACGAGACCGAAGGCGCGGCGCGCGTCGAAGAGCGGCCCATCCACTTCGTCAACATCCGCGAAACGGCCGGCTGGTCGCGCGACAAGGCCAGCCCGCTGCCCAAGATCGCGGCGCTGATCGCAGCGGCCCAGCTGCCGCCACCCGAACCGGTGGCCACCGTGACCTACATCTCGGGCGGGCGCTGCCTGGTCATTGGCGATGCCGAAGCCGCCGAACGGGCTGCCGCGCAGTTGTCCGACAAGCTGGACGTGAGCGTGCTGCTGACGCCAGCTGGCGGCGCGCTGGCGCAGCGCCATGACCGTGCGACGCACCACGGCCGGCTGACGCGCCTGACCGGCTGGCTGGGCCGCTTCCAGGCCGAGTGGACCCACCACAACCCGATCGACCTGGACTTGTGCACGCGCTGCAACGCCTGTGTCGATGCCTGCCCCGAAGGCGCCATCGGCCTGGACTACCAGATCAACCTGAACGCCTGCAAAAGTCACCGCGACTGCGTGCGCGTGTGCGACGCGGCAGGGGCCATCGATTTCACCCGCGCCCCGCAAAGCCACAGCGAAACCTTCGACCTGGTGCTGGACCTGCGTGCCGAGAGCGCCTTTACCCAGCACCAGGCCCCGCAAGGCTATTTCCACGTCGCCAGCCCCGGCGCGGCGCTGTTCGACGCGGTGCTGAAACTGCGCGAACTGGTTGGCGAATTCGAGAAGCCCAAGTTCTTCCGCTACCAGAACAAGCTGTGCGCACACAGCCGCAACGAGCAGATCGGTTGCACGGCCTGCATCGATGTCTGCTCGACCCGCGCCATCCGCAGCGACGCATCGCTCAAGGGCAAGCGCAAGGGTGAAACCGCCGGCGGTGTCATCGTCGAGCCCTCCCTGTGCGTCGGCTGCGGCGCCTGCAGCACCGTCTGCCCCAGCGGGGCGATGGGCTTTGCCTATCCCGGCACGGTCGATCAAGGCCGGCGCTTGCGCACCTTGCTGACGGCCTACCAGCAGGCCGACGGCGCGGCGCCGGCCCTGCTGATCCACAGCGAAGGCGCCGGTGCGCGGCTGATCGACGAACTCGGCCGCGGCGCGCGCCTGTCGCGAAGCCTGCGCGGCCTGCCGGCACGCGTGCTGCCGGTGGCGGTGTGGCACACGGCCAGCATCGGGATGGACTTGTGGCTGGCTGCACTGGCCCAAGGCGCCAGCCAGGTCTGGGTGTTGGTCACGGCCGAAGAAGCACCCGAATACCGCCAGGCACTGGGCGAGCAGATGGCCGTGGCGCAAGGTCTGCTGACCGGCCTGGGCTACAGGGGCGAACACCTGCGGCTGATCGAAGCGCGCGATGCGCGCGACCTGGCGGCGCTGGATGCCGCCCTCGCCGCGCCCGCAGCGCCTGTCGTGGCGCGGGCCGCCACCTTCAGCGCGCAGGCCGACAAGCGCGCCACGCTGGAACTGGCGCTGGACCACCTGGTCGCCCACGCGCCCGTGCCGGCCGAGACCGTCGTGCTGCCGGGGGCCGGCTCGCCGTGGGGCACGCTGTTGGTCGATACCGACAAGTGCACGCTGTGCCTGAGTTGCGTCGGGGCCTGCCCGGCCAGCGCCTTGTCCGACAACCCCGAACTGCCGCAGCTGAAGTTCACCGAAAAGAACTGCGTGCAGTGCGGCCTGTGCGCCAGCACCTGCCCCGAAGGCGCCATCACCCTGCAGCCCCGGCTGTGGCTGGCCGACGGCGGCAAGGCCCGCAAGGCACCCCGTGTGCTGGCCGAGATGCAACCCTACCGCTGCATCCGCTGCGCCAAGCCTTTCGGCACGCTGCGCGCCATCGAGAACATGCTGAGCAAGCTGGCCGGCCACTCGGCCTTCCAGGGCGCGGCCGCCGACCGGCTGAAGATGTGCAGCGACTGCCGCGTCGTTGATCTGTACAGCAGCCCCGCCGAAGTGCGCATCACCGATCTATGAAGCCCCCAAGCTCGCTTGCGCTCCCGCCAGTTGCCACAGGCAACTGGCCCTCCGGCCGTCCAAGCCCGCGCAGGCGGGCTTGGAGCCGCGGCCCTCTGACCCCCCGAGGGGGCCGTCCGCCTGCGGCCCGGCAAAGCCGGTTCCGCGGCGGGAAACTTGATCTTGGTGGTCGATGAGATGTCTGAAACCCGCATGGCATTTACCGCGTCCGACGACAGCGAAGAACTGGCGCGCGCCGAGTTGTACGGCCTGCTGTCGCGCCTGTGGCTGGCCCCGCCGGACGCCGAGTTGCTGCAGCAGTTCAGCGTGGCCGTGACGCAGGCGCCGGAGAGCGGCGCGCTGCTGGAAGCACCCTGGCAGGCGCTGGTGGGCGCCTTGCGGGCGACCACACCCGAAGCGGCAGTCGCAGAACACGAAGCGCTGTTCATGGGCGTCGGCAAACCCGAGGTCTTCGCCTACGGCTCCTTCTACCTGACCGGCTTCCTCAACGAAAAGCCGCTGGCCGCACTGCGCAGCGACCTGGCCGCCCTGGGCCTGGCACGCGACACGCAGGCGATGGAAACCGAAGACCACATCGCCTACGGTTTCGAAGTCATGCGCTACCTGATCGCCGGTGACGACATCGCGGTGTGCAACCTGGAACAGCAGCGCCGCTTCTTCCGCAGCCACCTGCAACCCTGGGTCGAACGCCTGTGTGACGCCGTGGCCGCGCAGCCGCGCGCCGTGGTTTGGCGGGCGCTGGCCGACTTCACCCGCGTCGTGGTGCAGGTCGAGACCCAGGGCTTCGACATGCTGGAGACCTGAACGACATGGACGCCATCCCCATCGACGACATCACCGGCCTGGTGCTGTGCGGCGGCCGTGGCACGCGCATGGGCGGTGCCGACAAGGGCCTGCAGACCCACCAGGGCATGCCGCTGGCGATGCACGCGTTGCTGCGGCTGCAGGGCCAGGTGGGCCACCTGATGGTCAACGCCAACCGCAACCTGTCAGCTTATGAATCGATGGGCGTGCCGGTGTGGCCCGACGCCCTGCCCGACTTCCCCGGCCCGCTGGCCGGCTGGCTGGCCGGGCTGGAGCATTGCGAAACGCCCTACCTGATGGCCCTGCCCTGCGACACGCCGGGCTTCCCGCTCGACCTGGTGCCGCGCCTGGCGCGCGCGCTGGTGGCCGAGAACGCCGACATCGCGATGGTGGCCACCGTGGAAGACGGCCGGCTGCAGCAGCAGCCGGTGTTCTGCCTGATGAAAAGCACGGTGCTGGAAAGCCTGGTGGCTTTTCTGCACGGCGGTGAACGCAAGATCACCGCGTGGACGGCGCAGCACCGCTGCGCCAGCGTCACCTTCAACGACGCGGGCGCCTTCTTCAACGCCAACACGCTGGCCGACCTGCAGCGGCTGGCGGGTGAGGCGCCCGCCTAGACCTTCAGGCTGCCAGCGGCGTGCGGATCAGGTAGTCGAAAGCCGACAGCGCGGACTTGGCGCCGTCACCCGCCGCGATGATGATCTGCTTGAACGGCACGGTCGTCGCATCGCCCGCTGCGTAGACGCCCGGCACGCTGGTTGCGCCTTTGGCGTCAATGAGAATCTCGCCGTACTTGCTCAGCTCGACCGTGCCCTTGAGGAACTCGGTGTTGGGCACCAGGCCGATCTGCACGAAGACGCCGGCCAGGTCGATGCGGTGCTCGGCGCCGCTGGCGCGGTCCTTGTAATGCAGGGCGTTGACCTTGCCGTCGGCGCCCGTGATTTCGGTGGTCTGGGCGTTCACGTGCACCGTCACGTTGGGCAGGCTGTGCAGCTTCTTCACCAGCACCGCGTCGGCCTTCAGCTGATCGGCGAATTCAACCACCGTCACGTGGGCCACCACGCCGGCCAGGTCGATGGCGGCCTCGACGCCCGAGTTGCCGCCGCCGATGACCGCGACTTGCTTGCCCTTGAACAGCGGGCCGTCGCAGTGCGGGCAGTAGGCCACGCCCTTGTTGCGGTATTCGGCCTCGCCGGGCACGTTGACGTTTTTCCAGCGCGCGCCGGTGGACAGGATGACGCTGCGGCTGTGCAACTGCGCGCCGTTGTCCAGCGTCACGGTGATGGCGCCGCCGGCGACGGCCGCCGGCGTCAGTGTGGCCACCCGCTGGCCGTTCATGATGTCGACGTCGTAGGCTCGGGCGTGGGCTTCCAGGGCCAGCGCGAAGGTCGGTCCCTGGGTGTCCAGCACCGAGATGTAGTTCTCGATGCCCAGTGTGTCCAGCGTCTGGCCACCGAAGCGCTCGGCGACGATGCCCGTGCGGATGCCCTTGCGCGCCGCGTAGACCGCTGCGGCAGCACCGGCCGGGCCACCGCCGACGATCAGCACGTCGAAGGGCGCCTTGGCGCCCAGCTTGGCGGCGTCGCGCGCTGCGCTGCCGGTGTCGACCTTCTTCAGGATCTCGGCAATCTCCATGCGGCCCGAACCGAAGGGCTGGCCGTTCAGGAACACCGAAGGCACGGCCATGATCTGCCGCGCTTCGACTTCCTGCTGGAACAAACCGCCGTCGATGGCCACGGCGCGAACGCGCGGGTTGAACACCGCCATCAGGTTCATCGCCTGCACCACGTCAGGGCAGTTGTGGCAGCTCAGGCTCATCCAGGTGTCGAAGGTGAAGTCGCCCCCGTCAGCAGGAACCAGCGCCTGGATCTGCTCGATCACGTCGGCTTCCACCTTGGGCGGATGGCCGCCGGCCCACAGCAGCGCCAGCACCAGCGAGGTGAACTCGTGGCCCATGGGCACGGCCGCGAAGTGCACGCCCATGTTGTGCCCGACGCGGGTGACCTGGAAGGACGGGCGGCGCTCGAACTGGCCGTCGAAGCGGGCCGTGATCTTGGCCGGCGCGATGGCCGCGATCTCGGTGATGAGTTCGCGGATCTCGGCGGCGCCGGTGGAATCGTCCAGGCTGGCTATCAGCTCGACGGGCAAGCTGATGCGCTCGAAGTAAGCGGTCAGTTGCGCCTGGGTGTTGCTGTCCAGCATGGCGATGTCCTTGTTCAAATGCTCGGTGGAATGAAAAACGGCTGGCCACCGGCCAGCCGTAGGCAGGGGCGCGGTCTTAGATCTTGCCGACCAGATCCAGCGAAGGGGCCAGGGTCTTGGCGCCTTCATTCCACTTGGCCGGGCAGACCTGGCCCGGGTTGGCGGCGGTGTACTGGGCCGCCTTCAGCTTGCGCAGGGTTTCCTTGACGTCGCGGGCGATCTCGTTGGAATGCACTTCCATGGTCTTGATGATGCCGTCGGGGTTGATCACGAAGGTGCCGCGCAGCGCCAGGCCTTCTTCGGCGATGTGCACGCCGAAGGCGTGGGTCAGCGTGTGCGTGGGGTCGCCCACCAGCGGGAACTTGGCCTTGCCGACGGCCGGGCTGGTTTCGTGCCAGACCTTGTGCGAGAAGTGGGTGTCGGTCGTGACGATGTAGACCTCGGTGCCCATCTTCTGGAATTCGGCGTAGTTGTCGGCCGCGTCTTCGACTTCGGTCGGGCAGTTGAAGGTGAAGGCGGCCGGCATGAAGATCAGCACCGACCACTTGCCCTTCAGGCTGGCGTCGCTGACTTCGATGAATTCACCCTTGCCGGCGCGGTTGACGAAGGCGGTGGTCTTGAAAGGCTGGACGGCGGTGTTGATCAGGGACATGGAAGCTCCGTTGGGGTTGAAAGTGCGAGAGAAATCCTGCGATGACTGAATTCTGGCCGCAGTGCAGCATGCACAGGATTGATTGAAACGATATCGGCCATTGGGTCTGCCTATGACCGACCCTGCGGCCGGCTCAGGTGTTCTTGGACACGTTGATGGTCGGGAACTTGGCCGAGAAGTCCTTGGCCTTGAGCGCGATCTTCACCGCCACCTGGCGGGCGATGGCCTTGTAGCTGGCCGCCACCTCGCCGTCGGGGTCGGCCACCACGCTGGGCCGGCCGTTGTCGGCGTGTTCGCGGATGCTCATGGTCAGCGGCAGGCCGCCCAGGTAGTCGACCTTGTACTCGGCGGCCATGCGCTGGCCGCCGTCGGCGCCGAAGATGTGTTCGGTGTGGCCACACTGCGTGCAGGTGTGAACGGCCATGTTCTCGACGATGCCCAGGATGGGCACGCCCACCTTCTCGAACATCTTCAGCCCCTTCTTGGCGTCCAGCAGCGCGATGTCCTGCGGCGTGGTGACGATGATGGCGCCGGTCAGCGGCACGCGCTGGCTCAGCGTCAGCGCGATGTCGCCAGTGCCGGGCGGCATGTCGACCAGCAGGTAGTCCAGGTCGCGCCAGTTGGTCTGGCGCAGCAGCTGGTCCAGCGCCTGCGTGGCCATCGGGCCGCGCCAGATCATGGCCTGGTCGTCGTCGATCAGGAAGCCGATGGACATCACCTGCACGCCGTAGTTCTCCAGTGGCTCCATGGTGCTGCCGTCGGCGCTCTCGGGCCGGCCGCTGATGCCCATCATCATGGGCTGGCTGGGGCCGTAGATGTCGGCGTCCAGGATGCCCACGCTGGCACCCTCGGCAGCCAGCGCCAGCGCCAGGTTGACCGTGGTGGTGCTCTTGCCCACACCGCCCTTGCCCGAAGCCACGGCGATGATGTTCTTCACCTTGGGCAGCAACTGCACCCCACGCTGCACGGCGTGGCTGACGATGCGGGTGGTGATCTCGACGCTGACATTGGCCACGCCGGGCACGCTGCGCACCGCGGCAATGCAGGCCTTGCGCAGCGCCGCATGCTGGCTCTTGCCGGGGTAACCCAGTTCGATGCCGAAGGCGACGTCACCGTCTTCGATGCGCAGGCCCTTGACCGCCTTGGCGGTGACGAAATCCTTGCCCGTGTTCGGATCGACGACGGTCTTCAGCGCTTCGAGCAGCGCGGCTTCTGTGGGGTGGGCGGACATGGCCTGGGGAGCTCCGGGTGGCGCGGTGCGCTGCGAAATGCAGTGCGGCGCGGGAGTCTAGCCGGGCCTCACTCCACCCGCTGAACCCGGGGGGCTTGGTTCACACCCTCGATCTCCAGCCTGAAGCTGCCCAGCGCCGCGCGGCGCACGGTCACCTTCGGGCTGCGCAGGTAGTAACTGGCCGAGGTCCCGTCGCTGACCTGCCAGATCTGCCCGTTGGCCAGGGTGAAGCGCGTGGTGCTGTCCCAGCCCTCGAACGGGCCGGGCAGGGTGCTGCTGATGTCCTGCACGGCCGAGCGGCGGCTTTCCAGGCCGAAAGCCGCTTCGGGGGTGAGCGCGGTGGTGGCAGGGGCCGCAGCCACCGGCGCGGCGACAGCCGTGACCGCCGGCGCCACCCCAACCGCAGCGACAGCGGCCGGCCGGGCCGGTTGCGCGGCGGCCTGGGGCGCAGCGGCCTGGGGCGCAGCGGGGGGCGCTGGCGGCAGCGGCAAGGCGTCGTAGCAGGCCAGCCGCGCGGCGGCGTCGGCCAGCACGCGGCAGCGGCCCCAGGCGCGGTCGACAGGCTCGGCGGCCAGCGCCAGCGGCGCGGCGAGGACCAGGGTCAGCAAGAGGGCGTTCGGCTTCATCGGGGGGTGTCGCAACGGTTCGCCGGGATGGTACCCGCCGCCTAGAATCAGCGGCATGTCACGCCAGCTCTTCGTCACCACCGCCCTGCCCTACGCCAACGGGCCTTTCCACGTCGGCCACGTCATGGAATACATCCAGGCCGACACCTGGGTGCGCTTCCAGCGCATGCGCGGCGCCACGGTGAACTTTGTCTGCGCCGACGACACCCACGGCGCGCCGATCATGATCGCCGCAGAAAAGGCCGGGCTGACGCCGCAGCAGTTCGTCGCCAACATCGCCGCCGGCCGCAAGCCCTACCTCGACGGCTTCCACATCGCCTTCGACAACTGGTCGTCCACCGACGCGCCCGAGAACCACGAATTGGCGCGCGACATCTACCGCGCGCTGCGCAAGAACGAGTTGATCGACGTGCGCGAGGTCGAACAGTTCTTCGACCCGGAAAAGGGCATGTTCCTGCCCGACCGCTTCATCAAGGGCACCTGCCCGGTCTGCGCCACGCCCGACCAGTACGGCGACAACTGCGAGAGCTGCGGCGCGGTGTATGCGCCCACCGAGCTGAAGCACCCGTATTCGGCGCTCAGCGGCACCACGCCGGTACTCAAGACCAGCGAACATTTCTTCTTCCGCCTGAGCGACCCGCGCTGCGTCGATTTCCTGGAAGGCTGGACCCAGGACGGCCGCCTGCAGCCCGAGGTGGCCAACAAGGTCAAGGAGTGGTTCAAGCGCGACGACAGCGGCAAGGCTGGTCTGGGTGACTGGGACATCAGCCGCGAAGCGCCCTATTTCGGCATCGAGATCCCCGACGCGCCGGGCAAGTATTTCTATGTCTGGCTGGACGCGCCGGTGGGCTATCTGGCGGCGCTGAAGAACCTGTTCGCCAGGACCGGCGCCGACTTCGACGCCTACCTGGCCCGGCCCGACCTCGAGCAGGTGCACTTCATCGGCAAGGACATCGTCACCTTCCACACCCTGTTCTGGCCGGCGATGTTGAAGTTCAGCGGCCGCAAGGTGCCCGACAAGGTCTTCGTGCACGGCTTTCTCACCGTCAACAACGGCGAGAAGATGAGCAAGAGCCGCGGCACCGGCGTCAACCCGCTGAAGTACCTGGAACTGGGGCTGAATGCCGAGTGGCTGCGCTACTACCTCGCGGCCAAGCTGAGCAGCCGTGTCGAGGACATCGACTTCAACCCCGACGACTTCAGCGCCCGCGTCAACAGCGACCTCGTCGGCAAGTACATCAATATCGCCAGCCGCGCGGCCGGTTTCCTGGCCAAGCGCTTTGCCAACCGCCTGTCGGGCGACCTGGGTGTCGAAGGCCGGGTGCTGCTGGACAGCCTGCGCGCCCAGGCCGAGACCATCGCCGAACTCTTTGAGGAACGCGAATTCGCCAAGGCGCTGCGCGAGGTGATGGCGCTGGCCGACCGCGTCAACGGCTACGTCGACCAGCACAAGCCCTGGGAGCTGGCCAAGCAGGCCGGCATGGACGCCGCGCTGCACGATGTCTGCAGCGTGTGCATCGAGGCCTTCCGCCTGTTGACGCTGTACCTCAAGCCGGTGCTGCCGGCGCTGGCCGTGCAGGTCGAAGCATTCCTGCAGATCGAACCGCTGCAGTGGACCGACAGCGCGCGGGCGCTGGGCCACCACACCATCGCGCCCTACACCCACCTGATGCAGCGCGTGGACCCCAAGCTGCTCGAGGCCTTGTTCGAGCCGCCGCCCGAGCCGGCCATCGAACTGCCACCGCCCGGCGGTGAGGCCATCGCGCCGCAGATCAGCGCCGACGAGTTCTTCAAGGTCGATCTGCGCATCGCCTTGATCGTCCAGGCCGAGGCGGTCGCTGGCAGCACCAAGCTGCTGCGGCTGACGCTGGACGTGGGCGAAGGTCGGCAGCGCCAGGTCTTCAGCGGCATCGCGGCCAACTACCGGCCTGAGCAACTGAGCGGCAAGCTGACCGTGATGGTGGCCAACCTGGCGCCGCGCAAGATGAAGTTCGGCCTCAGCGAAGGCATGGTGCTGGCCGCTTCGGACGCCGATGACAAGGCCACGACGGGCGTCTATGTGCTGGAGCCCTTCCCGGGCGCTGTGCCCGGCATGCGCGTGCGCTGACGCGACGCTCGAGCAGCCCCTGGCGACCGGATGCTGCCCCGCCAACTGCATCCCTTCCGCCCGCGGCTGCTGGACACGCTGAAGGGCTACGACCGGGCCCGTTTCCTCACCGACCTGGGTGCCGGCATCACGGTGGGCATCATCGCCTTGCCGCTGGCGCTGGCCTTCGGCATCGCCTCGGGTGTGAAACCCGAACAGGGGCTGATCACGGCCATCGTCGCCGGCTTCCTGATCTCGCTGCTGGGCGGCAGCCAGGTGCAGATCGGCGGGCCGGCGGGCGCCTTCATCGTCATCGTCTACGGCATCGTCGAGCGCTACGGTTACACCAACCTGCTGGTGGCCACCGTGCTGGCCGGCTTGCTGATGCTGGTGCTGGGCCTGTTCAAGCTGGGCGCCTTCATCCGCTACATCCCGGTCTCCATCGTGATCGGCTTCACCAACGGCATCGCGGTGCTGATCGCGCTGTCGCAACTGCGTGACCTGATGGGTCTGTCCATCGCCAAGATGCCAGGTGAGTTCTTCGCGCAGATCGGCGCGCTGACGGGCCATATCGACAGCTTCAACCCCCATGCCTTCGCCATCGGCATGGCCTGCATCGCGGGCCTGGCCTTCTGGCCGCGGCTGTTCACCGCGGGCCAGGTGCTGCCGGACAGCGTGCTCAGCCACGGGCCGGTGCGCATGGCGTCTCGGCTGCCCGCGCCCATCGTGGCGCTGGTGACGCTGACAGCCGTGGCCTGGTGGTTCAAGCTGCCGGTCGAGACCATCGGCAGCCGCTTCGGCGAATTGCCACGCGGATTGCCCCGCCTGGACCTGCCGCCCATCAGTTGGGCCGGCGCGCAGCAGCTCATCATCCCCACGGTCACCATCGCGCTGCTGGGTGCCGTCGAAAGCCTGCTGTGCGCCCGGGTGGCCGACAGCATGGGCGACTTCAAGCGCCACGACCCCAACCAGGAACTGATGGCGCAGGGCGTGGCCAACATCGTCACGCCCTTCTTCGGCGGCATCCCGGCCACCGGCACCATCGCGCGCACGGTGACCAATGTGCGGGCCGGCGGCACCAGCCCCGTCGCCGGCATCGTGCACGCGGTCACGCTCTTTTGCATCCTGCTGGCGGCCGCGCCGCTGGCCTCGCTGGTGCCGCTGGCGGCCCTGGCCGGCATCCTGGTGTTCGTCGCCTGGAACATGTTCGAAGGCCATCAGTTCCAGCGCCTGCGCCAATTCAGCGGTGGCTACCGGCTGCTGATGGTGGGCACCTTCATGCTAACCATCGTCTTCGACCTGACGGTGGCCGTCGAAGTCGGTCTGGTGCTGAGTTGTGTGTTCTTCATCTGGCGCATGGGCACCCTGTTCAGCGTGAAGCCGCACCTGCCGGCGGCGGGCACCGAGGTGCCGCCCGGCGTGCAGGTCTTCGAACTCTACGGTTCGCTGTTCTTCGGTGCGGTGGGCAAGATCGAGGCCCTGCCCGACCTGCTGCCCGCGGGCACGCGTGCCGTGGTGCTGGAGATGCAGCGCCTGGTGCTGATGGACAGCTCGGGTCTCGATGCGCTGCAGCAGCTGTACCGCACGCTGCAACGCAGCGGCATGGCCCTGGTGCTGGCCAACGTCAACGAACAGCCGCTGGCGCTGATGCGCAGCACCGGTTTCGAAGCGGTGCTGGGCAGCGAACACATCGTGCCGACCCTGGCCGAAGCCGGGCTGGAAGCGGCAGCGGCCACGCCGTCCTGAACGAGCGCCCCCGGCTTCAGGTCTGGCGCAGCAGCAGGCCAAGGCAACGCAGCAGCAGCGTCTGGAAGGGCAAGCCGATCACCACATAAGGCGCGGCCATCGCCCCGGGCGGGCCGGCCAGTTCGCGGGCGATGACCTCGCAGTCTTCGGCCAGGATGGCGGGGCCTTCTGCGCCGCCATCGGCCATCCGGCGCAGCGCTTCGGGCATCCGGCGCAAGGCCGCACGCAAGGCCTGCAGGTGATCGGGGCCACCCAGCCCTTCGGCAATTTCAGCGGCGTTGGCCACGGCCTGGGCCAGGGCGGCGTGCAGGGCGGCGTGACCCGCCGGTGCAGGCGCGTCAGCCGCCCGCCGCGGCGGCACCTGGACCGTCACGGCCGCCCCGTGGCGCAGACCCAGGGCCAGGCGCATGCCGCGTTCGCTCTTGGTCCGGCTGTCCCAGCACAGCGCGTGCCGCTCGGCCCAGCGCAAGGCCAGGGCCGCCAGCTTGGCGGGCGGGCCGCTGTGCAGTTCGAACTCGATCTCGTTGACCGCCAGCTTGCGCGACGCATCGCCGTCACCGGCCAGCAGCCAGCCCCGGTCATAGGCCACCTCCACCACCGCGCCCTCGAAGCGCACCAGGCGGTGCAGCCGACTGATGTCGGTGCGGTACAGCGTCTGCAGCACGGCGCCGGCCGGCAGGGCGGCGGCCAGGCGGTCACCGGCTTCGGTGCCGGCGTGGCGCTGCAGGTCCAGCGTCGGAGCGCCGCCTGTCGCCGGCAGCTTGACCTCGTGTTCCAGCCGGTTCAGCAAGCCGTCGCCGCGGCCCTTGAGCGTTTGCACCCAGACGCGGCCTTCCTTGCGCAGGCGCAGCGCCAGGCCGGCGTGGGCCAGGTGCTGTTCGGCCGTGTCGGCGTAAACCGCCTGCAGCCGCGTGGTCTGGGCACCGTCGCTGGCCACGGCGCGCTCCAAAGCCGCGCGGCAGTGGGTCGGCACCTGGAATTTCAATTCGGTTTCCATGCGCTCTTGTCGTTGCGGGGCCGGGTGGCGACGACTTCACCGTCCACCGCCAGGCTGCCGCGTAAAATGGGCTTTCGATTCTGACCTGCGCCTGGCGCAAACCCCCACCATGCCGTTCTTCTGGAAGCCCTACACCTCGGACGTCACCCGCTTCATCCAGACCCTGAAGGACAGCAAGCCGGCGCTGGAAGGCGAACAGCGCGCCGGCCGAGCCCTGCTGTGGGACCGCAAACTGGACCGCACCCAACAGGCTGAATGGCATGACGCCAAGGTGGCGCAGCAGCCCTACGTCTACCAGACGAAATGAAGTGAAGTGAATCCGCCCAGCCCGCTGCTGATCGCCACCCGTCGGGGGGACCGTGCGCCCGCGGCCCGGCGACGCCGGTCACGCGGCGGGAAGCCGGGTCGGGTCAGCGCGCGTGGCTGAGGGCGGCGTCGAACTGGCGGGCCGTGACGACGGCATGCCGCTGGTGGTCGACCAGGTGGCGGTGGCGCGGCTGTATGGCGAACCGCTGTTCCGCATGCCGACCGACCTCTACATCCCGCCGGATGCGCTGGAGGTCTTCCTCGAAGCTTTCGAAGGCCCGCTGGACCTGCTGCTCTACCTGATACGCCGGCAGAACTTCAACATCCTGGATATCCCGCTGGCCAGCGTCACGCGGCAGTACCTGGACTACGTCGACCAGATCCGCCGGCACAACCTCGAACTGGCCAGCGAATACCTGCTGATGGCGGCCATGCTCATCGAGATCAAGAGCCGCATGCTCTTGCCACCGAAGAAGAGCGCGGACGGCGGCGAAGTCGAAGACCCACGCGCCGAACTGGTGCGCCGGCTGGTCGAATACGAGCAGATCAAACTGGGCGCAGCGCAACTGGACGCCCTGCCACAGCTGGGCCGCGACTTCCTGCGCGCCCAGGTCCACATCGAGCAGAGCCTGGCGCCGCGCTGGCCTGAGGTGCAGGCTGACGATTTGCGGCTGGCCTGGCTGGACATCCTGCAGCGCGCCAAGAACAACCGGCACCACGTCATCAGCCGCGAACAGCTCAGCGTGCGCGAGCACATGAGCATCGTGCTGCGCCGCCTGCAAGGCCAGCGCTTCGTCGAATTCCACGACCTGTTCGACACCACGCGCGGCGTGCCGGTGCTGGTCGTGACCTTCATCGCGATGCTCGAACTCAGCCGCGAGCACCTGCTGGAGGTGACGCAGGCCGAGGCCTTTGCGCCCATCTACGTCCGGCTGGCCTACACGCCCAGCTAGTCGGCACCCACCGCCCACGAACAAGGTCCGCGGCATGTCCTGGATAAAGAAGGAATTGCGCAAGCGCGAACGCCTGGAGGCCCGTGCCGCTGCACAGGAGCCGGGTTCGCAGGACAGCGAACAGGCCGGCGAAGTCGCTGCCCTGGCCGCCGCCAAGACCCAGGCGCTGTGGGACCGCATCGAGGCGACCCATGCGGCCCTGCCCGAGCCCCTGCAGTTGAAACGGGAGGTCCCGGACAGTCTTGAATTTCCGTCAGAACGCGCTGTTATGCGGGTCCTGCTGAGCGCCAAGAATGGCGCCTGCATCGGCTACACCGGCGATGCCGTGCGCTACCTCTGGCCGAAGAAGAACGCGAGCAAGAGCAACAACTTCTGGATCCGCTGGCAAGCCGGCCCCGGTTATGTCGTCAGCCGACGGACCCGGCCAACGCTGTTGCGCGACGCCACCGAGGAGCGGGCTTTCCAGGACTCGGCGGTCGACCACATCCTGCGCTGCCTGGTCACCGAGCGGAAGGTCAGCTTCAGATCGGTCGGCAAGCGCCGCTTCTGGCTGTTCTGATCGGCGGGCGCTGAAGGCCGGCCCGCGGGTGGCCTGCCGCGCAGCCTCGGGACGGGCCGGTCAAGCCTGCAGGGCGCCGGGGTCGAAGTTGCCCCCGCACAGCACCAGCACCACCCGTTCGTGACGGGCCGGTTGCACGACGTGGGCCCGCAGCGCCGCCAGGCCCAGCGCCGCAGCGGGCTCGACGGCCAGGCGAAGACTGCGCCACAACTGCTGCTGCGCCGCGCTGATGTCGGCATCGGCCACCCGGTGCGACGCGGCGACGAATTGCTGCGTGATCGGCCAGGCCACAGCGCCGATGCGCTGCGCACCCAGCGCATCGGCGGCCAGCCCGGATACGGCCACATCCACCGGAGCGCCGGCTGCGCGCGCTGCGTGCAGGGTCGGTGAACCGTAAGGCTCCAGCGCTTCCACACGGCAGCGCCCGGCGAACCAGGCGGCCATGCCACCGATCAAGCCGCCACCGCCCACGCTGACCAGCACCCGGTCGGGCAGGCCGCCCTCGTCTTCGATTTCGCGGGCCAGCGTGCCAGCGCCGGCCACCACTTCGGGCTGGTCGTAGGCGTGCATCAGCAAGGCCCCGCTGGCTTGCTGGCGCTGCAGGCAGGCGGCCAGCGCGTCGGCATAGGCCGCGCCACCGACCACCAGCCGGGCCTGCAGCGCGACCAGGGCCTGGCGTTTGGCAGGCGTAGCCAATTCAGGCACGAAGACCTCGCAGGGCACCCCCAGCAGCTGCGCGGCCGTGGCCACCGCTATGCCGGCATTGCCACCGGACGCGATGACGACGCCGGCCGGCGGTATGGCCTGGGCCAACATGCGGTTGAACATGCCGCGCGCCTTGAAACTGCCGCCGGCTTGCAGGTGTTCCAGCTTCAGCCAGATCTCGGCACAGTCGACACCCAGGGCGGCGCCCGGCAGACGCAACAGCGGCGTGCGCCGCACCGAGCCCGCGATGCGCGCAGCGGCCTGCGCTATGGTGTCGCGGTCGACAGTCAGGGGCACAGTCGGGGCACGGTGTGGCGAAGGGCTTGCCGATCGCCGGATGGCGAGCGGCAAGCCCGGTCCTCAATGCGGCAGGCCGTCGGCCGCGACCACGGCTGGTGCTGCTGCTACTGCGACCTCGGGTTGGGTCGCGCTGGCCACCGGCTCGTCATCGGGCAAAGGCTGCGGCGCCCTCTCGAGGGCCACGGCCAGCACCTGATCGATCCAGCGCACGGGCACGATCTCGAGATTGTTCTTGGCGTTCTCGGGGATGTCCTGCAAGTCCTTGACGTTGTCCTCGGGGATCAGCACCGTCTTCACACCACCGCGGTGGGCGGCCAGCAGCTTTTCCTTCAAGCCGCCGATGGCCGTGACCTCGCCGCGCAAGGTGATCTCGCCCGTCATCGCCACATCGGCGCGCACCGGGATGCCCAGCAGGGCCGAGACCAGGGCCGTGGTCATGGCCGCGCCAGCGCTCGGGCCATCCTTGGGTGTGGCGCCATCGGGCACGTGGATGTGGATGTCGCGCTTCTCGAAGATCTCGTCCTTCAGACCCAGCCGGCGGGCGCGCGAACGCACCACGGTGCGGGCTGCCTCGACGGACTCCTTCATCACGTCACCCAGCGAACCGGTGCGGATGATGTTGCCCTTGCCCGGCATCACCGTGGCTTCGATGGTCAGCAGGTCGCCGCCCACTTCGGTCCACGCCAGACCGACCACCTGGCCGACCTGGTTCTTCATCTCGGCGCGACCGAAGTCGAACTTGCGCACGCCCAGGAAGTCGTTGAGGTTCTCGTCGGTGACGACGACCTTGCCTTCGTACTTCTTCAGCGCGATGCCCTTGACCACCTTGCGGCAGATCTTGCCGATCTCGCGTTCCAGCGAACGCACGCCGGCTTCCCGCGTGTAGTAGCGCAGGATGGCCCGCAGCGCGGACTCGGTGATCTCCATCTCGCCGTCTTTCAGACCATTGTTGGTGGCCTGCTTGGGCATCAGGTAGCGCTGCGCTATGTTGAGCTTTTCGTCTTCGGTGTAGCCGGCCAGGCGTATGACCTCCATCCGGTCCAGCAAGGCCGGCGGGATGTTCATCGAATTGCTGGTGGCGACGAACATCACGTCGGACAGGTCGAAATCGACCTCGACGTAGTGGTCGCTGAAGGTGTGGTTCTGCTCGGGGTCCAGCACTTCCAGCAGCGCCGAAGACGGGTCGCCGCGGAAATCCATGCCCAGTTTGTCGATCTCGTCCAGCAGGAACAACGGGTTGCGCACGCCGATCTTGCTCAGGCTCTGCAGCACCTTGCCCGGCATGCTGCCGATGTAGGTGCGGCGGTGGCCGCGGATCTCGGCCTCGTCGCGCATGCCGCCCAGCGCCATGCGGACGAACTTGCGCCCGGTGGCCCGCGCCACGCTCTGGCCCAGGCTGGTCTTGCCGACGCCCGGGGGGCCGACCAGGCACAGGATGGGCGCCTTGACCTTGTCCACGCGCTGCTGCACGGCAAGGTATTCCAGGATGCGGTCCTTGACCTTTTCCAGGCCGAAGTGGTCCTCGTTCAGCACATGCTCGGCATTCGCCAGGTCATGCTTGATCTTGGTCTTCTTCTGCCAGGGCAGGTTGATCAGGGTGTCGATGAAGTTGCGCACCACCGTGGCCTCGGCCGACATGGGCGACATCAGCTTGAGCTTCTTCAGCTCGCTGTCGGCCTTCTTGCGCGCTTCCTTGGTCATGCGCGCGGCCTTGATCTTCTTCTCGAGTTCCTCGAGGTCGGCACCTTCTTCGCCGTCGCCCAGTTCCTTCTGGATGGCCTTGACCTGCTCGTTCAGGTAGTACTCGCGCTGGCTCTTTTCCATCTGCCGCTTGACGCGGCCGCGGATGCGCTTCTCGACCTGCAGGATGTCGACTTCGTGTTCCAGCAGTTCCAGCAGCTTTTCCAGCCGCTTGGCCACGCTGAACAGGTCGAGCACGGCCTGCTTGGCTTCCAGCTTCAGCGGCAGGTGCGCGGCGATGGTGTCGGCCAGGCGACCCGGGTCGTCGATGCCGGCAATGCTGGTCAGGATCTCGGGCGGGATCTTCTTGTTGAGCTTGACGTACTGGTCGAACTGCTGCGTGACGGCGCGGCGCAGGGCCTCGATCTCGGGCGTGGCGTCGGCACCCGGCTGCACCGGCACCACTTCGCCGACGAAGTAGTCGTTGTCTTCGGTGATGCGCGTGGTGTGGGCCCGCTGCACGCCTTCGACCAGCACCTTCACGGTGCGGTCGGGCAGCTTCAGCATCTGCAGGATGGAGCTGACGCAGCCGATGTCGAACATGTCGTCGGCCTTGGGCTCGTCCTTGCCGGCGGCCTTCTGGGCCACCAGCATGATCTGACGGCCCTGCTCCATCGCGGCTTCCAGCGCCTTGATGGATTTCGGGCGTCCCACGAACAGCGGGATGACCATGTGCGGGAAGACCACCACATCGCGCAGCGGCAGCAGCGGCAGCGTGATCGGGTCTGAAGGAAGGATGGGATGTCCGGACATTGAAGCCTCACTTTCTCAGGCACACGTGGGGCCCGAGATCAGGAATACAAGATAACTGCTGGCCCCCAGGCTCGCTGGCGCTCGCTGCCCCCCGAAGGGGGTGCCCCGCTGCCGGCCCGGCAGAGCCGGTTCCGGGGCGGGTTGCTGGGTCGCGTTCGGGTTCGCGTCGTTTAGGCGGAGGCTTTCTTTTCTCTGTAGACGAGCAGCGGCTTGGTGCCGTCTTCGATGATGTGGTCGTCGATCACCACCTTGGCCACGCCATCGAGCGTGGGCAGGTCGAACATGGTGTCGATCAGCGAATGCTCCATGATGGACCGCAAACCGCGGGCGCCGGTCTTGCGCAACAGCGCCTTGCGGGCAATGGCCAGCAAGGCCGACGGGCGAATTTCAAGCTCCACGCCGTCCATCGCAAACAGCTTCTGGTACTGCTTGACCAAGGCATTCTTCGGCTCGGTCAGGATCTGGATCATGGCCTCTTCGGTCAGTTCGCCCAGCGTGGCGATGACCGGCAGGCGGCCGACCAGTTCGGGGATGAGCCCGAACTTGATCAGGTCCTGCGGCTCGGCCTCGCGGAAGAGGTCGGCCGCGCGCTTCTCGTTCTTGCTGTGCACGCTGGCCGAAAAGCCGATGCCCGACTTCTCGGTGCGGCTCTGGATGACCTTTTCCAGGCCGTCGAAAGCGCCGCCGCAGATGAACAGGATGTTGGTCGTGTCGATCTGCAGGAAGTCCTGGTTCGGGTGCTTGCGCCCGCCCTGCGGCGGCACGCTGGCCATGGTGCCTTCGACCAGCTTGAGCAGCGCCTGCTGCACGCCTTCGCCCGAGACGTCACGCGTGATGCTGGGGTTGTCGGCCTTACGGCTGATCTTGTCGATCTCGTCGATGTAGACGATGCCGCGCTGCGCGCGCTCGACGTCGTAATTGCAGTTCTGCAGCAGCTTCTGGATGATGTTCTCGACGTCCTCGCCCACATAGCCGGCTTCGGTCAGCGTGGTGGCGTCGGCAATCACGAAAGGCACGTTGAGCAGGCGCGCCAGGGTCTGCGCCAGCAGCGTCTTGCCCGAACCCGTGGGCCCGATCAGCAGGATGTTGCTCTTGGTCAGCTCGACCTCGTCCTTGGACGCATTCGCGCCCATGTGCTTCAAGCGCTTGTAGTGGTTGTAGACCGCCACCGAGAGGGTCCGCTTGGCGACGTCCTGCCCGATCACGTACTGATCGAGGCTGGACTTGATCTCGCCGGGCACCGGCAGGTCGGACTTGCTGGCCTTGGCGGTGCCGACATCAGCGGGGACTTCATCGCGGATAATGTCGTTGCACAGCTCGATGCATTCGTCGCAGATGAACACCGACGGCCCAGCGATGAGCTTCTTCACTTCGTGCTGGCTCTTGCCGCAGAACGAACAGTAAAGAACCTTCTCGCCTGAGGCGCCCTTTTTGTCTGCCATGTGTGTGCTTTGGGGAATGATGCGCGGGGGTGCCGTCGCATCATAGATCAACTGAAACGACCGTACTGCGCGAGAAAAAGGCCCGAAATCGGGCCTTGTGCGGTACCGGTCGGGCGCGCTGGGCGCCGCCGGAAAACAGCCCGGTCAGGCCCGCTTGTCGAGGACCTGATCGATGAGACCGTACTCCTTGGCCTCATCGGGCGACAGCCACTTGTCGCGCTCCATGTCGGCCGCGATGCGCTCCAGCGGCTGCCCCGTGCGGTCGGCATAGATGCGGTTGAGCTGCTCGCGGGTCTTGATGATCTCGCGCGCCTGGATCTCGATGTCCGAGGCCTGCCCCTGGGCGCCACCCGAGGGCTGGTGGATCATGACGCGCGAATTCGGCAGCGCCGACCGCTTGCCCTTGGCGCCGGCCATCAGCAAGAAAGAACCCATGCTGGCAGCCATGCCCATGCACAAGGTCGACACGTCGGGCTTGATGAACTGCATGGTGTCGTAGATCGACAGCCCCGCGCTCACGCTGCCACCCGGCGAGTTGATGTACAGGAAGATGTCCTTGTCGGGGTTCTCGCTCTCCAGGAACAGCATCTGGGCGACGACCAGGTTGGCCGTGCCGTCGTTGACCGGGCCGACCAGGAAGATGATGCGCTCGCGCAGCAGCCGGCTGTAGATGTCGTAGGCGCGTTCGCCACGACCCGACTGTTCGATCACGATGGGCACCATGCCCAGTCCTACGGTGTCTTGAACGCTCATCGAATTTCCTTTTGCTGGGATCAAGCAGCGGTCATCAGTTCGTCGAACGGTAGCACCTTGTCGATGACCTTCGCGCTCTTGAGCACGAACTCGGTCACGTTGTTCTCGATGACCACCGCCTCGACTTCGGCCATGCGCTGGCGGTCGCCCAGGTACCAGCGCATGACTTCGCTGGGCTTCTCGTAACTCTGGCTGAGTTCTTCGATGTGGGCCTGCAGCTGCTCGGGCTGGGCGCGCAGATTGTTGGCGCGCACCAGTTCGGCCACCACCAGGCCCAGGCGCACGCGGCGCTCGGCCTGAGGCTTGAAGATCTCGGCCGGAATCGGCGCCGTGGCGGCGTCTTTCACGCCGCGCTGCTTCAGGTCGGCGCGGGCGTTCTCGATCAGGCGGTCGGTCTCGCCCGCGACCAGTGCCTTGGGCAGGTCCAGCGTGGCGGCGTTGGACAGGGCGTCCATCACGGCCGCCTTGTTGCGGGCCAGCACGCGGAACTTCACCTCGCGCTCGAGGTTCTTCTTCACGTCGGCGCGCAGGCCTTCGACGGTGCCTTCCTGGATGCCCAGCGACTTGGCCAGGGCCTCGTCGATGGCGGGCAGGTTCTGCGCTTCGATCTTGCTGACCGTGACCAGGAAGTCGGCTTCCTTGCCGGCCACGTCCTGGCCGTGGTAGTCGGCCGGAAAGCTCAGCGGGAAGGTCTTGCTTTCGCCGACTTTCATGCCGCGCACGGCCTGGTCGAACTGGGCCAGCATCTGGCCTTCGCCGATGATGAACTGGAAGGCCTCGGCCTTGCCGCCGGCAAACGGCTCGCCGTCGATCTTGCCTTCGAAGTCGATGGTGACGCGGTCGGTCTCGATGGCGCCCTCATCCTTGGCACGCAGGCCGAAGGTGCGGCGCTGCTTGCGCAGGATCTCGACCGTGCGGTCGATGGCGGCCTCGGTCACTTCGGTGGACACGCGTTCGATTTCGGCAGCAGACAGGTCGCCGATGATCACTTCGGGGTAAACCTCGAAGGTGGCGTCGAAAGACAGCATGTCGGCCGGCGATTCGTCCTTCTGCGCAATGCGCGGGGCACCGGCCACCCGCAGCTTGGCTTCGTTGGTGGCGTCGTTGAAGGCCTGGCCGACGCGGTCGTTGACGACCTCGTACTGGACCTGGTAACCGTAGCGCTGGGCCACCACCGACATCGGCACCTTGCCGGTGCGGAAGCCGTCGGCCTTGACGGTGCGCGACAGCTTTTTCAGCCGGGCCTCGACGTCGCCATGGATGGTGGCGGCCGGCAGCGTCAGGGTGATGCGACGCTCGAGCTTCTCTAGGGTTTCAACGGTGAAGGCCATGGTGTCTCGTTCAAGCTTAAGTTTGGGGCTGAAGATGCAGATGTTCTGGTGCGCGGGGCGGGACTCGAACCCGCACACCCGTGAAGGCGTCAGGACCTAAACCTGGTGCGTCTACCAATTTCGCCACCCGCGCAGGGGGTTCGCCGAAGTCGGCAAACCGCATATTTTAGCGTCAGCCCGCCGGCAGCACACGCTGCACGCGGAACCAGGCCGCGTACATCGCCGGCAGCGCCAGCAGCGTCAAGGCCGTGGCCACGATCAGGCCGCCCATGATGGCCACCGCCATCGGCCCCCAGAACACGCTGCGCGACAGCGGAATCATGGCCAGCACGGCCGCCGCCGCCGTCAGCACGATGGGCCGGAAACGCCGCACCGCCGATTCGACGATGGCCTCCCAGGCCGGCACGCCGTGGCGGCGGTCCTGCTCGATCTGGTCGATCAGGATCACCGAGTTGCGCATGATCATGCCCATCAGCGCGATCACGCCCAGCAGCGCCACGAAGCCGAAAGGCCGGTTCAGCAGCAGCAGGGCCGCCGCCACGCCGGGGATGCCCAGCGGCCCGGTCAGGAAGACCAGCACGGCGCGGCTGAAGCTCTGCAACTGCAGCATCAGCAGGGTGAAGATCAGAAACAGCATCACCGGCGCGCCCGCGGCGATGGAGCCCTGTCCCTTGCTGCTCTCCTCGACCGCGCCAGCGATCTCGATGCGGTAGCCCGGCGGCATCTTCGCCGCCAGCGCCTGCAGCTGCGGCCAGACCTGCGCCGTGACGGTCGGGCCCTGCACGCCCTCGACCACGTCGCCCTGGATGGTCACGGCGAAGTTGCGCCCGTCGCGCCACAGCACGCCCGGTTCCCAGGTGAAACCGACCTGGGCGATCTGCGTCAGCGGCACCGCGCGGCCGCTGGCCGTCGGCAGGTAGGCCTTGCCGATGTCGGTGATGGCCTGGCGCTCTTCCAGGGGCTGGCGCAGCACGATGTCGACCAGCTTGTCGCCTTCGCGGTACTGGCCGATGGTGCTGCCCGACAGGATGGTCCGCGAGGCCTGGGCGATGGCCTGGCTGGTGATGCCCAGGGCGCGGGCCTTGTCCTGGTCGATATTCAGGCTCAGCACCTTGACCGATTCGTTCCAGTTGTCATTGACGCCCCGCATGCTGGCGTTGGCGCGCAACAGGTCCTTGGCCTGGTCGGCCCAGGCCCGGACCTGCGCAGCGTCGATGCCGACCACGCGGAACTGCACCGGGTAGGGCACCGGCGGGCCGTTGGGCAGCAGCTTCACGCGGCCGCGGATTTCGGGGAATTCGCTGGCCAGCAACTGCGGCAGGCGCAGGCGCAGGGCCTCGCGCTGCTGGAGGTCTTTCGGCAGCACGATGACCTGGCTGACATTGCTCTGCGGGAAGACCTGGTCCAGCGGCAGGTAAAAGCGCGGCACGCCGCTGCCGATCCAGGTGGTGACGCTGGACACGCCGGCCTCCTGCATCATCCGCGCCTCAAAGCGTTTGGCGATCTCCTCGCTCTGCTGGATGGTCGAGCCCTCGGGCAGCCACAGGTCGACCAGGATCTCGGGCCGGCTGGAATCGGGGAAGAACTGCTGCTGCACCCGGCCCATGCCGGCGATGCCCAGGGCGAAGCTCAGCACGGTCAGGGCGATGGTGATCCAGCGGTGCTGCACGCACCAGTTCACGGCGCGCCGGAAACCGTTGTAGAAAGGCGTGTCGAACAGTTCGTGCGGGCCCTCGCCGCCGCCCGACGCATGCCCGCCCGCCCTGGCATGGGTGTGCAACAGCGCCGCGCCCAGGTAAGGCACGAAGTAGACCGAGACCAGCCAGGAGATGACCAGCGCAGCGGCCGTGACGGCGAAGATCGCGAAGGTGTATTCGCCGGTCACCGACTTGGCCAGGCCGATGGGCAGAAAGCCTGCGGCGGTGATCAAGGTGCCCGTCAACATCGGCATGGCCGTCACGTCATAGGCGAAGGTGGCGGCGCGCATCTTGTCGTAGCCCTCTTCCAGCTTGCGCACCATCATCTCGACGGCAATGATGGCATCGTCCACCAGCAGGCCCAGCGCGATGATCAGGCTGCCCAGCGAAATCTTGTGCAGGCCCACGCCCCAGTAGTGCATGACCACGAAGGTGATTGCCATCACCAGCGGGATCGTGATGCCCACTACCAGGCCAGGCCAGATGTCCAGCGTCGGCCGCCAGCTGCCGGGTTTGAAATGCAGGCCCAGGCTGATGAAGCTGACCAGCAGCACGATGACCACGGCTTCGATCAGCACGCCGACGAACTCGCCCACCGAGCGCGTCACGGCCTGCGGCTGATCCTGCACCTGCTGGATGGTGATGCCCAGCGGCAGGTCCTTCTGCGCCTGGGCCACGGCCCGCTGCAGGGCCTTGCCCAGCGCGATGATGTCGCCGCCCTTGGCCATGGAAACGCCCAGCGCGATGACCTGCTGCCCCTGGTAACGCACCTGGGTGGTGGGCGGGTCGGCGTAATCGCGCCGCACTTCGGCCAGGTCGCCCAGGCGCAGCGTGGTGGCCACGCCGGTGGCGCCATTGGTGGCGCGTATCGGGAAACGCTGGAGCTCTTCCACCGAATTGAACTGGCCGCCGACCCGCACCTGCAGATTTTCCAGGCCGGCATTCAGCACGCCGGCGCCTTCGACCGCGTTCTGCGCACCGATCTGCGCGATGACCTGGTTGAAATCCAGGCCCAGCTGGGCCAGCCGCCGCTGCGAGATCTCGACGAAGACCTTCTCGGCTTGCGCGCCGAAGACTTCGACCTTGGCGACGTCGTCCACCTTGAGTAGTTGCTGGCGTACCCGCTCAGCCTGCACCCGCAATTCCTCGCGGCTGAAGCCGTCGGCCGACAGCGCGAAGATGGACCCGTAGACATCGCCGAAGTCATCGTTGAAGACCGGGCCGATGACGCCGGCCGGCAGGGTCTGCCGCATGTCGCCGATGCGCTTGCGCGCCTGGTACCAGCTGTTGGCGACTTCCTTGGGCGGCGAGCTGTCCTTCAGCTGGAACAGGGTCAGTGATTCACCGGGCTTGGTGTAACTGCGGATCTTGTCGGCGTAGGGCACTTCCTGCAGCGCCTTCTCGACCTTGTCGGTGACCTGCTCGGCCATCTGCAGGGCGCTGGCGCCGGGCCAGTAGGCCTGGACCACCATCGCCCGGAAGGTGAAAGGCGGGTCCTCGTCCTGGCCCAGCTGGAAATAGGCTGCAATGCCCAGCAGCATCAGCACCACCATCAGGTAGCGCGTCAGTGCCGGGTGTTCGAGCGCCCAGCGCGAGATGTTGAAGCGGGCGGGGGCCTGGGGGTCTGCTGCGTGCATGGCCGTTCCCGATCAGCGGCCGGCGGCCGGCGCCGAGCCAGCAGCCGCCAGCGCCGGGGTCGTGGGGGGCTGGTAGTAAGCCACCTTCTGCCCCGGTGTCAGGGCATGCACGCCCGCCGTCACGACGATCTGCCCAGGGCTCAGGCCGCCCGAGACCACCACGCTGTTGCCGTCGGCGCCGGCCACCTGGATGGGCTGTGCCCTGACCGTCATGCTCGCGCGATCGACCAGCCAGACCGCCGTCTGGCCCTGCTGCTGGGTCACGGCGCTCAAGGGCAGCCGGGTGACGCCCTGCAGGCGCGGCAGGGCCATGACGACGCTGACGGTCTGCCCCAGCAGCAGCGTCGCGCCACCCAGGTCGGCCTTGACCTGGAAGGTGCGGGTGGCCGGGTCGGCCGCTGCGGCGATCTCGCGCACGGTGGCCGGCAGGCTGGCCGTCGCGCCCCACGGCCGGACCATCAGCACGCCGGCCTGGCCCAGCAGCGCCCGGATCGCCGGCAGCTGGTCTTCGGGCACGGCAAACACCGCGTCGCGCGGGCCATCGTGGGCCACGCGCACCACCGGTGTACCGGCTGCCAGGACCGCACCGACCTCGGCTTCCACCGCCACCACGACACCCGCCACGGGGGCCCGCAAGGCGCCATAGCCGGCCTGGTTGTTCTGCACCTGCAGCTGGGCCTGCGCCTGGTCCAGCGCGGCCTTCTGGGCCTTCAGCGCGGCTTCGCGACGATCGAGCTCGAGCGCGCCGATGAAGCCCTGGTCGCGCAAGGCCTTGTAGCGCTTGAACTCGGCGTCGGCCAGTTCGTACTGGGTCTGCGCAGCGCGCGCACCGGCTGCGGCAACGTCCTGCGCCAACACGAGGTCGGCCGTGTCGATCTGCGCCAGCAGCTGGCCCGCCTTCACGGCCTGGCCGACCTCGGCGGCGCGGCTGACCAGCTTGCCCGGCACGCGCAGGCCCAGACGCGACTCGACGCGGGCGCGCACCTCGGCGGCATATTCGTGGGCGCCGCCGGCGCTGTCGACACCCAGGGTCAGCGTGCGGACAGCCCGCACCGGTTCGGGCGCCACCTCGCTGCGCCCGCAGCCCGCGAGCTGGATCAGGCCCGCCACGGCGGCGGCAAGGAAGAAGCGGACTGGCGTGGCATTCATCGGCGGACCCTGGCAAAGCGCGCAGCGCAAGGCGCTGGCAAGTTAATGACTGACTGGTCAGTAATATAAAAGGCGGCTCCGGACCTGTCAAACGCGGCCGGCGCAAAGACCCCCGCGCAGACTGGCGAGAATCGGCACCCGTGAGCATCGAACACTACGAAAACTTCCCCGTCGCATCCCTGTTGTGCCCACCGCGTCTGCGGCCGGCCATCACTGCGATCTACCACTACGCCCGCACGGCCGACGACATCGCCGACGAAGGCGATGCATCGGCCGCCGACAGGCTGGCTGACCTCATGGCCTACCGCCAGGACCTGCAGGCGACGCTGGCCGGCCAGCCGCCGACGGCGCGCTGGGCCCGCGTGTTCGCGCCACTGCGCGAGGCCGTGGTGCGGCATCGCCTGCCCCCCGCCTTGCTGCACCAGTTGCTGGACGCCTTCGAGCAGGATGTCCGCAACCCGACCTACCCCGACAGGGCGGCGTTGCTGGCTTACTGCAGCCGTTCGGCCGACCCGGTCGGGCGGCTGTTGCTGCACCTGTACGGCATCACCGACCCGAGCTTGCTGCAGCAATCGGACGCCATCTGCAGCGCCCTGCAACTGATCAACTTCTGGCAGGACCTGAGCGTCGACAGCCCACGCCACCGCCACTACGTCCCTGAAGCGGACCGGCTGCGCCAGGGCCTGGCCCTGCAAGCCCTGGTGTCGTGCCAGGACGGCCCCGCAGCGCGTCGCCTGGTGCGCGATTTGTGCGACTGGGCCGAGGCCTTGATGCGCAGTGGTGCACCGCTGGCGCTGGCGGTGCCGGGACGCGCCGGGTGGGAACTTCGCCTGGTGGTGCAGGGCGGCCTGCGCATTCTGGAGAAAATCAGGCACATGGACCATGCCGCCCTCACCTCTCGCCCCAGCTTGAGCCGCCGCGACGCCCCGCTGCTGCTGTGGCGCGCCTTGCGCATGCGGGCGGTCGCCGCATGACGCCGCAGCAATACGTGCAGGACAAGGCCGCCAGCAGCGGCTCTTCGTTCTACTACGCCTTCCTGTTCCTGCCGCCGCCGCGGCGGGCCGCGATCACCGCTTTCTACGCCTACTGCCGCGAGGTCGACGACGTGGTCGACGAGGTCAGCGACCCGACCCTGGCGGCGACCAAGTTGCACTGGTGGCGCCAGGAAGTGGCGCGGGCCTACGCCGGCCAGCCCAGCCACCCGGTGATGCAGGCGCTGATGCCGCTGGCGGCGGACTACGGCATCAGCGCCGAACACCTGCAGGCCGTCATCGACGGCTGCCAGACCGACCTCGATCAGACCCGCTTTCTGGACTACCCGGCGCTGCAGCGCTATTGCCATCTGGTGGCCGGCGTGGTGGGCGAAGTCGCCGCCAACATCTTCGGCTGCAGCGAGGCCGCCACGGTGGCCTATGCCCACCAGCTCGGCCTGGCCATGCAGTTGACCAACATCATCCGCGACGTCGGCGACGACGCCCGCCGCGGCCGCATCTACCTGCCGGTGTCGGAACTGCAGCGCTTCGATGTCAAGGCCCACGAACTGCTCAAGCGCGATGCACCCTGGGGCTACAGCGAGCGCTTCACGGCCCTGATGCGTTTCCAGGCCAAACGGGCCCACGCCGCCTACGACAGCGCGCTGGCGCTGTTGCCGCCAGCCGACCGCCACGCGCAGAAACCCGGTCTGATGATGGCCAACATCTACCGCACGCTGCTGCGCGAGATCGAGGCGCAGGGCTTCCAGGTGCTGCATCAACGGACCTCGCTGACTCCGCTGCGCAAGCTGTGGATCGCCACCCTCACGCACCTGCGTGGCCGCTGATTGCGGGCCCGTGCAGGCCGCGCCATGAAGCTGGCCATCATCGGCGGCGGCTGGGCCGGGCTGGCGGCAGCGGTGCGGGCCGTGCAGGCCGGGCACGAGGTGGCGCTGTTCGAGATGGCCGCTCAGCTGGGCGGTCGCGCGCGGGGTGTCGACGTGGCGGGCCTGGCCCTCGACAACGGCCAGCACATCCTGATCGGCGCCTACCGCCGGACGCTGGACTTGCTGCGCACCGTGGGGGTCGACGAGCAGGCCGTGTTCGACCGCCGACCGCTGGAACTGCGCTACCCCGATGGCCGCGGCCTGCGCATGCCGCCCGGGCCGGCCTGGCTGGGTTTCGGACGCGCCGTGGCCGGCTGCCGGGGCTGGACCTGGCGCGACCGCACGGCGCTGGTCGGGGCTGCTGCCTGGTGGGCGCTGGCCGGTTTTCGTTGCGCGCCCGCGCTCAGCGTGGCCGAACTCTGCCGCAGCCTGCCACCGGCGGTGCGGGAACTGCTGATCGACCCGCTTTGCGTGGCCGCGCTGAACACGCCGGCAGCGGACGCCAGCGCCGCCGTGCTGCTGCGCGTCTTGCGCGACGCCCTGTTCGGCGGCGCGGGGTCGGCCGACCTGCTGCTGCCGCGCCGCTCGCTGCGCGCCCTGCTGCCCGAGCCGGCAGCGGCCTGGCTGCAGGCGGCCGGTGCGCGCGTCGAATGCGGCCGGCGCGTCGAGCAGCTCGCGCCCGTCGGCGCAGGCTGGCAGGTGGACGGTGAGCCCTTCGACGGTGTCATCCTGGCCTGCACGGCCCAAGAGGCAGGCCGGCTGACGCGCGACGCCGCCCCCGACTGGTCGGAACAGGCCGCCGCCCTGCGCTACGAACCGATCGTGACCGTCTACCTGCAGGCCCCTGGCGCGCGCCTGCCAGCACCGATGACGGCCCTGATCGAAGGCCCGCAGGCGCCGGCCCAGTTCGCCTTCGACCACGGCGCGCTCGGCGCGACGCCCGGCCTGTTCGCCTTCGTCATCAGCGGCGCGAGGCGCTGGGTCGATGCCGGGCTGGCCGCCACTGGCCAGGCCGTGCTGCAGCAGGCCCAGCAGGACTTCGCACCGGGCACCTGGCCGGCAGCACCCACGCTGCTGAAGGTGCTGGCCGAGAAGCGCGCCACCTTCCGCTGCACGCCCGGGCTGGCGCGACCGCCGGCCGACATCGCCCGCGGGCTGGTGGCTGCTGGCGACTACGTCAAAGGGCCCTACCCGGCCACGCTGGAAGGCGCGGTGCAGTCCGGCGAGCACGCGCTGCGGCGGCTGGCCTGAGCGCCCTCAGCGGCGGGCAAAGGGCGCCGCCAGCGGCTCGCCGACGAAGAGACTCTGCTGAGGCCAGGCCACGCTTTTCCAGTAGGCCTCGATGGCGGTCGCGCCTTGCAGGTAATGGCCCAGCAGCACCTGCGGATGGGGGAACTTCTGCAGGTGGTTGCAGGGCTCGCTGACCGTGCCGTGGCTGGCCGTAGCGCCGGCATCCAGCCAGGCCAGCACGGTGCTCTGGCCGTGGTTGCCGAACAGGTCACCGCCCACGGAAGTCAGGTGATCGCCCAAGCCCCCCGGCGCCCAGTCCGGCGCCGGGTCGAGCTGCACGCGTGCACTGCCGGTGATGGCCATCAGCACCTGGCGCGCCGCAGCCAGTTCGGCGGCCGGCGCGATGCGGATGTCGACCCGCGGCCCCGCCAGGTAGCCGGGCGCCGGGTACAGCCGGGTCCGCACGCGCCGCGCCACGTCGTCGGTCGTCAGGAACATCGCCGTGGCCGGTGGCCGGCCGCGCAGCAGCAGGGCGCCGTCGGCCGCCACACCGCGGTCGATCAAGGCGCGGCCCTGCTCGACGTTGCGCGCCGCCAGCAGCATCGACGGCCGCCAGCCCAGGTCGGTGAGGGGCTTGAACGAAGCCGAGTTGAAATAGGGTGAGGCGCGCGAAGCGCCACAGCTGCGTTGGCACAACTCGCTGTCCAAGCCCAGCGCCAGCGCGCCGGTGATCGAATTGCATTCCACCGCATAGGGTTGGGCCCAGGCCAGGGCCAAGGCCTGGATGCCGCGTCCGAAATGCCGGTCGATGCGGTCGCGCAAGCCGTCGAATTCGCCGCGCGTCAGGGCCGCGCGCACCGGCACATCCAGACGCAAGACCTGATCGGGCGACAGGCCACGCGCCGCGATGTGGTGATCGCCGATGCGCACCGAATCGGGGTCAGCCAGGTTGATGACGAGGCCGATGTCGGCCGCATGCAGGCGCCCGGTCAGGCGCGGCACCACAACCGCAGGCGGGGCCTGCGCACGAAGCGGCAGCGCAGCCGACGCCGCCGGCGCGGAGGCATCGGTCGCGACCTGGGCCGCCGCCAGGCCCGGCAGCGCAAGGCCTGCGACGACGGGCAGCGCCACGCTGCACGCGCGCAGCAAGTTGCGGTAGGCAGCCAGCCATTGCGCGATGCAAAATCGAAGCCTACCGAAGGATCCGCCGCCGTCATGTCCAGCAAGGCTCAGCAAACACCCACCATCCAGGTGCTGGAGCGCACCTTCTCGCTGCTCGAGGTACTGGCCGCGCAGCCCGAATCGGTTTCGCTGAAGGACATCAGCGAACGAACCGGCCTGCACCCGTCCACCGCCCACCGCATCCTCAACGATCTGGCCATCGGGCGCTTCGTCGACCGCCCGCAGGCCGGCAGTTACCGACTGGGCATGCGGCTGCTCGAACTGGGCAACCTGGTCAAGGCCCGGCTCGACGTGCGCGACGCCGCGCTGGGGCCGATGCGCGAACTGCACAAGGTGACGCACCAGCCGGTCAACTTGTCGATGCGCCAGGGCGACGAAATCGTCTACATCGAGCGCAGCTACAGCGAACGCTCGGGCATGCAGGTGGTGCGTGCCATCGGCGGCCGGGCGCCCTTGCACCTGACATCGGTGGGCAAGCTGTTCCTGGCTCACGACGATCCGGCGCGGGTTCGGGCCTACGCCACCCGAACGGGCTTGACCGGCCACACGCGCAACAGCATCACCGACGTGGCACGGCTGGAACGCGAACTCGCCACGGTTCGGGCCATGGGCAGTGCCCGTGACGACGAAGAGCTGGAACTCGGCGTGCGCTGCATGGCCTGCGGCATCTACGACGACCAGGGCAAGCTGCTGGCCGGCCTGTCGGTTTCGGCACCGGCCGACCGGCTGGAAGAGTCGTGGCTGGAGCGCGTGAAGGGCACGGCCGCGCAGATCTCGGCGGCCTTGGGCTATCGCGCCTGAATCGGGGTCAGGGCGGCGCTGGGTTGCAGCGCCAGCCACTTGCGGATGCGCTCGGCATCACCGACGCGCGAGTATTTGCCGGCCGAGTCCAGCAAGACCATGATCAGGCTGCGGCCAGCCAGTTGTGCCTGCATGACCAGGCAGCGACCGGCTGCAGAGATGTAGCCGGTCTTCTGCAGACCGATTTCCCATTCCGGGTTGCGCACCAGGCCATTCGTGGTGTGGAACTGCACCTGGCGGCGCCCGACAGGTACCACGGCCTCGATGGAGGTGGACAGGCTGCGGATGATGGGATGGACAAAGGCAGCGCGGACCAAGCGGCTGAGGTCCTCCGCGCTGGACTGGTTGTTGCTGGACAGGCCCGTCGGCTCGACGTAGCGGGTGCTCAGCATGCCCAGTTCATGGGCCTTGGCATTCATGGCAGCCACGAAGGGCTCGACGCCGCCAGGGTAGTTGCGGCCGAGCACGTGCGCAGCCCGGTTTTCGGAGGCCATCAGGGCCAGGTGCAGCATTTCGCCGCGCGTCAGCTGGGTGCCCAGAGCCAGGCGCGAACTGCTGCCGGCCGTGGCCGCGACGTCTTCTTGCGAAACCGACAGCGGCTCATCCAGGGACAGACCCGTCTCGGTGACCACCAAGGCCGTCATCAGCTTGGTGATCGAGGCGATGGGCAGCACGACCTGGGAATTCTTGTTAAGCAGGATCTCGTTCGTGTCCTGGTCGATGACAAAGGCCACGCTGGACTTGAGATCGAGCGCTGCTGAAGTCTTCTGCAGACCGGAGGCATGACCGAAGGAATTGCTGTAGGGCTCGGCGCGCCCAGCTGAACGCTTGGTCGCGCGGAGCGCCGCACGCGGCGGGCGCAGCGGCTTGGCGCGGGCGGCCTTGACGCCGTTGGCGGTCTTGACGGACTTGGGCTGCGCCTTCTGGGGGTCTGCGGCCGCATGGCTGGCCGCGACAGGCAGGAACGTGATCGACAGGGCGATGGCCAAGGCCAGCAACCGCTTCGTTCCGTTCAGATTCATCTTCAGCATCAGGTTCCCAGCGCAACCCCGTGGCGGAGTGTAGGCGAAGCCAAAAAAGCACACAAGATCAAGCGCTTGCGTGTTTTTTCTAAAGTGGCGGTGTGCGCCAGCGCACACCGCGTGTCGGCACCCGCCGTCTAGCCCTGCGCAGCCACCCGATCGGCGTTGCTGTGCAGCTTGTTGAGGGCCGACAGATAGGCCTTGGCCGATGCCACGACGATGTCCGGGTCGGCCCCCACGCCATTGACCACCCGGCCACCGTGCTGCAAACGAACGGTGACTTCGCCTTGCGATTCTGTACTGCCCGAGGTGATGGCATTCACCGAATAGAGCATCATTTCCGCGCCACTTTTCACTTTGGACTCGATGGCCTTCAGGCTGGCGTCGACCGGGCCGTTGCCGTCGCTGTCAGCGTGGTGCTCGACCGCCCCGGCCGAGAACGTGACCGTCGCGTGGGGCCGCTCGCCCATCTCGGAGTGCTGAGCCAGCGACAGCAGGCGGTAGTGCTCGGCGGCCGGCGTGACGCTCTCGTCGCTGACCAGCGCGATGATGTCCTCGTCGAAGATCTCGCTCTTGCGGTCGGCCAGGTCCTTGAAGCGCGCGAAGGCCGCGTTGATCTCGCCTTCGCTGGCCATCTGGATGCCCAGTTCCTGCAGGCGTTGCTTGAAGGCGTTGCGCCCCGACAACTTGCCCAGCACGATCTTGTTGGCGGCCCAACCCACGTCTTCGGCCCGCATGATCTCGTAGGTGTCACGCGCTTTCAGCACGCCGTCCTGGTGGATGCCGCTGGCATGCGCGAAGGCATTCGCGCCGACCACGGCCTTGTTCGGCTGCACGACGAAACCGGTGGTCTGGCTGACCATGCGCGAGGCCGGCACGATCTGCGTGGTGTCGATGCCCAGATCGAGCTTGAAGTAGTCGCGCCGCGTGCGCACCGCCATCACGACTTCCTCGAGCGAGCAGTTGCCGGCGCGTTCGCCCAGGCCGTTGATGGTGCATTCCACCTGCCGCGCCCCGCCGATCATCACGCCGGCCAGCGAATTGGCCACCGCCATGCCCAGGTCGTTGTGGCAGTGCACGCTCCACACCGCCTTGTCGCTGTTGGGCACCCGTTCGCGCAGTTCGCGGATGAAGGCGCCGTACAGCTCGGGAACCGCATAGCCCACGGTGTCGGGGATGTTGACGGTGGTCGCGCCCTCGGCGATCACGGTTTCCAGCACGCGGCACAGGAAGTCCATGTCGGAGCGGTAGCCGTCTTCGGGCGAGAACTCGACATCGCCACACAAGTTGCGCGCGAAGCGCACCGACTGCCTGGCCTGTTCCAGGACCTGGTCGGGCGTCATGCGCAGCTTCTTCTCCATGTGCAGCGCCGAGGTCGCGATGAAGGTGTGGATGCGCGCCCGCTCGGCGCCTTTCAGGGCTTCGGCGGCCCGCGCGATGTCGCGGTCGTTGGCGCGGGCCAGCGAGCACACGGTGACTTCGCGGATGGCATCGGCGATGGCCTTCACGGCCTCGAAGTCGCCGTTGCTGGACGCCGCGAAACCGGCTTCGATCACGTCCACGTGCAGGCGTTCCAACTGGCGCGCGATGCGCAGCTTTTCTTCGCGCGTCATCGAAGCGCCGGGCGATTGTTCGCCGTCGCGCAAGGTGGTGTCGAAGATGATGAGCTTGTCGGTCATGGTGGTTCGCCTCATTGCGTTGTAGGGGTTCACACGCAGCGCTGAAAGTCCAACGGCCCGCTGCTGTGCGCTGGCGGGCCGTTGATCGGGGAATTCGAGTGGAGTCAGGAATGGATCAACGCGCCCGCAGTGCTCCTAGCAGGCTTAGCGTGAACAGGTGACAAATCGACTTCACCGTCCCAATGTAGCACAGCGACCTGGGGCGCCACTCACGGGTGCAGCCCCTTCTCGTCGGGGTCGTCGGTGGAGATGGCGATCACGCTGGTCGGCTTGCCCTTCAGCTTGCGCCAGGCATAGACGCCGTAGCCCGACAGGCCATAGGCGCAGAACAAGGCGAACAGGGCGATGGGCGGATGCAGGCTGATCAGCGCGATGCCCAGGGCGATGGCCACGATGACCACGAAAGGCACGGTGCGTTTGCCGCCCACGACCTTGAAACTGTAGAACGGCGCGTTGGTGACCATCGACAAACCGGCATACAGCGTCACGCCGAAGGCCGTCCACGACAACCAGCCGATCTTCGAGACACCGCGGAAACCGGCATCGTCCATCACGTAGATCAGGCCCATCACCAGCGCCGCAGCGGCCGGGCTGGGCAGGCCCTGGAAGAAGCGCTTGTCCACCACCCCGATGTTGGTGTTGAAGCGCGCCAGGCGCAGCGCCGCGGCCGAGATGTAGACGAAGGCCGCGATCCAGCCGACCTTGCCCAGGTCCTTCAGCGCCCACTCCAGCACGATGAGGGCCGGCGCGGCGCCGAAATTCACCATGTCGCACAGGCTGTCCATCTGCTCGCCGAATGCGCTTTGCGAATTGGTCATGCGCGCCACGCGGCCGTCCAGGCTGTCCAGGATGGCAGCGCAGAAGATGCCGATGGCGGCCGTTTCGAAGCGGCCGTTCATCGCCATCACGATGGCGTAGAAGCCCGAGAACAGCGCCGCCAGCGTGATGGCGTTGGGCAGCACATAAATGCCCTTGCGCCGCGGCCGCGGCATGCCGGCGGTCTCGTTCTCATCGACCGCGCTCGGCCTCAGGTCGTCGTTCATGGGCGCGAGGATAGCCGCTGGCCGCTGTCCATCAGTTCGCCATCAGTTGCGCGTGCGGTCGACCAGCTTGTTGGCCTTGATCCACGGCATCATCGCGCGCAGCTTTTCGCCCACCACTTCGATCGAGTGCTCGGAAGTCAGGCGGCGGCGCGACATCAGCGTCGGCGCGCCGGCCTTGTTTTCCAGGATGAAGCTCTTGGCGTATTCGCCGGTCTGGATGTCGGTCAGGATCTGCTTCATGGCCTTCTTGGTCTCGCTGGTCACGACACGCGGGCCCGACACGTACTCGCCATACTCGGCGTTGTTCGAGATCGAGTAGTTCATGTTCGCGATGCCGCCTTCGTAGATCAGGTCGACGATCAGCTTGAGCTCGTGCAGGCACTCGAAGTAGGCCATCTCGGGCGCGTAGCCGGCTTCAACCAGCGTCTCGTAGCCGGCCTTGATCAGCTCGACCGTGCCACCGCACAGCACCGCTTGTTCGCCGAACAGGTCGGTCTCGGTTTCTTCGCGGAAGTTGGTCTCGATGATGCCGGCCTTGCCGCCGCCGTTGGCTGCGGCGTAGCTCAGCGCCAGGTCACGCGCCTTGCCGCTCTTGTCGGCATGGACGGCGATCAGGTGGGGCACGCCGCCACCCTGGCTGTAGGTGTTGCGCACGGTGTGGCCGGGGGCCTTGGGGGCGACCATCCAGACGTCCAGATCGGCGCGCGGCACAACCTGGCCGTAGTGCACATTGAAGCCGTGCGCGAAGGCCAGCGAAGCGCCCTGGCGGATGTGCGGCTCGACGTCGTTCTTGTAGACCTCGCCGATCTGCTCGTCGGGCAGCAGGATCATGACCACGTCGGCCTGCTTCACGGCTTCGGCCACTTCGGCAACATTCAAGCCGGCCTTCTCGACCTTGCTCCAGCTGGCGCCGTTGCGGCGCAGGCCGACGGTGACCTTGACGCCGCTGTCGTTCAGGTTCTGCGCGTGGGCATGGCCCTGCGAGCCGTAGCCGATGATGGTGACGTTCTTGCCCTTGATGAGGCTCAGGTCGGCGTCTTTGTCGTAGTAGACCTTCATGGTTCTCTCCGTGAAAAATTAGGGGTTCAGACGCGCAGAATGCGCTCGCCGCGCCCGATGCCGCTGGCACCGGTACGCACGGTTTCCAGGATCGCTGCCCGGTCGATGGCGACCAGGAAAGCGTCGAGCTTGCTGCTGTCGCCGGTCAGCTCGATGGTGTAGGTTTTTTCCGTGACGTCGATGATGCGACCGCGGAAGATGTCGGCCATGCGCTTCATCTCGTCGCGCTCCTTGCCCACCGCGCGCACCTTGATCAGCATCAGTTCACGTTCGGTGAAGCTGCCCTCGGTCAGGTCGACCACCTTGACCACCTCGATCAGGCGGTTCAGGTGCTTGGTGATCTGCTCGATGACCTCGTCGCTGCCGGTGGTGACGATGGTCATGCGCGACAGCGAAGCGTCTTCGGTGGGCGCCACCGTCAGGCTCTCGATGTTGTAGCCGCGAGCGGCGAACAAGGCCACCACGCGGGCCAGGGCGCCGGGCTCGTTTTCGAGCAGCACGGCAATGATGTGTTTCATGTCGCTTCGTCCTGCGCGCTCTTCAGGCCGGGGGCGGTAACCCCACGGCCCTTGGCCACGCTGTTCGATGTTGAAGAAGGGAGACAGGCCGTACGCGGCTGTGGGCGGGCTCTGCCGGGGCCGGCTGCCTGCGCGGTAACGCGGGCAGCCGTCTCGGCATCACACGCTCACAGGTCCTCGGAGCCCAGCAGCATTTCGGAGATGCCCTTGCCCGCCTTGACCATGGGCCAGACGTTCTCGGTCGGATCGGTGCGGATGTCGAGAAAGACGGTGCGGTCCTTCAGGCGGATGGCTTCGCGCAAAGCACCTTCCACGTCGCCCGGCTTTTCCACCAGGATGCCGACGTGGCCATAGGCCTCGGCCAGCTTGACGAAGTTGGGCAGCGCGTCCATGTAGCTGTGCGAGTAGCGGCCTTCGTAGTCCAGTTCCTGCCACTGCCGCACCATGCCCAGGTAGCGGTTGTTCAGTGACACGACCTTGACCGGCGTCCGGTACTGCAGGCAGGTGGACAACTCCTGGATGCACATCTGGATCGAGCCTTCGCCCGTGACGCAAAAGACATCCGCATCGGGTTTGGCCAGCTTGATACCCATCGCGTAGGGCAGGCCCACACCCATGGTGCCCAGGCCGCCGCTGTTGATCCAGCGGCGCGGCTGCTCGAAGCGGTAGTACTGGGCGGCCCACATCTGGTGCTGGCCGACGTCGGAGGTGATGTAGGCGTCGCTGTCCTTGGTCAGCTCCCAGAGCTTCTCGACCACAGCCTGCGGCTTGATCACGTCGGGGCTGGACTTGAAGGCCAGGCAGTCGCGCTTGCGCCAGTCGCCGATCTGCTTCCACCAGGCCGCCAGGGCCGCCGCATCCGGCCGGGCTTGGGCGTCGCGGATCTGCGCGATCAGCTCGATCAGCACTTCCTTGACGTCGCCGACGATGGGGATGTCGACCTTGACGCGTTTGGAGATCGACGACGGGTCGATGTCGACGTGGATGATCTTGCGCTCGACCGAGGCGAAGTGCTTGGGGTTGCCGATCACGCGGTCGTCGAAGCGCGCGCCCACCGCCAGCAGGACGTCGCAGTTCTGCATCGTCATGTTGGCTTCATAGGTGCCGTGCATGCCCAGCATGCCCAGGAACTTGGGCTCGCTGGCAGGGATGGCACCCAGCCCCATCAAGGTGCTGGTGCAGGGGAACCCGACCAGGTCGATCAGCTGTCGCAGTTCCTGCGAGGCCTGCCCCAGGATCACGCCGCCGCCGGTGTAGATGTAGGGCCGGCGCGCCTGCAGCAGCAGTTGAACAGCTTTGCGGATCTGCCCGCCGTGGCCCTTCTTCACTGGGTTGTAGGACCGCATCTCCACCGTCTCTGGGTAGTGGAAGGGCGCGGTCTTCAGCGACACATCTTTCGGGATGTCCACGACAACCGGGCCGGGTCGGCCGGTGCGCGCGATGTGGAAGGCCTTCTTCATCGTCAGGGCCAGGTCGCGCACGTCCTTGACGAGGAAGTTGTGCTTGACGATGGGCCGCGTGATGCCCACGGTGTCGCACTCCTGGAAGGCGTCCAGGCCGATGGCCGCCGTCGGCACCTGGCCGGTGACGATGACCATCGGGATCGAATCCATGTAGGCCGTGGCGATGCCGGTGATGGCATTGGTCACGCCCGGGCCGGATGTGACCAGCGCAACACCGACATCGCCCGTGGCGCGGGCGTAGCCGTCGGCAGCGTGCACGGCGGCTTGCTCATGCCGCACCAGCACGTGCTGTATGGTCTGCTGCTTGTACAGCGCGTCGTAGATGTAGAGCACCGCGCCACCCGGGTAGCCCCAGAGGAATTGGACCCCTTCGGCCTGCAGGCAGCGAACGAGGATCTCCGACCCGTTGGGGTCGGTAGCGGGGGATGCGGGCTGGGGGGAGTTGGAAGCCGGCTGTGCCAGGGCGGCACGCTTGACTTCGGCGGCAGAAATTTCCATGAAGAACCTTTGCGAATTTCTCTAACGAAAATCCATCGGTGCACCTCTTGCGCGCCCTCGTGAGGCGGATTCGGTAGCTGCGCTTGTCTCTGCGAGACCTGAACGGCACCGGCTAGATCGGCCGGCGGGGCATCAAAGCCCTCGGGAACGTTGTGCGAAGCCCATGATTATGCATGGGCGGCATGCCTATCGTCCATTTGGCCGTGCACGGCCAAGGTGCAATGACATAATCCAGCGCGCTCGAACCGGGCGTATCCCGTTCCGACACGCGTTGGCCACAGACAAAGAACTCTCCGACTTTCTCAAGAGCGTCGAGAAACGCGCCTTCAAGCGAACGGTCTATGCGGTCCGCGGCGACGACGCGGCGTTGGACATCGTGCAGGACGCGATGATCCGCCTGGCTGAAAAGTACGCTGACCGCCCCGCTGCCGAGTTGCCGCTGGTCTTTCAGCGCATCCTGTCCAACGCCACGATGGACTGGTTCCGCCGCGAAAAGGTGCGCGGCGCGGTGATGCAGAACCTGTCCGATTTCGACAGCGGCGGCGACGAGGGTGATTTCGATCTGCTGGAAACGCTGCATGCCCTCGAAGACACGCTGGGTACCGAAAGCGCTTTGGACGCCGTTTCTCGGGCCCAGATCCTGCGTGTCATCGATGTTGAGGTCGGCGAGCTGCCCGCACGTCAACGGGAAGCCTTCCTGCTTCGTTATTGGGAGGAGTTTGACGTGGCCGAAACGGCAGCGGTGATGGGTTGCTCCGAGGGCAGCGTGAAAACGCACTGCTCCAGAGCCGTTCACGCGCTGGCGGCGGCCCTTCGCGCCAGGGGAATCACGCCATGAACACGCAAAACCACCTTCGGGACCATCAGTTGATCGAGTCGCGACTGGCCGCCCGTCTGGCCGGTGGCCTGGGTGCCTCTTTCGACGGGCTGCCGCACGATGTCGCCGAGCGCTTGCGCTTCGCCCGTGAGCGGGCCCTGGCGCAGGCGCGTCAGGCACGACTGGCCGCGCCGGCTGGCGTCGCGGTGGTGGCCGTGTCGGCGCGCGGCGCCGCCGTGCTCGGTGGTCTCGTCCCGTGGTGGCAACGGGCCGCTTCGGTCCTGCCGCTGTTTGTGCTGGTCGCCGGCCTGTTCGTGATCGACCATTGGGCGGTCCGCGAACAGGTCGTCGCCGCCGCCGACTTCGACGCCCAATTGCTGGCCGATGACCTGCCGCCTGCGGCCTACAGCGACCCGGGCTTCGCCGAGTTCATCCGTTCAACACCGCCACGGTGACCTGCATGCCCATGGTTCGAGCGGCCATTGCCTTGCTGGGCGCGTGCGTCATCGCATCGTCGGCCTGGGCGGCCGCTGACAAGGGCGCGGCCTGGAGCTCGCTGACGGCTCAGCAACAACAAGCCCTGGCACCGCTGCAGCGCGACTGGTCCAGCCTCGACGCCAACCGGCGCCAGAAGTGGCTGGAGGTGGCCGGCCGCTTCCCGGCCATGCCGGCCGATGAGCGCTCGCGCGTACAGACCCGCATGGCGGAGTGGGCGCGGCTGACGCCGGCCGAGCGCACCCAGGCCCGCCTGCAGTTCCAGGAAGTCCGGCAACTGCCGGCCGAGGAACGGACCGCCAAATGGCAGGCCTACCAGGCGCTGCCCGAGGCTGAAAGGCAGTCGCTGGCGCAACGCGCCCAGCCTCCCGCCAAGCTGTCTTCCAGCGCCCAGGCGGCGCCCAAGCCGCGCGACAGCGTGGCCGCGGTGCGCGCTGCGCCCGTTCCCGCTGCTTCGGCCCCGGGCCGCGCCACTGCGCCCATCGTGGTGCAAGCCCGCCCGGGCGCCACCACCACCACGATGTCCACCCGCACCAGCGTGCCCGCCCAGCGCCAGCCGGGTGCGCCGAAGATCGCCGCGACATCCGACTATGTCGACCGCGCCACGCTGCTGCCGCTGCGGGGTGCCCATGGGGCCACCAGCCCGGCCAGTGGCCCGGACAGCACCGACACACCGTGAAACCCGCGCAGGCGCTGGTCGCCCCGGCCTTGCTGCGCCGACTCGCTTGCTTCGTCTACGAAGGCGTGCTGCTTTTCGGCGTGGTGATGGTTGCAGGCTTTGCCTATTCGACCCTGACGCAACAACGCCACGCTCTGACCGGCGTCACCGGCCTGCAACTGGTGGTTTTTGGCGTGCTGGGGGTCTACTTTGCCGGCTTCTGGTCGCGCACCGGGCAGACCCTAGCCATGCAGACCTGGCAGATCCGCCTGGTCAGCGAGTACGGTGAGCGCGTGACGCTGCGGCGCGCGGTGGCCCGTTACCTGCTGTCGTGGATGTGGTTCCTGCCCGCCTTGCTGGGGCTGTACCTGGCCGGCGTGAAAGGCAGCGGGCCCGTCTTCCTCACCTTGACGGCCGGCGTTGTCGCCTACGCCGCATTGTCGAGACTGCGCCCCGATCGGCAGTACTGGCACGATGCCGTCTGTCACACCCGGCTGGTCATGGCCCCTCCTCGCGCGCGCACCTGAACCATGGCCGGTCACGCGCCCTTCAGCATCTGCGTCTACTGCGGCTCGCGCCATGGCAACCGTCCGGCCTACACCGCGGCAGCCCGCGCGCTCGGCACCGCCATCGGGTCGCGCGGCTGGCAACTGGTTTATGGCGGCGGCAAGGTCGGCCTGATGGGTGAGGTGGCCGACGCCACGATGGCCGCTGGCGGGCGCGTCGTCGGCGTGATCCCCGAGTCGCTGAAGCAGCGCGAAGTCGAACACCAGGGCCTGGACGAATTGCACGTCGTGCCCACCATGCACCTGCGCAAGCAGATGATGGCCGAGCGGGCTGACGCCTTCATCGCCCTGCCTGGCGGTATCGGCACGCTTGAGGAGCTGTACGAAGTCTGGACCTGGCGGCAACTGGGTTACCACCAGAACCCCATCGGATTGCTGAACACCGAGGGCTATTACGACGACTTGCTGCGCTTCATGCGCCACTCGGTGGACGAGGGCTTTCTGTCAGCCGATCAGCAGGCCGCCGTTCAGGTCGGCACCGACCCGCAGGCGCTGCTGCTCAGCCTGATGAACTGGGGCGCAGCGCAGACGGCGGGCGCGGCGAACGGTCTGTCGCAGATCTGAACCGGCTTCCTGCCGGTCAGCGGCTCAGACCGCCGCTTCGTTGGTCTCGCCGGTGCGGATGCGCACCACCTGCTCGACCGAGGTGACGAAGATCTTGCCGTCGCCGATCTTGCCGGTCTTCGCGGCCTTCACGATGGCCTCGATACAGCGGTCGACGTCTTCGTCGCGGATCACCACCTCGACCTTGACCTTGGGCAGGAAGTCGACCACGTACTCGGCGCCCCGGTAGAGTTCGGTGTGGCCTTTCTGACGGCCGAAGCCCTTGACCTCGGTGACGGTCAGACCCGACACGCCGACATCACCCAGAGCCTCGCGGACTTCTTCCAGCTTGAAGGGTTTGATGATGGCGGTGATCTGCTTCATGTCGGGCTCCGGGTGACGTTGACGGCTTGAGGCAATTTAAGCACGGAACCCCGACGTGATGGGGTAGCGCCAATCGCGGCCGAATGCGCGGTGGGTGATGCGGATGCCCACCGGCGACTGGCGGCGCTTGTATTCGTTGAGCTTGATCAGGCGCGTCACGCGTTCGACATCGGCGCGTTCGAAACCGGCGGCCACGATCGATTCGATGCCCTGGTCTTCTTCCATGTAGAGCGCCAGGATGGCATCCAAAACCTCGTAGGGTGGCAGGCTGTCCTGGTCGGTCTGGTCGGGGAGCAATTCGGCCGAGGGGGGCCGGGTGATGATGCGTTCCGGGATGACCGGTCCCACGCTGCCATCGGCGCGCAGCGTGGATTGTCGGTTGCGCCATTCGGCGAGTCGGTAGACCAGCGTCTTGGCCACATCCTTGATCACGGCGAACCCGCCGGCCATGTCGCCGTAGAGCGTGCAGTAACCGGTGGCCATCTCGCTCTTGTTGCCGGTGGTCAGCACGATGGAACCGAACTTGTTCGACATCGCCATCAGCAGCGTACCGCGAATGCGCGCCTGCAGATTCTCTTCGGTGGTGTCCTCGGCGCGGCCCAAGAAATGCGGCGCCAGGCTGGCCCGGAAGGCGTCGAACATCGGGGCGATGGCGATCTCGTCGTAGCGCACCCCCAGACGCGCGGCCATGTCGCGCGCATCCAGCCAGGAGATGTCGGCCGTGTACGGCGAGGGCATCATCACCGCGCGCACGCGATCAGCACCCAGCGCGTCGACCGCCACGGCCAGCACCAGGGCCGAATCGATACCGCCGGACAGACCGATCAGCGCGCCCGGAAAACCGTTCTTGCCCAGGTAGTCGCGCACGCCCGTGACCAGTGCCGACCAGGCCTGCGATTCGGTGCAGGGCACCTCCGCCAGCGCACCGTGCGCGCTGCCATCGGCGGCCAGGTCCAGCATCAGCAGCGACGACTCGAAGGCCGGCGCGCGGGCGGTCACGGCGCCCGTAGCGTCGAGGGCGAAAGAGGCACCGTCGAACACCACTTCGTCCTGCCCGCCGACCAGGTGCGCGTACAGCAAGGGCCGGCCGACAGCCCGCGCGCGCTCGGCCATGCGCGCCTCGCGCTCGCCGGCCTTGTCCAGGTGAAAGGGCGATGCGTTGAGCACGCAGAGCAACTGCGCGCCGGCTGCACAAGCCGCTTGCGCCGGCTCCTCGAACCAGGCGTCTTCGCAGATCAGCACACCCACACGCAAGCCGCCGACGTCGACCACCAGCGGTGGCAGGCCTGCGTCGCGCCCGGATGCGAAATAGCGGCGCTCGTCAAACACCTGGTAATTCGGCAATTCCCGTTTGCAGTAGGTGCCCAGCACCTGCCCGCCCGCCAGCACCGAGGCCGAATTGAAGCGTTGCTGCACGGCCAACGACTTCGACCTAACATCGTCCCGCATGCCAAATTGATGCGGATGGCCGACGATCAGGTGCAGCCCTGCGCAATCGGCCAGTTCGGACGCCAGGGCTTGCAAGGCCTCGGCGCAGGCGGACATGAAAGCCGGTCGCAGGAGCAGGTCTTCGGGCGGGTAGCCCGTCAGCGCCAGTTCAGGCGCCAGCACCAGGGTGGCGCCTTGCGCATGGGCAGACCGGGCCGCCTCAGCCAGCAGCCGGCCATTGCCGGCGAGGTCGCCGACCTTGGTATTGATCTGTGCAATTGCCGCTTTCACCTTGCTGTTTCCACCGTCGCCGACCTTGTGTTTTACAGATCCAAATGACCGAAAAAGATTATGTCATCCGGGTTCATGCCGAGCCGCGGACGCTGGATGCAGCGGCCTGGAACGCGCTGCTCGCCGAGCAACAGGCGCCGACGCCTTTCCTGCGCCACGAGTACCTGGCCGCGCTGCACGATTCGGGCAGCGCCACACCCGAAACCGGCTGGGCACCGCAGTTCCTGACCATCGAAAGCAAGGGCCAGTTGCAGGCCGCCACCGCGCTGTACCTGAAGAGCCATTCATACGGCGAATACGTCTTCGACTGGTCGTGGGCCGACGCCTACCGCCGCCACGGCCTGGCCTACTACCCCAAGTTGCTGGGCGCCGTGCCGTTCACGCCCGTGCCCGGCACGCGGCTGCTGGCCCGCGATGCCGCCTCGCGGCAGGCTCTCGTCGCGGCCCTGGGTGCCCTGGCCCGCCAAGGCCAGTTGTCATCGGCCCACGTGCTCTTCCTGGACGAGCAGGACCGCGCTGCCTTCGAAAGCGCCGGCTGGATGATCCGCCACGGCGTGCAATTCCACTGGGTGCAGGACGCGCAGCAACCGATGGCCGACTTCGCCGAACTGCTGCAGCGCCTGCAGCGCGACAAGCGCAAGAAGATCCAGCAAGAGCGCCGCAAGGTGAGCGAGCAAGGGGTGACGTTCACGACCCACGCCGGCGCAGCCATCACAGCCGAACTGTGGGACTTCTTCTACGCCTGCTACACCCTGACCTACCAGGCGCACCACAGCACGCCTTACCTCACGCGTGACTTTTTCGAGCGCATGGCGTTGCAGATGCCGCAGCATTGGCTGATGTTCGTGGCCCACCGCGAGGGCCTGCCCATCGCGGCTTCGCTGGTGGCCATCGACGCCGCGAGCCGGTCGGCCTGGGGCCGCTACTGGGGCTGCATCGAAACGGTGTCCTGCCTGCACTTCGAGGCCTGCTACTACCAGCCGCTGGCCTGGTGCCTGGCCAACGGCTACACGCGCTTCGAAGGCGGTGCGCAGGGCGAGCACAAGATGGCCCGAGGCTTGCTGCCCACGCCCACCACCTCGGCGCACTGGCTGCGCGACGAGCGCTTCGCGCAGGCCGTGGCCGACTTTCTGGCCAACGAGGGGGCGGGCATCGCCGGCTACGTGGATGAGCTGCGCGACCGCAACCCTTTCAAGCAGCCGGCCCCCGCCGACGGCGAACCGACTGCCGAGCACTGAAGCTCAGCCTTTGCCCTGCTTGAAGTTGGCCATGCCGGTGTTGATCTCGGCGATGGCGCTGTCGCGGCCTTCCCAACCGAGAACCTTCACCCACTTGCCTTCTTCCAGGTCCTTGTAGTGCTCGAAGAAGTGCTGGATGGTCTTCAGGCGCAGCGGGTTCAGGTCTTCCGGCTTCTGCCACTGGGTGTAGATCGACAGGATCTTGTCGATGGGCACAGCCAGCAGTTTGTTGTCACCGCCGGCTTCGTCGTCCATCTTCAGCATGCCCAGCGGGCGGCAGGTGACGACCACACCCGGGATCAGCGGCACCGGCGTGATGACCAGCACGTCCACCGGGTCGCCGTCGTCGGCCAGGGTGTTCGGGATGTAGCCGTAGTTGCACGGGTAGTGCATGGCGGTGCTCATGAAGCGGTCGACGAAAAGTGCGCCGCTGTCGTGGTCGACCTCGTACTTGATCGGGTCGGCGTTCATCGGGATCTCGATGATCACGTTGAATTCTTCCGGCGCCTTGGCGCCCGGGGTCACGTTGTGCAGGCTCATGAATGTCTCTTTACGCTGTGGATCTAGGCAAAACCCGCATTCTAGGTTGGCATCTTGCCGGGCCCTGACGCGGCGTCTTGACCGATGGCAAACCCCAGACAACAACCCCACAACCATCACGTACCATGATTCGGCTGTAGTCAGCTTGCAGGGCAAGGCCTCTGGCCCTCCGCTTGCGAGCACCCCTCAAAAGATTGAATGACGAAGGAGCCCTCTCTATGACGACCTCCATGGCGCTGTACGCAGCCCTGGCTTGCGGCCTGGCCGCAGTGATCTACGGTTTCGTGGAGCGAAGCTGGATCCTGTCGCAGGACGCCGGCAATGCCCGCATGCAGGAAATCGCCAGCGCGATCCAGCAAGGCGCGGCGGCTTACCTGGCGCGCCAGTACCGCACCATCGCCATCGTGGGCGTCATCCTCGCGGTGCTCATCTTCGTCTTTCTCGACAAGCTCAGCGCGGGCGGCTTCGTGCTGGGCGCCGTGCTGTCTGGCGCCTGCGGTTTCATCGGCATGAACGTCTCGGTCAAGGCCAATGTGCGCACCGCACAAGCTGCCACCAAAGGCATCGGGCCGGCACTGGACGTCGCTTTCAAGGGCGGCGCCATCACCGGCATGCTGGTCGTCGGCCTGGGCCTGCTGGGCGTCGGCATCTTCTTCATGGTCCTGACCGGTGGCACCGACGTGAAGCCGGAAACGCTCAAGCCGCTGTTGGGCTTCGCCTTCGGCTCGTCGCTGATCTCCATCTTCGCGCGGCTGGGCGGCGGCATCTTCACCAAGGGCGCTGACGTCGGCGCCGACCTGGTGGGCAAGGTCGAAGCCGGCATCCCGGAAGACGACCCGCGCAACCCGGCGGTGATCGCCGACAACGTGGGCGACAACGTCGGTGACTGCGCCGGCATGGCCGCCGACCTGTTCGAAACCTACGCCGTGACGCTGATCGCCACCATGGCACTGGGCGCGCTGATGGTCAGCGGGGCCACCATCAACGCCGTGGTCTACCCGCTGCTGCTGGGCGGCGTGTCCATCATCGCGTCCATCATCGGCTGCTATTTCGTCAAGGCCTCGCCGGGCATGAAGAACGTCATGCCGGCGCTGTACAAGGGCCTGGCGGTGGCCGGCGTGCTGTCGCTGATCGCCTTCTACTTCGTCACCACGGCGATGTTCCCCCAGCCCCTGGCGCTGGCTGCCGGCGGCACGGTGTCGGCGATGGCGCTGTTCGGCACCTGCGCCGTCGGCCTGGTGCTGACGGCCGCGATGGTCTGGGTCACCGAGTACTACACCGGCACGCAGTACCCGCCGGTGCAGCACATCGCGCAAGCCTCCACCACCGGCCACGGCACCAACATCATCGCCGGTCTGGGTGTGTCGATGCGCTCCACCGCCTGGCCGGTGCTCTTCGTCTGCGCGGCCATCCTGGCTGCGTACACCCTGGCGGGCCTGTACGGCATCGCCATCGCCGCCACGGCCATGCTCAGCATGGCCGGCATCGTGGTGGCCCTGGACGCCTACGGCCCGATCACCGACAACGCCGGTGGCATCGCCGAGATGAGCGAACTGCCGAAATCGGTGCGCGACGTGACCGACCCGCTGGACGCCGTGGGCAACACCACCAAGGCCGTCACCAAGGGCTATGCCATCGGCTCCGCCGGCCTCGCCGCGCTGGTGCTCTTCGCCGACTACACGCACTCGCTGGAAGGCCGCGGCATCAGCGTCGCCTTCGACTTGAGCGACCCGAAAGTCATCGTCGGCCTGTTCATCGGCGGCCTGATCCCCTACCTCTTCGGCGCGATGGCCATGGAGGCCGTGGGCCGCGCGGCCGGCTCGGTGGTGGTGGAAGTGCGCCGCCAGTTCCAGGACGGCCTGATCATGGCCGGCCAGCGCAAGCCCGACTACAGCGCGGCCGTGGACATGCTGACCACGGCGGCCATCAAGGAAATGGTCGTGCCGTCGCTGCTGCCGGTGGTCGTGCCCATCGTGGTGGGTCTGACACTGGGCGCTGCGGCGCTCGGCGGCCTGCTGATGGGCACCATCGTCACCGGCCTGTTCGTGGCCATCTCGATGTGCACCGGCGGCGGCGCCTGGGACAACGCCAAGAAGTACATCGAGGACGGTCACTTCGGTGGCAAGGGCAGCGAAGCGCACAAGGCCGCCGTCACCGGCGACACCGTGGGCGACCCCTACAAGGACACCGCCGGCCCGGCCGTCAACCCGCTGATCAAGATCATCAACATCGTGGCGCTGCTGATCGTGCCGCTGCTGCCGATGGGCGCCAAGGCGCCGGTCTTGGCGGCGCCGGCTGCGGCCGTTGCGGTGACGGCACCGGCGATGGCTGCATCCGCCGACACGGCGGCATCGGCGCCCGCCAAGCCCTGAGCCTGACGGCCCGCGCCCCAGGGCGCGGGCTTCAGCCCATCGCGGCCAGCACGCGGTCGACCATCAGGCCCGACTGCCCCAGGTAGTTGGCCGGGTCGCACATCGCGGCCAGCTGTTCGCGGGTGACGTGTTTCATGATCTTCGCGTTCTCGCACAGCAGGTCCAGCAGCGGCCGCTGCTGCTTCAGCGCCTCGCGGCAGATGTCGTAGACCAGGTCGTGCGCGTACTCGCGCCCGATGTAGGGCCCCAGGCCCATCATCACGGCCTCGCTCATGACCAGGCCGTGGGTCATGTCGATATTGCGGCGCATGGCCACCGCGTCGACTTCCAGGCCTTCGACGATGACGCGGCTCTGCTTCAGCGCGCCCGCGAGCAGGCAGAACGCTTCCGGCAGAACGATCCACTCAATCTGCCAGGGGCCGGTGCTGCGTTCATGGTCGGCCACCATCGCGTCCATCAGCGCCGCAGCGTGCTGGCGCAGCACGCTGATGGCGCCGTGGATGTAGGCGCTGCTGATCGGGTTGCGCTTTTGCGGCATGGTGCTGCTGCTGCCGCGGCCGTGGTGGTAGGGCTCGAAGACCTCAGCCACTTCCGTCTGCATCATCAGCTTGACGTCCATGCTGAGCTTGCCCAGCGTGCCGCCGATCAGGCCCAGCACGGCACCCACCTCGGCGATGTTGTCGCGGATGGTGTGCCAGGCGATCACCGGCTGCTTGAGGCCCAGTTCGGCGCAGAGGCCGCCTTGCGTATCCATCGCGCCGGTGTGCAGCGAAGCCAGCGTGCCGGCGGCCCCGGCGAACTCGCCGACCAGCACGCGTTCACGCAGTTGCGCGATGCGTTCGCGGTGGCGCAGCACGGCTGACAGCAGGCCCGCCATCTTGTAGCCGAAGGTCACGGGAATGGCCTGCTGCAGGTTGCTGCGGCCGATGATGGGCGTGTCGCGGTGCTCGCGCGCCAGCTTCGCCAGCGCCGTGGCGATGGCCGCCAGTTCGCCGTCCACCAGCACCAGGCCTTCGCGGATCTGCAGCACCGTGGCCGTGTCGGTGATGTCCTGCGTGGTCGCGCCCCAGTGGCAGTACTCACCCAGTTGGTCGCGGCACAGCGCATTTAGCTGCGAGACCACGCCCAGGATCGGGTAGCCGATGCGCTCGGTCTGCGCGCGCAGCTGGGCCATGTCGATCTGGTCCAGCCTGCAGTGGCTGACGATCTCGTCGGCCGCTTCCTGGGGGATCAAACCCAGGCGGCCCTGCACCACAGCCAGTGCGCGTTCGATGTCCAGGTACTTCTGCGTGCGGTTCTCGTCGGACCAGACGTGGCGCATCGCGTCACTGCTGAAGATGCCCTGGAAGATGGCGGAATCGATGATGCTGGAAGCCATGGCTGGGTCCTGATGGTTGGAGTTTCTGGGCGGCGACGGCAGCTTCGGTGGGCGCAGCCGGCGAAGACGGTTGGGCTGCGCGCGGCTGCTGGAGGTCAGGCGTCAAGCTTTCAGTGTGGCGACGGCATCCATCGTCAGCCAGCCCTCGTGGTCCTGCGCCCACAGCTTGACGGTGTGTCCATCACGCAAGCCGCAGACCCGAAAGGGGTGCAGGTCGAAGGTCGGCCGCACGGCCTTGAAGCGGAAGCTGGCGACGTCGGCGTCGGGCAGGTGGCGGCGCAGCAAGTCCATCAGCAGCGTGGCGATCAGCGGCCCGTGCACGACCAGGCCCGGGTAGCCTTCCACCTCGGTGACGTAGCGGCGGTCGTAGTGGATGCGGTGGCCGTTGAAGGTCAGCGCCGAATAGCGGAACAGCAGCACGTCGTCGGGCGTGATCTCGCGCTGCCATGGCGCCGCAGCCGGCGCCGCTTGAGGCGCCGGTGCCACGTCGTCAGCGCGCTGGGCTTCACGGTAGACGATGTCGTGGAATTCGACCAGCGCCGCCTCGGCGGCCGCGTTGCAGTGCACGTCGTGGCGCACCTTGACGAACACCAACTGGCCGCTGCGGCCCGCCTTGACGGTGACATCGGCGATGGTCGACGTGCGGGCGACCGCATCACCCACCCGGATGGGCGAGCGGAACTCGAACTGGCTGCCCGCCCACATGCGACGGGGCAGTGGGACCGGCGGCATGAAACCACCACGCCGGGCGTGACCATCGGCGCCAATGTCGCTTTGCCGGTGCATGGGCAGGAAATACAGCCAGTGCCACAGCGGCGGCAGCGGCGTGCCCACGGGCACCGCGACGGCCGGGTGGTCCAGCGTGGCGGTCAGCGCGACCACGGGCGTCGGCCCTACGCTGTCGACCACCGTCTCGCTGCGACCGATCCAGGCTCTGAGTTCGTCCATCGAAGCTCCTTGACGTGGCGATGCCCGCCACAAAGAAAAACAGCCTAGAGACAGAAGCCTCTAAGCTGTTGTTTCGTCTGACTTTTCTATGGTCGGGGCGGCGGGATTCGAACTCGCTACCCCTTGCACCCCATTCAATAAAGGCGGGCGTGGCGCTGCTAGGTGCGGGATACCGAATCAAGCTAAAAGCTAATGTTTTCAATGATTTATCTTCACAACACGTCCGGCAACGTCCACTGAAGAACGCCCACAGCCGCTAAAATTTGGTATCCCGGACGGTATCCCGATGGCATGAGCACACAAACACCACGCACCGCAGGCAGCGCCCGCCTGACAGACACCGCCATCAAGGCATGGTTGAACAAGGGCGAGGCTGACGCGCTGCACGATGGTGGCGGGCTGTATCTCAGGCGCAGGGCCGAAGGGGCGTTTTGGTCACTGCGACAGGTCAACCCACTGACCGGAGCCCGGACCTGGGCCGCATTGTTCCCGAGCGTATCGTATCCCACGGCTACGCTGGCCGAGGCCCGCAAGAAGGCGAACGAAGGCCGCCTGCGTGCTGCCGAAGCGCCCACTAACATAGTACGCGAGCGTCAGGCCAAGCTGGAAACCGCGCGGGCTGAGACCGCAGCGGCCGAACTCGCTGAGACCCGGCGGGTGACAGTGCGGCAACTGTTTGAGCGTTGGGCGTCCACCGAGCTAACCGCACGGGTCGGCACTGACGGTAAACGCCTGGGGCGCAAGGACGGCGGCACCTACAGCCGCGAACAGTTCGAGCGCAGGGTGTTCCCGAAGCTGGGCGACGTGGCGGCGCCAGCGATCACGAAGGCCGACCTACTGACCATCCTCGACGCGGCGAAGGCGGAAGGCAAGTTGCGCACGGCTAACGTGCTGCTTGCCGACCTAAAGCAGATGTTTCGTTTTGCGTTGGTGCGTGAGTTGGTGGACCGCAACCCGCTGGACACTGTCACCAAACGCGATGTTGGCGGCAAAGAAACCGAACGCGACCGCGTGCTGACCGCTGACGAAGTTTCGGTACTGGCCCGGGCGGTGCCCCTAGCGCGGATGGGCGACCGCAGCGCGGCGGCGATTTGGCTGATTCTCGGCACGGGCTGCCGTGTCGGCGAGGCGATGGGCGCCCAGTGGCTGCACGTAGACACCGAGGAGAAGACGTGGCACCTGCCCGAGACCAAGAACGAGCGGCCCCACACCATCCACCTGTCGGAGTTCGCGCTGCAGCAGATAGCAGCCCTGCAGGATGCACGGGACGCCAGCACGGAAGACCGGCGCAAGTTGAACCCTGCAGCGGCGCCCTCCCCCTGGGTGTTCCCGAACAAGGCCAACGACGGGCCTGTGTGCGTCAAGTCCTTCGGCAAGCAACTGGCAGACAGGCAGCGCGAGCCGGAGCGGCGTATGCAACACCGCGCGAAGTCAACCCAAGCCCTGACCCTGACCGGCGGGCGCTGGACGGCACACGACCTGCGGCGCACGGCGGCAACCATGATGGCCGAGCTAGGGATCAGCGGCGACACCATCGACGAGTGCCTTAACCACGTCATCGAAAGCCGGGTGCGGCGGACCTACATCCGGGACCGGCGCCTTCCCGATCAGGCCCGGGCCTTCGACGCGCTGGGCGCCAAGTTGGCGGCTCTGGTGGACGGGGTGACGGCATCGAACGTCGTGCAACTGCGGGCGGCTTGATGGCAACGCGCGGACCAAAGGTCAAGTTCAGCAAAACGCGAGACGCGGCGGCGCTGTTCATGGCCCTACGGGACGGCATCGGGTACAGGCGGGCTATGGGTGACGTGTCGGCGCTGCTGGGCGTGCCTGCGCGGAACATTGAGCGGGAAATTGACCCGGACACGTCCTTTCTGTCCCCAGCCTTTGCCGAGACCAACGCGCTTTGCGCCATCGCGGCTAATCGTTCCTTGATCCGCCTCAACCTGCGCAGCAGGTGCGTGGACCGCGTCGATGACTGGCCCGAACCGTTCAAACGCGCTGTTCTCGAATTACTACCGGGCAACTAGACCGGACGGTACCGGAACACTGCGACTTCTCCGCCGGACTTCTTCGGCGGCACACAGAAGAGGTCGCACATGAGCATTGAACAGATGGTTTCCGGCGCGCGGCGAGTCCTTCGGCTCCGCGCCGTTCTTGAGCGCACCGGGCGCAGCAGGTCTAGCTGGTACGAGGACATTGCAGCAGGGCGCGCACCGAGGCCCATTCCCATAGGCCCGAAGGCCCGAGGCTGGCTCGAACATGAAATCGACGGGTATATCGGCGCCCGCATCGAAGCCCGCGATGCCGCAGCGCAAGGCCTCGGGGCAGCGCATGTCTGACCCCACCGCCGACGCCGATCTGGCGGCGGGCCACGTTGTCGAGTGGGCTAAAGGGGCCCGGGCTTCACTGGCTAACGACAAGCTGACGGCTACTGAGCGGGCCCGATTAGGAGACCTCATCCTAAATGCTGCAACCTGGCTTGAAGTGCGAGCGGAGAAAGCCATCAAGGCCGACCAACTCGCCAAGCACAAAGCCTTCATGCAAACCATCGCGCATTTGCCGATGGTCGAACGCATGCAGCGGATGTCCCGGGGCTACTAGAAGTTTCAACCCGCCCACAAAAGAAAACGCCCAGCGTGCAGGGCTGGGCGCAAAACGTACCGAGAAACAAGCAAATGAATAATACCTTACAGGCCACAGATGCGCCAACAGAAATCGGCGTTCTCTTTCCAGTCAACGTCTTCAAAAGCTTAACGGCGAAGCGCCCCGCCGTGTCAGGGCGCTTCAATGCGGCGCAACTAGCGGCGCAATTGCGGCGCGTGAAGCAGGTAACGCGGAAGGAACTGGCCCCGCTGGTGACGCTGGTCAGCTACCAACCCGACGCACAGACCCGGAAGATCGCGGACATCGTGACGGTGCACGCGGTGTGTGGCGACATCGACCACGGGTTCAACGCCGAAGCCTTCGAGGCGGGCCTGCGGGAACTGGGCGCGGCCGGCGTTCAGGTCATAGCGCACCAGACCTACAGCCACACCGCCCAGGCGCCCCGCTGGCGCGTCTATGTGCTGCTGGACGAGCCCATACAGCCCGCCGACTATCTGGCCTGCTGGCAGGGCCTCAATGACCTGTTTGGCGGCATGCTGGACGGTAACGCGAAAGACCCGGGCCGGGTGAACTATTGGCCTTCCTGCCCGGCCGGGGAGTCCCGCGAACTGCGCACCTTGAATATCGCGGAGGCAGCATGACAGTTGCCCGCATGCTCATGGACCGAGGGCGCCGGGCGAACCCCGAACCAGAGACCCCCCGGACCCCCACGGCGGGCGCAGCGCCGCAGTACGCCCACAGCATCAACGCCGAGGTGCTGGCCCATCCTGGCGGGCCTGTAGACCCTGCGCGGGCGCTGTCGGCCCTGCGGGCGATCCCGGCAGACATCGAGCGCGGCGAATGGCTGCACGCCACGTTCGCAGCCCGCGCCGCTGGCGTCCAACTTGAAGACTACCTCGAATGGTGCCGAAGCGGCGGCAACGCATACACAGGTGACGACGACGCGGTGAAGGCCTGGGAGTCCTTCGACCCGATGCGCCCAGGCGGCATCACGGCAGCTTCTCTGTTCTTCAAAGCCCGGCAGCACGGATGGCAAGACCCGACCCGTGTGGCTGGGACAGTCCAGCCTGCCAACGACGACACAGCGCAGCCCGGCGAGCGCGATCAACCACGCGACCTGTCCGAATACGTAGCGTCGTGGGCGGTGGGCGGCCCATGCCCCAGGGGCCACACCTTCGCCGTAGGGCAGGCGGGCGGCGGCATCTTGCCGCTGGGCGCTGTCACAACGATGGCTGCCCCGGGCGGGTTTATGAAGACGGCGTGCGCAATTAGCATCGCCGCACACATTGCATCGGGCACGCCGTGGGGACCGCATGCTGTGACCGAAGGGGCGGTTCTGGTTCTGAGTCTCGAAGACGACGCAGACGAGTGCAGGCGCCGGGTACTCGCAACGCTACAGGCGCAGATTGCACCAGCACTGCATGCCAAAGTGCAATCGAGATTGCAGCTTGTCTCTGCATCGGGCGTCGATCTTCGGTTCACCCGGATTGTCTACGGCTCCAGCGAGCGGACGGGGGTGGCAGACCGCGTGATTGCCCAAGTGCAGGGGCTGGAGGCCAGTAGCGGCGTGCCAGTGCGGCTAATCGTCGTTGACCATGCCCGGCTCGCCATCGGGGGCGACGCCAACGAATCCGCGCACGTCACCGACATGCTGCGCGTCCTGGCGCACATCGCGAAGGAAACGGGGGCGGCTGTGTTGATCCTGGCACACGCCCCGAAGGCGTCGCTGAACCCCAAGCACGCCGAGGAATACAACGCCGGGGACGTTCTCGGGTCGGGGGCCTGGGTGGACAACGCGCGGCAAGCAATCGTCCTGACCGGTATCACGGAGGGGGAGTGCAAAGACTTCAGCCTAGACCGCGTGGCGGCGAAGAAATACGTTGCCTTTCGCATCATCAAGTCCAACTACTCCGAAGCCGGGCGCACGATTTACCTCCAGAAAACGCCCGTCCCGGGGTGGAGCGTGGCGGTGCCTGATGTGGTGACCCTGGCCAAGCCTGTCCGGTCTGTCGCTACCGTCATGGCGGGCCTGCCCGCCGGGAACAATCGACTCCTGGCCTTCCTGGCAAGCCGGCCCGGCCAGTACACCAAGAACAGTCTTCGCATGCAGTCGGGCAAGGACGGCCCGCTACGGATGGGCGAAAAAGCGGTGGCGCAGTCCCTGGCTTCGCTGGTGGAACTCGGGCTAGTCGCTGTCCGCCCACCGACTCCCGCTGAGATCGAAATGCACGGCCACACCCACCAAGTTAGCGGGGTGCTCCATGTTGTCTGACGGGGGTAGGAAGGGCAGTAGCCGTGCACTTCTTGCAGGGGCAAGGGTGCACGGCTACCAGGGACCGTGCACGGCTGAAAGCCCCTATTCATGCGGGTTTGCGCCGTGCAGCGGTTGCCGTGCATTTTTTGCTCCCCCCGGTGCACGGCTAGAAGCCCCTATTCATGCGGGTTTGCGCCGTGCAGTAGTCCTTGATGCTCTACGAGCATTGCCGTGTAAGTGCACGGCAAGTGCGTCGGAGCGTGGAGACCGGGCTATGTCAAACATCCAAATTGTTAGACAGGTTTACACGCATGCGCCGCGTCAACGTTATTGAACCCATGCTTGACCTGCGCGCCAAGCTGCAGGCACTACTCAAACCCAGGCCCCGAGGGTTCTACACGGCGGCCGAGCTAGCCCAGGCCATCGGCCGAACCCCCCGCCACTCAGACGCCCAGTGCCTGCGGTTGCTGGGCTGGGTTCGCGTCACCCGCAAGGTCAACGGGAAGACGGCGCGGGTCTGGATACCCCCAACGCACCTGTGGGCCGTGCTTGACGCGACCCCGACCTAATCCCCGCCGCCACCGCCACCGCCACCGCCACCGCCACCGCCGAGGAACCACGATGACCACAACCATGACGCGCGCCGAGCGCCGAGCCGAATACGAGTTCATGTCCGCCGCATGTGCTGAACTAGACCGCGACTTGAACCGCAGCACGGGGCCTGTCTCGCAGTCGCGGGCCTGGGCAAAGTACAGAAAGACGATCTACACCGACCGCGGGCTTGAGGGGCTAACCGGGCCCCGGGCCGTGTACCACTTCGATGATGTCAGGCAACATCTGTTCAACGCTATCGGGATGCTCGCGAAGGGGGATATTGGGCTTGCCCCCTGGCAATGGCCCGCACAGACCATGAAAATCATCATGCGTGCCCACGGCTACCGCTACCTCCGAGGCGTGCAGGGGCTGGCCGATGCCATCAAGGAGGCATGCCCGGCCCGGCTTTCGCAGTACCTTGATGAGCGGGAGGCCTTCGATGCTGAATTCAAGCTGCGCGCCACGGCTGCCAGCATCACGAACGAAGACGGCGAGTGCCCTGCGGCTGTGGTCAAGGTCTTGCAGATGTTCGCTGACGAACTACGGGCACTGGGCGTCTGGCTTACCCGGGTACGCAGCCCGTGGGCGGGCGGGACGCCTTTGCTTGACAGGATCGAGCGCGAGCTGGACGACTACCGCGCCGAGTTGGCTGCGAGTCCGGGCGCTGGCAGAGACCGCAGCCGCAGCAGGTCGAGCAGACGCCGACGCTGAACACCGATGGCGGGGTAAGTTTCCGCCCGGTAGCCGCCCCCCGTCACCGTTACTTCGTTGCGAGTAGCGCCTTCTTTTGGGCCTCAAATTCAGCGTCAGTAATGATTCCGCGCTTGCGTAAATCATCAAGCTTGATAAGTTCCGAGTAAACGTCCTTGGGAGCTGATGATGGTGTGACCGTCGTCTTTACATCTTTGCGGACTTCGATCACTTGGTCGGCATCCTTCTTTAATCTTGGCCGAGAAAGTTCAGAGTCATTGGCCTCTAGACACATGAACTGAATTTCAGCGTTAGCGTTTACACCAAAGCTCATGTCTCGCTGCGCGGTATGCACAATTTGCACTTGCCTGTTCTGCGTTGCACAGAACTGTGTTGCCTCTTTGAACGCTGCCGCTTTCACTTCATAGCCGGAATACCCGCCGGGACTCTTGCCCGTTCCCGATACCATATAGGTGTCCTTGCCAATCGGAACGACTCCGGTTGTAGTAGTGCAAGCAGACAACATTGCAGCGGCGGCCAGTGCGATGAGTGCTTTCATGTGCCCTTCGGTGGTTGAATTTTTGAGTTTACAGCTCCCATCCGGGCAGTGCGAGTAGGGCATCCACTCAGCTACCTCATCGACTTCCGCATGGTCTAAATTGAGGCTGAACACCTATGACGGGGTAAGTTTCCGCCCGGTAGCTGCGCTATCTGGCCCAGGTCACCCCCCTGCCAGGGTCCGATAGTCAAAGGGCCCACGGCACCCCGTCGCGCAGCATACCCGGCACAGTGTGTGAGGGGTATTTTCCACCATCAACTATCACGGGCACGACCTCCGCACCCCCGGCCACAGGGCCCGGACAGCTATAGGCCGGACGGGTTTCGTTTTGGTAGCTGCGCTATCTGGCCCTGGTCACACCCCCGCCAGGGTCCAAAAGCGCGATGGCCCACCGGCACCCCCTCGCCCGACCCCCCGCCGGACGCATTTACTACGTAGAACTCCGGCGAGTATCGCCGCCCCCGTCACGGCTGAATTCAGCAGGGCTAGCCAAGTTAAATAGTTGATATTCATTTGCACAGGCGCGGCAGTAAATGCGATAATTACCCATCCATTTACCCACCCATCGAAAGCTCGACGATGAACTACTCCCCCGCTACTGCCGAATCCATCGCACAGGCTAGCGCAGCCATCGCAAAAGCCCGCCGGCCCATCGACCTTGACGCTCTCAGTTTCGCTGCGCGGGTGCAGGTTGTGGAGTGCGACCCGCGCGCCAGCTTGAGGGAGATTCACCTAGCGGACAGCCTCGCCATGGCCCTCGAAGAAATCGAACGCATGACCTGCGAACTGCGCGAGCCGGGCGGGCTGCGCGGCTGAGGGAGTTGCACCGACCCAGAACCCCGCTTCGGCGGGTTTGTTGTTTCAGGGTGGGCCCTGTATAAGCTGAGTGCAGCCCCGTGACGCGCGGTGACTGCCCGAACAAGGAGATTGCTACATGCTGGCAAAGATGACGGTCGAACGGCGGATTCGGTTAGTCCGCCCGGGGGACTTCACTCCCGCAGAGATCGAGGCGGGCCGGCTGCTGGGCCTGGAGATCGAGGCGATTCAACGCGCCGTCACGGACCTGGAGGGTGGGAATACCTATGAGGATGCCTTAATGGCACTCTGCAAACGCGTCAAGCCTTGGTGGAAGCCGTTTTGGCGTGCACGAGGCGGCGACATTCGCTGTGCGGGGCTGCTGAGCCAATCCAAGGGCATGGTTCTAGACTGAATCCGTCGCGGGGGACGATTCTGGACACCTATTTGATGCACTGGCGGGCCTGGGGCCTGCTGAGCGAGTTCCTTGACCGCTTCGGCGGGTCTATGCCGACCGAGGACCACATGCACCCGGGCGAACTCGCGCGACTCATGGCGGTGTCCGTGCTGACTGGGCAGCTAGCCCAGCCGCTGGCAGGCGGACATGGGAGGATGACCGGTGCCGAGCGCGACTGTGCCGGGCGCCGCACCCTCAGACGCCGGGACTACCTGCTGCGGTATCTGGACGACCTTTAGCGACGCAGTGGTTTTCAGGCGCACGGCCGCTGTGGAACCACCGGCCGTGCGCCGTTCCGTCGAATCGCTGAGCAAGTCAAAACGCGTTCAACCAATTCCACAACGAGGCCAACGAACATGAATCGCACGCTGCTTGCACTGGCTTCGCTAATGGGTCTTTCGGCATCCTCAATCGCGGCACCGCCGCCCGGCTACGTCACAGTATTTGAGGCCGACAACGGCATCGTAGCTTCGATACATCAGACGGTTCGGACCGAAGTGCTGGCAACCGAGCAAGGCCTACGGCCCCTGAAACTCGCGCTGGCTGATGTCTGGCTTGACCAGGGATCGGTCCACACTGCCATGCGCACTGGCTACAGGTGCGATGCTCCCGGTTCATCTTTCTCTGTCTTTGCGCGGCGTAAAGACGGGAAGCTCTTCCGCTTCGACGATGTAACCAGTTCCCAGCGCGGGAGTCTCGGATTTGCACTGTGGGAATTTGCTTGCGCCCACGCGTCACGCCCCACAGGCGAGGATGCAGCCGTCACCACAACCCCGACACCCGCCGCTGCGAGTCGATGGCAATACTCAAAAGAGAAGGACGCAGGCACAGGCAAGGAATTTGCCTTAGCAAGTACCGCTAGCGTTGGCTATCGGGGGACGCTGATGGTGCGAATGAGCGCGGAAGGCGGGCATGTCGTGATCGGGGTTCCGGGGACCATTGTTTGCCCGCAACCCTGCCAAATTCGCGCGCAGGTTGACGGAAGCGCCGAGGCAAGGGACGCACGCACCGCTGCGGGACGGACTGACATGCTGTATTTTTCCCCGCAGGCTCTCCCTGCCTCGCGGGTAGCTAGGTCTCAGAAGATCAGCATGGAAGTCAACCTAGGTGCAGACGGTTGGCGCGTGTTGACTTTCGACACTGCGGGGCTCGACTGGTCTAAGTTGAAGTGATCTGCGCAGTGGGACGCGCTAGGTATCCTGAGCGGTATCCCGGGGCCCCAGAAAGCCAAATGGGCTAGCCCCTTGAGAGAGCTAACCCATTGATTCGTAATGGTCGGGGCGGCGGGATTCGAACTCGCGACCCCTTGCACCCCATGCAAGTGCGCTACCAGGCTGCGCTACGCCCCGACTGAGCCTCGCAGTATACGACGCCCAGCGTGCTTTACGCGGACAGCAGCTCACGAATTGACAGCAACTCGGCGCGCAGCTGCGCGCTGGCCAGCGCCGGCTGAGCCACGGACGGTGGCGTGACGAGGTCTTCAGGGGCTGCCGCATCGACGGCCGGCGCATCGGGTGCCGCTTCATCGGGTCCGGCAGCCGCCGACCGTGCCAGTGCCGCTGCGTCGCCGAGCCGGTTGCGCGCGCCGATGATGGTGAAGCCCTGGTCGTAGAGCAACTCGCGGATACGGCGGATCAGCAGCACTTCGTGGTGCTGGTAGTAGCGGCGGTTGCCGCGCCGCTTCATCGGCTTGAGCTGCGTGAACTCTTGCTCCCAATAGCGCAGCACATACGGCTTGACACCGCAGAGCTCGCTCACCTCACCGATCGTGAAGTAGCGCTTGGCGGGTATCGGGGGGAGCGCCGCCCGAGTGGGACTTTCCATTGAAATCTCCATTGAAATCAATGGGATGCGATTCCGAATCTCGACTCTACTCGAAGTCACCCTCAGGCGGTGTGTCGCCCTGAACGATGGATTTCAGCTTGTGGCTGGCATGAAAGGTGACCACGTTGCGGGCCTTGATCGGGATGGCCTCGCCGGTGCGCGGGTTACGCCCCGGGCGCGGCGCCTTGCGGCGGATGTTGAAGTTGCCGAAGCCCGACAGCTTCACGTCCTGGCTGACGACCAGCGTGCCGTGGACGATCTCGAAGAAGGCCTCGACCATGTCTTTCGACTCGCGCTTGTTCAGTCCCAGGCGGTCGAACAGCAACTCGGCCAACTCGGCCTTGGTCAAGGTCGGCGTCTCCAGCAAAGACAGCGTGGCCGGCTCGTCAGGGGTGTCGGTGTCGTCAACCATCGCGTTGTCCTTCATGCCCGCAGACGGGCGCCGTGGGCCTGCGCGGCGCGGGCCAGCGCCGCCTGCATGGCCAGGTCGATGCGCTCGTCGGTGAGCGTGGCGGCGTCGTCGCGCAGTTCCAGACGCACCGCCAGGCTGCGCTCACCCGGCAGCCATCCGGCGACCGCGGCTGCCGGCTTGTAGATGTCGAACAGGACAGCGGAACGGATCAGCCCGGCCGGGTCGGCGCGCAGGCTGGCCATCAAGGCATCGTGCGCGACGCTGTCATGCACCACCAGCGCCAGGTCGCGCTGCACGCCCTGCTGGCGCGGTACGGGCGCGAAGACCGGCACCGCCTGGCCGAGCACGGCCTGCAGATCCAGTTCGAACAGCACCGGCACCTGCGGCAGTTCATAGGCCTGGCGCCAGCGCGGGTGCAATTCGCCGACGTGGCCCACCACCCGACCGTCGACTTCGATACGCGCGCAGCGGCCGGGGTGCATCGCCGGGTGCGTGTCAGCGGCGAAGACCGCGCGGCGCGGGGCCAGCAAGGCTTCGATGTCGCCCTTGACGTCGAAGAAATCGATGCCCTGCTCCTTGACACCCCATTGCAGGTCTTCGGCCGCGCCATAGGCCAGGCCGGCCACCCGCATGGGCTGGCTGATGCCCGCCACGGCCAGCGGGCCGTCGGCCACGGTGGCGTCGCGGCTGAAGACGCGACCCAGTTCGAAGACCCGCACGCGGCTGACCTTGCGGGACAGGTTGTGGCGCAGCACCTGGACCAGGCTGCCGACGAGGCTGGAACGCATCACCGCCAGCGGTGCGGCGATCGGGTTGAGCACCCGGATGGGGTCGGCGTTGCCGGCCAGTTCATGTTCCCAGCGCGCCTCGACAAAGCTGAAGTTGATGGTTTCCTGGTAGTCCAGCGCGGCCAGCGCATGGCGCACGGCGTGGCTGCTGCGCTGGCCCTCGGACCGCACCCGGGCCGTGATCGGCCCCACGGGCGGCGTGGCCGGCAACTCGCCGTAGCCGATGACGCGGATGAGTTCCTCGATCAGGTCTTCTTCGATCTTCAGGTCGAAGCGCCAGCTCGGCGGCCGCACCGTCAGGCTGCCGGGCACCTCGCTGAACTGCAGGCCCAGGCGGTGGAAGACCGCCGCGCATTGCGCCTGCGTCAGCGGCATGCCGATGACGCGCTGGGCGCGCGCCACGCGCAGCATCACGGGGGCTGCCTGGGGCAGCGCCAAGGTCTGGTCGTCCATCGGCCCGGCTTCGCCGCCGCAGATGTCCAGGATCAAGCGCGTGAGGTGTTCGAGTATCTCGACCGTCTTCGCCGGGTCCACGCCGCGCTCGAAGCGGTGGCCGGCGTCGGTGTTGAAGTTGTAGCGGCGCGAGCGGCCCTGCACGGCATCGGGCCACCAGAAAGCGGCCTCGACGTAGACGTTGCGCGTGTCGTCGGAGACCGCCGTGGCGTCGCCGCCCATGATGCCGGCCAGCGATTCGACGGCCTGCGCATCGGCAATCACGCCGATTTGCGCGTCCAGATCGACCGTGTTGCCGTTGAGCAGCTTCAGCGTTTCGCCGGCCCGGCCCCAGCGCACCACCAGGCCGTCGTGGATCTTGTCGAGGTCGAAGATGTGGGTCGGCTGGCCGTACTCGAACATCACGTAGTTCGAGATGTCGACCAGGGCCGTCACGCTGCGCTGGCCGCAACGCGCCAGGCGTTCGACCATCCAGGCCGGGGTCTGCGCCTGGGTGTTCACGCCGCGCACGACGCGGCCCGAGAAGCGGCCGCACAAGTCGCTGGCTTCAACCTGCACCGGCAGGCGCTGGCTGTGCGTGGCTGGCACCGGCGCGATGACCGGCAGGGTCAGCGGCACGCCGGTCAGCGCCGAGACCTCGCGCGCGATGCCGAAGACACTCAGCGCATGTGCCAGATTGGGTGTGAGCTTGAGCGTGAAGACGGTGTCGTCGAGCTTCAGCCAGTCGCGGATGCTGGCGCCCAAGGGTGCGTCGGCGGCCAGTTCCAGCAGGCCGCCGTGGTCGTCGGCGATCTTCAATTCGCGCGCCGAGCACAGCATGCCGAAGCTGTCGACGCCGCGCAGCTTGCCGACGCCGATCTTGAAAGGCTTGCCGTCTTCGCCGGGCGGCAACTCGGCGCCGACCAGGGCCAGCGGCACGCGCAGGCCCACGCGGGCATTCGGGGCACCGCAGACGATCTGCAGCGGGCCGTCGGGCGAGTGCGCGCCGGCATCCACCCGGCAGACCCGCAAGCGGTCGGCACTGGGGTGCTGCTCGGTGCTGACGATCTCGGCCACCACGATGCCGCTGAAAGGCGGCGCGACGGGGCGGGTCTCTTCGACCTCCATGCCGGACAGGGTCAGCAGGTCGGCCAGCGCTTGCGTGGACAGCGCCGGGTTGCAGAAGGCGCGCAGCCAGGATTCGGGGAATTGCATGGTCAGTTGAATTGCTTCAGGAAGCGCAGGTCGCCGTCGAACATCAGGCGCAGGTCGTCGATGCCATAGCGCAGCATGGCCAGGCGGTCGGGGCCCATGCCGAAAGCGAAGCCGATGTGCGTTTCGGGGTCCAGGCCGTAGTTGCGCACCACGTTCGGGTGCACCTCGCCCGAGCCCGCCACCTCCAGCCAGCGGCCGGCCAGCGGCCCGCTGCGAAAGGCGATGTCGATCTCGGCGCTGGGCTCGGTGAAAGGGAAGAACGACGGGCGGAAACGCACGTCGAATTCATCGGTTTCGAAGAACTGGCGGATGAAGTCGCTGAAGACGGACTTCAGGTCCTTGAAGCTGACGTTCTCGCCGATCCACAGTCCTTCGCACTGGTGGAACATCGGCGAGTGCGTGGCGTCGCTGTCGACGCGGTAGGTGCGGCCCGGGGCGATGACGCGGATCTCGGGCATGGGCGTGACACCCGCGTAGCGGGCGGCGTGCGCGCGGGCATAGCGCACCTGCATCGGGCTGGTGTGCGGGCGCAGGTTCAGCCAGCGGCCCTGCGCGTCCTTCATGTCGACGTAGAAGGTGTCCTGCATGGACCGCGCCGGGTGGTTCTCGGGGTTGTTCAGCGCCGTGAAGCTCATCCAGTCGGTTTCGATCTCGGGGCCTTCGGCCACGTCGAAACCCAGGCTGCCGAAGATGGCCTCGATGCGCTCGATGGTGCGGCTGACCGGATGCAGACCGCCAGTGCCGCGGCCGCGGCCGGGCAGCGTCACGTCGAGCGCTTCGGCGCGCAATTGCGCGTCCAGTTCCGTGGCGGCGAGCGCGTCGCGGCGGGCTTGCAGGGCGGCCTCGATCTGCGCCTTGGCGAGGTTGATCTCGGCGCCGCGCGCCTTCTTGGCTTCCACCGGCAAGGCGCCCAGCGCTTTCAGCAGGTCGGTGACGCGGCCGCTCTTGCCCAGGTAGCGCGCCTTGGCGTTTTCCAGTTCGGCGGGCGTGGTGGCGGCAGCGAAGTCGGCCTGCGCCGCAGTGACCAGTTGATCGAGTTCGTTCATGCGTGAGGAAGACAAAAAAAGGCCGTCCACAGGTGACGGCCTTCGGGTGCTTGGGCGAGTGCCGGACGGCTCGTCCGGCGGTCTACGGCATCAAGCGAATTGGGCCTTCACCTTGTCGACGATGCTGGCGAAGGCAGCCGGGTCGTGGATGGCCATGTCCGACAGCACCTTGCGGTCGATGTCGATGTTGGCCTTCTTCAGACCCGCCATGAACTTGCTGTAGGTCACGCCCAGGCCGCGGCTGGCGGCGTTGATACGCGCAATCCACAACTGACGGAACACGCGCTTGCGTGTGCGACGGTCACGGTAGGCGTACTGGCCGGCTTTCATCACCGCCTGTTTGGCGATGCGGTAGACGTTCTTGCGGCGGCCGCGGAAGCCCTTGGCGAGCTTCAGGATTTTCTTGTGGCGGGCGTGTGCGGTGACACCACGTTTGACGCGAGGCATGTGTTGAGTCCTTGTGCGTGTGGAGTGGGATCAGAGACCAGCGAAAGGCAACATCTTGGCGATGTGGCCCATGTTGGTTTCATGCACGTTGGCCGAACCACGCAGGTGGCGCTTCTGCTTGGTGGTCTTCTTCGTCAGGATGTGCCGCTTGTAGGCCTGGCCCCGCTTGACGGTACCGCCCGGGCGCACGCGAAAGCGCTTTTTCGCGCTGCTCTTGGTCTTCATCTTGGGCATTGCTGCTCCTTCTATGTTTGCCGTTGCAGGCGTCACCGGTTCAGCGGTGCCTTGTTGGCCTGCAACTGCTTCTCTTCGCTGCTGCGGCGACCAAGCCGCAGCAGCGAAATCCTTCAAATCACTTCCGTTTGGGCGCCAGCACCATGATCATCTGCCGGCCTTCCAGCTTGGGCATGTGCTCGACCATCGCCACATCCGCCAGTTCGTCGCGGATGCGTTCCAGCATGCGCATGCCGATGTCCTGGTGGGTGATTTCACGCCCGCGGAAACGCAGCGTGACCTTGCCCTTGTCGCCGTCTTCGGCGATGAATCGACGCAGGTTGCGCATCTTGATGTGGTAGTCGCCGTCGTCCGTGCCCGGACGGAACTTGACTTCCTTGATCTCGATGACCTTCTGCTTGCTCTTGGCCTCGGCCGCCTTCTTCTGCTCTTGGTACTTGAACTTGCCGTAGTCCATCAACCGACACACCGGGGGGTCTGCTGCGGCCGCGATCTCGACCAGATCGACGTCCAGTTCCCCCGCCATGCGCAACGCTTCCATCGTGCTGACGATGCCCAAGGGCTCGTTTTCAACCCCGTTCAAGCGCACGTTGAGCGCCATGATTTCCCGGTTCAGCCTGTGCTTGCGTTCCGCGTTGGGGACGCGGCGGTCCATGAAAGTAGCGATGGTTCCAGCTCCTGTGGCAACCCGAAGGCAGACGGGCCACGAAATAGTGAAAACGCGCCTGGAGGCACCTAGGCCTTGGCGGCGATGTCGCTGCTGATCTTCTGGAGGAAGTCTGCCAGCGGCATCACACCAAGGTCGAGGTTGCCCCGGGCGCGCACGGCAACAGCCCCGTTTGCCTTCTCCTTGTCACCAACGACCAGGATGAACGGGACTTTTTGCATTGAATGCTCTCGGATCTTATAGTTTATTTTCTCGTTGCGCAAATCAAGGGCCACTCTAAGCCCTTGTTTTTGCAGCCATTTCGAGACCTCGGCGGCATAGTCGGCCTGCGCCTCGGTGATCGAGGCCACCACCACCTGCACCGGCGCCAGCCAGGCTGGCAGCGCGCCGGCATGCTGTTCGATCAGGATGCCGATGAAACGCTCCAGGCTGCCGACGATGGCCCGGTGTAGCATCACCGGGTGCTTGCGCTCGCCGCTTTCGGTCACGTAGACCGCATCCAGCCGCTCGGCCATGCTGAAGTCGACCTGCATGGTGCCGCACTGCCACTGCCGGCCGATGGCGTCCTTCAGCGTATATTCGATCTTCGGGCCATAGAAGGCGCCGTCGCCCGGGGCGATCTCGAAATCGCAGCCGCTGGCGCGCAGGCTTTGGATCAGCGCGTGCTCGGCCTTGTCCCAGATCTCGTCGCTGCCGATGCGCGCGGCCGGCCGCGTGGCCACCTTGTAGATGATCTGCGCGAAGCCGAAGTCGCGGTAGACCTGCTGCAGCAGCGCCGTGTAGGCCACGCATTCGCCCAGGATCATGTCCTCGGTGCAGAAGATGTGGCCATCGTCCTGCGTGAAGCCGCGCACGCGCATGATGCCGTGCAGCCCGCCGGTGGGCTCGTTGCGGTGGCACTGGCCGAACTCGCCGTAGCGCAGCGGCAGGTCGCGGTAGCTCTTGATGCCCTGCTTGAAGATCAGGATGTGGCCCGGGCAGTTCATCGGCTTGAGGGCGTAGTCGCGCTTTTCCGATTCCGTCGTGAACATCGCGTCGCGGTACTTGTCCCAGTGGCCGGTCTTCTCCCACAGCGAGCGGTCCAGGATCTGCGGGCCTTTCACCTCCAGGTAGCCGTTGTCGCGGTAGACCCGGCGCATGTGCTGCTCGACCTCCTGCCACACCGTCCAGCCCTTGGGGTGCCAGAAGACCGTGCCCGGCGAATGCTCGTCGAGGTGGAACAGGTCGAGTTCGCGGCCCAGCTTGCGGTGGTCGCGCTTCTCGGCTTCCTCCAGCATCGTCAGATAGCCCTGCAGCGCTTCCTTGCTGGCCCAGGCAGTGCCGTAGATGCGCTGCAGTTGTTCGTTGGCCTGGTCGCCGCGCCAGTAGGCGCCGGCGACCTTCATCAGCTTGAAGAACTTCAGCCGGCCGGTGCTGGGCACGTGGGGGCCGCGGCACAGGTCTTCGAAATCGCCTTCGCGGTACAGCGACACGTCCTGGTCGGGCGGGATGCTGCTGATGATCTCGGCCTTGTAGTCCTCGCCCAGGCCCTTGAAATAGGCCACCGCTTCATCGCGCGGCAGCACCCGGCGCACCACGGGCTCGTTCTTTGCAGCCAGTTCAGCCATGCGCTTTTCGATGGCCGCGAGGTCGTCGGGCGTGAAGGGGCGCTTGTAGGCGAAGTCGTAATAGAAGCCGTTCTCGATGACCGGGCCGATGGTGACCTGCGCCTCGGGAAACAGGTCCTTCACCGCGTAGGCCAGCAGGTGGGCTGTGCTGTGACGGATGACTTCCAGGCCGTCGGCGTCCTTGTCGGTGACGATGGCCAGTTGCGCATCTTGTTCGATGCGAAAGCTGGTGTCGACGACGGCGCCGTCGACCTTGCCCGCCAGCGCGGCCTTGGCCAGGCCCGCGCCGATCGACGCGGCCACTTCGGCCACCGTGACGGGGCCGGGATATTCGCGGCGCGAACCGTCGGGCAGCGTGATGTTCAACATGGTGCTTGGCTCCGGAAAAAACAAAGCGCGGGAGCGCCGCGCTTTCTGTGGGATCAGGTCTACGACAGTTTATCCGATGCCCTGCGTGCAGGGCCGCTCAGGCCCAGCGGCAGGCATGCCGCTGGGCCTTCGGCGGCCACTCGCCAGCATGCAGGTGCTGGCTCGGCGCAGCCTCAGCGCAGCGGGCTGGCCTCGACCGGCCGGCCATCCGCGACCAAGTCCGCGAATTCGTCGGCCAAGCGCTGGCTCTCGGCCAGGGCGCGGCGCCAGGCGCGCATGCGGCCGGCGTCGTCGTCGGCATAGGTCTTGAAGTCGCTGCGGTCGGGCAGCTTGCCGGCTGGCAGGGTTCGCACCCAGGCCGGGTTGGGCGACAGCAGCACCAGGTTGTCCAGCTGGGCCGTGGCGCGGTGGCGGGCCTTCCAGGCCTTGTCCAGCCAGCCCGGCACGACCTGGCTCTGGAAGTGCGGATACAGCACCAGACCGCCGTCCACCGCGGTCATGCCCGAATACGGCAGGTGCAGGTGGTAGTCGGTGATGCCGCCGTCCCAGTAGGCGCCGGGCGGGCCGCCGGGTATGTCCTGCACCGGGTCGAGCCAGAAAGGGATGGAGCAGCTGGCCAGCACCGCCGGCGCCAGGTTTTCCGGCGTCAAGGTGATCTGGTGGCTGCGGAAGTCGGACAAAGGGAAAGGCAAGGCGTCACGCGGGTCGCTGAACACCACGCGCTCCAGGAAAGTGCCCAGGGCGCGCCGGTGCACGGCGTTGGCCGCGAAGGCGCCGACGTAGCCGACCGCCGTGCGCCAGCGACCCGGTCGGTGCAGGAGCTGGCGGCCGTGGCTGGTGAAGACGTGCAGGCGCCAGCGCGGGTGCGCCAGCAGTTCAGCCGCACGCGAGCCCAGCCGCTTCTCGATCTGCAGACCGAAGTCGCGGCTGACCGTGCTGGGCGTCGGCGCCTGGCCCGGCGCATGTTCGTAGCGCTGGCTGATGTAGTCCTCGGCCAGTTGCGCCAGCGCCGTGTCGGCGTCGGGCAGGCAGGCGCAGGCCATGCGCCAGGCGCCGATGGACGCGCCCAGCAGGTGCACGGTCTGCGTCGCGGCGGCCAGCCAGTCACCGAAGAGATAGCGGTCCAGCGGATTGAGGATCAGCCCCTTCGGCCCGCCCGCCGCTGCCGGGATGACGCGCACGTCTTGCGGCCGCAGCCCGCGTTCGCGCAGTTGCGCCAGCGCTCGCGGGCCGGCGTGAACCTGCAGGGCGGGCCAGGCTGCCGAGCGGGTCATCAGAAGCGCCACTGCAGGCTGGCGTTGAACTGCGTCACGGTCTGCCGGCGTGTGTCGGCGCTGGCCGCAAAGCCGTCCAGATCGTCGACGCGGCTGCTCGACAGCGTGTCGGCCGGCAGCGCGTTGTTGACGCTGACGCGGATGTTGAGTTCCCGGTCCACCCGCCACAGCCCGTAGGCATCGAGCCGGCGTGCCGGCCCGCGCCAGACGCGCTGGCGGTCGGTCTGCTGGGTGGCGAAACCGGGCGTGACCGAGAGGTTGCCGCCATAGGTGTAGGCCTTGTCGGCCACGCTGTGGTCGAAGCCCAGCGTCGCGCCCCAGGGCGCCTGGCCGTCCAGGCGCGCGGCGGGGTCGTCGATCTGCTCGACGGCCGAGCGGTAGACCGACAGCGAGGCGCGCAGCTGCAGCGTCTTCGGCGCTGCGCGCCACCAGGGCTGCAGCAGCTGATCGCCCTGCCCCTTGATTTCCAGCTCCAGGCCGCTGCTGCGCGCGCCACCCAGGTTGGTCGGCCGCGAGACCCAGCGCGGCACGCTGGCCTCGGTCACCGCTTCCAGCGCGATGCGGCGGCGGATCAGGCCTTCGATGCGGCGGTGGAAAAAGCCGGCGCTGAGCACGCCGCCGCCGTCCAGGTGCTGTTCCCAGGCCAGGTCGAAACCGGTCGAGGTCTCGGGCTGCAGCAGCGGGTTGCCCGCGCTGTCGGCGGCGATGGGCGTGTTGGGCGTGTTGCGGTCGTAGCTGCCGTTCAGGTTGTAGCGCGGCAGCAGCAGGCCGACATCGGGCACGCGGATGCTGCGCGCCACGCTGAAACGGACGAGGTCCTGCCCCTTGGCGTCCAGCGCGTGGCGCAGGTGGAGCAAGGGCGAGACGACGGTGTAGCGGTTGGCCACCTCGCCGGTCGGGCCCGAGGTCTTCAAACGCGCCTGCTCAACGCGCAGGCCCGCCATCGCAGACCTGCGCTCGCTGGCGGCCCACTCGTCCTGCACGAAGGCGGTCATGCGCTGGATGTGGGCGCCGAAAGGCACGCCGGTGCTGGTGGTGAACTGTTCGACGCCGTCTTCGAAACGCCGCCGCAGTTCACGACGGCGGCGGGCGTCGAGGTCGATGCCCGCGTTCAAGGTGTGCGCCTCGCCCAGCGGCTCGCGCCAGCGCGCACCCAGCGAGCCACTGCGTTCACGCTGGCTGGACAGGCTGTCGCGCAGCACGCCCGGCAGGCCCAGCGCGTCCTGGCCCTGCGAGCGGCCGGCGCCGCGCCACAGGCTGTTCTGCAGGCTGCCCTTCAGTTCCCGCCGGCTGCTGTCGCTGCGCTTGCGCACCCACTGGGCCTGGCTGCGCTGCAGCGCCCACGATCCGGGTGACTCGGACACATCCTGCACGCTGGCCGGGATGGGCCCTTGCAGTGCGACCGTGTCGCGCGCACTGCGGTTGTCGGACTCGTTGGCCTGCAGGAAAAGCTGGCCGTTGAGCGTGTCTTCCTCGCCCAGCTTCCAGTCCAGCCGCGGCGCGAAAGTCAGGCCGCCGCCGCGCCATTCGTCGCGTCCGGTGACGCGCTGCTGGCTGATCTCGCCGCTGCTCAGCCGCGACAGACGCCCGGTTTCGTAGCCCGAGCCGTTGGCCCAGGTGTAGGCGCTCAGCGGCAGGTAGTAGCCCAGGTCGCCGGCGCGATCGCCCCAGTTGAAGGCGCTCGAGGCTTGCGCACCGACACCCCGGCGCCAGGCCGTGGCTGCGCGCCATTCGCGCTGCAGCAGTTTGGGCGCGTTGCGCAGGATGACGTTGATGGTGCCGGCCACGCCGCCGAATTCCGCCGTCGGGCCTTTGATGATCTCGATGCGCTCGATGTCGCCGGGCGCCAGCGTGTCCAGCGAAAAGCCGGGCGGCGCGGGCTCGCCGTTGAGCAGGATCTGCGTGTAGCCGCCGCCCATGCCGCGCAGCTTGGGCGTGTCGCCATCGAGCGTGATGCCGGGCACGCGTTGCAGCACGTCCAGCGCGCTCACGTCGCCGTAGGCGTCGAGTTCGTCGCGACCCACCACCGTCAGCGCCACCGTGCTTTGCCGGCGCTGCTCGGCTGCACTGTTGCTGCGGCCTTCGACAACGATGCGCTGCGGCGGGTCTGCAGCCTGGACGCTGGACGCAGCGGCGGCCGACAGGCCCGCCAGCGCCAGCAGGCAGGTCGGCGCCGGTGTCAGACGCATCCCGGCGGCAAGCTCACGGCCCGATGCTCAACGCCGCGTCTGCAGCTTGGCGAAGGCCGCCGCCAGGGCGCCGCCCGCTGCGGGCTCGGGCGCACGGCCGCGCGCCTGTTCGTTGCGGCCGGCCGGGCGGTAGCTGTTGTCGCCGCCGGGCTTGCGGGCTTCGCCGGTCGGCGCGTCCAGCTTCATCGTCAAAGAGATGCGCTTGCGTGCCAGGTCCACCTCCTGCACGCGCACCTTCACCACCTGCCCGGTCTTCACGACCTCGCGGGCATCGGTGACGAATTTGTTCGACAGCTGGCTGACATGGACCAGGCCGTCCTGGTGCACGCCCAGGTCGATGAAGGCGCCGAACTGCGCCACGTTGCTGACCGTGCCTTCCAGCACCATGCCGGGCTGCAGGTCCTTGATGTCGGAGACGCTGTCGTTGAAGCGCGCGACCTTGAAGTCGGGGCGCGGGTCACGGCCCGGCTTTTCCAGTTCGACCAGGATGTCCTTGACCGTGATGGCGCCGAACTTCTCGTCGGCAAAGGCCTCGGGCTTCAGCGCGCGCAGCACCTCGGCGCGGCCCACCAGTTCGGTGACCGGGCGGCCCGTCGCAGCCAGCATCTTCTGCACCACCGGGTAGGTTTCCGGGTGCACGCCGGTCAGGTCCAGCGGGTTGTCGCCGTCGCGGATGCGCAGGAATCCTGCGGATTGCTCGAAGGTGCGCGGGCCCAGGCCGGCGACGTCGAGCAGCTGCTGGCGGTTGCGGAAGGCGCCATGCGCGTCGCGCCAGCGCACGATGCTGGCCGCCACCGCCGCGCTCAGGCCCGAGACGCGGGCCAGCAGCGGCGCGCTGGCCGTGTTCAGGTCTACACCCACCGCGTTCACGCAGTCCTCGACGACTGCGTCCAGGCTCCGGGCCAGGCCGCTCTGGTTGACGTCGTGCTGGTACTGGCCGACGCCGATGCTCTTGGGGTCGATCTTCACCAGCTCGGCCAGCGGATCTTGCAGGCGCCGCGCGATGCTGACCGCGCCGCGCAGGCTGACGTCCATGTCGGGCAGTTCCTTGCTGGCGAATTCGCTGGCCGAATAGATCGACGCGCCGGCTTCGCTGACGACCACCTTTTCCAGCTTCAGATCGGGCGCCATCGCCTGGATGCGCTTGATCAGGTCGGCCGCCAGCTTGTCGGTCTCGCGGCTGGCCGTGCCGTTGCCAATGGCGATCAGGTTCACGCCGTGCGTGGCCACCAGACGGCCCAGACTGTGCAGCGAACCTTCCCAATCCATCCGCGGTTCGTGCGGGAAGACGGCGGTGGTGTCGAGCACACGGCCGGTGTCGCTGACCACGGCCACCTTCACGCCGGTGCGGATGCCGGGGTCCAGGCCCATCACGACGCGCTTGCCGGCGGGGGCGGCCAGCAGCAGGTCACGCAGGTTGTCGGCGAAGACCTTGATGGCCACGGTCTCGGCGTCTTCACGCAGGCGGCCGAAGAGGTCGCGCTCCAGGCTCAGGCTGAGCTTGACCTTCCAGGTCCAGGCGACGGTCTTGCGGATCAATTCGTCGGCGGCGCGCTTGGCGTGGCTCCAGCCCAGATGAATCGCAATCCGGCCTTCGGCCAAGCTGGGCTTGCCCGGCACGAGTTCCTCGTCCAGCACCAGCTTGGCATCCAGCCATTCGTTCGTCCGCCCGCGAAAGACCGCCAAGGCGCGGTGGCTGGGCACGGTGCGGATGGGTTCGGCGTAGTCGAAGTAGTCGCGGAACTTGGCGGCGTCGGCGTGATTGCCGTCCTTGCCGTCCAGCAGCTTGCTTTGCAGCTGGGCCTCAGCCCACAGCCAGGTGCGCAGCTTGCCGACCAGCAGCGCGTCTTCGGCCCAGCGTTCGCTGAGCAGGTCGCGCACGCCGTCCAGCACCGCGTAGACATCGGCAAAACCGCCGTCGGCGTTGATGAAGGCCAGGGCTTGCGTGGATGGGTCGAGCTTGGGGTCGGCGAAGAGCTGGTCGGCCAGCGGTTCCAGGCCGGCTTCGCGGGCGATCATGCCCTTGGTGCGGCGCTTCTGCTTGTAGGGCAGGTAGAGGTCTTCCAGCTCCTGCTTGGTCGGCGCGGCGTTGATCAGCAGGCGCAGTTCCGGCGTCAACTTGCCCTGTTCGTCGATGCTCTTCAGCACCGCCTCGCGGCGGTCTTCCAGTTCACGGATGTAGGCCAGCCGGGCTTCCAGTTCGCGCAGCTGGATGTCGTCCAGGCCGTCGGTGGCCTCTTTGCGGTAACGGGCGATGAAGGGAACGGTGGCGCCGCCGTCGAGCAGTTCGACGGCCGTCAGCACCTGGGCCGGGCGAACCTTCAGCTCGGCGGCAATTTGCAGAACGATCTTGTCCAAGGGCGCATGCAGCCGGCGCGCGGCTGCCAGAAGGTGGCTGACCGCGCAGTCTACTGGGCGGTTGCCGTCGCAGCCGCCAGCCAGTCGGCCGCGCCCCGCCCGGCGCTCAGGCCGGTGGCGAAACAGGCGGTCAGCAGGTAGCCGCCGGTGGGCGCTTCCCAGTCCAGCATCTCGCCGGCCACGAAGACGCCGGGCAGCTGTTTCAACATGCCGTGCGCATCCAGGCCGTCGAAGCGCACCCCGCCGGCGGTGCTGATGGCCTCGTCGATGGGCCGCGTGGCGGTCACCGTGATGGGCAGCGCCTTGATGGCCGCAGCCAATTGCGCCGGGTCGGCCTGCGCGTCCTTGCTCAGCCGTTCCCAGAGCAGACCGGTCTTGACGCCGGACAGGTTCAGCCGGGACTTCAGGTGCGTGGCCAGCGAGCGCGGCCCGCGCGGGTGGGCCACTTCGCGCTGCACCCAGTCCAGGCTGCGCGCCGGCAGCAGGTCGAGGTGAAAGGTGGCCGAACCCGCCGCCGCGATGCGCTCGCGCAGGGCCGGAGAGGCCGCGTAGACCAGGCTGCCCTCGACCCCCGTGGCGGTGACGACGAATTCGCCCGGCTGACGCCAGCCTTCGAATTCGAGGGCCACCGACTTCAGCGGCTCACCGGCGTAGCGCGAGCTGAAATGCTCGCTCCAGGCGGCCTCGAAACCGCAGTTCGACGGCTGCAAGGGGGCCAGCGGCACAGCCTTGGCGGCCAGCCAGGGCCACCAGGCGCCGTCGGAGCCCAGGCGCGACCAGCTGGCACCGCCCAAGGCCAGCACGGTCGCGCTGGGGGTGACCCGCAGGCTGCCAGCGGGGCTGTCGAATTGCAAGGCGCCGTCTTCCGCCCAGCCCGTCCAGCGGTGGCGCATGTGGAAGCGCACGCCCTGCCCGCGCAGCCGGTGCAGCCAAGCACGCAGCAGCGGCGCGGCCTTCATGTCCTGCGGGAAGACGCGGTTGGAACTGCCGACGAAGGTGGCTATGCCCAGGGCTGCCGACCAGGCCCGCAGCGCGTCAGGGCCGAAATCGCGCAGGCCCGGTTCCAACGCCAGCTCAGCGGCCGCGTAGCGGGTGAGGAAACGATCGAAGCCTTCGGCGTGCGTCAGGTTCAAGCCGCCCTTGCCGGCCAGCAGGAATTTGCGGCCGACGGACGGCATGGCGTCGTACAGGTCCACCGCCACGCCGCGCTGGGCCAGGGCTTCGGCGGCCATCAGGCCGGCAGGGCCGCCGCCAATGACGGCGACACAGGGGTTGGTGCTTGCAGGAACGGAAATCATCGAGGACTGTAGCCTGCGGCGCTGTAAGGTCGCCGTGCGGCCGGCGACTGAAGGCTTGCTGCATGCCGCATGCGCTGCCCGGAGTCGACATCATGCCCCGCCTGTACCCCCGCTGGATCGCCTGGCTGCCGTTGCTGGCCGTCGCGGACCTGGCCACCGCGGCGCCGGCGGCCTGCCAGGCGCAATCGGCTGCCGTGGCGCCCATCGTGGTTGAGTTGTACACCTCGGAAGGCTGCAGTTCCTGCCCGCCGGCCGACCGCTGGCTGTCCACGCTGAAGGGGCGAGCGGACGTGCTGGCCCTGGCCTTCCACGTCACTTACTGGGACCGCCTGGGCTGGCCCGACCGCTACGCCACGCCCGAGGCCACGGCGCGGCAGCATGAACTGGCACGGCTGGCCGGCCGGTCGCAGGTCTACACACCGCAGGTGCGGGCGGCCGGGCGCGACTGGCAGCTGTGGCCGAAGTTGCCCGCACCCGCTGCCGACAGCGGCATCCGCGTCACGCTGCAGCGCGAAGGCGAAACCATCACCGCGCAGGTCGCCGCCGTGGCCGGACCGACGGCCCTGCGCGCAGGCTACTGGGCGGTGCTCGAAGACGGCCACCAGAGCGCCGTGCAAGCCGGCGAAAACGCCGGCGAGACGCTGCGCCATGACCACGTCGTGCGCCTGTACAAGCCGGTCACCCCCTGGGCCGCCAGCGCCGCCCAGCGCCTGCAGCTGACGGTGACACGCGGCGACCCGGCCTACCCGCGCCGGGTGGTCTTCGTCGTCACCGACGCAGCCACGGCTGTGCCGCTGCAGGCCGTGGCGCTGGGCTGCTGAGGCGGGGCGCAGCGCCCGCCAGGGGCGTTGCCCCGCGACGCCAAACTCAAACGCCGGCCTTGCCGTCGCGCAGCTGCGCCCGCAGGTGCTGCCCGATCTCCGGCTTCGCGTGGAAGGGATCGGTCGGGTTGCGCAGGGTCACGATGTCTTCCAGCCGCGTCTGCACGCCAGCCAGCGCGTGCGGGTGGCTGAAGACGTAGAAGCGGTTGGCGTCCATCGCGTCGAAGACGAACTGCGCCACCTGCGCGGCGGTCAGCTTGCCGCGCGTGACGGCCTGGTCGCTCATCGCCTGGGCGATCAGCTGGCTGCGCGTGGGCTGCACGGTTTCCTGGAATTCGGCCGGCCGGTTGCGTTCGCTCTGGTGGATGCCGGTGGGCACGAAGTAGGGGCACAGCACGTGGGCGTGGACCTGCTCGGTGACCAGGGCCAGGTCCTGGAAGAGGGTTTCGCTCATCGCCACCACCGCATGCTTGGTGACGTTGTAGACGCCCATGTTGGGGGCGTTCAGCAGGCCGGCCATGCTGGCGGTGTTGACGATGTGGCCGGTGTATCCGGGGTCGGCCTCGGCAGCGGCCAGCATCATCGGCGTGAAGACGCGCACGCCGTGGGCCACGCCCATCAGGTTGACGCCGACGACCCATTCCCAGTCCTTCAGCGTGTGTTCCCAGATCAGCCCGCCGGCGCCGACGCCGGCGTTGTTGAAGAAGAAACTGGGCGCGCCGAAGCGGGCCAGCGTGGCCGCGCCCAGGGCTTCGAATTCGACGGCCTTGGCCACGTCGATCTGGAAAGGCAGCACGGCGGCGCCGTGGGCGCCGGCGATGGCCTCGATTTCGGGGACGGCCTTGTCGAGGGCGGCCTGCTGCACGTCGGCCATCACCACGTTCATGCCGCGGCTGGCGGCGATGCGGCTGGCTTCCAGGCCGAAGCCCGATGCGGCGCCGGTGATGACGGCGGTCTGTCGTTGCGTGTCGTTGCTCATGCTGTCTCCTGCTGAATCTGGAACCCGCGGCGCGGGAAGTGAACATGGACGCGGCCGGCGCGTTCGTCGTCGCGGGCCAGCACCACCTCGTCGGCGCTCAGTCCCACCAAGGTACCGACCACCGGGTCCATGCCGTAGTCGGTGGGCGTCACGTTGATGGCCTGCCCGGCCTCGAAGCCCAGGCCGGGCTGCACGGCGGTCGGCGCATGTGATGTCGCGGCGCGGGCCACGGCCAGCGCCTGCTCGCCGGTCATCGCTACGGGCGTGCCGTGGCCAACGGCCAGCAGCCGGTTGAGCCAGGCATCGAGATGGCCATGGCGGGTGACGATCTCGGCCAGCGGGCCCGCCCGCCGCAGGTACCAGACGCAGTGCGCCAAGGCGAAGTCGGCGATCGATGCCTCGAAGCCCAGCAGGTACGGCCGGCCGTCGGCCAGTTGCGCTTCCAGCCAGCCCAGGTAGGCCGCCAGGTTGACGCTGGCATCGGCCGCCGTCTGCCGCTTCATGCCGGCGGTGAAGGGCGCGCGGTCGGCCATGAAGGCCTTCAGCACCTCGGGCGGCGCACCCTTGAAGATGGCGGCGGCGCCGGCGGGCTGCATGGCGTAGGGAATGACGGTCCAGAACAGGGTGCTGTCGGCCCATTGCGCCAGCAGCGGCGCCAGCGCCTCGTTGGGCGGGAACAGCGGCGGCGTCGGCGCACGCTGCTCCAGCAGCTGCGCGATGAGCGCGGTGTCGCAATAGACGTCGGCGCCGACCTGGACGATGGGCGTCTTGCGGTAGCCGCCGGTGAGTGCGGTGACATCAGGCTTGGGCATGATCACCGGCACCTTCACCGAGTGCCAGGCCAGGCGCTTGTAGCCCAGCATCAGGCGCACCTTTTCCGAGAACGGCGAGCCGTCGTAGTGGTGCAGGATCAGCGTGTCCATCAATGCGTCTCCGTGGGCAGAGCCCGGTTGATCAGCGCTTGCAAATCGTGGCGAGCCGGCAGCAGGCCGTAGACATCGCTGGCCTGCGCCAGGCGGCTGTCGCAAAAGGCGTCGAAGACGCATGCCGGTGCCTGACGGTGCAGCAGGCTGGCTTGCACCAGCAGCGCCACCAAGCGCGCCAGGCTGCGGCCTTCGGCTTCGGCGGTGACGCCGTCGATCTGCAGCAGCAGGGCGTCGGCGGCGCGGTCGAAAGCAGCGTTGCTGCCCCGGGCCGGCGCGAATTCGTGTTCGAGTGCGGGCGCCACGTCGGCCCCTCGCAGGGCCCGCAGCAGGTCCAGCGCCATGATGTTGCCGGCGCCTTCCCAGATGCTGTTCAGCGGCATTTCGCGGTAGATGCGCGCCATCACGCCCTCGCCCGCCGCTTCCACATAGCCGTTGCCACCCAGGCACTCCATGGCCTCTTGCGCAAAGCCGCTGCCGCGCTTGCAGATCCAGAACTTGGCCACCGGCGTCAGCAGACGGCGCATGACCTGTTCGTGCGCGGTGTCGACACCCGCGCCGCCGTGTTCCGTGCGGTCCACCGCCACGGCCAGGCGCAGCGCCAGCGCGGTGGCGGCCTCGCTTTCCAGCGCCAGGTCGGCCAGCACCTGGCGCATCAGCGGCTGCTCGATCAGCGGACGGCCGAAGGCGCTGCGCTGCGCCGTGTGGTGCAGGGCCCCGCTCAGCGCCTGGCGCATCAGGCCGGCGGTGCCCAGCGCGCAGTCCAGGCGCGTCAGCGCGCCCATCGCCAGGATCTGCGGGATGCCGCGCCCGGCTTCGCCCACCAGCCAGGCGCTGGCGCCGTGGAACTCGACTTCGCTGCTGGCGTTGGCGTGGTTGCCCAGCTTGTCTTTCAGGCGCTGGATGGCGATGGCGTTGACCGTACCGTCGGGCAGCCAGCGCGGAAGAAAAAAGCAGCTCAGGCCCGAACTTGTGGCTGACTGCGTCTGCGCCAGGATCAGGAAGGCGTCGCACATCGGCGCCGAGAAGAACCACTTGTGGCCGGTGACGGCGTAGCGGCGGCCCCAGGCGTCGTCGCCGTCGAAGACCGCCTGCGTGGTGTTGGCACGCACGTCGGAGCCGCCCTGCTTCTCGGTCATGCCCATGCCTATCGTCGCGGCGGACTTCTGCTCGATGGGCAGGAAGCGCGCGTCGTAGGCCGTGCTGGCCAGCTTGGGGCCCCACAGCGCATGCAAAGCCGGGTTGGCGCGCAGGGCCGGCGTGACGGCATAACTCATCGACACCGGGCAGAGCACGCTGGGCTCGGCCTCGGTGAAGAGCATGAAGGCCGCAGCGCGCCGGATGTGCGCGCCCGGTCCGGCCACCCACGGCGTGCCGTGCAGGCCGTGGGCCAGCGCGCGGGCCAGCAGCGCGTGGTAGCTGGGGTGAAACTCGACCTGGTCGCTGCGGTGACCATGGCGGTCGTGGGTGTGCAGCACCGGGCGGTGGCTGTTGGCCAGGCGGGCGTGGGTCTGCATCGCGGCCGAGCCGGCTTCGGCACCCAGGGCGCGCAACGCAGCGGTGTCCAGCGTCGGGGCATGCACGGCCAGCGCGTCGCGCAGCGCGCGGTTGCCGTCGAACAGATTCACGCCGACCAGCGGCGCGGCCTGGTTGGTGACGGCATGGGTGGTGTTCATGCGGCGCGCACCATCTCGCGAACCATCTCGCAATGGGGGATGCCGTCTTCGATGTAATCGGCGCCCTCGCGCACGAAGCCGTGGCCGGCGTAGAAGGCCTCCAGCCGGGCTTGTGCACCGATGCGGATGGCATGCCCCGGCCAGGCCGATTCGCAGCGCGCTATGCCTTCGTCAACCAGCCGGTGGCCCAGCCCCGTTCCGCGCGATGCAGCCGAGGTGATGACGCGCCCCAGCGAAGGTTCCGGGTACTTGACGCCCGGGTCCACCACGCGAAGATAGGCCTGCAGCACGCCCGCCGCGTCGCGGCCCAGCAAGTGGCCACTGGCGCGGTCGGCACCGTCGGCGTCCTGGAAGATGCAGGCCTGTTCGACCACGAAGACTTCGCAGCGCAAGGCCAGCGCGTCGTACAGCTCGTCCACGCTCAGCGCGGGGAACCGCCGGTAGGTCCAGTTCAAATCAACTTCACCAGCTGCTTGCCGAAGTTCTTGCCCTTCAGCAGGCCCAGGAAAGCCTCGGGCGCAGCAGCAATGCCCATCGCCACGCTCTCGCGGTACTTCAGCTGGCCGGTGGCGACCAGGCCGCCCAGTTCCTTCAGCGCACCGGGCCACAGGCTCATGTGTTCGCTGACGATGAAGCCCTGCAGCTTCAGGCGCTGGGTCAGCAGCAGGCGCGGTTCGGTGATGGGCATGGCGGGGCCGTCGTAGCCGGAAATCATGCCGCACAGCGCGACGCGGCCGAAGGCGTTCATGCGCGACAGCACGACGTTCAGGATCAGACCGCCGACGTTCTCGAACAGGCCGTCCACGCCCTTGGGCGCCGCCGCGTCCAGGGCCGCTGCCAGCGACGCGAAATCGCGGTGCTGCTTGTAGTCGATGCAGGCGTCGAAGCCCAGTTCTTCGACCACGTAAGCGCATTTGTCGGCGCCGCCGGCCAGACCCACGGCGCGGCAGCCGCGCGACTTCGCGAGTTGACCGACCGCGCTGCCCACCGCGCCGCTGGCGGCGTCGACGACGATGGTCTCGCCGGCCTTGGGTTCGATCAGGTGGATCAGCCCGACCCAGGCCGTGACGCCGGGCATGCCCACGGCACCGAGGTAGGCCGACAGCGGGATGACCGAGGCGTCGACCTTGCGCATGGCGCCGGGCACGGCCGCGTTGATGACGGTGTATTCCTGCCAGCCGCCCATGCCGACGATGGTGTCGCCCACCGCGTAGCCCGCGTAGCGCGACTCGACGACTTCACCGACCGTGCCGCCGACCATGGGCTCGCCGATGGCCTGCGGCGCGGCGTAGCTCTTGGCGTCGTTCATGCGCATGCGCATGTAGGGGTCCAGGCTCAGGTGGTGGTTGCGGACCAGCACCTGGCCGTCGGCGAGTGCCGGCACTTCGACCGATTCGAGGCGGAAGTTGTCGACGGTGGCTTCGCCATCCGGGCGCGAGGCGAGAACGATGCGTTGGTTCACGGTCATGGTGATCAATCCGATGCGTTGAGTTTCTGGACACGACGGCCGCCGACGGGCAGGCCTTTCATGAACTTGAAGGTGCCGCTGGCATGGCCGACGAGCACGCCCTGCGCATCGTGCACATAGCCTTCGCAGAAAGCCAGCGAGACGGTGCCGTGCAGGCGTTTGGCGGTGGCGATCAGCCGGCCCAGGCCCGGCCGCATGAAGCTGGTCTTCATCTCGATGGTGACCACGCCGGGCTGGGTTTCGCTACCGGCCTCGCGCGGGCTGCGCGCGGCGTGGGCCATCACCACGTCGAGCAAGGTCATGGTCACGCCGCCGTGGGCCACGCCCCAGGAGTTGGTCAGTTCCTGACGCAGGTCGAGGTGGATCTCGGCCTCACCGGGTTCGAAGCGCATCAGCTCCATGCCGAGCAGTTCGACGAAAGGGATGTTGACCTGGAAATCCATCGCGGCAGTCATGGGCACTTCAGGCAGGTCAGGCGCCGTGCACGGCCGAAACGCCGCCGTCCACCGCCAGGATCTGCCCGGTGATGTGCTTGCCCGCCGCGCTGGCGAACAGCAGCACCGCGCCCTTCAGGTCGTCGTCGTCGCCGATGCGTTTCAGCGGCGCGCCGGCGGCCAGCTTGTCGGCGCCGAAATGGTCCAGCGTGCCCTGCGTCATCTTGCTCGGGAAGAAGCCCGGCGCCAGCGCGTTGACGGTGATGCCGTAGGCGCCCCATTCGCCGGCCAGCGTGCGGGTGAAGTTCACGGCGGCGCCCTTGCTGGTGCCATAGGCGATGAACTTCACGTCCATGTTGCCGCTGAGGCCCGCGATGCTGGCGATGTTGATGATGCGGCCGTGGCGGTGGGGAATCATGCTGGCCTTGGCCACCGCTTGCGCGAACAGGAAGAGGCTGCGGATGTTCAGGTTCATCACCTTGTCCCAGGCTTCGATGGGGTGGTCTTCGGCGGGCGCGCCCCAGGTGGCACCGGCGTTGTTGACCAGGATGTCGATGCGGCCCATCTTGGCCATGGCCTCGGCCACCACACGCTGCACCTCGTCGGCCTTGCTGGCGTCGGCGGCGATCCAGTGCGCGGTGATGCCGCGCGCGGTCAGGTGGGCGGCGGCTTCCTGCAGGTCGGCGGCCTTGCGCGAGCACAGCATCACGGTGGCGCCGGCCTCGCCCAGGGCCTCGGCCATCTGCAGGCCCAGGCCGCGTGAGCCGCCGGTGACCAGGGCAGTCTGCCCGGTCAGGTCGAAAAGTTGCTGGATCGGTGTGCCCATGGCGGTCTCCTGCTTCAGTCGTGTTCGGGGATTCGGTTCAGTACTGCAATTCCAGCAGCACCAGGTGGTTCTCGGCAGCGGGCCAGCTGCGGCCGACCAGGCGTTCGTCGTTGAACTGCCCGGCCACCGCGCGCGGCGGGCCGGCCGGCAGCTTGAGCTTGGACACCGCCACGCCGGCCACGCCGCGCGGGATGCCCGGTGCCGGGTCTTGCCCGTCCAGCAGGATGCGGTCGCGCGGCAGGCCGAAATAGCCGCGCGGGCGGCTGAGGCTGACCACGGCGCCGGCGCTCTTGTCGGCCTCGGCCAGGCGCTCGGCGCGGAAGTGCACGATGTCCGACGAACGCGGGAAGGGCTGGCGGTAGACGTGCAGCACGGCGTAGCCCGGCGCGCTGATGACGAATTCGTAGGTGCTGGCGCCATCGGCCGTGAACGGGCCCCAGCGGCCGTCGGCGGCCACCGTCTTGCGCCAGCGGGCGTCACCGAGGCGCTCGCCGCTGGCGGGGGCTGTCGCGTAGACCTCGACGGTCGCGCCGCCCAGCGGCAGGTTGGTGGCGTAGGCGCCCTGGGCCGGGTCGTTGCCCAGGCCCAGGCCGCTGACCTGGCCGTCGAGCACGACGCGGGCTTCCGGCAGCATGGCGGCCTGGGCGGGGGCCTTGCCCGTGATAAAGCGATAGGCGGCTTCGAAGGCCTGCGGGCCGTAGGACGTTTCGCGGTGGTCGATGGCCGCCACGACCACGTTCTGCGCGCCTTTCAACTCAGGGCCGGCAAAGCTCACGTTGGTGGGCTGACCGGGCGCACCCAGCCAGGCGCCGTCGGGCTGGGCGAACTTGTCGTTGTTGTCCGAACGCACCGTCAGCCACTTCGGGCCGGGTGTCACCTCCACACCCGGCGCGCCCTGGTTGTTCAACGCAGTCAGGAAAGGCCCGGCGCCGTTGAATTCGTTCATCGGCCGCACGGCGGCATTGGCCTGCACGCCGTGGTTGGGTGTGCCGCCCAGGATGGCGTGGCTGACGTTGGCCGCACCGCCTTGCGCAATAAAGCTGCGGATGGCGTTGCCGCCGCGCGAATTGCCCATCAGCACGACCTGCCGGGCGCCGGTGCGGCGCAGCAGGCGGTCGACTTCCGCCTCGAGGAACAATCGGTGCTCGGTGGTGGACGTACGGCCGGGCTGGGCCACGTCGTCCAGGTCGCGCGCCAGCGGGTAAGGCAGGTCGATGGCGTGCAGGCGTTCGCGCGGCCAGCCGTTGGATTCGAAGCGCCAGATCGTTGTCAACCACAGCGCGGCGGTGTCGCCGTTGCCGTGCACGAAGACGATGGGCGGGTGCGGGTCGGACGCGGCCGCCGGGGTGGCGGCGGGCGGCGCCAACGCGAGGCCCCCTGCGCAGCCGGCCAGCACCGCCAGCGCAGCGCCCAGCAGGGCGCGGCGGATCATGCGGAGGGTAAGGCTGAAATTCATGGGCGTTCCTGTTTGGGAGGGGGATCTTGCGGCATGCGCGAACGCACCCAGACCAGCGCAGCGCCGACCACGGCGACCAGGGCGCCCAGCCCGATCAGCGTCCAGCCCAGGTCGGCATCACCGCGTTTCACGAAGATGCCGAGCGACACCATCAGCAGCCCGCCATAGACCAGCACCCAGATCAGTTTGTCGATGGTGGCTGTGGTCACGGCAGCGGTCAGAACCACGCGTCCTGCATGTCACGCGGCAGCGCTTCGCGGCGGGCGACGACACCCAGCCAGGCGTCGATCTTGGGCAGTTCGTAAGCAAAGAAGTAGCGCATGGCCGCGAGCTTGCCTGAGGCCAGATCGCCTGGCTGTTTGCTGGCAGCCAGCGCCACGTCCAGCCACAGCCAGGCCAGCACCGCGTGGCCGAAAGCCTGCAGGTAAGGCGTGGCATTGGCCAGGGCCTCTTCGGGCACGCCGGTGGCCCAGGCGGACTTCGTCGCCGCACCCAGGCCTTGCAGCGCCGCGGCCAGCGCGTTGGCATGTTCGGCCAACCCTTCGACATGGCCCGCCTGCTCGGCCGTGGCAGCGATGCGCGCGGCCAGCAGCTTCAAGCCAGCGCCGCCGTTCATGACCACCTTGCGGCCCAGCAGATCCAGGGCCTGGATGCCGTGGGTGCCTTCGTGGATCATGTTCAGGCGGTTGTCGCGCCAGTGCTGCTCGACCGGGAAGTCGCGCGTGTAGCCGTAGCCGCCCAGCACCTGGATGGCCAGCGAATTGGCCTCCAGGCACCACTCGCTGGGCCAGCTCTTGGCGATGGGCGTCAGCACCTCCAGCAGCGTGCCGGCCTGCGCCGCAGCGGCCTCGTCGCCGGTGTTCAGTTCATCGACCAGGCGGGCGCAATACAGCTCCAGCGCCAGGCCGCCTTCGACATAGCTCTTCTGCGCCAGCAGCATGCGCTTGATGTCGGCGTGCTGGATCAGCGTGACGGGCGGCTGCGAGGCGTCCTTGCCGCTGCCGGTGATGGGCCGGCCCTGGCTGCGCTGCCGCGCGTAGTCCAGGCTGGCTTCGTAGCCGGCATAGCCCAGCATCACCGCGCCCAGACCGACGCCGATGCGCGCCTCGTTCATCATGTGAAACATGCAGCGCAGGCCTTCGCCCGGCTTGCCGACGAGGTAGCCCACGGCGCCGGACCCGGCGCCGTCCAGGCCCCCGCCGGACTCGCCGCGCACCGGGAACTTGCCCTCGCCGAAGTTCAGCAGCGTGTTGGTCGTGCCGCGGTAGCCCAGCTTGTGGTTCAGGCCGGCCAGCGCCACGTCGTTGCGTTCGCCCGTGAGTTCGCCCTGGGTGTTGACCAGCTTCTTGGGCACGATGAACAGCGAGATGCCGCGCGTGCCAGGAACCAACTTGCCATCGGCGCCGGGGATCTTGGCCAACACCAGGTGGATGATGTTCTCGGTGATTTCGTGCTCGCCGCCGCTGATCCACATCTTGTTGCCGCGCAGGCGGTAACGCGGGCCGAGCGGGTCATCTTTCCAAAAGCAGGCGCCATCCGCGGCACCGCCAGGTGCCTCGTCAGGGACTGCGCGTGTGGCCACGTCGCTCAGCGACGAGCCGGCCTGCGGTTCGCTCAGGCACATCGTGCCGAACCAGCGCCCGGCGAATTCGTTCTTGGCGAAGACCTCGCGCTGCATCTCGGTGCCGTGGGCCATCAGCAGGCCGGCGTTGCCGGTGGTCAGCATGGCGTAGCCGCCGATCGCCACGCTGGCCTGGCTGAAGAAGCTCTTGGCCGCCATCTGGATGACGCAGGGCAGTTGCATCCCACCCACGTCGTAGTCCTGGGCCGCAGCCATCATGCCGGACTCGACATAGGCGGCCAGCGCCTCGTGCGTGGCTTGCGGCAGGTGGACCTTCTCGCCGTCGAAGTGCGGCTCCTGCGTATCGATCAGCCGGTTGAAAGGCGCGAACTTCTCGCGCGCGATGCGCTCGCAGGTGTCCAGCACCTGGGTGAAGGTCTCGCCGCTGTGGTCGGCAAAGCGCGGTCGGTCGAGCAGCGCGTCGACGCGCAGCCAGTCGTTCAGCAGGAATTCGAGGGTCTCGCGCATCGCCATGTTCAGCTCATTCCTCAGCCCGCTACCGGGCTCATGCTTTATGGGGCACCAGGGCCATCGTGGCCGAGGCTTTCATCACCAGTTTGCGCTGGCCTTGTGACTCAGCATAGACCTCGGCTTCGGTGAAGCTCAGGGTGCGGCCCGCCTTGATGACCACGGCCTCGCAGACCAGGCGCTCGCCCCGCGCCGGGCGCAGCAGGCTGGTCTTCAACTCGGCGGTGATGACCCAGTGGCCCTGCGGCGCCTGGGTCTGCGCCGCGGCGCCCATGGTGTGGTCGGCCATCGTCGCCATCACGCCGGCGTGCACCTGCCCGGTGTGCTGGAAGTGGCGGGCTTGGATGGCCAGTTCGGTGCTCACCGTCCCGGCAGCCACGGCCACTGCCTGTACGCCCAGGTCGACCATGAAAGGCGCCTGGTCGAAGAAGCGCTGGACGGCCGGCAGGTCGATTTCGATCATGGCCGGGCCAGCCCGAAACGGGCCAGCGCCGCCTGCGCGATGGGGGCACCCCATTCCTGGACGAAATGACCGCCTTCGGGCACTTCAAGGGGTGGCGGGCAGCCGCGGATGACGGCCCGCAGGGCCTGCATGGCCGGCGCGCCCAGCACCGGGTCCTGCATGCCGACGGCCATGAAGCTGTCGCCGGCCCAGCGCTCTTGCCAGAAGGCTTCGGCCTGGCGCGCCAGCGCCGCACCGGGCGCGTCGGCGCCGTCGGGCACGAGGTTCGGAAAAGCGCGCAGGGCCGCCTTGTAGCTCGCGTCGGGGTAAGGCGCGTCATAGGCCGCCACCTCGGCGGCGCTCAGGTCGCGCTTGCCGCGTTGCAGCAACTTGCCCACCGCCAGGTCGGGCTGCGCGTTGGAATAGGCCCGCCACAGACGGAAGCCTTCGGTCAGCGTACCGGTGGCCAGCGCGGTGTTCATCACCAGCAAGCGCGTCCAGCGCTCGGGCGCCGCCATCGGCAAGGTCAGGCCGAAGATGCCGCCCCAGTCCTGGCCCACCAGAAGGATGTTGCGCAGGTCCAGCTTCTCGACGAAAGCCAGCAGCATGTCGCGGTGGAAATCGAAGCCGTGCGCGGCCTCGTCCTGCGGCTTGTCGGACCGGCCGAAGCCGATCAGGTCGGGGGCGACGACGCGCAAGCCGGCCGCCGTGAAGACCGGAATCATGTGCCGGTAGAGGTAGCTCCAGCTCGGGTTGCCGTGCAGGCACAGCACCGTGACCGCGGCGTCGGCCGGGCCTTCGTCGATGTGGTGCACGCGCAGGCCGGCGTGCTCGGTGTAGCGCGGCTGGAAGGGCCAGCCGGGCAGGCTGGCAAAGCGCTCGTCCGGGGTGCGCAGCGCAGCCATGGCCAGCGCGCTCAGAGCACTTCGAATATGCCCGCAGCGCCCATGCCGCCGCCGATGCACATGGTCACGCAGACGCGCTTGGCGCCGCGCCGCTTGCCTTCGATCAGCGCATGGCCGGTCAGGCGCTGGCCGCTGACGCCGTAGGGGTGGCCGACCGCGATGGCGCCGCCGTTGACGTTGAGCCTGTCCATCGGTATGCCCAGGGTGTCGGCGCAGTACAGCACCTGCACGGCGAAGGCTTCGTTCAGTTCCCACAGGTCGATGTCCGCCACGGTCAGGCCCAGGCGCTTGAGCACCTTGGGCACGGCGAAGACCGGGCCGATGCCCATCTCGTCGGGTTCGCAGCCGGCCACCGCGAAGCCCAGGAAGCGGCCGATGGGCTTCAGCCCTTTGCGCTCGGCCACGGTCTCGTGCATCAGCACGCAGGCCCCGGCGCCGTCACTGAACTGGCTGGCGTTGCCGGCACTGATCAGGCCGCCCGGCAGGGCCGAGCGCAGGTTGCAGATGCCTTCGTAGGTGGTGCCGGCGCGGATGCCTTCATCGTTGGCGACCGTGACCTCCTTGCTGCGCAAGCCCATCACCGGGTCGGCCACGCCGGCCGTCACCGTGATGGCGGCGATCTCGGCCTTGAACAGGCCGGCTTCCAGCGCGGCGGCGGCCTTCTGCTGGCTGCCGGCGCCGTAGTGGTCCATGCGCTCACGGCTGATGCCGTAGCGCTTGGCCACCTGTTCGGCGGTCTGCAGCATGTTCCAGTAGATCTCGGGCTTGTTGGCCTTCAACCAGCTGTCTTGCAGCATGTGGGTGTTGGCCTCTTGCTGCACGCAGCTGATGCTCTCGACGCCGCCGCCGATGAAGATGTCGCCCTCGCCCGCGATGATGCGTTGCGCGGCCAGCGCGATGGTCTGCAGACCACTGCTGCAGAAGCGGTTCACCGTGACGCCGCTGGTCGTGATGGGCAGGCCGGCGCGCAGCACGATCTGGCGCGCGATGTTGCTGCCGGTGGCGCCCTCGGGCGTGGCGCAACCCATGATGACGTCGTCGACTTCGGCGCCTTCGATGCCGGCGCGTTCAACGGCGGCCTTCACGGCGTGGCCGCCCAGCGTGGCGCCGTGGGTCATGTTGAAGGCGCCTTTCCAGCTCTTGCAAAGCGGCGTGCGGGCGGTGGAGACGATGACGGCTTGGGTCATGGCGGACGTCCTTGTGGGTCAGCGGGGAGGAGGGAAATCAGGCGGCCGACTGCTGCAGCAGCCGGTGGTAGAAGCGAACCATGTCGACCAGCTGCGCGGCAGAAATGCGCTCGTTGGTGCCATGCACGCGCGGCAGGTCTTCGGGCTTGAAGCGGATGGGCATGAAGCGGTAGACCTCAGCCGCCAGATCCTGGAAGTGACGCGAGTCGGTGCCGGCCAGAACGAGGCCGGGCGTGACCATGCTATCGGGGAACACCTCGCGCACGGTGCGTTCGATCAGGCGGTAGCTGTCGCTGCGCGGTGACGACACCTTCGACGCCTCGGCGGGCGTGCCCAGCACCTGCACCGTGATGCGCTCGTCGGCCACCACGCGCTTCACATGCGCCTGTATGGCCTCGGCCGTGTCGCCCGGCAGGATGCGGAAGTTGACCACCGCCTCGGCCTTGCCGGGCAGCACGTTTTCCTTGTTGCCGGCGTTGACGATGGTCAGCGCCGTGGTGGTGCGCAGCATCGCGTTGGCGGCGGCGCCCTTCTCCAGCATCGCCTCGACCACGGGCTTGAACAGCCACAGGTTGGACATCGCCAGGCGCTGGCCGAAAGGCAGCTCGGGCGCGATGGTGGCGAACATCTCGGCGGCCACGCCCTGGATGCCACCGGGCAGCGGGCGGGTATCCAGGCGCGCGAGCGCCGCGCTGAGCATGCCGATCGCGCTTTGCCCTGGGGCCGGCGGCGTCGACGAATGGCCGGGGGCCGCCACCGCCGTCAAGCGCAGGCTGATGCCGCCTTTCTCCGCCAGGCCGATCAGCGCCAGCGGCTGGGCCACGCCGGGCAGGATGCCTTCGGTGACGGCCAGGCCTTCGTCCAGCACATAGGCCAGCTTCACGCCGCGCTGCTTGAGCAGGGCCACCACACGCACAGCGCCGTCCCGGCCGCCGACTTCCTCGTCGTGCCCGAAAACCAGGTAGACGGTGCGGCGCGGCCTGTAGCCCGACTGGATCAGCGCCTCCACGGCTTCCAGCTGGGTGATGAGGTTGCTCTTGTCGTCCAGCGTACCGCGGCCCCAGACCATGCCGTCGACGACGTCACCGGCGAAGGGCGGGTGCTGCCACAGGGCTTCGGTGCCCGGCGCCACGGGCACCACGTCCTGGTGCGCCAGCAGCGCGAAAGCGGGGGCCTGCGCATCGCTGCCGAGCCAGGTGTATAGCAGGCTGTGCGCGCCCACCACTTCGCGCTGCAGCGTGGCGTGCACGAGCGGGTAGCGGCTGCGCAGGTGCGCGTGCAGGGCCTCGAAAGCCTCGGCCTGGCCGGCCGGGTCCAACAAGCCGCTGACGGTCTTGGCGCGCACCGCGATGGCCATCGATTCGACCACGCGCGCCTGATCGACCGCCAGCGGCGCCAGGGCCGGCACCGCCACCTGCCGCGACCCCTGCCGCAGCGTGTTGCCCACCAGCACGGCGGCCAACAGCAGCAGCAAGGCCAGCAGACCGAGCAGCGTACGCTGGATCATGGGCGACTAAAAACCGAAGTCCAGCGCCGCTTCAGGTGAAGGTCTTGCCTTCGGCCGCCAGCTTGGCCAGCAAGGGCGCCGGCTGCCAGAAGGACGCGTCGTCCAGCGGGTTGGCGGCGAACTGCTTCATGGTCTGCACCACGTTGTACAGGCCGACCTGGTCGGCGTAGCACATCGGCCCGCCGCGGAACAGCGGGAAACCGTAGCCGGTGAGGTAGACCATGTCGATGTCGCTGGCCTTGCTGGCGATGCCTTCTTCCAGGATCTTCGCGGCCTCGTTGACCAGTGCATAGACCAGGCGGTGCACGATCTCGTCGTCGCTGATCTTGCGCGGCGTGATGCCCAGACTGGCGCGGTGCTTCTCGACCATCTCCACCACCAGTTTGGACGGGATGGCGTCGCGCTTGCCAGGCAGGTAGTCGTACCAGCCAGCGCCCGTCTTCTGCCCATACCGGCCCAGCTCGCACAGCAGGTCAGCGGTCTTGCTGTAGCGCATCTCGGGCTTGTCGATGTAGCGCCGCTTGCGGATCGCCCAGCCGATGTCGTTGCCGGCCAGGTCGCCCATGCGGAAAGGCCCCATCGCGAAGCCGAACTTCTCGACGGCCTTGTCGACCTGTTCCGGCGTGGCGCCTTCCTCGATCAGGAAGCCGGCCTGGCGGCTGTACTGCTCGATCATGCGGTTGCCGATGAAGCCGTCGCAGACGCCGCTGACCACGCTGGTCTTCTTGATCTTCTTGCCCAGGGCCATCACGGTGGCCAGCACGTCCTTGGCGGTCTTCTCGCCGCGCACCACTTCCAGCAGCTTCATCACGTTGGCCGGGCTGAAGAAGTGGGTGCCGATGACGTCCTGCGGGCGCTTCGTGAAGGCCGCGATGGCATTCACATCCAGCGTGCTGGTGTTGCTGGCCAGGATGGCGCCGGGCTTCATCACCTCGTCCAGCGTGCGGAAGACTTTTTCCTTCACGCTCATCTCTTCGAACACGGCTTCGATGACCATGTCGGCCTGCCCGATGTCGGCGTAATTCAGCGTGGTGGACAGCAGCGCCATGCGCGCGTCGAGCTTGTCCTGCTTGAGCTTGCCGCGCTTGACCTGCGCTTCGTAGTTCTTGCGGATGGTGGCCACGCCGCGGTCCAGCGCGTCCTGCTTCATTTCCAGCATCACGACGGGGATGCCGGCGTTGAGGAAGTTCATGCTGATGCCGCCGCCCATGGTGCCGGCGCCGATGACGGCGATCTTCTCGATCTTGCGCTGCGGCGTGCCCTCGGGCACGTCGGGGATCTTGCTGGCCGCGCGTTCGCCGAAGAAGGCGTGACGCAGGGCCTTGCTCTCCGGCGTGGTCATCAGGCCCTGGAAGAGGGCCAGTTCGTTGGCCATGCCGTCGTCGAACTTCAGCTTCAGCGCGCCGGCCACCGCATCGATGCACTTCACCGGCGCGGGGAAGTTCTTGGCCATGCCCTTGACCATGTTGCGGGCGAAGCCGATGTAGGCGTCGGCATTCGGGTGCGACAGCTTCATGTCGCGCACGCGCGGCAGCGGGCGGGCTGCAGCCACCTCTTGCGCGTAGGCAACAGCGCCGTCAAGCAGGTCACCTTCGATGATCTTGTTGAAGAGCTTCTGGCCGGGCAAGGACGCCAGCAGTTCACTCTTCACCGGGTCGCCGCTGACGATCATGTTCAGCGCGGTTTCGACACCCAGCACGCGCGGCAGGCGCTGCGTGCCGCCGGCGCCCGGGATCAAGCCGATCTTAACTTCCGGCAGCGCCACCGCCGTGCCCGGCGCGGCGACACGGTAATGCGCGCCCAGCGCCAGTTCCAGGCCCCCGCCCATGGCCACGCTGTGCAGCGCGGCGACGACCGGCTTGCTGGCGTTGTCGAGTTGCTTGATCAGCGTCAGCAAGTTGGGTTCGGCACCAGACTTGGGGCTGCCGAATTCCTTGATGTCGGCACCGCCCGAAAAGGCTTTGCCGGCGCCGGTCAGCACGACGGCGGTGACGGCCGCGTCAGCGAAGGCGCGGTCCAGGCCCGTGGCGATGCCCAGCCGGGTGTCATAGCCCAGGCCGTTGACCGGCGGGTTGTCGAGCGTGATGACGGCAACGCTGCCGCGAACTTCGTAGTGGGCGCCCATGGTGGCTCCTAGCCAGGAAAAAACAGGAAGACGAAAACGAACGGTCGTTCGATTCTAGGAGGCGTGCTGACGCCGTCCATGTCTCAGCCGTGACAAAACGCCTTGCGGAAAACAAAGCCCACCGGGCTCAAACTTCCAGCCATTCCTTGCGAACCTCGGCGTTGGCCCGAAGTTCAGCCGGCGTGCCCTCGAAGACGATCTGGCCATGGCCCATCACCAGGCAGCGGTCGGCCACCTGCAGCGCGATGGTCAGCTTCTGTTCGACCAGCAGCACGCTGATGCCGCGCCGCTTCAGTTCGCGCAGGTATTCGGCCACCAGTTCGACGATCTTGGGCGCAAGGCCTTCGGTCGGCTCGTCGATCATGATCAGTTCGGGGTCGCCCATCAGGGTGCGGCACAAGGTCAGCATCTGCTGTTCGCCACCGCTCAGCACGCCGGCTTCGGTGTGCTGGCGCTCGCGCAGGCGGGGGAACAGCTTGTACATGTCTTCGAAAGACCAGCGCGGGTTCTTGGCGCCGCGCTTTTCGCCCAGCATCAGGTTCTGGTGCACCGTCAGGCTGGGGAAGATGTCGCGGTTCTCGGGCACGTAGCCGATGCCGGCGTGGGCGATCTCGAAGGCCGAACGGCCCAGCACCTCGTCGCCCTTCCAGTTCACCGAACCGGCGCCGTGGACCAGGCCCATGATGGCCTTGACCGTGGTGCTGCGGCCCGAGCCGTTGCGGCCCAGCAGGGCCACGATCTCGCCCGGCTGCACCGCAAATTCAACCCCGTGCAGCACGTGGCTCTTGCCGTAGAAGGCGTGGACATCGGTGAGTTTCAGCATGGTCAGTGTCCGGCCTCGGCGGCTTGGGCATCGGCGAGCACCGAGCCCAGATAGGCTTCCTTCACCCGCTCATCAGCCCGCACTTTCTCGGGCGTGTCGAAGGCGATGACTTCGCCGTAGACCAGCACCGCGATCTTGTCGGCCAGGCCGAAGACGACACCCATGTCGTGCTCCACCGTCAGCAGCGTCTTGCCGACCGTGATCTCGCGGATCAGGTTGACGAAGCGCGCGGTTTCGCTGCGGCTCATGCCGGCCGTGGGCTCGTCCAGCAGCACCACGTCGGCGCCGCCGGCAATGGTGATGCCGATTTCCAGCGCCCGCTGTTCGGCGTAGGTCAGGTTCATCGCCAGCGCATCGCGCCGGCGGTCGAGCTTGATCATGTGCATGACCGCTTCGGCCCGCTCGTTGGCATCGCGCGCGCCGGCTAGGAATTTCCAGAAGGCGTACTTGTAGCCCAGGCTCCACAACACCGCGCAGCGCAGGTTCTCGAACACGCTGAGGCGGTTGAAGAGGTTGCTGACCTGGAAGCTGCGCGCCAGGCCCATGCGGCTGATCTCGTAAGGGGCCAGGCCGTCGATGCGCTTGCCGTTCAGCACGATCTCACCGCTGGTGGCGCCGAAGCGGCCGCTGATCAGGTTGAAGAGCGTCGACTTGCCGGCGCCGTTGGGCCCGATGATGGCGATGCGTTCACCGGGCTGAACCACCAGGTTGGCGCCGCGGATGATTTCGGTCTTGCCGAAGGACTTGCGCAGGTCCTTGAGTTCGAGCGCAGGCTGGACTGCTGCGGTGCTCACAGGGCACCCTCCTTCGCGCGGATGGCCGCTTCGATCTCGCCCTGCACTTCGCCCCATTGGTGGGCAAAGCGCTTGCGCACCACCATGAACAGGCCGCCACCGACCAGCGCCAAGGCCGCAGCGCCGAACCAACTCAAGGGCGACTGCGCATTCAATTCCAGGCCCATGAAGCGCATCACAGGCCCCAGTGCTTCGTTGAGCTGCAGGTGGTAGACCATCTCGATCAGCGCCGACACGCCGGCAAAGGCCAGTAAGCCCGTCACCAGCAGCGCCGCATAGGAGCCCATCATGCCGCCCAGCTTGCCGAACTTGGCCACCCGCAGATTCATCATGATCAGGCTGGCCAGACCGCCCGGCGCGTACATCACCATCAGCAGGAAGACGCCGCCCAGGTAGAGCAGCCAGGCCTTGGTGAATTCGCTCAGCAGCACGAAAGCCAGCACCATCAGCACCGCGCCGATGATGGGCCCGAAGAAGAAGGTGGCGCCGCCCAGGAAGGTGAACAGCAGGTAGGCCCCCGAGCGCCCGGCACCGACCACTTCGGCGGTGGCGATCTCGAAGTTCAGCGCGTACATGCCACCCGCAATGCCGGCAAAGAAGCCGGCGATGATGAAGCTGAAATAACGCACGCGCTGGGTGTTGTAGCCGGTGAACTCGACGCGCTCGGGGTTGTCGCGCACGGCGTTCAGCATGCGGCCCAGCGGCGTGCGCGTGTAGGCGTACATGCCTGCGGTGCAGACCAGGGTGTACAACGCCAGCAGGTAATAGACCTGGATCTGCGGGCCGAAGGTGATGCCCATCACCGCCTTGCCGACGACGCGGTTGGCGTTCACGCCAGCCTCGCCGCCGAAGAACTCGGGAACCATCAGCGACATCGCGAAGACCAGCTCACCGATGCCCAGCGTGATCATCGAAAAGGTCGTGCCGGCCTTCTTGGTGGTGACGAAGCCCAGCAGCACGGCGAAGCCCAGGCCGGCCACGCCACCGACCAGCGGAATCAGGCTGACCGGCAGCGGCAAGCTGTCGCCGCCCACTGCCTTCAGCGCGTGGATGGCCACGAAGGAGCCCAGGCCCGAATACACCGCATGGCCGAAGCTGAGCATGCCGCCCTGCCCCAGCAGCATGTTGTAGGACAGACAGGCGACGATGGCGATGCCCATCTGCGACAGCATGGTGATGGACAGGCTGCTGGTGAAGACCAGCGGCGCGCCCAGCATCAGCAGGCAGGCCAGACCCCAGACGATGAAGTCGCGCGGACCGAGTGCGCCGTAACGGTTGGCGGATGGGCTCACGTCAACCCTCCCGCGTGCCCATCAGGCCCTTGGGCCTGAAGATCAGGATCAACACCAGGAACAGGTAGGGCAGGATGGGCGCCACCTGGGCCAGGGTCAGCTTGAGCAGCGTGTGGCCGGCTGCGCCGGATGACAGCGTCACACCGACGGCCTTGAGCACACTGACCAGCGAGTAATCCAGCGCCACCGCGAAGGTCTGCAGCACGCCGATCAGCAGCGAAGCCACGAAGGCCCCCGCCAGCGACCCCATGCCGCCAACCACGACCACGACGAAGATCACCGAGCCCACGGTGGCGGCCATCGCCGGTTCGGTGACGAAGGTGCTGCCGCCGATGACACCGGCCAGACCGGCCAGACCGGCGCCGGCACCGAAGACCAGCATGAAGACACGCGGCACGTTGTGGCCCAGCGCTTCCACCATTTCGGGGTGGGTCAGGGCGCTCTGGATGACCAAGCCGATGCGCGTGCGGGTCAGCATCAGCCACAGCGCCAGCAGCATCACCAGGGCGATGAACATCATGAAACCCCGGGTTGCCGGAAACGGCGAACAGACGATGCGCACCGCTGCATCGGCGCTGCTGCACAACGCCTGCGGCACCGCGCCGAAAGTCAGGCTCAGGCCGCTGATCGACGAGTTGACCAGCGTGAACATCGGGCCGCGCAGCAACTCGGGCGGCTGGAATTCCACGGCCGTGCGGCCCCAGATCAGTTGCACCAGTTCCAGCATCACGTAGCTCAGGCCGAAGGTGATCAGCAACTCGGGCACGTGACCGAACTTGTGCACGCGGCGCAGGCAGTACTTCTCGAAGGCCGCGCCCAGCGCGGCCACCACCAGCGGGGCGACGAAGAGCGCCGGCCAGAAGCCGATGAGGCGGGTGATGGTGTAGGCCACATAGGCGCCCACCATGTAGAAACTGGCATGGGCGAAATTCAGCACCCCCATCATGCTGAAGATGAGCGTCAGGCCCGAACTCAGCATGAACAGCAACAGCCCGTAGCTCAGGCCGTTGAGCATCGAGATCGTGAAGAACTCCATCGTGGGGGGCACCGTTTTGCTGTGCGCACAAGCCGCGGCCTGGTGCTGGTCAAAAACAGGGCCCGCCGGGTTGCCCCGGTCGGGCCCACTCAAAACGTCAAAGTATCAGCGAAGCAGCGCTCAGGACGCCGGGCGCGTCATCTGGCAGCTGGTCGGGGTGCTGGACACATAGGGCTCGTAGGTTGCCACCGGGGCCAGCGTCATGCCGGTGTTCTCGGGCGAGTACGGGAACTTGGCGTCGGCCTTCTGCCAGACCGTGATGTACAGCGTCTGCTGCAACTGGTGGTCGGACTTGCGCATCTCGACTTCGCCGCCGAAGGCGCTCTTGACCTTCAGGCCCTCCATCGCGAAGGCCACCTTCACCGGGTCGGTGGACTTGGCCTTGGCCATCGCGGCACCCAGCATCTCGAACTGGCGGATCACCGCGCCGGTGTACAGGTCGTCGTTGAACTTGGCCTTGAAGTCCTTCATGTAGACGTCCATCTGGCCGCCCATGTTGTAGTGGGCATAGGCCACCTGGTAGACCTTGCCGGCGCCGCCAGTGCCCAGCGCCGACGGCGTGCCGGTGACGCCGGTGTAGTAGGTCAGGAACTTGCCCGTGTAGCCGCCTTCGTTGGCGGCCTTCACCAGCAAAGACAAGTCGGAGCCCCAGTTGCCGGTGATGACCGTGTCGGCGCCCGCGGCCTTGATCTTGGCGATGTAGGGCGCGAAGTCGCGCACCTGGGCCAGTGGGTGCAGGTCTTCGCCAACGATGGCGATGTCGGGCCGCTTGCGGGCCAGGTATTCCTTGGCGTAGCGCGCCACCTGCTGGCCGTGCGAGTAGTTCTGGTTCAGCAGGTAGACCTTCTTGACATCGGGCTGGCCCTTGATGAAGGTGGTCATGGCTTCCAGCTTCATGGTGGTGTCACCGTCGAAGCGGAAGTGCCAGAAGCTGCACTTGCTGTTGGTCAGGTCGGGGTCGACCGCGGCTTCGTTCAGGAAGACGACTTCCTTGCCCGGGTTGCGCTCGTTGTGCTTGTTGATGGCGTCGATCAGCGGGGTGGCCACCGACGAGCCGTTGCCCTGGATGACGTAGCGGATGCCCTGGTCGATGGCCGATTTCAGCGCGTTCAGGCTTTCCGTGGGGCTGAGCTTGTTGTCCACGCCGATGACTTCGAACTTCACGCCGGCCGGGTTGGTGGCGCTGAACTTTTCGGCCAGGAACTGCTGGGTTTTCAGCTGGTTGGTGCCCACGGGGCCCATCAGGCCCGTGAGCGGGTCTATCCACATCAGTTTGACCGTCTGGCCAGCCAGCGGCTTGGCCTGGGCCAGCGCAGCGCCAGTGCCGAGAGCCAGCGTGGCCGCCACGGTGAGCGTGATCAGGCTGAGGGCGGGGGTGGTCTTCGCAGATTTCAAGGGTGTCTCCAGGGGGCAGTAGGGTAGCAACCGGGACGGTATCGGAAGACCGGTGCCCAGGGCAACAGGGACTTCCCGAAAAGCCTTGTCGCACCAGGGACAGCTTGGGCAGCGTCGCACCAGCCCCGGCAGGCCGCGCCGGCCGGGGCCAGTGCCCCTGCGCCACCATGGCGGCGCCGTGCTGGCTAGACTGTCGGTCATGACTGCACCCCATGCCCTGCCTGCCGCGCCCGAACCCGGGCAGCTGCGCTGGACCAACCGCTTTCACGCGCTGGGTGCCGAGCACCACACCGAGCTGGGCCTGCAGCCCTTGCCCGAGCCGCATTGGGTTGCCACCAGCCCGGCTTGTGCGGCGTGGCTGGGCCTGCCACCCGATTGGGCCGAACGACCGGGCTGGGACAGCCTGGCGGTGCTGGCCGGCAACCGCCTGTGGCCCGGCATGCAGCCGCTGGCCAGCGTCTACAGCGGGCACCAGTTCGGCGTCTGGGCGGGGCAGCTGGGCGACGGGCGGGCCTTGATGCTGGGTGAACTGCAAACGCCGGGCGGCCCGGTCGAAGTGCAGCTCAAAGGTGCCGGCCTGACGCCGTATTCGCGCACCGCCGACGGCCGCGCGGTGCTGCGCTCTTCGATCCGCGAGTTCCTGTGCTCGGAAGCCATGCACGCCCTGGGCATCCCCACGACCCGGGCCCTGGCCATCGTCGGTTCGCCCCTGAAGGTGCGGCGCGAGACGGTGGAAACCGCCGCCGTGGTCACCCGCGCCGCGCCCAGCTTCCTGCGCTTTGGCCACTTTGAACATTTCACCCACACGGCCGACAACGTGGCAGCCCTGCAAAGGCTGGTCGACCTGACCATCGCCCACCACTACCCCGAACTGCAGGGCCGCCCGCAACCGGTGGTGGCCCTGCTGGCGGCCGTGACGCAGCGCACCGCCACCCTGATGGCGCAGTGGCAGACGGTGGGCTTTTGCCATGGCGTGATGAACACCGACAACATGTCGATGCTGGGCCTGACGCTGGACTACGGGCCTTTCGGCTTCCTGGACGCCTTCGACCCCAACCACATCTGCAACCACACCGACCAGCAAGGCCGCTACGCCTGGTCGCGCCAGCCCGGCGTGGCGCTGTGGAACCTGCATGCGCTGGCCCAAGCGCTGATGCCCCTGATCGTCGACAGCGAGGCCGCGCTGGCCGCGCTGGAACCGTACAAGACCCACTTCCCCCAGCTGCTGCTGGACAGCTGGCGCGCCAAGCTGGGCCTGCGCTTCGACGCCGCCGGCGAATCGGCGGCCGACCGCGAGGCCGACCGCGTCCTGGCCGACGGCCTGCTGCGCCTGATGGCCGCAGACCGCGCCGACTTCACGATCGCCTTCCGCCGCCTGTCCACCTTCAGCACCGCGCCCGGTGCCATCCACGACGCGCTGCGCGACCTGTTCATCGACCGGGCAGCCTTCGACGCCTGGGCCTTGCGCTATGCCGAACGCCTGCGCGCCGAACACAGCGGGGACGCCGAGCGCGCCGCGCGCATGAACCGCATCAACCCCAAGTTCGTGCTGCGCAACCACCTCGCCGAAACCGCCATCGAACACGCCCGCCAGGGCGACTTCAGCGAGGTGCAGCGCCTGCTGAAGGTGCTGCAGCGGCCCTTCGACGAACAACCCGAATCCGAGCCCGATGCCGGCTTTCCGCCCGACTGGGCGACCCACCTGGAAGTGTCCTGTTCATCATGAGCCACAACAAACCCCACGCCCACGACGACCCCAAGTACGCCGTGCACAAGACCGACGCCGAGTGGCGCGCGGAACTCGACCCGATGCAATACCAGGTGGCGCGCCACGCGGCCACCGAACGCGCCTTCAGCGGCGAATACTGGGACACCTTCAAGCCCGGCCAGTACGACTGCGTGGGCTGCGGCACGCCGCTGTTCACCTCGGACAGCAAATTCGACGCCGGCTGCGGCTGGCCCAGCTACAGCCAGCCCATCAACAGCACCGTGGTCGAACGCGTGCGCGACGCCAGCCACGGCATGGTGCGCGTGGAAGTGCGCTGCAACCACTGCGGCAGCCACCTCGGCCACGTCTTCAACGACGGCCCGACACCCACCGGCGAGCGTTTCTGCATCAATTCGGCTTCCATCGCCTTCAAGCCTGAAGCCCAAGCATGACGGCCGACGACATCCGGGCCGTGCTGCAGGCGGCGCTGGCACCCAGCACGCTGCTCGTGCAGGACGACAGCCACCTGCACGCCGGCCACGCCGGCGCGAGCGAGGGCCGTCATTTCACGGTGCAGGTCACCAGCGACCGCTTCAGCGGCCTGAGCCGGGTTGCCCGACACCGCCTTGTGTATGATTCTTTGGGTTCCCTGGCCGCCCTGGGCGTGCATGCCCTGGCCATCGTGGCCCGGGCGCCGGGCGAATCCTGACGGCTCTGCGGCCCTCCCCGGCGCTCAACGTCACCCCACAGCCCCACTCCGGTCTGCCCTTCAGGGCGGATCTCACCCCTGAAGGTTCCCTGTTCATGAAGCTGATGACCCCCGCCGCCCGCTCGGCCCTGGCTGTTGCCCTTGCCGCCGTGCTGATGCCGCTTGCGGCTTCGGCGCAAAACATCGCCACCGTCAACGGCAAGGCCGTGCCCAAAGCCCGTGTCGACGTGCTGCTGCAGCAGGCCGCGCGCGGCGGCCAGCCGATCACGCCAGAGATGCAAGCCCAGGCCAAGGATCAGGTCGTGCTGCGCGAGATCTTCGTGCAGGAAGCCACCAAGCGCGGCATGGCGGCCAGCAAGGACTACGCCGACCAGATGGAACTGGCCAAGCAAAGCATCCTGATCCGCGAACTCTTCGAGGACTTCAAGAAGAAGAACCCCATCGGTGACGCCGAGGCCCAGGCCGAGTACGACAAGTTCAAGGCCCAGGCCACCGGCACCGAATACCGCGCCCGCCACATCCTGGTGGACAAGGAAGAAGACGCCAAGGCGCTGATCGCCCAGATCAAGGCCGGCGGCAAGTTCGAAGAACTGGCCACCAAGAACAGCAAGGACACCGGTTCGGCGCAGAACGGCGGCGACCTGGACTTCGCCAAACCCGAGTCCTATGTGCCCGAGTTCGGCGGCGCGCTGACCAAGCTGAAGAAGGGTGAGATGACCGACACACCGGTGAAGAGCCAGTTCGGCTACCACATCATCCGCCTGGACGACACGCGCGAAGCCGCCTTCCCGGCCTTCGACGACGTCAAGGGTCAGATCAAGCAGCGCATCGAGCAGGTCAAGATGCAGGGCTTCCAGGAAGACATGCGCAGCAAGGCGAAGACCGACTACAAGTTTTCCGCGAAGTAAACCAGCCTGCGCGCTGCCAACGAAAAGGGGACCTCGCGGTCCCCTTTTGCATGGTGGATCGGGTCGCGGATTTCAGGGCATCAGGACCGTGCAGCCCGTGGTCTTGCGGGCTTCCAGGTCGCGGTGGGCCTGGGCCACGTCGGCCAGCGGGTAACGCTGGTCGATGCGGATCTTGACGGCGCCGCTCAGCACCACGGCGAACAGGTCGTCGGCCATCTGCTGGTTGGTCTCGCGGGTGGCGATGTGGGTGAACAGCGTCTGTCGCGTCAGGTAGAGCGAACCCTTGGGGCCGAGGATGCCGGGTGCAACCGGCGCCACCGGGCCGGACGCATTGCCGAAGCTGGCCATCAGGCCGAAAGGCCGCAGGCAGTTCAGGCTGCCCTCCCAGGTGTCCTTGCCCACCGAGTCGTAGACCACCTTGACGCCCTTGCCACCGGTGATGTCCTTGACCCGGGCGACGAAGTCTTCCTTCGAATAGTCGATGGCGTGGGCCGCGCCGTGTTCCAGCGCCAGCGCACATTTCGCGGCGCTGCCGGCGGTGCCGATGAGCTGCAGGCCCAGCGTCTTGGCCCACTGGCAGGCGATCAGGCCGACACCGCCCGCCGCGGCATGAAAGAGCACGAAGTCGCCGGGCTGCAGGCCCTCGGCCGGCAGCGTGCGCTTGAGCAGGTACTGGGCCGTCAGGCCTTTGAGCATCATCGCCGCGCCGGTGTCGAAGGCGATGCCGTCGGGCAGCTTGCAGACGTTCCTGGCCGGCATCACCCGCGCTTCGCTGTAGCTGCCCGGCGGGTTGCTGGCGTAGGCCGCGCGGTCGCCGGCTTGCAGGTGGGTGACGCCCTCGCCCACCGCTTCCACGATGCCCGCGCCTTCCATGCCCAGGTTCAGCGGCAGCGCGTTGGGGTACAGGCCGGTGCGCTGGTAGACGTCGATGTAGTTGAGGCCGCAGGCGTGGTGGCGGATGCGGATTTCGCCGGGGCCCGGATCGCCCACAGTCACGTCGACGAGTTGCAGTTGTTCGGGTCCGCCGAAGGCGGTGATCTGGATGGCGCGGGGCATGGTGTCTCCTCTGGGTTGGACAAGTCGACCGGGAGGTTAAGCGAAGGCGCGCGGCTGTGCTCGCCGCACCGGCTGGCCCGCGCATTCGTGGCACGATCCGTGGTTCCATGAAGCGCCTGATGCAAGCCCCCAACCTCGCCCTGGCCACGCTGTGGGTGGACCAGTTGCTGGCGGTCGGCATCGCGTCCAACGTCCAGCGGGCCTTTGCCAGCGGCAGCGTGGGCGAGATACCACCCGACCAGGCGCTGCCCGAGATCTGGGTCGTCGATGCCGCCCAGCATGCGCGCGCCGCCGCCGTGCTGCACGAGTTGCGCCATCGGCCCGCCCGACACTGGTGGTGCCACGTCTGCGGCGAGAACGTGGACGGACCTTTCGACCAGTGCTGGAGCTGCGGCAGCATGGCGCCGGCATGAAGCTGACCCCGCGCCTGCTGGTCCTGCTGACCCTGCCGCCGCTGCTGTGGGCCGGCAACGCCGTGGTCGGTCGTGCGATGGTGGGCCAAGTGCCGCCGCTGACGCTGAACCTGCTGCGCTGGTCGCTGGCCGCGCTGATCCTGCTGCCGCTGGGCTGGCGCGCGCTGCGGCCCTGGTCGCGCATCGCGCAGCGCTGGCCCTACCTGATGGCCGTCGGCCTGTGCGGCGTCGGCCTGTACAACGCGCTGCAATACCTGGCGCTGGTCACGTCGACACCACTCAACGTGACCTTGGTGGCCGCCAGCATGCCGGTGTGGATGCTGGCCGTGGGCGCGCTGTTCTTCGGCGAAAGGCCGCACCGCCAGCAACTGCTGGGTGCGGTGTTCGGCCTGGTCGGCGTGGCCGTGGTCATCGCCCGCGGGTCGTGGCAGACCCTGCTGGGCGTGCACTTCGTGCCGGGCGATCTCTACATCCTGCTGGCCGTCATCGGCTGGGCTTTCTACAGCTGGCTGCTGGCCCGCCCGCCGGCCCACATGCGTGGCGCGCAACGCCCGCGCGCCGACGAAGGCTGGGACTGGGCCGGCCTGCTGCTGGTGCAGACGCTGTTCGGCCTGCTGGCGGCCGGCGTTTTCAGCGCGGCCGAGCAGGTCGTCGGCGCTGCCCCGATCCGCTGGAGCCTGCCGGTGGCCGGCGCCCTGCTCTACGTGTCGCTGGGTGCATCGATCGCCGCCTACCGCTGCTGGGGCCTGGGCGTGGCCGAAGGCGGACCGGCGCTGGCCGCCTTCTTCAGCAACCTGACGCCGCTGTTCACGGCCCTGCTGTCAGCGTCGCTGCTCGGCGAAGCGCCGCAGCCGTTTCATGCCCTGGCCTTTGCCCTGATCGTCGGCGGCATCGGCCTGAGCATGTGGCGGCCCGGGGCGCGGCAGGCCCCCGGGTGAGCAGGCGGCCAGAGCCGTCAGAACGTCCCCGGGTAGGCCCCACCATCCATCAGGAAATTCTGCCCGGTGACGAAGCCGGCCTGGGCGCTGCAGACGAAGGCGCAGAAGGCGCCGAATTCCTCGGCGGTGCCGAAGCGGCGCGCCGGTGACAGCAGCTTGCGGGCTTCGGCGATGGCCTCGACGGGCTGCCCGCTCTTGGCGGCCGCGCCGGCCATGGTCACCTTCAGGCGGTCGGTGTCGAAGGCCCCTGGCAGCAGCCCGTTGATCGTGACGTTGCGCGACGCCAGCTTGGGTTGACGGGCCAGGCCGGCGACGAAACCGGTCAGCCCGGACCGCGCGCCGTTGCTCAGGCCCAGGATGTCGATGGGCGCCTTCACCGCGCCCGAGGTGATGTTGACGATGCGCCCGAAGCCGCGCTCGGCCATGCCGTCCACGGTGGCCTTGATCAGTTCGATGGGCGTCAGCATGTTGGCGTCCAGCGCCTGGATCCAGGCTGCGCGGTCCCAGGTGCGGAAATCGCCGGGCGGCGGGCCGCCGGCGTTGTTGATCAGGATATCGACCTGCGGGCAGGCGGCCAAGGCGGCCGCACGGCCTTCGGGGGTGGTGATGTCACCGGCCACCGTCACCACCTGCACCCCGGGCGCGGCCAGGGCCCGCAATTCAGCCGCCGTGGCTTCCAGCGCCTCGACACCGCGCGCCGTGATGACCACGTTCACGCCCTCTTGCACCAGCGCCTGCGCACAGCCCTTGCCCAGGCCCTTGCTGGCCGCACACACCAGCGCCCAGCGCCCCTTGATACCCAGGTCCATGTCTTGCTCCTTGTTGATCGATGTTGTTGCGCTGCACGGGGCCTAGCGCGAACGGGCCAGCAACCCCACGCCGGTCAGCACCAGCAGCGTGCCGGCGGCGATCCAGCCGTTCAGCGGTTCGCCCAGGATGATGACGCCCATGGCGATGGTCGAGACCGGCCCGATCATGCCGGTCTGCGCCGTCACCGTGGCGCCCACCCGCTCGATGGCCATCATCACCATCACGACGGGCGCGAAGGTGCACAGCGTGGCATTGAGCAGCGACAGCACGATCACCTCGGGCGCCACGACGGCCGCCGCCAGCGGCCTGAGGATGAGGAACTGCGCGATACAGAAGACGCAGGCCACGGCCGTGGCCCAGCCCGTCAGACGCAGGGCGCCGAGGCGGCCGACTTCCTTGCCGCTGAAGACCAGGTAGACCGCGTAGGCCAGCGCACTGCCGAAGACCAGGGCGGCGCCCAGCACGGTGTTCGGGCCGGACAGCTGAACCTCGTGTCCGAAGACCAGCAGCACGCCCGCATAGCTGACCGCCAGCGCCAGCAACTGCCGGGGCGCCGCGCGCTGCTGGTGGAGCAGCACGCCCATGGCCAGCACGATGGTCGGGTTGAGGTAGAGGATCAGCCGTTCCAGGCTGGCGCTGATGTACTGCAGGCCGGCAAAGTCCAGGTAACTGGCCAGGTAGTAACCGCAGAAACCCAGGCCGACAACGACGCCCAGATCGCGCCGCGTCAGCGCCGGCTTGCCGCGGCCGGCCCACCAGGCCAGGCCGACGAACAGCGGCAAGGCGAAGAGCATGCGGTAGAGGATGAGCGTGACCGCGTCCACGCCATGCCGGTAGGCCAGCTTGACGATGATGGCCTTGCCCGAGAAGGCCATGGAACCCGCGGCGGCCAGCGCCAGGCCGGCGCCGCGGCCGGCGGTGACGGATGCCTTCAGGGCCGCGCCCTCGGCCCTTGCAGTCAGAAGCCCACGGCCTGGCCGTCGCGACGCGGGTCGCTGGCCGCCGCATAGCCTTCGACGGCCGGGTCACCCAGGCGCCAGATGAACTGGCCCGCACCGTAATCCTGGTAGCTGTCGTCGAAGCCCTGCACGGTGTGCCCCAGATCCCGCAGGCCTTGGGCGACGGCCGGGTCGAAACCGGGTTCGCAATTCACCAGTCCGGCGTTCCAGCGCCAGCGCGGCGCGTCGCAGGCGGCTTGCGGCTGCTGGTGGTAGTCCAGCATGCGCACGACGGTCTGCAAATGGCCCTGCGGCTGCATGTCGCCGCCCATCACGCCGAAGCTCATCTGCGGCTGGCCGTCCTTGGTCATGAAGGCCGGAATGATGGTGTGGAAAGGCCGCTTGCCCGGCCCGACCCGGTTGTCGCTGCTGCGGTCCAGCGTGAAACCGTGGCCGCGGTTCTGCAGGCTCAGGCCGTAACCCGGCACCACGATGCCGGAGCCGAAGCCCATGTAGTTGCTCTGGATGAAGCTGACCATCATGCCCTGCTCGTCGGCGGCGGTCAGGTAGATGGTGCCGCCCTGCGGGCCGTGGCCGGGGCCGAAATCTTGCGCGCGCTTCGGGTCGATCAGCTTGGCGCGGCTGGCCAGGTAGCTGTCGTCCAGCATCTGCGCGGCCGTCATGCCCATGGTCTTGGGTTCGGCGACATAGCGGTAGGTGTCGGCGAAGGCCAGCTTCATGGCCTCGATCTGCAGGTGCTGCGAGGCCAGGCTGTCCACAGCCAGGCCGGCCAGGTCGAACTTTTCCAGGATGCCCAGCGCGATCAGCGCGGCGATGCCCTGGCCGTTGGGCGGGATCTCGTGCACCGTGTGGCCGCGGTAGTCGCGCTCGATGGGGGTGACCCACTCGGGGCGGTAGTTGGCGAAGTCCTGGGCCGTCATCACGCCGCCATGGGCCTTGGCATGCGCCTCGGCGGCGGCGGCCACCTCGCCGCCATAGAAGGCTTCGCCGGTGGTCAGTGCGATCAGGCGCAGCGTGCGCGCCGCTTCGTCGAAGGTGAAGCGCTCGCCGACATTCGGCGCCCGGCCGCGCGGCATGAAAGCCTGCGCCCAGCCGGGCTGCGCGTTGACTTCCTCCAGGGCCGCAGCGGCGCTCCACTTGCTCTGCACGATGACCGGCACGGCATAGCCGCGCTCGGCGATCTCGATGGCCGGCGCCATCAGGTCGGCGAAAGGCAGGCGGCCGAAGCGTTCGTGCAGGGCCACCCAGCCGGCCACCGCACCCGGCACGGTGACCGAATCCCAGCCGCGCTTGGGCGGCGTCTTCGCGTCGGTGCCGTACTTCTTCTCGAAGTACTCGGGCGTCCAGCCTTGCGGCGCGCAGCCGCTGGCGTTCAGGCCGTGCAATTCCTTGCCGTCCCACAGGATGCAGAAGGCGTCAGAACCCAGGCCGTTGCTGCAGGGCTCGACGATGGTCATGGCCGCCGCGGTGGCGATGGCCGCGTCGACCGCGTTGCCGCCGTTTTGCAGCATGCGCAGGCCGGCCTGGGCGGCCAGCGGGTGCGAGGTCGAGACGACGTTGCGGGCGAAGACGGGCGAACGGCGGCTGGCGTAGCCGGTGCCCCAGTCGAAAGCATGGGTCATGGTGGTATACATCGGACGTGGGATGAGGCCGGAGTATGGCGCTGCCAGCCAGCGGCGGCCTGCGTAGTAACCGAAACTGAGGGCGGCTACAGCACCGGCACGGCCGGACCGGACTGCCCGTCGGCCACATAACGGCGCAGCACGGGCGGCTCGGCGCCGATGTGGAAGACCAGGCGCTGGCCGCGCAGTTCGGCGTCAAAGGCCGTGAAGCGTTCCAGCCGGCGCTGGTGCTCGAGCCAGTTCTCGTCGACGAAGTACTCGACATAGCGGCCGGGCACCGCCACGTCGCGAAACAGGCCCCACGACAGCGCGCCCTGGCGCAGGCGGGCGCGCCGCGTGCGCTGCATGACCTCGGTGAAGGCCGGCGCCTGCGCCGGGTCGATCTCGTATTCCACGGTCACCATGACCGGCCCTTCTTCGGGCCCGATGTCATAGGCGGGCTCGGGCGCGCGGTTGACGGTGGCCGGGGTGAAGTCCAGCCCGGCGCCGCCTTCCACCGACAGCCGCCGCGTCAACAGCAGCACCAGCACGCCGAAGCCGGCCGCCGCCAGCACGGCACCACGCACCCCGATCATCGACGCCACCTGCCCCCACAGCACCGAGCCGGCCGCCGAGCCGCCCATCAGGGCCATCTGGTAGATCGACATGCCGCGCGCCCGCACCCAGTTGGGCATCGCCACCTGTGCGGCGATGGTCAGTGAATTGGCCACCGAGATCCAGGCCATGCCGATGACCACCATCGCCGGCAAGGCGACCCAGAGTTCGGGCACCAGCACGATCAGGCAGGACAGGGCGGCGTGGATCAGCGTGCCGCCGCGCACAAAGGTGTCGCGGTTGAAACGCTCGCGCAGGCGCGGGAAGTAGAGCGCTGCGGCGATGGCGCCGGCACCGACGCAGGACAGCATCACCGTGAAGGTGCCGGCGCCGCCGCCGTGCAGGGTGCGCGCCACCAGCGGCAAGAGCGCGGTCAGCGCGGTGGCCTGCAGGAAGAACAGGAAGATGCGCAGCAGGATGACCTTCAGCCGGGGCGATTGCACCGTGAAGTTCAGGCCGGTGCGCATGGCGCCGAAGAAACGTTCGCCGGGCAGCGTGCTGGCCCGCGATTCGCTCTTCCAGCGCAGGATCAGCACGAAGGCCACGGCGGCCAGCAGCGTGTTCAGCACGAAGACCGCGGCCGGACTGAAGGCCGCCAGCAGGGCGCCGGCCAGCGCCGGGCCGATGACCCGCGACAGGTTCATCGCGATGCCGTTCAAGGCCAGCGCCGCCAGCAGTTCGTCGCGGCTGACGATGCCCGGCACGATGGCCGCGAACACCGGCCAGCGCATCGCCAGGCCGATGCCGTTGCTGAAGGTCAGCAGCAGCAGCAGGGGCGCCGTCAGCAGGCCGGCCAGCGACAGGCCGGCCAGGATCAGGGCGTTGAGCGAGACCCACAACTGCGTGGCGGCGAAGTAGCGCCGGCGGTCGAGGATGTCGGCCAAGGCGCCACTGGGCAGGCCGAGCAGGAACACCGGCAGGGTGGACGCGGTCTGCACCAGGGCCACCATGACCGGGCTGGTGGTCAGCGTGGTCATCAGCCAGGCGGCCGCCACGTCGTTCATCCACATCGTCATGTTGGCCGCCAGCCAGGCGAACCACAGGCCGCGGAAGATGGGGCCTTGCAGAGGCGCTAGCGCGGCGGGGACGGGCATGGCGCGAGGCTAACGTACAAGGAAAAGGGCCCCGACACAGCGGGGCCCCGGAACCTTGACTTGCTGAATGTCAGTCTTCAGAAAACGCGACCTGGCGCTTGTTCTTGATCGACGGCAGCATCACCACCACGATCATCAGGAAGGCGGCGATCAGCAGGCCGGCCGACAGCGGCCGCGTCATGAAGGTGGACCAGTCACCGCGCGACAGCAGCAAGGCCCGCCGCAGGTTCTCTTCCATCATCGGCCCCAGGATGAAGCCCAGCAGCAGCGGCGCCGGCTCGCAGCCCAGCTTGTAGAAGGCGTAACCCACCATGCCGAAGAAGGCCCCGATGTAGACGTCGAAGGACGAGTTGTTCAGCGTGTACAGGCCGATGCAGCAAAAGGTCATGATGGCCGGGAACAGGAAGCGGTAAGGCACCGTCAGCAGCTTGATCCAGATGCCGATCATCGGCAGGTTCAGGATCACCAGCATCAGGTTGCCGACCCACATCGAGGCGATCAGGCCCCAGAACAGCTGCGGGTTGCTGGTCATCACCTGCGGGCCCGGCTGTATGCCCTTGATGGTCATCGCGCCCACCATCAGCGCCATCACGGCGTTGGGCGGGATACCCAGGGTCAGCATCGGGATGAAGCTGGTCTGCGCGCCGGCGTTGTTGGCCGATTCAGGGCCGGCCACACCGCGGATGTTGCCCTTGCCGAACTCGACTTCGCCCTTCTTCATCGGCATCTTCTTCTCGACCGTGTAGGCCGCGAACGAAGCCAGCAGCGCACCGCCACCGGGCAGCACGCCCAGGATGGAACCCAGCGCCGTGCCACGCAGCACCGCCGGCCAGGCGTCCTTGAAGTCCTGGAAGGTGGGCCACAGGCCCTTCACGTCCTTGGTGAAGACCTCGCGGCTCTCTTCAGGCTGGCCCAGGTTGGCGATGATTTCGCCGAAGCCGAACACACCCATCGCGATGCCGACGAAACCGATGCCGTCGGTCAGTTCAGGCACGTCGAAGCTGAAGCGCGGCACGCCGGAGATGACGTCGGTGTTGATCTGGCCGAGCAGCAGGCCCAGCAGGATCATCGAGATGGCCTTGACCAGCGAACCCGAAGCCAACACCACCGCGCCGATCAGGCCCAGCACCATCAGGCTGAAGTACTCGGCAGGGCCGAACTTGAAGGCCAGTTCGGTCAGCGGCGGCGCGAAGGCCGCGATGATGATGGTGCCGACGCAGCCGGCAAAGAAGGAGCCCAGGCCGGCAGCAGCCAGGGCCGGGCCGGCGCGGCCTTTGCGGGCCATGGCGTAGCCGTCGATGGCCGTGACCACCGAGCTGGATTCGCCCGGCACGTTGATCAGGATGGCCGTCGTGCTGCCACCGTACTGCGCGCCGTAATAGATGCCGGCCAGCATGATCAGCGCGGGGGTTGCGTCCAGCGCATAGATGGACGGCAGCAGCATCGCGATGGTGGCGACCGGGCCCAGGCCCGGCAGCACACCGATCAGCGTGCCGAGCACCGAACCGAAAAAGGCATACAGCAGGTTCTGCGCCGTGAAGGCGACGCCGAAACCCAGCATGAGGTTGTTGATCAGGTCCATGTGTCGGTTCTCAGCTGGCCAGGAAAGAAGGCAGGAGCGGAATCGTCAGCTTCAAGCCCCAGATGAAAATGAACCAACTGCCGATGGTCAGCACGATGGAATTGATGATGGCGTCCTTCCAGTGGAATTCATCGCCCGCCGCCGCCGACATGATGACCAGCAAAGGCAGCGAGACGACCATGCCCAGATGCGGCAGGGCCCAGCCAAAGATGGCCACGGCCCCGTTGATCACGAGCAGCGGTTTCCAGGCCCAGGCACCGATGGGGTCGCCGCCCTCGACTTCCAGCGTCAGCGACTTGAACAGCACCATGCCACCCAGAACGGCCATCAGCACGGCCAGGCCGAAGGGAAAGTAGCCCGGGCCAGGCCGAGCCGAAGCGCCCATGCTGTAGTAGGTCGAACCCCAGGCGAACATCACACCCACGGCGATGAACATGAGACCGGACCAGAAGTCCTTCTGACTCTTGATTTTCAAGGCGCTTCTCCACCTGACATTGCGTTGTGATCGATTCTAGGTAGGGCGGCCACGGGGTCGGGTGTGGTTACCACGTAAGGTCGCACCATGCGCAGCCACTTGCGCGCCGGCAGCCCCAGGGGCCCCCAGCGGTCTTCGATGGCCGCCGCGCGCAGGGTCAGGGCCTCGCGCTCGGGCACCGTCACGCCACGCCCGGCGACCACCACGGTGTTGCCTTCGCGCGTCGGCCGCAAGCTCCACACCTGGTCGACGCCGAAGGCCTGCGCAATCCGCGCAATGCTCTGCTCGAAACTGGCGTTGCGGCCGAACAGGTTGACGCTCATCACGCCGCCCTCTTCCAGCGTGGCACGGCAGGCAGCGTAGAAGTCGACGTCGTCCAGCACCGGCGCGGCGGCTTCGTGGTCGTAGAGGTCCACCTGCAGCAGGCGCACGCTGCCCGGCGCGGCCTGCGCCAGCCAGTCCGCCGCATCACCGAGCACCACCTCGGCCGTGGGCGGCAGCGCGAAGAACAGGGTGTTGGCCTGCACCACGTCGGGGTTGATTTCGACCACCGTGGTGGCCACCTTCAGCGCGCCGGCGGTGAAGCGCGTCAAGGCACCGGCGCCCAGGCCGAGCTGCACCGCCTGCCCCTCCTGCAAGGCCTCGGTGGGCAGCCAGAGCAGACTGGCCAGCATGCGCTGGATGTAATCGAGTTCGATCTGCTGCGGCTTCCTGATGCGCATGGCGCCCTGGATCCAGATCGTGCCCAGGTGCAGGTAGCGCACGCCGGCGTGTTCGGAAATCGTGACCCCGGGCAGGTCCTGCGCGGGCTTGCGGGCGGATTTGCGCGCGGCTGCCGGGGCATCGGGTGTCGAACGGTCAGGGCTGGGCTTTTTCACTGCGCGACGATAAGCCCCGGGCCGCCAACGGCGCCGCAGACAGGGACAGGGACAGGCAGCCCGGCGCCGACGGCTGCGGCGCGCCAGGCGCCGAGCTTGCGTTCGAAAGACCAGCTGGCGTTCGCCGGGCTGCTCGACGGCAGCCTGAACACAGGCACACCCAGCTTGCCTGTGAAGCGCAGCGCGCGCGCCGACTCGCCGCCGTTGTGGGCGATGGCGGCCAGCGCCGGCGCGCGCAGCCGCAAGCCCGCCAGATCGTTGAAGGCGGCGTCGCGGATGGCGGTGTCCAGGCTGCCCTGGCGCCGACAACTGGCGTAGACATCCCACAAGCCCAGGCCGTGTTCCAGCAGCCACTCGATGCGCCCGGCGTAGGGCACGGCCTTCAGGTCCACCTGCCACAGCGCACCGACCAGCGGCCAGAAGTGGTTGCGCGGGTGGCCGTAGTACTGCTGCGCCTGCAGCGAGGCCACGCCGGGGAAACTGCCCAGCACCAGCAGCCGCGTGCGCGGACCGATGACCGGCGGCAGGCCGTGCAGCCGGTCGCTCACGGCAGCGCTGCCGAACCCGCCGACCCCGCCAGTGCAGCCAGCTTCGGCAGCGCAGCACCGGCATTCGCCGTCGTGACCTCGGCGGTGCGCGCCAGCGTCCAGCCGCGCAAGGCCGCCAGCACCGCCGCGATGCGCGGCAACTCGGCCGGTTCATTGCGGCTGCTGGCACCGGCGGCGCGTTCGGCGGCGGTGCGGTACTGCCAGTGCGGCGGGATGTCGGGCGCGTCGGTTTCCAGCACCGGCGCGGTTGCGGGCAAGGTGGTCGCCAGGGCGCGGATCTGCAGCGCGCGCTCGAAAGTCAGCGTGCCGCCGAAACCCAGCTTGAAACCGCGTTCGACGAACTGCCCGGCCTGCACCGCGCTGCCGTTGAAAGCGTGGGCGATGCCGCCCACCACCGCGATGCGCCGCAGGCCGTGCAGCAGGGCGTCGGCCGAGCGCCGCACGTGCAGGATGACGGGCAGCCCCGCAGCGCGCGCCAGTTTCAGTTGCGCGATGTAGAAGCGGGCCTGCCGTTCACGGTCGAGCCCGGGCACGAAGTGGTCCAGGCCGATCTCGCCGACCGCCACCAGGCGCGGGTCGTTGCGGTGCTGCTGCAGGGCCTGCTGAAGCCGGTCGAGATCGGCGTCGTCGGAACGGTCCACGTACAGCGGATGGATGCCCAGCGCATAGGCGCAACCCAGGCTGTGGGCCAGTTGGCGCACGCCATCGAAGTGGGCCACGGCCACGGCCGGCAGCACCATCTGCGTAACCCCGGCAGCGCGGGCGCGCAGCACCACGGCGCTGCGGTCGGCGTCGAACTCGGCCGCGTCCAAGTGGCAGTGCGTGTCGGTCCACATCCGTCGATGATGACGCAGGGGCTGCAGTACCGCTCCGGGCGTGATACTGTCGCCGCGCACCCACCCCGTCCCGCATGAACAAGGCTCCGCTGTACAGCCGATCTCCTCGCCGCGACGCCGCACGGCTGGCTGCGGTGCCGCCATCTGCGCCACCGGCAAACCATGCCGCATCGGCGGCTGTCGCGCCGCCCGGCCCGGCCGGAACGCCTGCTTTCAGCCAGCGCCATGCGGCGGCACTGTGGGCCGTCAGCGGCGCCCTGCTGGCCTGCGCCCTGATGCTCGCGGTGTCGCTGTGGCGGCCGGCGGCGCACGCCATCACGCAGGCCGACATCGATGCCGCCGTGCGAGCGTCGCTGGAAAAGGAGCCGCTGCCCTCGGCCGCCGCTGCGGCCTACGAGGCCATCCTGCCGTCGGTGGTGCGGGTGGTGGGCTTGCTGGACGACAAGGACACGGGCGAAGACCAGCCCGAGCAGCGCGCGATGGAGCGCAGCCTGGGCACCGGCGTGGTCATCATCGACAACGGCACCATCCTGACCAATCTGCATGTCGTGGCCGGGGCCAAGACCATCCGCGTGCGCTTCGCCAACGGCCAGGAAAGCGAGGCCATGCTGGTGGGCGCCCAGCCCGAGCACGACCTGGCCGTGCTGCGCGCCCTGACCCTGCCCGATGACCTGGAAGCCGCCACCATGCGCAGCACCAGCGACCTGCGGCCCGGCGACCATGTCATCGCCGTCGGCCACCCCTTCGGCATCGGGCCCTCGGTCAGTTACGGCGTGGTCTCGGGCCTGAAGCGCGAATTCCGCTCGCCCGAGGGCGGCAAGACGCTGGCCAACCTGATCCAGTTCGACGCTGCCGCCAACCCGGGCAATTCGGGTGGCCCGCTGGTCACCATGGACGGCCAGGTGGTGGGTATCGTCACCGCCATCCTCAACCCGTCCGAGCAACGCACCTTCATCGGCATCGCCTTCGCCGTGCCCATCGAAAACGCCGCCGCTGCGGCCGGCATGCCGCCTTTCTGAAAGGAGCACCCGATGCAAGAAACCGCCGCCGAAACCGCGCTGCTGATGGAGCGCCTGCTGTACGAGGTCAAGCGCGTCGTCGTCGGACAGGACCGCTTCCTGGAACGCGTGCTGGTGGCCTTGCTGGCGCAGGGCCACCTGCTGGTCGAAGGCGTGCCCGGCCTGGCCAAGACGCTGACCATCAAGACCCTGGCGCGCACCGTGCGCGGCAGCTTCAAGCGCATCCAGTTCACACCCGACCTGGTGCCGGCCGACCTGATCGGCACGCGCATCTACAACCCCAAGAGCGGTGAATTCGGCACCGCGCTGGGCCCGGTCTTCGCCAACCTGCTGCTGGCCGACGAGATCAACCGCGCGCCGGCCAAGGTGCAGAGCGCGCTGCTGGAAGTGATGCAGGAACGCCAGGTCACCATCGCCGGTGAAACCCACCGGGTGCCCGACCCCTTCGTGGTGATGGCCACGCAGAACCCCATCGAAACCGAAGGCACCTACCCGCTGCCCGAAGCGCAGATCGACCGCTTCATGATGAAGGTGCTGGTCGACTACCCGACCGAGGAAGAAGAGTTCGTCATCGCCCAGCGCGTGACCGGTCCGGCGGTGGACGTCAACGCGGTGGCCGACACCCACCAGCTGGCCGCACTGCAGCGCGAATGCCGCGCCGTGTTCTGCGAGCCCGCGCTGATGCAGTACGCCGTGAAGTTGGTGGGCGCCACGCGGCGGCCGGCGCAACACGGTCTGGCCGAGATCGCGGCCTACCTCACCTACGGCGCCAGCCCGCGCGCCACCATCGGCCTGATCGAAGGCGCCAAGGCCCTGGCCCTGCTGCGCGGCCGGCGCTATGTGCTGCCCGAAGACATGGTCGACCTGGTGCCCGATGTGCTGCGCCACCGCCTGGTGCTGAGCTACGAGGCACTGGCGGCGGACGTCACGCCCGATGCGCTGATTCAGCGCATCCTCAAAGCCGTGCCGGCGCCCGACAAGCCGCTTTCCCATATGGCCGACACGGTCCCCGGCGCTGCGGCACTGCGCTGAAATGGCCGAGTCCAGCGCCCCCGACCAATTGCTCCGGCGCCTGGAGTGGACGGTCATCCGCCGCCTCGACGGGCTGCTGCAGGGCGACTACCGCACGCTGTGGCGTGGCGCCGGTGTCGACCTGGCCGACCTGCGCGAATACCAGCACCACGACGACGTGCGCCACATCGACTGGAACGTCACCGCAAGGCTGCAGCAGCCCTACGTGCGGCAGTTCCTGGAAGACCGCGACCTCAGCGCCTGGTTCCTGCTGGACCTCTCGGGCAGCGTCGATTTCGGCAGCGGCGAAACCACCAAGCTGGCGGTGTCCACCGGCTTCGTGGCCACGCTGGCGCGGGTCATCACGCGCCACGGCAACCGCGTCGGAGCGATGTTCTACGGCCAGCAGGTGGATGGGCTGATGCCGCCCCGCGCCTCGCGCCTGCACGTGCTGGAACTGCTGCAGCGCATGCGTGCGCCCCGTCCAGCCGGCCCCGGCGCCGCGCCCCGGACCGGCACCGCGCTGGCTGCGCTGCTGCACGCGGCGTCGGCGGCCATCCGCCGGCGCAGCCTGGTCTTCGTGGTGTCCGACTTCATCAGCCAACCCGGCTGGGCCGAAGCGCTGGCCCGCTTGTCGCGCCGGCATGACGTCATCGCCGTGCGGCTGTGGGACCCGATGGAAATGGACTTGCCGGATGTCGGCCTGGTCACCGTGCAGGACGCCGAGACCGGCGAGCAGCTCTTCATCGACGCCGCCGATCCGGCCTTCCGTGAACGCTACGCCCAGCTCGCGCGAGCACAGGAACAGACGCTGCTGGACAGCCTGGCGAAGTCCGGTGCCGACGTGCTGGAACTGGCCACCGACGACGACCTGCTGGGCGCGCTGATGCGCTTTGCCGACCTGCGCCGCCAGCGCGCGCGGCTGAAAGTGCCGCTGCGCTTTCCCGCCGCGATGCAGCGTGGCGCGACCTTGACGGAGGCCGCGGCATGAGCCTGATCTGGCCGAACCTGCTGTGGCTGCTGGCCTTGCTGCCGCTGCTGGTGGCCCTGTACTTCTGGCTGCTGGCGCGCAAGCGCAAGACCACCGTGCGCGTGGCCAGCATCGCCATCGCCAAGCTGGCGCTGGGCCAAGGCCCGGGTTGGCGCCGCCACCTGCCGCCGCTGCTGCTGCTGGCGGCCTTGGCGACGCTGCTGCTGGCCGTGGCGAGGCCCACCGCCACGCTGACGCTGCCGCTGGCTGAACGCACCATCATGCTGGCGATGGACGTGTCGGGCAGCATGCGCGCCGAGGACGTCAAGCCCAACCGGCTGGTGGCCAGCCAGGAAGCCGCCAAGAGCTTCGTCAACAAGCTGCCGCGCGAGGTGCGGGTCGGCGTCGTGGCCTTCGCCGGCACCGCCGCCGTGGTGCAGGCGCCTACCGCCAGCCGCGACGACGTCATCAAGGCCATCGACCGCTTCCAGCTGCAACGCGGCACGGCCACGGGCAGCGGCATCATCCTCAGTCTGGCCACCCTGTTCCCGGACGACGGCATCGAGATCCAGCACATCACCGGCCAGCGCAACTTCCCGGGCAAGGAAATCGGCGCCAAGAAAGAAGCTCCGAAGCGCCCGCCGGCAGCACCCGGCAGCTACAACTCGGCGGCCATCATCATGCTGACCGACGGCCAGCGCACCACCGGCCCCGACCCGCTGGACGCCGCCAAGATGGCCGCCGACCACGGCATCCGCGTCTATACCGTCGGCGTGGGCACGACCAGCGGTGAGACCATCGGCTTCGAAGGCTGGAGCATGCGCGTGCGGCTCGACGAAGAGACGCTGAAGAACATCTCGGTGCTGACCCACGGCGAGTACTTCTACGCCGGCACGGCCGAAGACCTGAAGAAGGTCTACGAGAGCCTGTCGTCGCGCATGGTGGTGGAGCGCAAGGAAACCGAAGTCACCGCGCTGTTCGCGGCCCTGGGCGCACTGCTGGCGCTGCTGTCGGCCGGACTGTCGCTGTGGTGGTTCGGGCGCGTCGCCTGAAGGCTGCGGGGCCGCTGCGACATCAGGGCGCGCTGGCCTCGACCATCATCTGCACGCGCTGGCGGCCGTTCCAGACGTCGATGCTCAGGCGGTAGGCCAGGCGGGCGGTAGCGGGCAGCGGCTCGGTGTGGCTGAACCAGATGGCGTCGCGCTCGGTGCCCTGGTGGCGCAGCTTCAGCTTCATGTGTTTTTCGCCGACCAGGCGCTGCTGCAGCACCTGCACCTCGTCGCAGAAGACCGGCGCTTCGAAGCCCTGCCCCCAGACCTGGGCGTCCAGCAAGGCCACGGTCTGCGCGTTGAACCATTCCAGCGGCAGCGGGCCGTCGGTGCGCAGGGTGCGGGTCAGCGTGGCGGCGTCCAGCCACTCGCTGGCCACGGCGCGCAGCGCGCTGTCGAACAGCGCCAAGGGACCGTCGTCACCGACATCACCCAGCGTGCAGCCCGCCGCCATGGCGTGACCGCCGAAACGCAGCAGCAGGCCGGGGTGGCGCTTGGCCACCAGGTCCAGCGCGTCACGCAAGTGAAAACCGGGGATGGAGCGGCCCGAGCCTTTCAAGTGGCCGTCGGCACCGCGCGCGAAGACGAAGGTCGGGCGGTGCAGGCGGTCCTTGACGCGGCCGGCGACGATGCCGACCACGCCTTCGTGGAAGCTCTCGTCGAACAGTGCCACCGAAGGCGGCGCGGGGGGCGCATCGGCGGCGTCATCACCGGGGATCAGCTGCGCCAGCGCCAGTTCAGCCAGCTCGCGCATGCCGGCCTCGACCTCGCGGCGCTCGCGGTTGATGGCGTCCAGTTGGCCGGCCAGTTCCTGCGCCAGCGCCGCGTCGTCGGTGGTCAGGCAGGTGATGCCCAGCGTCATGTCGGCCAGGCGCCCGGCGGCGTTGATGCGCGGGCCCAGGGCGAAGCCGAAATCGAAGCCGGCGGCCTGGCTGGCGTCGCGCCCGGCGGCCTGGAACAGCGCGGCGATGCCGGGCTGCATGCGGCCGCTGCGGATGCGCTTCAGGCCCTGCGCCACCAGCCGGCGGTTGTTGGCGTCCAGCTTCACGACGTCGGCCACGGTGCCCAGGGCGACCAGGTCGAGCAAGGCGTCCAGCCGGGGTTGTGCCGTGTCGTCGTAGGCGCCCCGTGCACGCAGTTCGGCGCGCGCGGCCAGCAGCACGTAGAACATCACGCCGACGCCGGCGATGGCCTTGCTGGCGAAGTCGCAGCCGGGCTGGTTGGGGTTGACGATGACGTCGGCGTCGGGCAATGAAATGGCGCCGGCGACGACCGCCGGCAGGTGGTGGTCGGTGACCAGCACGCGCAGGCCGCAGGCCCGCGCGTGGGCCACGCCGGCGTGGCTGGCGATGCCGTTGTCCACGGTGACCAGCAGGTCCAGGCCCTGCGGGTGGCGCTGGCGTGCCAGGTCGACGATGGCCGGCGTCAGGCCGTAGCCGTGCACCGCGCGGTCGGGCACGACGTAGCCCACCGTGCCGGGCGCAGCACCCAGCAAGGCCAGGCCGCGCAAGGCCACGGCGCAGGCGGTGGCGCCGTCGCAGTCGTAGTCGGCGACGATGCAGATGCGCTGGCCTTGCTGGATGGCATCGGCCAACAGCTGGCCGGCGGCGGCGCTGCCTTTCAGCGTTTCGGGCAGCAGAAGGCGGCCCAGGCTGTCGTCCAGTTCATCGGCCGCCCGCACGCCGCGTGCGGCCAGCAAACGGGCCAGCAGCGGGTGGACGCCAGCCTGTTCGAGCGCGTAGCTGATGCGCGGCGACACCTCGCGGGTTTGCAGAATCACAGGCTCTCCAGCAGCGGCTGCACGGCCGGCGCGGCAAACAGGTGGCGGGCGCGTTGCAGCAGGCTGCGCGGCGCCGCTTCGAAGGTGGCGGCGCTGCGCTCGCCGCACAGCGTCAGGCGGACGGGCTCGCCGCGTTCGGTGCGCTGCAGCAGGTCGGCCAGCGGGCCGGCATCCAGCGTGTCCCAGGCCTTGACCCAGGCCGCCCAGTCGTCAGCCAGGGCGGGGCTGCGCAGGCGGGCGTCGGTGGTCGGCTCGGTGCCGGTCACGGCCTGCGCCACGCCGCAGCCGCTGAGCCAGAAGGAATTGAAGGGCAGCAGACCTTGCGCTTCGCGCTGCGCGTTCAGCGGGTGGGTGTAGAGCACCATCTGGACCTCGCTTTGCAGCCGGCGGATGGCCTGCAGCGCGGGTGACGTGCCCAGCCAGGCGTCGACGTTGCGGCCGATCACACGGTCCAGCGAAGCGGTGGCCAGTTGCCCCAGCGACTCGTGCGCCAGGTACCAACGCAGCGGGGCGGCGTAGTGCAGGGCATAGCCCGCGCTGATGAAGAGGTCCTCGACGGCGGCCAGGCAGGCCCGCGAGGCCGCTTCGTCCAGCCGCAACGCGGTCGGGTCGACCAGGCTGACCTGGTCGGTGCCCAGGTGCCAGTGCGCCGGTGTGATCAGGCCCCAGGGCCGCTCGCCCACCGCCACACCGTCGGCTTGCGCCTGCAGCGCGGCCCAGGGCAGTTGGCCGCTGCCGTCCCGCCAGCCCAGGGCCCGGGCCCGGGCGCGCTCGTGCGGCGGGCTCAGGCTCCATTCGTCGGCGCTGTCGCGATCGACTTCGGTCCAGCGGCCCAGCAGCGCCTGCAGGTGGGGCAGGCGCAGCGTGGTGCTGGCTTGCCGGCCGGCCTCGGACAGCGGCGCGGCATACGGGATCATCAGGTGCATGGCCGGATTATCCGGGGGCCGCGCGGGCGTCCGGTAGCATCAGTCCGCCATGAACCCGCACCTGCATGAACCTGCCGTTTGAGTGGACCATCGGCTGGCGCTATACGCGCGCCGGCCGCGCCGGCCGCCGCAACGGCTTCATCTCCTTCATCAGCGGTGTCTCCATGCTGGGCATCGCGCTGGGCGTGGCGGCCTTGATCATCGTGCTCAGCGTGATGAACGGCTTCCAGCAAGAGGTGCGCGACCGCATGCTCAGCGTCATCGCGCACATCGAGGTCTTCGACGCCAGCGGCGGTGCCCTGCCCGACTGGCAGGCCACGGCCGCAGCGGCGCGCAAGAACAGCCATGTCATCGGCGCTGCGCCATTTGTCGCGGCGCAGGCGCTGGTCGGCCGCGGCGATGAGCTGCGTGGCGCCGTGGTCCGCGGCATAGCCCCGGCGCTGGAAGGCGAAGTCACCGATCTCGCCAAGACGCAGGCCCCGCTGATGGCCCGGTTGAAAGCCGGCGAATGGAACATCGTGCTGGGCATCGAGCTGGCCCGCATGCTGGGCGCGCGCACCGGCGACAAGGTCACCATCGTCGCCCCCGGCGGCCAGACCACGCCGGCCGGCGTGGTGCCGCGCCTGAAGCAGTTCACGCTGGTCGGCACCTTCGAGGCCGGGCACTACGAATACGACAGCGGCCTGGCGCTGATCCATGTCGACGACGCAGCGCGCCTGTTCCGCGTCGAAGGTCCGATGGGCGTGCAGCTGCGCCTGAACGATGTGCAGGGCGCGCGGCAGATCGGCGGCGCATTGCAGCAGAGCCTGGGGCCGGCCGTCATCGTGCGCGACTGGACACGCACCAACCGCAACTGGTACGACGCGGTGCAGATCGAGAAACGCATGATGTTCATCATCCTGACGCTGATCGTGGCCGTGGCCGCCTTCAACCTGGTCAGCACGCTGGTGATGACGGTCACCGACAAGCGCGCCGACATCGCCATCCTGCGCACCCTGGGCGCCAGCCCGAAGAGCGTGATGGGCATCTTCATCGTGCAGGGCGCGATGAGCGGCATCATCGGCACGCTGTCGGGCGTGGCGCTGGGCCTGGCGGTGGCTTTCAACATCGACGTCATCGTGCCGGCCATCGAACGCGCGCTGGGCGTGGCTTTCCTGCCGGGCAGCATCTACGTCATCAACCACATGCCCAGCCAGCCGCTGGCCAGCGACATCCTGCCCATCACGCTGATCTCGCTGGCGCTGGCCTTCGCGGCCACGCTCTACCCCAGCTGGCGCGCCAGCCGCGTCAACCCGGCCGAGGCGTTGCGCTATGAATGAGGTGATCCTGCGTTGCCAGGATCTGCACAAGCGCTTTCAGGAAGGCCCGCTGGACGTGACGGTGCTGCGCGGCGTCAGCCTGCAGGTGCAACGCGGCGAAACACTGGCCGTCGTGGGTGCCTCGGGTTCGGGCAAGAGCACTTTGCTGCACCTGCTGGGCGGGCTGGACGCGCCGACCTCGGGTACGGTCGAACTGATGGGCCGCGCCTTCACCGACCTGGGTGCCGCCGAGCAGGGCCGCTGGCGCAACCAGCACCTGGGCTTCGTCTACCAGTTCCACCACCTGCTGCCCGAATTCAGCGCGCTGGACAACGTGGCCATGCCGCTGCGCATCCGCCGCCTGCCGCAGGCCGAAGCGCGCGCCGCAGCGCAGCGCGTGCTGGCCAGCGTGGGCCTGGCTGGGCGGGTGCGCCACCACCCGGCGCAGTTGTCGGGCGGTGAGCGCCAGCGCGTGGCCATCGCGCGGGCGCTGGTGACGCAACCGGCCTGCGTGCTGGCCGACGAACCCACCGGCAACCTCGACCGCAGCACCGCCGACGGCGTCTTCGAACTGATGCTGGGCCTGGCCCGCGAACAGGGCACGGCCTTCGTCGTCGTCACCCACGACGAGGGCCTGGCGGCGCGCTGCGGCCGGCGCATGGCGCTGGGCGTCTGAGCCACAAGCCCCGCTGCCGCGCTGGGGCGCGCCAATTTTTTACAATGGGCTGTGCACCTGCTCAACGCCGACCTCCATTCCCATTCCGCCGTCTCTGACGGCACGCTCAGCCCTGAGGCGCTGGCCGAGAGGGCCCACGCGCAAGGCGTCGAACTCTGGGCACTGACCGACCACGACGAACTCGCCGGCCAGCAGCGGGCCCGTGACGCCGCCCTCGACCTGGGCATGGACTACCTCACCGGCACCGAGATCTCGGTCAGCTTCGCTGGCGAAACCGTGCACATCGTCGGCCTGGGTTTCGACGCCGACGACGCCGCGCTGAATGCCGGCCTGGCCGCCACGCGGGGCGGCCGGCGGCAGCGGGCACTCGACATGGCCGACGGGCTGGCGCGGGCCGGCATCCCGGGCGCCTTCGAAGGCGCGCTGCGCTACGTCAGCAACCCCGAACTGATCTCGCGCACCCACTTCGCGCGCTTCCTGGTCGAAACCGGTGTCTGCGCCGACATGCACAGCGTCTTCCGGCGCTACCTCAAGGAAGGCATGCCGGGCTATGTGCCCCACGTCTGGGCCGGCCTGGGTGACGCGGTGCGCTGGATCACCGGCGCCGGCGGCGTGGCCGTCATCGCCCACCCCGGCCGCTACAAGTTCAGCCCGACGGCCGAATACGCGCTGTTCACCGAGTTCATCGCCCACGGCGGCCGCGGCGTGGAAGTGATGACCGGCAGCCACAGCGCGGCCGAGCACATCCGCTACGCCGACACGGCCTTGGAGTTCGGCCTGCTGGCCTCGCGCGGCAGCGACTTCCATTCGCCGGGCGAAAGCCGCACCGAACTGGGCACCCTGCCCGACCTGCCGGGCCGCTTGAGCCCGGTGTGGGTGGCGCTCGCACCCCGCATACACAGGGCGCTTGCGTAGTAACCCCAACCCGGCTGCAAAACAGGCTATAGTCGAGGGCTTGGCGGGGAACTGACCCGCCAGAAGTTCATCCCCTTCGGCCTTTGCCACGTTTGCTCAAACGTGCGCTTCTTTCGGGTCGGCGGCGATGCCGTCGCTGTACCCGGGTGCGACCGAAGCCTTGGCAGAAATCTGCCGGGCAGCACCTTTCCCGCGACCCTACCCGCGTTGCCCGCAAGGCAACGCAGGCATGCCTTTGGCTTGCCGCGAGCGAAGAGAAGAGAGACCGAAATGACGTTTGAAACCCTGAACCTGCACGAAGCCCTGGTGCGTGCCCTGCAAGCCGCCGGTTACACCGAACCCACGGGCGTGCAAGCCGAAGCCATCCCGCCCGCACTGGCCGGCAAAGACCTGATGGTCAGCAGCCGCACCGGCAGCGGCAAGACGGCCAGCTTCATGCTGCCCGCGCTGACCAAGGTGCTGGCCAGCCGCAGCCTGCCCGCCACCCCCGGCAGCAAGGCGCGCGGTCCCCGCGTGCTGGTGCTGTGCCCGACCCGTGAGCTGGCCATGCAAGTCGCCAAGGCCGCCAGCGACTACGGCCGTTTCGTGCCGGGCCTGCGCGTGGCCACCGTCGTCGGCGGTGTGCCTTACGGCGCGCAGCTCGCTGCTCTGCGTGGCCCGCTGGACATCCTGATTGCCACCCCCGGCCGTCTGATCGACCACCTCGGTTCGGGCAAGGCTGCTCTGGGCAACCTGGACATGCTGGTGCTGGACGAGGCCGACCGCATGCTGGACATGGGCTTCATCGACGACATCCGCCTGATCACCGAAGCCACGCCGGCCGGCCGCCAGACCATGATGTACAGCGCCACCTTCGCCGGCCACGTCGGCCGTCTGGCGCAGGAACTGCTGCGCGACCCGGAGCGCATCGAGGTCAGCTCGCAGACCGAGGCCCACGGTGACATCGAACAGCGCTTGCACTGGGCCGATGACTTCGAACACAAGAACGCCCTGCTCGACCACATCCTGACCGAGAAGAGCGTTGACCAGGCCCTGGTCTTCACCAGCACCCAGCGCGACGCCGACTGGCTGGCCGACCGCCTGCACGAGATGGGCCACAGCGTGGCTTCGCTACACGGCGGCATGCCGCAGGGCCGCCGCAACCGCGTGCTGCAAGGCCTGCGCAGCAAGCACCTGCGCGTGCTGGTGGCCACCGACGTGGCCGCCCGCGGCATCGACGTGCCGACCATCAGCCACGTCATCAACTTCGGCCTGCCGATGAAGGAAGAAGACTACGTCCACCGCATCGGCCGCACCGGCCGCGCCGGGCGCAGCGGCCTGGCGGTGACGCTGGCCGAGCGCCGTGACAGCGGCATGATCCACCGCATCCAGCGCTACACCACGCAGCGCATCCCGCTGGCCACCATCGAAGGCCTGGAACCCAAGCGCTCGGCCCCGCTGATGACGGCTCCGGCCGGTGCGCCCCCGCGCGGTGGCAAGCCCGGTGGCGGCAAGAGCTTCGGCCCGCGCCCGACGGGCGGCAAGCCCTTCAAGCCGGCCGGCAAGACCTTCGCCAAGCCGGGTTTCCCGCGCCCGGCGCGCTGAGGCCTGCCCGGCCCAACGAAGAAGCGCCCCTCGGGGCGCTTTTTTCATGGCCGCAGGCTCGTTCAGACGCCCAGCAAATCCACCTCAAAGACGAGAGTGGCGTTCGGCGGGATCACGCCACCGGCACCCCGGGCGCCGTAGCCCAGCTCGGCCGGGATGGTCAGCACGCGCGTGCCGCCGACCTTCATGCCCTGCACGCCCTCGTCCCAGCCGCGGATGACCTGGCCCTGGCCCAGGCCGAAGGCGAAAGGCTGGCCGCGGTCCTTGCTGCTGTCGAACTTCTTGCCGCGGTTGTTGCTGGCGGCCGGGTCGTAGAGCCAGCCGGTGTAGTGCACTTGCACGTGCTGGCCGGCGGCGGCCTCGGCGCCGTCGCCGACTTGGGTGTCTTCGTATTGCAGGCCGGATTCGGTGGTCGTCATGGTTCACTCCTGGTGGCAAAGCCCGCGATGATGCCAGCCCAGGCCGACACCGCAGTCGCCAGCCAGTCTGCGCTGCTGGGGGCATCGACAGGCGGCAGCCCCAGCACCGCGCCCGCCGCCTGCAGTGCACGCAGCGGATCGCGCAGATCCAGCGCCTGCGCGCCGTTCTGCTTGCTCAGCTTGCGGCCGTCGGCGGCCAGCACCAGCGGCGTGTGCAGATAGCCCGGCGTGGGCAGGCCCAGCGCGCGCTGCAGGGCGATCTGCCGGGCCGTGTTGTCGGCCAGATCTTCGCCGCGCACGATCTGGGTCACACCCTGGGCCGCGTCGTCCACCACCACCGCCAGCTGGTAAGCCCACAGGCCGTCGGCCCGCTGCAGGACGAAGTCACCGACCTCGCGGGCCAGGTCCTGGCGCTGCGGGCCCAGGCGGCGGTCCTGCCAGTCGATGACACCCGCCACGCGCAGCCGCGTCGCACGCGCCGGCCGGCCCTGCAGACCGTTGCGGCACGTGCCCGGGTAGATGCGCTCGCTGCCGGGCTGGTGGGCCAAGCCGCGGGCCTGCCAGTGGGCTTCGATGTCGCTGCGGGTGCAGGCGCAGGGGTAGGCCAGGCCGGCCGCCAGCAAGGTCTGGCGTGCTGCGTCGTAGGCGGCGCCGCGGGTGGACTGCCACAGCGGCGTCTCGTCGGGCCGCAGCCCGCAGGCGTCGAGTTGCCGCAGGATGGCCTCGGCCGCCAGCGGGCTGCAGCGCGGGGTGTCGACGTCTTCGATGCGCACCAGCCAGACGCCACCACAGGCGCGGGCATCGAGCCAACTGGCCAGCGCCGCCACCAGCGAACCGGCGTGCAGCGGACCGGTGGGCGACGGTGCGAAGCGGCCTCGGTAGCCGGGCAAGGTCGGCGCCCCTGTCAGGCCTGCGCTCAGACCAGCGGCCCGGCGTGCCGTTCCAGCAGCGCCTGGCGCGTCGTCGGGCTGGCCAGTTGCGCCAGCCACCACTGCAGCGCACGGCCCAGGTTGTGCGGGCCGCGGTCGGCCCGCCAGGCGTAGTGCAGGCTGGCCACCGGCGCGCCGCGCACGGTCTGCTTGCTCACCAGGTGGCCGGCTTCGAGGTGCGGCCGGGCGAGCGGCTCGGGCAGGAAACCGCAGCCCAGGCAACGCAGCAGCGCTTCCAGCTTGGTGCGCATGCTGGGCACCGTCAGCACGTCCTGCCCAGGCAGCAGGTTGACCGTCATCGGCGCCAGCCGGTGCGCGGTGTCGGCCACCGCCACCGCCCGGTGGTGCACCAGCACGGCGTCGGTCAGCGCGTCGGTGGCCGCGGCCAGCGGGTGGTGGGGCGCGACGCAGAAGACGAAGGGCAGGTCGCCCAGCGGGCGCAACTCGATGCCGCTGGCGTCGCCGTGGCGCGCCGACACCCCGATGGCCAGGTCCACCTGCCCCGAGATCAAGGCCTCCCAGGTGCCGCTGAGCACGTCGGTGCGCAGGCGCAGGCGGGTCGCCGGGCCGGGTGCGTCACCCTGCTCGGCCGGCTGCCGGGCGAGCGGGCCGCGGGTCGCGGCGCGGCACTGTTCGGCGCTCATCTCGCAAAAGGCCTGCACCAGTTCAAAGACGACGGGCATGGAGACGATGTCCTCCACGCTGATGGCCAGCTGCGTTTCCCAACCGCTGGCCACCCGCCGGACGCGGTTGGCCACCGCACCCATCTCGCTGAGCAGACGCCGCCCCTCCAGCAGCAGTTCGGTGCCGGCGGCCGTCAACTGGGCCTGGCGCGAACTGCGGTCGAAGAGCAGCACGTCGAGGGCCTCTTCCAGCTGGCGCACGCTGTAGGTCAGGGCCGACGGCACCTTGCCCAGTTCACGCGCAGCCGCAGCGAAGCTGCCGCTGCGGGCGATGGTGTCCATCATCACCAGCGCGTCGGGGGTCAGGGCCAGCAGTTTCTCGCTCATCACTTCATCTTATTTGAACGGCCTCGACAAGGTGCCGCAGTCCGGACGCGGGCGCTGTTCGCCACAGTACAGAGCTCACCGGAGACGCCCACCATGATCACTTTGCGCAAGTCAGCCGAACGCGGCCACGCCCAACACGGCTGGCTGGACAGCTTCCACAGCTTTTCCTTCGCCAATTACCACGACCCGGCCCACATGGGCGTGGGCAACCTGCGCGTGATCAACGAGGACCGCATCGCCCCCGGCACCGGTTTCGGCACCCACGGTCACCGCGACATGGAGATCATCAGCTATGTCCTGGACGGCGAACTGGCGCACCAGGACAGCATGGGCAACGGGACCGCGGCCGGCACCCACACTGGCGTCATCCGCCCGGGCGACGTGCAGCGCATGAGCGCCGGCACCGGCGTGCGCCACAGCGAGTTCAACCACGCCGCCGGGCAGTCCACGCACTTCCTGCAGATCTGGATCCTGCCCGACCAGGCCGGCATCGCACCCGGCTACGAGCAGAAGCATTTCGACGCGGCCAGCAAGCGCGGCACCTTGCGCCTGGTGGCGGCGCCCGATGGCCGCGATGGCGCGGTCACCCTGCACGCCGACGCCACCTTGAGCGCCGGCCTGTTCACCGGAGCCGAGCGGGCCGAACGCCCGCTGCAGGCCGGCCGCATCGCCTACGTGCACCTGGTGCGTGGCAGCCTGCGCGTCAACGACCACGCGCTGCGCGCGGGCGATGCCGCCCGGCTGGACGGCGAATCGAAGCTGGTGCTCGAAGGCGGCGAAGACGCCGAGGTGCTGGTCTTCGACCTCGCACCCTGAAGCGACCGCCCAGCGGCAGCCCGGCCAGCCCTGGGCGCCGGGCTGCGCCGTCAAGCCGGCTGCAGCAGCCCGCGCTTGCGCAGCAAGGGCTGCACCGTGGGCGCCCGTCCGCGAAAAGCCACGTAGGCCGCACCCGGCTCGACGCTGTTGCCGCTGCTGTAGATGTGCTGCAGCAGGCGCTGCGCCACCACCGGGTCGAAAGGGCTGCCGGCTTCGTTGAAGGCGTCGTAGCCGTCGGCGTCCAGCACCTCGGCCCACAGGTAGACGTAGTAACCGGCGGCATAGCCGGCGCTGGCGAACAGGTGCTGGAAGTGCACCAGACGGTGGTTCAGGCCCACGCCGTGCGGCAGGCCCGCGGCTTTCAGCACCTCGGCTTCGAAGGCACACAGGTCGGCGGGCGGTTCGGCGTCGGTCAGCGCATGCGCGGCCATGTCCACCAGCGCACTGGCGGTGTAGCGCACGGTCTCGTAGCCCTGGTTGAAACGCTGGGCGCGCTGCAGCCGTGCCACCAGGTCGGCCGGGATGGGTGCGTCGGTCTGCCAATGCCGCGCGTGGCGCTGCAGCACCTCGGGCTCGGCGATCCAGTGTTCGAAGATCTGCGACGGCAGTTCGACGAAATCGCGCAGCACCTGGGTCCCCGACAGGCGCTCGTAGGTCACGTCCGACAGCAGGCCGTGCAGGCCGTGGCCGAATTCGTGGAACAAGGTGCGGGCATCGTCCAGCGACAGCAGCGTCGGTTCGCCCTTGGCGAAATTGTTGTTGTTCAGGATCACCGGCAGCTGCGGTAGGCCCCCGTTCCGGCTCTGCCAGCGCAGGCTGCTCATCCAGGCGCCGCTGCGCTTGTTGGGCCGCGCAAAGTTGTCCTGCAGGAAGACGCCGCAGACTTCGCCGGCCGCATTGCTGACCTCGTAGGCCCGCACATCGGGGTGGTAGACGGGGATGTCGCTGCGCAGCGCGAAGCGCAGGCCGAAGAGGCGCTGCGCGCAGTCGAAGGCGGCCTGCACCACGCGGCTCAGCTCGAAGTAGGGCTTGACCTCGGCGTCGTCGATGTCGAAGTGGGCACGGCGCACCTTCTCGGCCCAGTAACGCCAGTCCCAGGGCTCGATCTCGCCCGCCTCGCCTTCGCGGGCCATTGCCTCGCGCAGCGCGGCGCGCTCGCCGTCCAGCGCCAGCAGCGCGCGCGGCCAGACCTCGCCCAGCAAGCCCTGCACCGCCTGGTGCGTACCGGCCATGGTGTCGGTCAGCGCGTAGTCGGCGAAGCTGGCATAACCGTGCAGGCAGGCCTGTTCGTTGCGCAGGCGCAGGATGTCGCGCGCCACCTCGCGGTTGTCGTGCTCGCCGGCATGCTCGCCGCGGCCGACCCAGGCGCGCCAGGCCTGTTCGCGCAGGTCGCGGCGTTGCGAAAAGGTCAGGAAAGGGACGATCAGCGAACGCGCCAGCGTGATCACCGCGCCATCGACACCCCGCTCGATGGCCGCCTGGCGGGCGCTGGCGCGCACGAAATCGGGCAGGCCGGCACAGTCAGCCTCGTCGGCCAGCACCAGTTGCCAGTTCGACTCGTCGTGCAGCACGTTCTGCGCAAAGCGCGTCATCAACTGCGCCAGCTCGGCCATGATGGCCGCGTAACGCGCCTTGGGCAGCGGCGGCAGTTGCGCGCCGGCGCTCACGAAGTCCAGGTGCACGCGCTCGAGCAGTCGCAGCGCCTCGGCCGTCAGCCCCAGGCCGGCGCGCTGCGCATGGACGGCGTCCAGGCGGCTGAACAGCGCCGCATCGGTATGCACGGCGCTGTGGTGGGCCGCCATCGGGCCCGCCATCGCCCGCTGCACCGCCTGCAGTGCGGGGCTGGTGGCCGACGAAGTCAGGTTGTAGAAGGCCGCTGCCACGCGGCCCAGTTGCGCCCCGGCACGGTCGAAAGCGGCCACCGTGTTGTCGAAGGTCGGGGCCGCCGGGTTGTCGGCGATCAGCGCCAGTTCCGCCCAGTGGGCTTGCATGGCCGCCCGCAGAGCCGGCTCGAAGTGCGCGGCCTGCAGCAGCGCGAAAGGCGGCAGGCCGTGCGGCGTGTCCCAGGTCTGCAGCAGGGGGTTCTGGGCGGCGTTCGCTGCGGGCGTGGCGGTCATCGTGGGGTGCTCACTTGCCACGCTTGATGGCGGTTTCGTCGTCTTCGCGGTAGCGGCGGTCGGCGCAGTTGCCCACCCACTCCGAACGCTCGGTTTCCAGGGCACGGGCGTCCTGGTTCCATTTTTCGTTGCGCTGGTTCCAGGCCACGACATGCGCGTCCATGGCCGTCGCCTTGAGGTTGTAGTCGCGCACGGTGACTTCGCTCTTGGCCGTGAACTCGGTCTTCTCGGCTTCGAGCAGCGGGCGCTCGGTGTCCAATGCCGTGCGGTCCTTGCCCAGCGCGACGCGCTCGCGTTCGCCTTTGGCGCCCGTGGGGTTTTCGGTGTTGAAGGCCGTGACGCGCAGTTCGTAGGCCTTGACGCGCTCTGCGTAGCCCTTGAACTTCTCGCTGAGCGCTTCGGCCTGCTTCTTCAGGTCATCCAGGGGCGCACGCTCGGCACGCAGGGTCTGCTGGGCGGTCGCGAGATCGGCCTTCTCCTTGTCCAGCGGCGCCCGCAAGGCGGTGTGGGCCTCCAGGCGCTTGCGGATGGTTTCTTCCTGGCCCAGGCAGACCCGCAGTTCGTCGCGCGTCAGGATGGGGCCGGAATTGCCTTTGCCCGTGCCCATGACCGCGGTCTTGCCTTCGGCGGCAGAGGCCGCAGTTTCCACCGGCTTGGCGGCCGCCGCCTTGCTGGCGGCGGGCTTGGCAGCCGGCTTGACCGGGGCTGTAGTCTGGGCTTGCGCCCCGGAAGTGGCCGCTGCAAACAGCAATGCCGACAGGAGCGTCGTGACCTTCATCTTCATCCTCGCGCAGGAACGGGTAGGGGCGGCGGCCGGGGTGGCCAGCGTAACCGTGCATCATGCCACCCTTGCCCGGGACAGCCCGGCCGCTGTGGCACAGTGCGCAGCCTCCCCCCATCGCTTGCCCGCCCATGCCCGCCGTTCCCCGTTCCGACCTTGCCCCGGCCTCGCGCCACCGGCCATGGCGCTGAAATCCACCGTCTGCAAGGCGACGCTGCAGATCGCCGACATGGACCGCGGCCTGTACGCCACGCACGCGCTGACGCTGGCTCGCCACCCGTCGGAAACCGACGAGCGCATGATGGTGCGGCTGCTGGCCTTTGCACTGAACGTACCGGCCGACGACCACGATGGCAACCTCGTCTTCGCGCGCGGCCTGGCCGACGCCGACGAGCCCGACCTGTGGCAGATCAGCCTGGACGGCCAGCTGCGCCACTGGGTGGAAATGGGTCAGCCCGACGAGCGCCGTCTGGCCAAGGCCAGCGGCCGTGCCGACCGCGTCACGCTCTACGTCTACAGCAGCGCCGCACTGATCTGGTGGGCCGGCGTGCAGAACAAGGTCGCCCGGCTGAACAACCTGGCAGTCTGGCAGCTGCCCGCGGCGCAAAGCCAGGAACTGGCCCAGCTGGCCGAGCGCTCGATGCAATTGCAGGTGACGGTGCAGGACGGCGCCATCTGGGTCGGCAATGCCGACCGCAGCGTCGAAGTCCACCCCACCCCCCTCAAGGCCCGCGCGAAATGAAGCGCCGCCGCCTGCTGTCTGCCCTGGCCCTCAGCGGGCTGGGCAGCCCCCACCCGTTCTTGAATGCCGCCACCATGCCCGACACCCCTGCCACCGCCCCCACCGCCGGGGCCACCGACCCCTACCTCTGGCTTGAAGATGTGCTGGGCGAGCGTTCGCTGACCTGGGTGCGCGGCCGCAACGCCGAAAGCGAAGCGCTGTTGCAGGCCGAACCCGGCTTCGAGGCGCTGCGCGGCAGCATCCGCGAGGTGCTGGATTCGAAGGAGCAGATTCCCTACGTCACGCGGCGCGGCGAGTGGTACTACAACCTGTGGCGCGACGCGGCCAACCCGCGCGGCCTGTGGCGGCGGGCCAGCCTGACTGAGTACCGCAAGGCCCAGCCGGCCTGGGAAACCGTGATCGACATCGACGCGCTGGGCAAGGCCGAAGGTGAAAACTGGGTCTGGGGCGGCGCAACCAGCCTGGCCCCCGACTACCGCCTGGCGATGGTGGCGCTGTCGCGCGGCGGCGCCGACGCCCAGGTGCAGCGTGAATTCGACACCGTGGCCAAGCGCTTCGTCGAAGGCGGTTTCAGCCTGCCCGAGGCCAAGTCCTCGGTGGAGTGGATCGACCAGGACCACCTCTACGTCGGCACCGATTTCGGCCCCGGTTCGCTGACCGATTCCGGCTACCCGCGGGTCATCCAGCGCTGGCAGCGCGGCCAGCCGCTGGGCAGTGCCGTCACCGTCTTCGAAGGCGAGAAGCAGGACGTGGCGGTGTCGGTCAGCGTGGACCGCACGCCCGGTTTCGAGCGCACGCTGTTCGCGCGTTCGCTGGACTTCTACAACACCCTGGTCTTCCTGCTGCAAGGTGACAAGCTGGTGGCGCTGGACAAGCCGAAAGACGCCCAGCTGGCCTTCCAGCGCGACCGCGTCTTCATCGAACTGCGCAGCGACTGGGTCATCGGCCGCAAGACCTGGCTGCGCGGCTCGCTGCTGGTCGGTGACGCCGCCGCCTACCTGAAGGGCGAGCGCCGCTTTGCCGCGCTGTTCACGCCCACCGCCACGCGCAGCCTGGCCGGCTACACGGCCACGCGGGAGACGGTGATCGTCAATGTCCTCGACAAGGTGGCCAGCAAGCTGCAGGAATGGCGTGAAGTCCCAGGCGCGAACGGCGAGCGGGACGCCACCAAGTGGGCCAAGCGCGAAATGGTCGCGCCCTACCCCGGCCAGCTCAGTGTCACCGCCCTGTACGACCCGATGCTGGCCAGCGACCCGCTGGCCGAACACTACCTGCTGAACGCCGCCGACTTCCTCAGCCCCGACTCGCTGCAGATCGGCAGGACCGGCGCCGACGAGCGCGAATTGCTGAAGTCACGCCCCAGCTTCTTCGACGCCGAGGGCATGCGCGTCGAACAGCGCTTCGCGCCGGTGCGCGACGGCAACCGCGTGCCCTATTTCGTGATCTGGCCGAAAGGCGCCAAGCCCGATGCCGAGAACCCCACGCTGCTTTACGGCTATGGCGGTTTCGAGGTCTCGTTAACCCCGTTTTACTCAGGTGGCATCGGCCGCGCCTGGACCGCCCGCGGCGGCGTCTTCGTGCTGGCCAACATCCGGGGCGGTGGTGAATTCGGCCCGGGCTGGCACCAAGCCGCCCTCAAGGAACACAAGCAGAAGAGCTACGACGACTTCGCCGCCGTGGCGCAGGACCTGATCCGCCGCCGCGTCACGCGCCCCGGGCGGCTGGGCATCCAGGGTGGCAGCAACGGCGGGTTGCTGGTCGGTGCGACCATGGTGCAGCGGCCCGAACTGTTCAACGCCGTGGTCTGCCAGGTGCCCCTGCTGGACATGCAGCGCTACAACAAGCTGCTCGCCGGTGCCTCGTGGATGGCCGAATACGGCGACCCCGACAAGCCCGCCGAATGGGACTGGATCAGGAAGTACAGCCCCTACCAGAACGTGAAAGCCGGCGTGAAGATGCCCAGGGTGCTGTTCACCACCAGCACCCGCGACGACCGCGTCCACCCCGGCCACGCGCGCAAGATGGCCGCGCGCATGATCGAGCAGGGCCACCGCGTGCTGTACTGGGAAAACATCGAAGGCGGCCACGGCGGCGCTGCCGACAACGGCCAGCGCGCCCAGATGTCGGCGCTGGAATACACCTTCCTCTGGATGCAGTTGGCTCAGGGCCGGGACAAACCGGCCGGCGCCTGAACCGAAGACCGCCATGCTGAACTGGATCGACGACAGCACACCGCTGCCGCCCACCAGTCTGGCGCTCGGACCCGACAGCGACGCGCCGGGGCTGGTGGCGGCCGGCGGCCAGGTCACCCCCGAACGCCTCGACGAGGCCTACCGCAAAGGCATCTTCCCGTGGTTCAGCCCCGGCCAGCCCGCGCTGTGGTGGAGCCCCGACCCGCGCATGGTGCTGCCGGTGGCCGGCTTTCATCTGTCGCAGACGCTAAGGAAGACGCTGCGCCGCTTTCGCCGCACGCCGGGCTGCGAGCTGCGTTTCGACAGCGACTTCCCGGCCGTGATCGCGGCCTGCGCCGCCACGCCGCGCGACGGCCAGGACGGCACCTGGATCGTGCCGGCCATCGTGGACGCTTACACCGCCTGGCACCGCGCCGGCCGCGTGCACAGCTGCGAGACCTGGGTTGACGGTGTGCTGGTCGGCGGCCTGTATTTCATCGCCATCGGTCGCATGGTGTTCGGCGAGTCGATGTTCTCGCACCGCAACGACGCGTCGAAGATCGCGCTGGCCGCCCTGGTGGCCGCCTGCCGGGCGCGCGGCGTCACGCTGATCGACTGCCAGCAGAACACCGGTCACCTGGCGTCCTTCGGCGGCCACGAGATCGCGCGCAGCGACTTCGAGGCGCACCTGGCCAGCACCCTGGCGCGAGCCGACGTGGCGCCGTGGACCTATGATGAAGCGGCCTGGGACCTGTTGATCCCGGCGCCCCTGTCGTCCCCCCCACGCGCGTGACCCACCCCAAGGAATTGCCGCTCGGGTCCTTGCAGTTCTATGCAACGGCCCCCTACCCCTGCAGCTACCTGCCCGACCGGCAGGCGCGCTCGCAGGTGGCCACGCCCAGCCACCTGATCCACGCCGAAACCTATTCCAGCCTGGTCGCCGCCGGCTTCCGGCGCAGCGGCATGTTCACCTACCGCCCGTATTGCGACGGCTGCCGCGCCTGCGTGCCGCTGCGCGTGCCGGTGGACGGGTTCACCCCCACCCGCAGCCAGCGCCGCGCCGGCAAGGCCCACGCCGCGCTGAAGGCCCGCGTGCTGCGCCTGGGCTTCGTGGCCGAGCACTACCAGCTCTACCTGCGCTACCAGAGCGGGCGCCACAGCGGCGGCGGCATGGACCACGACAGCGTCGACCAGTACACCCAGTTCCTGCTGCAAAGCCGCGTCAATTCGCGCCTCGTCGAATTCCGCGAGGCGACGGCCGACGGCAGCCTCGGTGCGCTGAAGATCGTGTCCATCCTCGACGTGCTGAGCGACGGCATCTCGGCCGTCTACACCTACTACGAGCCCGACGACGAGGCCAGCTACGGCACCTACAGCGTGCTGTGGCAAATCGAGCAGACGCGGCTGCTGAATCTGCCCTATGTCTATCTCGGCTACTGGATCGCGCAGAGCCCGAAGATGGCCTACAAGACCCAGTTCAAACCCTACCAAGTGCTGCTCGACGGGCGTTGGCAGCCCGCCCCACCTCCGCCTTCAGCCGACTGACACCCAGACCTCACCCTGCAGCGCCACGGCACCCTCGCCCTGCAGCTTCAGCAGGTGGGCCAGCAGGGATCGGATGGCCATGCCGTGCAGGCCGGCGGGCACATCGTCGTAGACGTGCAGCAGCAACTCGGCCGTGGAACCCTGGCCCCCGACGACCTCGAAGGCGGCGCGCACCTTGGCCTCGCGGCGCAGGCGGTGGGCGACCAGGTGGGCGATGACCGCGTGCGGCTGGGCCACCAGGAAACCGTGGCCCGGGGCCAGCCATTCCAGGTCTTCCTGCAGCAGGCCCTGCAGGCTGGCGAGGTAGGCCGCCATGTCGCCGTCGGGCGGGTTGATGACCACGGTGCTGCCCTGCATCACGTGGTCGCCGGTGAACAGCAGGCGCTCTTCCTCGAGCAGGAAGCACAGGTGGTTGGACGCGTGGCCGGGCGTGTGGATGACCCGCAGCGTGGTGTCGGCGCCGATGGCGATGCGCTCGCCGTGCCGCGGCTGGTGCGCGGGGGCGAAGCTGTCGTCCTGCCACATCGGGTGGTCGGCCACACGGCCCCAGACCGGCGCGCCGGTGGCCTGGGCCAGTGCGGCGGCGCCGGGTGAATGGTCGCGGTGGGTGTGGGTCACCAGGATGCGTTCCAGCCGGCCCGGCAGCCCCTCCAGCAGGGCCTGCAGCTGCGCCGGGCTGTCGGGGCCCGGGTCGATGGCGGTCCAGCCCTGACCCTGGCTGTCGCTGACCAGGTAGCTGTTGGTGCCGGGCCCGGTCATCACGCCCGGGTTGGGTGCGGTGACGCGCAGGATGCGCGGCGACAGCCGCACGGCGCGGCCGGGCAGCAGTTCGCAGGATGCCGGCGTGCGGCCTTCGGGGTCGAGCTTGCCGATCTCGGCATAGGCGTGCTCGCCGGGCAGCACCGCGCGCATCCCCTTGGGGCCCAGCGCGCGGCGCGGCATCATCAGCGGGATGTCGGTGCGCGCCGCGATGGCGGCCAGCGCAGCGTCGGCATCGGGCCAGGTGGCCAGTTCCTGCAGGGTGTGCAGCGTGACCGGCAGCAGCTTGAGGTCGCGCTGGCGCTCGACCGCCTCGCGCGGGGTCAGCCACATCAGCGACTGGGCTTCACGTGCATCGGCCTGCGCCGTCTGGCCGGCCGGCGCCCGCGCCGCGAAGAAGCGCGTGTCGAAGCGCTTGGGCGCACCGGGCGGCGTCAACCAGTGGCTGTGGTAATACAGGCCGCGCAGGTCCAGGCGCAAGCCGGTGTCGGCACAGAAGTCGGCCATGCCGGCCAGCCCCTGCTGCAGGCGCTGGCGCCAGGCCTGCAGGCTGGCGGCGTCGAAGCCTTCGGCCACCAGCAGCAGGTCGACTTCTTCGAAGGTCTCGCGCAGCGCAGCGATGGCGTAGTCCAGCCCGCCCTCGGGCAGGCGCAGGCGCGCGCTGAGGGCGGCGTCGTCGTTGCCGATGCAATGGGCGTGGGCCTCGCGGTCGCGGGCGTCCAGCAGACCACCGGGGAAGACGGCGGCGCCGCTGCCGGCGTCGCCGACGCGTTCGGCGCGGCGCAGCATCAGCACTTCCAGGCCGTCGGGTCCATCGCGCAGCAGCAGCAGGGATGCCGCACGGCGGGCGTCGGCGGGGGTGACGTGCGCGGCGCTCATCGGGCGGCACCCTGAGCCAGCAGGCTGTCGATTTCGCTGGCGCTGAAGCCGGCTTCGCGCAGCACGGCCACGGTGTGCTGGCCCTCGCTGGGCGGGGCTTGCGGCAGACCGGCCGGCGTGCGGTCAAAGCGCGGCGCCGGGGCGGGCTGGACCACGCCGGCCACTTCGATGTAAGCGCTGCGGGCTTGCGCCTGGCGGTGCTGCGTGGCCTCGGCAAAGGTCAACACGGGCGCGAAGCAGGCGTCGCTGCCCTCGAGCAGGCTGCACCAGGCATCGCGGCTGCGCTCGCGCACGGCGGCGGCGATGGCAGCCCGCATCTCGGGCCACAGCCGGCGGTCGTACTGGCGCTGCACGAAGCGGGCCTCCAAGCCCAGCGCCTGCGCCAACTGCTTGAAGAACTTGGGTTCCAGCGCGCCCAGGCTGATGTGCCGGGCATCGGCGGTTTCATAGGTGCCGTAGAAAGGCGCACCGCCGTCCAGCAGATTGGCGCCGCGTTCGTCGCTCCAGCTGCCCGCGGCCCGCAGGCCGTGGAAGACCGACGCCAGCGACGACGCGCCGTCGACCATGGCCGCGTCCACCACCTGCCCCAGACCCGAGCGCTGGCGTTCGTAGAGCGCCGCCATCACGCCGAAGGCCAGGTAGAGGGCGCCGCCGCCGTAGTCGCCGACGAGGTTCAGCGGCGGCACCGGTGCGCCGCCGGCGGGCCCGATGGCATGCAGCACGCCGGTCAGCGCGATGTAGTTGATGTCGTGGCCGGCGGCGCCGGCCAGCGGCCCGGTCTGGCCGTAGCCCGTCATGCGGCCGTAGACCAGGCCGGGGTTGGCGGCCTGGCACGCGGCAGGGCCCAGGCCCAGGCCTTCCGCGACACCGGGGCGGAAGCCCTCGACCAGCACGTCGGCCGTGGCGACCAGGCGCAGCACGGCGTCGCGCCCCGCGGGTGACTTCAGGTCCAGCGCCACCGAGCGCCGGCCGCGGCCGTTGACGTCGTGCTCGGGCCGCAAGGCCAGGCCCAGACCGCTGGGCTCCAGGCGGTCGATGCGCACGACATCGGCACCCAGGTCGGCCAGCAGCATGCAGGCCATGGGGCCAGGGCCGATGCTGGCCAGCTCGATCACCCGCAAGCCGTGAAGGGGCCCGCCTGCCGTCTGATTCATGGTCTTCATGGAGGGCGAGTTTGCCGCAAGGCGCCGCCTGCGGGATTGACCGCGCGCGGCGCCCTGGCTAGGGTGGTCTGCACTCCGCTGTCGGAGTCCACCCAGGAGCCACCCATGTGCATAGCCTTCAGCGTCGGCCGCGGCGGGCGGAACGACCTGGCCGATGTGGCAGCCCTGCAGATCCTGTTGAACCTGAACCGCCCTCACTTCCCCGCCCCCCAGCCGCTCAAGCTGTCCACCGACGGCCGCATCGGCCCGAACACCATCAACGCCCTCATGGCCTTCGAAACCGGGGTCATGGGGCTGCCCGCATCGGACGGCATCGTGGCCCCCGGCGACGCCACCGTGCGCGCGCTGCTGGCCGGCCTGCCGCCGGGGCCTTCCGAGGAAAAGCTGGCGGTGGTGCTGCCGCTGGCGCTGGCCAGCCGCATCAGCACTTTCTACGAGCCCCTGGTGCAGGGCATGACCGCCTACGGCATCACCACCCCGCTGCAGATGGCCCATTTCCTGGCCCAGGTCGGCCTGGAATCGGGCAACTTCCTGTACACCGAAGAGCTGGCCAGCGGCGCGGCCTACGAAGGCCGCAAGGACCTGGGCAACAGCCGCAAGGGCGACGGGGTGCGCTACAAGGGCCGCGGGCTGATCCAGCTGACGGGCCGCGCCAACTACAGCGCCTTCAGCGCCGACGCGGGCGTCGACTACCTGGCCCAACCGGCCTTGCTGGCCAGCGACCCGCTGGTGGCGGTGGACGCCGCCTGCTGGTTCTGGCACGACCGCGGCCTGGCCGCGCTGGCCGAGCAGGACGACGTGAAGGCCGTCACCAAGTGCATCAACGGCCAGTCCAACGGCCCCCACACGCACCTGGACGAGCGCATCGCCAACCTGAACCGGGCCAAGGCCGTGCTGGGGCTCTGAGCGGGTTCGGGCGACCCATCAGCCGAGCTTCAAGGGCACGAAGATCGTCTCGCCGTCGCGCTGCACCAGCAGCGCGATGTGCCTGGGCTTGCCCTTCATCACCTCGCGCACCTGCTCGGCGCTCTGCACCGCCTGGCCATTGATGGCCAGCAGCACGTCGCCGGCCGCGACACCGGCCCGCGCCGCGGCGCCGCTGACCCCTTCCACCACCAGGCCGCCTTCGATCTGCGACTGCTGGCGTTCATTGCGCGTCAGCGGCCGCAACGCCAGGCCCAGCGCGCCACCGGGCACGCCGCTGCCTTCGTCCTCGGCCAGCGCCGTCTGCGTGTCGGCGTTGCCCAGCTTGACCTCGACATCGCGCGTCGCGCGGTCGCGCCAGACCTTCAGCCTGGCCTTGTCACCTGGCGCCGCCAGCCCGATCAGGCTGGACAGCATGCCCGAGCGCTCGATGGCCTCGCCGTTGACTTCCAGCACCACATCGCCGGCCTTCAAGCCGGCGGCGTCGGCGGCGCTGCCCTTGCTGACCTTGGCGATCAGCGCGCCGCCGGGCTTGTTCATGCCGAAGGATGCGGCCAGCGTCTGGTTGACGTCCTGCACGGTCACGCCCAGGCGGGCGTGGCTGGCCTTGCCGGTGGCCACGATCTGGTTCTTGACCTTCAGCGCCACGTCGATGGGGATGGCGAAGCTCAGGCCCTGGAAGCCGCCGCTTTGCGAGTAGATCTGCGAATTCACGCCGACCACGGCGCCGCTGCCGTCGAACAGCGGGCCGCCCGAGTTGCCCGGGTTGACGGCCGCGTCGGTCTGGATGAAGGGCACCACGGCGTCGTTGGGCAAGGAACGGCCCTTGGCGCTGACGATGCCGCTGGTGGCGGTCTGCTCGAAGCCGTAAGGCGAGCCGATGGCCATCACCGGGTCGCCGACCTCGATGCGCCGGCTGTCGCCCAGGCGCACCACCGGCAGGTCCCTGGCTTCGATGCGCAGCACCGCGATGTCGGTGGCGGTGTCGGAGCCCAGCACCTTGGCGCTGAACTCACGGCGGTCGCTCAGCTTGACGGTGACTTCCTTGGCTTCGCGCACCACGTGGGCGTTGGTCAGGATCATGCCGTCGCTGCTGATGATGAAGCCCGAGCCCTGGCCGCGGAAAGGCTGTTGCGGCATCGGGCCGCGACCGCCGCGCCCCGGCATGCCGGGCATGCCGCGGAAGAACTGGAAGTAGGGGTCGTTTTCCAACCCCTGCGGGATGCCGGGTGCGTTGCCGGATGGCGCGCCCTGCTCTTCGGCCGACAGGCGGTGCAGGCCTTCGACGGTGATGCCCACCACCGCGGGCGCGGCCTGCTTGAAGATGGCGCGGTAGTCGGGCACCTGGCCGGTGGCGGCGATCAACGGCACTGAAGCTGGGGCCGGGGCCGGGGCCGCGGTCGGGCCGGCCGTGTTCTGGGCTACCGCGGTCGGCTTGGCGCTGGCCGGCAGCAGCCAGGCGGGCAAGCTGAAGGCCTGGGCTGCACCGGCGGCCAGCACGCCGCCGGCCAGCAGCGCAGCGGTCAAGGTCTTCAGGCGGGTCATGGTGTTGCGGTTCATCGTCGCTCCTGGGTCGGCGCCAGCGGGGAATCCCGCTGGCAGCGTGGAACGAAGACTAGGCCGCCGGCATGAAGGCTGGATGAGCCGAAAGTGAGGCCAGGATTAAGCCGCCGCGGGGTCGGGCTGTGGGCGGGCCGGGAAGTTCACCGTCGCGCGCAGGCCGCCCAGCGGGCTGTCGCCCAGCGTCACCGTCGCGCCGTGCCGCGCGGCCACCGTGCGCACGATGGCCAGGCCCAGGCCGCTGCCTGCGCTGGCCGCCGGGTTGCGGCGGTAGAAGCGGTCGAAGACGCGCTCGCGCTCGCCCGGCGGGATGCCCGGCCCGGCGTCGTCGACCACCAGCACGCTGCCCTGCGGCGTGATGCCCACGCGCACCCGCACCGGCGTACCCGGCGGCGTGTGGCGCACGGCGTTGTCCACCAGGTTGCGCACCAGCACCAGCAGCGAGGCGGCGTCGCCCTGCAGCGGCACCGGCGCGTCGGCCTGCAGTTCCAGTTCGCTGCCGCGGGCCAGCGCCTGCGGCACGGTGTCGGCCAGGGCGCGGCGGGCGATCTCGGCCAGGTCCACCGCAGCGAACGGCAGGGCAGGTGCGCCGGGTTCGTTGCGCGCCAGGGCCAGCAGTTGCTCGACCAGCCAGGCCGCCCGCGTGATGCCGGCACCCAGCGCCTGCGTGGCGGCGTCACGCGCCGCGGCATCGGGCGCCTGGTGCAGCCGTTCGAGTTGCAGCTTCAGCGCCGTCAGCGGCGAACGCAGTTCGTGGGCCGCATCGGCCACGAAGGCGCGCTGCACGTCCAGCGCCTGGCCCAGGCGCTGCAGCAGGCCGTTCAAGGCCTGCACCAGCGGCGCCAACTCGTCGGGCAGCCCGGCGCCCGGCAGCGGCGCCAGCGACTGCGTGTCGCGCTCGCGCACGGCCTGCGCCACCCGCTGCAGCGGGCGCAGGCTGAGGGCGGCCAGCCACCACATCAGCAGCGCCAGCGCGGGCGCCACGACCAGCAGCGGCTGGATGCTGTGCAGCGCGGCGTCGGCGGCCAGCTGCTGGCGGATCTGGCGCGGCTGCGCGACCTGGATCACGCGCCGGCCGGTTGCCACGCTGAAGGTGCGCCAGGCCTTGGGCCCCACCGTCACGTCGGCCAGGCCCAGGAAGGCGCTGGCCGGCAGTTGCTCGTGTTCGCGCGAGGCGTAGATGGCGCGGCCGTCGGCGCTCCAGATCTGGATCACGAAGTCCAGCTCCTTGTCGGCCAGCGCGCTGGCCTGGTCGGGCGCGATCTCGCCCTGGTCGCGCAGGGACAGCGCCATCTGCCGCAGGTGGTAGTCGAAGAGCGCCTCGGTCTGCGCCAGCACGTTGCGGTAGGTCACGCCGGCCATGGCCAGCGCGGCAACGGCCAGCATGGCCAGCAGCAGGGCCAGCAGGCGGATGCGGATGGAATTCACGGCAAGAGGAAGTAGCCCACGCCGCGCATATTGCCGATGAAGTCGGCGCCCAGCTTGCGGCGCAACTGGTGGACGTAGACCGACACCGCGTTGCTTTCGATTTCCTCGCCCCAGCCGTAGAGCCGGTCTTCCAGTTGCGCCCGCGACAGCACCGCACCGGGCCGCAGCATCAGCGCTTCGAGCACCGCGAACTCGCGCGCCGACAGCAGCACCGCGACGCCGTCCCTGGCGACCTGCTTGGTGCCCGGGTCCAGCGTGACGCCGCGGTGCTGCAAGACGGGCTCGGCGCGGCCGCCGTGGCGGCGCACCACGGCCCGCATGCGGGCCTTCAGTTCCTCGACCTCGAAAGGCTTGACCAGGTAGTCGTCGGCACCGCTGTCCAGGCCCTGGACGCGGTCGCCGGCGGCGTCGCGCGCCGTCAGCACGATGACCGGTGTGGTGTCGGCCCGGGCGCGCAGTTCGCGCAGCACGGTCAGGCCGTCGGTCCGGCCCGGCGCCGCAGCGCCGCCGGCCGGCCCACCCGGTGGCAGACCCAGGTCCAGCAGCACCAGGTCGAAGCGCTCACTGCCCAGCGTGGCCCGCGCGGCGGCCACGTCGCGCACCCAGTCCACGGCATGGCCCTCGTGGCGCAAGGCGGCACGCAGGCCTTCGCCGATCATGCGGTCGTCTTCAACCAGCAGCAGGCGCATGGTTCAGGGCGGGCGCGTGCCGGGCCGGGCCTCAGCCCCGCCCGTCATCGAAGGCGCTGGCGGCCGCCACGTCCAGCCAATGCAGCAGCGTCGTGTACAGCGCCAGGGCGCTCGTCGGCTTGACGATGAAGTCGTTCATGCCCGCGGCTTCGCAGGCCAGGCGATCCTCGTCGAGGGCGTTGGCGGTCAAGGCCAGGATGGGCTGCGCGTGCCAGCCGGGCAGCGCACGGATGGCCCGTGTGGCCGCCAGGCCGTCCATCACGGGCATCTGCATGTCCATCAGCACCAGGGCGTAGCGGCCGGCCCGCGCCAGGGCCACCGCCTGCTGGCCGTCGGCCGCGACGTCCACGCTGAGGCCCACGCCGTGCAACATGGCCAGCAGCACTTCCTGGTTCACCTCGTTGTCTTCGGCCACCAGAACGCGCGTGCCGCGGTGGTGCTTGCGCAGCAAAGCCTCGGCGGACGCCGGGCTGTCGGCCTGGGCCAGGGGCAGCGGGCCGTGGCCGCGCAACAGGTGCGCGTTGAACCAGAAGGTGCTGCCCACCCCGGGCTGGCTGTCGACACCGCAATCGCCGCCCATCAGTTCGATCAGGCGGCGGGTGATGGCCAGGCCCAGGCCGGTTCCCCCGTATTGCCGGGTGATGGAGGCATCGGCCTGCTCGAAAGCCTGGAACAGGCGCGGCAGGTATTCGGCGGGAATGCCGATGCCGGTGTCTTCCACCGAGAAGCGCACCAGCAGGTCGTCGCCTTGCACCGCCATCAGCTGGGCGCGCAGGACGATGTGGCCCCGGGCGGTGAACTTGACGGCGTTGCCGGCAAAGTTCAACAGCGCTTGGCGCAAGCGGGTCGGGTCGCCGCGCAGCCACAGCGGCATGGCATGGGCGTCGGTCTCGACCGCCAGACCCTTGGCGCGCGCCGCGTCGGCGATCATCGAAGCGACCGCGTCGAGCACCGCCGACAGATGGAAAGTCGAGGTCTCCAGTTGCACCCGCCCGGCCTCGATCTTGGCCAGGTCCAGCACGTCGGTGATGATGGACAGCAGGTGCTGGCTGGCGGCGTCGACCTTGTCGAGCCGGGCGTGCTGCTCGGGCGTGACGGCGTCGCGGCGCATCAGGTAGTTCAGCCCGACGATGGCGTTCAGCGGCGTGCGGATTTCGTGACTCATGTTGGTCAGGAAATCGCTCTTCGCGCGGTTGGCGCCTTCGGCCTGGTCGCGCTGCTGGCGGGCGCGCTGGCTTTCGATGGCCACCGAGACGTTGTGCGCCAGCTCTTCCAGCGGCGGCACCTCTTCCGGGTTGAAGGCGTCGTCTTCGGCCGCATAGAGCGCCAGGACGCCAACCGTTTGATGGGCCACCATCAAAGGCAGCGCGATGCTCGACAGGAAGCCGCGCTTCAAGCCCTCGGCCCGCCACGGCGCCACGGTTGCGCTGGTGCGCCAGTCCTGGCTGACCTCGGTGCGCCCGCTGCGCAGGGCCAGGCCGCAAGGTCCGCGGCCGGTGGCCCGGTCACCGTCCCAGGACAGCTGGATGCCCTGCAGATAGTCCACGGCCGGGCCCGCCCGAGCCACGATCCGGACCGACATGTCGTCGCCGGGGTTGGCAAAGGCCACGCAGGCCAGCAGGAAGCCCCCGGCAGCCACGACGGCTGCACACACCTGCTGCAGGTAAGCCGCTTCGTCGAGCGCCAGGGCCAGGCCGGTGTTGCAGCTGCTGAGCACGCGCAGCGAGCGGTTCAGCCGCCGGGCGCCGGCTTCGGCCAGCTTGAGTTGGGTGATGTCGGCAAAGGTCACGACGATCTGGTCGATCTGCCCCTGGGCATCGAACCGCGGGTAGGCATCCACCTGAACCCACACCGGGCGCGCCAGGTCAGGGCGGCGCACACCCAGCACCAGTTTGTTCACGGCGCTGCCGCGGGCCAGCACCTGCAGCACCGGGTAGCGCTCCAGCGGCATCACCGAGCCATCTTCTTCCAGGAAGCACCAGTAAGGGTCTATGGCCACCTTGCCCCGCAACTGCTCGATGCTCAGTCCGACCAGGCGGCAGGCTGCCGGGTTGCCGTCGATGATGTGGCTGTCGGCACCGTGCACGATGACGCCGCTGCTGATGTTGTCGAGCAGCGCCTGCAGTTGCAATTGGCTCAGGCGCAGCGCCTCTTCGGCCAGCTTGCGGTCGGTCACGTCGAAGATCAGGGTGTCCCACAGCGTGCCGCCGTCGGCCTGCCGCTGCGGCCACCCCAGGCCTTCCAGCCATTTGCGCCGGCCCGATGGGGTGGTGATGCGCCACTCCCGGCGCCAGGGCTGCAGGGTCTGCCCCGATTGCTGCAGCGAAGCCGCCACCCCCGGCCCGTCTTCGGCCTCCACCATGCCCCACAGCAGCGCAGCGTCCTGCTCGATCTGCTCGGCCGGCAGTTCCCACACATCGAGGCAGCGCGGGCTGATGGATGGCACCGCATCGCGGCCGTCGGGGTGCTGGACGTAGCGCAACAGGACGCCGGGCACCTTGTCGGCGATGCGCTGGACAGGGGCGGGGGCGGCCTGCAGTACCGCCTCGATGCTGGAATTGCCTGGTGTTTCGGCCATCTTCCCGTCCCGGTTGGTCGAGCCACCCAGCGCCGCATGGCGACTCTGGCACTGCAACATGGGGGATTCTGGCATTGCCGGCCGCGCGCTGCGCCATCATCGGGTGATGAACACCCTGCCCCACTTGCCCGCCAGCGTCGAAACCTGCCACTGGGGCTACTTCGACGCCACCCTGCCGCCCGCCTTGACCGTGGCCAGCGGTCAGCGCTTCACCGTTGCCACCGTCAGCGGCGGCCCGCCAGTGCTGCCGCCGGCCGGCTTCCACGTGCCGCCCGAGTTGCTGGACATCCACGCCCGCCTGCCCATGCTGATGCCGGGGCACATCCTGACCGGGCCGGTGGCCGTCGAGGGCGCCCTGCCCGGCGACACGCTGGAGGTGCGCATCATCGACGTGCAGCTGCGCCAGGACTGGGGCTACAACGTCATCCGACCGCTGGCCGGCACCCTGCCCGACGACTTCCACACGCTGCGCCACCTCAACATCCCGCTGGACCGCGAACACCACACCGCCCGGCTGCCCTGGGGCCTGGACCTGCCGCTGCACCCCTTCTTCGGCGTGATGGGCGTGGCGCCGCCGCCGAACTGGGGCCGCATCAGCAGCATCCAGCCGCGCGCCCATGGCGGCAACATCGACAACAAGGAACTCGGGCCCGGCGCCAGCCTGTACCTGCCGGTGCATGCACCGGGCGCGCTGTTCAGTTGCGGCGACGGCCACGGCGCGCAGGGCGACGGCGAGGTCTGCGTCACGGCCATCGAGACGGCCTTGCTGGGCACCTTCGAGCTGGTGCTGCACAAGGCCAGGCCGCTGGCCTACCCGCGCGGCGAAACGCCGACGCACTGGATCACCATGGGCATGGACCCCGACCTCGACCGCTGCATGGAACTGGCCCTGCGCGACATGATCGTGCTGCTCGGCGAAAAGGGCGGCCTGGGCCGCGAAGACGCCTACACCCTGTGCAGCCTGGCGGTGGACTTCCGCATCACGCAGACGGTGAACGGGCACAAGGGTGTGCACGGCATGTTGAAGAAGTCGCTGATCGGCGGCTGAGGGCCGGACAGCCCCCCGGTCTGGAACGGACGCGGCTTCAGGCCAGCCAGTCCTCGACAGCCAGGCGCGGCACGCGCTCGAAATGGCGCGTGTTGTGGGTGACGAGCACCAGACCTTCGGCCAAGGCGTGTGCAGCAATCTGCGTGTCCAGCTCGCCGATGGGGGTGCCCAGGCGACGGTGCTCGGCCTTGATCTCGCCGTAGAGGTCAGCGGCCTGGTCGGTCCAGGGCAAGTTGGGCACTTGCATCAGAAACTGATCGATCAGGCCGCGCCGTCGGTCGTCAGCGGCCATGGCCGCCTGGCCGAAGCGCAATTCGGCACGGGTCAGCACCGAGATCGCCACGGTTTGCGCGGCCAGGGCTTGCGCCATGCGGGCTTCCAGCAAGGCCGAACTGCGGCGCAGGAAGTAGCTGACGATATTGGTGTCGAGCAGGTAGTTGACGGGTTCCGTCATTCGACCCAGCCCGCGAACGGGTCCGCGCCAGGCCGGTCGTCGCGCGGCAGCAAGAACGCCTCGCTGACCGGCTGCGCCTGCAGTGCCGCCATGAAGGCCGCCAGGGCCTCGGGTTCGGGCTTGGGCCTCAGCGTGATGGCGCCAGTCAGCTCATTCTTGGAGATCCACATTTCACGCGCGTCGACGCGGTAGGCCCGCGGCAGGCGTATGGCTTGGCTGTTGCCGGTGGTGAAGACTTTGGCGGTAGCAAGCATGGTCAACCCCCAATTGCAGATACAAAATTGTACCTACTGCGCCATGGCATCGGGGGCGCGCTCCAGGCTGAAAACGGGGCAGTCCGTCAACGCGCCAGGCCCAGGTCATGTATCCCGTCAGGTAGCCGGCTGCACTTGGGCCGTCGCCAGGAAGCTCATCTCAACGCAGCTACCCCGTTCACAGGGCAACAGCCGCAGACGCCCCTGGTGGGCACGCGCCACCCCGGCGGCCATGGTCAGGCCCAGGCCCAGGCCCAGGCCCATCGCCGCCTCGGCTGGGCGGTCTTGCTGTGGGCTGTCGATGGCCCCCTGCAGCTGCGCCAGCCGGGCGGCCTCGATGCCGGGGCCGTCGTCCTGCACGCGCAAGGTGACGCCCTGGGCGCCCGGCAACACGCTGACCGTGGCGTGGGTGGCGCCGTAGCGCTGCGCGTTGTCCAGCAGGTTGAACAAGGCAGCCGTCAGCAATTCCGGGTCGGCCTGGAGCACGGCGCGCTGCTCGACCGCCACGTCCAGCCCGACCAGGGGCCAGTGCGTGATCAGCGCGGCCACGTCCACCGCTTGCCGTTGCGGGCTGCGGTCGCTGCGGAACAGATTCAGCAGGGCGATCAGCACCAGGTTCAGGCGCGCCAGCGCGTCCCGCGTGCGGAGCAGCCGGGGCCGGGCCTGCGGCGAGCTTTCCTGCAAGGCGACGGCCAATTGCGCGTCCATGCCGGCCAGCGGCGTGCGCAGGGTGTGCGCGGCATGGGCGCTGAAAGCCCGCTCCCGTTCGACCAGCTTCGACAGCCGCTCGCCCAGCGCCATCACGGCGTCGCGGATGGGCACCAGCTCAGCGCGGTTGGCGGGGGGCAACTGCTCACCCAGCAAGGGGTCATGGCGCTGCACGGCGTCGGCCATGCGCAGCAGCGGCAGCAGTTCGCGGCGCACCCGGCGGCCCAGCCAGACCGAGGTGAACAGCCCCAGCAGCAAGGCCGTTCCCAGGCTCACCAGGGCCACCTGCATCTGCTGCTGCTTGCGGTCCGCCACGCGCTGCGCCACATGCAGCATCGCGCCGCCGTCATCGACGCGGATCGAATAGACGCGCCACGCCGTGCCGTCCTGGGTCGTGCGCGCCGTGAACCCCGCGGCTGTGCCCGCCGCGAGGGGCTCGGCCGGCGAGCGGACCGAGCGCGCTTGCACAGCACCGCGGGCTGAGATCACCTGCCAGACCAGGCGTTCGTCGTGCGGCGAAGGCGGCATGATGCGCAGCGGGCCCGCGTTGTCCTGCGCCAGCGGCTGCACCAGCGCGTACAGGATCTCGGTCGATTCCTGCATGGTGCTGTCCAGCACCGCATCGACCGCCTGGTGCAGCACCAGGCCCACCAGCGGCACGGCCAGCAGGCCCCAGCCCAGCAGCGCGGCCAGCAGGGCGCGCGCCAGGCGCTGGCGGATGGACGGCAGCCTCATGGGTCGATGCGGTAACCCAGCCCGCGCACCGTGGCGACCAGGCCGTGGCCCAGTTTGCGCCGCAGACAGGACAGCTGCACCTCGACCACATTGCTGCTGGCCTCGCCTTCGCCGCCGTGGATGAGTTCGTCCAGATCCCGGCGCGACACGATGCGGCCGGCCCGCAGCGCCAGCGCCTCGAGCAGGCGCCACTCCTGGGCGGTGAGATCGATGCGCTCGGCGTGCCGGTAGACGGCCTTCTGGGCCAGGTCCACCTCGACGTCGCCCAAGCGCAGCCGCCCGCTGCCCGAGCCGGCTGCGCGGCGGCTGGCAGCGCGGATGCGGGCCGACAGTTCTTCCGGCGCAAAAGGCTTGACCAGATAGTCGTCGGCGCCGCTGTCGAGCCCGTGGATGCGATCGGCCAGGTGGTCGCGCGCGGTCATGATCAGGATGGGGGTGGCCACGCCCGACTGTCGCAGCCGCCGCACCCAGTCGACACCGGAGCCATCCGGCAGTTGCCAGTCGACCAGCAGCGCATCGAAGTCGGCGCAGCGCAGCCCCCGCACGGGGGCCAGCCGGACATGCCATTCGACGACATGGCCTTCGCCGCGCAGGAAGGCCTCCAGGCCTTCGCCCAGGGTGGGGTCGTCTTCCAGCAGGAGAAGTCGCATGGCCCACCGATGGTAGCCACCTGCTGCGGCTAGCCAAGCTAGGGGGGTGGCGCTTCACCTGCGCTTCAGGTTGGCGGGACAAGCTGCGTCGGCTTCCATCCTTCCGGAGACTGAACATGAACCCCAAGCGCCTGGCGCTCACCGCAGCCCTTGCCTTCGCGCCCGCACTCTGGCCGCTTTCGGCCACAGCCGGCGTCATCGGCTTCCTCGGCAACTTCGACGTCACCAACGACACCGGCAAGACCGCCCATGGCTTCGAGATCGACCTGGAAGGCCTGCACATCGGCGACATCACCGACACCTTCGGCGGGCCCGGGCGCGGCTTCCCGACCGGGCGCGGCTTCGGCGCCGGCAGCGTGGAGCGCTATGGCTCGCCGACCTTGAGCGAATACAGCAGCGGCGCCATCTTCGGCACCAAGGTGGTCTACCAAGGCCTGTTCGACGGCATCCAGTGGGACTACGGCACGCCCAGCGGGGCCTTCATCACGCCCGGCGACAACTGCTGGTCGGGCGGCGGCCTGGGCTACAACGCCAGCACGCCCTGCGACCACTTCGGCGTCGGCGTCAGCAAGAACGCGAGCAAGACGACCTACAGCTGGCTGACCGAAACCGCGCCCAACTCCGGGGTGCTCAGCAACGGTGTCGTCAACCTGCCCGCGCCGGTCTGGAACGTGATTCCTGCAGCACCCCCGCCACCCGGCCAGCCGCCAGCGCCCCCCGTCGTGGTGGCCATGGTCCAGGCTCCCGCACCCGTTCAGCCGCCCGAATTGCCTGAACCGCAGTGGGGCACGGCCATCTGGGTCAAGGTGTTCACCACCGAACTGGAGAACGCACCCAAGCTGGAAGACCTGATCGGTGGCAATGCCGCGCTGAAGAACATGAAGACCGAGACCGAGTGGCAGCTGCTGCAGAAGGACCCGGGCAACCCGCTGTCGGGCGTTCTGGAGAGTGGCTACGGCGCACCGGTCGGACCCAACGCGGCCTCCATCCTGCGCCGCTACGAGTTCTACAAGTTCGGCGGGCTGTACGACGAGACCGACCACCACGCCATCCTGGTGGGCAACGATTCGCACCCCGGCCTGGGCGATGTCGGGAACTACCTGGGCGCGCAGAACGGCGGCGCCAACCTCGACGTGCTGGCGGTGCCGGAACCCGGTACCTGGGCCACGATGCTGGCCGGACTGGCCCTGCTGGCGGCCTCTGCGCGCCGCCGTTTGCACCGGCGGGCTTGAACCTCAGGCCGACAGCACCGCGCCTCAGCGCTTGACGTCGGACAGCTCGCCCAGGGCCTTGCGGTCCTTGGCGCGCAGGCGCTTGTCGGCCTTCTCCTTCTCGGCCGCCTTCTCGTCGGCGCTGGGCTCGCCGGGCATGGGTTTGCGCGGCAGCCGGGCCTCGGACGTGGCCGCGTTGTAGACCATCGTGGCCAGCACCACGGCCGCCTGCTTCATGTCTTCGGGGATGGCGTGGTCGTAGGAATCGACGTGGGTGTGGTGCAGCCGCGTGAAGTAGTCCAGCGGATCCTGGATGAACTGGAAGCCGGGCAGACCCACGGCGTCGAAGGACACGTGGTCGGTGGAGCCCGTGTTGTTGTTGGTGATCACGCCGTCGGACAGGTCGGTGACCAGGCCGAAGGACTCGGTGAAGAAGGCGCGCGTCGCGGCGTTGCCCTGCGTGTAGATGCCGCGCAGCTTGCCGCTGCCGTTGTCGACGTTGAAGTAGACCGACAGCAAGCCGTGCTCTTTCAGCGGCGTGATGGGCCAGCCCGGGCTGCTCCACAGGTAGGGGCTGAGCTCGCGTTCCTTCGGGTCGGCCGGTTTGGGACGGGTCGCGAAGTGCTGCTCGACATAGGCGCGCGACCCGATCAGGCCCTGCTCTTCACCGCTCCAAAGGCCCAGCCGGATGGTGCGTTTGGGCTTGAGGTCGATGGCCTTCAGGATCCGGATGGCCTCCATGGTGATGGCCACGCCGGCCGCGTTGTCGACGCCGCCGGTGGCACCGTGCCAGGAGTCGAGATGCGCCCCCAGCATGACGACTTCCGGGTTCTCGCCGCTGCCCGGGATCTCGGCCACCACGTTGTGCGCGTTGACGTCCTCGTCGTGGAAGCGGGCTTCGACGTCGAAGGTGATCTTCGGCGTGATGCCGGCATCCAGCATGCGCGCCAGCAGGTTGTAGTGCTCCACCGGCAGCATCAGGCCGGGCACCGGGAAAGTCTTGCCGACGCGGTGGTTCTGGCCCATCACGCGCACCAGACCGCCGTCCCAGCTGCTGCGGAAGAGCGCGCCCTTGACGCCTTCGGCTTTCAGCAGGGCCTCACGGGCTTCGTTGAAGCGCTGGCCCTTGCGGCGCGCTGCGATGCTGTCTTCGGGCGCCGTCGCCTCGCTGGCCGGCGCCTTCAGGTTGAAGTTCTTCATGTCGCCCAGCTCGGCCGTGGTGTAGCGCTGGGAGATGGGGCGCCGCGGCTCTTCGGATTCGGTCGGCTCGTTGAGCATCACCACCTTACCGCGCAGCCGGCCCTTGTACTTCTGCAGTTCTTCTTCGGTCACGGCGTCGAGGTAGACGACCTCGGCTTCCGTCGGGCCGGCGGTGCCCGGCGTCCAGGCCAGCGGGATGGCGTGCAGCGAGGTCTTGCGCGGTGTCAGCAGGTCGACGCTGGCGCGGTCGTAGGACCAGCCGCGGCCGAACTCGTAGGCCTCGGGATGGACATTGGCCAGGCCCCAGGCCTTCAGGCGGCCTTCAGTCCAGCGCGCGGCTTCGCGCATGGTGGGCGAGTTGGTCAGCCGCGGGCCGATCTGGTCGGTCAGGTGCTGCAGGGTCGGCATCACCTGCGAATGGTTGAAGCCCTGGTCGCGGATGGCGTTCAGGACCTCGGGTTCGGGCTTGGCCTGCAACAGGGGCGGCGCAAGCAGCGTGGCGATCGCGAGAAGGTGCTGGAATTTCATGGGTGGCCTTGTGGGATGGGCGGTCAGGGCAGCGGTTCCGCGCAGCATCAGCGCGCGGCACCGGGCGGCATTCTGACCGGATGCCAGCAGGCCAATGCGCCGCCGGCCTGGCGTTCCAGCGGCGGCACGGCGGCGTGGCAGTCGTCCAGGGCCGCGGTGCACCGCGCCGCAAAGGCGCAGCCCGCGGGCAAGGCCGACAGGTCGGGCGGCGCACCGGCGATGGTGGCCAGCGGCTGCCCGCGGTGCTGCGTGCCCACGGTGGACGCCAGCAGGCCGGCGCTGTAGGGGTGGCGCGGGGCGGCCAGCAGGTCGGCCACCGGGCGGTCCTCGACGATGCGCCCGGCGTACATCACGGCCAGCCGGTCGGCCACTTCCACGGCCGCGCCGATGTCATGGGTGACGAAGATTACCGCCATGCCGGTTTCGCGCTGCAGTTCGCGCAGCAGCAGCAGGATCTGGATCTGCACCGTGGCGTCCAGCGCGGTGGTCGGTTCGTCAGCCAGCAGCAGCTTGGGTTTGCAGGCCAGGGCCAGCGCGATCATCGCGCGCTGGCGCATGCCGCCCGACAGTTCGTGGGGGTAGGCGTCGAGCCGGCGCTCGGCCTGCGGGATCTGCACCCGGTCCAGCAGCTGCAGCGCGCGGCGGCGGGCCGCCGCGGCGTCCATCGCTTCATGCGCGCGCACGAACTCGGCGATCTGCTGGCCCACCGCGTAGACCGGATCGAAAGCCAGTCCGGGTTCCTGGAAGACCATGGACACCACACCGCCGCGGTAGGCCTGCAAGGCTGGCCCCTTCAGCGCCAGCACGTCCTGACCGTCCACCGTGATGCTTCCGGTGACCCGCGTGCGGCTGACCGGGTGCAGGCGCAGCAGCGTGCGCAGCGTCACGCTCTTGCCCGAACCCGATTCGCCGAGCAGGCCCAGCACCTCGCCCGGTGCCACGTCGAAGCTGAGGTGCGACAAGGCGCTGGCGCTGCGCGCGCCGGTGAACTGCACGCTGAGGTCGCGCACCGAGAGCAGCGGCGCGGTCATGGCGGCGGCCTCGCTTCCTGGGCCGCGGGCTCGCCATAGGCCGGGTCGAAATGGCAAGCGGCGCCGTGACCGTCAGCGGTGAGGCGCATCACGGGCACCCGCAGTTCGCAGATCTGGCGGGCCATCGGGCAGCGGTCGCGGAAGCGGCAGCCGCTGGGCGGGTTGATGGGGTTGGGCGGGTCACCGGTCAGCGGCGACTGTTGCGTGCGCCGGGCCGGGTCCATCGAGGGCACGGCCGACAGCAGCGCCCGCGTGTGGGGGTGGCGGGCGTGGCTGAACAGCGCCTCGACCGGGCCGCTTTCCACCACCTGGCCCAGGTACATCACCAGCACGCGGTCGGCGATGTAGTGCACCACGTGCAGGTCGTGCGAGATGAAGAGGTAAGTCAGACCGTGCTCGGCCTTCAGTTCCTGCAGCAGGTTCAGCACCTGGGCCTGCACCGACTTGTCCAGCGCGGCCACGGCTTCGTCCAGGATCAGCAGCCGCGGCTGAAAGGCCAGCGCGCGGGCGATGTTGACGCGTTGGCGCTGGCCGCCCGACAACTCGTGCGGGTAGCGCTGGGCGTAGAGCTCGGGGGCCAGGCCGACACGGGCCAGCAAGGCATGGGCGCGTTCGCGCGCGGCGTCGGCCGACAGGCCGTGCACGCGCGGCCCGTAGGCCACGGCCTCGCCGACCGGCATGCGCGGGTTCAGCGAGGCGTGCGAATCCTGGAACACCATCTGCAGGTTGCGCCGGAAATCCTTCAGCGCCATGCCGCCGAACTGCGCCACACCCAGGCCGTCGAAGACCAGCTCACCGCCGTCGGGGTCGATCAGGCGCGCGATCAGCTTGGCCGTGGTGCTCTTGCCGCAGCCCGACTCGCCGACGATGGCCAGGGTCTCGCCCTTGGCGACGTCGAAGCCGACACCGTCTACCGCCTTGACCTGTTGCCTGGACCCACGGAAGGGCCCGCCGCGCACGGCGTAGTGCTTGCGCAGATCGCGCACGATCAGCAGCGGCTGAGCCGGGCCGCCGATGTCGGTGCTGGGGGCATCGAGACCGGCGTAGCCAGCCAGGTTCATGGAGGTGCTCACCGGCGGATGTCCATCGCCGAACGGATGCCGTCGGCGAGCAGGTTGAAGGCCATCGAGGTGATGAAGATCATCAGGCCGGGCAAGGCCGCCAGCAGCGGCTGGCGGTAGATGGCCGAGCGCAGGGTGTTGAGCATCAGGCCCCATTCGGGTTCGGGCGGCTTCACGCCCAGGCCCAGAAAGCTCAGGCCGGAGGCCAGGATCATGCTGACGCTGACCAGGCCGGTGGCGTAGACGAAGACCGGCCCCAGCACATTGCCCAGCACGTGGTGGCGGATGATGCCGAAGGCGCTGTCGCCACTGAGCCGCGCGGCGTCCACGTAGTCGAGGTGGCGCACCTGCGTGGTCACGCTCTCGGCCACACGCACCACCTGGGGGACGAAGACCAGGGTCAGTGCGATCAGGCTGTTGCTCATGCCGGGGCCCAGGGCACCGGCCACGGCCACGGCCAGCAACACCGAGGGGAAGGCGTAGAAGACGTCCAGCGTGCGCATGATCAGCATGTTGGTGGTGCCGCCGACATAGCCGGCCGTCAAGCCGATGGCGGTGCCGATGACAAAGGCCACCACCACCGGCATCACGCCGATCAGCAAGGACAGACGCCCGCCATACAGCAGGCGCGTCAGCATGTCGCGGCCGAGTTCGTCGGTGCCCAGCAGGTGGCCCGGGCTGCCGACGGGCAGCAGGCGGTTCAGCATGCTGGCCTTGTAGGCGTCGGCCGGGGCGATCCACGGCGCCAGCAGCGCGGCAGCCACGATGAGCAGCAGCACCGCAGCAGCGGCCATCGCCACGGGGTCGCGCTGCAACTGGCGCAGCACCAGCGCCCAGTAACTTCGGGTTGGGCTCATGAACGGGCGATCCGCGGGTCGAGCAGGGGCTGCAAGAGATCGACCGCCAGATTCAGCACCACAAAGAACAGGCACAGCACCAGGATCGTGCCTTGCAGCAGCGGGATGTCGCGCTGGAAGATGGCGGTGTTCAGCATGAAGCCGGTGCCCGGCCAGGCGAACACGGTTTCGACCAGGATGGAGCCGCCCATCAGGTAACCCACCTGCAGGCCGGCCACGGCCAGCACCGTGGGTGCAGCGTTCTTCGCCACGTGGCGGAAAATGCGCCCGGCACCCAGGCCGCGGGCTTGCAGCGAGACCACGAATTCCTGGTTCAGCGTCTCGGCCACCAGGGCCCGCACGGTGCGGGTGATGATGCCCATCGGGATGACCGCCAGCGTCACCGCCGGCAGCACCAGGTGGCGCAGGTGGGCGATGTCCCAGCGCCAGCCGTCGCTGTCGCCCGGGCCGGCGCCCATGGCCGGCAGCCAGCCGAGCTGGATGGAAAACACGATGGTCAGCACCAGACCCAGCCAGTAGTGCGGGATGCTGACGCCGACCACCGACAGTGCGCTGGCGATGCGGTCGACCCAGCTGCCCGAGCGGTAGCCGGCCAGCCCGCCCAGCACGCAGCCCAGCAGCACGCCCAGCAGGGCCGCGGCGCCGGCCAGCAGCAGGGTGTTCGAGACCGCAGCGAAAACCTCGCTGCTGACCGAGCGCCCGCTGGCGATGGAAGCCCCCAGATCGCCCTGCATCGCCCGCCACAGCCACAGGCCGTAGCGCACCGGCAACGGGCGGTCCAGGCCGTAGGTGGCCTTCAGGGCGTTGATCACGTCTTCGGGTGCGTCGGCCGGGGCGATGGCGTTCAGCGGGTCGCCGGGCGCCAGATAGACCAGCATGAAGGTGACCAGCGTCACCCCCAGTGCGGTGGGCAGCGCGTAGAGCAGGCGCTTGAGGACATAGGCGAGCATGGACCGGGTTCAGCCCTTACATGCCGATGGTGGTCAGGTCCTGGAACCAATGCTGGGCCTGAATGAACTGCTTGACCTTGGGCGACAGGGCGTGCGGGTTGGTGTCGTGCACCACCCACATCATCAGGGCGTCGTCGACCATCTGCTGGTGCACGAAGGCCAGCAGCTTGTCCTGCACCTTGGGGTCGAAGCTGGCGCGGATCTGCTCGATGGCTTCGTTCACCTTCGGGTTGTCGTAGCCGCCCCAGTTGACGCCATTCGGTGCGATGTACTTGCCGTAGGCGAAGCGCGTCAGTGCATAGAACGGGTCGGCCGTGACATAGCCCAGGTTGATGCCCGTGATGCCCTTGCCGGCGTTCATGTCGGCCTTGGCACCGGCGCGCCAGTGCAGGTAGAGGTTCTCCAGTTCGACGACCTGGAACTCGACCTGGATGTTGACCTCGGCCAGGCTTTGCTGGATGTACTCGTTCATCGGCAGCGACAGCATCTGGCCCGTGCCGCCCTGGGCAATGATGACCTTGGCCTTCAGCGGCTTGGCCGCCGAATAGCCGGCTGCGGCCATCAGGGCCCGTGCGGCGGGCAGGTCGTACTTCAGGTCGAAGCTGGGCTTGCCGAACCACGGGCTGGACGGGTCGAGCTGGCCCTTGGCCGCCACGGCCTGGCCGCCCAGCAGCTTGACGATGGACGCGCGGTCGATGGCCAGGTTGGCCGCCTTGCGCACCCGGATGTCGGTCCAGGGCGAGCCCGGCTGGGTGCTGAAGTGGTAGGGCCAGACGTGGGGCGTGACGTTCTGCACAATCCTAAACTTGCCGGCCGCCAGCTGCGGCAGCATGTCCGGCGGCGGCGTCTCGATGAGGTCGACCTGCCCGTTCAGCAGCGCATTGGCGCGGGTCACGGCATCGGGTATCGGCACCAGGACGATGCGGTCGGTCTTGGGGATGCGGTTCTTGTCCCAGTAGCCGGCGTTCTTCACCAGTTCGGCGCGCTCGCGCGGCACCAGCTTGTCCAGCTTGAAGGGGCCGGTGCCCGAAGGCTGCGTGGCCACCTTGGCCCAATCGCGGCCCATCTTTTCCCATTGCGCCGGGCTGCAGACCAGGAACCAGGGCAGCTGGTAGGGGAAGAGCGCGTCGGTGTCCTTGGTGGTGATCTCCACCGTGTAGTCGTCGATCTTCTTGAAGGACGCGATGGACGGGATGCGCGGCTTGACCTGGGCGGCCTGCTTGGCGTCGAACTGCGGGCTCTTGTCGTTGAGCACCTTGTCGAGATTCCACACCACGGCGTCGGCCTTGAAGTCGGAGCCATCGTGGAACTTCACGCCCTTGCGCAGCTTGAAGGTCCAGACCTTGCTGTCCTTGGGGTCGACCTTCCACTCGGTGGCCAGGCCCGGTATGAGCTTGCCGGGCCGGGTGCCGATGTTGGCTTCCCAGGCGATCAGCGGGTCGTAGATCGTGTGGCCGGTGAACTGGTAGGCCCCCGCACCGCGGTCGGGCTGGCCGGTGGTGAGCGGGATGTCCGCCATCGAGATGCCATAGCGGGCCACGGTTTCGGCCTGGGCCGTGATGGCGGCCAAGGCCAGGGGCAGGGCCAGCAGGCCCGCCGCCAGGTGAATTTTCAGGAAAGACATGGTCCGCACTCCAGCAGCTTGTTCCCTGTTGCAGTGCACGACGCGTGCCAGCTCTTTGTGCGGGTCAACGCACCAAAAATGGGCGGCCGATCAGGCGCTGGCTGTACCAGCCCGGCGTCGAAGCGGTGCCGAATGGCCAACCGGCTGGACTGCCGGCCAGCGAGGTCCAGCCGCAGGCCCATGACCCCGTGCTACCATTGTGCTAACAATGCAAGGAGTTCGCCATGGAAGTCGCGATCCGGAAAATGGGCAATTCGCAAGGCGTGCTGATACCCAAGCCCATCCTGGCGCAGCTGGGCTTGGAAGGCACTGCCGACATGCAGGTGCGTGACGGCGTCATCGAAATCCGCGCCCTGCGCCGCAACCCGCGTGAAGGCTGGGCCAGCGACGCGCAGCGCATAGCCGGGCAAGGCGCCAATGGACTGGTCTGGCCCGAGGTGGCCAACGAAGGCGACGCGGAACTCGTCTGGTGACGGGCAGCACCGTGAAGACCGGCGAGATCTGGCTGGCGCAGCTGGACCCGACGGTGGGCAGTGAGATCCAGAAGACCCGGCCCTGCGTGGTGGTGTCACCTGACGAGATGAACGCCCACCTGCGCACGGTGATCGTGGCGCCGATGACCACCGGCTCGCGCCCGGCCGCCTTCCGCGTGCCGCTCACCTTCCAGGGCCAGCAAGGCCTGATCGTGCTGGATCAGATACGGACGCTGGACCGCATCCGCCTGATCCAGCGGCTGGGCGCGCTGCGGGGTCCCACGCTGGCCGTGACGCTGCAGACCTTGCAGGCGATGTTCGCGCCGTTCAGCCCAGGCTCGGGTTGATCAGCCACTTTTCGCCCGTCGCGCGCAGGCCGTAGCGGGCCAGCACGTCCAGCTGCAGGGCCTGGGACAGCGAGATCTCGCCGGCGTAGTGGCTGGCGAAGGTGGTCTTCAGCTCGGCGGCAACGCGCTGGCGCAGCGCCTGGGCCGCGTCGGCGCCGATGCGCTGCAGGAAGGGGAAGAGCAGCCAGCCGCCCATGCCCCAGGTCATGCCGAAGTTGCGCATGAAGGTCGTCGGGCCGGTGTCCAGGCCGCCGTAGAGGTAGACCTGCTTGTGGGTGGTCGACCCATAGCGGCTGTATTCGGTGGCCGTGCGGTTCAGCGCCGCTTCCATGCAACCCAGGATCTGACCGGCCAGCTTGCCCCCGCCCGTGGCGTCGAAGGCCAGCGTGGCGCCGGTATCGACCAGGGCCTGCGTCAGGTCTTCCAGGAAGCTGGGCTGCGAGGCGTCGCAGACGTGGCTGGCGCCCTGCCCGCGCAACAGCGCGGCCTGTTCGGGCTTGCGCACGATGTTGACCAGCGCGATGCCGTCGGCCAGGCAGATGCGGTTCAGCATCTGGCCCAGGTTGGACGCCGCCGCCGTGTGCACCAGGGCCTTGTGGCCTTCGCGCCGCATGGTCTCGGTCATGCCCAGCGCGGTCAGCGGGTTGACGAAGCAGGAAGCGCCCTCGGCCGCGGTCGTGCCGTCGGGCAGCGGCAGGCACTGCGCGGCTTTCAGCGTACGGAACTGGGTGTACATCGCACCGCCCAGCACGGCCACGGTGCGGCCGAGCAGGGCCTGCGCGGCCGGTGACACCCCGGCCTGGACCACGACACCGGCCCCTTCGTTGCCCACCGGCATGGACTGCCCCAGCCGCCCGGCCATGGCCTTCATCGCCGCAGCTGGCACCGGCGCGCTGACGACAGCCTGCGCGCCGCTGCCCGCCAGGCTGGCGGCGGGCATGTCGGCCGCGCCGAAGAGCAGGCCGATGTCCGAGGGGTTGATGGGTGCGGCCTGGATCTGCACGACGATTTCGTCGTCGGCCGGCGCGGGCGTGGTCACCGTTTGCAGGCTCAATTCCAGCCGGCCATCGGGCGTGATCAGCGAGCGCAATTGCAGACCGCTGGCGCGGGAACTGGGAGCAGGGTTCGAGGGGGTTGCGGTCATGGCTGTCTCGGGCGGTTGCGGGTCTGGCGGCTCCCAACTGGGCGGCCGCTGCAGGCCCCGGAGCTTACGCCCGACTCGCAGCTGGACGATCGGCTGCAAGACCGCATGGCAGACGGCGCAGCGCATGGCGTCCAATAGGGGCATGAACCAGCCGCACGACGACGAACAGGACGGCCGCCTGACCGAGCTCGAGATCAAGGCCGCCTACACCGAAGACACCCTGGACCGCCTGAACGCGGTGGTGGTGCGCCAGCAGAACCAGATCGACCTGCTGCTGCGTGAACTGGCCGCGCTGAAGTTGCAGGGGCCGGGCGATGACGGCGCCACCCCGCGCAGCCTGCGCGACGAACTGCCCCCGCACTACTGAGCAGAGCGCCCCCCGGACCGCGTTCAGGCGCCGTGGGTCGTCGGCGTGTTGAACAGCCCCGCTGCGCAGTCGCGCAAGCGCGCGGGCACGCTGCCCGCCAGCGCCACGGCCGCCGTGCCGGACAACATCGCGGTGAAGACGGCCCTGACCTCGGGCGCCGAGACCGCCTGCATCCGGGCCAGGGCTGCCCGCGTGTCGCGCAGGTGGCCGAAGGTGAACAGATCCTGCGCCGCCGCCTCCAGCCGCCGCGCCGGCTGCTCCAGCGAGCGCAGGGCGCGCACCGTCAGTTGCTTGCGCGCGCGTTCCAGGCCGACGGCGTCGGTGGCCTCGGCTTGCAGGTGCAGCAGCCGCGCCACTTCGATGAGGCACTCTTCAGCCTGCGCCGGTGCGGTGGCCGCTTCGATGACGAACTGCCCGCCCTGCGGCAGGATATCGGCCGAGCAAGCGGCGTAATACGCCAGGCCGCGCCGCTCGCGGATCTCGTCGAGCAGCGGTGAACTCATGCCTTCACCCAGCAGCGAGGCGGCCAGCAGGTAGGCCGCGTGGCGCTCGTCGCGCAGCGCAGGGGCTTCGAAGCCCAGCACCACCTGGCATTGGGAACTGCCGGCCATGCGGCGCAACTTCACGCCACCCTGCCAGACCGGCGCCGCCACCGCGTTGGCGTTGCCTGCGGGCATGGCGCCGAAGGCCGCGCTCACCGAGCGCAGCAGCGCGTCGCCGTCCACAGGCCCGGCCGCCGCCACCACCACGTTGCCGGCGGTGTACTGCCCCTGCACATAGGCCAGCAGGTCGTCCCGCGTGAAGCGTTTCAGGTTGGCGCGGTTGCCGATCACCGGCTGCCCGGCCGGGTGCAGGCCGTAGCAGGCGCGGTCGAAGAGCTGGAAGGCCATCGCCGACGGGTCTTCGTCGAATTCGGTGAACTCGTGCAGGATGACCTGGCGCTCGCGCTCCAGCTCTTCGGCCGGGAAGTTGCTGTTCAGCACGATGTCGGCCAGCAGGTCGACGAAAGCCGGCAGGTCGCCCGGCAGCCCTTCGATATGGAAGGCGGTGTGGTCCTTGTCGGTGTGCGCGTTGACCTCGGCCCCCAGGCCCTCGGCGTCCAGGTTGATGCGCTGGCAGTCGCGCAGCGCCGTGCCCTTGAAGGCCATGTGCTCGACGACGTGGCTGATGCCGTTCAGCCGCCGTGACTCGTGCAGGCTGCCGGTGCGGATGAAGACGCTCAGCGACACGGTCTGCCGCCACGGCATGGGGATGGCGACAGCGCGCAGGCCGTTGGGCAGGATGGCGACGGTGGCCGGGTGGGTGTCGTGGGGGTCAGGGCTCAAGCGCGCATTCAGGATGGAAGCAGATAGGCCCCGAGCTTACTCAGGCCAGCCCCGCCTGTACCCGTGCCGCCGTGAAGGGCAGTGTTCGCAGGCGCCGGCCGGTGGCATGGAAGATGGCGTTGGCGATGGCCGCCGCCATCGGCGCGGTGGTGGCTTCGCCGGCGCCGACCATGGGCTGGTCGGGGCGGTTGATCAGCGTGATGGCGATGGTCTCGGGCACGTCGCTGAAACGGATGATGGGGTAGCCCGCCCAGTCCAGGCTGGTCACGCCGCTGGCACCGTACTGCACCTCTTCCAGCAGTGCGCGGCTGATGGCCTGCACCACATTGCCTTCGATCTGGTTCTTCACGCCGTCGGGGTTGACGATCAGACCGCAATCGTGGGCCACGGCAACGTGGGGCACGCGGACCTGGCCGGTGGCGCGCTCCACCAGCACCCGCACGGCGACGGCGGCGTAGGTGGTGGCGTTGTCGTAGTGCACGAAGCCGACGCCGCGCCCGGCGGCCCAGCCCGTGGGCGGCGCTGCGGGTTTGGCATCCCAGCGCGCCAGCTCGGCGACAGCCTTCAGCACGGCGATGGCGCGTTCGTCCTGCAGATGCCGCAGCCGGAAGGCGATGGGGTCGGCCTGCGCGGCGGCGGCCAGCTCGTCGATGAAGGACTCGTTGGCGAAGGTGTTCTGCGGCGAACCCAGGCCGCGCAAGGCCGACACGCGCAGCGTTGGCGAGTGCTTCGACAGATGCAGGGTGGTGCGCTTGTTGGCGAAGACATAGCTGCAGTCGGCATTGCGGTCGGCGCCGACGTTGCCGTAGCGCTCGCGCTTGCCCAGTTGCGCGCCGGCCAGGGTGTTACCACCGCCATCGCCACCCGGACGGCTGCTGTGGGTGGGGCTCCAGACCTGGTAGTCCCAGGCCACGGCGCGGCCTTGCTCGTCGAGGCCGCCTTTCACCGCCATCACCATGGCCGCGCTCTTGGGTTCGTTGCCGTGCTCGTCGTGGCGCATCCACTGCACGCGCACCGGCTGGCCGGCCAGTTGCGACAGCAGCGCGGCATCGGCGGTCACGTCATCGGCGCCGTTCTGGCCGTAGCAGCCCGAGCCCTCGGTCCAGATCAGGCGCACCTTTTCAGTCGGCAGGCCCAGCATCGCCGCCACGCTGGCCCGGGCGAAGAAGGAGCTCTGGGTGGCCGACCACAGCGTGGCGCCATCCGGCCGCACGTCGGCCACGGCGCAAGACGGGCCGATGGAGGCGTGCATCTGGTGCGGCACGAAGTACTCGACGGCCAGCGTGGTCCTGGCGGCCGCCAGGGCGGCGTCGACAGCGCCCACCTGGGCCAGCGTGGTGTCCACCGCCGGCACGCCGCGCACCGCAGCCGGCAGGTCCTGCATCCCCGGCAAGGCGGGCGCGGCCTGCCAGGTCACCTTCAATTCGCGCGCGGCGCGGATGGCCTGCTCTTCGCGTTCGGCCACCACGCCCACGAAACCGCCCTGGCGCAGCACACGCACCTTGCCGGGCAGCTTCTCGACCGAGGCCAGGTCCACGCTGCTCACCATGGCGCGCGGGTGCGGCGGGCGCAGCACGCGGCCGTGCAGCAGGCCCGGCAGGCGCAGGTTGTGCACATAGCCATGGCTGCCGAAGACCTTGGCCGGCAGTTCCACGCGCGGCACGGACAGCCCCAGGACGCTGTGCCGGCCCGCGGCCTTGGGCGCCGTCTTGCGCTGCAGCTTTCGGCTGAAGCTGCGCCCGCCGACGAGTTCGGCGTAGGTGGTCGAACGGCCGTCGGGCGCGCTGACGGTGCCGGCCTTCACGCTCAGCGTGTCGGCTTGGACCTGCCACTGCGCCGCGGCCAGCGCCAACAGCGCCTGGCGCGCTTCGGCCGCGGCGCCGCGCACCTGCGGCCCGCCGCGGTAGAGCGAATTGCTGCCCACGGTCGGGCCTTGGTCGGGGCACAAGGCGGTGTCGCCCATCACGACCGTGACGCGGCCAAAAGGCACGTCCAGCTCATCGGCCACCAGTTGCCCGAAAGCCGTCTGGATGCCGGTGCCCAGTTCGACCTTGCCGCAGTAGGCGGTGACGCGGCCGTCGCCCGCCACGGCCAGCCAGCTGTCCAGTTCCTGGTCACGCGCCGACCCCGCAGGACCTGCCGCTGGCGTCTGGGCGGGCGCGGTGCCCGGCCAGCTGAAGGACACGAGCAGCGCGCCGCCAGCCTGCAGCCACTGCCTGCGGTCCATCGTGTTCATGCGACACCCCCGGCGGCGCGTTGCACGGCGCGCAGGATGCGCATGTGGGTGCCGCAGCGGCACAGATTGCCGTCCAGCGCGCTGCGGACCTCGGCGTCGGTGGGTCGGGGCTTTTCCTTCAGCAAGGCCGCCGCTGCCATCACCATGCCGCTGATGCAGTAGCCGCACTGCGCCGCCTGCTCGGCCACGAAGGCGGCCTGCAGCGGGTGCGGCTGCTCGGCCGTGCCCAGCCCTTCGACGGTGGTCACCGGCGCCTGCACGGCCGACACGGCGACCAGGCAAGCCCGCGTGGCCACGCCGCCCACGTGCACGATGCAGGCGCCGCACTGGCCCAGGCCGCAGCCGAACTTGGGGCCGTTCAGCGCCAGTTCATTGCGCAGGACGTAGAGCAGCGGCGTGTCGCCGCTGGCAACCACCTCATGGGGCTTGCCGTTGACCGTGATGCGCATGGGGCGGTCTCCGCTTTCAGGCTTGCCAGCGCGGCATCAGGCGCACGGCGTTGTCGCGGCCGATGGCACGCAGGTCGGCGTCGCTGTAGCCGTAGGCGATCAGGCCCTTGACGTGGTCTTCGCCGGTGCGGTAGGGGTAGTCGCTGCCGAACAGCACCTGCGACACGTTCACCAGCTTCATCAGCGCAGCCAGCGCGCCGGGGTGGGCCGACCAGGCCGTGTCGTAGAAGAAGCGCTGCAGCTCGAAGAGCACGCCGCGCGGCACGCGGGCCACCAGCTTGGGGTCGAGCACGGGCATCTTCAGCAGGCGCTCGGTCAGGAAGGGCAGCGTGCCGCCGGCGTGCGAGAAGATGAACTTCACATCCGGGCAGCGCGCGGCGGTGCCGCTGAACACGATGTCGGTGATGGTGCGAGTGGTGTCGGTGCCGAATTCGATGACCGTGGGCGGCACGTCGCTCAGCACATTGCGGCAGCAGTTGGCGGCCGTGGGGTGGGTGTAGAGGATGGCCTTGCGGCGGTTCAGTTCGTCCATCACCGGCGCGAACTGCGGGTGGCCCAGCCACTTGTCACCGTAGCTGGTCAGCAGGCCGATGCCGTCGGCCTTCAGCGTGTCCAGCGCATATTCCAGTTCGCGCAGCGCACCTTCGGTGTCGTTCATGGGCAGCATGGCGAAGCTGCCGAACTTGCCTTTGTGGTCTTGTGCCAGCCGGGCTGCGTATTCGTTGCTCTCGCGGGCCAGGCGGCGGGCGTTGACCGGGTCGGTGAAGCTGGTCTGCGGTGTCGTCAGGCTGAGCATGGTCGTGGCCACGCCGGCTTTGGCCATGTCGTCCAGCGTCTTGTTCAGCGTCCAGTTCTTGACGAGGGGCGGCGCCTGGCCGACCTTGTCGAGTTCGGCCACGTAAGTGGGCGAGAAGAAATGGTGGTGGGTGTCGATGCGCGGCGGCAGCGCAGCGGCGGCAGGCGCTGGCGCCGACGCACAGCCCGGCAAGACCGCTGCGGCGCCCAGACCCAGCAGGCCGGTCAAGAGGCCGCGGCGCTGGCCGTCGGGCCTGCAGGCGCAGGCAAAGCCCAAGGGATGTTTCATGCCTCGTCCTCCACCGGGTTGGCCAGCACGCCGATCTGCTCGATGTCGATCTCGATGCGGTCGCCGGCCTTCATGAACACCGGCGGCGTGCGCGCATAGCCCACGCCAGCCGGCGTGCCCATGGCGATGACGTCGCCCACGTCCAGCGTCAGGCACTCGCTGAGCAGCACGATGGCCTGGGCCACCGAGGTGATCATCAGCCGCGTGTTCGAGTCCTGCATCACCTGCCCGTTCAGCCGCGACTGGATGCGCAGGCCCGTGGCGCCGGGCGGCAGTTCGTCGGGCGACACCACCCAGGGGCCGAAGGGGCCGGTGAGGTCGAAGTTCTTGCCAATGGTCCACTGGCTGGCCTTGCGCTGGTAGTCGCGCAGCGTGCCGTCGTTGAAGATGCTGTAGCCGCCGACGCAGGCCAGTGCGTCGTCCAGCGTGCGGTGGCGCGCCGGGCTGCCGATGAGGACGGCCAGTTCGGCCTCGTAGTCGAGCTTGTCGCTGCAGCGCGGGCGGATGAGCGATGCGCCGGCGGCCAGCAGCGAGGTCGCGCCGCGCATGAAGAAGGCCGGGTACTCGGGCGCCTTGTGGCCGCCTTCGGCCGCGTGGTCGGCGTAGTTCAGGCCCAGGCAGATCAGCTTGCCGGGGTGGGCCAGGGGCGTCAGCAAGCTCAGGCCGGCCACGCTCACGCCCGGCGTGCGCAGCGCACGGGCCTGCAGTTCGCTGCGCTTAGCCGGGCTCAGGCTCAGCCAGGACAGGCCGTCGCGCAGGTCCGGGCGCAGGGCGGTGAGGTCGTGCACCTGCTCGCCTTGCAGCAAGCCGATGCGGGGGCCGTCCGTGGCGGCGTAGCGTAGCCATCTCATCCGAAATCCTGGGTTGGTGGGGTTGCACCGATTCTGTGAAACATCGCCGGCGCGGCGCTCAGGGGCATCCCTGACGCCAAGTGACACCAATTCCCCAGGGCCGGCCCGTGCGCCCCTTCAGGGATAGGCACAGTGACTGCATCGGCCTGCACACTGCTACCGTCGCCGCTGGCCACCGCACCGTTGCGGAGCGTCGACCCCCACGACCCACCGGAAAGAAATCATGCCCTTGACCCTCACCCGCCTGCGCCGCTTGGGCGCCGCCAGCGCGCTGGTCCTCATCACCGGGGCCGCCGCACCGGCCTTTGCCGGCAAGACCGTGGACGCCATCAAGGCGCGCGGCCAGCTGGTGTGCGGCGTCGGCACGGGCCTGGCCGGCTTCTCGGCGGCCGACAGCGCCGGCAACTGGTCGGGCATCGATGTCGACGTCTGCAAGGCCATCGCCGCCGCCGTGCTGGGGGACGCCAACAAGGTCAAGTGGGTGCCCTTGAGTGCCCAGCAGCGCTTCACCGCGCTGCAGTCGGGCGAGATCGACATCCTCAGCCGCAACACCACCTGGTCGCTGACCCGCGACGCCTCGCTGGGCGTGTCCTTCACCGGCGTCACCTACTACGACGGCCAGGGCTTCATGGTCACCGCCAAGAGCAAGCTGAAAAGCGCCAAGCAGCTCAAGGGCGCCACCGTCTGCGTGCAGTCGGGCACCACCACCGAGAAGAACCTGACCGACTTCAGCAAGACCAACGGCCTGGGCATCAAGCCGGTGGTCTTCGAGAAGCTGGAAGCCGCCACCGGCGCCTATTTCGCCGGCCGTTGCCAGGCCTACACCACCGACGCCTCCGGCCTGGCCAGTTCGCGCAACAAGGAAGCCAAGGTGCCGGCCGACCACGTCATCCTGCCCGACCTGATCAGCAAGGAACCGCTGGGCCCGGCCGTGCGGCGTGGCGACGACGAGTTCTTCGCCATCGCCAAATGGGTGCTCTTCGCGATGATCGAGGCCGAGGAATACGGCATCACCCAGGCCAATGTCGACCAGCAGAAGACCAGCGCCGACCCGGTGGTGCAGCGCATCCTGGGCGTCAGCGAAGACACCGGCAAGCTGCTGGGCCTGGACAAGGAATGGGCCTACCGCGCCGTCAAGCAGGTCGGCAACTACGGTGAGATCTTCGAGCGCAACGTGGGCCCCAAATCGGCGCTGGGCCTGCCGCGCGGCTTGAACAACCTGTGGAACAAGGGCGGCATTCAATACGCACCCCCGGTGCGATGAGGCCACCGCCCGCGCAACGGCGCTCGTTCTCGCTGCGCAGCCGGGCGCTGCGTGGCGTGCTGTACCAGCTGATCGCCATCGCCCTGATCGGCCTGGCGGTGGGGTTCCTGGCGCACAACACGCTGGAGAACATGCGCGTGCGCGGCATCCGCAGCGGCTTCGACTTCCTGCTGCAACCGGCCGGCTTCGACATCGGCGAGACGCTGATGGCCTACGACAGCAGCGACCCCTACTGGAAGGCCTTCGCGGTGGGCGTGCTGAACACGCTGCGGGTGGCGCTGATCGGCATCGTGCTGACCACCGTCATCGGCGCGCTGCTGGGCATCGGCCGCTTTTCACGCAACGCGCTGGTGCGCGGGCTGTGCTACGCCTACGTCGAGGCCTTCCGCAACATCCCGCTGCTGCTGCAACTGCTGCTGTGGTACCTGCTGCTGACCGAGGTGCTGCCCGACCCGGGGCAGCCGCTGTCGCTGTTCGGCGCCATCTTTCTCAGCAAGGGCGGGCTGTCGTTGCCGGCACCGGTTTGGGCGGCCGGGCATGCAGCGGCGGTGTTCGGTGCGCTGGCCGGCGTCGGCGCCGCCTGGGCCTATGCCCGGCGCGCGCGGCGGCAGTTCGACGCCACGGGCCTGCCCCGCGCCACGCTGCTGCCGGGGTTCGGCCTGGTGGTGCTGGGCGCGGTCATCGGCTGGGCGCTGGGCGGCGCGCCCACGGCCTGGCGCATGCCGGTCGCCGGCGAGGTGGCGGTCACCGGCGGCGGCGAGATCACACCCGAGTTCATCGCCGTGCTGCTGGGCCTGACGCTCTACACCGCCGCCTTCGTGGCCGAGGTGGTGCGGGCCGGCATCCTCAGCGTGCCCCAGGGCCAGACCGAGGCCGCCAACGCGCTGGGCCTGCCGCGCACGCGGCTGATGCGCCTGATCGTGCTGCCGCAGGCGCTGCGCGTGATCATCCCGCCGATGACCAACCAGTACCTGAACCTGACCAAGAACTCGTCGCTGGCGGTGGCCATCGGCTACCCCGACGTGGTCAGCATCAGCAACACGGCCATCAACCAGACCGGCCGCGCGGTGGAATGCATCGCGCTGATCATGGCGGTCTACCTGGCGACGTCGCTGTCGACCTCGGCGCTGATGAACGCCTACAACCGGCGCGCCGCGATCCGGGAACGCTGATGGCAGCCCGCCCCGAAACCATCGCCGCCCGCCCGGCCCCGGCCACCCGCGCGGGCTGGCTGGCGGCGCTGCGCGCCAACCTCTTCGCCAACGGGGCCAGTGGCATCACCACGCTGGTGCTGGGCGCAGCCTTGCTGGCGGTGCTGCCGGCCGCGCTGGACTGGCTGGTCTTCAAGGCCGTTTGGGCGCCCGACTTCGACGCCTGCCAGGCCGCCCGGGGCGTGGGCGCCTGCTGGGGCGTGATCGCCGAGAAGCACCGCATCATCCTGTTCGGCCGCTACCCGCTGGCCCTGCAATGGCGGCCCGAGCTGGCCACCGTGGCCATGATGGCGCTGCTGATGGTCAGTTGCGTGCGCGCCTGCTGGAAGCCTTGGCTGGCCGCGCTGTGGCTGGCCGTGATGGCGCTGTTCTTCGCCCTGATGGGCGGCGGCACGCTGCTGGGCGTGGACACCGGCCTGGAACCCGTGTCCACCGACCGCTGGAGCGGCCTGCCGCTGACCATCATGCTGGCCACGCTGAGCATCGTTTTCGCCTTCCCCATCGCGGTGGCGGTGGCACTGGGCCGGCGCAGTTCCTTGCCGGCGATCCGCACGGTCTGCGTCATCTACGTCGAACTGGTGCGCGGCGTGCCGCTGGTCAGCGTGCTCTTCATGGCCAGTTTCATGTTCCCGCTGTTCATGCCGCCAGGCTTGAGCATCGACGTGCTGCTGCGCGTGCTGGTGGGCATCACCCTGTTCGCCGCGGCCTACATGGCGGAAATCGTGCGCGGCGGCCTGCAGGCCATACCGAAAGGCCAGCAGGAAGCCGCCGACACGCTGGGCCTGAGCTACTGGCAGACGCAGCGCAAGATCGTCCTGCCGCAGGCCCTGGCGATGGTGGTGCCGGGGCTGATGAACAACTTCATCTCGCTGTTCAAGGACACCTCGCTGGTCACCATCGTCAGCCTGTTCGAGCTGACCGGCGCCATGGGCCTGGCCCTGAACGGCGACAGCAACTGGCGGCCCTTCAAGATCGAGGCCTACCTGTTCATCGCCGCCATCTACTTCAGCATCTGTTTTTCGATGAGCCGCTACAGCCTGTGGATCGAAAAGCAGCTGCGCCGCAGCACGAACCGCTAGCCGACATGACCGCACCCATCATCCGCTTCAAGGGCCTCAACAAGTGGTACGGCAACGCCTTCCACGTGCTGCGCGACATCGACCTGGACGTGGCCGCCGGCGAACGCATCGTCATCTGCGGGCCCAGCGGTTCGGGCAAGAGCACGCTGATCCGCTGCATCAACCGGCTGGAAGAGCACCAGGAAGGCCAACTCATCGTCGACGGCACCGAGCTCACGGACGACGTGAAGGCGATCGAGAAGGTCCGCCGCCAGGTCGGCATGGTGTTCCAGCAGTTCAACCTCTTTCCGCACCTCACGGTGCTGGAAAACCTGACCCTGGCGCCGATGTGGGTGAGCAAGCTGCCCAAGGCCGAAGCCGAAGCGCGGGCCATGGCGCAGCTGACGCGGGTGCGCATCGCCGAGCAGGCGTCCAAGTACCCGCTGCAGTTGTCCGGCGGCCAGCAGCAGCGCGTGGCCATCGCCCGGGCGCTGTGCCTGACGCCCAAGATCATGCTCTTCGACGAGCCCACCTCGGCGCTGGACCCGGAGATGATCAAGGAGGTGCTGGACGTGATGACCGAACTGGCGCGGGGCGGCATCACGATGATCTGCGTGACCCACGAGATGGGCTTCGCCAAGGCGGTGGCCGACCGTGTGATCTTCATGGACCAGGGCCAGATCGTCGAAGAGAACACGCCCGACGCCTTCTTCAACCACCCCAAGAGCGAGCGGACGCAGGACTTCCTGTCGAAGATCCTGGGCCATTGAGGCCCGGGATCGTTGTGGTCCGCCCCGCGCACGAATTCCGCCTGGCGGACTGCGCCCAGGGCCATCGGCGCAGTTCTGCAGAGCCGACTATCTGCCTTTTGACGGATCCAGTTGAGTCGAATGGCGCTTCAAAATGGCTGACAGTTTTCGATGCAGGGGAGCCTGGATCCAGCAGGGAGCGGTGGCGAGTACCGCGTACAAGAAATACCCCAAGAGCAACCAGTTGATGGCTTCGTCGACCAGGGTGCCCGCGACGAATGCGCTGGCATAAAAGGTGATGAGGATGCCGGCCAAGGCCAGGCTGGAGGCCGGCCCCAATTTGCGATCGTGCTTGATCCAGTACAGCATTTGCGGCATCGCGAAGATCAGAAATATCAGCTTGTAGTCGAACGCGATGACCAACAAGAAGGTGCCGATATACAAGAATCCACCGATCCTGAACATGTCGAGCAGTCTGGCCGTGGCGGGTGAATTTCCGACAGCCTCATCGATCATCACATCAGCAGCCAGCCACTGCCTGAATCGACCCCCTAGGGAAGGTCTGAAAAATGGCCATCCAGTACGCACACCTTGGTAGCCCCG
>JBBAPI010000002.1:0-351830 GCA_040400915.1 Rubrivivax sp.
TGCAACGGGCCACCACGATGCGGCCGGAGCGCTTACCGCGCGAGCGGTTTAGTCCTGTGGCCGATTGCGTGAGCTCACCCTCCTGCCGAGCCGACATCGCCCTGAGCCAATCGGTTCAAGGATTCCGAACACGCCACACCCTTTCGCCACGATACGGTCCAGCCTGGGCAAGTTGCAGCCTCAGGCGCCGACCTTGCAGGCCGTCACCGACCCGCTCCAGTCGGCCAGCCGCCCGTCCAGCGCCACGCCACGCCGCACCGCCGTCATCTCGGCCACGATGGCCATCGCAATCTCGGGTGGCGTCTTGCCGCCCAGGTTCAGGCCGACCGGCCCGCGCAGGTTCTGCACCTCGGCGGCGCTGACGTCAAAGTCCAGCAGTCGCAGCCGGCGCGTCTCGTTGTTGCGCCGTGAACCCAAAGCGCCGACGTAGAAGGCCGGCGTCTTCAGCGCCTCCATCAGCGCCAGATCGTCGAGCTTGGGGTCGTGCGTCACGGCGACGAGCGCGCTGTTGGCGTCCAGGTTCATCGCGATGACCAGGTCGTCGGGCATCTGGCGGCTGAGGGTCACGCCCTCGAGTGCAGCCCAACCTTCGTGGTATTCCTCGCGCGGGTCGCAGACGGTGACGCGGTAGTCCAGCATCACCGCCATGCTGGCCAGGTAGCGGCTGAGCTGGCCGCCGCCGATGATGACCAGGCGCAGGCGCGGGCCGTGCACCGTTTCCAGGGTCTGGCCGTCGAAGCGCAACGCATCACCGTCCAGGCAGGGCGCCATGCTGACGACACCGGTGGACAGTTCCAGCCGCCGCCGCACGACGCGGTGCTCTTCGATGGCCGCCAGCAGATCGCGCAGCAGGCTTTGCGCCGACAGCGGTTCCAGCACGATCTGCACCGTGCCGCCGCAGGGCAGACCGAAGCGCTGCGCCTCTTCGGCGCTGGCGCCGTAGGTGGTGGTCTGCGGCAAGCGCTGCGCCAGTTCACCGCGCGCCACGCGGCCGATCAGGTCGTCTTCGATGCAACCGCCCGACAGCGAACCGGCCACCTGCCCGTCGTCGCGGATGATCATCAGGCTGCCCGGCGGGCGCGGGCTGCTGCCCCAGGTGCGCACCACGGTGCCCATCACGACGCGGTGGCCGCGGTTCATCCAGTCCATCGCGGTGCGGACGACTTCGACATCCATGCTGTTCATGCGGGGGCTCCGGTGCGGTTTGCGGACACGAGGGAGGCGCAGGATGCCACAGGCCCAGCGGAAGCGTTCGCGGCCTTACCGCTAGGCACAATCCGGCCCCATGAACGCACCCCTGCTCACCGAACCCGCCGACCATGCCGTCGTCCACAACCCCGAGGCTCAGCAGTTCGAAGTGCGGCTCAACGGCAGCCTGGCTGTGTGCGTCTACCACCTGCAAGACGGCGTGCTGGACATCCACCACACCGAAGTGCCCGCAGCCCTGAACGGGCGCGGCCTGGCCGGCAAGCTGGTGGCCGCCTCGCTGGTCTGGGCGCGCGAGCAGGGTCTGCAGGTGCGGCCGACTTGCAGCTACGCAGCCGGCTACATGGCCAAGCACGCGGAAACCCAGGACCTGCTGGTCCGCTGACGAGGCGGCGCAGTGCAGCCGGCCGCCCTGCTGTTTCACCCCGAGCGGCACGAGGCGCTGCGCGGCGCGCCTTGGGACGCCGCCCAGGCGCGGGCGGCGGTCTGCGACATCGTGGCCGACGTCGAAGCCCGCCGCATAGGCCCTGCACACTGGCCCGTCCACCCCCTGGACGCCGAAGGTTCCACACCGCCCTCGGGCTACAAGAGCGTCTACCTGGGCTCAGCCGGTGTGTTGTGGACGCTGTGGTACCTGCAGCAGCAAGGCGCCGTGGTGCTGCAGCGCGAGCCGCGCGACGACCTGGCCGCGCTGGACGCGGCCTACCAGGCCGACCCCGATGACGGCAGCGTGATCCCTTCGCACTACCTGGGCGAGGTCGGCATCCTGCTGGTGATGTGGCGGCTGGGCGGCTCGGCGGCCGTGGCCGACCGCCTGTACGCCGCCGTGCGCGGCAACATCGAACACCCCAGCAACGAGGCCCTGTGGGCCGCGCCCGGCACCATGCTGGCCGCCTGGCAGCTGTGGCGCGCCACCGGCGAAGCGCGTTGGCGCGAACTGGTGCAGGACAACATCGAACAGGTCTGGCGCACCTGGCTGCCCGACGACGCGAACCACGGCCCGCTGTGGACGCAGCTCATCGGTGGCAAGGCCGTGCAGTACCTGGGTGCCGGCCATGGCTACGCCGGCAATGTCTGCAGCCTGCTGAAGACCGCCGAACTGCTGGACGCGCCGCGTCGCGAGTTGCTCTATGCGCGATGCGCCCACACCCTGCAAGCCTGGGCACGCCGCGACGCGCAGGGCGCGGTGAACTGGCCGGCGGGCAGCTACACGCCGCGGGTGAACGGGCCGCAGATGCTGATGCAGTGGTGCCACGGTGCGCCGGGCATCGTCACCGCGCTGGCCGACTATCCGACGGGCCGTTCAGGGGAACTCGACGCCCTGCTGCTGGCGGCCGGGCAGGCCATCTGGCAAGCCGGGCCGCTGACCAAAGGCCCGGGCCTGTGCCACGGCACGGCTGGCAACGCCGCGGCCTTGCTGGTGCTGCACGGGCGCAGCGGCGACCCGCTGTGGTTGGACCGCGCGCGCGCCCTGGCGATGCACGCCATCGGGCAATGCGACGCGGCGCGGGCCGCGCACGGCCAGGGCCGCTACAGCGTCTGGACCGGCGACCCGGGTCTGGCGCTGGTGCTGTGGCAGTGCATCCAGGGCACAGCCGGGCTGCCGCTGCTGGACATCATCGACTGACGCGGCAGGCGCCGCAGGCCTTCACACCGCGCAATATTTGTCCTGGATCGCGCGGTCGGCCAACAGGTCTTGCGCGTCGCCTTGATGGACGATGCAGCCCTGGTCGAGGATCACGGCGCGGTCGGAAATCTGCAGCGCGCGTTCGACGTTCTGCTCGACCAGCAGGATGGTCGTGCCCTGCTCCTTCAGGCGCACGAAGAGCTGGAACATCTCGTGCACCAGCAGCGGCATGATGCCTTCCGACGGCTCGTCCAGCAGGATCATGCGCGGCCGCGCCATCAGCGCGCGGGCGATGGCCAGCATCTGCTGTTCGCCGCCCGACATGCTGGTGCCGTCCTGCTCCATGCGCTCGGCCAGGCGCGGGAAGGTCTGCGCGATCTCGGCGATGCGTTCGCGCTCATGGCGTCCGTCCTGGCCGGCGATCAAGCCCAGCCGCAGGTTTTCGCGCACCGTCAGGCCGGGCACGATGCGGCGGTCTTCCGGCACATAGGCCAGCCCGCGGTGGTAACGGATGTGGGCCGGTTCCTTCAGCAGTTCCTGACCGTCGAAACGCACGCTGCCAGCGCGCTTGGCCATCAAACCCATGATGGCGCGCAGCGTGCTGGTCTTGCCGGCGCCGTTGCGGCCCATCAGCGTGACGATTTCACCCGCGCGCACTTCGAACGTCAGGCCTTGCACGACATGGCTGCGGTCGTACCAGGCGTCGAGGCTTTGCACTTGCAGCATCGCGATCAGCCCTGTCCGAGGTAGACGCGCTTGACGTCGTCGTTGTGGCGGATCTCGTCGGGCGTGCCCTCGGCCAGGAATTCGCCGTGGTGCAGCACCATCAGGCGTTCGCAGATGCCCATCACCAGCTTCATCTTGTGTTCCACCAGGATCACGCTGCGTTCGGCGGCCAGCGCGGTGATGAGGTCCATCATGACCACGGTTTCCTCGGGCGACATGCCGGCCGTGGGTTCGTCCATCAGCAGCAGTTCGGGCTCGGCGGCCAGCGCCATGGCCACTTCCAGCGCGCGCTGCTGGCCGTGCGCCAGGTCGGCGGCGGGGCGCTCGCGCAGCGCGATCAGGCCGACGCGTTCCAGCAGTGCATCGGCGCGTTCGCCCAGCTCGGCCATCGCCGCGCGCGGCTTGAACAGTTCGTAGCGGCTGTGGCGCATCTGCACGGCCACGCGGACGTTCTCGTGGGCGCTCAATTGCTTGAACACATTCGTGATCTGGAAACTCTTGGCAATGCCGATGCGCGCAAAGCCGTGCTGCGGCAGGCCGGTGATGTCGCGGCCCTTGAATTTCAAGCGCCCTTCGCTCGGCGGAAAGGCGCCGCTCAAGACGTTGAAGAAGGTGCTCTTGCCGGCGCCGTTGGGGCCGATGATGGCGCTGAGCTTGCGCGACTCGAAGCGGGCCGTGACCTTGTTCAGCGCGACGAAATGCCCGAAGCGCTTGCTGACGCCTTCGACCTCGACGATGGGGATGGTGCTGCTCATGGCTTGCGCTCGATGCGCTTCAGGAACGAACCCCACACGCCCGCGGGGAAGAACAGCACGAAGACCATGAACACCGCGCCGACGATGGCCATCCAGTGCGTGGTGTAGCTGGTGGCCACGTCCTCCAGCGTCAGGAACAGCCCGGCACCGATGAAGGGCCCGAAGAAAGTGCCCATGCCGCCCAGCAGGCACATCATCACGGCCTGGCCGGACAGCAGGTAGTGCAGGCTGTCGATGGGCACCACGCTCAGGTGCAGCGCACGCAGCGCACCGGCCAGGCCGCAGATCGCGGCCGACAGCACGAAGACCAGCAGCTTGGTGCGCGCCACGTCGTAGCCGCAGGCCGCGGCGCGTTTCTCGTTTTCGCGCACCGCTTCGATGACGGCGCCGAAGGGCGACGCCAGCACGCGCGACACGAACCACAGCGCGGCGGCGACGAAAGCCAGGATGACGTAGTACTTGGTCGTCGGGTCGATAAAATCGAACTTGAAGCCGAGGATGTCGGCCGCCGGGACCTGAATGCCGCGCAGGCCGTTTTCGCCACCCGTCCAGCGCTCGGCCTTGTAGAAGGCGTAGTAGACGATCTGCGCCAGCGCCAGCGTGACCATCGAAAAGTAGATGCCGCGCGTGCGGATGGCCAGGTAGCCGATGAGCAGGCCGGCCAGCGACGCCGACACCACGCCCAGCAGCAGCGCCACGCCCCAGGGCAAGCCCATGCTGACCATGCCGATGCCGGTGAGGTAGCTGCCCACGCCCAGGAAAGCCGCGTGGCCGAAAGACAGCAGCCCCGTGTAGCCGAAGAGCAGATTGAACCCGACCGCGAACAGCCCGAAGACGAGGATGTTGATGGCCAGTGCCTGGTAGGGCATCAGCAGCGGAAACACCAGCAGGAAGGCGATGACCGCAGCCACGCGGTGGCGGCGCAACGCTGCGACGAGAACCTTCATCCCATCAACCCCGCCTTGCCGAAAAAGCCCTGCGGCCGGACCAGCAGCACCACCGCCATGAGCACGAAGATCGACAGTTCGGCCAGGTCGGGCGCAAAGAGTGAGGTCATGCTGAAGACCACGCCCACCAGCAGCCCGGCCACCACCGCGCCGGGCAGCGAACCCATGCCGCCGACCACCGTGACCACGAAGGATTCCGCCAGCACCGGGATGCCCATCTCGGGGTTGACGGCGCGGGTCGGCGCGGCCAGCACGCCGCTCAGGCCGGCGATAGCCGTGCCGATGGCGAAGACCGTCAGCCAGACCCGCGCGATGTCGATGCCCAGCACCTGGCAGATCTCGCCGTCGCGGCTGCCGGCGCGCACGATCAGGCCGTAGCGCGTCTTCTCGAGGAACAGCCACAGGGCGGCCACGACCACCGCCGTGGCAGCGATCAGGAACAGCCGGTATTTCGGAAAGTAGCCGATGCCCAGGTCGACGCTGCCGCGCAATTCAGCCGGGGTGGACGACGGCAGGCCCTCGATGCCGAACAGCGTGCGCATGGCTTCGATCAGCACCCAGCTGAGGCCGAAGGTCAGCAGCAGCGGGTAGTCGATGCCGCGGCCGTAGAGCGGGCGCACCAGAAAGCGTTCGGTCACCAGGCCGATGGCACCGACCACCAGCGGCGTCAGCACCAGACTGAACCAGAAATTACCGGTCAGGCCCAGGAAATACAGGCCGACAAAAGCGCCAACCATGAAGAAGGCGCCGTGGGCGAAGTTCACCACCGTCAGCATGCCGAAGATCAGGCTCAGGCCCACGGCCAGCAGCGCGTAGACGGCACCGAGTGCGATGCCGGTGACGAGTTGCAGGGCGATGAGCGAGGGCGTGATTTCCATAGGTTCAGATCAGGGAGACAGGGTGTGCTGCGCAGCGAAGTCAAGGAGGAGGGTCGGGCAAAGCCCGGCCCGGGGGACATGAGCGGCGCAGCGCACCCTGTCGCCCTGATCGCGCAACGCCACCCATCTCAGGTCGTCACCTTGTGGCCCATTTCCTCGCAGGACCGCAGGTTCTTCTCGTTGGCGTCTTCGATGGCCAGCACGTTGAACACGTCGTACTTGTCCTTCATGTTCTTGGACTTGCTCTCGACGATGACCACGCTCTGCACGCTCTGGTGGTCGCACTTGCGGTAGCTTTGCGGGCCCTTGTACCAGTCGTACTTCAGCTGGCGCAGCGCGATGGAGACGCGCACGCTGTCGGTGGCGTCGGCGTTCTTCACCGCCTGCAGCACGCTCAGGATGCCGGCGTAGCCCAGTGCGCCGTAGTCCGACGGCACGGCACCGCCGTAGGCCTTGCGGAAGGCGTCGTTGAACTTCTTCGCGCTGGGGATCTTGTCTTCCATGCCCCAGTAGTAGCTGGTGCCGCCCAGGATGCCGTCGAAGGCCTCGGCGCCGCCGGCCTGGCGCGCCGTGTAGAGCAGCACCGGGGCGATGATCTTGGTGTTCTGCTTGAGGCCGAAGTCGGTGGCCTGCTTGGCGCTGTTGACCAGGTCACGGCCGAAGTTGCACAGCACCAGCACGTCGGGTTTCAGGGCCTGGATGCGCGGCAGGAAGGCGCTGTAGTCGGCCGCGCCGATGGGGTGGCGGATGTCGGCCAGCGTCTGCATGCCCAAGGCCTGGCCGGCACGCTGGAAGCCGCGCACCATCTCGTGGCCGTAGGCGTAGTCGGCGGTCAGGTAGACCACCTTCTTGCCGAATTTCGGGAAGGCGTAACGCGCCACGGCGCCGGCCGTCAGGTGCGGGTTCAGCGCTTCGTGGAACGTGTACAGGCTCCAGTCCTTGGCCTCGTTGATGGTGTCGGACTGGCTGATGCTGTTGAACAGCACCTTGCGTTCTTTCGTCACCGCGTTGATCGACAGCTGCGTGGCCGCGCTGAGCGAGCCGACGACGAAATTGACCTTGTCCTTCTCGATCAATTCCAGCGTGCGCGTGGCGGCTTCACCGGGGTTGAGCTTGTCGTCGCGCACCAGCAGTTCGGCCTTCATGCCCTTGTGGCCGCCGGCAGCGTTCCATTCCTTCACCGCCAGTTCGGCCGCACGGACCTGGTCTTGCGCCTCGGCGCTGAAGGCGCCGGTCAAGGGTACCGGGAAGCCGATCTTGATGGTGGTGCCCTGGGCGCGGGCGATGTTGAAGAGGGCGGGTGCGGCGGCGAATGCGCCGCTGGCCATGACGAGGCGGCGGCGCGTGGGGTTGGTGCGGAAGTCGGTGCTCATGGTTGGGTCTCCGTCGATGGCGGTGTGGTCGTCGCTGGCTTCAGGCGGCCAGTGCGTTGGGGAACTCGTTGTCGAAGCGGCTCGGGTCGATGGCGGTCTGCCGCATCACGTCGTCGGCGCTGCGTGGCGCGACCTTGAAGGCACCGCCCCCGGCCTGCGCCTGCAGGTAGGCGCCCAGTTGCCGGCCGCGTTCGACCACCGCCGCGCAAAGCACCGCGCGCTGCAGCGCGTAGGCCTGCAGCGCAGCCGGCGTGGCACCGTGGGTGGCGATGCTGGCGGCCAGCGCCAGGGCGTCGTCGCCGGCCTTGGTCACGCCCATGCCGACATGCGGCCGGGCCACGAAAGCGGCGTCGCCCAGCAGGGCCACGCGGCCGAAGGCCATCTCGGGCGACGCCAGGTCGAAGATGGGCTGCAGAAAGGGCACGGCGGTTTTTTCCACCACCTCGGCGAACTGCGGCGCCAGCAGCAGGCGCGCCGATTCACGCACCGCGGCGATGGCGCGCCACGACACCTGCTGCGGTGCAATGCCCTCGGGGTGGTGCACACCATCGGCATCGGTCATCAGCGCAGTGAGTTCGGCACCCGCGGCGCAAGGCCGGTACCAGACGAAGTTCCAGCGGCGGCGGCCGACCTGGATGCTGTCGTCGGCCCCGGCCACGGGGTAGCCGATGAGTTGCTCGCGCTCGGGCAGGCCGAAGCCGAAATGCTCGAAGACCGTGCTGCGCGTCAGCCGCGACAGGCTGGCTTCGTCGCAGACGCCGCGCCAGGCGACGTAGCCCGCATAGGCCGGCTGCGCGGCAGGCGCCAGCTGAGCGCGCACGCTGCTGCGGATGCCATCGGCTGCGATGAGCAGGTCGGCACGCAGGGTCTCGCCATCGCCCAGCACGGCCTGCACGCCGTCGGCGTTCTGCTGCACCGCCGTCACCGCGGCGCCCAGTCGCTGGTGGGCATCGGGCAGCGCGGCGCGCAGCAGGCTGTACAGGCGGCCCCAGCTCGTCAACACCTGCGGGTAGGCCCAGCTGTGTTGCGCATGGCCCAGGCTGTCCAGCACGACGCGGCTGCCCACCGGCACGCCCAGCGTGTGGTCCACCACCGCACCGGCCGCACGCAGTGCGGTGCGCAGGCTGTCGTGGGTGACGATGCCGGCGCCCCGTCCTTCCAGCGACCGGGGCGAGCGTTCCAGCACCTGCACATCATGCCCGGCGCGCAGCAGCACGTTGGCAGCCATCAGGCCACCCAGTGAACCACCGACGACGAGAATGCGGGCCATGGCCTGGTGCTCGCTGGTCTGCGCGTCAGTGGCTGGCGCCAGCGGCTTCGGCCGCCAGGCGCGCCGCCTGCTCGGCAGCCGGAAAATTCAATTCGACGACGACGCCGTTCGGGTCATCGACAAAGACCTGGTGCAGCCCGATGCCGGGCACCGTGCGTTCGCGGCAGGCGATGTTGCCGGCCTTGATGCGGGCCAGGGTGGCCGGCAGGTCGGTGGCAAAGAAGGCCACGTGGTCGACGGTGCCGGTGCCCTGCATGTCGGCCGCAGACTTGTCGCCCAGGTAGCGCTTCAGACCTTCGGGGTCCTGCGCGTCGATGCCGATGATGTGGACACAGGCGTTGGCCCACACCGCCGGGTCACCGGCATACAGCCACAAACCCGGAAACGGGAAGGCCGGGCGCGGCCCGAGTTGCAAACCCAGCAGGCCACAGTAGAAGCGTTCGCAGGCCGCGACGTCGAGCGTGCGGATGGAGATGTGGTTCAGTGACAGGGACATGGTGACCTCGTTTCAGGACTTCGGGCGTGCAGGCGCCCGTGCAGCGGCCAGCAATTCGGGCATCTGCGCCAGAAAGCCGCGGATACGGTCGCGGATGTAGATGTCGACCTGGGCCGCGTCGCCCTGGCCGGTGTAGGTCTGCTGGTAGACCAGCGGCCAGATGCCCAGGTGGTAGATCAGCCCGCCGTGCAGCCCCATCAACGCGGCTTCTTCGCGCGGGCTGGGCTTGGCGCGCGACCGGCTGCCGGCGCTGCGCCGGGCTTCGCGCAGCAGGCGCGGGAAGAGCTTGTCGCGCACGAGTTCGAAATAGCGCGTCGGGATCAGGCCGTCGCTGAGGCCCGAATGCACCAGGATGCGCAGCCATTCCGGCGTCAGGATAGCCGGCAGGTATTCGCGGTAGAAGCCCATCAGCTTGTCTTCGACCGGCAAGGCGGTGTCGTCCAGCATGGCTTCCCAGCGCGCGTCCCAGCGCCCGGCGATGGTCTGTTCGTAGACGCGCTCGATCAGCGCGCGCTTGGTCGGGAAGTAGTGGTACAGCAGCGTGTGGGCGATGCCGAGCTCGGCCGCCAGTTCGCGCATCTGCGCTTCCAGGCCGCGGCGGGCGAAGAAGTCGGTGGCGCCGTCGACGATCTGCCGCTCGCGTTCGAGCGCGCCGAGGCGACGACGCGGCGCGCCGGGCGCAGTCAAAGCGGACGGACGCACCGGCGCACGAACGGCCGTTCGGACGAAAGCGCGGGTTTCTTCGGTATTGACCATCTGCTCAACTCTGCCGAGAGTGTTGAACGCTTGATCAACAAGCCCCATCCTGAAATACCCTGAATACGGAATCGAGCTCTCCTGCATGAAATCGGCCTCCTTTGATTACGTACGCGCCGAATCGCCTGCCCACGCTTACGCGCTGATGGCGCAGCACGGCGACGACGCGCGCATCCTGGCCGGCGGCCAGACGCTGCTGGCCACGCTGAACATGCGGCTGTCGCAGCCGGCGCTGCTGGTGGACATCAGCGGGTTCAGCGCCTGGCGTGGCATCGAAGTCAGCGGCAGCACGCTGCGCATCGGTGCGCTGACGCGGCATGTCGAGATCGAGGAATCGCCGCTCGTAGCGCAGCACGCACCACTGCTGACCCAGGCCGCGCCGCACATCGCCCACCGCGCCATCCGCAACCTGGGCACGCTGGGCGGCACCCTGGCTTACGCCGACCCGGCCGCGGAATGGCCGGCCTGCGTGCTGGCACTGCAAGGCACGCTGGTGATGGCCAGCGCGCGGGGTGAAAGGCGGGTGGCCGCGGCCGACTTCTTCAAGGGCCTGTACAGCACCGCGCTGCGTGAAGACGAGTTGCTGGTGGCCTGCGAACTGCCCGTGATGGCGGCTGACGAGCGCCAGCACTTCAGCGAACTGGCGCGCCGTCACGGTGACTACGCGTTGGCCGGCCTGGCGGCCTGCGCCCGGCGCACAGGCGACGGTCTGAGCGACGTGCGCCTGGCCTTCCTGAGCCTGGGTGACCGCCCGTTGCGCGCACCCGCGTGCGAGGCCGTGCTGCAGGCCGGCCCCCTCGATGCCGCGCGCCTGAAGCAGGCCGATGCCGCGCTGCGCGCCGAGTTGCAACCTTTTGCCGACCTGACCCACTCGGCCGCTGCCAAGACGCAGCTGGCCGCCACGCTGATGCAGCGCGCCGTGCGCGCCCTGCTCGCCTGAACCCGCGGCCGATGGCCCCGATACCATGAACACACCGCTTGACAACCCCCGGCGCCGCATCCACGTGCAGATCAACGGCAGCGCCGTCGTGCGCGACGTCGAATGCCGCAAGCACCTGACCGATTTCCTGCGCGAAGACTGCGGCCTGACCGGCTCGCACCTGGGCTGCGAACACGGCGTCTGCGGCGCCTGCAGCGTGCGGCTGGACGGCGCTGTCGTGCGCGGCTGCCTGGTGCTGGCGGCGCAAGCCGACGGCCATGCGGTGGAGACCGTCGAAACGCCCACGCCGAGCGCCCGCCTGCGCGCGCTGCAGGACGCCTTCGTCGAACACAACGCGCTGCAGTGCGGCTACTGCACGCCGGGCATGCTGATGGCGGCGCTGGACCTCGTCGAACGCCGGCCCGACGCCAACCGCGAGCAAACCCGCGAGTGGATCAGCGGCAACTACTGCCGCTGCACCGGCTACCACGCCATCGTCGACGCGGTGTGCGCGGTGCTGGAACAACAGCGCGCCGGTCGCTTCGCGGACGAGGTGATCGCATGAACCACCCTAGCGAAAAACCGGGCCACCGCGACTTGGGCGCCGACCTGCCCGCCGTCACCGAGGACCAGCGCCACATCGGCGTGGCCCTGCCGCGCGAAGGCGTGCGCCGGCTGACGCAGGGCCGCGGCCAGTACATCGACGACATCACGCTGCCGCGCATGGCGCACGTGGTGTTCTGGCGCAGTCCGGTGGCGCACATGCGCATCACGCGCATCGACCGCACGGCCGCGCAGGCGCTGCCGGGTGTCATCGCCGTGGTCGTGGGCAGCGAGATCGCCGCGATCTGCAAGCCCTGGGTGGCGACGCTGGCCCACCTGGCCGGCATCAAGAGCGCACCGCAGTACCCGCTGGCCATCGACAGGGCCACCTGGCAGGGCGAACCGGTGGTGGCTGTCGTGGCCGAAACGCGGGCCCGCGCCGAAGACGCGCTGGCGCTGCTGGAAATCGAGTGGGAAGACCTGCCCGCCGTGCTGGACACCGAGACCGCGCTGGACCCGGCCACGCCGCTGATCCACCCCGAACTGGGCGACAACCTGTGCTTCACGCGCAGCCTGGACACCGGTGGCGTCGATGAAGCCTTCGCGCGGCCCGACGCCGTGGTCTTCGAAGAGACCTACGTCTTCGGCCGCCACACCGGCGTGACGCTGGAACCGCGGGCGCAGATCGCCGACTGGAACCCCGGTCGCACTTTGGAGGACGGCAAGCTCACCGTCTGGCACAGCTTCCAGGCGCCGCACATGATGCAGGACCTGTACTGCCGCCAGTTCGACCTGCAGGAGCAGCAGGTGCGCGTGATCTGCCGCGACGTGGGCGGCAGTTTCGGCATCAAGGTGCATGCCTACCCGGACGACTTCGCCACCGTCGCGCTGGCCCTGATGCTGCAGCGCCCGATCAAGTTCGTCGCCGACCGGCTGGAGAGCTTCGTCAGCGACATCCACGCCCGCGAACACCGCATCCAGGCCCGCATCGCGGCCAGCACGGCGGGCGACATCCTGGCCTTCGAGATCGACGACCTGACCGGCATCGGGCCTTTCAGCATGTTTCCGCGCACCAGCGGCATCGAAGGCAACCAGGTCGTCAACCTGACCGGCGGGCCCTACAAGCACAAGGCCTACCGCGCCAAGCTGAACGTGGTGTTCCAGAACAAGGTGCCGACCTGCCAGTACCGCGGCGTGGGGCACCCCATCGCCTGCGCGGTGACGGAAGCGCTGGTCGATGGTGTGGCGCAGAAGCTGGGCATGGACCCGATTCGGTTCAGGCAACAGAACGTCATCCCCGACGACGCCTACCCGGCCACCGGCGCCTCGGGCATCAAGCTGGAAGTGCTGTCGCACGAGGCCTGCTTGCGCGAGGCGAAGCGGGTGTGTGACTACGACGTGCTGCGCGCCGAGCAGGCCGAACTGCGCAAACAGGGCATCTACCGCGGCATCGGCGTGGCGGCCTTGATTGAGCTGACGAACCCCAGCGCGGCCTTCTATGGCGTCGGCGGCGCGCGCATCGCCTCGCAGGACGGCGCCACGCTGCGCCTGGAGCCCAGCGGCGCGCTGACGGTGATGAGCAGCGTCGGCGAACAGGGCCAGGGCGCCGAGGCCATCTTCGGCCAGATCGCGGCCGACGCGGTGGGCGTGAACCTGGCCCGCGTGCGCGTGGTCACGGGTGACACCGACGCCACGCCCTATGGCGGCGGCACCTGGGCCTCACGCGGTGCGGGCATCGGTGGCGAAGCGGTGCTGCAGGCCGGCCTGGTGCTGCGCGCCAACATCCTGGCCACGGCAGCGGCCATCCTGCAGCGCGAAGCAGCCGACTTGAAGGTGCGGCGCGGCGCGGTCGTCGATGCGGCCACTGGCGCTGTGGTGCTGGACCTGGCTGAACTGGGCCGCATCGCGTATTTCCGCAGCGACACGCTGCCCAAGCACTTCACGCCCGAACTGATGGTCACGCGGCATTACGCGCAACGCGACTACCCCTTCATCTTCACCAACGGCGTGCAGATCAGCCACGTCGAAGTCGATGTCGAGACCGGCTTCGTCAAGCTGCTGAAGCACTGGGCGGTGGAAGACTGCGGCCGCGTCATCAACCCCATGCTGGTCGATGAACAGATGCGCGGCGCCATCGTGCAGGGCATCGGCGGCGCGCTGTTCGAGGAATGCCTGTACGACACCGACGGCACGCTGCGCAACGGCAACATGGCCGACTACCTGGTGCCGATGGCCGGTGAAATGCCGGACATCGTGATCAGCCACGTGCAGAGCCCGACCAAGAGCAGCCAGCTCGGCGCCAAGGGTGCGGGCGAGGCCGGCACCGCCGGCGCGCCGGGCGCGGTGATGAACGCCATCAACGACGCGCTGGCGCCTTTCAAGGCCCGCGTGGCGTCGCAGCCGATCACGCCCGAAAAGATCCTGCGGGCGCTGGGCACGCTGCAGGGGCCCTGACCGCGGCAGCTCGGCGCCCGCTGAATTGCCGGACACTGCGGCCATGGCATCGACCGACAGACTGATCGTTCGCAACGGCCGGCTGCTGGCCCATGCCGGCGCCGCCGTGCGCCCCGCCGACCTGCTGATCGAGGGCGGACTGATCCATGAGATCGGCCAGCCCGGCCAGTTCGATGCGCTGGAAGGCGCGACGGCCCTCGACGCGTCCGACCGCCTGCTCATCCCCGGCCTGGTCAACGGCCACACCCACGCCCACGGCGCGCTGGGCCGCGGTGCGGTGGCCGACGTGGCGCTGGAAGGCTTTTTGGCTGCGTCGCCGTCCATCAACGGCCACCGCGGCCTGGCCGACCTGGCGCTCAGCGCCACGTTGACCGCCGTCGAACTGCTGAAGAAAGGCTGCACCGCCCTGTTCGACGTCAGCGGCGAATTTCCGCTGCCCACGGTGGCGGGCCTGCAGGCCGTGGCCGGCGCCTACGCCCAGGTCGGCATCCGCGCGGTGGTGGCGCCTATGCTGGCCGACCGCACGCTGTTCCAGGCCTACCCGCCACTGCTGGCCACGCTGCCGGCCGACCTGCAATCTGCCGTGTCGGCCCTGCGCGGCGCCGATGCCGCGGCCTGCCTGGCTGTCGTGCGCGAGGCCGCCCGGGATTGGCCCTTCGATGCGACCCAGGTCCGCCTGGGCATCGCGCCGACGATCCCGCTGCACTGCAGCGACGAATTCCTGCGCGGCTGCGCGGCGCTGGCGGCCGAGTTCGGCCTGCCGCTGCAGACCCACCTGGCTGAAAGCCGGGCGCAGGCCGTGCACGGTCAACAGCGCTACGGCTGCAGCCTGGTGTCGCATCTGGGGCGCCTGGGCCTGCTCAACGGCGGTTTCAGCGCCGCCCACGCGATCTGGGTGGACGACGCCGACATCGCGCAGCTGGCCCGGGCCGGCGTCACCGCCATCCACAACCCGCTGAGCAACCTGCGGCTGGGTTCGGGCATCGCGCCGGTGCAGCGCATGCTCGAGCTCGGTCTGCGCGTCGGCCTGGGCACCGATGGCGCCAACACCGCCGACACGCAGAACCTGTTCGAAGCCATGCGCCTGGCCACCGGCCTGTCGCGCGTGATCAGCGCCGACGAGGCGCGCTGGATCGCCGGCGCGCAGGCGCTGCACATGGCCACCGAAGGCAGCGCGCAGGCCCTGGGCTGGGGCGCCGCCATCGGCCGCATCGAAGCCGGACGGGCCGCCGATCTGGTGCTGCTGGATCTGGCCCAACCCCATTTCGTGCCGCTGCGCGACGCGCTGCGCCAGCTGGTGCACGGTGAAAACGGCGCCGCTGTGGACACGGTGCTGGTCCGCGGCCAGGTCGTCGTCGAGCAGGGCCGCGTCACCACTGTCGATGAAGCAGCCTTGCGCCGCCGTGCCGAAGACGCAGCGCAGCGCCTGGACGCGCTGAATGCCGACGGCCGCAGCCTGGGTCTGGCCCTGCGCCCCTGGGTCAGCGCCTTCTGCTGCGGCGCGGGGCGCGGCGAAGCCGGCCCGGCGGCGGCCGCTGGCGGCTGAGCACGGGATGCGGCGCCTGTGTACGGCAGCGCGCAGGCCGGACGAAAACTTCGGAATACAGTCGACCGCCCCATCACGCCACCGGAGACCCCCCCATGAACCACCGGATCGCTGCACAGACCCTGGCCCTCTCGATCGCCGCGCTGGCCCTGGCCGGTTGCGCCACACCCAAAGACCACCCGATGGGCATGATGGCCGGTCGCATGGCCGTGGCCACGCTGTCGCCCACGCAAGGCAACACCGTCACCGGTCTGGTGATGTTCCACGAGATGGACGGCCGCCTGATGGTGCACGCCCAGCTCAGCGGCCTGAAGCCGGGTGGCGAACAAGGCTTCCACGTGCACGAAACCGGCAGCTGCGCCAGCACTGACGGCAGCAGCGCAGGCGGGCACTTCAACCCGGGCGGTCAGGTGCACGGCCCGCAGAACGCCGCCCACCATGCGGGCGACCTGCCGGCGCTGAAGGCCGATGCCCTGGGCCGCGTCGACCAGAAATTCATGCTCGACGGACCGACCGTGGCTGCCGGTCCCAACGGCGTGGTCGGACGGTCGCTCATCGTGCACGCCCAGGCCGACGACTACAGCACCCAGCCCACCGGCAACTCCGGCGCACGGGTGGCCTGCGGCGTGATCGCGGCGCATTGAGCCCGGCGCTGTGAAATGCCCGTCGGGCAGGTCTTGCGCGAGGCCACGGTGCCGGGCTGAACGGTCCGTCGCGGCCGTGACGCGAACCGGGCGCGCCGCGCCCCAGGCGAAAACCGCCGGGGCACTCAGATCGGCTTCAACCCCGCCCTGAAGCGTTCTTGCAGCGGGTCGTGGCCCAGCGGTGGAAAGACGATGGAGCTCGGCGCTGGCGCTTCTTCGGGTACGGCGGCCAGCAGGTGCTCGATCAGCGCCAGGCGACCTCTGCGCTGGTCGTTGAAGTCGACCAGCGTCCAGGGCGCGCGCGGGCTGTGCGTGGCCTTGAGCATGACGTCGCGGGCGCGCCCGTAGTCGGCGTATTTTTCGCGGGCCTGCACGTCGATGGACGACAGCTTCCACCGTTTCAACGGGTCGGCCTGCCGTTCGGCGAAACGCGCCTCCTGCTGCGCCTGGTCGACCGTCAGCCAGTACTTGAAGAGCAGCACGCCGTCGTCGACCAGCAAGCGCTCGAAAGCCGGCGCCTGCTTCAGGAAGGCGGCGGTCTGGTCTTCGGAGCAAAAGCCCATGACCCGCTCGACACCGGCCCGGTTGTACCAACTGCGGTCGAAAAGGGCGATCTCGCCGGCCGTCGGCAAATGCGGCACATAGCGCTGAAAGTACCACTGGCGGCTTTCGCGTTCGCTGGGTTTGTCCAGCGCCACCACATGGCATTGCCGTGGGTTCAAGGTCTCGGCGATGGCCGCAATGACACCGCCCTTGCCGGCGGTGTCGCGCCCTTCCACCACCACCACCAGGCGTTTGCCGGTGTGCTGCAACCATCGCGCCATGTTGTTCAAGCGCAGTTGCAGCGGGCCAAGTTTCTCCAGGTACTCGCCCTTGCCGAGTCGGCCGGTGCCGGTGCCGGCTTGGGTGCCCTTCTTGGCCTTGCCGGTGTCCTGCTTCCTGCTCATGGCGCGCCCCTTCACTGCTGATCGAAAAAACAAAACCCGCCGGATGTTGCCACCAGGCGGGTTTGCGTTCTGTGCGTTGACCTTGTGCGCTGAACTTACTTGCGACGCTGTTTCTGGATCGCAGCCAGTTGTGCCGCCATCGCCGCGAATTCGCCTTGCGCAGCGGCCAGGTCGATGTCGCTCTTGGCGTTCTTCATCGCCTCGGCAGCCTGCTTCTTGGCCTCTGTGGCCTTGGCTTCATCGAGGTCCTTGCCGCGGATGGCGGTGTCGGCCAGCACGGTGACCGTGCCCGGCTGCACTTCCAGGATGCCGCCGGCGACGAAGATGAATTCCTCGTTGCCGTCGAGACGCTGGATGCGCACCGCGCCCGGCTTGATGCGCGTGATCAGCGGCGTGTGGCGCGGCAGGATACCGAGTTCGCCGTTCTCACCGGGCAGGGCCACGAACTTGGCCTCGCCCGAGAAGATCAAGGCTTCGGCGCTGACGACATCAACGTGGATGGTTGCCATCGCGAGTCCTTAGTTGATTTTCTTGGCCTTCTCGAAGGCCTCGTCGATAGTGCCAACCATGTAGAAGGCTTGTTCCGGCAGCGCGTCGCATTCGCCAGCCACGATCATCTTGAAACCGCGGATGGTTTCCTTCAGCGGCACGTACTTGCCCGGGCTGCCGGTGAACACTTCGGCGACGTGGAAAGGCTGGCTCAGGAAGCGCTGGATCTTGCGGGCGCGGGACACGGCCAGCTTGTCTTCCGGGCTCAGCTCGTCCATGCCCAGGATGGCGATGATGTCGCGCAGTTCCTTGTAGCGCTGCAGCGTGGCCTGCACGGCGCGGGTGGTGTTGTAGTGCTCTTCACCGACGACGTTGGGGTCGACCTGGCGGCTGTTGCTGTCCAGCGGGTCGACGGCCGGGTAGATGCCCAGCGAAGCGATGTCACGGCTCAACACCACCGTGGCGTCCAAGTGGGCGAAGGTGGTGGCGGGCGACGGGTCGGTCAGGTCGTCCGCAGGCACGTAGACGGCCTGGATCGAGGTGATCGAGCCGACCTTGGTCGACGTGATGCGCTCTTGCAGGCGGCCCATTTCCTCGGCCAGCGTCGGCTGGTAGCCCACGGCTGACGGCATGCGACCCAGCAGCGCGGAGACTTCGGTGCCGGCCAGCGTGTAGCGGTAGATGTTGTCGACGAAGAACAGCACGTCACGGCCTTCGTCACGGAAGGACTCGGCGATGGTCAGACCGGTCAGCGCCACGCGCAGGCGGTTGCCCGGGGGTTCGTTCATCTGGCCGTAGACCATGGCCACCTTGGACTCTTCGAGCTGCTCCAGGTTCACGACGCCCGAATCGGCCATCTCGTGATAGAAGTCATTGCCCTCGCGGGTGCGCTCACCCACACCAGCGAACACCGACAGGCCGCTGTGCGCCTTGGCGATGTTGTTAATGAGTTCCATCATGTTCACGGTCTTGCCGACGCCAGCGCCACCGAACAGACCCACTTTGCCGCCCTTGGCGAAGGGGCAGATCAGGTCGATCACCTTGATGCCGGTTTCCAGCAGTTCCTGCGACGGGCTCAGCTCGTCGTAGGCCGGAGCCTTGCGGTGGATGGGGGCGGTCAGCGTCTGATCGACCGGGCCGCGCTCGTCGATGGGGTTGCCCAGCACGTCCATGATGCGGCCCAGCGTGGCCTTGCCCACGGGCACCGTGATGTTGGCGCCGGTGTTGCTGACCATAAGCCCGCGGCGCAGCCCGTCGGACGAACCCAACGCGATGGTACGCACCACGCCGTCGCCCAGCTGCTGCTGGACTTCCAGCGTCAGCGCGGTGCCTTCGAGCTTCAGGGCGTCATAGACGCGGGGCATGGCGTTGCGCGGGAATTCCACGTCCACGACAGCGCCGATGCACTGGACGATCTTGCCTTGAGCTTGCATGTTTCTATCCTTCAAACAATATTCGTTGCGGGCGGCTGCAGCAGGGCTGCTGGATCAACCGCTGATGGCGGCAGCGCCGCTGACGATTTCCGACAGTTCCTTGGTGATCGCGGCTTGGCGGGTCTTGTTGTAGACCAGCTTCAGCTCGCCGATCAGCGTGCCGGCGTTGTCGGTGGCCGCCTTCATGGCCACCATGCGCGCGCTTTGCTCGCTGGCCATGTTCTCGGCCACGGCCTGGTAGACCAGCGCTTCCACGTAACGCGTCAGCAGGTCGTCGACCACCGTCGCCGCGTCGGGCTCGTAGATGTAGTCCCAGCCGTAAGCCGTCTTCTCGGCTTCGGTCTGCTGCAGGCGCGCCGCCGACAGCGGCAGCAGCTGCTCGATGTTCGGCTCCTGCTTCATCGTGTTGATGAAGCCGGTGTAGCAAAGGTGCACCGCGTCGAGCTTGCCGGCGACGAAGGCGTCCAGCATGACCTTGACCGGGCCGATCAGCTTGTCGAGCTGCGGCGCATCACCGAGCTGCACCGCGTGACTGATCACGTTGGCGCCGACGCGGTTCAGGAAGCCGAAGCCCTTGTTGCCGATGGCCACCGCCTGGATGGTGCCGCCGGCCGTCTGGACTTCCTTCATCTTGTTCGTGACGGCACGCAAGATGTTGGTGTTCAGACCGCCGCACAAGCCCTTGTCGGTGCTGACGACAATGAAGCCGACAGCCTTCGTCGTTCCACCCGAGCGCATATACGGTGACTTGTACTCGGGGTTGGCCCCAGACAGGTGTGCCGTGATGTTGCGGATCTTGTCGGCGTACGGACGCGCCGCGCGCATGCGCTCTTGCGCCTTGCGCATCTTGGAAGCGGCGACCATCTCCATGGCCTTGGTGATCTTCTTGGTGTTCTCCACCGATTTGATCTTGCCGCGTATCTCTTTGCCGATCGCCATGGTCTTGCTCCTGGGCGCGGCTTAGACGAAGGACTTCTTGAACGCGGTGACGGCGCCAGCCAGTTCTTCTTCAGCGCCCTTGTCCATGGCCTTGTCGTTTTCCAGCTTGGCCAGCAGGGCAGCATGGCTGCTCTTCAGGTGCTGGTGCAGGCCGTGCTCGAAAGCCAGCACGCGCTTGACTTCGATGTCGTCCAGATAGCCCTTGTTCACCGCGTACAGCGTGGCGCCCATCAGGCTGATGGGCAGCGGGCTGTACTGGGCCTGCTTGAGCAGTTCGGTCACGCGGGCGCCGCGGTCGAGCTGCTTGCGGGTGGCGGCGTCCAGGTCCGACGCGAACTGCGCAAAGGCGGCCAGTTCACGGTACTGCGCCAGGTCGGTGCGGATACCGCCGGACAGGCTCTTGATCAGCTTGGTCTGGGCTGCACCACCGACGCGCGACACCGAGATACCGGCGTTGATGGCGGGGCGGATGCCGGCGTTGAACAGGCTGGTTTCCAGGAAGATCTGGCCGTCGGTGATCGAGATCACGTTGGTCGGCACGAAGGCCGACACGTCGCCGGCTTGCGTCTCGATGATCGGCAGGGCGGTCAGCGAACCGGTACGGCCCTTGACCTCACCGTTGGTGAACTTCTCGACGTAGTCGGCGTTCACGCGGGCGGCGCGTTCCAGCAGACGACTGTGGAGATAGAACACGTCGCCGGGGTAGGCTTCGCGGCCCGGCGGGCGGCGCAGCAGCAGCGAAACCTGGCGGTAGGCGACGGCCTGCTTGGACAGGTCGTCGTACACGATCAGCGCGTCCTGGCCGCGGTCGCGGAAGTACTCGCCCATCGTGCAACCCGAATACGCCGAAACGTACTGCATGGCCGCCGACTCCGAGGCCGAAGCGGCCACGACGATGGTGTATTCCATCGCACCATTGGCTTCCAGCGCGCGCACCACGTTCTTGATCGACGACGCCTTCTGGCCGATCGCAACGTAGATGCAGGTCATGTTCTGACCCTTCTGGTTGATGATCGCGTCGATGGCCACGGCGGTCTTGCCGGTCTGGCGGTCGCCGATGATCAGCTCGCGCTGGCCGCGGCCGACCGGCACCATGGAGTCGATGGACTTCAGGCCGGTCTGCACCGGCTGGTCCACGCTCTTGCGCGCGATCACGCCGGGGGCGACCTTCTCGATGACATCGGTCATCTTGGCGTTGATCGGGCCCTTGCCGTCGATGGGCTGACCCAGCGCGTTAACCACGCGGCCCAGCAGCTCGGGGCCGACCGGCACTTCCAGGATGCGGCCCGTGCACTTCACGGTGTCGCCTTCGGAGATGTGTTCGTACTCACCCAGAATCACCGAACCGACCGAGTCGCGCTCGAGGTTCAGTGCCAGGCCGTAGGTCGGCTGGCCGCTGGGGGTGGGCGGGAATTCCAGCATTTCGCCGGCCATCACTTCAGACAGGCCGTGCACGCGCACGATGCCGTCGGTGACGGACACGACGGTGCCCTGGTTCTTGATGTCGGCCGAGACGGCAAGGCCTTCGATGCGGCTCTTGATCAGCTCGGAGATTTCTGCGGGATTCAGGTTCATGGTGTTTCTCCAGGTCACGCGGCCGGCGCCAAAGGCGACGTCATGCGGTTAACGCGAGTTTCATTTGTGCAAGACGGGCCTTGACCGAGGTGTCCAGCACCTCGTCGCCGACGACGACACGGATGCCGCCGATCAGCTCGGGGACGATCTCGACCGTGGCGTTGAGCTTCTTCGAAAAGCGCTTTTCCAGCGTGGTCACGACCTCGGCCAGCGCGTCGCCAGCGATGGCAAAAGCGCTCTGGATGGTGGCGTCCGACACGCCGCTGCTGCCGTTGACGAGGGCCCCGTACTGCGCCGAAATTTCAGGCAGTGCCGCCAGGCGGCCGTTCTCGATCACGGTGCGCAACAGATTGCCCACCTTGCTGTCGAGCGACAGACCTTGCTGCAGCGACACGCCCGCCACCAGATCGAACACCTGATCGGCGCTGACCTTGGGGTTGTCGGCGTACTGCCGCAACTCGGCGTCGGCGGCCAGCGCAGCCACACCAGCCAGTTGCGACTTCAAGCCTGCAGCGTCGGCACCCGCCGACGAGAACAAGGCCTCGGCGTAGGGGCGGGCGATGGTGGCCAGCTCGGCCATGTCAGAGCTCCGCCTTCAAACGCGACAACAGCTCGGCGTGGACGCCGGCGTTGACTTCCTTGCGCAGGATGGCTTCGGCGCCCTTGACGGCCAGACCGGCAACCTGCTCACGCAGCGTTTCGCGGGCCTTGACTGAAGCCTGCTCGGCTTCGGCATGGGCGGCGGCAATGATCTTGTCCGCTTCGACCGTGGCCTTGCCCTTGGCTTCTTCGACGATCTGCAAGGCCAGGCGTTCGGCGTCGGCCAGGCGCTTGGCGGCGTCGTCGCGGGCGGTGGAAAGCTGGGCTTCCACACGCTGGTTGGCGACAGCCAATTCCGACTTCGCCTTGTCGGCGGCCGACAGGCCGTCGGCGATCTTCTTGGCGCGCTCGTCCAGCGCCGCCGTGATCGGCGGCCAGACGAATTTCATGGTGAACCCGACCAGGATCAGGAACACGATCATCTGGACGATGAGGGTACCGGTGATGCTCATGTGATTCCTCCACCCCCGTAGCGGCGTTGCCGCACCCCCTCAAAAGGGGCGACCCCAGCGGCCCGGCAAAGCCAGTTCCGCGGCGTCCGCTTGGGGCATTGTTTACTTCGGCAGGAGCGCGATTTGGGCCAGGAACGGGTTGGCCGTGGCGAACCACAGGGCGATACCGGTACCGATGATGAAGGCGGCGTCGATCAGGCCGGCCAGCAGGAACATCTTGGTCTGCAGTTCGCCCATCAGTTCGGGCTGGCGGGCTGCCGATTCGAGGTACTTGCTGCCCATGATGCCGATGCCGATACAGGCACCGACGGCGCCCAGACCAATGATCAGACCGGCGGCGAGGGCGACAAAGCTGATGACTTCCATGATGACTCCTAGAGGGATAAGTGGTGTGAGAGAAAAAGGAAAACGGAACCGGGAAAAACGGGGAAACGGACCGGTGCGGGGCTCGCTGCGGGGCTCAGTGCGAGTCGTGCGCCTGGCCGATGTACACGAGCGTGAGCATCATGAACACGAAGGCCTGCAAGGTGATGATGATCAGGTGGAACAGCGCCCACACCGTGCCGGCGATGATGTGCAGCGCCGCCAGGCCAAAGCCCGTGGCCGACAGCGTGAAGGCGCCGCCGAGCAAGGCGATCAACAGGAAGATCAGTTCACCGGCGTACATATTGCCGAACAGCCGCATGCCATGCGAAACCGTCTTGGCGACGAACTCGATGATCTGCATCAGGAAGTTGAAGGGGTAGAGCGCCCAATGGTCGCCGAAAGGCGCGGCGATCAGCTCGTGGCCCCAGCCGCCCAGACCCTTGATCTTGACGTTGTAGACCAGGCAGGTGATCAGCACGCCGAGCGACAGGCCCATGGTCACCGACAGGTCGGCGGTGGGCACGACACGCAGGTAGGCGTGGTGCGGGTCGCCGCCCATCGCGCCGTAGACCTTTTCCCAGATGAAGGGCAGCAGGTCGACAGGCAGCAAGTCCATCGCGTTGAGCAGGAAGATCCAGACGAACACCGTCAGGGCCAGCGGCGCCACCAGCTTGCGGCTGTTGGCGTTGTGGACGATGCCCTTGGCCTGCGTCTCGACGATCTCGACCAGGATTTCAACCGCAGCCTGGAAACGGCCCGGCACGCCCGAGGTGGCCTTGCGCGCGGCCAGCCACAACAGGAAACAACCGATCACCCCGATGGTGATGGAGAAGAACATCGAATCCCAACTGACCACGGACAGGTCGAAGGGGCCGGTCATCTCCTTGTTACGCAGGTGCGTCAGGTGATGGATGATGTACTCGCCGGAGGTCGGGCCGTGTTCGGCGGCCGCATTCGCGGCATGAGCTTCTGCTGCCATGCTTTCCTAGTCTCGTCTGTTCAACTCTTGGAGCTGCCACGCCACAAGAGCGCGACCCAATAAACCTTCATGCACACCACCAAGCCCACCAGCAAGGCTGGCCAGCTCAGGGGCTGCACGAGCTTCGGTGCCAGCGCGAGCATGACCACCGAAACCGCAATTTTGACCATCTCCCAAAACATGAAACTGACAGCGCTGGCGCCGACGTTCATGCTGCTGAGCTTGCTGGTCATGCCGCGCGCCATCAAGGCACCTGGCACGACCACGGTGAACGCGCCGTAAAGCAGCGACCAACCGTAAACCTGTTTGCCGGAAACGAGCGCCACCAACAGCGCCACGCCCAAGCCGACCACCACTTGCACACCAATGACGCGCCACAGCGACAGTAACGGCGCTTTGGCACGCAGAGCCTGCGCTTCATCCCGCGTCAGCGGCTTGAAGTTCAATGCCCCCCCTCTGGAAGCTGCCTCATCGTTGTCGTCCCAGCGGTCGTCTCTAACTTGCCGTTGGGTCGCCATGTTTTGAGTGAGCTCAGCAAAGCCTCGGAATTATACGAAGAAACCCGGACGTCGCGGAAGGGGACCTCACAAGCCGGGACGGATGGCCCGGGCTGAGGCCCACAATCGACACCTCCGCGCGGCAAGCGCCACCCGTCCGCCGCCTCGAAAACAGGCCCTGCCCATGACCCGCTTGAACCGCCTCGCCGCCTGCGTCCTGGCCTTTGTCAGTCCCTACACCTGGCAGGGGACTGCAGCCGCAGCAGCGCCGGGCGCCGTGGTCGCCACACCCCAGGTGCGCGCCGAATTGGTGGCCCACGCGCCGGCAGGCCTGGCCCCCGGCAAGGCCGTCACGCTGGCCCTGAAGATCGAACACCAGCCGCACTGGCACACCTACTGGAAGAACCCGGGCGATTCGGGCTTGCCGACCACCTTCGCCTGGACGCTGCCACCTGGCGTCCAGGCCGGCGACATCCAATGGCCGACGCCCAAGCCCTTGCCCGTCGGGCCGCTGCTGAACTACGGCTACGAGGGCACGCTGCTGCTGCCGGTGGCGGTAACGCTGCCCGCGGGTTTCAAGGCCGAGGCGCTGGATGTGAGACTGCACGCCGAATGGCTGGTCTGCAAGGACGTGTGCATCCCCGAGAGCGGCGATTTCGCGCTGCGCCTGCCCGCTCAGGCGGCCACCGCCGGGCAGGCCGCGCTGTTCGCGGCGGCCGCCGCCGCCCAGCCGCTGGAAGTGCCACAGGCGCAAGCCGCCGTGTCCTTCGAGGGCGCCGCGATGGTGCTTCGACTGACCGGCCTGCCCGCCGCCTGGCAGGGCCGCGCGATGAGCCTGCTGCCTGAAACGGCGGGCTTGATCCAGACGGCCGCGCCGCAGCGCAACCAGTGGGCCGACGCCAGCTGGACGGCGCGCCTGGCGCTGGACCCGCAACGCAGCGCGGCGCCCCGCCAACTGGCTGCCGTGCTGATCGCCGACGGCCAGCCCGCCGGCCTGCGGCTGCAGATGGCCGTCAGCGCAGCCTGGCCGCCAGCGGCCGCGGCACCGGCCGCGCTACCGCCGCTGGTCACGCCGGCGGCCCCGTCCAACGCGGCGCCCGAGGCCAGCGCCAGCCTGGGCCTGGCGCTGCTGCTGGCGCTGGCCGGCGGTGCGCTGCTCAACCTGATGCCCTGCGTCTTCCCGGTGCTGTCGCTGAAGGTGCTGGGCTTTGCCCACCACGCCAGCAACCGCCGCGCCTTGCTGGTCGGCGGGCTGGCCTACACCGCCGGCGTGGTGCTGTCCTTCGTCGCGCTGGCCGGCCTGCTGCTGGCGCTGCGCGCGGGTGGCGAGCAACTCGGCTGGGGCTTCCAGTTGCAAACACCGGCCGTGGTGGCGGTGCTGGCCGCCTTGTTCACGCTGATCGGCCTGAACCTGGCCGGCGTGTTCGAGATCGGCTCGGTGCTGCCCAGTTCCTGGGCCGCCGCGCAAGCTCGCCACCCGGCGCTGGATGCCCTGCTCACCGGCGTGCTGGCGGTGGCGGTGGCCTCGCCCTGCACGGCACCCTTCATGGGCGCTTCGCTGGGCGCGGCGGTGGCGCTGCCCCCGGCGCAGGCGCTGACGGTGTTCGCCTTCCTCGGGCTGGGCATGGCCCTGCCCTATCTGGCCGCCAGCGCCTGGCCGCAATTGGCCCAGCTCTTGCCGCGGCCGGGCGTGTGGATGGCGCACTTCAAGACCCTGATGGCCTTTCCGATGTTTGCCACGGTCGTCTGGCTGGTCTGGGTGCTGGGCCAGCAAGCGGGCATCGACGGCGCTGCCGCGCTGTTGATCCTGTTGGTCGCGCTGGCCTTTCTGGCCTGGGCCCTCGGTTCACCGACGCTGGGTAGCAGGGCCCGCCGCGGCCTGGGCGCGACAGCCGTTCTGGTGATGGCCGCCGCGCTGTTCTGGGCGGCGCCCGCGGTGCACCAGGAGGCGGCCGCGGGCGCAGCCGACGCGGCACGCGGCGTGAGCACCTGGCAGCCCTGGTCGGCCGAGCGCGTCGCCCAGGCCCAGGCCGAGGGTCGGCCGGTGTTCGTGGACTTCACCGCCGCCTGGTGCGTGACCTGCCAGGTCAACAAGCGTGCGGTGCTGTCGCGCAGCGAGGTTCTGGCGGTTTTTCAGGACCGCCGGGTGCTGCTGCTGCGCGCCGACTGGACGCGGCGCGACGCCGCCATCAGCGCCGAACTGGCCCGCCTGGGGCGCAGCGGCGTGCCGGTCTACGCGGTCTACGCACCGGGTGCCGCCGCGCCCCGCTTGCTGAACGAAATCCTCAGCACGGGCGAAGTGCGCGACGCCATCGAGGCCTTGCCGAAGACCTGAGGCCCGCGCGACCGGCAGCCGCCCGGTTCAGGGCAGACGCTGATACTGCGCGGCCAGGGCCTTGAAGCTGTCGGTTTCGACGGCCTGGCCCAGTTCCTCGGCCAGGATGGCCGCCACCGCGTCGGCCTGTCGCGCCGCTTCGGCCGCGTCCAGGAAGAGCAGCCGCGAGCGGCGCGCCAGCACATCGGCCACGCTGCGCGCCATCTCGTAGCGCGCCGCAAAACGCACCATGGCCACACTCAGGCCGCCGGTCCGCGTTTCGGCGTCGCGCCACAGCCAGTCGCCGGCGCCGGGCAGGCTGCGCAGCAGCGCGGCCTCGCTGCCGTACAGGTGTTCGCCGGGTGGCTCGGACAGCGGCCGGCCCGGCGCCGCACCGAGCAGCGGCAAGCGGTTGGTGACACCGCCGGCGCGGCGCGGCAGCAGGCCGGCGGACATGGCGCGGTCCAGCACGTCTTCGGCCATCGAACGGTAAGTGGTCCACTTGCCGCCGGTCACCGTGACCAGGCCCGAAGTCGCGACCAGCACCGTGTGTTCGCGTGACAGGGCCTTGGTCTCACCGGCCGCCGAGGCCTGCGGCCGCACCAGCGGGCGCACCAGCGGGCGCAGGCCGACCCACACCGAACGCACGTCGCTGCGTTGCGGCGCACGCGCCAGGTAGCGGCCGGCCTCGCCGAGGATGAAGGCCACTTCGTCGGCGAAGGGCGCCGGCTCGCGGGCCCGGTCCTGGCGGGGCGTGTCGGTCGTGCCCAGAATGGTCTTGCCGAACCAGGGCACGGCAAACAGCACCCGACCGTCAGCCGTCTTGGGCACCAGCAGCGCATGGTTGCCGGGCAGGAAGGCGCGGTCGACGACCAGGTGCACGCCCTGGCTGGGGGCGACCAACGGCGGAGCCGCCGGCGCGCCCGGCGTGCGGTCCAGATCGAGCACGCTGTCCACCCAGACACCGGTGGCGTTGACCACGCAGCGCGCGCTCAGCCGGGCCGTGGCGCCGGTTTCGGCATCGCGCACATCCAGGCCCCGCAGCTGCCCGCCTTCGTGGACCAGGCCGGTCACCGCGCAGTGGTTCAACACCAGCGCGCCGCGGGCGGCGGCGGTGCGCGCCAGCAGCAAGGCCAGGCGGGCGTCATCGAACTGGCCGTCCCAGTAGCGCACACCGCCCCACAGGCCGCGCGGCTGCGCGCCGGGCAGCAGTTCAAGGGCCCGCCGCGTGCTCAGCCACTCGGTGCCGCCCAGGCCCTGGCGGCCGGCCAGCGCGTCGTAGGCCTTCAGGCCGACGCCGTAGACGCCGCGTTCCCACCAGTGGTAGCCGGGCATGACGAAAGGCAGGCGCTGCGCCACGTGGGGCGCATTGGCCAGCAGCGCGGCCCGTTCGTGCAGCGCCTCGCGCACCAGGCCGATGTCGCCCTGCGCCAGGTAGCGCACACCGCCGTGAACCAGCTTGGTCGAGCGCGACGAGGTGCCTTCGGCGAAGTCGTGCGATTCCACCAGCACCACGCTCAGGCCGCGCACCGCGGCGTCCAGCGCCACGCCCAGGCCGACCGAGCCGCCGCCGATGACGGCCAGGTCCCAGACCCGCGGCTCGTGCAGCCGGGCCAGCAGCGCCGGGCGGTCGAGACGGTCGGTCATCGGGCCCTGGGCGTCGTCATCCGCGCGCGAAGTTCACCGGCAGACCCGGTACATCGACGCGCGCGCTGAGCACGCAGCCAGCCGCCGGCTGCTGCGCCAGTTCTTCGGCCGGGCGGTTGGCACGCGCTGTGGTGAGGTAGAGCGTGCGCAGGTCGGGCCCACCGAAGCAGGGCATGGTCGGACACCGCACGGGCAAAGGCATGGACTGCAGCAATTCGCCACTGGGCGACAGCCGCACCAGGCGCTGGCCTTCGAACATCGCCATCCAGCAGCACCCGTCCCGGTCCATGGCCGCGCCGTCGGGCCGGCCACCGTAAGTGGCCAGATCCTGCCCGGGCACCTTCACCGGGAACTGCGCAAATGCACGCCGGCGCGACAGGCTGCCGTCGGCGCCGTCGAAGTCCAGGGCATCGATGCGGTGGGCCCAGGTGTCGCTCCACAACAGCGTGCGGCCATCCGGGCTGAAGGCCAGGCCGTTGCTCACGGTCACACCGCTGGCCATTTTTGTCAGGCTGCCAGCCGCCCAGCGGTAGAGCACCGCCTGGGGCGCGTCGCGCGGTTCGTAGATCGTGCCCACCCAGAGCCGGCCCTGCGGGTCGGCCTTGCCGTCGTTGAAGCGCTCCGACCCGGGGTCGTAGGGCGGGGCGGCCAGCCGGCTGCGTTCACCGCTGGCCGGGTCAAAGCGGAAGAGGCCGTCGCGCATCGCCAGCAGCAGGTCGCCGCCGGGCAAGGGGGCGCAGCAGCCGGCCTCAGATGGCAAAGACCACAAGCGGTACACGGCCGACTCCGGGTGCCAGCGGTTCAGTGTCTTGCCCGGGATGTCGACCCAGTAGAGCGCCGCTTCATCGGGGTGCCAGAAAGGCGATTCACCCAGCAGCGAGGGCGCAATCGGCAGCGGTGTCCAGTCCATCAGTTTCCTTCGATGTCGAGTTGCAGCCACGCGTCGAATGTGGCGCCGGGCGCCAGCGTGCGCAGGCCCTGCGCGGCCGGATCGGTCATCTGGATGGCATTGCTGACGTGGCTGACCGGCTCCACGCAGAAGAAGGCTTGCGTGTTCGGCGTGAACACCACCAGGTAGGGCAGCGACGACGTCAGACGCAGTGACATCTGCTCGTCGGTGATGAGCGCCGCCCCCTGCCAGCCGCCGAAGCAGTGGTCGTAGGCCATGCCGGCCACCTCGCCGTCGATGCCGGACTGCGCCACGCGATGGGTAGGCAACTGGCTGGCATCGCTGTCCCAGCGCTGGGCCACGTCGATGCGCAGCCGGGCGCCGGGGCGTTGCGGGAAATAGGGATGCCAGCCCAGCCCGACCGGCTGCGGCTGCTCGGCGCGGTTGGTGAGGGCCAGTTGCAGCCTCAGGCGGCCGGGCGCCAGGTCGAAACGTTGGCGCACGTCGAAGGTAAAAGGCCAGTGCGCGTCGGGTGTGTGGCGGTAGGCCAGTTCGGCTGCCGAGGTACTGGCCGACACGACATCCCAGGGCCGCTGCCAGGCCACCCCGTGCAGCGAGTGCGGGCTGTCGGCGAAATTGGCGGCCGTGGTGTGAACCTGCCCCTGCCACTGGAAACGGCGGTGGCCCAGACGGTTCGAATAGGGCACCAGGGGGTAGCAGCCCGAGGCGCGCACGGCGGTCAACTCAGCCGCTTCGGTGCTGCGCAAGACCGGCGTGGTGCCGCGCCAGAGCCCGGCGATGGCACCGCCCAGGTCGGCACGCAAGGCCAGCCGGAGATCACCGGCCTGCAGTTCGAGCGGGGTGACAGGCATCCGCTGCATGATGCCCGAAGGGCGCGTGTCAGCGGGCTGCACGCCTACCAGCGCGTGCCCATCGCGTCGAGCTCGGCCTTGAGGTAATGCGCACCCGGGATGGGGTTGAAGTAGTAGGGCGGCACTTCCACGAAACCCAGGGAGGCGTACATCTCGCGCGCGGTTTCCATGGTGTCCAGCGTGTCCAGCAGCATGTGGTCGTAGCCGGCCTGGGTGGCCAGGTCCATCAGGCGCTGGGCGAGTTGCCGGCCCAGGCCGCTGCGGCGAAAGGCGTTGCGCACGAAGAGGCGCTTCATCTCGCAGGCGTTGGGATAGTCGACGTCGGGTAGCGCACGCAGCGCGCCACAGCCCGCCGGCTCACCCTGCACGAAAGCCACCAGCAAGGCGCCGCCGGGGCCCGCGTACTCACCCGGCAGATCCGCGAGTTCGGCATCGAAGTTCTGGAAGCACAGGTCGACATCCAGGGTGCTGGCGTATTCCGTGAACAGACTGCGTGCGGCCGCGACCAGGGCCGCGTTGTCGCGCTCGACCAGGGCGATGGGGTCGGACGCCATCAGTTGGCGAGCCGGGCGACCCAGACCGCCAGGCCCGCGCAAGCCAGGCCCAGCACCGCGGCCATGGCTCGCGTGCGCCCGCTGTCCTCGCTGGCTGGGGTGTCGGCCGCCGCAGGCGGTATGGGCTTGTCGCCGCTGAGCATGGGGCGGATCAGGTCGGTCTGCTTGCGCACCCGGTAGAACACGATGGCCGCGATGTGCAGCAGCACCAGCGCGAGCAGGATCCACCAACCGATGTCGGCATGCCAGCCGGTGGCCGCCAGGCCGCGGGCCGTGCTGACAAAGCGGTTCAGCGGCCCCCGGGATGCGATCTCGTCGTCGGCCACCAGGCCAGTGGCCACCTGCACCGCCAGCACGCCCAGCAGAGCGAAGACCGAGAGCGCACCCAGCGGGTTGTGTCCGGCTTCGAAATGGTCGCCGGGCCGCACCTCGCCGCGCAGGTAGCGCAGCACGGTGGCTGGCGAGTAGATGAAGCTGGCGAAGCGCGACCAGCGCCCACCCAGCAAGCCCCAGGCCGCGCGGAACAGCAGCAGCGCCATCACCGTCAGGCCGCAGCGCATGTGCCAGACCATGGCGTTGCCGCCAATCCAGGCGGTGCCCGCCGCGCCCAGGACAGCGGCGGCCAGCATCCAGTGGAAAAGCCGCGTCGGGAGATCCCAGATGCGGACGGCAGGCAAGGCAACAGGTTCAGACATTGCCTCGATCTTTGCAGCCTGCGGGCCGGCGCGCAAGCCTGGCGTGTCTTGAAGCACCCATAGTGGCAAACCCGGAAGACCCGGGCAGCGCCATGCGTACACTGCCGTCACCCCCAACCCAACCCAACCCGAGATCGACCGCATGAAGCCGTTTTTCATCGTCACTGCTGCGGCAGCCACGCTGCTGGCCTCGCTGCCGGCTGCCGCCCAGTTCCAGAAGCCTGAAGACGCCGTGAAGTACCGCAAGGCCGCGTTCACCGTGATGTCCACGCACTTCGCGCGCATCGGAGCGATGGTGCAGGGCCGTGTGCCTTTCGACGGCGCTGCCGCGGCGACCAACGCCGACATCGTTCGCGAGATGTCGGTGCTGCCCTACGCCGGTTTCGTGGAAGGCACCAGCGGCACCGAAAAAGGCCAGCCCAAGGCCAACGTCTGGACCGAGCGTGCCAAGTTCGACGCCGCTGCCAAGAAGATGCAGGACGAGGTGGCCAAGCTGGCCGTCGTCGCCAAAAGCAACAATCTGGACGCCTTGAAGGCCGCCTTCGGCCCGACCGCCGCCACCTGCAAGAGCTGCCACGACGACTTCCGCAACCCCTGAAGGCTAGGCCGGCGGCGGCGGCGCGGCAAAGCCCAGCACCACGCGGCGCGTCATCGCCGACTTCTTCTCGATCTTCGTCACCACCACGTCGCCGACCTCGGCGGTGTTGGCCACATGCGTGCCGCCGCAGGGCTGGAGGTCCACGCCGTCGATCGCCAGCACCCGGATGCGGCCCAGGCCGCGCGGCGGCTGCACGCTCATGCTGCGCACCAGCTGCGGGTTGGCATCGAGTTCGGCCTCGCTGATCCAGCGGTGGCTGACCGCGCTGGCTTGCGCCACCAGGCGCGCGATGCCGGCGGTCAAGGCGTCCTTGTCCAGCGGCTCGGCCATGTGGAAATCCAGCCGCGCGTAACCGGCCGTGATCGAGCAGCCGTCCACCGGGTGCGGCACCAGCGCGCACAGCAAATGGGTGGCGGTGTGGAAGCGCATGTGGGCGCTGCGCTTCGCGGCGTCGATGCGCGCCGTCAAGATCGTGCCCGGCGTGAAGCGCGCCAGGTCGGCGCCGGCCATCGGCAGGTGGGCGATGTCGCCCGGCCGTTCCTTGTGCTTGCGCGTGTCGGCGATGAGCAGCACGGCGCCATCGGCCGTGGTCAGCGTACCGCTGTCGCCAGCCTGGCCCCCACCCAGGGGGTAGAAGACCGTGCGGTCGAGCACGATGCCGCTGTCGTCCACGGCCACCACGGTGGCCGAGCATTCGATCAGGCTGGCGTCTTCGCGGAACAATTCTTCGGTCATGGCTGGCTTTGCAAGGTCACGGGTCCCAAGGGTGTGGACAGTGTCGCCGACAGCGCCGGGCTGCCGGTCGGCAAGACGCTGACACCGCGCAGCCGCAGCACATCGCGCGCCGGCTGGGGCACGCCGGTCAAGGTCAGGCCGGTCAGCGCGACGCCCGAATCCGGCATGGCTGCGGCGGGGTGGCTGCCTTGCCACTGGATCAGCGTGGGCAGCGCGCCGGCGCAGTCCAGGCCGCCGTCACCGCGCACCAGGATCTGCCAGCTGAGTCTGCCGGACGGCGTCTCGCGGCTGGCGCTGACCGGATCGCCGGGTTTGCAGCCCACGGTGATCAGGCCCCAGCGGTGCATGTCCAGCATCGTGCTGCGCGCCACGGCGTGGATCAGGCGCGGGCCGCTCGCGGTCAGGCTGGCTTGCAGGGCCGCGTCGCCCAGCCCGAACCAGCGCGCGCGCCCGGGCGGCGCTGCGGCCGGGTCGATGGCGATGATCTCCAGGTAGGCGTCGGGATAAGCCGGCGTGGCGATCTTCAACAGCCGGTTGTGGGTGCCCATCAGCGGGTGCTGGCCGCCGGCCAGCGGGGTCACGCCCAGTGTGGCCTGGCACCAGGCCGCGCCCTGCTCCAGCGTGGCGGCGGCGATGACCAGGTGGTCGAGGACGACGCTCATGCGGCGCTCACAGCGCGACGCTGCCTTCGATGCAGGTCACCACGTCGCCGCCGATCCAGATCTCGGCCCCGCTTTGCTCGACGAAGACGCGCCCCGCGCGACCCAGCGCGGCCCCCTGCGCGGCGACGTAGGTCGGCGGCGCCAGCCCGGCGCCGATCAGCCACTGCGCCAGCCCCGCATTCAGGCTGCCGGTGACCGGGTCTTCGGGCACGCCCAGACCGGGCACGAAGGCGCGCACTTCGAAGGCGGTGTCGGCGCCGGGCGCCTGCGCGCCCACCAGCCCCAGTTTCAAATCGCCCAGCACGGCCCAGTCGGGCTTGACGGCCAAGACCTGTTCGGCAGAACGCAGCATCACCGAGCACCAGCCGGGGCCGTTGTCGACCCACTGGTGGTGCAGCACGTCGGCGGCGGCGATGCCCAGACCGCGCACGATGTGGGCCAGCAGCCCGGCGTCCAGCGGCCCGCTGCGGCGCAGCGGCGGCGCAGCGAAGGCCAGGCGGCCCGCCGCGCGGCGCAGGCGCACCAGCCCCACGGCGCATTCCTGCACCACCAGGCCGGCCTGCTGCGGCACACCGCCGGCCGCCAGCCAGGCGTGGCAACTGCCCAGCGTGGGGTGGCCGGCGAAGGGCAGTTCGCCGCCGGGCGTCCAGATGCGCACGCGGTAGTCGGCGCCGGCCTGGGTCGGCGGCAGCAGGAAGGTGGTCTCCGAGAGATTCGTCCAGCGCGCGAAGGCCGCCATCGTGGCCTCGTCCAGGCCCTGCGCGGCATGCACCACGGCCAGCGGATTGCCTTTCAGCGGCAACGCGCTGAAGACGTCGAGTTGGTGGAAGCGGCGTTGCATCACCGGGCTCCGGGTGTTTCGACCCCAGCCACCAACATCCCGTCGACGGCCGCCCCGTGCAGGCCGAGGGTCCTCACGCCGGGGTGCCCCGCCCGGCGCCGCGCACCGGCATGCGCCGGCCGATGAAGACCACGGCGATGACGGCCAGCGAGAAGCCGACGGTCAGCGGGTCCAGCCTTTCGCCCAGCACCGGCACCGCGAACAGCAGGGCCAGGAAAGGCTGCAGCAGTTGCACCTGGCTGACCCGCAGCACGCCGCCCAGCGCGAGACCGCGGTACCAGGCGAAGAAGCCCAGCCACATGCTGAACAGCGCGGTGTAGCCGAAGCCCAGCCAGGCTGACGGTCGCACGGCAGCCGCCGGCAGCAGCCACAGCGCCAAGGGCGCGGTCAGCGGCAAACTGCCGACCAGCACCCAGCAAATCACCTGCTGGGCAGGCAAGACCGCCGCAGCGCGGGCGCCGGCCACATAGCCCATCGCGGCCGACCCCACCGCCAGCAGCAGCCAGGCGTCACCCACCGCCAGCGCGCCGCCGCCCTGCCAGGCAGCGAAAGCCAGCACCAGGCCGCAGCCCAGCAGCGCACAGGCCCAGAAGCCGGCCGACGGCCGCTGCCGGGTGGCCAGCGCCGCGATCACCGCCGTGGCCAGCGGCAGCACGCCGGTGACGACCGCCGCGTGCATGGCCGGCACCTCGCGCACCGCCAGCGCCAGGCCCAGCGGAAAACCCACCACGGTGCCTAGCGCGCTGACGGCCAGCAGGCCCCACAGCGCCCGCGCCGGCCGGGGTGCCCGCACGGCCAGCAGGTAGACCACGCTCAGCAGGCCGGCCACCGCCGCCCGGCCGGCCGTGACGAAAGCGGGCTGCAACTGCGGGTCGCTGGCGTCGCCCACGGCCAGGCGGGTCATGGGCAAGGTCATCGCGAAGATCACCACACCCAGGCAGCCCAGCAGCCAGCCGCGCGCGGCATCGCTCAGCCCTGCCGGGGGCAACGCAGGGGCGGCGGCGGCAGACGAAGGCGGCATGCAATCAGTCTATGCGCCAGCAGCAGCGCTTCAGCGCGCGCTGAGGATTTCCCAGCGTTCCATGGCCTGCAGCAGTTCGTCGTCCAGCGCCGCGTTGCGCGCCTGCAGCGCGGGGGCGCGAGGCGCCGCGCCAGCGTAGATCGTCGGATCGGCCAGTTGCACCGCCAGTCGCGCCTGTTCGGCTTCCAGCGCTTCGATGCGCGCCGGCAGGCCGTCCAGTTCGCGCTGTTCCTTGTAACTGAGCTTGGCGGCCTTGACCGCCGGTTTGGCAGGCGCCACAGCGGCCTTGGGCGTTTCGACCCTGGGCGCTGGTGCGGCGGCCGCCGTCGCGATGACCTTGGCGCGCTCGCGCTGCACCTTCCAGTCCTCGTAGCCGCCTTCGTACTCGCGCCAGAAGCCGGTCCGCCCGCCGTAGGCCGGGTCGCCTTCCCAGGCGATGGTGCTGGTCACCACGTTGTCCAGGAAGCGCCGGTCGTGGCTGACCAGGAAGACCGTGCCGCTGTAGCTCTGCAGCAGTTCTTCCAGCAGTTCCAGCGTTTCGATGTCGAGGTCGTTGGTCGGCTCGTCGAGCACCAGCACATTGGCCGGCAGCGCGAACAGGCGGGCCAGCAGCACGCGGTTGCGTTCGCCGCCCGACAGCGTGCGCACCGGCGAATTGGCCCGCGCCGGGCTGAACAGGAAGTCGCTCAGGTAGCTCATCACGTGCTTGCGGCCGGCGTCGTTCTCGATCCACTCGCTGCCCGGGCTGATGGTGTCGGCCAGCGTCGCGTCGAGGTCCAGCGCCGTGCGCATCTGGTCGAAGTAGGCAACCTGCAATTTGGTGCCGCGCCGCACGCTGCCCGAGGTGGGCTCCAGTTCACCCAGGATCAGCTTCAGCAGCGTGGTCTTGCCCGCGCCGTTGGGGCCGATCAGGCCGACCTTGTCGCCGCGCAGGATGGTGGCGCTGAACTTGTCGATGATGGTGCGTTCGCCGCCGTCGGGATGCGGGAAACGCACCGTCGCTTCTTTCAGTTCCGCGACGATCTTGCCGCTGGACGCCCCGGTGGTGGCTTCCAGCCGGACGCTGCCCAGCGTGTCGCGCCGCGCCTGGCGCAGTTCGCGCAGCACTTCCAGCCGCGCGATACGGCCCACGCTGCGCGTGCGGCGCGCTTCCACGCCCTTGCGGATCCACACCTCTTCCTGCGCCAGCAACTTGTCGGCGCGCGCCGCGGCCATCGCCTCGGCTTCCAGTTCACGAGCTTTCGCGGCCTCGAAGGCAGCCAGCTGGCCGGGGTAGTTGCGCAGCAGGCCGCGGTCGAGTTCGACGATGCGCGTGGCCACGTTGTCGATGAAGGCGCGGTCGTGGCTGACCAGCAGCACGCTGCCGCCGAAGTCGCGCAGCAGGCCTTCCAGCCACTGGATGGCGCTCAGGTCGAGGTGGTTGGTCGGCTCGTCGAGCAGCAGCACGTCGGGCATGGCGACCAGCGCCCGGCCCAGCGCCACGCGCTTCTTCAGGCCGCCCGACAACTGGCCGACGATGCGCGCGCCGTCGAGGTCCAGCCGGTGCAGGGTTTCATCGACGCGCTGTTCCCAGGTCCAGCCCTGCAGGTGTTCGATGCGGGTCTGGATGGCGTCGAGGTCCACACCGTCTTCGTGCGCCTCGTACTGCGCCCGCAGCGCCTTGGCCTCGGCCACGCCTTCGCTGACGACGTCGAAGACCGTGCCGGCGGCATCCAGTTCGGGTTCCTGCGGCACGTAGATCACGCGCACGCCCTGCTGCTGCTGCAGCAGGCCGTCGTCGAGCTTTTCCAGCCCGGCCAGCACCTTCAGCAGCGACGACTTGCCGGTGCCGTTGCGGCCGATCAGCGCCAGGCGGTCGCCGGTTTCGAAAGAAAGTGCCGCGCCATCGAGCAGGGCGACGTGACCGTAAGCCAGGTGGGCGTTGGAGATCGAGAGGAGAGCCATGCCCCGATTGTCGCGGGTCTGATCCGGGTTGCCCCTGCCCCATCAGCGTCCCTTCGGCGTCGCCCTCAGCGCAAGGCTGCTTCCAGCGCGGCTATATAGGTCCTGGCCACCGGGAAGCCGGTCTGCTCGGTGATCTCGGCAAAGCCGGTCGGGCTGGTGACGTTGATCTCGGTCAGGCTGTCGCCAATGATGTCCAGCCCCACCAGCAACAGGCCGCGGGCGGCCAGGATGGGGCCCAGCGCCTCGGCAATCTCGCGGTCGCGCGGGCTCAGCGGCTGGGCCACACCCTTGCCGCCCACGGCCAGGTTGCCGCGGATTTCCGTGCCCTGCGGAATGCGCGCCAGCGCAAAGGGCACCGGCGCGCCGCCGATGACCAGCACGCGCTTGTCGCCCTGGACGATCTCGGGCAGGTACTTCTGCACCATCAGCGTCTGCGCACCGCCCTGGTTCAGCGTCTCGACGATGCTGCCCAGGTTCAGGCCATCGGGCCCGACGCGGAAGATGCCCATGCCGCCCATGCCGTCCAGCGGCTTCAGGATGATGTCCTCGTGTTCGGCGTGGAAGCGCTTCACATCAGACTCGTCACGCGTGACCAGCGTCGGGCCGATGAATTGCGGGAACTCCAGGATCGCCAGCTTCTCCGGGTGGTCGCGCAGCGCCTGCGGGCTGTTGAAGACGCGCGCACCTTCGCGTTCGGCCTGCGTGAGCAGGTGGGTGGCGTAGAAATACTCGCTGTCGAAAGGCGGGTCCTTGCGCATCAGCACGGCGTCGACGTCTTTCAGTGGCTGCGGGCGTTCGTCCGGGCGTTGCTGCTCGGCGCGGAACCAGTCGTGCGGGTCGCCAGTCAGGGTGATGTCGCGCACGAAGGCCGTCACCGGTTCGCCGCGCACCCAGCGGATGTCCTGCGGGCCGCAGGCCATCAGCGTGTGGCCGCGCGACGCCGCCTCGCGCATCATCTGAAAGGTGCTGTCCTTGTGGGTCTTGAAGGTTTCCAGCGGGTCGGCAACGAAGAGCAGTTTCACGGGGCGGTCTTCCATCGAACAAACGGCCGCCACTGTGGCACAAGGCGCAGCAAGGCGCTCGGCGGGCCTCAAGGCGCAGGCCCTGCGTGACGATGGTGTGACAATGGACTGCATGAATCGGCCCCAAGCTCGCTGCGCTCGCGGCCCCCGAGGGGCGCGTCAGCGGCTTCGGGCGGCCGGGCGCCACTGACCATGTGCCGCCTGGCCGCCTACCTCGGTGCGCCGCTCTACCTCGAAGAGCTGATCGCCAAACCGCGCCACTCGCTGATGCACCAGTCGCTGCGCGCCGAAGAGGCGAAGGTGGCGACCAACGGTGACGGCTTCGGTGTCGGCTGGTACGGCGAACGTGAAGAGCCCGGTGTCTACCGTGACGCCTCGCCGGCCTGGGCCGACGACAACCTGCTGGCGCTGTCGCAGAACCTGCGCTCGGGCCTGTTCTTCGCCCACGTGCGCGCCGCCACCGCCGGCGCCAATTCGCGGCAGAACTGCCACCCTTTCCGCCACGGCAAGTACCTGTTCATGCACAACGGGCAGATCGGCGGCTACGGCCAGTTGCGCCGCACGCTGGAAAGTGCCTTGCCCGACACGCTGTACGCCGCGCGCAAGGGCGCCACCGATTCCGAACTGCTGTTCCTGCTGGCCATGGCCCGGGTGGAAGACGGCATGCCACTGGACGAGGCCATGCTGACGGTGCTGGACGAAACCGTGGCGCTGATGCAGGCGCGCGGCATCCGCGCGCCGCTGCGCTTTGCCGCCGTGCTGGCCGACGGCGAGCGCCTGCTGGCCTTTCGCATGTCCACCGACTGCAAGCCGCCGACGCTCTACCTGCGGCGCTGCTGCAGCGGCACCGTCATCGCCAGCGAGCCGCTGGGCGATGAACTGGTCAGCGATGAAGGCTGCGGCTGGCAGTTGCTGCCGGCCGGTGCGGCGGTGGTCATCGACAGCGCAGGCACCCGCGTCGGTCACCACCGCCTGGCCGCCACAGCCGCCGCCAGCGCCGCGGCCGCAGCAGCGATTCCTGGCTGATCAGGCCGATGACGATGCCGAAGGCATCGGACGATGCTCAGCGGCGCCGTCAGCCCCCAGCAGTTCCAGGTAGGCGTGCTCCAGCGTCACCGGCAGCACGCTGACGGCGGTGACGCCCGCGCCGTCCAACGCCTGCACCACCTCGCGCAGCGAGAGGGCTTGCGGCAGCAGGCAGCACAGCCGGCCGCCGTAGCGCCGCACGGCCCAGCCGAGTTCGGCCGCGCGTTGCAGCGTGGCGGGCTCATAGGCCGTCTGCAGTTCGACGACGGCCTGGGCCGGCACGCGCGCCTGCAACCCGGCCACGCTGTCGATGGCCACGATGCGCCCGCCCTGCATCAGCGCCACGCGGTTGCACAGCCGTTCGGCTTCGGCCAGCAGGTGGCTGGTCAGCAGGATGGTGGTGCCGATCTCGCGCAGGCTGGCGATCAGCGTCCACAGCAGCCGGCGCGCTTCGACGTCCACGGCGGACGTCGGCTCGTCCAGGATCAGCACCGGCGGCGCGTGCACCAGCGCCACGGCCAGACTGAGGCGCTGCTGCCAACCGCTGGACAGCCGGCCGGCCCGCGTGGCCGCGTGCGGCAGCAGGCCGAAGCGCTGCATCAGCTCGGCCACCCGGGTCTTACGCTGCGCGGCCGGCAGGCCGTACAGCCGGGCGAAGAAGTCCAGGTTCTCGGCGGGCAGCAGGTCGCGGTACAGCGCACTGTCCTGCGGGCAGTAACCCACCCGCCCGGCGCGGCGCGGCGACACCGGCTGGCCGGCGATCAGCACCTGGCCCGCATCGGCCTGCAGCAGCCCGCTGACGATGTTCAGCGTCGTCGATTTGCCGCAGCCGTTGGGCCCCAGCAGGCCGACGATCTCGCCGGGCTCGACGGCCAAGTCCAGGCCCTGCAGCACCTCGCGCGCACCGAAGCGCTTGTGCAGGCCGCTGATCTGCAGCAGTGCCGTCATGTGCCGTGCTCGGCCGCCAGCAGCTGGCCATAAGACCGCACGCCCAGCACCAGCGCGACGCCGCAGAACGCGACCAGCAAGGCCAGTTCGGTGCGCAATTCAGCCACGCCCAGGCCGTAGGCCGCCACGCCCTTCAGCGCCTGGTTCATGTGCAGGATGGGGTCGAAGCGGGCCACGGTCTGCATCGCCTGCGGCATCAGTTCCAGCGGAAAGAAAGTGCCGCCCAGCACCAACAGCGGCACGCCGAAAGCCGACAGCGCCACCACCACCTCTTCACTGCGTTTGGCAAAACGCGCACCGAAGTAGAAACCCATGCCGACATAGGCGAAAACCGACAGCACCACGATCGCCACCCCCAGCGCCACGCTGCCGTGGTAGCGCGCCCCGATGGCATAGGCGATGACAGCGAGCACTACCACCTGCAGCGCCGCCAGCAGCGTCTGCGCCACCACCACTCCCAGGAAGTAGGCCGCCGGCCGCAAGGGCGACACCAGCAGGCGGCGCAGCGTGCGGCGTTCGCGCTCGGCGGCGACGATGGCCACCGTGCCGCCCAGGCAGCTGAAGAACAGCGCCGCGCCCATCAGGATGCCGGCCGCGGCGGCGTCCAGCCCGGCGCGCATGCTGGCGTTGTGGGCGTAGACCAGCCCGAACAGCAGCATCATCAGCGCCGGGAACACGGCCCAGAAGACCAGGCCGCGGCCCTGGCGCCATTGCTCCAGCAAGAGGCGCCGTGTGACGGCCAGGGTCTGTTGCAGCAGCAAGGTCAAGGGGTGGATGAGATCAGGGCCGGCGATGCTAAACGACGGCCCCGTCATCCGCGGCGCGGCAGCGTTGCAGTGGCCCGGGGGCGTCGCTGGCCAGGGCTGCGATGGGAGTCGGGGCGCTCGTCCACAGCTTCAGGGCCCATCCCTACAATCTGTCGCATGGTCCCTGATCATGATTTCATCCTCACGGGGGTCCATGGCAAGGATGCCACGGGCAGGCCCAGTGTCGTGGCAGCCGACGGGTGCTGAGCTACCGCGCCCCCGCCTGGCTGCCCGGCGGCAACCTGCAGACCATCTGGGCGGCCACGCGCTCACGCCGCCACCTCGGGCCGCCGCCGCAGTTCCAGCGTGAGCGCTGGACCGCGCCTGATGGCGACTTCATCGACGTCGACCACCTGGTGGCCGACACCGTGCCGGGCGCGCGCCACCTGGTGCTGTTTCACGGCCTGGAGGGCAGCAGCGCCAGCGCCTACGCCCAGGCTTTCGCGGGCGTGGCGCGGCAGCGCGGCTGGGCCTATTCGGTGCCGCACTTCCGCGGCTGTTCGGGTGAACCCAACCGCGCACCGCGCGCCTACCACTCGGGTGATTTCGAAGAGATCGGCTGGATCCTGACCCGGCTGCGTGCGCGCAGCGCCCAGCCGCTGCTGGCGGTGGGCATCTCGCTGGGCGGCAATGCGCTGCTGCGCTGGGCCCAGGAAAGCGGCGACAGCGCGGCGGCCACCGCGGCGGCCGTGGCGGCCGTCAGTTCGCCCATCGACCTGGCGGCCGCCGGCCGCGCCATCGACCAGGGCTTCAACTGGCTGGTCTACTCGCGCATGTTCCTGGCCACGATGAAGCCGCGGGCGCTGGCCAAGCTGGCCCTGCACCCCGGCCTGTTCGACCGCCAGCGCCTGCTGGCTGCGCGCACGCTCTACGAATTCGACGACGTCTTCACCGCGCCGCTGCACGGCTACCGCGACACCCCCGACTACTGGGCCCGCGCCTCGGCCAAGCCGCATCTGGCGCGCATCCGCATCCCGGCGCTGGTGCTGAACGCGCGCAACGACCCGTTCGTGCCCATCGCATCCCTGCCCGGCGCCGCCCCTGTCGGCCGCCACGTCACGCTGTGGCAACCGGCCCACGGCGGGCACGTCGGCTTCCCCCACGGGCGGCCGCCAGGGCATGTGTTCACGATGCCGCAAGCCGTCAGCGCCTGGCTGCACGAGCACGGCTGATGGCGCTGTAGGCTGACGCGCATGGACGCCATCGTCGAAGCTGCGCTGCGCAAGTGGCCCAACGTGCCGCATTGCCACGGCTGGCTGGCCCTGGACGCGCGCGGCAACTGGTACATGCGCGACGAACGCATCCAGCAGGCCGGCCCCTTTCCGCAGGTCAAGGGCAGCCGCATCGAGCACGACAAGCTGCGCGCCTTCATCGAACGCAACTACGCCGCTGACGCCAGCGGGGCCTGGTTCTTCCAGAACGGGCCACAGCGCGTCTACCTGCAACTGGAAGCGGCCCCCTGGGTCTGGCGCGTGGCCGACGCGCCAGGCTGGCCGTTGAGCAGCCACACCGGCCAGCCGGCCCGCTTGCGCAGCGCGTGGCTGGACGAGCAGGGGCGGCTGTTCCTGGACACCGACATCGGCTATGGTCTGGTGCACACCCTGGACATGGGCCTGGCTGCACAAGCCGTCGAAGCCGGCGCCTGGACGCCGGCTGAATTGCCGTTCGCGCAGATGCCGGGACGCTTCGGCTACGTCTTGCAGCCGCAGCCTTGAGCTGTCCGACGGGCGTCTGCAGCGATCAACCGCCCGCGTTGCGCCATCACCGAACCGGTGGATGCAGAGTGACGCAAAAAAACCGCCTCCAGGGCGGTTTTTCTTTGCGCGGCGCGGACGCCCGGGTCAGGGTGCGCTGGCGGCCGACGCAGCGGGAGCCGGCGCCTTGGGCTCGTCGAACTTGGCGCCACCCTGGTTGGCCATGTAGACCACCGCACGGCCGACTTCGGTGTCGTTGTACTCGCCGCCGCCCTGGGCACCCATGGCGTTTTTGCCCTTCAGCGCCGAATTCAGCAGCGCTTCGTAGCCGGTCTTGATGCGCGGCCCCCAGGCAGCGGCGTCGCCGACCTTCGGGGCCCCGGCCACGCCGTTGGCGTGGCAGGCCGAGCACTGGCCGGCGAACACCTGCTGGCCGGTGCGCAGCACGGTCGGGACCGAGGGATCGCGCACCGTCACCTTGCCGATGGGCTGCAGGCGCAGGGCCACGGCTTCGGCCTGCAGGCCCGTGCTGCCGGCTGCCGTGCGGGCGCCCATGTCGACGTAATTCACCAGCAGGATGATGACCACGATGGGAATCACGAAAGACGCGACGACGGTGGCGATCAATTGCTTGGACGTCTTGATGGGGCCTTCGTGCGGCAGGTCGTGGCCGCCTGCTTCGTCGGTGGCGTGATGGGGCGTGTCGCTCATGAAATCCTCAAATCCGGCCTGCTGAAAAGCCGCCAGCGCGCGCTGGCGAGACCCTGCAGATTATAGGGGCCGACCCGTGAAGGGGCGACCCGCTGGCCTCGCGCCGGACTCCGCCCCGGGCCCGGCGGTAGAATGCTGGGTTACCCCGTGCGACCGTGGTGAAGTGGATATCATTGGGCCCTCCGAAGGCTTAGTCGCAAGTTCGATTCTTGCCGGTCGCACCACCTGAGAGTTTCAGGACCACGCACAACGACTCAGGCCCCTATGTGAATCAAGCACTTAGGGGCTTTTTTCATGCCACGTTGACGCACGAGGGGGCTTTACAGCGCATCCGAAGCCGGGGAACATTGCGGGGAACGAACCGGCGCACCGGGGTAAGAGGCGGGAAATGTTCCCCGTTTCACCCGGGCCGGGACACCCGAAAGGCCCGCCATGCTGACCGATGCCGACTGCCGCAATGCCACCTGCCCGCCCGACCTGAAACGGCGGCGCCTGACCGACGGGGCCGGGCTGTACCTTGAGGCCTCGCCTGGTGGGTCAAAGCGCTGGTTCTGGAAGTTCTACCCGGACGGCAAAGAGTCCCGGCTGGCGCTGGGCAGCTACCCCGAAGTGACACTGAAGGCAGCGCGGGCGGCGCGCGATGAGGCCCGCAAGACGAAGGCGACGGGCACGAACCCCGTGCAGCAGCGCAAGGCCGACAAGCTGGCCAGCCGCGCCAGCAACGCCACCACCTTCGACGCGGTGGCTGCCGAGTTCTACGCCCAGGAGCGCGGCGGCTGGTCAGACACCTACGCTCAGAAGTGGCACCGGCTGGTCGAGAAAGACTTGAGCCCGTGGCTGGGCACCCTGCCGCTGGCCAGCATTTCGGCCCCGATGCTGCTGGACGCCCTGAAGCGCACCGAGCGGCGCGGCGCCATCGACACCGCCCACGCCCTGCGCCAGTACGCAGGGCAGGTGTTCCGCTACGGCATCGCCACCGGCCGATGCACGAGTAACCCAGCCCCCGACCTGGCCGGCGCGCTGAAGCCGCAACTGGTCAAGCACATGGGCGCCGTGTTGGACCCGGTGAAGGCCGGCGCCCTGCTGCGGGATATCGACGGGTACGCGGGCCAGCCCGTCACCCGCACCGCCCTGGCCCTATCGGCGCTGCTGTTCCAACGGCCGGGGAACATCCGGGCGATGGAGTGGGCAGAGATCGACACCGACGCGGCGCTGTGGACCATCCCGGCCGCGAAGATGAAGCGCAAGAAGGCCGGCAAGATCAACGGCCGGCCCCACCTGGTGCCCCTGGCGCCCCAGGCGCTGGCGCTGCTGGCCGACCTGAAGCCGCTGACGGGGCATGGCCGCTACGTGTTCCCCTCGCTGCTGACCGGCGAGGTTTGCATGAGCGAGAACACCATCCGGGCGGCACTGCGGCGCATGGGCTACAGCAATGACGACATGACGCCCCACGGGTTCCGAGCGATGGCACGGACGCTGATCGCTGAGCGGCTGCCCGGCATCGCCCCGGACGTGATCGAGGCCCAACTGGCGCACGGCAAGACCGGCCCGCTGGGCACGGCCTACGACCGCACCGAGTACATGGAACAACGGCGCGCCATGATGAACGCATGGGCCGACTACCTCGACCGCATCCGGGCCGGGGCGCAGGTGATCCCACTACAGCCCCGCGCGGCTTGACCCGGGTTCAGAGAGTTTGAACGGACTCCGACCGCTGCACCACGGCTGTGCAGCGCGTGCGTTTCACACCGGTTTGTAGTGTGCACAACGGGCATTATGTCAACTTGAAGCGTACAAAACTAAACCTATTGGACGCATTGAGAAGAACCGAATATCATCGCATGGAAGGCAACGAAAGGGAACGGCATGGCCCCCGATGAGTTCAATGCGGCGCTGCTGGCGCTGGGGTGGAAGCAGAGCGACCTGGCGCGGCGCCTCGACCTCGACAAGAACACCCCGAGCCGCTGGGCCAATGGCCACACGCCGATCCCGGGCTGGGCCAGTGAGTACCTGGGCGCCATGCTGGGCATTCAGCGGCTGCATGCCGCCTACGTGGTGCCCAGGCGGGCCACCGATGCAGCCCAGCCCGCGCCGGCACAGCCCGAGGGCGCCGTCTGAGAACAGGTGCTGAACAGAGAACACCGCGCCGGCCGGTTGCCGGCATCAAGGCGGGGCCGACCGCTGCGGACACAGTGACCGGCCCCTCACCACCGACGAAGAATGGAGCTTCATTGATGGCTATCGAAACTGTACCCGCGACCGACACGGGCCCTGGCCCCGCCTACCGCATCGACCTGGCCGGTGCCTGCGCAACCTTGACGGCTTGGCTTCAGGCACAGGAGGGGGAAGCGCTTGACCCGTCTACAGGGCAGATTGCTTTGCGCGCCGTCAACGAAACGATGCTGCACTACTGGGCCGATTCACCGGAAGCGGTGCCCAGTAACAGTTTGATGATGGGCGTGGGCCTTGTGGGCCTGGCTGAGCAAGCGCTGTGGGGAAGCATGGGCGGGGTGGATGGGAACCACATCCCGGCGCATGTTGTTGACGTGGTGCGACGCGCGCTGCGACTGCTGGAAGGCGCCACGCTGCCGGCAGCGCCGGGCCTGCAAGGGGGCGCAGCATGAGCGCCCGCACCCGCAAACACGAGTACACCCCACCGCACCGGGTGGCGGACGGGCCGTCCGCCCCGCCTGATCCAGCAGATTCGGCTGGTGTGGTCTGCCCCGGCCCACCCGTGGAGTCAGGCATGAGCAGCGCGGCGCCGGGCTGGCTACCCGTGATCTACGTCCCGGCCCCGCCCGTGGGCGGGATCGAAACCGGGCGCGCTGTGCCCCTGCCGGCAGTGGCCACCGAGGCTGAGGCGATGGCTGCCGCGCTGAGCGCAATGCAGACCCGGCCCGAGGCCTTCGCTTGCACCGTGCGCCGGGTGGCAGCCGACTGAAACCGGGGCGCGCGATGCCTGACGACGAAGAAGACCCGCGCCACGACCCCGGCGCGGCGCTTGCGGCGATCAAGGCGATTCATGCCGCTGGGGGGCGCGCCCTGAGCGGCGATGAGGCCACCGAATTCCTCACGCGGCCGATCTACATGGGCACGCCGAAGGCGCCCGACAAAGAGACCGGCGCGCGAGGACCGAAGAACACGAAGACGCAATATGACCGCGCGCTTGACCGGCGCCGCGACCTTTACCGCAAGCTGGTGAAGCTGCCGGGGCTGGGCCGGGCTGCGGGCTGGGAAGCCCGACCCGAATACGTCGCCACGCTGCGGGCGGCGCTGGCCGACAAGACCGTCCCCGCCCGGCTGAAGGCGCACGACGTGCTGGCCCGACTTGCCCGCGCTGGGCAGCCGGCGCCCACCGAGAGAACAGTGCGCCGTCACCTGGCCGCATCGAAGGACATCACACCGGGCAATTAGGCCGCGATGCGTGTCCGCGTCGCCGGGGCGATGCCGCCGACAGTGCCCTCGTTAACTCACGAGGGCGCAAATGCACGCAACACCGACACCCGAGCCGCAGGGCAGCAAGCCCAATCGCGGCGCCAATCCGCAACCCCTGCACGCGGCGCAGATAGCCGACGCACTGCTGACGATGCGCACGGCCGCTGCCGTCAGCGGCTTGTCGCAGGCCACGCTGTACCGCAAGGCGGCAAGTGATCCGGCATTCCCCAAGCTGGTCAGGATGGGCGCGCGCTGCACCCGCATCCGGGCCGGCGACCTGACCGCCTGGCTTTCCTCGCAGGTGCCGGAATGAGCGGCCCCGAAATTGGGGACGCCCCGACCGTTGCGAGCGGGCGAGGCGTCGAAGAACAGAGCGCAGCAGACACCCGGGATTGTGCCCAGCCCCATGCGCAGTGCAAGCGCGTCGCCACCTTGACTGCACGCGCGGCGCCGGTGGGCCTGGTGCTCAAGCCGCTGGCCGATGGCGCATGGCAGGTGCTCAACCAATTCGGCCAGCCGGCGACCGTGCAGAGCCTGCAAGCCGCTGAAGCGCTGGTGTACGGCTGCGAGCTTGTCCGCGCCGACGTGGCCGCCTTGATGGGCCGCCTGGTGCCTGCAGCGGGCATGGGGGACGCGCCATGAGCGACCCTGTGCAAGCCTTCCACGCGGCGATCCTGGCCACGCTGGGCCACGCCCCCGAGGTGATCGAGCCCGGCCGCTTCCATCGCTTCGCCACCAGTGACCGCCGCAGCGATGACGCCGGCTGGTGCAAGCTGTTCGATGACCTGCGCGGCGGCGTATTTGGCTGCTACCGGCAAGGCGTCAGCGAAACATGGGCCGGCGCCGACCGGGCAACGATGACCCCGGCTGAGCGCACGGCCCATGCCCGGCAAGTGGCCGCCGCTGCCGCAGAGCGTGAAGCCCAGCAGCGCCAGCAGTGGGCAGAGAACGCGCAACGCATCGCCAAGCTGTGGGGCGAGACCGTGCCCCTGGTGGCCGGCGATCCTGTCAAGCTGTACCTGAAGGGGCGGGGCTTCGCTGGCGTGTGGCCGCTGCCTGACGTGCTGCGCTACCACCGGGCGCTGCCCTACTGGCACGGCGGCAACAAGCTGGGCACCTTCCCGGCGATGGTGGCGCCCTTGACCGCGCCGGATGGCCGCATCGTGGCCCTGCATCGCACCTACCTGGCCCGCGATGGCCGAAAGGCTGACGTGCCCACGGTCAAGAAACTGACCGGCGCGGCTGGCCCGCTGGCCGGCGCCTGCATCCCCTTGAACAAGCCTGCAAGCGGCATCATCGCCATCGCCGAAGGCATAGAGACCGCCCTGGCCGGCTGGTGTGCATCGGGCCTGCCCACGGTGGCCGCCTACTGCGCCGGCAACCTGGCCGCCTGGCAGTGGCCAGCAGGCGTGCAGCGGCTGGTGGTGTTCGCGGACAACGACAGGGCCGGGCGTGAGGCCGCCGACACCCTGCGAGCCCGCGCACTGGCGGCGCACCTGCGCTGTGAAGTGATGACGCCCACCGACCCCGGCGCGGACTGGTGCGACGTGTGGGCGGCGCGCGGTGCCGTGGAGGTTTCAGCATGAGCGCGGTCTTCAAAGACCTGGCCAGCGTCGCCAGCTTGGCAGCCCCGCCCACCTTCGACCGGCCCCGCGCGTTGCGCAAGGCGCGTGAGCTGCTGGCGCCGTCACTGAAGGGCCGGGATGCGCCGGCCTACCCGCTGCAGGCGCTGGGCACGCTGGCGCCCGTGGCGGCCGAGATCGCCGAGCACGGCCAGATGCAGCCGGCGCTGGTGGGTCAGTCCCTGCTGGGTGCTGCATCGCTGCTGGTGCAGGGCCTGCACAACGTGCGCACCCTGGCCGGGGACAAACCGTTGTCGCTGGACTTGATGACCCTGGGCGAAAGCGGCGATGGCAAGAGCACGGCCGATGGCGTGGCGATGGCCAGCATCAAGGCCTGGCAGCGCGAGGCCGGTGAGCGCTACCAAGCTGAGCGGCGCCAGCACGCGGCCGACTGCCGGGCGCTGAAGAAGGGCGACGCAGAGCCCGAGGAACCGCGCAGCCCCTACCGCATGGTCCGGGATGCGACGGTAGAGGGGCTGCGCCGCGACCTTGAGCACGGCCCTACGTCGCAAGGACTGTTCACAGACGAAGCGGCGGCGATGCTGTGCGGCTATGGCATGAGTGCAGAGCACAAAGCCAAGACCGCCGCGACCTTCTCCGGCCTGTGGGACAACGGCGACTTGAGCGTGAGCCGCAGCATGGGCGGGCGCGTCGAGCTGCACGGCCGGCGCCTGGCGATGCACTGGCTTGTTCAGCCTCATGCGGCCGCCGCAGCGCTGGGCGACCCGCTGCTGTCGGCGCTGGGGTTCTGGCCGCGCTTTCTGCTGGCCTGGCCGGCGCCGTGTGAGCCGCGCCTTGATCGACCGTTCCGGCCAGACCTGCTTCCCGCTGTGGGCGCCTACTGGCTGCGGTGCACCGAACTGCTGGCCGAACCGCTGCCCGCCGACTGTTCCACGCTGCCCGTGATCGACATGCAGCCCGATGCGCGCGGGATGGTGGGCCGGGCCTTCGAGGTGCTGGAACAAGAGGCACGGCGCGGCCGGCTGCAGGTGGTCAAGCCCTTCGCCCTGCGCGCCACCGAACAGGCCTGCAGGGTGGCCGGGGTGCTGGCCGCCTTCGACCGGCGCGACACCATCAACGCCGACGATGCGCACAACGCGCTGGACCTGGTGCGCTACAGCATCGCCACCTGGCGCGCGGTCATCGACGAAGGCGCGGCCGACCCGACCGGCGCCGATGCCCTGCGGCTGTACGAATGGTTGACCGACCCCAAGCACTGCCCGGGGTGGAAGACCCAGGGGAAGCGCATCCTCAACGGCGGGCCGGCATGCGTACGCAGCAAGGACAAGCGGGACGCGGCGCTTGACCTGCTGGTGGCCGAAGGCCTGGCAGAGCGCGGCGGCGATGGCACGGTGTACGCCCTGGCGCCCGAGGATCAAGGGGGCGGCGATGGCACACGCTGAAGCTGACGACCTGGCCGACATCTTCTTCGGTGGTGCTGCCCGCATACCCAGCCCGAGGGCATCCGGCGCGCGGTCGCACTGCGAAGCGCAAAGCACCCCCTGCGATTCCTGCGATTCCTGCGATTCGCAAGCACTGGCGCGGGTTCCCGGCCCTATTCAGGGGTTGCGAACGGCTGCGACTGGCTGCGATTCCATCGGCCCGGCCCTGGCGCAGTCGCAAAAAATCGCAGCCGGTCGCAACGGGGTGAACAGCCCGGAGAGCGAGCAATGGCGCGGTGAATCGCAGGAATCGCAGAAATCGCAGGGGCCAGACTCACAAACCGCTGCGACCGCTGGCCCGGGCCTGGCCGCGCTGGCGCTGGTGGCCTGGACGGATGACGACATCGCCCGCTTCACGGCGCGGCGCAACCGCCTGATTCGCTGGGGCTGGGCAGAGCATGACGCCGAAGCGCTGGCCGACCGCTTGACCCGGCGCGACCGCGAAGCCGACCCCCGCGTAAGCTGCACCGACTGTGGCCACTACCGCCCCGGCCGCTGCGGCAACCACGCACGGGCCGGGCTGCAAGCCCCGGCTGTCGGCCGCGACCTGGCCAGGATGCTGCAGCGCTGTGACGGGTTCAAGGCATGAGCGCCATGCAGCGCAACAAGGGCAGGGCTGGCGAGCGTGAGGCCGCCGACCTGGTGCGCCAGCACACGGGGTGGGACGTGCGGCGCCGGGTACGTCAGCACGAAGGCGACACCGACTTGACCGGAATTCCGGGCTGGGCCGTTGAAGTGAAGCGACACCGGACGGCCAGCGCTGGCGAGGTGGCCCGCTGGTGGGCGCAAACAGTCGCCCAGGCAGCACAGGCCGGCGCAGGGGCCCGGCCCGTGCTGCTGTACCGCGCCGACCGTGCCGAGTGGCGCGCGGTGTGGCCGCTGTCGGTGCTGCTGGTGCACCAGACCGCCGAACACTGGACAGGCATCGAATGGACGGCGGACACCACGGTGCAGGGCTGGGCTGCCGTGGCGCGGGAGTGCCTGACCGGCCGCGCGCTTTGAATTCAATCAACGGATATCAAACGATGATCGTCAGCACCTGCCCGAGAACTGGCCTTGCGACCGCCCGCTGGCGCCTCATGCTGGCGCTGCTGGCCGGAGAAGTGGCTGCACCTATCGAGCCCGCCCAGCCCGGCCCCAGGCGGCGCCACCGGGCCAGCAACGCGCCCCCCGAGGCCTGGGCTGGCATCGACCGCGCCGCATGCCTGGTACTCGACGCCGACCTGTCGCTTGACCTGAGCGCAGGCCTTCCCACCGTCGCCGAGCTGACTGCAGGTGATCCGCTGGCGCCGGCCCAGCCCGCGCGGGGTTTCTGCGGGCTATAAAAAGGGGCGGTGAGTGCGCAGAAACGCCCCCGCATGCCTGGCCTGTAGGCGCCACGCAACGGGCTGGGCAGCAAGGGTGCACCAATCGAAAAGCGGGGAACAAACCGGGGCACAAATCGGCATGCCCTGGATGAATCGCTAGAATCCGTGGGGGTTATCGGCCAGTGTTCAATCCCTGCCGGTGCACCAGCCTGCTGCCTTGAAAGCCAGGCGAGCCCCTGCGCGCCGCTGGGCCGCACGGCCACCGTCGGTATTCCGCGGGTTACAGGGGACTGCGCAGGGGTGACGAACATGAGGCACAAGCTCGACAGCCATCGTGGCCCCCTGCTGGCCCTGGTCACTGGCGCCGCGCTGCTCGCCGGCTGCGCCAGCAAGCCGGGCTTGTCGCCCGGCCGCGATGGCCCCGGGCTCTACCCGCCCGCCAACCTGGCCAGCGTGCCCGACGCCCGCCCCCGCGTGGAAGCGCTGCGGGTGGGTGGCCCGAACAAGCCCTATGAGATGCTGGGCCAGCGCTGGGTGCCCATGACGGGCGACCAGCCGCTGGACGAGACCGGCGGCGCGTCCTGGTATGGCCGCAAGTTTCACGGCCTGCCCACGTCCAGCGGCGAGACCTACGACATGTACGCGATGACCGCAGCCCACCGCACCATGCCCATCCCCAGCTATGCCCGGGTGCGCAACCCGGCCAACGGCCGTGAAGTCATCGTGCGCATCAACGACCGCGGCCCGTTTTCCAGCGGCCGGGTCATCGACCTGAGCTACAGCGCGGCGCTCAAGCTGGGCGTTCTGGCTGGCGTGGCGCCGGTGCAGGTGCACCGGCTCACGCACCGCGAGATCCGCGAAATGCAGTCGCAGTCGCGCGAAGCAGAACGGCCAGACTGACGCCTTCCGCGACGCGAAGGCAATCCCCAAGTCGGTAGGCCCCAGCCGCTTGCCCGGGCCCCGTTTTGCGCCGATGCTCGACGAGCCCGCGCCCCAGCGGTGACGACACGCAGCATCCGGAGCACAGCAGCCATGGCCACCGACGACACCCTGCCGATCACCTTTTCCGTTCCCGGGCTGAGCGGGCCCATCGTGCCGGCGGCAGCCAGCCGTGGCGCAGGCGGCCCGGCTGGCGTGGTCATGCCCGGGCAGGTCAAGGCTTCGGTGCGCGTCGGCGTGCAGCGCGACGCGGGCGCGCCGGTACGGGCCACTGCGGTGCCGGGCGAGGACATCGTCGCCCTGCACATCGAGAACGGGCCCGTGCTGTACCTGCACCCGGCGACGGCGCGCGACCTCCTGCGCGGTGCGCCGTCCAGCAGCGGCACCGCGCGCGGCGACGCGGCGGGTGACGAGGTGGCGGTGTCGCTGGCGCTGCAATGGCCGGGTGCCGGCGTTGAGGCCGGGGTCGGCGACGCCAGCCGGGGCCTGGCGGAAATCGGCCGCATCGTGGTCTCGGGTTTCCAGGTACTGACCAGCCCCTACAAGGGACAGCTTGCCGATTTCGCCGCCGGGGCGGTGGTGCAGAAGGTCGATGGCCAGGTCGATGCCGGCGTCTATGCGCTGCGCCCCGACCGGCTCGACAAGCTCAAGGGCAGCGGGCGCAAGCTGAGCCCCGTGCCGGCCGCCAGCGAACCCATGCTGGTGCTGCTGCACGGCACCTTCGTCGAGACGGTCAGCACCTTTGGCAAGCTGTGGACCGGCCATGGCAGCAGCGTGGCCCAACTTTTCGAGCGTTATGGCCAGCGTGTTTATGCGCTGGACCACCCGACGCTGGGCGCCAGCCCCATCGCCAATGCCCGCACCCTGGTCGACGCGCTGCCGACCGGCGCCCGGCTGCACCTGGTCACGCATTCGCGCGGCGGCCTGGTGGCCGAAGTGCTGGCCCGACTGGCTGGCACCAAGGGCGTGCTGACGGCGGCTGAACTGGCCGGCTTCGCCGAACCGGCCTACGCCGGCCAGCGGCGCGAACTGGCCGACCTGGCCGAGCAGGTGAAGCTGAAAAACCTGCAGGTCGAGCGCGTGGTGCGCGTGGCCTGCCCGGCGCGTGGCACGCTGCTGGCGTCGAAACGGCTGGACGCCTACCTGTCGGTGTTGAAGTGGACGCTCGAAGCGACCGGTGTGCCGGTCCTGCCAGGGCTGGTCGATTTCATCGGCGAGGTGGCGCGCCGCAGGACCGACCCGGCCGAGATACCGGGCCTGGCGGCCATGATGCCGGGTACACCCCTGGTGAACTGGCTGAACGCCGCGCCCAAGGCCCTGCCGGGCGACCTGCGCGTGGTGGCCGGCGACCTGCAGCACGGCAGCACCATCGGCAGCTGGTTGAAGTCGCTGCTGGCGGATGCCTACTACCGGACGGACAACGACATCGTCGTCAACACGAATTCGATGTACGGCGGCGCGCCACGGGCCGGTGGCGCCACCTTCCTGCTCGACCAGGGCCCGACGGTCACGCACTTCGCCTACTTCGAGAACGACAAGACCGCCAAGGCCGTGGTCAGCGCGCTGATCGAGAGCCCGCCGCCGGCCGGCTTCCAGCCCATCGGCCCGCTGTCCTGGGCCGGCCAGGACGCCAGCGGTGAACGCGGCCTGCTCGACGAAGCCACGGCCAGCCCGGCCGACCCGCGCAAGCCGGCGGTCTTCGTGCTGCCCGGCATCCTGGGCAGCAACCTGAAACAAGGCGACGCCGACGTCGCCGCGCGCATCTGGCTCAGCCCGCGCCTGATCGGCGGCTTCAACCGCCTGGCCTACCAGCCCGCGGGCGCCGACGGCGTGCAGGAAGACGGGCCCATTGGCGCCGTCTACAGCGACCTGACGGCCTTCCTGGCGGCCAGCCACGAGGTCATCCCCTTCGGCTACGACTGGCGCCGCCCCCTGCAGGAAGAAGCCGCCCGGCTGGCCGTGCGGGTGAAGGCCGCGCTGGACGCCCGCGCCACACCAAGCAGCCGGTGCGCATCCTGGCGCACTCGATGGGCGGCCTGCTGGCGCGCACGCTGCAGCTCGTCGACCCCGCAACCTGGACGCGGCTGATGGCCCACGCCGATGCCCGCCTCGTGATGCTGGGCACACCCAACGGTGGCTCGTGGGCACCGATGCAGGTGCTGTCGGGCGACGACACCTTCGGCAACGCGCTGGCGGCCATCGGTTCACCCTTCGCCAACCGCCAGGCGCGCACGCTGATGGCGCAAATGCCGGGCTTCCTGCAGCTGCAGGCCCAGTTGCTCGACGGCCAGCAAGGCCTGGCCCTGGCCGCCACCTGGCAGCAACTGGCCGACGACGACGTGAAGCGCGAGGAAGACAAGAACTGGTGGCACCGCTATGCCGGCGAGGCGATGGCCGCGGTCTACACCTGGGGCGTGCCGCCGCAGGCGGTGCTGAAGCAGGCGCGAGACCTGCGCGCCCAGCTCGACGCCCAGGTCGGCAGCGCCATCAAGGCCTGCGCGGACAAGGTGCTGCTGGTGGTGGGCCAGGCAGCCACCACGCCGGTCGGTTTCGAGGTCGGCGCCGACGGCTTCACCTACCTGGAGTCGGCCGATGGCGACGGCCGTGTGCCCCTGGCATCGGCTCTGCTGCCTGGCGTGCGGACCTGGAAACTGGACTGCGAACACGGCAGCCTGCCCAGCGCGCAGCAGGCCTTCGACGCCTATGCCGACCTGCTGGTGCACGGCAACACCTCGCGGCTCCTGACGCTGGCCACCCCCGCGGCGGGTGTGTCTCGCGGCGTCACCTCGGCAGCCCGGGCGGCGCCGGTTCTGCGGCGCAACCGGCCCTCGCGCCGGCCGGCTTCGGCGCTGCCCCCGGGTGGCGCGAATGCCGTCCTCGGCCGGGCTGCCGATGCCGACGGCGATCGGCTCACACCCGCCCGGCGGGCCGCGCTGGCACCCTTGCAGGTGACGGTGCTCAACGGCAACCTGACCTTCGTCAAGCAGCCGCTGATGATCGGCCACTACCGGTCGCTGACCCTGACCGGCACCGAAGCCGTGGTCGACCGCCACCTCGGCGGCGCGATGGGCCAGGCGCTGCAGGCCGGGATCTACCCCAGCGACCCGGGCACCCAGCGCACCTTCTTCAACCGCCAGGTCGACCCGGACAACCCCTGGCGCGCACCGCGGCCGGCGGCGGCCATCGTCGTCGGCCTCGGCGAGGAAGGCGCCCTGACCGCGGCGCAGCTGGAAGCCACGGTCTGCCAGGGCGTGAAGGCCTGGTCACAGCGCGGGCATGAAGCGGGGCACGGGGCCGGCGACCCGATCGAACTGGCGGCCACCCTGCTGGGCAGCGGCGGGCTGGGCGTTTCGGCCGGTGGCGCGGCGCGCGCCATCGCCCGCGGGGTGTGGCTGGCCAACCAGCGGCTGGCCGGCGTCGGCTGGCCGCTGATCACGCGGCTGGTCATCGTCGAGTGGTACCTGGACCGCGCGGCCGAAGCCTGGCGCGGCCTGCGCCTGCTGGCCGAGGCCAACCCCAAGGCCTACGCCATCGACGAACGCATCACCAGCGGCGTCGGGCCGCTGCGCCGCCAGCCCGAAAGCGGCTACCGCGGTGCCGACTACGACCTGATCAGCGTCAGCGGCCCCGCCGAAGGCCTGATCGCCTTTGCGCTGGACACGCGCCGCGCGCGCAGCGAGGTGCGAGCCCAGCACACCCAGCCCGCGCTGGTGCGCAAGCTGGTCGAGCGCGCGGCCACCGCGCGCCGCAGCGACCCCCGGCTGGGTCGCACCCTGTTCCAGCTACTGGTGCCGCTGGAGCTCAAGCCCTTCCTGAGCGGCACCGACCGCGCGGTGCTGAAGCTGGATGGCCGCACGGCCCCCATCCCCTGGGAACTGCTGGACACCGAACCGGCGGACGGCAACAGCGTCGCCGCCAGCGTGCCCAAGCCTTGGGCCATCCGCACCCAGTTGCTGCGCACGCTGAGCACCGGCCCCTTCCGCAACAACCCGCTGGACGCCAACGCCGAAGACGCCGTGCTGATCATCGGTGCGCCGAATACCGAAGGCACGGCCTACCCGCCGCTGGAAGGCGCCCAGCGCGAAGCGCAGGCCGTGGCGGCCTTGCTGGGCGGGCCCGGCGGCGTCAAGCCCAAGCTGCTGTTCCCGCTGGTCGACAAGAACGAATTCGACGAGATCATCGGCGCGCTGATGGCGCGGCCCTACCGCATCGTCCACGTCGCGGGCCACGGGGCGCCCCAGCAGTTCGACGCCAAGACCGGCGAGTTGCTGTCGAGCGGCGGCGTGGTGCTGTCCCAGGGCGTCTACCTGGGGCCCGACGAGATCGAAAAGCTGGAAACCGTGCCCGAGCTGGTCTTCGTCAACTGCTGCCACCTGGGCGGGCATGAGGCCAAGGACACCCTCAGCGTCGAACAGCCCGTGGCCTTCGCAGCGGGCGTGGCCGACGCGCTGATCCAGATCGGCGTGCGCTGCGTGGTGGCCGCCGGCTGGGCGGTCGATGACGAAGCGGCCGAGATCTTCGCCTGCAGCTTCTACGGCGCGCTGCTGGCCGGCCGGCCGTTCATCGAGGCCGTGGCCCAGGCCCGCGAAGACACCTGGACGCGCACACCCCACAGCAAGACCTGGGCGGCCTACCAGTGCTACGGCGACCCGAACTGGACCTTCCGCCGCAGCACCGGCGACGCCCTGGCCAGCACGCCCGACCCGCGCAGCTCGGCCCATGGCGTGGCCGAGGGCATCGCCTCGCCGGCCGGGCTGGCGCTGGTGCTGGAAGACCTCGCCGTCCGCACGCGCTATGCCACCGACGACGTGGCCGGCGAACAGGAACGGGCCCGTGCCCGGTTGCGGGAACTGCAGGAGCACCACGGGGACGCCTGGGGGGGCATGGGCGCCGTGGCCGAGGCTTTCGGCGTGGCCTGGGAAGTCGCGCAGGACAGCGACGCCGCCATCGCCTGGTACGGGCGCGCCATGCGTGCCAACGACGCCAGCGCTTCGGTGCAAGCGCACGAACAGCTCGGCAAGCTGCTCGTCGAACGCGCCTGGGGCCTTGCCCAGGACCCCAACACCGACGCGGCCACACGCAGCCTGGTGCGCGACGAACTGGCCACCGCCCTGCGCGAACTGCAGACCCTGGCGGCGCTGCAGCCCACGGTCAAGCGGCTGACCCTGCTGGGCCAGGCCTGGCAGCGCCACGCGCAACTGCAGGCTGCCCAAGGGATGGCCGGCGAAAGCGCGGGCTCGCTCGGCATGGCGCTGGAGGCCTACGAAAGTGCCGAAACCGAGGCCGCCGACGCCAACGACCCCCGGCTCCACGAAACCGCCTTGCGGCGCATGGCGGCCGAGCTGGTGCGGCATGCCGGCGACAAGCCAGGGCACACGCTGGACAGCGCAGCCACAGCCCGCGCGCGGCGCAGCCTGCTGGCCCGACACGACAGCGAACCCGACTTCCGCTGCCATGCCCAGCTGATCCAGCTGGACCTCTTCGAAGCGCTGTCAGCCGGCACGCTGGCCGAGCGCCAGCCCGCGCTGGCCGCAGCCTGCGCCGCGGTGCACGCCCAGGTCGCCACGCTGCCGCGCTGGGCCCAGGTGCTGGACGCTGTCGGCTGGGTGCTGGAAACGCCGGCGCTGCTGAAGAACGCCGCGCAGCGGGCCGCGGCGGGGAAGTTGCTGCAGCAGTTGCGGGGGTATGCCCGGCCACCGACGGCCTGAACGGCAGGCCCAACGCCAGGCTAGCGCCCGCCCGTCACATCCAGCACCGCCCCGGTGGTGTAACTGGCCTCGTCAGACAGCAGCCAGACGATGGCCGCGGCGCATTCATCGGCCGAACCGGCGCGCTGCATGGGCACCCCGGGCGCCATCCGCGCGGCGCGGTCGGGCTCGCCGCCGCTAGCGTGGATGTCGGTCTCGATGATGCCCGGGCGCACCGCGTTGACGCGGATGCCCTCGGTGGCCACCTCGCGCGCCAGGCCCAGCGTGAAGACGTCGATGGCGCCCTTGGCCGCCGCGTAGTCCACGTACTGGCCACCGGCGCCCAGGCGGGCGGCGGCTGAGGACAGGTTGACGATGCTGCCGCCGCGCCCGCCCTCACAGCGCGTGCTCATGCGCTTGACGGCTTCGCGCGCGCACAGCATGGAGCCGATGACGTTGACATTGAACATGCGCTGCCAGCGCGCCACGCTGCCGCCATCGATGCGCGCGGCGACGTCGACCACACCGGCGTTGTTGACCAGGCCGCCGAGCCGGCCGGCTTCGGCGTCGATGCGGGCGAACATCGCCAGCACCGCCGCTTCGTCGGCGACGTCGGCCTGCAGCACCAGCGCACGGCGGCCCAGGGCCTGCACCTGGGCGGCCACGGCCTGCGCGGCGGCTTCGTCGCGGGTGTAGTTGATGGCCAGGTCCCAGCCGCGGGCGGCGGCGCGCAGGGCCGTGGCGGCACCGATACCCCGGCTGCCGCCGGTGACGAGAAGTAGGGGGTTCATGTCCTGATGTTAGGCAAGCGGCGGCTGGGCTAGAGTGCTCGTCATCCCGAGGAGACCAGACCCATGCAAAGACGCCAGATCCTGCTGGCCGGCGCGGCCGCGCTGGTGACCGCACCGCGTTCCGTGCGGGCGCAAGCGCTGGAAAAACCCAGGCTGACGCTGGCGGTCGGCGGCAAGAACCTGCTGTACTACCTGCCCTTGACCATCGCGGAACAGCGCGGCTACTTCAAGGCCGAAGGCCTGGACGTCAACATCGTCGACTTCGCCGGCGGCGCCCGCGCCCTGCAGGCCCTGGTCGGCGGCAGCGCCGACGTGGTCAGCGGCGCCTTCGAGCACACCGTCAACATGCAGGCCAAGGGCCAGCGCCTGCGCGCCTTCGTGCTGCAGGGCCGCGCGCCGCAGATCGTGCTGGGCGTGAATCCGAAGACTTTTGCCGGCTACAAGACCCCGGCCGACCTGAAGGGCAAGAAGATCGGCGTCACGGCGCCGGGCTCGTCGACCAATGTGATGGTCAATTTCATCCTGGCCAAGGCCGGTCTGAAGCCCTCCGACGTCAGCATCATCGGCGTCGGCGCGGCCCAGGGCGCGGCGGCCGCGATGCGGGCCGGGCAGATCGACGCCCTGAGCAACCTCGACCCGGTGATCACGCTGCTGCAGCGCAGTGGCGACCTGAAGATCGTGTCCGACACGCGCATCGTGGCCGAAGCCGAACGCGTCTTCGGCGGGCCGATGCCGGCGGGCTGCCTGTACGCGCCGCAGGGCTTCATCGACAAGAACCCGGCCACCGTGCAGGCGCTGGCCAACGCCCTGGTGCGCGCCGACAGGTGGATACAGGGCGCCGGGCCCAGCGAGATCATCACCAACGTGCCCGAAAACTATCTGCTGGGCGACCGCGCGGTCTACATCGACGCCTTCCTGGCCGCCAAGGGCGCGCTGTCGCCCGACGGCAGCTTCCCCGAGAAGGGCGCCGACACGGCCCTGCGCGCGCTGGCCAGCATCGACCCCGAGGTCGGCAAGGCGCCGATCGACCTGGCCGCGGTGTGGACCAATGAGTTCGTGAAACGGGCCAACGCCAAGTACCCGAAAGGATGACCCCCATGAGCACCGAACTGATCCTCGAACGCACCGTGCCCGTGCCACCCGAAGCGGTGTGGCGCGCCTGGACCGAACCCGAACTGCTGATGCGCTGGTTCTGCCCCGCGCCCTGGCGCACCGAAGAAGCGCAGATCGACCTGCGCCCGGGCGGCCGTTTCAGCTCGGTGCTGGTGGGCCCGGACGGCGAGCGCTTCGCCAACGAAGGCTGCTTCCTCGAAGTGAACGCGCCGCACCGCCTGGTGTGGACCAGCGCGCTGGGACCGGACTACGTGCCGCTGGCCATCACCGGCGAATTCGCCTTCACCTGCACGCTGACCTTCGAAGCCGTGGACGGCGGTACCCGCTACACCGCACGGGCCGCGCATGCGGACGTCGAAAGCGCCGCCAAGCACGCCGCGATGGGCTTCCACGACGGCTGGGGCAAGGCGCTGGACCAGCTGGTGGCGGCCGTGAAGGGCCATGTTGCCGAAGGCTGAAGTGCAGGCATGACGCCGGCCCAGGTCATCGTGCTGGCGATGCCGGTCTTCCTGGTGCTGATCGCGCTGGAAATAGCCGTCGACCGCGCACGGGGCAGCCAGACCTATCGCCTCAACGACGCGCTGGCCAGCATGGGCCTGGGCCTGATAAGCCAGCTCAGCGCGCTGTTCACGGCCTTCTTCACGCTGGGCGTCTACACGCTGGTCTTCGAGCACGCCGCACTGTGGCGGCTGCCGGCCGACAGCCCGGCGCTGTGGCTGGCTGCGCTGCTGGCCTATGACTTCCTGTACTACTGGAACCACCGCGCCGGCCACCGCGTGGCGGTGTTGTGGGCCGCGCATGCGGTGCACCACCAGAGCGAGGCCTACAACCTCAGCACGGCCTTGCGCCAGCCCAGCAGCTACTTCCTGTTCAGCCCGCTGTTCTACCTGCCGCTGGCCGTGGCCGGCGTGCCGCCGCTGGTGTTCGCGGTCGTCGGGCTGGTGGATCTGCTGTACCAGTTCTGGGTTCACACGCAGCAGATCGGCCGGCTCGGCTGGTTCGACCGCTGGTTCTGCAGCCCCAGCAACCACCGCGTGCACCACGCCGTCAACGACCGCTACCTGGACCGCAACTACGGCGGCATCCTGATCGTCTGGGACCGCCTGTTCGGCAGCTACGCCGCGGAAGACGATGCCGAGCCCATCGTCTACGGCACCCGCGCGCCCCTGAGCAGCTTCAACCCGCTGTGGGCCCATCTGCAGGTCTACGCCGGGCTGGCGCAGGACTGCTGGCACAGCCGGTCGGCGGCCGACAGGCTGCGCGTCTGGTGGAAGCCACCCGGCTGGCGTCCGGCCGACGTGGCGCAGCGTTTCCCAAAGCCCGCTTTCGACCTTGCGCAACGCCGGACTTACAACCCGCCGCTGCCGCGGGCGAGCGCCGCGCTGGCGGTGGCCCTGTTCGCCGTGGCGCTGGGCGCAACCAGCCTGCTGCTCTGGCAAGCGCACCGCATGGCCGGGCCCCAGGTGGTTGTGGCGGCGCTGGTCCTCATCGGCCTGCTGGGCGCCATCGGCAGGCTGACCCAGCCGCGGGCTGGCGCGGCCGCCGAGGGCGCAGGCGGTCTGGACGCCGCGCGATGACTGCGCCGGCGCTCGAGCTGCAAGGCGTGTCCTGCACCTTCGTCAGCCCCGATGCGCCGGGCCAGCGCTACACCGCCGTGCGCGACGTGAGCCTGACGGTGGGCGCAGGCGAGTTCGTCGCCGTCGTCGGCCCCACCGGCTGCGGCAAGAGCACGCTGCTGAACATGGCCGCCGGCCTGCTGGCGCCCAGCACGGGCACGGTGCGGGTCTTCGGATCCGTGCTGGCCGGCATCAACCGCCGCGCCGGCTACCTGTTCCAGGCCGAGAGCCTGATGCCCTGGCGCACCGCGCTGGGCAACGTGATGGCGGGCCTGGAATTTCGCGCTGACCGGCCTCAGCGCGAGGCACGGGCGGTGGCTGAAGACTGGCTGCGCCGCGTCGGCCTGGGCGGCTTCGGCGACCGCTACCCGCACCAGCTGTCGGGCGGCATGCGCAAGCGCGTCAGCCTGGCGCAAACGCTGGCGCTGGATCCCGACATCATTCTGATGGACGAGCCCTTCTCGGCACTGGACATCCAGACCCGGCAGCTGATGGAAAACGAAGTCCTGGCGCTGTGGGCCGCGAAGAAGAAGGCGGTGCTCTTCATCACCCACGACCTGGACGAAGCCATCGCCATGAGCGACCGCGTGGTGATCCTGGCGGCCGGCCCGGCCAGCCACCCGATCGGCGAATTCCAGATCGATATCGCGCGGCCTCGGGATGTCGCCGAGATCAAGACCAGCGCCCGCTTCATCGACCTGCACGCCGCCATCTGGGCGGTGCTGCGCGACGAGGTGCTCAAAGGCTACGCGCAGCAATTGCTGGTGAAGGCGGCATGAAGCACCTGCGCCTGTGGCAAGCGCTGCTGCTGATGGCACTGTTCGCCTTCTGGTGGGCCATGACCACGCCCGGCCTGCTGCCCAACGTCCTGTTCGACAACGACAAGCAGGCGGCCTTCTTCTTCGGCGAACCTCTGAAGGTGCTGGCCCGCGTGTGGGCCTGGTTCGTGCGCGACGCCGACATCTACCCGCATCTGGCCGTGACCCTGGTGGAGACGCTGCTGGCCTTCGGCGTGGGCGCCACGCTGGGCCTGGGTGGCGGGCTGTGGCTGGCGCTGAGCCCGTTGGCCAGCGCGCTGCTCGAGCCTTATGTGAAGGCCCTCAACAGCATGCCGCGCATCATCCTGGCGCCCATTTTTTCGGTGTGGTTCGGGCTGGGCATGGGCAGCAAGGTGGCGCTGGGCGTGACGCTGGTGTTCTTCATCGTGTTCTTCAATGTCTACCAGGGCGTGAAGGAAGTCAGCCCGGTGATCCTGGCCAACGCGCGCATGCTGGGCGCCAGCCCGAAGCAGTTGCTGCGCCATGTCTACCTGCCCAGCGCCACCAGCTGGGTCTTCAGCAGCCTGCACACCAGCGTCGGCCTGGCCTTCGTGGGCGCGGTGGTGGGCGAATACCTCGGCTCCAGCCAGGGCGTGGGCTATCTGATCCTGCAGGCCGAAGGCAGCTTCGACATCAACACCGTGATGGCCGGCATCGTGGTGCTGACGGCCTTCGCGCTGCTGATCGACGCGGCCGTCGGGCGGGTGGAAAAGCGCCTGATGAAGTGGCAACCGCGGGCGGGCGAGAGCGAGAAGCTGTAGCGGCCCGATTCAAGCGCGGCCGCCGCGGCACCGATATAACAGGGGTGAGCGATCCCGCCAGCCCCGAAAACCGCCGCCGCCTGTTGCAAGGCGGCGCGGCGCTGGGCGCCCTCGGCGCATTCGGCGCCCTCGGCACCTGCGCCAGCCTGGCCGGCTGCGCCAGTCCGGCTGGCCGCATCGGCACAGCGGCGGCGGGCTTCCCCGCCGTGCCGCCGTCCAGCGCCGACCGCCTGACCCTGCCGGCCGGCCACACCGCCACGGTGCTGGCCGCCTGGGGCGAGCCGGTCGGCCTGGTGGGCGCCCTGCCGGCCTGGCGGCCGGATGCGTCCAACAGCGCCGCCGAGCAGGCCGTGCAACTGGGCACGCAGCACGGCGGCTTGCAGTTCCTGCCGCTCGACGGTTCGCGCCGCGGCCTGCTGGTGATGAACCACGACGGCGCCGATGAAGGCCTGCTGCACCCGCGCGGGCTGCTCGGCTGGACCGCCGACAAGGTGCAGAAGTCGCAGGCCGCGCAAGGCCTGTCGGTCGTGGAAGTGGCGCTCGACCCGGCATCGGACCGCTGGCAGATGGTGCGGCCCAGCCGCCACGCCCGGCGCATCACGGCCGCCACGCCGGTGGTTCTCAGCGGGCCGGCCGCCGGCCATGCCCTGCTGAGAACGGCCGCCGACCCCAGCGGCCGGCGTGTCCTGGGTGCACTGGCGAGTGGCGCCGTCAGCACCACCCCCTGGGGCACCTGCCTGAGTGGCGAGGCCGCCTTCGCCGACCACTTCAGCACCGCCGACCAGCCGACGCAGCACGAACGCCGCTTCGGCCTGAGCCGCAACCCGGGCGGGCGTTGGCATGGCTTCGATGAGCGCTTCGACAGCGTGCGCCACCCCAACGAAGCCAACCGCTTCGGCTGGATCGTGGAATTCGACCCGGCCGACGCGCTGGCCGTGCCCTTCAAGCGCACCGCGCTGGGCCGCGGCGCCCACGCCGGCGTACTCGCGTCGGCCACCGCCGATGGCCGCGCCGTGGTCTACCTGGCGGACGGCGGCGCCTTCGAGTACCTCTACAAATTCGTCAGCCGCGACCGCATGCGCCCGGCCGCCGGTGGCGGCAGCGCAGCGCAAGCCAATGCCGACCTGCTCGACGCCGGCACCCTGCACGTCGCGCGCTTCGACGCCGACGGCAGCGGCCGCTGGCTGCCCCTGCTGCACGGCAGCGGGCCCCTCACGGCCGCCGGTGGTTTTGCCAGCGCCGCCGAGTTGCTGGTGAAGACGCGCCAGGCCGGTGATGCCCTGCGCGCCACGCGCCTGGACCGCGCCCAGGCGCTGGCCAGGGACCCGGCCAGCGGCTGGGTCTACGCCGCGCTGGCGCACAACACGCAGCGCGGCGCGCCCGGCGAGGCGCCGGCCGACGCGGCCAACCCGCGCGCCGGCAACGCGATGGGGCACATCCTGCGCTGGCGTGACGAGGGCGATGCCGGCGGCGAGCGCTTCCTCTGGAAGCTGCTGCTGCAGGCCGGCGACCCGGCAGCGGCACGCCCCGAACACCGCGGCACCGTCCAGGGTGACGCCTTTGCAGCCCCTTCGGCGCTGGCGCTGGACCGTCGCGGCCGCGTCTGGATCGCCACGGGGATGGCCGCGGGCACACCCGGCCCGGCGGACCGGTTGCGCCTGGGCAACAACCAGTTGCTGGCCTGCAACCCGGCCAGCGGGGAGGTGCAGCGCTTCCTGACCGGCCCGGTCAACGCCGCCCTGGGCGGTGTGGCCTTCACGCCCAACGGCAGCACACTCTTCGTCAACGTCAGCCACCCGGGCGCAGCACCCGACGGGCGCAACGACCCGGCCGCGCCCGCGCGCTACTCGAACTGGCCCGACTTCCAAGCCGATGGCCGCCCGCGTTCGGCCACCCTGGCCATCCGCCGCAGCGACGGCGGCGTGGTCGGCGGCTGATCAGGGGGCTTCGACCTCGACCCGGTTGCGCCCACCGCGCTTGGCGCGGTACAGCGCCTGGTCGGCCCGCTGCAGCAAGTGGCCCAGCTCGTAGGACGGCGCCGCCGCCAGGCCGATGCTGATCGTGACCTTCAAGCCTTCCGCGGCGCCATCCCAGGTCTGCCCGGCGACGCAGACGCGCAGGCGTTCGCAGACCTCGGCCGCGGCGTCCAGCAGCATGCCCGGCATCACCAGCACGAATTCCTCGCCGCCGTGGCGCACCAGCACGTCACGGCTGCGGGTGTTGTCCCGCAACAGTTGGGCCAGGCCGACCAGCACACGGTCGCCCACGGCATGGCCGAGACTGTCGTTGATGAGCTTGAAGTGGTCGACATCGATCTGGGCGATGGCCAGGGGACGGCCTTCGCGTTCGGTGATGGGCATCAACTCGGCGCAGCGGCGTGTCAGGTGGCGGCGGTTGCCCAGGCCGGTCAGCGGGTCGAGCTCGGCCGTTTCGGCAAATTCAGCCGCGCGTGCGCGCTGGCGCTGCGCCTCCAGCCGGGCCTGTTCGGCCTGCCACTGCGCCTGCTGGCTTTCGGTGCGGGTGACAAAGAGTTGCGACTGCGCGCGCAGTTGCGCCGTGGCGCGCCGCCGCTCGATCCGCTCGACGACTTCGAAATGGGCCAGGGCCTGCGCGTGCTGGCCCAGCGCGCGGCAGGCGCCGTAGGCCGCGTGATGGGCACGGATGACGGTCTGCTGTGGCGCGGCATCGCCCAGATCGACGATCAGCGCCTGCATCTCGAGCAGCGCCCGCTCGGGCTCGCCCCGGGCCAGCAGCCAGTCGCCCAGCGTGGCCCGGATGCGCCAGGCGTGGGCCGGCAGTCCGCGCCGCTGGGCCAGCGCCAGGGCTTCCTGCAGCACGGGCTCGGCGGCATCGACCTCGCCCTGGTACAGCAAGACCTCGCCCAGGTTGCCCAGGATGCTGACCTCATAGGCCAGGCTCGGGCAGCGCATCAGCAGTTCGCGGGCCTCCTCGCCGGCTTCGCGGGCACCCGCCAGAACGGCTTGAACTTCGTCTTCGGCGTCGGTTCCGCGCAGGCGGTGCATCAGGCCGATGGCCACCGCGCACAGCGCCGTCAGGGTCATCAGCCGGACTTCGTCGGGCGCGCCGGCGCCGTGGTCACGCAGTGCCTGTTGCAGCATGCGGTTGGCCTGCCAGGAATCGCCCATGCGCTCGAAGCACACCGCCAGGCCGTAGGCCGCGCTCAGTGCTGCGCCATCGTCGCGCAAGCCTGCGGTCAGGTGCACCAGCTCGTTGGCGGCGTCCAGTGCGACGTCGTGGGCGCCAGCCTCGCTGCCCGACAGGGCCACCAGGCGCAGCAGCTCGCGCCGCTCGGGGGTCCGTTCGGGCGTGTGCAGCAAAGCCAGCGCGGCGGGCGCTTCGGCCAGCAGTTCACCATGGCGGCCCAGCCGCAGCAGCTGGGTGCACAGCCAGGCACGGGCCAGGCCTTCGTCACCGGGACGGCCCAGGCTGCGCGCCCGCTCAGCGGCCTGGCGCGCAGCCGAGCAGGCCGCCTCGGGCAAGGCGCCGCCGGCCGGGTCGGCCAGCGCCAGCCAGGCCGCCAGGCGGTGGTCAGGATCGGCTACAGGGCCGGCCGGCGCGGTTTGCGGCGTCAGGGGCATGGCAGGGGTCACCGTCGTGTTATCGGCCGCCTGCACTGCACCTTGAACCGGCGGCCGGGCACCGTGCGGGCACCGCCAACCGGGCCCAGCCTAGACGGCCGCCGGCCCGAAGCCCAGCGGCGCCTGCGCCGCCAGCCAGGCCGTCACGGCCCAGCACGCCGTGTTCTGCGCCAGGGCCGCCGGGTCGATGCGCGCCAGGGTGTCGTTCACCGTGTGGTGGACGTCGAAGTAGGCCGTGCCGTCCTGGCTGAGCTGCAGCGCCGGCCACTTGTGGCGGCGCATCAGCATCGCCGCATCGGGGCCGGGGCCGCCGTCGTTGAAGGGCGCGGCCAGAGTCACGCCCAGGGGCGCCAGAACCTGTCCGATCTGTTCGACCAGCGGCAGGGCCGCCGGCTGCACCCGGCTCTTCAGCTGCCAGACGCGGCCGGCGCCGAAATCACTTTCGGCGATCAGCTGGTGCGGCACGTCCTTGTAGGTGTCGCCGTACAGGCGCGCACCGTCGAAGCCGTTTTCCTCGTTGCCGTACATCACCACGCGCACGGTGCGGCGCGGACGCTTGCCCGCGCTGGCGATGAGCGCAGCCGCAGCGGCGGTGATGGACACGCCCGCACCGTCGTCGACCGCGCCCACGCCGAGGTCCCAGCTGTCGAGGTGGCAACCGATGCAGACGATCTCGTTGGCCAGATCGGTGCCGGGGATTTCGCCGATGACATTGGCCGTGGTCGCCTCGACATCGCTCTTCGCCGCCAGCGTGAACTGCAGGCGCAGCGTCTGGCCGTCGGCGTGCAGGGCGGCTAGGCGGCTGGCGTCGGGCACCGAGATGGCGAAGGCCGGGATGCGCGGCACACCGATCTCGTAGCGCGTGGCGCCGGTGTGGGCGATGGGGTCGTTGTCGGTGCCGATGCTGCGGATGACCAGCGCCAGCCCACCGCGCTTGGCCGCTTCGATGGGGCCCTGCGCGCGCGCCACCACGGCGGCGCCATAGCCGCGGCCGTCCTTGAAGCGCTCGGTCTTCTGATCGATGAAGACGATCTTGCCGCGGGCGCGGTCGCTGGTGTCGGCCTTCAGCGCCTCGAAGTCGGCGTACCAGGCGACGTCGGCCTCGATGCCGCCTTCGGGCGTGGCCACGCTGTTGCCCAGGGCGACCATCACCAGCGGCAGCGCCTGCGGCGCCACCAGCCGGGCTGCGGCCGGCCCGCGCTGCCACACACGCAGGGCGGTGCTTTCAGCGCGCACGTTCTGCAGGCCGAAGCGGCGCATCGCGGCCAGCGCCCAGGCGGCCGCCTTGGCGTCACCGGCCGAGCCGGCCGGGCGGGCGCCGATCTCGTTGCACAGCTGCTGCACCAGCGTCCAGGCCTGGCCGTCGACCAGCCCCAGGTCGCGCAGGCGGGCGGCATGCTGCAGGTCGTCGGTGGTGTAAGCCGGGCCGGCCTGCGCACGGGCCCAGCCGCTGGCACCCAGGCCCAGACTCAAGCCCAGGCGGGCCATCAGTTCACGTCGCTTCATCGTCGAGTCCTGGTCGGTTCAGACCGTCATTTGGCGGTCGGCATGGCGAACTCGGCGCCCTTGGCGATGCTGGCCGGCCAGCGCTGCATCACGCTCTTCTGCTTGGTGTAGAAGCGCACGCCTTCCTCGCCATAGGCGTGCATGTCGCCGAACAGGCTCTTCTTCCAGCCACCGAAACCGTGCCAGGCCATCGGCACCGGTATCGGCACGTTGATGCCCACCATGCCGACCTGCACGCGGCGCGAAAACTCGCGCGCCACGCCGCCGTCGCTGGTGAACAGCGCCACGCCGTTGCCGAATTCATGGTCGTTGACGAGTTGCAGCGCGGCGGCGAAGTCGGGCACGCGCACGCAGGCCAGCACCGGGCCGAAGATCTCTTCCTTGTAGATGCGCATCGACGGTGTCACGTGGTCGAACAGCGTGCCGCCGGTGAAGAAGCCCTGCTCGCAGCCGGCCACCGTGTGCCCGCGGCCATCAACCACCAGCGTGGCGCCCTCGGCGGCGCCGATGCCGATGTAGCCCTCGATGCGGTCGCGGGCTTCCTTCGTGACGATGGGGCCCATCTCGGCATCCAGTTCCATGCCGTTCTTGATCTTCAGCTTGCGCGCCCGGTCGGCCAGCAGCGGCACGATCTTGTCGGCCACGTCGCCCACCAGCACGGCCACCGAGATGGCCATGCAGCGTTCACCGGCGCTGCCGTAGCCGGCGCCGATCAGCGCGTCCACGGCCTGATCGATGTCGGCGTCGGGCATCACCACCATGTGGTTCTTGGCGCCACCCAGGGCCTGCACGCGCTTGCCGTGGCGGGCGCCGGTTTCGTAGATGGTCTGCGCGATCGGCGTGCTGCCGACGAAGCTCAGGGCCATCACGTCGGGGTGGGTCAGCAGAGTGTCCACCGCCAGCTTGTCGCCCTGCACCACGCTGAAGATGCCGTCGGGCAGGCCGGCCCGCTTCATCAGTTCGGCCATCAACAGGCTGGCGCTGGGGTCGCGTTCGCTGGGCTTGAGGATGAAGGCGTTGCCGCAGGCGATGGCCACCGGGAACATCCAGCACGGCACCATGCACGGGAAGTTGAAGGGCGTGACGCCGGCCACCACGCCCAGGGGCTGGCGCAGCGTCCAGTTGTCGATGGCGGTGCTGACCTGATCGGTGTAGTCACCCTTAAGCAACTGCGGCACGCCGCAGGCGAATTCGACGATGTCGATGCCGCGCATCACCTCGCCCTGGGCGTCGGTGTAGACCTTGCCGTGCTCGGCGGTGATCATCGCCGCCAGGCTGTCCTTGTGCTGGTTCATCAGCGCCAGGAAGTTGTTCATCACGCGGGCGCGGCGGATCGGCGGCGTGTCGCCCCAGGCCGGCTGCGCGGCCTTGGCGGCAGCGACCGCGGCGCGGACATCGTCGGCGCTGGCCAGCAGCACCTGGCGCGCGGCGGCGCCAGTGGTGGGGTTCCACACGGTCTGGGTGCGCGTGCCGCTGCCGCGCTGCGCCTGGCCGGCGTACCAATGGGTGATGTCGGCGGTCTGGGTGAAGGCTTCGGGTGCGCCCATGGTGTTTCTCCTGAAACAAGCAGTTTATTTCGGATCGTTTTCCGGCAGCAACGGGAAACACGCAGACGAAAAAAAGGGGCGCCCCGCGAGGCTCCCCTTGATGCCGGTAGTCGGCGTTCAGCGGAACTGGTAGCTCGCCCCGACCGTGAAGTAGCGGCCCACGTTGTTGTGCAAGCCGGTGTTGTAGCCCTGAGCGACGTTGGCGTTGGGCGCGTAAGGCGCCAGTTCGTTGAAGATGTTGGCAATGTTCAACGACAACGTCAGGTTCTTGATGCCCGTGTAGTTGTAGCCCACGTCAAAGGTGGTCCACGACGCCATCGCGCAGTCCGGGTAGCGGTTGATGTACAGGTCGCGTCCGTTCGTTGCCGTGGGTGCCACGCCCAACACGTTGCGGCTGGTGATGCGGGGGTCGTCGCTCGCGCCGCCGTACTGGCAAGTGGCACCGCTGTAGTTACGCGGCGGGTCGTAGGAGCTGTCGTTTTCGCGCTTGTAGGTGACGCCGCTGACGAAGTTCATCGCAGTCGTCAGCTGGTGCACGCCGAATTCGAAGCCCAGGCCGGCGCGCAGCTTCATGCGGGGCAGATCACCCGCCGAGGTGGCGAAGTCGGAAATGCCGCCATTGGTGCCCGCGAGGTTGAAGGTCTGGTAGCCCGACTTTTCGGCGCGGCGGTAGGACAACAGGTAGGAACCGCGCAGTGACGGCGTGATGCGGATGTCTTCGGCCTTGAACGCGCCCTTGACCTCGAAATCCACACCGCTGACCTCCGTGCTGCCTTGGTTGGTCCAGGGCAGGTTCACGGTCAACAACGGTCCGGTGCCATCGACCCCATTCAGCAGCAGCGCAGGGTTGGTGTCACGCGTCAAAGCCGTGGGTGGGTAGTTTTGCGGCTTGTCGATGACGTCCTGCGCAGAGCCCAGTGCCACTTCGCCTTCGTTGCGTATGCGGTAGAAATCGACCACGACTTCGAAGTCGCGCGAAGGCGAGAAGATGAAACCCAGCGAGGTGCTGCGCGACTTCTCAGGCCTCAGCGCGGGGTTGGAACCCCCCGTGCCCGACACGCTCTTGCTGCAGTCGGACGCAGCGGCGCCGGGACGCGGCGTGACACCGTCTTCCTGGCAACGTACAGGGTCAACCAGACCGTTGATGAAGAACTGCGCACCGCCGGGACTGACCTGGGAAACGGCGGGGGCGCGGAAGCCCTTGGCGTAAGCGCCGCGCAGGGCCAGCGCTTCGGTGACGGACCACTTGGCGCCCACCTTGGGCACGAAGTTGGTCTTCAGATCGGGGTATTTGTCGAAGCGGCCGGCAAAGTCCATCTCGAAGGACTTCAACCACGGCGTGCGGAATTCAAAGAAGGCCGACTGCACATTGCGCTTGCCGTTCACCGCAGTGTTCGACAAGCCCAGGATGTTGCCCGCCGCGATATTCGGGTCGGTGTCGATCCCGATGGTTTCCTGGCGCACTTCCACGCCGGTGGCGAAGCCGATGGGGCCGCCCGGCAGTTGCCCGAACTCACGCGTGACCTTGGCGTCGAACTGCGTGATCTGCGCCGAGGCACCATTCTTCAGCGGCACCGACAGATTCGGATCGGCGTTGATCGAGGCCAGCGAACGGCCGCTGGTCGGGCCCGGCGCACCCAGCATCTGGCGCAATACCGGCAAATAGAGGAAGCCGAACTCCTTGGTCTCGCGCTCGGTGCGGTTCCACAGCAGCGCACTTTCCCAGTCCCAGGCACCGAAGCTGCCGCGCAAGCCAGCCAAACCGCGGTACTGCTTGATGTCGCTGTCGGTATTGCCGCCCGGCAGGCTGGGGAAACGGATGCCCACGGCAGCACGGCCGGGCGTCGGGTCGCTGTTGAAGGGGTTGTCGGGGTGGCCGACTTCCAGGATGGCCTGGAAGGTCGGTGGCGTTACGCCGCCCAGGCCGAAGTTGCTGGTTGGGCTGGTGCCGCTGATCGCACGCGGCGCACCGCGGAATTTGCGCAGCGACTGGCCGATCGCCGCTTCCGCAAAGGCGGTGGTGCTGGCGCCGAGCTTGAGCGTGCCGCGACTGATGACGTTGGCGTCGCTGCCCTTGGTCTGCGCGTCATTGAATTGGTCGAGGTCGTAGTTGCAGAAGGTACGGCCCAACAGCGGCAGCGTGCTGATGCCGTAAACCGCACCGCCCGTGATCAGCCGGGACGGGTCACACCCGGTCAGGTTCACGACACGCGACGACGCTGTGTTCTGCGGAAAATTGCGGTTGCCCGGCGCGGCTTCCTTCGTGAAGAAAGGCTGCTCTGACAAGCTGCTTCCGAAGGGGTTCAAGCGCAGGTTGATGGCCGCGTAGTCGTCGGCGTGGATGCCGTAGGAACCGTTGCGCTCGCTGGTCGCACCGCGTTGCGTCAGGTCGGCGCTGACCAGCAGGTTGAAACCGTCCACGTCGAGATTACCGAAACCGGCGGTCACGCTCACGGTGTTCTTGCGGAACTCCTGCTGCTGGTTGGCGCCCAGGCGCAAGGCCGCTTCAACGCCTTGGTAATTGTTCTTGGTGATGAAGTTGATCACGCCGCCGATCGCGTCGGAGCCATAAACGGCCGAAGCGCCGTCCTTGAACACTTCCACGCGCTCGATCGCTGAAATCGGGATCGAATTCAAGTCATACAGCGTGGAAGCGCCGTTGTTCGGGTTGGCGTAGGCCGCCGGCGTCATGCGGCGGCCGTTCAGCAGCACCAGCGTCGAGGTCGAGCCCAGGTAGCGCAGCGACGCGGTGGCCACGCTGCGCGAGAAGCCGTTCTGGTTCGGTGTGTCGTTGAAGTTGTTGGCGCCGGTCGAGGGCAACAACTTCATCAGTTCCTGAACCGTCTTCGCGCCCGTGTCCTTGATCTCCTTGGCGGTGATGGTGTCGATCGGCGAAGTGCCTTCCTTCGACACGCGCTTGATGTTCGACCCCGTGACCATGATGCGCTGTACCGACTCGTCGGTCACGGCGGGCGTGGTTTACGCCAAAGCGCAGACGTTGAGGCCACCCGTTGCGGCGGCCAGAACAGCAGCGCCAACGGCGCTGATGCGGGGTTTCTTCATCATGCAGACTTCCTTGGTCGGGGTGAATTGGACCGGTGGCGTCGCGTTACACCTTGAAGAATTGTGAAGTCGCACGGCGGACGGAATTTTGCGAGCCCGCCGACCCGTGCCACCTCGAATCCCGCCGCAAATGTCTCCAAACAACAACGTATTGGACGCATAAATCTCACTGACCACGGGCTGGTTGGGTTGGCGGGCGAGGTGGATGTCCGAGCTGAAGCCCAGAAAATCGCCGGCCCAGATCAAAAGAAAGCCCGCTGCCCGAGCAGCGGGCTGGGAAAAGTCCTCCGAGAAGGACGTCGTTGGGCTATGGGGTGCCGAGCTGCGGGACAATCTGAAGCCGCACCACCGATGAATCTGACTCTACCGGTGCCCTCCAGCCCGACCATCCCCCCATCTGGGGACACTGCCGTGACCCGCACAACGCCACCTTCCCCGCAACCAACGCCGCTCACCGACGCCGATATCGAGCGCCTGGAAGTGCTGCTCGACGCGCTGCCCGAACCCCTGCAACCGCTGGATGTCTGCGCGCTGGACGGCTACCTGTGCGGTGTGCTGCTGCAACCGCAGCGCCCGCCACCGGCGCGCTGGCTGCCCGTCGTCACCGACATCGAAGGCCGCGCCGCACCGGGCAGTGCCGCCCTGCAGGAACTGCACACACTGGTGCTGCGCCGCCACGCCGAACTGGACCGCGCCATCGCCGAGCGGCAGTGGTTCGACCCCTGGATCTACCAGCTCGACGACGAGGCCGAACCCGCCGAATGCGTGCTGCCCTGGGTGGCCGGCTTTGCCGCAGCGATGGAAACCTTCCCCGCGCTGATGGCCATGAGCAACCCCGAGCTGGTCGAACCGCTGGCCTTGCTGTTCATGCACTTCGACCCGGAGGACCTGGAAGACGCCGACGCGCTGCTGGCCGTCATCGAAACCCTGGAACCGGCCAGCGACCTGGGCGAAGCGGTGCAGGACACCGTGCGCGCGCTGATGCTGATTGCCGACGTGTCACGCCCGCGCCTGCCCGTGAAGCCGGCCCACCGCACACCGCGCAGCAACCAGCCCAAAGGCCCGGCCCGCCGCGGCTACCGGTAGACCGCCCGGGCGTGCCAGCCCAGCCCCTGCGCCACGCTGGCGAAGCGGTCGCCGAGCACGCGCTCGGCTGACGGAAAACCCGCCGCGATGCGGTCCACCAGCGGCGTCAGACCGGTCGAGCCCCCGGTGAAGTACAGCACATCGACATCCCTGGGCGCGACGCCGGCCATCTGCGCCGTTTCGGCAGCGGCTTGCACGATGCGCTCCAGATCGGCCTCGATGGCCGCTGCCGCCTGCGCTTCCTGCAGGCCGGCCTGCAGGCCGCGTTCCAGCAGACCCAGGTCGATGTCGGCGCGGCCGCTCAGCGCCACGTCGATCTTGGCCTGTTCGGCGGCTGCGGCCAGCGCGTGGCCCAGGCGCTCCTGCACGGTCGCCATCAGGCGTGCGTGGTGGCGCGGGTCGGCGTACCAGCTCTTCATGCTGCGCAATTCGGCGATGCGGCCGGGCGCGTAGACGGTGTTGATCAGGTGCCAGGTGGCCAGGTCGAAATAGACACTGCTGGGCACCTCGCGCGGGGCCTCGCTGGCGTTCCTGGAATTGACCGCAGGGCGCCGCGCGCGGTAGCCCAGCAGCGGCAGGATGCTGGCCAGTTCGACATGGCGGTCGAAGTCGGTGCCGGCCAGGTGCACGCCGTGGTTGCCCAGGATGTCGTCGCGCCGATCGACGCGGCCGCGCCGCGATGGACCGACCCGGACCAGGGAAAAGTCCGACGTGCCACCGCCGATGTCGGCCACCAGCACCAGTTGCTCGCGCGTGACCTGGCTTTCGTGGTCCAGCGCGGCGGCGATGGGTTCGTACTGGAACTGCACCTCGGTGAAACCGACGGCGCGAGCGGCGGTGTCCAGCGCGGCCTGGGCCTGGGCGTCGCGCTCGGGGTCGCCGTCGACGAAGAACACCGGCCGGCCCAGCACGACGCGGCCCAGCGCATGGCCGGCTTCGGCCTCGGCCAGCGTCTTCAAGCGGCGCAGATAGCCTGTCACCACGTCGCGGTAGCGCACCGAACGGCCGGCGCCGATGTCGGTGCCCTGATCGAGCAGCGACGAACCCAGGATGCTCTTCATCGAGCGCATCAGGCGGCCGTCGATGCCGTCCACATAGGCCGCCACCGCGGCGCGGCCGTACAAGCGTTCGGCATCGAACTGGGTGGTCGGCGTGTCGGCGCGGTAAAAGACCGCGGTGGGCATCGTCGGGTGGCCGGGTTCGAGTTCCACCAGGCGCACGCCGCCGTGGTCGGCGCCGCTGCCATCGGCGCCGGGCAAGGCCACGGCCGAGTTGGAGGTGCCGAAGTCGATGGCGACGAAACCCTGAGGTGGGGCTTTCGCCGGGCGAGCCACCGGGCTCGTGCTCAGTCGTTGGGCCTTGCTCGGGGATGTGGGCGTCATGCCGGTCCTGGAAGGCTGTGCGGGGCCGGGATTGTATCGACGCGACCCCGGCCGGGAACGCAGCGCCCATCGCCGGGAACTGGCACACCAGCGCCCTGCTGTTCGGGCGTGCGGCCAGCGCGCGCAGCCCTGACACTGCCAGCAGACGCACCGACAAGTGCTCAGCCCAGGCCCTGACATCCGAAAGGCACCGCCATGAACAAGGCCGCTCCCACACAGCGCTGGTTTGCAGCTTGGCGCACCCCTGCGCACCCGGTGCAGGACGACCCTGCCGACCTCGGCACGGCCTTCGGTCTGGACCTGAGCCTGAACGAGTTGATCCACGAGCCGTCCCGGCCCCCGCCTTCCGAACGGCGCGTCGGCTGGATGCAGCGCTGGGCCGGGCGCGGCGGGCCGCTGGCCTGATCACCCGCAGGACCGGAACCGGGCCCCGGCCGCCGCCGACGCGGCAGATAAACTCGCCGCATGGCCCGTCTGTCGTTTCGCGAACAAACCCTGCGTGTGCGCGAGGAAGTCATCGTCGCGTCGGTCAACCGGCTGCTGGCCGACAAGGGTTTCGACCTGATGACGGTCGACGAGGTGGCGGCCGACGCCGGCATCGCAAAGGCCAGCCTGTACAAGCACTTTCCGTCCAAGGAAGCCCTGGCCGCTGCGGCCATGGTGCGGCTGCTGGAACGCACGCTGGCTTTCGTCGAACAGCAGGCCGCGCGCCCTGCGGTCGCCGCCTTCGAGCGTCTGGCGGCCGTCGTGCGCTGGGCACTGACGATGCAGCTGGCCGGCGAGATGCCGGCCGTGCCATCGCAGAACTCGTCGCTGCGCACCGAACTGCTGGCCAGCCGCGTCTACCTCGACCTGCTGATGGAGGTCAGCGAACAGCTGGGTGCGTGGATCGTCCAGGCGCAGGCCGACGGCGACGTCGACCCGCAACTGCCGCCCGAGGTGGTGCTGTACACCGTCTTCGCCCGGGCCTGCGACCCGGTGCCGTCCTACCTGAAGGCCGGCGGCGCCTTCAGCGACGCGCAGATCGTCGACTGGGTGGCATCGACCTGCCTGAACGGACTGCGCCGCCGCTGACGGCGCCGTCGGCCCCGCCCGGCGGTTTCAGCGGATCAGCAAGACGGGCGTCTTGCACAGCGCCAGCACCTGGGTGGCCACCGACCCGGTCACCAGGTTGATCAAAGCGCCGTGGCCGTGCGAACCCAGCATCAGCAGGTCGTAGCCGCCCTTGACCGAGAGGCTGGCGATGCTGTCGGCCGGCGTGCCCACCTTGGCCACGAAGCTGGCGTCCAGCCCCTGCTTCTTGAAGAAGGTGCGCAGCGGCTTGAAGACCTTTTCGGCGGCTTCGTCGTGCCAGGCTTGCAAGGTGGCCTTGTCGATGGCCACGGCAGCGCGCGACGGCAGTGCGGGCACCACCGTCAGCAAGGTGTAGCGGTGGTGGGCACCCAGCCACTCGTCGTGCGCGGCCAGGTAGGCCAGCATGCGCTTGGTGTAGGCACTGCCATCGACGGCGGCGAGGATCTTCATGGTGGACTCCTGTCGCGGACCCCTGCGGCCCGCCCGGGCAGTCTGGCACCGGGGGCTCGCGATCGCTTTGATGGCGCTCAGAGTTCGATCAGCAGCAGCGGGTCGTAGCCGGCCTGTTCGCCCTTCTTCGCCAGGCCCAGCGGGTTGCACACGACGCGGGCCGGCAGGCGGCCGGCGCGGTCGACACGGTAATCGTGGCGGCAGTGCAGGTGGCCGTGCAGCCACAGGTCGGCGCGCGGGATCAGGTCGTCGTCGGCGTTGCAGAAGCTGGCAGTGCCGGGCTGCTTGCCGTAGCGGGTGTCGGCGCTGCGCAGGCTGGGGCCGAAATGGGTGATGACCAGGGTCTTGTCCCAGCGGCCCTGCGGCGCGCGGGCCAGCTCGGTATCCAGCCAGGCCCTGCAGGCCAAGGCCTCGCGGCGCACGGCAGCAGCATCGAAAGGCTGGCCGCCGCGCGTCGTGCCCATCAGGCGCATGAAATACTCGGCAGCGCGCTCGGCGCGGGGGCGCCCGGCTTCGCCGAAGAGGTCGAAATCGCTCCAGCGTGTGGTGCCCAGCACGCGGACGCGCCGGCCGTCGGCGGCGCTGAAGTGCAGCGTTTCGCGCTCCAGCAGGGTGAAACCCAGGTCGGTGCAAAGCCTGCGCAAACCGGCCGAGGCGGCATCGAAATCGCGCCCATCGTATTCATGGTTGCCGGCCACCACGATGACCGGCACGGGCCAGCCGGCAAAGCGCTGGTAGCCGCCCCAGCCGCTGTCCACATCGCCGGCCAGCACCAGCAGTTCGGCGCCCGGCACGGGCTGCGGGTCGAAGGTCTCGGTTTCGAGGTGCAGGTCGGACAGCAGTTGCAGTTTCACGCGCCGACTCTAGGGCCTGCTGGCGTCAGCCTGCGGCGTCGGCCAGCCAGGTCAGCTGCTCGCCGTGGGGGTGGCAGCGCGCCAGCAGGTGGTCGGCCCCGCCCGGCCAGTAGCGGCAGCGCAATTCGATCTGGCCGTCGCCGGCGCGCGGCTCGAAGCGCAACCAGGCCAAGGGCGACGCCGCGTCGGCGCGGGCGCCGGCGGCTTCGACGGTGGCGATGATGGCCGTCTGCTCGGCGGCCGGGATGTACTGCCAGACCACCGAGTGCATCACCACCGTGGCGCAAGCGGACGGCGGTGCCGCCAACTCGCCGGCCAGGAAATCGGCGGCCGGCAGGGCTTGCACCGCAACGCCACGGGCCGCCATCAGGCGGGCGACTTCGGTGCGGGCGGTGTTCAGGCGCGCCAGCCGTTCGGCCTGTTCGGGCCAGATGAAGGAGGCCAGGCGCAGGCCTTCGTCGGGGTCATCCAGCGCGATGGGGTAGACGTCGCAGGCCGCACGCCGAATGACCTGCAAGTTAGCGCCGGCTTCTCTGGGAACGTCGCCCTGCCAATCACTGTGCAAAGTCAGTGCCGCGGCGTGATCACCCCAGCACCAGCGTCCGTGGTCGTAGCGATAGTGGTCGCACCACAGGTTCAGGCCGGCCGAGGCGCCGATCTCCAGCAGGTTCACGGGCTGCTGCGCACGCGCCGCCACCCACAACAAGCCGGGCAGCAGGGCTACGCTGCGCTTGACTTCGTTGGTCTGCGGCGGCCGCTGCAATGCGGCATGCACGGTGGCTGGCTGCTCGCGCCAGGCGGTGACGATGGCGGCGTCGAGTTCGGCGTCGGAGACCTGCAAACCCGAACCGGCGGGCGGCCACAAGCCGGCCCAGGGTTGCAGCCCGCGCAGGGCCAGGTGGTGCAGGGCGCCGGCCCAGCGCAGGGCCATCGCGGCGGCCAGCGGGTCGTCGGCCTGGGCACTGAAGGCGGCGTGGGCTGCCGTCTCCGCGGCCAGCCACTGCCGCGTGCGCTGCAAGACGCGCGAGGTGTAGGGCGCCGGATCGCGGCACCACTGCACCTGGACATCGAAAGCCCGCAACAGCGGTGACGCAACGATCTCGGTCACCGGTGCCGTGCCCTCAGGTCTCAGGCTTCAGACCTCAGACCTGTTCCAGACGCGCCTCGATCTGTAACTGGATGGCCGGCAGTTCGGCCGGCAGGTGGTGGGCCAGCGTCTTGAACAGATCGCTGTGCAGCACCAGCTCCTTCTGCCAGTCGGCCTTGTCCAGGCTGCTGACGCTGGCGTACTGCGCGCGGCTGAAATCCAGGCCGTCCCAGCGCAGGTCGTCGTAGCGCGGGCTGACGCCGAACAGGTGGTCTTCGCCCTGGGCGGCACCGTCGACGCGGTTGACGATCCATTCCAGCACGCGCATGTTGTCGCCGTAGCCGGGCCAGACGAACTGGCCGTCGGCACCCTTGCGGAACCAGTTGACGCAGAAGATGCCCGGCAGCTGGGCCCCGGCGTCACCGAGCTTGGCGCCCAGGTTCAGCCAGTGCTGGAAGTAGTCGGCCATGTTGTAGCCGCAGAAGGCGATCATCGCGAAGGGGTCGCGGCGCACGACACCGGTCTGGCCGGTGATGGCGGCGGTGGTCTCGCTGCCCATGGTGGCGGCCATGTAGACGCCTTCGTTCCAGCTGCGCGCCTGCGTCACCAGCGGCACGGTGTTGCTGCGGCGGCCGCCGAACAGGAAGGCGTCGATGGGCACGCCAGCGGGGTTGTCCCACTCGCTGTCCAGCGCCGGGTTGTAGCTGGCGGCGACGGTGAAGCGCGAATTCGGGTGCGCCGCCTTGGCGCCCGTCGCTTTCGCGATGGCCGGTGTCCAGTCCTTGCCCTGCCAGTCGATCAGGTGCGCCGGCGGCGCGTCGGACATGCCTTCCCACCACACGTCGCCGTCGTCGGTCAGGCCGACGTTGGTGAACACGGTGTCGCGCTTCACCGAGTCCATGCAATTCGGGTTGGTGTGGTAGTTGGTGCCCGGGGCGACGCCGAAATAGCCGGCTTCGGGGTTGATGGCGACCAGGCGGCCGTCGGCGTTGGGCTTGATCCAGGCGATGTCGTCGCCGATGGTGGTGACCTTCCAGCCGTCGTAACCGGCGGGCGGCACCAGCATGCTGAAGTTGGTCTTGCCGCAGGCGCTGGGGAAAGCGGCTGCGACGTGGTACTTCTTGCCGGCCGGGTTGGTGACGCCCAGGATCAGCATGTGCTCGGCCAGCCAGCCTTTGCCGTCCTGCTGCGCAGCCGTGCGGCCCATGTTCGAGGCGATGCGCAGCGCGAAGCACTTCTTGCCCAGCAGCGCGTTGCCGCCGTAGCCCGAACCGTAGGACCAGATCTCGCTGGTTTCCGGGTAGTGGACGATGTACTTGGTGGCGTTGCAGGGCCAGGCCACGTCTTTCTGGCCGGCTTGCAGTGGTGCGCCCACGGTGTGCACGCAGGGCACGAAGTGGCCGTCGGCACCCAGCACGTCCAGCGCGCCGCGGCCCATGCGGGTCATGGTGCGCATGCTGATGGCGACGTAGGCGCTGTCGGTCAGCTCGACGCCGATGTGGGCGATGTGGCTGCCCAGCGGGCCCATGCTGAAAGGCACGACGTACATCGTGCGGCCCTTCATCGCGCCGCGGAACAGGGCGGTTGCACTGGTCTGCAGCAGGGCGCGCATCTCGGCCGGGGCCATCCAGTTGTTGGTCGGGCCAGCGTCGTCCTGGTTCGCGCTGCAGATGAAGGTGCGGTCTTCGACGCGCGCCACGTCGGCGGCGTCGCTGCGCGCCAGGTAGCTGTTGGGGCGCAGCTCGGGGTTGAGCTTCATCATCGTGCCAGCGGCCACCAGCTGCTCGCACAGGCGGTCGTACTCTTCAACGCTGCCGTCGCACCAGTGGACGGCGGCGGCTTCGGTCAGCGCGGCGACCTCGGCCACCCACTCGACGAGGCGTTTGTGTTGGACATGGGAAGGCACATTCAGGCTCAGGCCTTCAAGCATGGGACGGTTCATGGAAGCTCCAATCAAGGCAAAGTCTAAACGGGATTGGGAGAGTCCCGCTAGCCTGCCGGCCTGAAACTGAAGGCCGCAGGCACGGGGCTCGCCCAATGCCGCCACCCGCCGAGACATGCCGTTTCGGCGGCGGGACCGTGATTGTGGGCGCAATGTAATCGCGTGGTAACCACTCGGTTGACGGGGTCCATGCGTTTTCTTCATGAGGTAATGCAGGCTGCGGCCAGCCGGCCGCGGCACAGCGAAGGAGCCCGATGAAAGTGATCCGCGTGAGCACCGGCCAGGCCCGCCAGGCCCTGATCAACGGGCGCAAGGTGATGACCGCCACCGGCAAGATGCCGGTCGAGGGGCCGGTCGCGGTCGGCCCTCTGGGTCTGGCTGGCGACGAGCAGGCCGACCTCACGGTCCACGGCGGCCTGGCCAAGGCCGTCTCTGCCTACCCGTCAGAGCACCTGCCTTTCTGGCAGACGGTGCGCGCGCAGGCGCAAGTCGGGCTGTGGGACGAAACCCTGCCGCCCGGCCTGCTCGGCGAGAACCTGCTGCTGCAGGGCCTGCTGGAGACCGATCTGTGGATCGGCGACCGGCTGGAGCTGCCCCACTGCACGCTGGCTGTGAGCGAGCCGCGTTACCCCTGCTTCAAGTTCAATGCCGCCATGGGCTTCAAGCAGGCGGCCCCGCTGATGGTGCAGTCGGGCTTCTGCGGCAGCTACCTGGCGGTGCTGGAGCCCGGCACGCTGCAGGCCGGCGATGCGATCACGCTGCGGCCCGGGCCGCGCGACGTGAACATCCGCGAACTGTTCCGCAGCCGGGCCAAGGCCTGATCAAGCCTTCGTGCGGCCACGCTGGGCACCGGCCAGAAGGGCCAGCACGCCAACGCCCATCAGCACCTTGGTGGCGGGTTCGGGCACGGCGGCGGCGAAACCGAGTTGCTGGGCGGCCACTTCTTCCAGCAACTGCACGGCGGTGCTGCCCAGGCCCAGTTCGATGCCGGCCGTCTCGGCCCGGCCGAGCGAACGCGGGTCCAGCCCTGTGATGCGGCCGAAGGTGGTCAGCGCGCTGAGGTAGGAGCCATACACGCTGGCGTGCGTGCGGTCCAGCCACCACAGATTGATGGTGCCGTCGGTAGGCTCGACGTAGGTGCCGTCGGCCTTGTAGAAACCGCCGGTCAGCACCAGACCCTGGTCCACGGCGCGCTGGAAGGCGTCGCCGACCGGGATCACGCCAGTGAAACCCGGGTTGCCCGCCGCCAGGTTGTAGAAGGCGTCGTGCATGTCCTTGGTCATGTCGGACAGGTTGGCCGCCGTGGTCGGCTTGGCCGTGTAGTACAGCGTGGCCGCCGTGCCGCTGGCGCCGCCAGTGCCGGTGGTGTCGACGATGGGAGCACCGTTGGCGGTGGTCTTGTCGGCCGCGGTGACCTTGTGCGCTTCGACCATGTCCGGGCGCGCCCAGGTCTGCTCGACGTAGATCTTGGCGTTGGCGTTGAATTTGGTGTTGTTGGCGATGGTCTGGTTGGCACCGCACTGCGTGGTGGTCCGCCCGGTCGACACGCAGTTGGCCTGGCTGCCGTAGAGCTGCGTTTCCGTGTACACCACCGAATTGGCCGAGACCGTGCCCGCCACATTGCCGGTGTGGATGAACTTCTCGAACTGGTTGGCGTAGGCGTTGAACTGCAGCGGGTTGGCGTTCTTGCCCTTGCCGGTGGGCAGCGGCTCGTCGCTTTGCGCCTGCAGGACCACGGTGTCCCACTTCTGGCTGGCGACGTTGCCGCGCAAGTCCCAGTTGGTGGAATTGGCGGTGTTCAGGAACTGGCCGCGCAGGCTGGCCGCATTGCGCGTGGACAGCGACACGTCGTAGTTCAGACCCGCCTGGTCGGTCATCTTCTTGAAGATGCCCGGCACGCCACCCCAGGGATGCTGCTCGAACCAACCCTGGCCGGCCGTGCCCACCGGGTAGCTGTTGGTGCCGGCGGGATCAATGGCGTTGAAGCCCGCCGTCAAGTCGTGCACGGCGCCGGCGTTGTAGCTCATCACCGGGTCGACGCGGCCGAAGGTGTAGCTGTTGCCGACGAAGAGGATCTTGGTGGCAGCCGGGATCGCGTTCTGGGCAACAGCCGGGAGGGCGGCGAGGGCCAGCAAGACGGCGGCCAGCAGGCGGCCGGGCTGGGGTTGGAAATGGGACATGGCAGCTGGTTCCTCGCGCCCGGGGTGGGCTGATTGTTCTGTGCAAGACATCCACCACCATAGGGATAGCCCAGAGCCCCGTCCATCCGTACAGGCCCGAGGTCAGCCCCTGTCCAGGCCGGCCTTTCAGGCCAGAGCCGGGTAATCGGTGTAGCCGGCGGCGCCGCCGCCGTAGAACGTCTTGGTGTCCAGCGGGTTCCACGGCGCGTCTTCGCGCAGGCGCCGTCCCAGGTCGGGGTTGGCGATGAAAGGTTTGCCGAAAGCCACCAGATCGGCCGTGCCGCCGGCCACCGCGTCCAGCGCCATCTGCCGCGTGTAGCCGTTGTTGACCATCCAGGCACCGTTGAATTGGCGGCGCAGCGCGGCGTAGTCGAAAGGCGCGATGTCGCGCGAGCCGCCCGTGGCGCCTTCCACCACATGCAGGTAGCACAGCTTCAGCGGCGCCAGTTCGGCGACGGCATGTTCGTAGAGCGCTTGCGGGTTGCTGTCGGGGCCGGCGTCGTTGGCGGGGGTGACGGGTGACAGACGCAGCGCGGTACGGCCGCCGCCGATGGCCTCGGCCACCGTGGTCATCACCTCGCGCAGCAAACGGGTGCGGTTGGCGATGGCGCCGCCATAGCCGTCGCTACGGTCGTTGATGCTGTCGCGCAGGAACTGCTCGATCAGGTAGCCGTTGGCAGCGTGGATCTCGACGCCGTCGAAGCCGGCTTCCATGGCCATCAGCGCCGAATGGCGGTATTGCGCGATGACGCCCGGCATCTCGTCGGTGCGCAAGGCGCGCGGCGCCGAGACCTCGGCAAAACCGCCGGCGATGTAGGTCTTGCCGCGGGCCGCGACGGCCGTGCTGGACACCGGTGCCTGCCCGCCCGGTTGCAGCGAGACGTGCGAGATGCGGCCGACGTGCCACAGCTGGATGACGATGCGCCCGCCTTCGGCGTGCACGGCGTCGGTGATGCGGCGCCAGCCGGCGACCTGCGCGGCGTTGAACATCCCCGGCGTGTCGAGGTAGCCCTGGCCCTCGGGGCTGATCTGGCTGGCTTCGGTGATGATCAGCGCGGCGCCGGTGGCCGGGTTGGCGCGCTGCTGGTAGTACAGGCGCATCAGGTCGTTGGGCACCTGGCCGGGGTTGGCGCGGTTGCGCGTCAGCGGGGCCATGCAGATGCGGGTGGCGAGATCGATGCTGCCGATGCGGATGGGGTCGAAAAGTGTGCTCATCCGACGAGCCTACCGCAGTGCAACATGGACCACCGTGCCCCTGCGCAGACCCGCCAGTTGCCTTGCGGCTGAGGACCAAGCGCTGGCACCGCACAATCCGGCCATGCTTGCCTACCGCCACGCCTTCCACGCCGGCAACCACGCCGACGTGCTCAAGCACACCGTCCTCGCGCAGGTGCTGCACCACATGAACCTCAAGGACAAGGGCTGGCGCTACATCGACACCCACGCCGGCGCCGGCGGCTACAGCCTGCAAGGCGACTACGCCAAGAAGCGTGCGGAGTTCGAGCACGGCATCGCCGCGCTGATGGACAAGACCGACCTGCCGCCGCCGCTGGCCGAACTGGTCCGCCTGGTGCGCGAATTCAACGGCAACAAGGGCCTGATCCAGTACCCGGGGTCGCCGGCCATCGCGCGGGCGCTGATGCGGCCGCAGGACCAGTTGCGGCTGTACGAGATGCACCCCACCGACCACAAGATCCTCGACAGCTACCTGGGCGAGACGCCCGGCGTGGAGGTCAAGCTGGGCGACGGCTACGCCTCGCTGAAGTCGCAGCTGCCGCCGACCACCAAGCGCGGCGTGGTGCTGATCGACCCGCCCTACGAGATCAAGACCGACTACCTGCGCGTGCTGGGCGCGCTGCGTGAGGCGCTGGAACGCTTCCCCGACTGCGTGGTCATCATCTGGCTGCCGCAGCTGCAATTGGTGGAAGCGGCGCAACTGCCGCAGCGCCTGAAAGCCACCGCCGACGCCGGCGCCAAGAAGGGCTGGCTGAACGCGCGCCTGACCGTGGCGCAAGCCGACGCGCGCGGTTTCGGCATGCTGGGCAGCAGCGTCTTCATCGCCAACCCGCCGCACACCCTGCACGACGAGCTGCAGCCCGTGATGCCCTACCTGGCGCAGACGCTGGCGCAGTTCGACGGTGCGCGCAGCGCGCTGGAACGCTCGGCCAAGGCCTGACCCCGGCGCTGGCGATGTTCGGCCTGAATTTCAGACGGCAGGCCTTCGTGCGGGCCGCGCCTTTCGCGGTGTTCATGGGCCTGGTCTTTTTGCGCCAGATGGCGCCCGTGGACGGCAGCTGGGGTTTCGACACCCGCTGGCTGTACGGCCTGCAGCTGGTCCTGGTCGGCGGCCTGCTGCTGGCCTGGCGGCGCGAGTACGGTGAACTGGGCCGGCAGTCGCTGCCCACGCTGGGCGAGGCGCTCACCGCCGCGGCCGTCGGCGCGGCCGTGTTCGGCCTGTGGATCCGGCTGGACGCCCCGTGGATGACGCTGGCCGTGGATGCCACCCCGGCCTTCGTCGGTGCCGCTGCCGATGGCCAGTTGCAATGGCCCTTGATCGCCGTGCGCGCGCTGGGCGCGGCGGTGCTGGTGCCGGTGATGGAAGAGCTGTTCTGGCGCTCGTTCCTGATGCGCTGGGTACAAAGCCCAGTGTTCGAAGGCGTGTCGCCGACCGCAGTCGGCCTGCGCGCCATCGTCATCTCGACCTTCCTCTTCGTGCTGGCCCACACGCTGTGGCTGGCGGCCATCGTCGCCGGCCTGGCCTACGCGCTGCTGTACGGGCGCAGCGGCAAACTGTGGCTGCCGGTGATCGCGCACTCGGTCACCAACGGCGCGCTGGCGGCCTGGGTCGTGGCCACGGGCAACTGGCAGTTCTGGTAGCGGGCCAAGGGCTGCTTCAGCGCCCGCCGCGCAGGGCCTGACGCACGCGCGCGACCCCGGCCTGGGCCCAGCGCCGGGCCGGCGTGCGGTGCAGCCAGTCCAGCAGCTCGGCCTTCCAGGCCCGCCAGCGGCCATGCAGGCGGGCGAACCAGGCCAGGCGCATCAGCGCCGGCTGGGTCAGCGCGAACAGGTGCGCCAGCACCGCCGTGCCGACGATCTTCACCGCGATGATCAGCAGCAGGCCCGTCAGCGCCTGGCCGCGGGCGATCAGCCACACCGCAGCCAGCTTCACCGGCACGGCCAGCAGCAGGGGCGTGAAGGTGACCACCAAAGCGACATAGGGCGGCAGGCGAGCGATGCGCCGCTCCAGCCCATCCAGCCTCAGCCAGCGCAACAGGCGGGCGATGCCGGCCTGCAGCGGCTCCCAGCCCCATTCTTCGAAGAGGATGAGCAGGGCCACCCCGAAGCTGAAGATGGCCCGCAGCCAACGCATCCCGGCGCCTAGTCGATGCCGCGCGCGCGGTCGGCCTTGAACTGGCTGCGGAAGGCCTCGAAGCGGCCCTCATCCAGCGCCAGGCGCACTTCGCGCATCAGGTTCACGTAGTAGTGCAGGTTGTGGATGCTGGCCAGCATCGGGCCCAGCATCTCGCCGCAGCGGTCCAGGTGGTGCAGGTAGGCGCGGCTGAAGCCGCCACTCAGCAGGCCGCCGGGCAGGGTGACAGCCTGGCAGGTGTGGCAGGTGCAGGTGGTGTCCAGCGGGCGTTCGTCGCTGCGGTGCTTGGCGTTGCGGATCTTCAGGTCGCCGAAGCGCGTGAACAGATGGCCGTTGCGCGCGTTGCGGGTGGGCATCACGCAGTCGAACAGGTCGACACCCTGGGCCACGCCTTCGACCAGGTCTTCCGGCGTGCCTACGCCCATCAGGTAGCGCGGCTTGGCCGCCGGCAGGCGGTGCGGCGTGTGCGCCATGATGCGCAGCATCTCGTCCTTGGGCTCGCCGACGCTGACGCCGCCGACGGCGTAGCCGGGGAAGTCCAGTTCGACCAGCGCATCCACCGATTCCTGGCGCAGACCCTCGAACATGCCGCCCTGCACGATGCCGAAGAGCGCATTCGGGTTGGCCAGCCGGCTGAATTCGTCCTGGCTGCGCCGGGCCCAGCGCAGGCTGAGTTCCATCGACGTCCGCGCCTCGCGCTCGGTGGTCAGGTGGCCCTTGACTTCGTAGGGTGTGCACTCGTCGAACTGCATCACGATGTCGCTGTTCAGCACGGTCTGGATCTGCATGCTGACTTCGGGCGTCAGGAAGAGCTTGTCGCCGTTTACCGGCGACGCGAAGCGCACGCCCTCTTCGCTGATCTTGCGCATCTCGCCCAGGCTCCAGACCTGGAAGCCGCCGCTGTCGGTCAGCATCGGGCGCTGCCAGCCTTCGAAGCGGTGCAGGCCGCCGAACTGCCGGACCACGTCCAGCCCGGGCCGCATCCACAGGTGAAAGGTGTTGCCCAGGATGATCTCGGCGCCCATTTCTTCCAGGCTGCGCGGCATCACGCCCTTGACGGTGCCATAGGTGCCCACGGGCATGAAGACGGGGGTCTCGACGACGCCGTGGTTGAGTGTCAGGCGGCCACGGCGGGCGTGGCCTTCGGTCTTCAGGAGGTCGAATTTCAGCATCGGCGGATTGTCGCCGCCCGCCTTCAGCCGGCGCGCCGCAGGAACATCGCGTCGCCATAGCTGAAGAAGCGGTAGCGCGACTCCACCGCGTGGCGGTACAGGGCCTGCACGTGGTCGTGCCCGGCCAGCGCGCTGACCAGCATCAGCAGCGTGCTCTTGGGCAGGTGGAAGTTGGTGATCAGCGCGTCGACCACCTTGAACTCGAAACCCGGTGTGATGAAGATGTCGGTTTCGCCCGAGCCGGCCTGCAGGGCGCCGCTGCGGGCCGCCGATTCCAACGCCCGCAGCGTGGTCGTGCCGGCCGCCACCACCCGGCCGCCGGCGGCCTGCGTGGCGGCGATGGCGGCCACGGTGGGCGCGCTGACCTCGAACCACTCGCTGTGCATGCGGTGTTCGGCGATGCGCTCGGCTCGCACCGGCTGGAAGGTGCCGGCGCCGACGTGCAAGGTCACCGCCGTGCGGCCCACGCCGCGGGCTTCCAGGGCGGCCAGCACCGCGCCGTCGAAGTGCAGCGAGGCCGTCGGCGCGGCCACCGCGCCGGGGCGGGCGGCGAACACGGTCTGGTAGCGCGCCACGTCGGCGGCGGTGTCGGCGTGCGTGATGTAGGGCGGCAGCGGCACATGGCCATGCCGTTCCAGCAAGCGCAGCGGGTCGGCCGGAAAGCGCAGGTGGAAGAGCGATTCCTCGGGGCCGGCGCGGCCCAGCACTTCGGCGTCGAAGGCGTCGGCGAAACGGATGCGGGTGCCGGCGCGCGGGCTCTTGCTGGCGCGCAGGTGGGCCAGCACCTCAAAGCCCGGCAACACGCGTTCGACCAGCCCTTCCACCGAGCCGCCAGTCGGCTTTTCGCCCAGCAGGCGCGCCTTGATGACCTGCGTGTCGTTGAACACCAGCAGGTCACCGGGCTGCAGCAGGCCGGGCAGGTCGGTGAAGCGGCGGTCGACCGGGCTGCTGGCGCTGCCGTCGAGCAAGCGCGAGCCGCTGCGCTCGGCGGCCGGGTGCTGAGCGATCAGCTCGGGCGGCAGCGTGAAATCGAAGTCGGCGAGGGTGTATGCGCGTGCTGTCGGCGTGTTCATGGTGGGTGCAGGGTAAGGCTGCGGGCGGATGGGCGCCAGCCAAGGTCAAAATTGTTCCATGCCCCTCGCCGAACCCGTCGCCCCAGGCGCTGCAGCCCGCACCCCAGCCGCCTCGGCGGCCCAGCCGGCCGTGAAGCTGTCGGGGCCGGCCAAGGCGCTGCACAAACTGGGGCTGAGGCGCGACATCGACCTGGCCTTGCACCTGCCGATGCGCTACGTGGACGAAACGCGCATCGCGCCCATCGGTGGCCTGCGCGACGGTCAGACGGCCCAGGTGCAGGGCACGGTGCTGGACTGCCGCATCGAAGTGCGCGGCCGCCGCCAGCTGGTGGTGCGCCTGGCCGACGACAGCGGCGAGCTGGTGCTGCGCTTCCTGAACTTCTACCCGGCCCAGCAGAAGGCGCTGGCCGCCGGGCAAGGGGTGCGGGCCCGCGGCGAGGTGCGCGCCGGCTTCTTCGGCCGCGAGATGGTGCACCCCGAGTTCCGCGCCGTGACGCCCGACACACCGCTGCCGCGCGCGCTGACGCCGGTCTACCCCAGCTCGGCGCAGCTGCCGCAAACCTATCTGCGCAAGGCCGTGGCCTCGGGCCTGGCGCGCGCGGCCTTGCACGAACTGCTGCCCGACGGTGTGGTGCCGGCGGGCCTGCCGCCGCTGCGCGGGGCGCTGCAGCTGCTGCATCACCCGGGGGCCGAGCTGGCGGTCGAGAGCCTGGAAGACCACAGCCACCCGGCCTGGCAGCGCTTGAAGTTCGAGGAACTGCTGGCCCAGCAAATCTCGCAGCTGCAGGCCCAGGCCGAACGCGCCACGCTGGCCGCGCCGTCGCTGCAACCGGCGCCGGACGGCCTGGCCGTGAAGCTGCTGGCCGCGCTGCCTTTCAGGCTGACGGGCGCGCAGCAGCGCGTGGTGGCCGAGGTCGAAACCGACATCGCCCGGCCCATCCCGATGCACCGCCTGCTGCAAGGCGACGTCGGCTCGGGCAAGACCGTGGTGGCGGCCCTGGCGGCGGCGGTGGCGATGGACGCCGGCTGGCAGTGCGCGCTGATGGCGCCCACCGAGATCCTGGCCGAGCAGCATTTCCGCAAGCTCATCCAGTGGCTGCAGCCGCTGGGCGTGACCGTGGCCTGGCTGACCGGCAGCCGCAAGGGCAAGGCGCGCACCGCGATGGTCGAACAGGTGGCCAGCGGCGCAGCGATGCTGGTCGTCGGCACGCACGCGGTCATCCAGGGCGACGTGGCTTTCGCGCGGCTGGGTCTGGCCATCGTCGACGAGCAGCACCGCTTCGGCGTGGCGCAGCGCTTGGCTTTGCGGCAGAAGCTGGAGCAGCAGGCACTGGAACCGCACCTGCTGATGATGAGCGCCACGCCCATACCGCGCACCCTGGCGATGAGCTACTACGCCGACCTGGCCGTCAGCACCATCGACGAACTGCCGCCGGGCCGCACGCCCATCGTCACCAAGCTGTTCGCCGACAGCCGGCGCCTGGGCGTCATCGAGCGCATCCGCGACGAGGTGCAGCGCGGGCGGCAGGTCTACTGGGTGTGTCCGCTCATCGAAGAAAGCGAACACCTCGACCTGCAGAACGCCACCGCCACCCATGCCGAGCTGAGCGCCGCGCTGCCCGGGGCTTTGGTCGGCCTGCTGCACGGCCGCATGACCAGCGCCGAGAAGGCCGCCGTGATGGCGCAGTTCACGGGCGGCGAGATGAAGCTGCTGGTGGCCACCACCGTCATCGAAGTCGGGGTGGACGTGCCCAACGCCAGCCTGATGGTCATCGAACATGCCGAGCGCTTCGGCCTGGCCCAGCTGCACCAGTTGCGCGGGCGCGTCGGCCGGGGTGTCGTGGCCAGCGTCTGCGTGCTGCTCTACAGCAGTCCCCTGTCACCGACCGGCAAGGCGCGGCTGCAGGCCATGGCCGAGACCAACGACGGCTTCGAGATCGCGCGGCGCGATCTGGACATCCGCGGCCCGGGCGAATTCATGGGCGCGCGCCAGAGCGGCGACGCGCTGCTGCGTTTTGCCGACCTGGCCGAAGACAGCGGCTTGCTGCAGCAGGCCCGCGCCGCGGCGCCCAGGCTGATGCAGCAGCACCCGCAGGCCGCCGCCGCCCACGCGGCGCGCTGGCTGGCCAGCCGGACGGATTTCCTGAAGGCCTGATCGCCCGCACGGTCGAGCGGCAGCGGGCTCAGGTTGGCGCGCCGGGCCCGGTGGGGGCGACGCCGTCGCCCCAGCTGCTGCGCATGCGCAACAGTTCGGTCACCACTTCGGCGGGCAAGGCCATCAGGCTGATGCACCGCACCTCGAGGCCCGCCTGCAGTTCGTAGGACGATTGGCGGTAGCCCAGCGCACCCGCGCCACGCACAGTGGAACGGCCGGTGGCGGGCGAAGAAAACAGGGCATCCACAAGAAAACCTCAGGGCAGGCAGCCCCCCGGGCTGCGAAGCGCCGAGCATGCCCTTTCCATCCGTTACAAAGGACCGCTGCGGCGTCCCCCGTGAACGCGGGACGCCGCAGCGTGTATCCGGGCACAGCGTGCATAAGCCACGCGCCCGGTCGACTTGCCGCGGGCGCTGAATAATCCGGGCATGACCCTGACGGAACTCAAGTACCTAGTCGCCGTGGCCCGCGAGCGGCATTTCGGCCGCGCTGCCGAGGCCTGCTTCGTGTCGCAACCCACGCTCAGCGTGGCCATCAAGAAGCTCGAAGACGAGCTCGACGTGAAGTTGTTCGAACGGGGCGCCAGCGAGGTCAGCGTCACGCCGCTGGGCGAGCAGATCGTGCGCCAGGCGCAGCAGGTGCTGGAACAGGCGCAAGCCCTGCGCGAGATCGCCAAGACCGGCAAGGACCCGGTCTCCGGGCCGCTGCGCCTGGGCATCATCTACACCATCGGGCCCTATCTGCTGCCCGATCTGGTCAGGCTGGCCATCGAGCGCGTGCCGCAGATGCCGCTGATCCTGCAGGAGAACTTCACGGCCCGGCTGCTCGAGATGCTGCGCACGGGGGAGCTCGACTGCGCCATCATGGCCGAGCCCTTCCCTGACACGGGTCTGGCCATCGCGCCGCTCTACGACGAGCCCTTCCTGGCCGCCGTGCCGGCCCGCCACCCGCTGGCGCAGCGGCCGGACATCAGCGCCGAAGAACTCAAGCAGGAACCCATGCTGCTGCTGGGCACCGGGCACTGCTTTCGCGACCACGTACTGGAGGTGTGTCCCGAATACGCGCGCTTCGCCAGCCCGTCCGTCGAGGGGCGCGAAGGCATCCGCCGCAGCTTCGAAGGCAGTTCGCTGGAAACCATCAAGTACATGGTGGCCTCGGGCATGGGCGTGACGGTGGTGCCGCAGCTGTCGGTGCCGGCCGAAGAGCAGGCCCACATCCGCTACATCCCCTTCACGGCACCGGCGCCGACGCGCCGTGTGGTGCTGGCCTGGCGCCGCACCTTCACGCGCTACGCGGCCATCGCCGCCCTGCGCAACTGCATCTACGCCTGTGCGCTGCCCGGCGTGCAAAGGCTGACGGACTGAGCGGGCGCGACGGGCAGGCGGCAAGGCCCTGCGGCTGCGCACAAACGATCAGTCTGGGCGCGACGCGCTGTGCTAACTTTCCCGGATGTTGAATCGGACGCCTGAAGACACCGCCTGGGGGGCTCTGCCCCGGCCTGCCCACCAGCCCGCCGCCCGCAAGCGGCCCTGACGGTGGACAGTCCGGCCTTCGGCAAAGCCGACCTCAGCAACTGCGAGCGGGAACTCATCCACCTCGCCGGCTCGGTGCAGCCGCAGGGCGCCTTGCTGCTGCTGAGCCTGCCCGGCCTGCGGGTGATCCAGGCCAGCGTCAACACCCAGGCCGTGCTCGGGCAAGCGGCCGAGGCCTTGCTGAAACAGCCGCTCAGCGTGCTGGGCGGCGACCTGGCCACGGTGTTGACCCGGCTGCTGCCCAACCTGGGCGTCGAACCCCTGCCGCTGCAGTGCTGGGTGGGCCACGGTGCCGCGCGGCGCACGCTGGAAGGCGCCGTGCACAGGCCGCCGGGCGGCGGCGTGGTGGTCGAGCTGGAGGCGGTCGACCCCGAGCCGGCCGGCACGCCCGCGCTGACGCTGGATCCCGAAGCGCTCAGGCGCCTGCTGGCCGCCGGCGTGCAGCGCTTCACGGCGTCGGCCAGCCTGGAGACGTTGCAGGACAGCATCGTGCAGGTGCTGCGCGACCTGACCGGCTACGACCGCGTCATGGTCTACCGCTTCGACGCCGATGGCCACGGCAAGATCGTCGCCGAGGCACGCACACCGGGCCTGGCATCGCTGCGCGGTTACCACTACCCGGCCAGCGACATCCCGCAGCGCGCCCGCGCGCTCTACCTGCGCAACCGCGTGCGCGTGCTGACCGATGTCGACGACGAACCGCAGCCGCTGTTGCCCGCATGGCGCCCCGACACCGGCGCACCGCTGGACATGACCTTGTGCCAGTTGCGCAGCGTGTCGCTGTTGCATCTGCAGTACCTGCGCAACATGGGCGTCACCGGCACGCTGGTGGCGTCGCTGGTGCGCGAAGGCCAGCTGTGGGGGCTGATCGCCGCCCACCACTACAGCCCGCGCCGGCTGCGCCTGTCGCTGCGTTCGGCGGTGGACCTGCTGGCCGAGGTGGCGTCCACCCGCATCGCCGCCATCGAGAACCATGCCCACGCCCAGGTGGCGCTCATGGTGCGCCGGCTGGAGCAGCGGCTGATCGAGGCCACCGCCACCGAAGGCGACTGGCGCCTGGCCCTATTCCGCCATCCGCGAACGCTGTTGCAACCCCTGGAAGCCACCGGCAGCGCGCTCTTTCATGGCCATGAAATCCTGACCACCGGCGAGGTGCCGTCCACGCCCGAGCTGCGCGCGCTGTTGCGCTGGGTCGACGCCCAGTCCTTTGAATCGCCTTACGCTTGTCACGCCATCAGCAAGGAGGAGCCCAGCCTGGCCGCTTTGACCTCCACCGCCTGTGGCGTGATGGCGGTGAAGCTGTCGACGTCGCGGCCCGACTACCTGATGTGGTTCCGCAAGGAACGGCTGCTCACGGTGACCTGGGCCGGCGACCCGCACAAGGCGGCTGAAGGCGAAGACCCGATGCGGCTGTCGCCAAGGCGCAGTTTCGAGGCCTGGTCCGAACTGGTGCGCGGCACCGCGCTGCCCTGGACGCCGGCCGAGCGCGCGATGGCGCGCGCCATCGGTGTGGCGCTGGTGGACATCATCGTCCAGGTTCACGCGGTGCAGCTCTTGATTGCCGAGAGCCAGTTGCAGGACATCCGTGCCACGGTGGGCGCTTCACGCGAGCCCGTGCTGGTGGTCAACCCCCAAGCTGCTCTGTTGTTTGCCAACCCAGCCTGTGCCGTGCTGCGCGGCGGCGCTGCACCGCAGCCGGGTACGCCGATCGGCGAACTGTTCGATGAAACGGGCGCTGTGCTGGGCGTGCTCGACGGCCTGGGCATGCAGCCCTGGCTCGGCGAGTGGACGCTGCGCAGGGCGCACAGCGGCAGTCTGCCCGTGGCCGTGCGCGTCGAAGGCGTGTCGGGGCGTGACGGCGCCCTGCTCGGCTACATCGTGGCCTTGACCGACCTGAGCGATGTGCGCCGCACGGCGCAGGCGCGGCAGCAACTCGAAGCCTCGCTGCGCATCACCGGCGCGCAGGCGCGCAAGACCGACGAGGTCATCGTCGCCATCCTCAGCAATGCCAGCCTGGCCGCCATGGACATCGCCGAGGCCAGCGCCGGCCCGGCCGTGCCGCGCCTGCTGGAAGAACTGGAAGTCTCGACCCAGCGGGCGGCTGCGCTGTACGCGCAGATACGCAGCTTTTCAGGCTGAGGCGTGAAGCGGCCTGAAGCGGCCTGAAGCGGCCTGAAGCGGCCTACACCGCCGGCTGCGCGGCAGCCGCCAGTTCGTTGAACAGCGCGATGTGCAGTTCGAAGGCCCGGCGCGCTTCGGCCACCAGGCGGTTGGCCGCAGCGGCGCTGACCTCGATGCGGGCCAGGCCGGCGCGAAAGCCCTCGCGCAAGACCAGCACCTGCGCCGGACTGCCGAAGTCGTAGAACTGCGTCGCACCGCGGTGCTGCGCCCCGCCCTCGGCCAGCAGGCTGCGCTCGACCAGCCGTTTGAGCGCCTGCCCGCCGTGCAGGTCGCCGAGGTAGCGCACGTAGGCGTGGGCCGCCAGCAAGAGCGGGTCGCTGTCGGCCAGCGCCTGCAGACGCCGGGCATAGGCCTGGGTGCTCGCCGCCAGGGGCACGTCCGGGCCGCCGTCAGTCCCGCCGAGCGCCACCAGGTCGGCAGCCAGGGCCGAGGCCCGGTGCAAGGGGGCAGCGGCCAGGGCCACGAGCGCCGGCTCGTCAGGATGGCGCGCCAGCCCTGCCTCCAGCGCCACGTAGATGGCGTGCAGATTGCGCAGCAGGGCGAGGTAGCCACCGCGTGTCAGCCGCCCGTCCAGCAGCTCGGCCATCACGCCGCTGCGCTCGCTCAGCAGGTGCAGGTCGCGCGTTTCCAGGCGCAGGCGTTGCGGCAGATCCGTGACCGGGACGATGGGAGGGGGCAGGTTCAGCGACTCGGGCAACACCGATTCACCATAGCGGCGCCCAGCCCGCTGGCGCGACGCCGCGATAATCCGCTCCTTCCCCTGCACACCCCTGCCGCAGATGCCACCGCGCGCTGCGGCTGCTGCCATGTCTGCCGATCTTGCCAACCAGGTGCGCCGCCGGCGCACCTTCGCCATCATTTCCCACCCCGACGCCGGCAAGACCACGCTGACGGAGAAGCTGCTGCTGTTCTCGGGCGCGATCCAGATCGCCGGCAGCGTGAAGGCGCGCAAGGCCACCCGCCACGCCACCAGCGACTGGATGGAAATCGAGAAGCAGCGCGGCATCTCGGTGGCCTCCAGCGTGATGCAGATGGAGTACCGCGACTGTGTCATCAACCTGCTGGACACGCCGGGCCACCAGGACTTTTCCGAAGACACCTACCGCGTGCTGACCGCGGTGGACGCGGCGCTGATGGTCATCGACGCGGCCAACGGCGTGGAGCCGCAGACGCGCCGCCTGCTGCAGGTCTGCCGCGCCCGCAACACGCCCATCCTGACCTTCGTCAACAAGATGGACCGCGAGGTGAAAGACCCGCTGGTACTGATGGACGAGATCGAGCGCGAACTGGGCATGGAAGTCGTGCCCTTCACCTGGCCGGTGGGCATGGGCAAGGCCTTCCACGGCGTGATGGACCTGCGTGAAAAACAGATGCGGGTGTTCAGCCCGGGTGAAGACCGCGCGGGAGTTGCCGACGAGATCCTGCTGGGCTTGCACAACCCGGCCTACGCCGAACGCTTCGGCATGCAGTACGGGCAGGCCGAAGGCGAGATCGACCTGCTGACCGACGCCGCGCCGCCCTTCGACAAGGCCGCCTTCCTGGCCGGCAAGCAGACGCCGATGTTCTTCGGCTCGGCCGTCAACAACTTCGGCGTGCGCGAGGTGCTCGACGCGCTGGTCGACCTGGCACCGCCGCCCAGCGACCGCAGCGCCATCCAGCGCATCGTGCACCCGGACGAGGGCAAATTCACCGGCGTCGTCTTCAAGATCCAGGCCAATATGGACCCGGCCCACCGCGACCGCATCGCTTTTCTGCGCGTGGCCAGCGGCCGTTTCGAGCGCGGCATGCGGCTGAAGGTGGTGCGCAGTGGCAAGGAACTGCGGCCGAACACCGTCGTCACCTTCATGAGCCAGCGCCGCGAGCTGCTGGAAGAGGCGTTTGCCGGCGACATCATCGGCATCCCCAACCACGGCGTGCTGCAGCTGGGCGACACCATCACCGAAGGCGAGAGCCTGCAGTTCACCGGCCTGCCCTTCTTCGCGCCGGAAATGTTCCGCAGCGTCGAAGTGGCCGACCCGCTGAAGACCAAGCAGCTGCGCGCCGGTCTGACGCAGTTGGGCGAGGAAGGTGCGATCCAGGTGTTCCGACCGGTCGCCGGCAGCGTGCTGCTGCTGGGCGCCGTCGGCCAGTTGCAGTTCGAAGTCGTCGCCCACCGCCTGGAGCACGAGTACGGCTGCAAGGCGCGCATCTCCCCCGCCCGCTACAACGTGGCGCGCTGGGTGACCTGCGACACCGGCCTGGGCGCGGCGGCCGACGAGCGCGAACTGCAGCGCTTCATCGACGGCAACGCCCACCGTGTGGCGCTGGACGCGGTCAATGCGCCGACGGTGCTGCTCGAATTCGCCGGTGAGCTGCGGGCGATGCAGGAAAACTGGCCGAAGATCAAGTTCCACGCGCTGCGCGAGCACGCCGGGCTGGTGTTCCAGAAGCAGCTTGAGGGCTAGTTAGCTGGTGCCGGTGCGGACGGCTGGACGTCTGGACGGCACAGGACAAGGCTTGTATTATGGCTCGTAATACGAACACCTCGGGTGATCAACATGACCATGACCGTCAAGCTCGATGCGCTGCTGGAACAGCGCTTGCGCCTGCGCAGCGCGGCGCTGGGGCGGCCGGCCAGCGAAATCATCCGCGAGGCCTTGCAGGCCTGGCTGGCCAACACGCCCGACGCCCAGCCCACAGCCTACGGGCTGGGCGCTGAGCTCTTCGGCCGCTACCTCGGCCGGGCTGATCTGGCCAGCGGGCGCAAGCAGGCCCTGGCTGAGGTCTGGGCCGACAAACAAGCCGGACGCGGCTGAACGGCGCGCTGTGGCCCGCTGCGTTGCGGCCGCCGAACCTGCGGCGCGCTACCTCGCCAGGGACGAGGCCGTGGGGCGCGTTCTGGTGGACAGCGGCCCGCTGATTGCCCTGTTCAACGGTGCCGACCGGTGGCACCTGCCCGTGGTGCAGTGGCTGCAGGCGCATCCGCACGCCAGGCTGATCAGCACCTGGCCGGTGGCGACCGAGGTCTGCGCCTTGCTCGCCCGGCGCGTCGCCAACGAAGCCGCGCTGGACTTCCTGCGCTGGGCGCAAAGCGGCGGACTCACGCTGGACCAGCCCGTAGACAGTTCCCTGCCCGAAGTGCTGACGCTCAGCGAACGGTTCGCCGACCTGCCCTTCGATCTGGCCGATGCCTCCATCGCCGAAGCGGCGGGGCGCCTGAAGCTCAAGCACATCCTCAGCATCGATGCCGACTTCGACGTCTATCGCGACCGCGCGGGCAAGCCGCTGCGCAACCTGCTGAAGACCTGAGCGCCGACTGCCGATAATCGGCGCCATGTCGGCCCAAGCCTCCCCGTCCCCGCCGCCGCTGGTGCCCGGCCGCCTGGCGCTGTACCTCGACCTGATCCGCTGGAACCGCCCCGCCGGCTGGCTGCTGCTGCTGTGGCCCACGCTCAGCGCGCTGTGGATCGCCGGCGACGGCTGGCCGGGCTGGCACCTGCTGGCCGTATTCACGCTGGGCACGATCCTGATGCGCAGCGCCGGTTGCTGCGCCAACGACGTGGCCGACCGCGAGTTCGACCGCCACGTCAAGCGCACCGCGCAACGGCCGGTCACGCGGGGCGCCATCAGCGGGCCCGAGGCCCTGGCCCTGGGCGCCGTGCTCGCGCTGCTGGCCTTCGCGCTGGTGCTCAGCACCAACCCCAGCGCCATCGCCCTGTCCTTCCCCGCGCTGGCCGTCACGCTGCTCTACCCCTACGCCAAGCGCATTCTCGGGGTGCCGCAGGCGGTGCTGGGCGTGGCCTTCAGCTTCGGCATCCCGATGGCCTTTGCGGCCGCGCTGGGCGGTGCGGCCTTCGGCTGGCAGGCCCTGAGCGCGGCTGTGCCGCCGCAGGCCTGGTGGCTGCTGCTGTCGAACCTCTTCTGGGTGCTGGCCTACGACACCGAATACGCGATGGTCGACCGCGACGACGACCTGCGCATCGGCGTGAAGACCTCGGCCATCACGCTGGGCCGCTGGGATGTGTCCGCCGTGATGGCCTGCTACGCCGTCTACCTCCTGAGCTGGGCCTGGCTGGGCCGTTCGCTGGGCCTGGGCTGGCTGTTCGGCGCAGGCATCGCCGTCGCGGCCGGCCAGGCGGTGTGGCACTACACACTGATCCGCCAGCGCAGCCGTGACGGCTGCTTCAAGGCTTTCAGGCTCAACCACTGGATGGGCTGCGCGGTGTTTGCCGGCACCGCCGCCGATCTGGCCCTGCGCTGAACCGGCAGGCCCGCCCGGCCCGTCTCAGCCGGACAGGCGCCCAAGCGCCTCGGCGCGCGCCCGCGCTGCGTGCAGCGCCTTCACGAAAGCCGGGCCGACGCCCTGCTCCTGCAGCGCCATGATGGCCGCCTGCGTGGTGCCACCGGGGCTGGTGACCTGTTCGCGCAGCGCCGTGGGCGAGAGCGGCGACTGCTCGGCCAGCGCCGCCGCGCCGCTGAAGGTGGCCTGCGCCAGTTGCCGCCCCTGCGCGGCGCTGAGCCCCATTTCCGTGGCCGCCTGGACCATCGCTTCGATGAAGAAGAAGACGTAGGCCGGGCCCGAGCCCGACAGGGCGGTGACGGCGTCCAGGTCTGCTTCGCGCTGCACCCAGATCACCTGCCCGGTGGGCGCGAACAGCGCCTCGACGTCGGCGCGGTCGGCCGCCCCCACCGCGGGCCGCGCGTACAGGCCGGCGATGCCCTGGCCGATCAAGGCCGGCGTGTTGGGCATGGTGCGCACCACGCGGGGGCTGCCGCTAGCCTGCAGCACGGCCTCGCTGCGCACACCGGCCATCACGCTGACCTGCAGCGCCATGCCGACGTGGGGTGCGCAAGGCGCTGCGGCGGCGGCAAACAACTGCGGCTTGACCGCCCAGACGACCAGGCCGGCGACGGCCAGGCGGGCGTCGGCGCTGGCCTGCGCCTGCACGCCGAACTGCTCGGCCAGGCGGCCGCGCTGGGCTTCTGAAGGTTCGACGACAAGGATGTCCTGCGCCGCCCGGCCGGCTCGCAGCAGGCCGCCGATCAGGGCCGATGCCATGTTGCCGCCACCGATGAATGCCACGCTGCTGTTTGCCATGCGCGGCAGTGTAGCCAGCGCCTTCGATGACGGGCGGGCTCAGCCGCCATGCAAAGCTGGCATGGCAGACCGTGACACAGGCGGCCACGGTCGTCCTAGAGTCCGGAGCTATGCCGCAGGGACGCCGTCACCCACGAAGTGCCGGGCCCGCAAAACCCGCAACCGGCGGCTGCCCACCAGGAAAACCATGCCCAACCCGCACCAGCCCGCGCCCCTGTCCTACGTCCACCCCACAGCCAACAGCCCCTGGGGCACCTACCTCAGCCAGGTCGACCGCGTGGTGCCCTACCTGGGCCACCTGGCGCGCTGGGTCGAGACGCTCAAGCGCCCCAAGCGGGCGCTGATCGTCGACGTGCCCATCGAGCTGGACAACGGCGACGTGGCCCACTTCGAGGGCTATCGCGTTCAACACAACCTGAGCCGCGGCCCGGGCAAGGGCGGCGTGCGCTTCCACCCCGACGTGACGCTGGAAGAGGTGATGGCGCTCGCGGCCTGGATGACCGTGAAATGCGCCGCCGTGAACCTGCCCTACGGCGGCGCCAAGGGCGGCATCCGTGTCGACCCCAAGCAGCTCAGCCACAAGGAACTGGAACGCATGACGCGGCGCTACACCAGCGAGATCGGCATCATCATCGGCCCGCAGCGCGACATCCCGGCGCCCGACGTGAACACCAACGGCCAGATCATGGCCTGGATGATGGACACCTATTCGATGAACACCGGCACCACCGCCACCGGCGTGGTCACCGGCAAGCCCATCCACCTGGGCGGCAGCCTGGGCCGCGTGAAAGCCACCGGGCGCGGCGTCTTCGTCACCGGCCGTGAAGCGGCGCGGCGCCTGGGCATCCAGCTGCAGGGCGCCCGGGTGGCGGTGCAGGGCTTCGGCAACGTGGGCTCGTCGGCGGCCGAACTCTTCGCGCAGGCCGGCGGCCACATCGTTGCCGCGCAGGACCACACCGGCACCATCTTCAATCACAACGGTTTCGACCTGGCCGACATCACCGCGCACGTCAAGGCCACTGGCGGTGTCGGCGGCTTCCCCGGTGCCGAGGCGATGGACGGCGAGGCCTTCTGGGACGTGGCCTGCGACATCCTGATTCCGGCCGCGCTGGAAGGCCAGATCACCGCCGCCCGCGCCCAGCGCATCAAGGCCCGATTGATACTGGAAGGCGCCAACGGCCCGACGGTGCCGGCGGCCGACGACATCCTGGCCGACCGCGGCATCCTGGTGGTGCCCGACGTGATCTGCAACGCGGGCGGCGTCACGGTCAGCTACTTCGAATGGGTGCAGGACTTCAGCAGCTTCTTCTGGAGCGAAGACGAGATCAACCTGCGGCTGGACAAGATCATGGCCGGCGCGCTCAAGCACATCTGGGACACCGCCGACCAGCACCGGATCACGCTGCGCACCGCCACCTTCGCGGTGGCCTGCGAGCGCATCCTGACAGCACGCGAAGAGCGCGGGCTCTACCCGTGACGGGGGCTGGTTGCGCGGCGTGATGCCCGCACAGCGCGGCCGGCGCTTCAGCGCCTGGGCAGCGTCAGGGCGATCGCGAAGCGGCCATCGGCCTGCCGCTGAGCCCGCAATTGCCCGCCGAGCTGCCGCGCCATCTGCGCCACGATGGCCAGACCCAGCCCGCAGTGCCCCAGTTCGCTGCGCGCACGGGTCAGCCGCACGAAAGGCTGTTGGGCCCGTTCGAAGTCTTCGGCCGACATGCCCGCGCCCTGGTCGATGACCCGCAGTTCGGCCCCTTCGGCCGTCGCCCGCAGCGTGACTTCCACCGGTTCCTGGCCGTAGGCCAGCGCGTTGTCGATCAGGTTCGTCAACAGCCTTTGCACCACCAGATCGGGCAGGGCCAGCGCCAGAGGCTCGATGTGGGCACTGACGGCACGGCCACTGGGCGCATAACGCAGCACCACGTCGCGCACCGTGCGGTCCAGCGGCTCGGGCACGCCCAGCGCCGCGCCACCGTCGCCCTGCACATAGGCCAGGAACTGGTCGACGATGCGGCCCAGCGCGTGCAGGTCGGCGGTCAGCGCCTCGGCCACGGCGGGCTCGCACTGCGTTTCGGCGCGCAGGCGCAAGCGGGCCAGCGGCGTGCGCAGGTCATGCGAGACCCCGGCCAGCAGCTGCTGTCGCGCCTGGGCGGCGGTGCTGACCTGATGGGCCAGCCCGTTGAAGGCGCGCACCAGCGACTGCAGTTCGACGCTGGATTCGGGGCGCTCGGGCAGCGGCACCAGTTGCGCATGGTGCTGCGAGGTCTGCAGCGTGATCGCGTCGGCGAGCCGGCTGATCGGCCGCGCGATCAGGCGCACCGAGACCAGCAGCGCGCCCACGGTGGCCAGCGCCAGCATCAGCAGCCAGACGGCCAGCGTGCCCGACACCGCGCCCTGCGCCGCGCTGTACTCGCGCACCAGCCACCACACCTGGTCGTCGACCGGCAGGCGGAAGACGGCGGCGAAGGTCTCGCCCACCCGGCCCTGGAAGCGCGCTTCGATGACCGCGCCCGAACGGCGCTGCAGCGTGATGTCGCCCTCACCCGGCGCGGCCGGCGTGTCCATCAGGGCCTGGGCGCCAGGCGGCGGGTCGGCGGTGACCCGAACCCGGCCGGAAGACAGCCCGGCCGCCAGCTGCTTGCGCTGCTCGGGCGGCACCGCCTCCAGCGCGGCCTGGGCGGCCAGCGCCTGCTCGGCGGCCAGGCCGGCCATGTCTTCGGCCACCGGTGACAGCCACAAGCCCAGCACGATGGCCTGGGCGCCGAAAGCAAACACGGCGATCAAGGCCACGCCACCGGTCAGCCGCCGCACCAGCGACCAGGGCCGCCGCGGCCCGAAGCCGATCACGTCAGGCGGCTCGCGTCGGGGCCGCTGCCTGCGGCACGAACATATAGCCGTGGCCGCGCACGGTCTGGATGTAGCGCGGCATGGCGGGGTCGGGCTCGACGATCTTGCGCAGGCGCATCACCGCCACGTCCACCGTGCGCGTCAGCAACGCGTCGCCGCGTTCGTGCGACACCGACAGCAGGCGTTCGCGCGAGATCGGCACGTTCGGGCTGGTCACCAGTTCGGCCAGCATGGCGTATTCCACCGTGCTGAGCACCCGCGTCACGCCGTCACTGCTGTGCAGGCTGCGCGTGGCGGGCACGAAGGTGTAGGGGCCGATGGGCACGTCGCGGTCGAAGGCGATCGGCACGCCCGGGGTGCTGCTGACGCGGCGCAGCACGGCGCGGATGCGGGCCAGCAGCTCGCGCGCCGAGAACGGCTTGCCCAGGTAGTCGTCGGCGCCCATTTCCAGGCCCAGCACGCGGTCGATCTCTTCGGTGCGGGCGGTGAGCAGGATGATGGGCACACGGTCGCCGTCAGCGCGCAGGCGCTGGCAGGCGCTGAGACCCGACTCGCCGGGCAGCGACACGTCCAGCACCACCAGGTCGGGGCGCAGGCGGTGGATGCGGCGCATCAGGTCCTCGGCGCTGGGCATGCTGGTCACCGCCATGCCCTGCTTTTCCAAGTAGGCGCTGAGCATGTCGCGCATCGCGGGGTCGTCTTCGACGACGAACAGGTGGTAGGGCTTGGTGTTCTCCATGCCGCGAGCGTAGCGGTCGACGGCGCCAGACGACGCGATGCCCATGTGTCGGCACATGACGCGTCATGACACCGACATGCCCTGACGATGGCAGCCCGCCCGCGGTTCGCCTGTTGCGGCGTCACGCATGCGCTGCTGTGCAGCCGTCACGCCCGGTCATAATCCTCAATCGGGCGGAAACCGTGCATGACGACACTGGCGTTGCAATCCCGTCCTGAACCGGCACCCTCCAAGGACCCTCGATGACATCTGCTTTCCTCACCCGCCGGCTGGCCCTGCTGGCCACGGTCGTTTCCGCTCTGCTTGTGGCTGCCTGCGGCAGCAGCGGCAGTGGCAGCAGCGGCCAGACCAGCGTTCGGGCCCTGAACGCCACCAGCGATCTGCCCACCATCGACCTGTACACCGGCGACACCAAGCAGTTCAGCGCCGTGGCCACCGACACGGTCACCGCTTCGACCAGCTTCGAGGCCAACACCTACACGCTGAACGTGAAGGCCGGCGGCGACGGCGCAACGCTGTTGACGGGTTCGTATTCGCTGGCCAAGGACGCGCACTACACCGCCGTGGTGTGGGGCCGCCAGACATCCCTGCGCCTGTCGACCCTGCCCGAGGACGAGGACAGCGCCGGCATCGCCAGCGGCAACACCCGCGTGCGCATGTTCAACGCCACCACCGACACCGGTGCGCTGGACGTCTACATCACCGCCGCCACCGCCGACCTGGGCGAGACGGCTGCCACGCAAGGCGCCCTGGCCTCGGGCAGCCTGAGCGGCTTCCGCGAGATCTCGGCCGGCACCTACCGGCTGCGCGTCACTGGAGCCGGCGACCCCAACGACCTGCGCCTGGATGTCCCCTCCATCACCTTGACCGCCGCCAAGTTCAACACCATCGTGATGACGGCCGGCAGCGGCGGCGTGCTCGTCAACGGCACCCTGATCCAGCAGCAAGGGCCAGTCACGACGCTGAAGAACACCAAGGCCCGCGTGCGGATGGTGGCCAGCGTGGACAACGCCGGCAACGTGTCTGCCAGCTACGGCATCACCACCCTGGTCGGCAGCCTGCGCTCGCCGTCGGTCGGACCTTACGCACTGGTGAACGCCGGTACGGACACGCTGACCCTGCGCATCAACGGCAACCCTTACAGCACCGGGTCGCGCACCTTCGCCGCCGGCGCCGACTACACCCTGGTGTCCTACGGCACGGCCGCCAACGGCCAGCTGCTGGTGCTGACCGACGACAACCGCCTGCCCAGTACCACGACCCGCGCCAAGATGCGCCTGGTCAACGGCATCTTCGGTTCCGACCCGCTGACGCTGTCGGTCGATTACCTGGCGGTGGCCTCCAACGTCATCGCCGGTTCGGGTTCAAGCTATGCCACGGTGAACTCGAACCCTTCGGTGCAACTGCAGGTGACGTCGGCCACGGCCTCAGCCCCGCTGTACACGACCACCAGCACGACACCCTTCAACCTGATCGGTCAGGGCGTCTACACGGTGTTCATGCTGTCAGGCAACACCGACCCCGTGACGGGCAACAGCATCGCCACCGGCATCCCGCGCCGCGAACGCTGATAGCCCGGGCGCACGCGCCCAGCCACAATGCCCCGCCCAGCGGGGCATTTTTCATTCTCGAAGCGAACCATGAACATGCAACAGCAGCCTGCAGAACCCGCCCTCAGTTTCGACGTCAGCGAAGCCGACTTCGAAGCCGCCGTCCTGGAACCGTCGATGCAGGTGCCGGTGCTGCTCGACTGCTGGGCGCCCTGGTGCGGGCCCTGCAAGTCGCTGGGGCCGGTGCTGGAAAAGCTGGTGCAGGCCTATGGTGGCCGTTTTCTGCTGGCCAAGCTCAACACCGACGAAGCACCGCAGATCAGCGCCGCGCTGCGCATCCGCAGCATCCCGCTGGTGGTGCTGTTCATCGGCGGCCGACCGGTCGACCAGTTCACCGGTGCACTGCCGGAAGGCCAGATCCGCGCCTTTCTGGACAAGCACCTGCCCGCCGATGCGCCCGACGCCGTCGAAGGCCTGACCGTGGACGCGCTGCGCGAGCAGGCGGCTCAGGCGGCCGACCACGAAACCGCGCTGGACCTGCTCAGCCAGGCCCTGGCGATGGAGCCCGAGCACCCCAAGGCCAACCTCGACATGGCCGAGCACCTGATCGCGCTGGGCGCCCTCGACCAGGCGCGCGGACTGCTGGACACGCTGCCGGCCGACGCCGGCCCGCGCCATGCGGCGCTGCGCGGACGCATCGAGCTGGCCGCGAACCAGCCGCCGGGCGATGCCGCGGCGCTGACGGCGCGCATCCAGGCCAACCCGCGGGACTTCGAGGCCCGCTTCCAGCTGGCCGCGCTGCAGGCCTGGGCCGGTGACTTCGGCGCGGCTTTCGAACAGCTGCTGGACGTCGTGATGCGCGACAAGGCCGAAGGCAAGCCCGACCGCGAAAAGGCCAGGCTGCAGTTGATCGCCTGGTTCGACGTCTGCCCCGACCCGGCCGAAGTCAGCAAAGGCCGGCGCTACCTCGGGATGTACCTGAACTAGGGCTGGCCTTCAGGCCAGCCCGGCGAGCAATTCGGCGTTGCCGCCGGCCGCTGCGGTGTTGATGGTCACCGTCTGTTCCGCGCAGAAGCGATACAGGTAGTGCGGGCCGCCGGCCTTGGGGCCGGTGCCGCTCAGCCCTTCACCGCCGAAGGGCTGCACGCCGACCACGGCGCCGATCATGTTGCGGTTGACGTAGACATTGCCCACCCGCGCCGCGTCGGCGATGCGCTGGGCGCGGCTGTCGATGCGGGTCTGCACGCCCAGCGTCAGGCCATAGCCCAGGGCGTTGATCTGGCGCACCACGTCCATCACGTCACCGCCCCAGCGCACCACGTGCAGCACCGGGCCGAAGATCTCGGCCTTGAGGTCGGCGATGCGCTGGATCTCGAAGGCCACGGGCGCGATCAGGCGCGGGAAGCTTGAAGTCACGACCGCCTCGCCCAGCCAGGTCGCCGAGCCGCGCAAGTGCTGCACGTGGGCGCGGATGGCGGTGTAAGCCTCGTCGTCGATGACCGGGCCCACGTCCGTGGCCAGCAGGGCCGGGTCGCCCACGTTCAGCTCGGCCAGTGCGCCGCGCAACATCTCGATGACGCCGTCGGCGATGCCTTCGTGCACGCACAGCAGGCGCAGCGCGCTGCAACGCTGGCCGGCGCTGCGAAAAGCGCTCTGCACGACGGCGTCGATGACCTGCTCGGGCAGCGCAGTGCTGTCCACCACCATCGCGTTCAGGCCACCGGTCTCGGCGATCAGCGGCACGATGGGCCCGTCCTGGGCCGCCAGCCTGCGGTTGATCAGCCGCGCCACCGGCGTGCTGCCGGTGAAGCAGACACCGGCCGTGCGCGCGTCGGCCACCAGAGCGGCGCCGACGGTCTCGCCCAGGCCGTGCAGGCAGGCCACGGCCTCAGTCGGCACACCCGCTTCGTGCAGCAGCGCCACGAAGCGGCGGGCCACCACCGGTGTCTGCTCGGCCGGCTTGGCGGCCACGGTGTTGCCGGCCACCAGCGCGGCCACGACCTGCCCGGCGAAGATGGCCAGCGGGAAGTTCCACGGGCTGATGCAGACGAAGACGCCCCGGCCGTGCAGGCGCAGGCGGTTGCTTTCGCCGGTCGGGCCGGGCAGCACCTGATCGGGCAAGCGTGCTTCGGCCTGATCGGCGTAGTAGCGGCAGAAGTCCACTGCCTCACGCACCTCGGCCACGCAGTCGCCCAGGGTCTTGTGCGCTTCCTTGACCAGCAGGCCGCAGAACTCGGGCAGGCGGGCGTCCAGCAGGTCGGCGGCGCGGCGCAGCAAGGCGGCACGCTCGGCCACGGGGCGGTTGTTCCAGGGCTCGAAGCCGGCCTGCAGACGGGTCATGGTGGCGGCCACTTCGGCGCTGTCGGCCATCGCCACGGCTTCCAGGCGGGTGGCGGCCACGGCGCTGTCCAGCGGCAGGCGCAGCGCCAGGCAGGCCAGATCGGCACCGCTGGAGTTGGCGCGGGCTTCGCCGTAGAGCGCGGCCGGCTGCGGAAACGCCGCTTCGGTGCTGAGCGCCAGCGGCGAGGCCAGCAGCACCTCGGCACTGACCGTCTCGTCGGCCAGCCGGTGCACAAACGACGAGTTGGCGCCGTTTTCCAGCAGCCGGCGCACCAGGTAGGCCAGCAGGTCGCGGTGCTCGCCCACGGGGGCGTACACGCGGCAGGGCACGCTGCCGTCTTTCAAGACTTCGCGGTACACGCCTTCGCCCATGCCGTGCAGGCGCTGCATTTCAAAGTCGGCACGCACCGCGCGGGCCATCTGCAGGATGGCCGCGATGGTGCCGGCGTTGTGCGTGGCGAACTGCGGGTAGATGACGGCGTGGTGGTGGATCAGGCGCTCGGCGCAGGCCAGGTAGGCGATATCGGTGTGGTGCTTGTGGGTGTAGACCGGGTAGCCGGGCAGGCCGCCTTCCTGCGCGCGCTTGATCTCGCCGTCCCAGTAGGCGCCCTTCACCAGCCTGACCATGAAGCGCAGGCCGTGGGCGCGGGCGATGCGGGCGACTTCGTCCACCACCGCCAGCGCGCGGGTCTGGTAGGCCTGCACGGCCAGGCCGAAGCCGGCCCACTGCGGCCAGCGTGCGGCGATGTGGCGGGCCACGGCCTCGAACAGGTCCAGCGACAGTTCCAGCCTGTCGCTTTCCTCGGCGTCGACGGTGAGGTTGAGCTGGGCCTGCGCCGCCTGGTCGACCAGGGCCAGCAGGCGCGGCAGCAGTTCCTTGAAAACGCGCTCGCGCTGGGCGTCTTCGTAGCGGCTGAACAAGGCGCTCAACTTGATCGAGATGCCGTCCGACGCCATCGGCGTCGCGCCGGTCCGGCCTGCGGCGATGGCCCTGATGGCGTTGCGGTAGCTGGCCAGGTAGCGCTCGGCGTCGCGCTCGGTGCGTGCGCCTTCGCCCAGCATGTCGTAGCTGTAGCGCAGGGGCTGGTGCGCCCGGCGCGCCGCATCGGCCTCGCCCATCGCTGCCTGGATGGTGCGGCCCAGCACGAACTGCCGGCCCAGCAGCTGGATGGCGCGCACTGTGGCCGCGACCACGGTGCGCGAACCCAGGCGCTGCAGCAGGCCGGGTGGGTTGTCGCTGTCGCTGTCGGGCAGCAACTTTTTCGACAGCGAGATGGCACTGGCCGACAAGGGCGCCAGCAGCTTGTGCGGGCTGCCTTCGACGCCGCTGCCGTCGAAGTCACCACGGCCGAGCTGGTCGGCGGTCAGCGCGATGGCCGTTTCGACGTCCGGCACGCGCAGCAGCGCTTCGGCCAGCCGCATCAGGGCCAAGCCTTCGGCGCTGCTGATGGGGTATTCGCGCAGCAGCGACTCCATCGCCCAGAAGGGTGCCGGCTGCGCGCGCACCGCCTGCACCCAGGGCCGCGCGGTGGCCAGCACGGCGGCCCAGTCCAGCCGGCCCTGCAGCGCGGCGAGCGCTTCGGCCACCGCGGTGGCCTCGTCGCGGTAAGGGAAGGGCAAGCGGTCTGCGGTCATGCGGGGCTCCAGGTCCAACAGCGGTGATGCCGGCGACGTACGCAGCTTAGGCGGTGCCCGACCGTGAGGGTGGCGGAAATCCGCGGCTTGTCCTCGAAGCCCACCGCCGAACCAGCGGGCTCAGCGCCCACCAAAGATGGCGCTGCCGACACGGACCAGGGTCGCGCCTTCGGCCACGGCCGCTTCCAGGTCGGCGCTCATGCCCATCGACAGGGTGTCCAGGGCCAGGCCGCCGGCATTCAGTGCCGCCAGCAGTTCGCGCAGGGCGCGGTGCGGCCGGCGCTGGGCGGCCGGGTCGGCCAGGGGCTCGGGGATGGCCATCAGACCGCGCAGCACCACGCGGGGCAGCTGGCAGACGGCCGCGGCCACGGCGGCCACCTCGGCCGGCAGCAGACCGCTCTTGCTGGCCTCGCCGCTGATGTTCACCTGCAGGCACAGCTGCAGCGGCGGCAGTTGGGGCGGGCGTTGTTCGGACAGGCGCTGGGCGATTTTCAGCCGGTCGACGCCGTGCACCCAGTCGAAGGCCGCCGCCACGTCGCGCGTCTTGTTGCTTTGCAGGGGGCCGATCAAATGCCATTCGATCTGGCTGCGCAGATCGGCCAGCGCGGTGATCTTGGCCAGCGCTTCCTGCACATAGTTCTCGCCGAAGCGGCGCTCGCCGGCGGCAAAGGCCGCCCGCACGGCGTCGGCGCCGAAGGTCTTGCTCACCGCCAGCAGCTGCACGCTGCCGGCAGGGCGGCCGGACTCCACGGCGGCAGCGGTCATGCGCTGGTGGACGAGTTGCAGGTTCGCTTCGATGCTGCCGATAATCATCGCAGCATTTTGCTGGCGAACCGAAAGCCCCATGGACATCACCCAGCTGCTGGCCTTCTCGGTCAAGAACAAGGCCTCGGACCTGCACCTCTCGGCGGGGCTGCCGCCGATGATCCGCGTGCATGGCGACGTGCGGCGCATCAACGTCGAGGCGCTGGACCACAAGATGGTCCACAGCATGGTCTACGACATCATGAACGACGCCCAGCGCAAGCACTACGAAGACACGCTGGAGTGCGATTTCTCCTTCGAGATCCAGGGCCTGGCGCGCTTTCGGGTGAATGCCTTCAACCAGAACCGCGGCGCCGGCGCCGTGTTCCGCACCATCCCCAGCAAGATCTTGACGCTGGAGCAGCTCGGCACGCCCAAGGTCTTCGCCGATCTGGCGCTGCGGCCGCGCGGCCTGGTGCTGTGCACGGGCCCGACCGGCTCGGGCAAGAGCACCACCCTGGCGGCGATGGTCAACCACCTCAACGAAAACGAGTACGGCCACGTGCTGACCGTGGAAGACCCCATCGAATTCGTCCACGAAAGCAAGAAATGTCTGGTGAATCAGCGGGAAGTCGGCCCGCACACCATGAGCTTCGCCAACGCCCTGCGCAGTGCGCTGCGTGAAGACCCGGACGCCATCCTGGTCGGTGAGATGCGCGACCTGGAAACCATCCGCCTGGCCTTGACCGCGGCGGAAACCGGCCACCTCGTCTTCGGCACCCTGCACACCAGCAGCGCGGCCAAGACCATCGACCGCGTGGTCGACGTCTTTCCGGCGGCCGAAAAGGAAATGGTGCGCTCGATGCTGAGCGAGTCGCTGGTGGCGGTGATCTCGCAGACCCTGTGCAAGCTGAAGGACGGCAGCGGCCGCGTCGCCAGCCACGAGATCATGATCGCGACCTCGGCCATCAAGAACCTGATCCGCGAGAACAAGATCGCGCAGATGTATTCCAGCATCCAGACCGGCCAGAGCCTGGGCATGCAGACGCTGGACCAGAACCTGACGGAGCTGGTGCGGCGCAACCTGATTTCCCCCGCAGAAGCGCGCTCCAAGGCCAAAATCCCCGATAACTTCCCCGGGTAGACGACATGGAACGTGATCAGGCATCCAAGTTCGTCAATGACCTGCTGCGGCTGATGATCAGCCGCAACGGCTCGGACATGTTCCTGACCGCCGACTTCCCGCCGGCCATCAAGGTCGATGGCAAGGTCACCAAGGTCAGCCCGCAGCCGCTGACCGGCCAGCACACGATGGCGCTGGCGCGCGCCGTGATGAACGACAAGCAGGGTGCCGAGTTCGAACGCACCAAGGAATGCAATTTCGCGATCAGCCCGCAGGGGGTCGGACGGTTCCGCGTGAACGCCTTCGTGCAGCAGGGCCACGCCGGCCTGGTGTTCCGGACCATCCCCGCCACGCTGCCGACCATCGACGGCATGGGCCTGCCGGCCCAGCTGAAGGAGCTGGCGATGTCCAAGCGCGGGCTGGTCATCTTCGTCGGCGCCACGGGCTCGGGCAAGAGCACCTCGCTGGCGGCCATCGTCGACCACCGCAACGAGAACAGCTACGGCCACATCATCACCGTCGAAGACCCGGTGGAATTCGTCCACCCGCACAAGAACTGCATCGTCACCCAGCGTGAACTGGGCATCGACACCGACAGCTGGGAAGTCGCACTGAAGAACACGCTGCGCCAGGCGCCCGATGTCATCCTGATGGGCGAGATCCGTGACCGCGAGACCATGGAACACGCCGTGGCCTTTGCCGAAACCGGCCACCTCTGCCTGGCCACGCTGCACGCCAACAGCGCCAACCAGGCGCTCGACCGCATCATCAACTTCTTCCCCGAAGAACGCCGCCAGCAGCTGCTGATGGACCTGTCGCTGAACATCAAGGCGCTGGTCAGCCAGCGCCTCATCCCGCGCGAGAACAACCGCGGCCGGGTGCCGGCGGTGGAGATCATGCTGAACACGCCGGCCATCAGCGACCTGATCTTCAAGGGCGAGGTTTCCGAGATCAAGGAACGCATGAAGGCCGGCCGCGAACAGGGCATGCAGACCTTCGACCAGAGCCTCTTCGACCTCTTCGAGGCCCGGCTGATCACTTACGAGGACGCGCTGCGCAATGCCGATTCGGTGAACGACCTGCGGCTGCAGATCAAGCTGAAGAGCCAGCGCGCGCGCAGCGCCGACCTGTCCGCCGGCACCGAGAACATGCGGGTGGTGTGAGAGGGAGCCTCCATCCTACGAGCGCCTGCGGCGTTCTCGCCGCAGGCTCTTGCAGCGGCCCGGCCAAGCCGGTTCCGCGCAAGGCCTGGCTAGGGGAAATCGTGGCAGCATCGTAGGATGAGCACACGCACCTACGAAGCACAAACTCCCCGCCGCGTCGCCTTCCTGGGCCTGGGCGTGATGGGCCACCCGATGGCCGGCCACCTGGCGCGCGCCGGGCACGCCGTCACCGTCTACAACCGCACCGCCAGCAAGGCGGCGGCCTGGGCGGCCGAGTACGGCGGCGGCACCGCTGCCACGCCGCGTGAAGCGGCAGCCGGCGCCGAATTCGTTTTCGCCTGCGTCGGAAACGACGACGACCTGCGTTCAGTGACGCTGGGAGCCAACGGCGCCTTCGCCGGCATGGCAGCCGGCACCCTCTTCGTGGACCACACCACCGCATCGGCCGCCATCGCCCGTGAACTGCACGCCGCAGCGCAAGAACTCGGCCTGCACTTCATCGATGCGCCGGTGTCCGGCGGCCAGGCCGGCGCCGTCAACGGCGCCCTGACCGTGATGTGCGGCGGCGACGCCGCACCTTTCGACGCCATGCAGCCGGTGGCCCTGAGCTTCGCCAAGGCCGTCACCCGGGTCGGTGAAGCCGGCGCCGGGCAGCTGGCCAAGATGGTCAATCAGGTCTGCATCGCCGGCCTGGTGCAAGGCCTGGCCGAGGCCATCGCCTTCGGCCAGCGCGCCGGGCTGGACATGCCGCAGGTGTTGGACGTCATCGGCAAGGGCGCGGCCCAGAGCTGGCAGATGGACAACCGCGGCAAGACCATGGTCGCCGACCAGTTCGACTTCGGCTTCGCCGTGGACTGGATGCGCAAGGACCTGGGCCTGGTGCTGGAAGAAGCACGCCGCAACGGCGCACAACTGCCGGTCACCGCCCTCGTCGACCAGTTCTATGCCGAGGTGCAGGCGCTGGGCGGCCAGCGCTGGGACACCTCGAGCCTGATCCGCCGGCTCAAGAACTAGGCCGGCAGCGGCCTATTTGCCGGCAGCGCTGGCGGCCGATGCAGGCGCCGTCACCACCGGGCCCGGCCGACCCAGCGAGGCCAGTTCGTCTTCGCTCAGGATGTCGAACACGCGGACGACTTTCTCGACGCCACTGACGGCTCGCGCCAGGTCGGCGGCGCGGCTGGCTTCGCGCTCGGTGACGCGGCCCATCAGGTAGACGATGCCGCGATCGCTGACGACCTTGAGGGCATTGGCTTGCAGGTCCTTGGCGTCGACGAAGGTCGCCTTGACCTTGGCGATGAGCACGGCGTCGGACGAGCGCGAGCGGATGGTCGCGTTGTCGGTCACTGCCAGTTCATTGACCACGCCCCGCACGTTCTCGACGCGCGCCACGGCCTTTTCGATGGCCGCTTTCTCGGGCTCTCCGGGCACTTCGCCGGTGATCAGCACCAGCCGGTTGTAGCTGGTCATGCTGATGCGACCCAGCGTGGCCAACTCGCGCGCGCGGGCAGCGGCCTTCAGCTCGATGCTTTCGTCTTCGATCTGGGTGCCGGTGGTGCGGCGGTCGGTGGCGATCAGGCCGCCACCGACCATGCCGCCGCCGACCACCAAAGGCACCAAGGGCAGCGCACAGCCGGACAGCGCGGCACAGAGCAGCGCGGCGGCTGACGCGGGACGGCGGCGAAAGAGAAACTGGGCATTCATCACGGGTCTTGGTCCCCCATCAATTGGAAATCGACCGCATCGCACAGGCAGTGCAGCACCAGCAAGTGCAATTCGGCCACCCGGGCCGGTCGTTCGTGGGGCACCGCCACCAGCACATCGGTTTCGGCCAGCAGTTCGCCGAATACCTGCGCGCCGCGGCCGGCCAGCACCACGATGGTCATGTCCTTGGCCTGGGCGGCCGAGACCACCTTGCTGCTGTGGCCTTCACCATCGTCGATGTAGAGCAGCACGTCGCCAGGCAGGCCGAGGGCGCGCACCTGCAGCACCGCGTCCACCGGCTCCATCGCCAAAGCCGCCAGCGGCGGGCGTTCGCGCTCGAAGCGGCCAGCCAGCAGGCGGGCCAGATAGGGCGCCAGCGCGGCGCCGGCACCGGCGCCCGTGGCCATCACCTTGCCACCGTTGGTCAAGGCCGCCAGCAGGGCCGCGCTGGCATCGGCAATGGGGCGCGCGAGCAACTCAGCGGCCTGGTACTTGAGGTCAGCGCTGTCGAAGAACTGTTGCTGGATGCGCTGTTCGAGCATAGTTAGGGGATCATAGGGCAGGGGCGGGCGGCGACGGCCGATCTTCAGCTGGCCTGGAACGCCGCTTGCAACCAGTCGATACCGTCACCGTCGATGGCCAGCACGTCGAAGCGGCAGGGCGGCAGCACCGGCAGCCGCAGCAGGTAATGCTGCGCGGCGCGGATCAGCCGCTGCTGCTTGGCGCGGGTGACGCTGGCCGCAGCGCCGCCGTGGCCCGTGCCGGTGCGGCGGCGCACCTCGACGAAGACCAGCGTGCCGTCGCCCTCGCGCATCACCAGGTCGATTTCGCCACCGCGCGCCGACGGCCCCAGGGCCACCCGATAATTACGCTGCACCAGCTTCAGGCCCCTTGCCTGCAACCAGGCCAGCGCACGGTCTTCGGCGGCATCACCGCGGGTCTTGGTGGTGGCCCTGCCGCCCGGGTCGCCACCGCCAACGACCTGGGCCACTGACCCTGCCGCCACCTTTGCCAACTTCGTGACCATAGACCCCTCCTTGTTGCAGCGCGCCGCGGCGCTGGCTGCCGGCCACCAGCAGCACCGGCCCGGCACGCTCTACGTCGTGGCCACGCCCATCGGCAACCTGGCCGACATCACGCTGCGCGCGATCCACATTCTGGGCCGGGTCGATGCGGTGGCCTGCGAAGACACGCGGGTCGGCGCGCAGCTGCTCGGCCACCTGGGTCTGCACAAGCCCCTGCTGGCGCTGCACGCGCACAACGAGCACGCAGCCGCGCAGGCCGTGCTGGCGCGGCTGGCCAGCGGCGAGTCGGTGGCCTGCATCAGCGACGCCGGCACGCCGGCCGTCAGCGACCCGGGCGCCGTCGTCGTGCAACTGGCGGCCGCGGCCGGCCACACCATCGTGCCGCTGCCCGGCCCGAGCAGCGCGCTGGCCGCCCTGAGCGCAGCCGGCGACACCCAGGCCGGCGGCTTCTGCTTCACCGGCTTTCTGCCGGCCAAGGGCGCCGAACGGCGCAGCGCCCTGCTGGCCGTGCTGGCCGACCGCCGCGCGCAGGTCGTGTTCGAGGCGCCGCACCGCATCGCGGAATTGCTGGCCGCGCTGGGCGCCACGGCGCCCGAACGCCGGGTCACGGTCTGCCGTGAACTGACCAAGCAGTTCGAGTCCATCGTCACCCTGGCGGCCGCCGATCTGCCGGCCTGGCTGGCCGCCGACGCCAACCACAGCCGGGGTGAATTCGTGCTGGTGCTGCACGCGCTGGCGGCCGTGGCGGTGGATGAGTCGACCCTGCCCGAAGCCAGCTTGCGCACCCTGCGTGTGCTGCTGCGCGAGCTGCCGCTGAAACAGGCCGTGGCGTTGGCCGCCGAGCTGACCGGCGCGCCGCGCAATGCGCTCTACCAGCGCGCGCTGGACGAACAGCGCGGCGACGGCGCATGAGCGTCGCGTGAACGCCGCCTTCGACTGGCTGCACCGCCGCACGGCCCATTTGTCGCCCACCGTGCGCGGCCTGATGTGGGCCGCCGGCAGCGGCGCCCTGTTCTGCGTGCTGAACGCCACCATGCGCAGCCTGGCCCAGCAACTGCACCCCATGCAGACGCAGTTCCTGCGCTACCTCTTCGGCGTGGTGGTGATGCTGCCGCTGGTGGCGCGCGCCGGCTGGCGGGCCTACCGGCCCCACAACCTGGGCGGGCAGTTCACGCGCGGCGCGGTGCACACCGTGGGGCTGATGCTGTGGTTCGTGGCGCTGACGCACATCCCGCTGGCCGACACCACGGCCATCGGCTTCACCGGGCCGCTGTTCATCATGATCGGCGCCTGGCTGTTCCTGAAAGAACCGATGCGCTGGGAACGCTGGCTGGCCACGGCCATCGGCTTGGCCGGCGTGGTGCTGGTGGTCGGACCGAAGATCTCGGGAACGGGCGGGCACTATCACCTGGTGATGCTGGCCTCGGCCCCCGTCTTCGCGGCGTCCTTCCTCATCACCAAGGTGCTCACGCGCACCGAGAAGGCCAGTGTCATCGTCGCCTGGCAAGCCATCAGCGTGACGCTGTTCAGCTTGCCGATGGCGCTGTGGGTGTGGCAGGCCCCCAGCCCCGCGCAGTGGCTGGGTTTCGCGGTCTGCGGCTTCCTGGGCAGCGCGAGTCACTACTGCCTGACACGCTCTTTCAGCGTGGCGGACATCTCGTCCACCCAGTCGGTGAAGTTCCTCGATCTGGTCTGGTCGTCGGCGCTGGGCTGGTTGATGTTCGCCGACGTGCCGACGCAGACCACGCTGCTCGGCGGCGTGGTGATCAGCGCGGCCACGCTGTGGGTGGCGCGGCGTGAGCACCAGCGCCCGCCCGAAATGCCCGAGCCCGCCGACACCGAAGCGCTGGCCGAGCCGGTCGAAAAATGACGAAGCCCGCACCGCTTGCGCGGTCGGGCCTCCGTCGCCAGGGTAGCGGCCTTCCGTCCTACTTGGTCAGCGCGGCAGCCGGCACCGTGGTGGTGGTCTGCGCGTCGTGCTTTTGCCTGGCGATGTCCTTGCTGGCCGCGCTCTGCAGGTGATGCAGCTTCTTGCGCTCCGCCGAGGTCACGCTGCCGTCGGCCTTGGCGTGGGCTTCAGCGGTCGCGACATGCTTTTGTTCATGCGCCAGCTTGCGCGTTTCACGCGGGGTCAGCGCGCCAGTGGCCACGCCTTGTTCAATGCGCTTTTCCTGGTTGGCCTGGCGGGCATCGACACGCTGCATGGCGGCGGAGGCTGCCGGCGCCTGTGCGAAGCTGGAAGCGGCGGCGAAGGCCAGGGTGACGGCGGTACACAGGGTGCGGAAATTCATGGCGGTTCCTTTGAAAAAATCAGACCGATCCGGGTGATCGAAGTCGTGGGGGGTGGCGTCTTGTCAAACAGTGCAGGCCTGCCGCTATACAACGCGAAGCAGCCCGCCGCGGCGCACGCGGGCTGGGTGAAGCGGGCGTAAAGAAGCGTGTACCGCCGCATCGGCGTGCACGGCCCTGGTGGCCCATGGCCCAGGGGGTGGCTCCTACAATCGGCGCCTGCCGGACCCGGCCTGAAAGGCACCCTCGATGATCACCCGCGAACCCACCCTCGAACGCCTGGCCATCGCCCAGTCGCTGATGCTCGAACCCTTCGGCTTGTCCGAAGCCTCGATGTCGCAGGCCCTGGCCACCATCCGCGAACACCGGGTGGACGACGCCGACCTCTACTTCCAGACCACCCGCCACGAAGGCTGGAGCCTGGAAGAAGGCATCGTCAAGAGCGGCAGCTTCAGCATCGACCAGGGCGTGGGCGTGCGCGCGGTGGCCGGCGAGAAGACGGCTTTCGCCTATTCCGACGACCTGAGCGTCGAATCGCTGCTGGACGCCGCGCGCACCGTGCGCACCATCGCCGCGGCGGGCCAGAACAAGCGCGTGAAGCTGGAACGCAAGCCGAAGATCGCCGGCATGCGCACGCTGTACGCGCCCACCGACCCCATCGCCACGTTGGACAGCACGCAGAAGGTGGCGCTGCTGGAAAAGACCGAGAAGCTGGCGCGCAGCAAGGACCCGCGCGTGGTGCAGGTGATGGCTGGGTTGTCGGCCGAATACGACGTGGTGCTGATCGCCCGCGCCGACGGCACGCGCGCCGCCGACGTGCGGCCGATGGTGCGGCTGAACGTCACCGTCATCGCCGAACAGAATGGCCGCCGCGAGGTCGGCAGCGGCGGCGGCGGCGGGCGTTTCGGCCTGGGCTATTTCACCGACGCGATGATCGAAAGCTATGTGCAGCACGCCGTGAACGCCGCGCTGACCAACCTGGACAGCCGCCCGGCACCGGCCGGCGTGATGACCGTGGTGCTGGGCCCGGGCTGGCCCGGCGTGCTGCTGCACGAGGCCGTGGGCCACGGGCTGGAAGGCGATTTCAACCGCAAGGGTTCTTCCACCTTCGCCGGCCGCATCGGCCAGCGCGTGGCGGCCAAGGGCGTGACGGTGCTGGACGACGGCACCATCGCCGACCGCCGCGGTTCGCTCAACGTCGACGACGAAGGCCAGGCCACGCAGAAGAACGTGCTGATCGAAGACGGCATCCTGCGCGGCTACATGCAGGACAGCCTCAACGCCCGCCTGATGGGCGTCAAGCCCACCGGCAACGGCCGCCGCGAAAGCTACGCCAGCCTGCCCATGCCGCGCATGACCAACACCTACATGCTGGCCGGAAAGCAGCAGCCCGAGGAGATCATCGCCAGCATCCAGCGCGGCCTCTATGCCACCAATTTCGGCGGCGGCCAGGTCGACATCACCAGCGGCAAGTTCGTCTTCAGCGCCAGCGAAGCCTACTGGGTCGAGAACGGCAAGATCCTCTATCCGGTGAAGGGCGCGACCATCGTCGGCAGCGGCCCGGAAGCGATGAAGCGCGTGTCGATGATCGGCAACGACCTGGCGCTGGACACCGGCGTCGGCGTCTGCGGCAAGGAAGGCCAGAGCGTGCCGGTGGGCGTGGGTCAGCCGACGCTGCGCATCGACGGGTTGACGGTGGGCGGGACTGCCTGACGGCCCGCAGCGCCGCGGCGGGTCAAGGCCCGAGCGGAACCGCCCAGTTCTCGATCACCAGACCGGTGATGCGCGAGAACTCGCCGGTGTCGTTGGTGACCAGCGTGGCACCCTCGGCCAGGGCATGGCTGGCTATCCACAGATCGTTGGCCCCGATCGGTGTGCCCGCAGCCTTCAGCCGCGTCGCTTGCTCGGCGTAGTGCCGGCATACGGCAGGCCCGACCGGGTAGTGAACATCGATCTGCTGGATGAGCCCTGCCAGCTTGCGCAGCACCTCGGTCTTGCGCGTGCTGCGTTCAGCGCCTTTGAGCAGTTCGGCATAGGTCACGAAGGACATGTACAGCTCATCGTCTTCGTTCAAGGCATTGATGCGCGCGGCCACGGCCGGCGGCTTGTTCTTGATGAAGTAGATCAGCGTGTTGGTGTCGAGCATGTACCTCACAGCGCGTCGCGCTCCTGAACCGCGGCCGGTTCCCGCCGGTCTTCCTCCAGCCGCAGCACCAGGTCTTCGGTCAAGGCCTCGTCGAAGCCGGCCAGCGCTTGCAGCAAGGCCGCGCCGCGATCGGCGGGGATGGCGCGGATCACCAGATCACCGTCTTCATTGCGGTTGATGCGCACCCGGCTGGCTTCGAGCCTGAATTCCTGTGGAATCCGCACGGCCTGGCTGTTGCCGTTCATGAAAACGCGGCTGGTCGCAGCTGACATGGATCTCTCCGCTTGTGTGTACAGGTTTGTAGGTATTTTGTTCGCGAGCGCCGTCGAGCGCAAGTGCTTTGCGCGACACTAAGCCCATGCAAGCCCCCATCACGCTCATCGACATCCAGACCGCCGCCGCCCGGTTAGCCGGCCAGGTGCTGGACACGCCCTGCGTCGAAAGCAAGACGCTGTCGCAGATCACCGGTTGCCAGGTCTTCCTGAAGTTCGAGAACCTGCAGTTCACCGCCTCCTTCAAGGAACGCGGCGCGCTGAACAAGCTGGCGGCGATGGTGGCGGCGGATGAGCCGATACGGGGCGTGATCGCGGCATCGGCCGGCAACCACGCCCAGGGCGTGGCCCACCACGCGCAGCGGCTGGGCCTGCGCGCGGTCATCGTGATGCCGCAGACCACACCGATGGTCAAGGTCGAACGCACGCGCGGCTTCGGCGCCGAGGTGGTGCTGCACGGCGACAGCTTCGACGAGGCCCGCGTGCACGCGCTGCAGATCGCGGCGGCGCAGGGCCTGACCTTCATCCACCCCTTCGACGACCCGCTGGTCATCGCCGGCCAGGGCACCATCGCCATCGAGATGCTGCGCGCCCAGCCGACGCTGGACACGCTGGTCATCGCCGTGGGCGGCGGCGGCCTGATCAGCGGCATCGCCACCGCGGTGCGCGCGCTGAAGCCCGGCGTGGAGATCATCGGCGTGCAGACCACCCGCTTCCCGGCGATGGTCAACGAAATCAAGGGCACGGCCCACCCGCAAGGCGCCAGCACCATCGCCGAAGGCATCGCCGTCGGCGAGCCGGGGCTGATCACGCGCGAGATCGTCCGCAGCCTGGTCGATGACCTGGTGCTGGTCGATGAAGGCGACATCGAGCAGGCCATCGTGATGCTGCTGGAGATCGAGAAGACGCTGGTCGAAGGCGCCGGCGCCGCCGGCCTGGCCGCGCTGCTGAAAGAGCCGGCACGCTACGCCTGCAAGACGGTGGGCCTGGTGCTGTGCGGCGGCAACATCGACCCGCTGCTGCTGGCCGCCATCCTGGAACGCGGCATGGTGCGCGCCGGCCGGCTGGCACGCATCCGCGTCGCCGCGCGCGACACGCCCGGCGTGCTGGCGCGCATCACCGCGCTGGCGGCCGAGGCCGGCGCGAACATCGACGAGGTGCACCACCAGCGCGCGTTTTCGACGCTGTCGGTGCAGAGCGTCGAGGTCGAACTGGTGGTGCAGACACGCAACCCGGCACATGTCGCCGAGCTGGTGCAGCGCCTGCAGGCGGCGGGCTTCGACGCCGGCGTCTACTGAGCCGCGCCGCCTGAACAGCGCTCAGCCGCCACCGCCAGCGGCCGCTCTCAGGCCTGGGCCGCAGCAGACACCGGCGCAACGGTCTCTGGGTTGACGGCGGGCCAGTCGGCGACCACGGACAAGCCGCCCCATTTCGCGGAGCGCGCCACCCGCAGGGCGATGCCATGGGCGGCGGCCACCCGGCGCACGATGGACCAACCCAGGCCGCTGCCGCTTTCCCCCGGACCCAGCACGCGGAAGAAGCGCTCGCCCAGGCGCTGCAATTCGGCGGGCGCCAGGCCCGGCCCACTGTCTTCGACGCTCAGTCGAACCGCGCCGGCCGGGCCAGCCGTCAGGGCTACGCGCACCGTGGCACCCGGCGGGCTGTAGCGGATGGCGTTGTCCAGCAGGTTGCGCAGCAGCACCGCCAGCAGCGTGGCGTCGCCCGGCACGCTGGCCGGCGTGTCGGCCTGCAGTTCGATGTCCTGCCGCTTGGCCAAGGCCGCCGGGGCGATGTCGGCCACGCCCTGGCGCACCAGCGCGCGCAGGTCCACCGCGCCGCGCAGCGGCGCAGCGCCGCTTTCCAGCCGCGCCAGCGTCAGCAGCTGTTCGACCAGCCGCGTGGCGCGGTCGCAGCCGGCCAGCGTGGCCTGCAGGGCGTGGCGGCGCGGCGCGGCTTCGGCCAGCGCCACCTGGGCCTGGGCGCGGATGGCCGCGATGGGGGTGCGCAGTTCGTGGGCGGCATCGGCGGTGAAGCGACGCTCGGCCTCCAGCAGCACCGCGATGCGCTCGAACAAGGCATTCAGCGCGTCCAGCATGGGCAGCATCTCGGCCGGAGCGCCAGGCAGTTGCAGCGGCGTCAGGGCCTGCGGTGCGCGCTCGGTCAGGGCGCGGCCCAGCCGGCGCAGCGGCAGCAGGCCGCGCCGCACCGCCCACCACATCGCCAGGCCCAGCAGCGGCAGCGCCAGGGCCAGCGGCCCCAGCGTGCAGCGCAGCACGGCCCACAGGATGGCGTCGCGGGTGTCCATGCGCTCGCCGACGAAGACGCGCACGTCGCGCTCGGCGCCCCGGGTGGCGAAGACGCGCCAGGCCACGCCGTCGAGCTGGACGGTACGGAAGCCGTCGGGCGCGTCGACGCCGCGGCCCGACAGCGGCGCGGCCGGCGCCTGGGCCGAGCGCAGGCTCAGCCGGCCTTCGTGGAAGACCTGGAAGGCGACTTTCGGGGCGTAAGGGTGCAGCAGCGGCGCGTCGAGCTCATGGGCTTCTTCCACCGCCTCGCCCTGCTGCTGCACCACCAGCAGCGCGGCGGCCTGCGCCAGGTGGCTGTCCAGCAGTTCGTCGAGTTCATGCCGGGCGTCGACCCAGGTCGTCGCCGCCGCCGCCAACCACACCACCAGCACGCCGCCCAGCACCAGGGCCAGCAGACGGCCTTGCAGCGAAGGCGGGCGGCGCGCGTGGCTCATGCGGCCGCCGGCTGTTCGCGGGCCAGCGTGTAGCCGACACCGCGCACCGTCACGATCAACGCCGCGCCCAGCTTGCGCCGCAGGTGGTGGATATGCACTTCCACGGCGTTGCTGTCCACCTCCTGGCCCCAGCTGTACAGGTGCTGTTCCAGCTGCTCGCGCGACAGCACGCGGCCGGCGTTGAGCAGCAGCGCGTGCAGCAGGTCGAACTCGCGGCCCGCCAGTTGAACCGCCAGGCCGGCCTGCAGCACGGTGCGCGCCGCCGGGTCCAGCACCACGTCCAGCGCGGCCAGGGTTTCCTGCGGCTGGCCGTGGGCGCGGCGCACCAGGGCGCGCAGGCGGGCAGCCAGTTCGTCCAGGTCGACAGGCTTGACCACATAGTCATCGGCGCCGCTGTCCAGCCCGCGGATGCGGTCGGGCACCGCGTCGCGGGCGGTCAGCACCAGCACCGGCAGCCTGATGCCGGCGCGGCGCGCCTCGGCCAGCACGGCCAGGCCGTCTTTCAGCGGCAGGCCCAGGTCGAGCACCGCCGCGGCATAGGGCTGGGCCGACAGCTCGCGCAGCGCAGCCTCGCCGTCGCGCACCCAGTCGACCAGGAAGCCGCGCTGGCGCAGGCCGGCGCGCAGGCCGTCGCCGAGCAGCAGATCGTCTTCAGCCAGCAGGATGCGCATGGCGGGGATTCTCAGGCTGCCGGGGCGGCCTTAGTCGTCGCGGTCGGCCTGGCGCAAGCCGGTGGCTGCAACGGGGCGCTCGGCGCTGGTCGCTGCCGGCGGCGCGGCCTGCCACTGCCACCACCAGTAGCCCAGCACCGCCACCAGCATCAGCGCCGCCACCCTGCGCCAGGCACTCTTCAGGGCGTCCTGCGCCGGCGCCACCTTGCGGCCGCTGAACATCGCGCCGACGAGGTTTTCACGGTGCAGCACGCTGGCCAGCAAGACACCCGCCACGTGCGCGCCCACCAGGGCCAGCAGGGTGTTGGCGGCCAGTTCGTGGGCGGCTTCCAGCCACTCGCCAGCGGTCTGGTTGAACAAGGCCCAGCCCGACGCGCCGACCAGCAGCGTCAACGACAGCAGGCCCACGATGGCCCAGGCGCCGGCCGGGTTGTGGCCGCTGTGGTGCTCGGGCCGGCCGCGCAGCAGCGCGCCCAGGTAGCGCGCCACGGCCGAGGGCCCGCGCACGAAGCTGGCGAAACGCGCGGTGCGCGGGCCGACCAGGCCCCAGACGAGGCGAAAAGCGACCAAGCCGACCATGGTGTAGCCCAGCGTGACATGCAGCAGCCGCCAGCGTTCGCTTTCGGCGCTGAGGAAGGCGCCGGCAAAGCACAGCACCATCAGCGCGTGGAAGACACGCACGGCGGCGTCCCAGATCAGCACCGGGCGGCCGGCCGCGGCCGGGCTGGCAGTTGGGGCGGCGCTGGGCGCGGCCCCGGCTTCAGCGGGGGATGCGGATGTTGCGTTCACGGAAATCTCCTTGTTCGGCCGCGCGGTGGCAGGCGGCACAGTTGGATGGGCTCTTCACGCTGGGCCGCTGCCAGACGGCCGCGGCGATCTCGCCGTGTTCGCGGACGAACCAGGCGCTGCGGGTGATGCGGTCTTCGGGCGGCTGCCCGGGGCCGGCGGCGGCCCGCTGGCCGCTGGCCGCGTTGGCGACCAGCCAGGTCTGCAGCGTGGCCACGGTGGGCGCGTCCAGCGACGCGTCGGTGCCGTGGTGGCGCGGCAGCTGCTGCAGCACCCGCTGCCAGGCGGCCGCCGGCAGCAAGCCGGGCGGGTAGGCCAGTTGTCAGGCGCTGCATTCGGTCTGGTAGCGCGGCAGCAGCGGCGTGGTGGCCGCGCGGCGGTCACCGTCGGCCAGCGCGGGCAGGCCCAGGCACAGGGCCAGCAGGCCGGCGCCCAGGCGGCGCACGGGGCAGGTCTTCAACTTTGATGTCATGGGCTTTCCCAGGTGGATGGATGGTGGCCGGCAGCGGCGGGCGCTCAGGGCTTGAGCGTCAGCAGCCAGCCCAGCACGTCGGCTTTCTCGGCGGCGCTGCACTCGCGGCCGAGCACGTCGTTGCAGTTGCGGCGGAACCACTTTTCGGTCTTGGCCGGATCGGTGAAGCGCTGTGGGTTGGCCGCCGGCGCCAGCGCGGCGATGGCCTTGCCGGTGGCCGCGTGCTGCCCGGGCTGCACCGGGTGCGGTCTGTGGCACGACGAGCAGGACCACTCGCGGCCCTGCTGCTGGGTGAACAAGGCCTGGCCGCGGGCGGGCTGCGCCGCGCTGCCGGCCAGCGCCGTGTAGGCTCCGGCCTGCTCGGCCGCTGTGGCCCCAGTGGCCGCCTGCGCGGGCGGGGTCAGCGGCGCGGCGCTCAGGCCGCACAGCAGGGGCAGCAGTAGAAATCGGGAAAATTGATGCATGACGACTCCGGTGTGTTGTCATGGTGACGGCGCCGTCTTAGGGCATTCTTAGGGCAGCCACCCGGCCATCCACACGGCCATCAGCCCGGCTTCAGACAGCCGGACCAAGCCGCGGACTTCCCGACTGCAACCAGCGCCGAACGCCATGCCCCTCGACATCCCGCAAGACGACCCCGAACACGCCACGCACACGCCGGGCGAACGCTCGGCCGCAGCGACACGCAGCACCTGGGTCAGCGTGGGCGTGAACGTGGCGCTCAGCGCGACCCAGATCACGGTGGGCGTGCTGGCGAAATCCCAGGGTCTGATCGCCGACGGCATCCATTCGCTGTCCGACCTGGTGGCCGATTTCGTGGTCCTCTTCGCCGGCCACCACGCGGCCAAGGACGCCGACGAGGAGCATCCCTATGGCCACCAACGCTTCGAGACCGCGGCTTCGCTGGTGCTGGGTGTGATCCTGCTGGCCGTGGGCGTGAGCATGCTGGCTGCGGCTTTCCACAAGCTGGAAACGCCGGACAGCGTGCCCCAGGTGCATGCGATGGCGCTGTGGGTGGCGGGCGGCGCGCTGCTGGCCAAGGAGGCGCTGTTCCGCTACATGCTGGCGGTGGCCAAACGGGTGAAGTCCAGCCTGCTGGTGGCCAATGCCTGGCACGCGCGCTCGGACGCGGCGTCGTCGCTGGTGGTCGGCCTGGGCATCGCCGGCAACCTGGCCGGCTACCCCATCCTGGACCCGATCGCCGCGCTGATCGTCGGTTTCATGGTCGCCAAGATGGGCTGGGGCTTCGGCTGGGACGCGCTGCACGACCTGATGGACCGGGCCGTGGACGAGGCCGAGGTGGCGGCCATCCGCCTGACGCTGGGCGAGACGCCGGGCGTGCGCAATGTCCACGACGTGCGCACGCGCAAGATGGGCGACATGATCGTCGTCGATGCGCACATCGAGGTCGACGCGCTGATCACCGTCGAAGCCGGCCACGACATCGCCGTGGCGGCCCAGCAGCGGGTGCTGCAGCGCCACCGGGTGCTGAACCTGATGACCCACGTCGACCCCTATCGGCGGCCCGACGGCGACCACGCGGGGCTGACGCCGGCCGGCGCCGCCGTCAACGGCGACTAGGCACCGGGACCGCGGCCTGCGCTCTCGGGCGCCCGGGCCAGGGGCGCTGGCGGCGCCGCGCCCAGCGCGGCAGCCGGCAGCCTGGCCTGGGTCTCGGTCCAGTCCAGCAGGCGCTGCAGCGCGTCGCGGCGCACGTCGGCATCTTCGGCACTGGGGTCGACCAGCGTGGGCTTGAGCAGGATCACCAGTTCGCGCTTTTCGGTCAGGCGGTTGGTCTGCCCGCCCAGCAGCCTGCGCCAGATGGTGGCTTCGGTGCCGGGCACGCCCGAGTCGCTCACCATCGAGGTCTGCCGCATCAGGCCGCCGATGGCGATGATGTTGCCGTCGCGGGCACGCACCACGGCGTCGGTCTCATTGATGTCGCTGCTGGCCAGCGGCAGGGTGTAACTCTGGCTGTCCAGGTTGAGCACCTTGGTGCGCTCGGTGACGCTGCTGACAGCCGGGTGGATGTGCAGCGTGATGTAGCCCTGGGCGTCGATGTTGGGCGTGACGTCCAGCGAAATGCCCGAAAAGAAGGGCTGCACGCTGATGTTGGGCGTGGTCACGGTGCTGTTGCCGACCGCGGTGGTGGTGGTCGAGATGTTGGTGACGAAGTAGTCGTCGGTACCGACCTTGAGCACCGCCTTCTGGTTGTTCATCGTGGCGATGCGCGGGCTCGACAGCACCTGGGTGTTGCCTTGGGTGCCCAGGAAGTCCAGCACGACGGCGAAGTTGCTGGTCTGGAAGGCCAGGCCCAGCAGGGCGCCGGCCGCCGTGGCCGCCGACTGGATCGCCGCGCCCGGCGTGACGGTGAGCAGACCGTCGCCGATGCTGCCAGTGGGGGACAGCGAGCCGCCCGGCGAAATGACGCCGGCCGTGGCGCGCGTGCTCAGGCCCAGCTTGAAGGCCGCCCAGTTGATGCCGGTGCGCTCGCTGTCGCGCAGCTGCACCTCCACCACCTTGGCTTCCAGCATCACCTGCCGCTGCACCGAGATGCGGGTCGCTTCCAGGTAGTCCTGCACAGCGCGGATTTCGCGCGGCAGCGCGCGCAACACGATGTTGCCGGTCTGCGGCGAGACGATCACGCTGCGCCCGTCCTCGTCGCCGACCAGCAGCTTGAGGGTGGAGGTGATCTCGGCCCACAGGTCGTTGCGCTGGGTGGTGCTGACGTGGCTGGACTCGGTGGAACCGGTCGGCATGGTGCCGCCGGTGGCCGGGTTGCTGCCGTTCTGACCGTTCTGTCCGATCTGACCGTTGCCGCCGTTGGGGGTCCCGCCGCCGCTGCTGCCGCCATAGTTGCCGGTGATGGAGCCGCTGATCACGCCCAGGTCGCTGCGCCCGGTGCGGATGAACGACGGGTAATCGACGGTCAGAATGCGGGTCTGCAACTGGGCTGGCGCCACCAGGATGTGGCGCCCGATGACCTTGTAGTCCAGGCCGTGCAGCTCGCGCAGCAGGTCCAGCGCCTCGCGCAGCGTCACATCCTTCAGCGCAATGCTGATCGGTCCCTTGAAGGCCGGGTCCACCGCCACCGACAGTGGCGTTTCGGCCAGCAGGGCCATGAACAGGATTTCAGGGGTGGCGTTGCTCAAGACCACCGAAAAGCGCCGCTCGGTGCGCAGCGACGCGGCCAGGATCGGGTCGTCGCCGGCGCTGGCGCCAGCCGGCAGCGGGGCTGGAGCCCGAGCGACCGGGGGCAGCACGGCCGGGGCCGGCCGCGGCAGCGCAGGCGTCGGTTCCAGGGCGGCCTTCAGGTCAGGCAGCAAGGGGATCGCCGACGACGCACGCGGCGGCGTCGACGCACAGCCCGCCAGCAGCAGGCCCAGCAGTAACGACGGCGGGCAAAGAGCGGTGGCGCGGGGCAGGCGGATCATGGTGTGGGTGGCTCTCGTGAACGTTGCAGGGGCCTTGCGCCAGGGCTGGCGCCGGCCGGTTCAGCCACAGCCGGGGTCGCACCGCGCTTCAGCGGGGGCAACAGGGTCAGCGTGCGGCGGTTGCGGCCCTCGGCCAGCTGCACGGTGTTGGCAGCGATGTCGCTGACGGTGTAGCGGTCGATGCGGTCGCCCACAGCCAGCCAGCGCTCGCCCAGCAGGGCCTGCCAGCCGCGGCCCTCGTCGTTGCGGATGGCCACCAGGCGGTCCAGCTCGCGCGGCGTCGGCTTCTTCCCGGCCAGCGGCGACCCGGCGTCGCCGCCAGACAGGCTGGCCCGCATGACGGCAGGCGGGCGCATCGGGTCGCGCAGCTCGGCCGCAGCGGCCGTCGACGGCAGGGCAACGCCGAAAGCGACAGCCGCGGCGATGCAGGCCACGGTCAGAGGCAAGGGCAAAGGCCAGCCGTTCATCGCAGGGCTCCCAACAAAAATACCTGCGCAGCGAGCTCGGTGGCGCCGCCGTGGCTGGCGACGGTCAAAGCACCCCAACGCAATCCGGGCAGTGCGGCCTCGGTCTCGGCGACATAGGCCAGCAGGTCGACATAGCTGCCGCGCACGACGACCTCGACGGCCTGGCGCGGCAACCTGGCGGGCGGCATCGCCACCGGGGCCGAAGTGGCCAGGCGCAGCAGGGTCAAGCGATCGTGGCGGCGCAGCACGCGTTCCAGCAGGTCGGACAGGCGCGTTGCGCCGTCGCCCGTCGCGGTGCGGCGGGCGATCTCTTCGTCCAGGCTGCGCTGCTGGCTGGCCAGCTGGCCCAGTTCGCGGGACAGCCTGGCCGACGGCGTGTCGCCCGCATCGCCCACCAGCCGGCTCTGCAGCAGCAGCAGCTCGGTCGAGCTCTGGCGGATCTGCAGGGTCATCGCCTTCTGCTCGGCCATGCGCGGCGACACCACCAGCGTGTCGGCAGCGGCCACCAGCGCCACGGCCACCGACGCGAACATGAACACGCGTTCGCGCAGCGACAGCGCATCGACGCGCCGCGCCTGCCGTTGCCAGGGCTGGACCAGCCGCTTCATGGCGCCATCACCCCGAGGTCGCTGCCCGCGCGGCCGCTGACCACGCGGAAGGACCAGGCCTCGGGGCCGCCAGCGGGCGTCTCGCTACGCTCGACCTTGACGGCGCTCAGGGTCATCCCGGCCCATAAAGGCTGGGCCGCCAGGCGGTCCAGCCAGGGGCGCAGCGCCTCGGGCTGCAGGGTCAAGCCGGCGATCTCGACGCGGCCTTCGCTGAGCCGGACTTCGGTCAGCCACACCGGCTCGGGCAGGGTCTGCGCCAGGGTGCGCAGCAGTTCGGCCCGGCTGGCGCCAGCGGAGCCGGCTGACGGGACCCATTCGTCCAGCATCCATTGCCGGTCCTGCAGCGCCTTGCGCGCCTGGGCCAGTTCCTGCTGCAGGGCCGTGGTGTCCCTGGCGGCGGGCCGGCTCGCCAGCGCCTGGGTCAGGCGCCGCTTCTCCGCCTGGTAGGCCCTTGCGGCCTGGGCGCCTTCGCCGCGCAGCTTTGCCGTCGACCACTCGGCCCAGATCGAGAAAGCGACCAAGCCCAACGCCAGCGCCAGCAAGGCCTGCAGCATCGCGAAGGCCGAGAAATAGCGCTTCGGCGTCAGCAGGATGGGCGTATAGAAGTTGATCTGTTGGGCCATCGCGGTGTCCTTTGGGCGGGCCTTCAGGCGCGCCGGGTTACGCTGCGCAGCAGCGCGCCGAGCAGGGGCAGCACAGCGGCGCGCGTTTTGGGGTCGGCCGCGGCGGCGCGGAAGCCGGGAAACAGGCGTTCGGTGTTCAGCATGCGCACCTGCTGCCCCAGGGCCGTCTGCAGCAAGGCCGCCAGATCGGCCGACGCCTCGCCGGCCGACACCCACAGCGCGGCCAGCGGCAGGTCGGGCCAGGAGCGCTCCCAGACGTCGAAAGAACGCTGCAGCTCGACCACCAGGCGCGGCGCCTCGGCGCCGGGCGCGCTACCCAGCGCGGCCTCGTCACCGTAGTCGACGAAGTCCTGCATCTCCAGCCCGGCCGCCACGGTCAGGGCCGCGGGCACGGCGGCGGGTGCCGGTGCGCGGCGGGCCGGCAAGTCGTCCCATGCCAGGCGGCGCGCGTAATACAGCTCGCCGCCGGCGCAAATGGTCAGCAGGCACTGGCTGCCGTACTGCACCAGGGCTGCGGTGGCGCGCGGGCGCAGATTGTCGGCTTCGGCCAGCGCGGTCTGCAGGTTGCGCTGCGCGGTTTCGACCATGTCGATGACAGCCAGGGTCAGCCCCGCGGACCGGGTGCGGTCGAGCAGGGCGAGGATGGCCTCGGTCGGTGCGGCGGCCGCGAAGACCTGGCGGTTGGGCCGCGGCTGCTCGTCGCCGACGAACATCACATCGATGGTCATCTCGTCCAGACGGCCTTCGATCAGGTCCTTGATGCGCCAGCGTGCGGCAGCCTTCATCTCTTCAGGGCGCACGGCGGGGGCGTCCACCGACACCAATTGGGCCTGCTCCAGCGACAGCACGGCCCAGGCGTCAGCGCCCGGCAAGGCCAGCGCACGCAGGCGGCGCGCGAAGTCTTGCGGCGATTCTTCAGGCTGCCCTTGCGCCGTCGCCGGCTGGCGCTGCAACAAGCCGCAGCGAATCAGGCGCCCGGCGCGATCGGCCAGCGCGTAGGCGCAGCGGTCGGCGGTGCTGCACACCACCAGCCGATCGGGGTTCTTTTCACGGCGCCAGGGCCAGCGCAACTTCATGTTTTCACCCGCTGGCAGGCCAGAGGCGGCGGGGGGATCGGCAAGCAAGCGGGCATGGGAGTCGGCATGGGAGGGCCTGTCCATGCTAGGCGGCGCAGGCCCAGGCCCATCGCCGGTGTGGCCCCGCATATATCGCGCATTTCTGATCTTGTATGCCAGCCGTCCAGGCAAGCGAGTCAGAAATTCTCGCGTCGGTAGATCAGGTTGTCCTGCGTCCGTTGCAGCCCGAAACTGGCCCGCGCCGCCGCGTCCTTGTCGTAGGTGGTGCCGCACCAGGCGCCGCGCAGGTGGGCCAGGTTGGCCGCCACGGTGGCCGCCTTGGTCGGCGTCCAGGTCTGCAGGCAGGACGCGTCGGTGCTGCTGCTGCCCAGGCTGAGCGCCACATCCACCGTGCCCGAGTGGCCGCTGGTCGGCGCCGCCAGCCTGAGCGTGCCCAGCCCGCTGGCGAAGCTGATACCGGCGCTGGCCACCATGTCGGCCAGCACCATCGACTTCCTCGGGTTGCCGAAGTTGACCGCCGCGGTGGCCACGCTGGTGCAGCTGTCCAAGGGTGTTGGTGTCCCAGGCCGTGCCCGTCCAGGCCTGCACCGTGGCCGGCAGGCTCAGCGCCCGGTCGGCCGCGCCCATGGCATTGGACAGGCGCAGCCGGCCGAAGCGCAGCGGCACCGTGGCCACGCTCGTGCGGTCGTTGCCGCCGCCCGGGGTGCTGGCCAGGTCGTAGGCCGCCATCGCCACGCCGTCGCTGTCGGCAGGCGCGACGCCGAAGACCGTGCTGAAGGGGCCGTCGGGCAACGCGGCGCGGCTGGCGTTGGCAGTCAGCATGATGCCGCTGGCCACGCCGCTGGCGAAGCTGCCGGTGGCGCTGCCGAGCGACAGGCGGCCGCTGGCCACCGAAAAGGTCGTCGTGCCGCTCAGCCCGGCCAGGTTCCAGGCACCGGCGCTGGTCGGCTCCAGCTTGGCGTAGGTGCTGCTGTAATTGGTGGTGGTGGCACCGGCGGTGTTCTGTGCCGTCAGCGTGAAACCGAGGCGGAAGTTCTCGCCCAGGTAGCTGAAGGCCGAGGCCGGCGAGCAGCTCAGGCCCGTGCGGTGGCTGACGCTGCCGCCCGACAACGCGAACTGCGCTGGCACGAAGCGGCCGATGTTGCCGCTGGTGGTGCCGGTGACGTTGCCCGCGCCCAGGTAGTCGCCATCGGCCACCGCCGGGCTGAGCGTGATGATGCCGACCTCGCTGAAGGCCAGGTTGGTGACCGTGGCCACGCCGGCGCTGAAGCTGCCACCGGCGATGCTGCCGTTGCTGAGCGTGCCGCTGGCACCGCCGCTGGGCAGCACCAGGGCGCGCGTCAGCAGCACGCCTTCCGGGCTGGTCTCGCGGCCGTAGTTCGGTGTGGTGGCGCCGCCCGAGGTCTGCGCGGTGACGCTGGCGCTGAAGCTCTCACCGGCCTTGACGAACTTGCTGCCGGCCGCGCTGCCGGCCGCCGGGTTGACGGGCTGCGGCGCGGCGGTCTGCTTGAGGCCCGAAACGACGAATCCACCGGGTTTGACGACGAAAGCATTGCTGCTGCCGGACAGCGCCGTCAGCAGCGATCCGCTGGCCGCGCGGCTGGCAGTGAGCGTGACCTGGCCGACGTCGGCATAGTTGAAGCTGAAGGGCGCGTTGCCGTTGGCGTCGAAGGTCATGCCCACCGCCGTGCTGCTGGCGCTGCTGCCGTTGGCGTTGCCGGCCACCGCCACGGCCGCGTTGCCGGTCACCGTCATCAGATTGCCAACCGAGCAGGTGCTGGGGTTGTTGCAGGTCGCCGACCAGTTGACGTTGGCCGTGCCGGTCAGGGCCGCCTCGCAGGCCAGGGTGGTGGTGCTGGTCTTCACGCCGCGCAGGACGTAGCTGCCCGAGCCGCTGCCCGCGGTCTGCGCCGGCAGCGTGGCGGTGCTGCCGCCGGCGCTGGCGCTGACGATGAAGCCGGCGGTTTTGAAGGTGCTGCTGCAGCTGCTGGCGGTCAAACAGCTGATGCCGTCGGGGCAGCACAGGCGCGCGTTGATCGCCACCGTGCTTTCGCCCGACAGCATCACCGGGGCGGTGGTGCCGTTGCTGGCCGTCGGGTAGCTGAGTGTGGTGGTGGCGATGCCACTGCTGTTGAAGGTGATGCTGGTGGCGCCCGGCGTGGCCCCGCTGGTGCCCAGGGTGGCGGTGGCGCCGCCGACCGTGGTGGCCGCACTGGTGCAGGGGCTGCTGGTGTTGGCGCAGGCCGTGACGGTGACGGTGCTGGCCACACAGGCCAGGCTGGCGGTGGGCAACGCGAGTTCGTAATGATCGGGCCCGGTGATCGCACAAGGGCGGACGTTCGACAGCAGGCCCTGCACGACGGTCTGCGACAGCGCCGAGGCATAAATCTGCACCTCGTCGATCTTGCCCTTGAAGTGGAAGGCTGTGTTCTGTCCGTAGGGCGAGGCTGACGTGTAGCCGCCGATGGCGGTCAAGCCCGAGCCGGTTTGCCAGGTGCCGGCGTAGGCGCTGGACGTGGCCGCCAACAGGGTGCCGGCGCTGCTCAACACGTACAGAGTCACCGTACTGGCCGATGTGTGGACCACCGCGGCGACGAAGTACCAATTGCCGTTGGCGATGACGGCCGTCGTGTCCAGGCCAAAGACGCCGCAAGAAGGGTTCACCCCGCTGCTTGTGACGGCACCGCTGTTGGCGATGTTGCGGTTGAACAAGCGCAATCGGCCGCTGCCACCGTCGCCCAGGCTGAAGCCCCAGCCGTTGTTGGCGTCGTCCTTGACCAGGATGCGTTGGCCGACGGTGGCCACATCGTCGGAACGCACCCAGGCTGCCACGGTGAAGTTGTGGCCAGGTTGGGCAGCAGCGCCAATTCAACGTAGCCATAGGTGCGCACCGTGCCCGTGCTGCTGTCGAATTGGCCCGCATTGCAGGTGCTCTGGCCGCCACTGCTGTAGGCGGGGGTGCCGGAGACGGCGGTCGGCAAGGCCGTGGCGCCAGCAGCGCGCTGGGCCCTGCCGTGATAGGCATTGCCGCTGCTGTCGAGGACTTCGTTGGCGCTGCCGTTCCACTGCGCTTCATCCATGCGCCAGTAGGCCAGCGGGCTGACGGGCGCGGCCTGCAGCGCCACCAGCGCCACCAGCGCCCCCATGTTCACCAGCGCGGTGTTGCCGCTCGACACCTTGGTGCCCGACGCGCCGGCGGCCGCCTGCGGGGCATAGGACGATCCGATGACCACGCCGTTGTTGCCCGCGCTGGTGCCGGCCGAGTAGGCCTGGGTCATGCCGGTGGACGTCGCCACCGTGCCGTTGCCGTTGACGGCGCCGTGGAAAGTCACCAGCATGGTGTTGGCGCTGTTGCTGGTGATCGACGGCGCCGTGTAGGTGGTCGATGCGGCATTCACCTGCGAGCCGCTGGCGTTCACCGGGTTCGTGCCATCCACGCCCCTGAAAACCACGATGGACGCCGCCGTGCGGTCGCTGGCGCCCAGTGCAAACGAGTAGCTGGCCGGCTCAGCGGCGGTGGCGACCTTGCGGAAAATGGCGACGCCGATCGACGACCCGTCATCGTCGGTCAGCACAGCGCTCCAGCCCGGCGGGGCGCTGATGGGGGCTGGAAATTGGCCGCCGCCGCGGGTGGCGACATACGCCAGCATCAGGTCGCCGGTGGTCAGTCCTGCCGGCTTGGTGACGGCTATCGAGCTCACGGCGGACGAGCCTGCCGTGGTGCTCGAATCAACCCAGGTGATGGCCGCCACCGCAGGTGTGGCCGCGCAGAACAGAGCCCCTGCGGCCCAGGCTGCAAACGCGGCAGCCACGTCGCTGCGGTGCCACAGGGCGGCGATGGTGACCGGGGTGGGGCTCGCTGAGCCACAGCCGCTGGCCGGGAAGCGCAAGGCCAAGACCGCCCAGGCCGACACGCGATGGCACAACAGCGAGGTGATCGCGAGCAGCGGCGCGACCACGGCCAGGAAAGTCCTGCTTGGCAGGGGCGAAAACCTCATCGCGCCACCGTCCACGTCAGTTGCCGCTCGACATAGGTGAGGTCGGGCGGGCCGGTGGCGGGGCAGGCGCCGCTGGCGGGCGCGTTGCAGGCGTTGGCCACCAGCGTGTAGAAAGCGAGCGCCGTCGTGCCGTCGCCGACGGTGCCGGCGGCAGGCGTGCGCGTGCAGTTGACGGTGACGGTGTAGCCGCTCAGCCCGGCCGGGGCGAAACTGGTGGCGCTGAAGCAGGCCGGCGCGGCCGATGGCGGCGGCGGGTTGCGCAGCACCTGGTAGCCGGCCCATTCCAGCCCGGCGCGGGCGGCCTGCATCGCGCGGGCAGCCTCGACTTCGGCAGCCGAACCCAGTTGTTGATGCATGGCGATGTTGGCCAGCGCCGCGCCCAGCGCGGTCAGCACGACCAGGATGAAGACCGCCGAGACCAGCGTCATGCCGCTCTGACGGCGCGGCCCAGGGCGCCGCGGCGGCAAACCGGGGGGCCGCCGCTCAGGGCAGGTTGTTGACGAAGACCGCATGGTGCAGGCTCACGCTCTCGGCGTTGTTGTTGGCGCTGGCGCCCAGGGTCAGCGCCAGCGTGACCAGCGCCGAACGGGCCGCCACCAGCGTGCCCTCGACGCTGAACTTGCAGGCCGTGACGCCAGTGGCCAGCACTGCGCTGCTGCCACTGCCGGGCGGGTCGGGCTGGATCGCGACGAAACCGTAGTTCTGGTAGCGCGTCAGCGTGCCGGCCGCCAGGTCGCAGCGGTAAGTGACGGGCTGGCTGACGGCCGTCACCCGGTAGGGCGCCGCGTAGTCGCCCACCGGCAGGCCGGCCAGCGAGGTCAGCGTGATCGTCGTCGCCGTGCCGGCGGTGTTGCTGGCCGTGCGCCGGTTCGAGCTGGCCTGCGCCAGCGCGCTGCTGTTGGCGGCATAGGCGTCGGCATCGCTGACGCTGGGCCCCAGGTTGTTCCAGACCAGCTCCTGCGCGGCGGTGACCGTCAGCCCCGGGCCGACCAAGTCGAAGCGGGTGCCGGTGGTGCCGAAAGCCAGCGCGCCGCTGCCGTCGGTGGCGTAGCGCGCGGCGCCGGTGGTGGGGATCATCTCGACGCCAGTGCCGGCGGCCGTGACGCGCACGCTGTTGGGCAGCGCCTGGCGCAGGTCGCGACCGATGCGGCGCAACGCCAGGTCGGCCATGTCAGCCATGCCGGCCCGGGCCACGCTGGCCAGGTAGCCCTGCACCGGCCGCACGATGAACACCGCCAGCACGCCGGCCAGCACGCCGGCCAGCACGCCGGTGATGGCCATGACCATCACCAGTTCGATCAGCGTGAACCCGCCTTGGCGGGTCGGCGTAGCCAAGCCGGCCTGCCCGCTGGGCGCAGCCCCACCGCGCGCAACGGCGCGGCGCTCAGAGCGAGCTGTTGGGCGCATAGCGCGTCCGGTAGCCGTTCAGCGACAAGCTGCTGCCGTTGGGCGCGGTGACGGTGACGGTGATGTGCACTGCGTCGCCACTGGCCAGCGTGAGGCTGCCCAGCGCGCTGGCCGCCACCGTGACGCTGGCGCTGTAGCCCGCCAGGCCGCTGACGGCGGTGTTGGTGATGTCGTTGATGCCGCTCATGGAAAAGCCGTGGTAATCGTTGACGCGGTCGAACTGCGGTGTCGCGTAACGGTTTTCGCTGGCTTCAGGGCCGATGGCATCGACGCTGGTGGCGCAGCCCGCGGTGCTGGTCGCGGTCTCGACGTTGGCGTCGTCGCCGTCGCAGTAGGTGTAGGGCATGAGTTGCACCTCGTCCATCAGCGACTCGGCGATGGCCAGAGCCTGGCGCCGCTGCAAGGGGTCGCCGCTGTTGAGCGTGGTCTGCACGAAGACGCCCAGCAGCGCGGCCAGGCCCGAACTGACGATGACGATGAAGAGCACCAGTTCGATCAGCGTGACGCCGCGCTGCCCGCCGGCCGCGGCCCCGCGAGCGGCGCAGCGCGGTGCGGGAGGGGCGGGGTCACAGCCTGAACGGGGCATGTCGGTCTCGGGGGTGTGGCTGGGCCGATGCCAGGCCGCGGGGCCTCGGGGCAGGCCTCAAGGAAGGCTGCGAAACAGGCCCGTTTCCGCCTCGATCTGGTAGGTCAGCGTGGTGCTGCCACTGCTGACCGTGAGCGGCAGCGCGCTGCCTGTGGAGGTGACGGTGCTGCCACCGTTGGCCGAATTGAACGTAACGATGCTGCCGCTGCCCGCGGTGATGCAGGGCGTGACGGTGGCCGAGCAACTGACGGTGGCCAGCACGCCGCCGGCCACGTAAGCGAAGCTGACGCCGGTGGTGGTGATCGTCGCCGTCACCGGGCGGCGCTGCGTCAGCGCCAGCCGCTGCATGGCCATGGACTGCACCTTCAGTTCGGCCCCGAAGGCGTTCAGGCGCCAGGCCGTGAGGTCCAGCGCCCGGGGCACCACGAAGACGGCCAGCACGCCGGTGATGATGATCACCATCACCAGCTCGACCAGCGTGAAGCCGGTCTGTTGCGTTTTCAAGTCGAACCTGACGCTGGATGACGGACGCAAACGGGTGCGGCGGGCCGGGTTGGGCTGCGCTGCACACCGACCCATTGGACCGGCCCGGTGATCAGGCAATGCCGGTGAGGCTGAACGTGGCCGTGACAGCGGTGCCCGAGGTGGGCGTGAAGGTCAGCGTGCAAGCCGACGTCACACAGGGGCCAACGGCCAGGGCGGCGACGGCATAGGTGCCGCCGGCGCCGGTTGGCAGCGCCAGGCTGGCCAGCGTGGTGGGGGCATCGGTGCAATTGGCGATGGGCACGCCGTAGCTGCTCTTCACACTGCGCGCGGCATAGTTGGTGGCTGACGCTGCAGCCAGTGAGCCGGCGACGCTTTGAACGGCGGCGGTGTTGGCATCAGCCGCCAGGCTGATGAACTTCGGAATCGCCGCTGCGGCGAGCACGCCGAGGATGACGATCACCATGACGAGCTCGATGAGCGTGAAACCGGTTTGGCGTGTCTTCATGGAAGCCTCTTGCTGGATGTAGGGGTGGGTCGGCGACCGGACCCGGGCAGGATGCCCGGCGGTATGCTTGGAATATCGGAGTCGGCCGGATCAGACTTGAGGCTTTTCAGCGGTTTGTGAGGGCGCGAACGACTGGGCGCTACCGGGCTGTCAGCTGCCGCGACCGGCGGCAGCACCGCCCAGGCTCCACAGCGGCAGAAAAACGCCCAGCGCCAGCACCAGCACCAGCACCATGCCCCCGATGACCAGCAGCAACAGCGGCTCCAGGCTGGCCGACAGCCCGCGGATGGCGTAGCTGGTCTCGCGTTCGTACATGCCGGCTATCCCCATCAGTAGGGTGTCCAGCGAACCGGTCTCCTCGCCCACCGCGATCATCTGCAGCACCATGGGCGTGAACACGCCGGCGGCGGTGGCGCAGCGCGACAGGCTTTCACCGCGTTCGATGCCGTCGCGCATCTGTTCGATGCGCTGGCGCACGAAGGCGTTGTCCAGCGTCTTGGCGGCCACGCTCATGGCCTGGCTGATGGGCACGCCGCTGCGCGCGGCCATCGAAAAACTGCGCGCGAAGCGGGCCAGCGCGCCCTTCAGGACGATGGGCCCGGCCACCGGGAGGCGCAGCAGCGCCTGGTCCCAGCGGTAGCGGCCCGCCGGCGTGGCCCGCCAGGCGCGCAGCCCCCAACCGGCAGCGATGCCACCGGCCAGCAGCAGCGGCCAGTAACGCACCGAAAAGCCGGAGACCGCCAGCAGCACCCGCGTCATCAACGGCAGTTCGGCCCTGAACTGGGCGAAGACGCTGGCAAAGGTCGGGATGACGAAGATGTTGATCACCACCATCGCCAGCGCGATGGCGATCAGCACCGTCATCGGGTAGCGCAAGGCCTGCTTGACGCGACCGCGCACGTCCATCTCGAATTCGATGTGTTCGGCCAGGCGTTCGAAAGCTTCGGTCAGGCGGCCGGTCATTTCGCCGATGCGCACCATCGAGACGAAGAAAGGATCGAACACCGCGGGGTGGCGGGCCAGGGCGGTGGCCAGTTCGCGGCCCTGGTCCAGACTGGCGCGCACGTCCACCAGCACGGCCACCACAGCCGGCTTGGCGGTGCTGGCCTGCAGACCGGCCAGCGCCCGCAGGATGGGCACGCCGGCGCGCTGCAGGGTGTACATCTGGCGCGACAGCAGCAGCAGGTCTTCGGCGTTGACCGGTGCGCGACGCAGCACCTCCCATGCGCTGGACGGTGATGTCACGGTGGCCGCACTGCGCGCGGCGATGGTCAGCGGCGAGACCCCTACGGCGATGAGCTAGTCGGCCACCGCGTCGGCGGTATCTGCGTCGATCACGCCCTGCACCGCGTCGCCGCGCGGGTCACGGCCTTTCCACGCGTAAGCAGCCATCGCGTCGGCCTCAGTCCAGGTCGGTGGCCAGGCGCATCGCCTCGGCCACCGAAGTGCGGCCGGCGCGCACCAGTTCGAAAGCATGGTGGGCCATGGTCTTGCCGCTCATCTTGTCGCGGGCCATCCGGGTGAAGGCCACCAGGTCGGACTGCGTCGCGGCCTGGGCCAGGTCGACATCCATCTCCAGCATCTCGTACACGCCGATGCAGCCGGTGTAGCCGGTGCCGTTGCAGGCGGAGCAGCCGCGGCCGCGCAGGGTGCGCTCGCCGACGGCTGCGGGGCCGCCGATGGAGGCCAACCAGCCGGCTTCCTGGGCCGTGGGCGGGTGCGGTTCGCGGCAGTTCTCGCAGTTGCTGCGCACCAGGCGCTGGGCGATGACGACCTGCAGCGAACTGGCCACCATGAAGGCCGGCGCGCCCATGTCGAGCAGGCGGAACGGCGTGCTCAGCGCGTCGCGGGTGTGCAGCGAGGACAGCACCAGGTGGCCGGTGATGGCGGCGCGCAGCGCGATGTCGGCGGTCTCGGGGTCGCGGATTTCACCGACCAGGATGACGTCGGGGTCCTGGCGCAACGTGGCGCGCAGCACGCGCGAGAAAGTCAGGTCGATCTTCTCGTTGACCTGGACCTGCGTGAGGCCGGGCAGGCGGTATTCGATGGGGTCTTCGACGGTGATGATCTTCTGCTGTTCGGCGTCGATCTCGGCCAGCGCGGCGTACAGGGTGGTGGTCTTGCCCGAACCCGTGGGGCCGGTCACCAGCACCATGCCCGAACTACGGCCCAGCGCGTCGCGCAGGCTGCGCAGCATGGCCTGCGGCATGCCGAGCTCGTCGACCCGCCGCACCTGGCCGCCATGGCCCAGCAGCCGCATCACCAGCGATTCGCCGCACTGCGAAGGCAGCGTGGACAGCCGCACGTCCACCGTGCGTTCACGCAGGCGCAGGGTGAAGCGGCCGTCCTGCGGCAGCCGCTTTTCCGAGATGTCCAGGCCGGCCATCAGCTTCAGGCGCTGCGCCAGCGCACCGGCGATGCGCTTGTCGGCCTGGGTCTGGGTCTGCAGCATGCCGTCGATGCGGCTGCGGATCAGCAGGCCGGCTTCCTGCGGTTCGAGGTGGACATCCGACGCGCCGACCTGCAAGGCATCTTCGAAGACGCCCTGCAGCAGACGCACCACCGGGGCGCCTTCCTGGCCGACGGCGGCTTCCAGCGCGCCGAAATCGACGGCGTCGCCGACGTCCTTCTCCAGGGCCCGGGCCAGGCCGCTGATCTCTTCGGTACGGCGGTAATGGCGGTCCAGCACCGGCGGCAGCTGGCTTTCAGGCACCACGGCGATGCGTACAGGCCGCTTCAGCAGGCGGGTCAGTTCGTCATAGGCCGCCAGGTCCAGCGGGTCGACGAAGCCGACCAGCAGGTAGTCGCCCTTGTCCTCAAGCACGATGACGCGGTGGCGGCGTGCCGGCGACTCGGGCAGCAGGCGCACGGTTTCGCTCTTCAGCGGGAAGCTCTTCAGGCTGACGGCCGGCACGCGCAACTGCCGCGCCAGACCGTGCACCACCGCTTCCTCGGTGACGATGCCCGACTCCATCAGCAGGCGGCCCAGCCGCTTGCCGCTGCCGCGCTGCTGGTCCAGCGCCTGCTGCAGCTGTTCGCGCGTGACCAGGTTCTGCTGCAGCAGCACGTCACCCAGGCGCAGCTTCTCGCGGCGCAGCGGTGCGACGGGCGCGGCGGCAGGCACGGCAACGGCGATGGGTTTAGAGTCGGTCAGCATGGGGATGGGATGGGCAGGGCCAGGGCGCACAGGCCGCCCTCGCCACCATCTTAGGAAGGCCGAGCCCAGCCTTGGCGCGGAAAAGCGGGCATTCAATCACCTTGATCACATCTACGGACATGTGGTGTGCAGGTGATCGGCGGACCGGCAGCCGACAGCTGTGGGCCGTCGGCCCGCGCGTGCTACACTTACCTGATGAGTTCTGCGTCGTTTTACTTTTCGACCTACTGGTTCTCGCACCGCTCGGCGGCTGGAGAGGCAAGCGCGTAAGTCAAGACGACCCCACCCGCACCCCAACCAACCGCCGGCACCCCCGGCGGTTTTTTGCTTTTCGGGCCCCTGATTTGTTCTCCGTCCCCTTCGAAAGGAAATCGCCATGAGTCCCAAGTCCGCCAATCCGGAGGGTTGGTATGCGCTCAGCGAGAAGACCAGCCAGACCGACGACCAGCGCATCCGCGACGTGACGCCGCTGCCGCCGCCGGAACACCTGATCCGCTTCTTCCCCATCGCCGGCACGCCGGTAGAGACGCTGATTGCCGGCACGCGCCAGGCCATCCGCCACATCATGGCCGGCAGCGACGACCGCCTGCTGGTGGTCATCGGCCCGTGCTCCATCCACGACCCGGCGGCCGCGCTGGACTACGCCCGGCGCCTGAAGACGCTGCGCGAGCAGCACGCCGGCGAGCTGGAAATCGTCATGCGCGTGTACTTCGAGAAGCCGCGCACGACGGTCGGCTGGAAGGGCCTGATCAACGACCCCTACCTGGACGAGAGCTACCGCATCCACGAAGGCCTGCGCATCGCGCGGCAGCTGCTGGTCGACATCAACCGCCTGGGCGTGCCGGCCGGCAGCGAATTCCTCGACGTGATCAGCCCGCAGTACATCGGCGACCTGATCGCCTGGGGCGCCATCGGCGCGCGCACCACCGAAAGCCAGGTCCACCGCGAACTGGCCAGCGGCCTGTCAGCCCCGGTCGGTTTTAAGAACGGCACCGACGGCAACATCAAGATCGCCACCGACGCGATCCAGGCCGCAGCCCGGCCGCACCACTTCCTGTCGGTGCACAAGAACGGCCAGGTCGCCATCGTCGAGACGCGCGGCAACAAGGACTGCCATGTCATCCTGCGCGGCGGCAAGGAACCGAACTACGACGCCGCCAGCGTGGCGGCGGCCTGCAAGGAGATCGTCGCCGCCAAGCTCGACTGCAAGCTGATGATCGACGCCAGCCACGCCAACAGCAGCAAGCAGCACCAGCGCCAGATCAACGTGATGCAGGACGTCGGCGCGCAACTGGCGGCCGGCAACCGCTGCATCTTCGGCGTGATGGTGGAAAGCCACATCCACGGCGGCGCGCAGAAGTTCACCCCCGGCAAGGACGACCCGAGCAAACTGGCGTACGCGCAGAGCATCACCGACGCCTGCATCGATTGGGCCGACACCGTGGGCGTGCTCGACGGCCTGGCCGCCGCGGTGCGGGCGCGGCGCGACAGGGGCTGAACCGGCCCTGACGCAGATGCCAAAAAGGGCCGGCCGTGGCACCATCCCGCCATGGCCACCCGCCGCACCCCAGCCGCCACAGCCGACCTGCTGCAGGACCAGCTGCTGAAGGCCATCGCCGAACGCGGCGGCGTGCGCCACTACGCTGCACACACGGTGCTGGTGACGGAAGGCGACCGATCGGACGCGCTCTTCATCATCCTGGCCGGGCAGGTCAAGGTCTACGGTGGCCATGACGACGGCCGCGAGGTGGTCTACAACACCCAGGGCGCCGGTGAGTATTTCGGCGAGCTGTCGCTGGACAAGGGCGTCCGATCGGCATCGGTGATTACCTTGGTCCCCACCAGCTGCGCCGTCGTCCCGGGTGCCGAACTGCGCGACTTTCTGGCCCAGCACCCCGATTTCGCGCTGAACCTGGTGATGAAGCTCATCGCCAGCGTGCGCGAATCCACCCACCACGTGAAAAGCCTGGCGCTGGACGACGTCTACGGGCGCATTGCGCACCTGCTGAACAAGCTGGTGCGCGACGAGGACGGCGTGGCCGTGGTGCCCGAGCGGCTGACCCAGCAGGACATCGCCGAGCGCGTGGGTTCGTCGCGCGAGATGGTCAGCCGCGTCTTCAAGCCGCTGCTCGAAGGCGGCTACATCGAGATGCGCGGCGGACGCATCGCCTTGTTGAAGAAGCTGCCCGCCGGCTGGTAGGGCAGCGCCAGCGTTGTGCTTGGCCGGCCTTCAGTCGGCCTGGCGCTTCAGCCGCTCGGATTGCCAGTACACGTCGTCACCGCCCAGGCCGTCCAGGTTGGCGCGGTTGAGCACCCGCGCCAGCACGAACAGCAGGTCGCTCAGGCGGTTCAGGTACTGGCGCGGCGCGTCGTTCACCGTCTCCAACCCACCGAGCGCCACCACGGCACGCTCGGCGCGGCGCGCCACGGTACGGCTGACATGGGCCAGCGCCGCGCTGCGCGTGCCGGCCGGCAGGATGAATTCCTGCAGGCGGGGCAATTGCGCGTTGTAGCGCTCCAGCGCCTCGTCCAGGCGCAGCACGGCTTCGGCCTTCAGCAGCACGAAGCCGGGGATGGACAGCTCGCCGCCCAGGTTGAACAGCTCATGCTGGATCACCACCAGCAGCTCACGGACGTCGGCCGGCAGCGGCTCGGCCAGTAGCACGCCCAGGCCGGAATTCAGCTCGTCGACGTCGCCCATGGCCTGCACGCGCAGGGCGTCCTTGCGGGTGCGGCTGCCGTCACCCAGGCCGGTCGAGCCGTCGTCTCCGGTGCGGGTGGCGATTTGGGTCAGGCGGTTGCTCATGGTGCGGAGGGTGTTGGTTGTCAGACGGGCAGCCATTGGACCACTGGCGGCCGCCCCGGCCCACGGGGTCGGGTTCTGACCGCTGGCGCGGCAACGGCAAAAGCGGGCAAGATGCCCACTCCTGCCGACCCGGAACCGCCATGAACGCACCTTCGTCCGCCCAGCAACTGCTGCGCCCCATACCCAGCGCCATGCTGTCCGCCCTGCGCGAACGTTTCGGCGAGCGCTGCAGCACCGCGGCCGCCGTGCGCGACCAGCATGGGCGCGGCGAGTCGGTCTATGACGCCGCACCGCCCGAGGCCGTGGTGTTCTGCACCAGCACCGAAGAAGTCGCCTTCCTGGTCGCCCTGTGCAGCCAGCACGCCGTACCGATCATCCCCTTTGGCGTGGGCAGTTCCCTGGAAGGCCACCTGCTGGCGGTGCAGGGCGGCATCAGCGCCGATGTCAGCCGCATGAACGCCGTCGTGCAGGTCAACGCCGAAGACCTGACGGTGACGGTGCAAGCCGGCGTGACGCGCGAACAGGTCAACCGCGAGACCAAGCACCTGGGCCTGTTCTTCCCGATCGACCCCGGCGCCAACGCCAGCATCGGCGGCATGGCCGCCACACGGGCCAGCGGCACGAACGCCGTGCGCTACGGCACCATGCGCGAGAACGTGCTGGGCCTGACCGTGGTCACCGCCGGCGGCGAGGTCATCCACACCGGCAGCCGCGCCCGGAAGAGCGCGGCCGGCTACGACTTGACGCGGCTGATGGTCGGCAGCGAAGGAACGCTGGGCGTGATCACCGAGATCACCCTCAAGCTCTACCCGCTGCCCGAAGCGGTCAGTGCCGCCATCTGCCATTTCCCCAGCATCGACGCGGCGGTGCAGACCACCATCGAGACCATCCAGATGGGCGTGCCCATCGCCCGCTGCGAGCTGCTCGACCGCCACGCCATCCGCGCCGTCAACCAGCACAGCAAGCTGGGGCTGCGCGAGGAGCCCATGCTGCTGATGGAATTCCACGGCAGCGAAGCCAGCGTGAAGGAACAGGCCCAGACGGTGCAGGCGCTGGCGCGCGAGCACGGCGGCGAAGATTTCCAGTGGGCGCGCACCCCCGAAGAGCGCAGCAAGCTGTGGGCCGCACGCCACCAGGCCTATTTCGCGGCGCTGCAGACGCGCGCCGGCTGCCGCTGCCAGAGCAGCGACACCTGCGTGCCCATCTCACGGCTGGCCGAGAGCATCAACGACAGCATCGCCGAAGCCGAGGCCTCGGGCATTCCGTACTGGATCGTCGGCCACGTGGGCGACGGCAACTTCCACCTCAGCTACCTGATGGACCCGAACGACCCGCACGAGATCGCCGAGGTCGAGCGCCTGAACGTGCTGATGGTGCAGCGCGCGCTGCGCCTGGGCGGCACCTGCACCGGCGAGCACGGCATCGGCCTGCACAAGATCGGCTATCTGCTGGAAGAAGCCGGCCCCGGCACCGTGGCCATGATGCGCAGCATCAAGCAGGCGCTGGACCCGAAGAACATCATGAACCCGGGGAAGATCTTCGCGGACGTGATGCGTTGATGCTTGATTGACGAGATGATGATCCCCGGAGTGAAACCCGAGGGAACGGCCCATGCGCACCACCATCAACATTGCCGATGACGCTCTGCTGGCCGGTAAGAACGTGGCGCAGCGGGAACGCATCTCACTGGGCGAAGCCATGCAAGAAGCGCCGTTGCGTGGCCGCTTTGCGCTGTTGCCCGTTCGTGACGAGGTCGTCACGCCGCAGCATGTGCGCGACCTGATGGAACGCGAAGGCATCTGAGCCGTGCGCGCGCTGCTCGACGTTAATGTCTGGGTTGCGCTGTTCGATGACGCGCACCAGTTTTCCGCCCAGGCCTATGCGTTCATCGAGACCCCGGGCGTTCAAATAGCCACTTGTCCATTGACTGAAAACGGCGTCGTGCGCGTGCTCAGCCTGCCCAGCTACAGCCGGCGTGGCGGCCTGTCCATACAACGCGTTCGGCAGCGCCTCCAAGAGGCCTGTGCAGCGCTCGACCATGCCTACTGGCCGGACGACCTGTCGCTGCGCGATGACCGGCACTTCAACTTCAACCGGGTTCAGGGTCACAACCAGATCACCGACCTGTATCTGCTGGCCCTGGCCGTGGCCCGTGGCGGGCGGCTGGCCAGCTTTGACCCGTCCATCGCGCTGGGCAGCGTTCAGGGGGCGACGGCGGCGCATCTGCTGCTGCTTTGAACGCGGCAAGGGCCAGTGGCTGGCCCTGGAACACGCGCTGTTGCCGCACCGCTGAGAGGTAAGCCGACCGCACCCCCCTGTTCAGGGTTACGGGCAAGCCCCAGGGTTCATAGCAGCGAAGCCAGCAGCCGTGCCGCGTGGACCGCCTGGCGCTGCGCGCCGTCCTCGATCTGGTGCCGGCAACTGGTACCGTCGGCGACGATGACCGCATCGGGGTCCCGGCGGATGGCCGGCAGCAGGGTGAGTTCAGCCATCTGCATCGAGACCGCGAAATGCGCCGCCTCGTAACCGAAGGCGCCGGCCATGCCGCAGCAGGAACTTTCGATCAGTTGCGGCTGCGCGCCCGGGATGAGCTTGAGCACGTCCAAGATCGGGCTGACGGCGCCGAAGGCCTTCTGGTGGCAATGGCCGTGCACCAGCAGCGGCTTGTTCAGTGGCTTGAAGGCCAGGTCGAAGCGGCCGGCCTGGGCTTCGCGCGCGATGAACTCCTCGAACAGCAGCGCCTGGCCGGCGACGGTCACGGCCTTCTCGCCCAGGCCCAGCACCAGGGCTTCGTCGCGCAGCGTCAGCAGGCAGGACGGTTCCAGGCCGACCACGGCGATGCCCGCTTCGGCCAGCGGCAGCAGAGCGTCCAGCAAGCCACCCAGGACGGCCTTGGCCTCGGCCATCAAGCCGGCGCCCAGGTAAGTGCGGCCGCAGCAGTGGTGGCCGCCGGCCTTGTCCACGGTGTGCAGCTGGTAGCCGGCGGCGTGCAGCACCCGGGCTGCGGCCAGCGCGTTTTCGGTCTCGAAACCGCCGTTGAAGGTGTCGACGAAGAGCACCGCCACCTTGCCGCCGCGCCGGGCGCTGGCGATGGCCACGTCTGCGGTCACGAAAGGCGTCGTCGGCTGGCTGCGCCAGAAGGTGTCGGCGCGCCACTCGGGCAGGCTGCGCTGCGCCGAAATGCCCAGCCAGCGTTCGCCCAGGCGGCGCAGCAGGGGGCTGCGGTTGCGCAGGTTGGCGATGCCGGCGATGCGACCCAGCGCGTGGACCTGCCGCGGCAGGTTGGCGATCAGCTGGTCCTTCAGCGTGTGGCCGTGGCGCGCCTTGTACTGGGCGGTGAACTCGATCTTCATGCGCGCCATGTCCACGCCGGTGGGGCAGTCGCGCTTGCAGCCCTTGCAGCTGACGCACAGGTCCATGGCCTCGGCGACGGCCTCGGAGGTGAAGGCGTCGGCCCCCAATTGCCCCGACAGCGCCAGCCGCAGGGTGTTGGCGCGGCCCCGCGTCAGGTGCTGTTCGTCGCGCGTCACCCGGTAGCTCGGGCACATGGTGCCGGCGTCGAATTTCCGGCAGTGGCCGTTGTTGTTGCACATCTCCACGGCCATCGCCAGGCCGCCGGTGCTGTCGCCGCCCGTGCCCGGTGCGGTCGTGGCTTCGGTGACCGGATCGGCCCCGACGTTCCAGGCCGACCAGTCCAGCACCGGCTTGATCTCGATGCGTTGGTAAGGCCGGGGCGCGCTGGCCGGCGGAAATCGCAAGAGCGCGACCGTGTCCATCTTCGGCGGGTCGATGATCTTGCCGGGGTTGAGCAGGTTCGCCGGATCGAGCTCGGTCTTGATGGCCCGCAGCGCCTGGTTCAACTTCGGGCCGAACTGCCACTGTATCCATTCGCCCCGGCACAGGCCGTCGCCATGCTCGCCGCTGTAGGCGCCCTTGAATCGGCGCACCAGCACGGCGGCCTCTTCGGCGATGTCGCGCATCTTCGCCGCGCCATCGCGGCGCATGTCGAGGATGGGCCGCACGTGCAGCGTGCCCACGCTGGCGTGGGCATACCAGGTGCCGCGCGTGCCGTGGCGGGCGAAGACCTCGGTCAGGGCATCGGTGTACGCGGCCAGGTGGACCAGCGGCACCGCGCAATCCTCGATGAAGCTGACCGGTTTGCCGTCGCCCTTCAGACTCATCATGATGTTCAGACCGGCCTTGCGCACCTCCCACAGGTTCTTCTGCGGCGCCTCATCGGGCATTTCGACCACCGTGCCCGGCAGGCCCAGGTCGCCCATCAGCGCGGCCAGATCGCGCAGCCGGCCGAGCAGCACGCTGCGCTCGGCACCGGAAAACTCCACCAGCAGGATGGCCGCCGGTTTGCCGAGCAATGCGGTCTCTATCGTCGGCCTGAAAGCCGGATTGGCCAGGCTCAGTTCGATCATCGTGCGGTCGACCAGCTCCACCGCCGTCGGACCCAGCTTGACGATGTGCTGGGCCGCATCCATCGCGCGGTGAAAGCTCTCGAAATTGACCACGCCCAGCACCTTGGCGCGCGGCAGTTCGGTCAGTTGCAGGGTCAGCGTCTTGGTTAGCGCCAGCGTGCCCTCACTGCCGACCAGCAGGTGCGCCAGGTTGACGCTGCCGTCGGCCGTGTAGGGCTTCTCGCTTTGCGGGTGGAAGATGTCCAGGTTGTAGCCGGCCACGCGGCGCAGCACCTTGGGCCAATGCGCTTCGATCTCGTCGCGGTGGCTCACTGCAAGCCCGCGCAGGAAGTCGGCAACCCTGGCTGCGCGGCCGCTCAGCGAGTCGACGGGGCCGAAGTCGAGCAGTTCGCCATCCGCCAGCCAGGCCTGCGCGCCAGCCACGTTGTGGACCATATTGCCGTAGGCGATGGAGCGCGAGCCGCAGGAGTTGTTGCCCGCCATGCCACCCAGCGTGGCCTGCGCGCTGGTCGACACGTCCACCGGAAACCACAGGCCGTGCGGCTTGAGCTGCGCGTTGAGGTGGTCCAGCACCAGGCCCGGTTCGACCGTGGCGCGGCGCCCTGCCACATCGACGTCCAGCACCCGCCGCAGATGCTTGCTGTGGTCGATGACCAGGGCCGCGCCCGTCGTCTGCCCGCACTGGCTGGTGCCCCCGCCGCGCGCCAGCACGGGCACCTTCAGCTCGCGCGCAATGGCCAGCGCGGTGGCCACGTCCTCGGGCGTGGTCGGCACGAAGACGCCGACCGGCATGATCTGGTAGATCGACGCGTCGGTGGCGTAGCGGCCGCGGCTGGCGGCGTCGAAATGCACCTCGCCGGGCGTCTCGCGGCGCAGGCGCTGCGCCAGGGCGTGACAGACCTCGTTCGGCGGCAGGGCCGTGTGCGGATGGACGGTGGGCAAAGCGGTGGTGGCGGTCATGGCCCGGGCGATTCTGCCTGGGTGCGTGGGCCGCAATGGGCCGGCCCCTGCACAGGGAAACTCAGCGCCCAGCAAAGCACCGGCGCGTGCCAGACTGCCCGCCCTGAAGGCCCATCCGGCCTGCCACTGCGACCTCACCGCACGCCCCATGCTCAAGCTCGACGCCCACCCCACCGGCCGCCACTTCCTGAACATCCCCGGCCCCAGCCCGGTGCCCGACCGCATCCTGCGGGCCATGAGCCTGCCGACCATCGACCACCGCGGCCCGGAATTCGGCGCTTTAGGCCTGAAGGTGCTGGCCGGCCTGCGCACGGTGTTCAAGACCCGGCACCCGGTGGTGATCTACGCCGCATCGGGCACCGGCGGCTGGGAGGCCGCGCTGTGCAACACGCTGAGCCCGGGCGACAGCGTGCTGATGTACGAAGGCGGCCAGTTCGCCACGCTGTGGCAGAAGATCGCCGTTAAGCTGGGCATCACGGCCGAATTCCTCAGTCTGCCCGGCAGCGATGAAGCAACCGGCCTGCCGCTGGCCTGGCGCCACGGCGTGCAGGCCGCGTTGATCGAAGACCGCTTGCGCGCCGACTCCGGCCACGCCATCAAGGCCGTGTGCGTGGTGCACAACGAAACCTCCACCGGCGTGACCAGCGACATCGCCGCCGTGCGCCGCGCCATCGACGCCGCCGGCCACCCGGCCCTGCTGATGGTGGACACCGTGTCGGGCCTGGGCAGCGCCGACTACCGCCACGACGAATGGGGTGTCGATGTGGCGGTGGCCGGTTCGCAGAAAGGCTTGATGCTGCCGCCGGGCATCGGCATGAATGCCTTGTCGCCGCGTGCCATCGCGGCCAGCAAGACCGCCCGCTTGCCGAAGGCCTACTGGTCCTGGGACGAGATGCTGGACATGAACCAGACCGGCTACTTCCCCAGCACACCCAACACCAATTTGCTCTACGGGCTGCACGAGGCCTTGGACATGCTGCAGGAAGAAGGCCTGGACGCCGTCTTCGCGCGCCACCAGCGCTGGGGCGCCGGCGTGCGGGCCGGCGTGCGGGCCTGGGGTTTGCCCATGCAATGCGCCGACGAGGCCCTGCATTCGCCGGTGCTGACCGGCGTGGTGCTGCCCGCCGGTGCCGACGCCGACGCCCTGCGCAAGCTGATCCTGCAGCGCTTCGACCTGTCGCTGGGCATGGGCCTGGGCAAGTTGAAAGGCCGCATGTTCCGCATCGGCCACCTCGGCGACAGCAACGACCTGACCCTGCTGGCCGCGCTGGCCGGCTGCGAGATGGGGATGAAGCTGGCCGGCGTGAAGCTGGCCGGCAGCGGCGTGCAGGCGGCGATGGACCACTACGCCACGCACGAAGCCTGAGCCCCGCCCGAACGCAAATCCGGAGACCCGCAGATGCAAAGACGCACCCTGATCCAAGGCGCCGCAGCAGCCCTGGCGCTGCCCCTGGCCTTGTCGCAAGCCCGCGCCCAGGCGGCCTGGCCGACAGGCCCCGTGCGCATCATCGTGGGCTTTCCGCCCGGCGGTGGCACCGACGCGCTGGCCCGCGTCGTCGGCCAGAAGCTCAGCGTGATGTGGGGCCACCAGGTCATCGTCGAGAACAAGGGCGGCGCCGCCGGCCTGCTGGCCGCCGAGTACATGGCGCAACAGCCGGCCGACGGCAGCACCTTGCTGATGGCCCACATCAACAGCCACGCGCTGGGGCCGGCGCTGCAGCCGGGCAAGCTGCGCTACAGCGTCGAACGCGACTTCACACCCATCGTGCTGGTCGGCGTCACACCCAACCTGCTGATCGCCCACCCCGGCGCGCCCAACAAGAGCGTGAAGGACGTGGTGGCGCTGTGCAAGGCCGAACCCGGCAAGATCGCTTTCGGCTCGGCCGGCCCCGGCTCGGCCCAGCACCTGGCGCTGGAGATGTTCAAGACGCAGGCCAGGGTCGACGCCATCCACGTGCCCTACAAAGGCAGCGGCCCGCTGCTGACCGACCTGATCGGCGGGCAGATCCAGTACAGCTTCGAAACCATGACCGCGGCCACACCGCATGTGAAGAGCGGCAAGGTCGTCGCCGTGGCACAGACCCGCCTGAAGCGCGCCAAGGGCCACCCCGGCGTGCCGACGATGCAGGAACAAGGTTACGACGGTTTCGAGGCCACCACCTGGTACGGCCTGGCCGGGCCGGGCAAGCTGCCGGCGGCGATCGCCGACAAGGTCAACCGCGATGTGAACACCGTGCTGGCCCTGCCCGACGTGCAGGACAAGATGGACACCTACGGCGCCGAAGACGGCGGCGGCACCCGCGAAAAGTTCGCGGCTTTCATCGCCAGCGAGCAGGTGAAGTGGGCGCGGGTGGTGAAGGACGGCAACGTGAAGGTCGAGAGCTGAGGCGCGCCTCAGTCGAACAGCGGCAGCGGCCGAGTCGGCCAGCTCAAGGGGCTGGCCAGCAGGGCCGTCATCTCGGCAGCGGGCATCGGCGCGCCGATCAGGTAGCCCTGCATCTCGTTGCAACCCAGGGCCTTGAGGGTTTCGAGCTGGTATCCGGTTTCCACGCCTTCGGCCACCAGGTGCAGGTCGAAGCCGCGCGCGATGCCGACGATGGCCTGGACGATGGGCGAGACCGGCTCGCCCGGCACCAGGTCGTGCACGAAAGACTGGTCGATCTTCAGCGCGTAGATGGGCATCCGCTGCAGGTAGTTCAGCGACGAATAGCGGGTGCCGAAGTCGTCGATCGAGATGCGCACACCATGCCGGCGCAGGCTGTCGAGCGCGGCCATCACGCCAGGCGTGTCCTGCAGCAGCATGTTCTCGGTGATCTCGACTTCCAGGCTGCCGAAGGGCACCGCGTGGGCCCGCATCGGCCCGGTCACGCGCTCGACGATGTCGGCGCGGCCCAAATCCAGCGGTGACAGGTTCACCGCGACGCGCAGCCGCCGGTGGCCCGCCGCCCGCCACAAAACCAACTGCCGGCAGGCCTGGTCCAGCACCCAGTCGCTCAGGCCGCAGATCAGCCCGGTCTCTTCAGCCAGGTCGATGAACTCGCCGGGCAGCAGCAGGCCGCGGCGCGGGTGCTGCCAGCGGATCAGCAGCTCCACACCCACGATGCAGCCCTCGAGCAGACTGACCTGCGGCTGGTAATAGGCCACAAACTCACCCGCAACAATGGCCCGTCGGAGCTCGTTTTCCAGCTCCAGTCGCTGGGTGTAGTTGTGGTTCATGTCGGGCGTGAACAGGCGGCCGCCGTTGCGCCCGTTGGCCTTCACCTGGTACATCGCGATGTCGGCGTTCTGGATCAACTGCACGGCGGTCAGACCGTCGCGCGGGTAGATGGCGATGCCGACGCTGGCCGTGGCGTGGAAATCGTGGTTGCCGACCGGAAAGGGCTTTTCCAGTTCCAGCAAGAGCTTGCGCACCACGGCCTGGGCGTCGTCGACCTTGGCCAGATCAGGCAGCAGCACGGTGAATTCGTCACCCCCCAGGCGCGCCACCGTGTCGCCAGCCCGCACGCAGGCGCGCAGCCGCTGCGCGAAGCTGCGCAACAACTCGTCGCCCTGCAGGTGGCCATGGGTGTCGTTGACCAGCTTGAAGCGGTCGAGGTCGATGAACATCACGCCCACCATCAAGCCGCGCCGCTCGGCCTGGGCCAGCGCCAGTGCCAGCCGGTCGGTGAACAGCCGGCGATTCGGCAGATGGGTCAGCTGGTCGTGGAACGCCTGAAAGTTGATGGTCTCTTCGGCCCGCTTGCGCTCGGTGATGTCGCGGATGACGCCATAAGAACCCAGGAAACGCCGGGGGCCCGAGCCCTCGGCATCGGCATCGGCATACACGCCCAGCGCACTGACCGCGACGACCAGGTAGCGCGGCGGCAGGTCCGGCCGCGCGGCGGAGTTGGCCAGCACGCGGATTTCGACATTGGTAGAGGCACGGTGGTCGCTGCGGCGTTCGGCAAAGGCGTAGCGCGCCAGCAGGCGGTCGTCGGGGTGCACGATCTCGGCGAAGTGGCGGCCCAGCGTGGCCTGGACGTCATGGCCCAGCAGGCTCTCGATGCGCGGGTTGAGAAAGACGAAACAGCCCTCGGGGTCCAGCGTGTAGACGATGTCGGGCGAGCGTTCGACCAGGAAGCGGTGCAGGCGTTCCGACTTCGCCAGCTGCCGCGTCATCTCGGCGTGCTCGCGCTGCAGCACCTGCCGTTGCAGCGTCCGCTCGACCCGACCGGACAGCTGGTCCAGGTCATCGGGCTTGCGCAGGAAGTCGAGCGCACCGTGCCGCAAGGCGCGCACCGCCGCGTCCTGTTCGCGCTGGCCGCTGACCATCAGGACCGAGGTGGCGGGCTGGTGTTTCTGCAGCCAATGCAGCACGTCCAGGCCCGAGCCGTCGGGCAGCCCGATGTCGAGCAGCACCAGGTCGTACTCGATGTCCTGCAGCAGGGCCAGCGCACGCACCACCGTAGCGGCCTCGGCGATGTCGCGGCCGGGCTGCGCCAGCAGCAGGCGGAAGCTGTTGCGCAGGCGCGCGTCATCGTCCACCAGCAGCAGGCGTTGGGGCCGCACCGGCCGCTCGGAGCCGGTGCTGCGCAGGCTGTCCAGGTCAGTCTTCAAGCCGTGTCTCCGCCAGCGGCTGGGGCCTGGCCACTGAGGTCCTGGGGCAGGAGCACGTCGAAACGGGTTCCCCGGCCCGGGGCCGTCTGGCAGCTAACATGGCCGGCCAGGCCGGCGACCCGTTCGTGCACGATGGACAGGCCCAGACCGGACCGCCCTGGGCGGCGGTTCATGCCCAGCGGCTGGAAGGGCGTGCGCATCACGTCAGCGGGCAGGCCGGGGCCGTTGTCGCTGACACTGAGCTGGGTGTAGACGCGCCCGTCGCGGTAGACATGGTCGGTGGTGGCCGTGACGACGCGCGCGCCGCGCGGCAGCGCCTCGGCCGCGTTCTTCCACAGGTTGAGCAGCACCTGGCGAACGGTGTCACGGTCGGCATGGCTAAGGGCCAAAGGCCGCTGCAGGGTCAGCACCAGCTCGATGTCGCCGCCGCCGAACAAGGCGTCGCCGTACAGGGACCGCAAGCCTTCGACGGCCGCGTTCAAGTCGATCGCCGTGCCAGCCGGTGCGGCCGGGCTGTCCGGCGCTTCGCCCAGGCGGCGCACGATGCGTGCGACCCGGTCTATCTCTTCGCGCAGCACCTGCAATTCGTCGTTCATTGGGCCGTCTTCCGGCAGTTGGCGCTGCATGATTTGCAAATAGGTCTTGATCGTGCCCAAGGGGTTGCTGACCTCGTGCGCCACCTGGCGCCCTTTGAGCAGCCAGCTGTCAGCGGCTGCAGCCTGCGCGTCGCGGTGGCGCTCGCGCAGACCGCGCCAGCCCTGCAACTGGCCGGCCACGATGCCCGCGAAAGCCAGGATTTGCGTCTCGCGCTGGCGCAGGCCTGCGGCGTCTGCGGCATCGGCGGGGAAGACCATCAGGCCCCAGACCGTCACGCCGACGGCCATCGGTGCGCAGACCAGGCCGGCGCTGCCGAGCAGGCGCGCCAGTTGCTGGTCGCGCACGGCGGGCAGCCCGTCAGGCCGCTGCGAGAAGCTCGAGCACAGGGCGCCGGTCGCCGCCGCCCGCGCGCAGGCATCCTGCGCTGGCGGGTCGAGCGCGACGCGCAGGCGTCCGAGCAAGGCGGTCTGACCGGCCAGCGGCAGCCCGCACATCGCCGGTGGTTCACCGCGGCGCAGCAGGAAGACCACGTCGGCCACGCCAAACAGAATCCGCGCCGACACACGCGCCGCGCTCAGCAGCTGGGCTTCACTGTCGGACGCCGCCAGGTCCTGCTGCAAAGGCTGCAGCGCCGCCATCGAGGCCAGCGTTTCCTGCAAGGCCTGTTGTTCCGGGTGGCGGGCCGCCGGCTCGGGCGCAGGCCGCCAGCGTGGCAAGGTGCTGAGGGCTGACGGCACGCCCAGTGCCGCCGCCAATTGCCCGACTTGGTCCTGGGCGGTCGCGCACAGGTGCGCCAGCTGCAACGGCGGCAACTGGACCAGTCGGGCCAGCGCCGCAAAGCCGTCGGCGTCGGGTGTGGCCGGGTCGGCCAGGTCCTGGGCGACGTGCGCGACCCAGACGTCACGCATCAGGTCCTGCGCGACGTGAGCGACCCAGACGACACGCGTCAAGCCATCGGCCTGGGCGACGGCCTGCAGATCGTGGTGATGAAAGCGGATGGCGTCGGCCATGAAGGAGGGCAACTGCCAGCGATCAACGAGCCAGCCACCGACCTCGGCGTGATCGGTTCCCAGTGCCGCGCGCTCCAGCGCCGACAAGGCCGGCTCGGTGTCGGTATCCGTATCGGCCTCGGCCTCGGCCAGGATGGCGCCGTAGGACGACCCCAGACCACCGAGCAGCATGAGCTGGCCCACGTCGTGCAGCAGGCCACACAGGTAGGCCTCTTCAGGCTCGGCCAGGCCGGTTCGCGCTGCAATGGCCTGCGCCAGTTCAGCCACATACAGCGCGTGGTGCCAGAAGCCGGACAGGTCCTCAGGCTGCAGGAGCGGCAGGCGTCCGAAAGCCTGCTGCACGGCCAGACAGGCCGCCACGCTGCGCAGGACGCGCACGCCCAGCACCTGCAGGGACAACTCGATGCTGCGCAGCGAACCGGCCGAGCGGAAGGCCGCCGAGTTGGCGACGTGCAGGATGCGCGCCGCGAGTGCCGGCTCGCGCAGGACCAGTTCGCTGACGGCGCGCAGGGACGCGTCTTCCTGCGATACGGCGCGCATGAAGGCCAGCAGAGTGCCGGGCAATGCCGGTAGCTCCACCGCTTGAATCGCACGGAGGGTCGGACCCGGAAGGGTGTGCAACGGGTGTTTCCAGAAACGGATCAAATGCAGCTTCGGGCCCCGGCCCTCGACTGCGAACCGACCGATGGTATCGGCAAGCTGTGACACCCACTTTCCAGCGCTGCGGCGCCAAGGGACTACGGCGCTGCCGCAGCGGCCGAACTCAGCTCGGGGCGGGCACGCTGAAGCGCTTGGTCACGTCGCCCTTGGCGTTGGTGCTTTCCAGGTGCACGCCGAAACCCCACAGCCGCGCCACATGCTTCATCACTTCCTGGCCGCTGTCGTGCAAGGGCCGGTCGTTGTGCTGGAAGTGGCGCAGCGTCAATGAACGGTCGCCGCGCAGGTTGACGTTCCAGACCTGGATGTTGGGTTCGCGGCTGCCCAGATCGTACTGGCGGCTGAGCGCTTCGCGCACACACTTGTAGCCGGCGTCGTCGTGGATGGCGCTGACCTCATAGTCGGCCTGTTTTTCGTCGTCCGAGATCGCGAAGAGCCTGAAATCGCGCATCAGCTTGGGTGACAGATACTGGCCAATGAAGCTCTCGTCCTTGAAGTTGCGCATGGCGTGGTCGAGCACCGGCAGCCAGGGCTTGCCGGCGATATCGGGGAACCAGGCGCGGTCTTCCTCGGTCGGGGCCTCGCAGATGCGCTGGATGTCGGTGTACATCGCGAAGCCCAGCGCATAGGGGTTGAAGCCTGAATAGCCGCGGTGGCCGACCGGTGGCTGGTAGATGACGTTGGTGTGCGAGGTCAGCCATTCGATCATCACGCCGTCGGTGAGAAAACCGTCGTCGTACATGGTGTTCAACAGCTTGTGGTGCCAGAAGGTGGCCCAGCCTTCGTTCATCACCTGCGTCTGGCGCTGCGGGTAGAAGTACTGCGCCACCTTGCGCACGATGCGCACGATCTCGCGCTGCCAGGGTTCCAGCAGCGGTGCGTTCTTCTCGATGAAGTACAGCAGGTTTTCCTGCGGCTCGTCCGGGAAACGCTTGGCCTCGGGCGCGGCACCTTCCTTCTGCAGCGCGCGCGGCAGCGTGCGCCACAGATCGTTGACCTGGCGTTGCGCGTGTTCCTCGCGGTCGATGCGTTCGCTGAGTTCCTGCGCCAGGCTCTTGCGGCTGGGGCGACGGTAGCGGTCGACGCCGTGGTTGCTGAGGGCGTGGCAGCTGTCGAGGAAAGCCTCCACCGTTTCCAGGCCGTGCTTGTCTTCGCAAGCCGCGACATAGTTCTTGGCGTAGACCAGGTAGTCGATGATGGACGCCGCATCGGTCCACATGCGGAACAGGTAGTTGCCCTTGAAGAAGCTGTTGTGGCCGTAAGCGGCGTGTGCAATGACCAGGGCCTGCATCGCCAGCGTGTTCTCTTCCATCAGGTAACTGACGCAGGGGTTGCTGTTGATGACGATCTCGTAGGCCAGGCCCATGTGGCCGCGCTTGTAATTCTTCTCGGTCGAAATGAACTCCTTGCCGTAACTCCAGTGGCGGTAATTTACCGGCATGCCTGAACTGGAATAGGCATCCATCATCTGCTCGGCGGTGATGATTTCCAGCTGGTTGGGGTAGGTGTCCAGCCCGAAGCGCTCGGCGGTTGCGCGGATGGTGCGGTGGTAGGTTTCGATGAGCTCGAAAGACCAGTCACTGGTGGCCGGCAGGTGTTCGGCAGGCCGCACCGCCAGGGGCAGCGGATGTTCCAACGCCAAGGGCTTGGTTTTCATGCGGCCTTCGCTCCCTCTTTCTTGAACAGGTCACGGAACACGGGGTAGATCTGACTGGCATCGACCGCCTTGCGCATCGCAAAGTTCTTGTGCGCAACAGTCAGGTGCATGTACTCGTCCCACAGGTTCTGCTCTTCCTCGGCCACCTGCACATAGGCGAAATAGCGCACCAGCGGCAGGATCTTTTCAGACAGCCATACACGGCAGCGGCCACTGTCGTGGTGCCAGTTGTCGCCATCGCTGGCCTGCGCGCCGTAGATGTTCCACTCGGCCGGGTTGTAACGCGCCTTGATGATCTCCTCCATCAGCACCAGGGCGCTGCTGACCACCGTGCCGCCGGTTTCGCGGGCATGGAAGAAGTTCTCTTCGTCGACTTCCTGGGCCTGCGTGTGGTGGCGGATGAAGACCAGTTCGATCTTTTCGTAATGCCGCGTCAGGAACAGGTACAGCAGGATGAAGAAGCGCTTGCTCAATTCCTTGCGCGCTTCGTCCATCGAACCCGACACGTCCATCAGGCAGAACATCACCGCCTTGCTGGTCGGCACCGGCACCTTGACGCGGTTGCGAAAGCGCAGGTCGATGGGGTCGAGGAAGGGGATGCGTTCGATGCGGCCGCGCAGCAGGCGAACTTCTTCAGCCAGCACCTGGATGGCGGCCTCGGCCACCGCGTCACCCGGCTGCAGCGCCGCTCGCAGCTGGGCCAGTTGTTCTTCCATCTCCCGCAATTCGCGGCGCGGGCCATTGCCCAGCGCAATGCGCCGGCCCAATGCGCCGCGCATGCTGCGCACCACATGCAGGTTGTTCGGCGTGCCGTCGTTGCTGTAGCCGGCGCGGTGGCTTTTCCATTCGGGCACTTCGGCCAGTTGCGTGCGAACGAGATTGGGCAAGGCCAGGTCGTCGAAGAAGACCTGCATGAACTCTTCCTTGCTCAGCGCGAAGACGAAATCGTCTTCGCCTTCGCCCTGGTCGCTGGCCTGGCCCTTGCCCGAACCGCCGCCGCCTGAACCGCCTTTAGGCCTTTCGATCTTGTCGCCGCGCACGTACTCCTGGTTGCCCGGGTGCACCACCTCGCGCACACCGCCCTGGCCGTGGCCGAAGACAGGTTCCGTGAGGTCTTTCTTCGGAATGTGAATGTCTTCACCGCGCTCCACGTCGCGGATGCCGCGGCCGTCGATGGCGCGCTTCACGGCTTCACGGATCTGCTCCTTGTGGCGGCGCAGAAAGCGCTCACGGTTGCCGATGGACTTGTTCTTGCCGGCGAGACGTCGATCAATGATCTGTTGCATTGAAGACCCTTGTTGTTCAGCCTTCAATCAACTGGATTTACGGACGCGCAAATACCACTCGCACAGCAAACGCACCTGCTTGGTCGTGTAGCCCTTGGCCACCATGCGCGTCACGAAGTCTTCGTGCTTCTTGGCTTCGTCGGCACTGGCCTTGGCGTTGAAGCTGATCACCGGCAACAACTCTTCGGTGTTGCTGAACATCTTCTTCTCGATCACCGTGCGCAGCTTTTCGTAGCTGGTCCAGACCGGGTTGTTGCCCTGGTTGTTGGCCCGCGCCCGCAGTACGAAGTTGACGATCTCGTTGCGGAAGTCTTTCGGGTTGGCGATGCCGGCCGGCTTTTCGATCTTTTCCAGTTCGCCATTCAGGCTGCCGCGGTCGAAGACCTCACCGGTGTCGGTGTCGCGGTATTCGTGATCCTGGATCCAGTAATCGGCGTAAGTGACATAGCGGTCGAAGATGTTCTGGCCGTATTCGGAATAGCTCTCCAGGTAGGCGGTCTGGATTTCCTTGCCGATGAATTCCGCATAACGCGGCGCCAGCAATTCCTTGATGAAGCCGACGTACTTGTCCTCGGTCTCTTTCGGGAACTGCTCGCGTTCGATCTGCTGCTCCAGCACGTACATCAGGTGCACCGGGTTGGCCGCCACCTCGGTGCTGTCGAAGTTGAAGACCTTGGACAGGATCTTGTAGGCGAAGCGCGTGCTGATGCCGCTCATGCCTTCGTCGATGCCGGCGTAGTCGCGGTATTCCTGGTAGCTCTTGGCGCGCGGGTCGGTGTCCTTCAAGCTCTCGCCGTCATAGACCAGCATCTTGGAATACAGCGACGAGTTCTCGGGCTCTTTCAGCCGGGTCAGCATCGAGAACTGGCTCATCATCTTCAAGGTGCCCGGGGCGCAGGTCGCCTTGGCCAGGCTGCTGTTCTTCAGCAGCTTTTCGTAGATGTGGATCTCTTCGGACACGCGCAGGCAATACGGCACCTTGACGATGTAGATGCGGTCCAGAAAGGCCTCGTTGTTCTTGTTGTTGCGGAAGGCCTTCCATTCGCTTTCATTGCTGTGGGCCAGCACCACGCCGTCGAAGGGAATGGCGCCGAAGCCTTCGGTGCCCTTGAAATTGCCTTCCTGCGTGGCCGTCAGCAGCGGGTGCAGCACCTTGATCGGCGCCTTGAACATCTCCACGAATTCCAGCAAGCCCTGGTTGCTCAGGCACAGGCCGCCGCTGTAGCTGTAGGCGTCGGGGTCGTCCTGCGAATAGCTTTCCAGCTTGCGGATGTCGACCTTGCCGACCAGGCTGGAGATGTCCTGGTTGTTCTCGTCGCCCGGTTCGGTCTTGCTGATGCCGACCTGCTTGAGGATGCTGGGGTGGCGCTTGACGACCCTGAACTTGCGGATGTCGCCGCCGTACTCGTCGAGCCGTTTCACCGCCCAGGGCGACAGGATGCGGTTGAGGTAGCGGCGCGGGATGCCGTATTCGCTTTCCAGGATGGCGCCGTCTTCGGCAGCGTCGAACAGACCCAGCGGCGACTCATTCACCGGGCTGCCCTTGATGGCGTAGAAAGGCACTTCCTGCATCAGCAGCTTCAGGCGTTCTGCGATGGAGCTCTTACCGCCGCCGACCGGGCCCAGCAGATACAGGATCTGCTTCTTTTCTTCGAGACCCTGTGCGGCGTGGCGGAAATAGCTGACCACCTGTTCGATGGCATCTTCCATGCCGTAGAACTCGGCGAAGGCCGGGTAGACCTTGATCACCTTGTTGGCGAACAAACGGCTCAGGCGCGGGTCGTTGCGCGTGTCCACGGTGGCCGGCTCACCGATGGCCCTGAGCATGCGCTCGGCAGCGGTGGCATAGGCCAACGGGTTGCGCTTGCATTCGGCGAGGTAGTCCTCCAGGGACAACTCTTCCTCGCGGGTGCGCTCGTAGCGAGCGGCAAAGTGACCAATGACGTCCATGCGGCCTCCGGTGTCCAGCGCACGGCGGGGAGGACCATCCTCACCCTGACCGCGTCTGGGAAGTTCTGATGAAGTCCCGGCTGTACGGGCCCAGGCTCCATCAGAGCTTTCCGGCTGGCAACACTGCACTGTGGCTGCGGCGTGGGATCAGCATCGCCGATTCCGCGCCAGAGCGAGCCCGAAAGTAAGGGCTTTTGGCCCGGTTCTTCCTGTCCTTATAACTGGCATGGCCCACCTCGACCCTTGCGGGGTACCGCAAGAAACGCACCCTGACGACCTCTTGTCTGAGTGGGCTTGCACCCGTACAACGGTTGCAGCGGCGCTGCGGTTGTCAGGGTCGCAGCACCGTGTCGGCGCGCCGCAGCGCATGGGCCCTGCCGATGTCGGTGCGCCAGCCGGGCTTCAACGTTCGTTGGCGCCCAGCTTGTCCAGCAGTCCGCTGAGCTCTTCCAGGGTGTCAAAGCGGATCGCGATCTCGCCCTGGTCGCCGCGCTGGGTGCGGCGGTGCATGCGGATCTCGACCTCGGCGGTCAGCAGGTCCGCGAGTCGCTCTTCCAGGCGGGCCAGGTCGCGGGGCTTGGCCGGCTTGGTGCGGGCCGGGCCGCTCGGGCTCTGGCTGGTCCTGCGCGCGACCAGCCGCTCGGCTTCGCGCACGCTGAGCTTCCTGGCACTGATTTCCTGCGCGGCCATGACCTGGTCTGCGGCCTCCAGGGACAACAGGGCTCGCGCATGGCCCATGTCGAGGTCGCCGGCCATCAGCATCTGCTGCACCGGCTCGGCCAGTTGCAGCAGGCGCAACAGGTTGCTGGCCGCGCTGCGCGAGCGGCCCACGGCCTGAGCGGCCTGCTCGTGCGTGAGGTGAAACTCGGTCACCAGGCGCTGCAAGCCGTGCGCTTCTTCCAGCGGGTTCAGGTCTTCGCGCTGAATGTTCTCGATCAGCGCCATCACCGCGGCGGCTTCGTCGGCCACCACCTTGACGAGGACCGGCACGGCGTCCAGCCCGGCGAGCTGGGCAGCGCGGTAGCGGCGCTCGCCGGCAATGATCTCGTAGCGGCCGTCGTCCAGGGGCCGCACCAGGATGGGCTGCATCACACCCTGGCTCTTGATGCTCTCGGCCAGCTCGTACAGCGAGCCTTCGTCCATGCGCGTGCGCGGCTGGTATCGGCCCGCCTGCAGGCGGTCGAGTGTCAGCGTGTGGGGTGTGCTGTCGCTGGGCAGCGTGTCGGCCACCTTGGGGCCGAGCAGCGCTTCCAGGCCGAGGCCCAGGCCTTTGGGTTTCTTGGTGACCATCGCCCGATTGTCTCCGAGCGCAGGCCCCTCGCCCAGGTGGATGTCGGCACCCGACAGCGCCGACTGCCGGCCCGCTCAGCTCGCGCGTTCGCGCCTGATCTGGGCGGGGAAGAGGACCTGCCGCTCGAGATAGCGGCGCAGGCGCTGGACGCGCGGGTCATGGCGCCCGGCCATGGTGTTCAGGTGCTGCACCACGGTGTCCACGCGCAGCAGCAGCACGCCGTCCGGGTTGCGCCGCCAGTGGCCCGCGTGTCGCGCCGCGAGGACCGATTCGGGGTCGCTGGTGCCCAGCACCCGTTGCAAGCCTTCGCCCGCCAGCCACAGGTGCCGTCCATCGTCTTCGATGTCCAGCGGCACACCGGCAAAAGTGTGGAAGCGGCCCTGTTCACGCTGCCAGAAGAGGGTGCGGATCGCGAGGACCAGATCGTCGATCCAGCGCACGCCCAGGCGCGGCGCCACCAGGGCGACGAAACTGAACAGCAGCGCGATGGCCAGCAGCAGGCGCAGGCCGACGCCCACCGCATGCAGCCACGCCAGGAAGCCGGCGATCAGCAGCCCGATCACCACGGCCCTTGTGGCGGCACCCCTCATCGCTTCAACCCCCTGGCCCGACGCGCTGTGCCAACTGCTGCAGATGGGCCAGTCCGGCCGGCCAGTCGCCCAGGCCGCCGTCGCCGTCGAGGTGGCCGGCCCGCCCCAGGCTGTGAGCCGTGGCGCCCCAATCGGCCGCCAGCTTCATCGCCTGTGGCGGTGCGCAGCCGGGGTCGTCCTGGCTGTACAGCAGCGTCGCCGGGAAGGGCAGGCGCTGCCGCACGGTGGGCTGCCAGGTGGAAAGCTGCGGCGGCAGGTCGGCGCGGTCGAAGTCGGGCGGGGCGACCAGCAGCGCAGCCTGCACGCGGTGCGTGTGCTGCGAGTGCGCTGCCCAGGCCGCCACCAGGTGGCAACCCAGGCCGTGCGCCACCAGCAGCGCCGGGCGGCTGCCGTCCAGCAGCACCTCGTCCAGGCGCGCCATCCAGTCGCCACGCCGCGGCCAGTCCCAGTCGGACTGCTCCACGCGCGTGCCAGCGTGCAGCAGCTCCCAGCGGCTTTGCCCATGCGCAGGGCCCGAGTTCCGCCAGCCCGGCAAGGTCAACACCCACTTGTCAGCCAACATGCGCCAGCCTTCCCGTATCCTTCTTGTCCTGAGGGCGGAATTGTGGACGAGGGGACCGGATGAGCATCACCGTATTTGTCGACGGCCAGGAAGGCACGACCGGCCTGCGCATCCACGAGTACCTGGCGCAAAGGCCCGACATCGAGGTGCTGCGCATCGCGCCCGAGCGGCGCAAGGACACCGCCGAGCGCGCCCGCCTGTTGAACGCCGCCGACGTGGCCTTCCTGTGTTTGCCCGATGCGGCGGCCCAGGAAGCGGCGGCGCTGGTCACCAACCCCGGGACCTGCCTGATCGACGCCAGCACCGCGCACCGCACGGCGCCCGGCTGGGTCTTCGGCCTGCCCGAACTGACGCCCGGGCAGCGCGATGCCATCCGGGCCAGCAAGCGCATCGCCAACCCGGGGTGTCACGCCAGCGCCTTCATCCTGCTGTTGCGGCCCCTGGTCGACGCCGGTCTGGTTCCGGCGGGCCATGCGCTGTCGGCGAGCTCCATCACCGGCTACTCGGGCGGCGGCAAGAAGATGATCGAGGACTACGAGGCAGGTGGTCAGCCTGCGCTCACTTCCCCGAGACCCTACGCTTTGTCTTTGTCGCACAAGCATGTGCCGGAAATGATGGCGCACACGGGGCTGACGCTGCCGCCCATCTTCATGCCCATCGTCGGCAACTTCTACAAGGGCCTGTCGGTGTCGGTTCCACTGCCCTTGCAGCTGCTGGGCACGACGGCACAGGCGGTGCAGCAGGCCTTGGCGGCTCGCTATGCCGGCGAGCGCTTCATCCGCGTGATGCCGCTGCGCGACCCGGACACGCTGGCAGCAGGCTTCTTTGACGTGCAGGCCTGCAACGACAGCAACCGCGTGGACCTCTTCGTCTTCGCCAACGACACGCAGGCCATCGTGATGGCCCGGCTCGACAACCTGGGCAAGGGCGCCAGCGGGGCCGCCGTCCAGGCGATGAATGTGCACCTGGGTGTGGACGAGGCGCTGGGCCTGTGAGTTGAGCCCCGGCCTTCGGGGAGGCGGTAGCGTCCGGTCCAGCCGTCCAGCCCGCGCTGCTGAAGGGGTGCGCTGGCATTCAGGCTGGCGTCTTCGGTGCGCGACAGCAGCGCGTCATCCGTGCCGCTGGATCACCTCTTTGGCAAATTCCACGAAGGCCTGCGCGCCCTTGGAGGCCGGGTCGAAGTTCACGCCGGCCTGTCCGTAGCTGGGTGCCTCGGCCAGGCGCACATTGCGCGGGATCACGGTGTCGAAGACCTTGGCCCCGAAATGGGCCTTCAACTGTTCGCTGACCTGTTGTTGCAAGGTGACCCGGGTGTCGAACATGACCCGCAGCAGACCGCTGATCTTCAGGTCGGGGTTGAGGTTGGCGTGCACCTGCTTGATGGTGTTGACCAGGTCAGACAGGCCTTCCAGCGCAAAGTATTCGCACTGCATGGGCACCAGCACACCGTGGGCAGCGCACAGGCCGTTGAGCGTGAGCATGCTCAGCGAGGGTGGGCAGTCGATCAATACGAAGTCGTATTCGGCGGCGACCGCGGCAAGCGCCAGCTTCAGACGCTTTTCGCGACGTTCCACGGGGACCAGTTCGACTTCGGCGCCGGCCAGTTCACGGTTGGCACCCAGCACGTCGTAGCCCCCCTTGGGACTGGGCTGCCGGGCTTCGGCGACCGAAGCCGATTCCAGCAGCACGTCGTAGACGCTGAGTTCCAGCGCGCGCTTGTCGATACCCGAACCCATGGTGGCGTTGCCCTGGGGGTCGAGGTCGACCACCAGCACGCGCTGGCCCAGTTTGACCAAGCCGGCCGCCAGGTTCACCGTGGTGGTGGTTTTGCCGACGCCGCCTTTCTGGTTGGCGACGCAGAAGATGCGCAGGGTGCTCATGGTGCACCCCGGTATCGCACCGCCTGGGAGAAAGCCGGATGAGCGGCCAGGAAGAGCAGAACAGCGCTGCCGAAGGCGCCGAAATCGGAGATGCCTAACATGGGTCGCTTTCTAGGGTGACAGGAGGGTAGCCGAGATTCGGGGCAGGGCAGATCGGGCCCGCGCGCTAGGCGGGCTGACGCCGGCGCATCCAGACCAGGCAACGCTGCGCGGCGAGGGTCGGCACCACCAGTTGTTCCACGTGAAACACCTCCACCGAGGGCGGGAGCGCAGCCATTTCGTCTTCCGGCGTGTGCCCCTTCATCGCCAGCCACACGCCGCCGTCCGCCAGGTGCTTCTCGCTCAGGCGAACGAACAGCTCCAGGGTCGCGAAAGCGCGGGAGGTGATCAGGTCGAAGGGCGGCAGCTTCAGGTCTTCGGCACGGGCATGGGCGCCGTGCAGATTACCCAGCCGCAACTCACCGGCCACCTGACGCACGAAAGCCACCTTCTTGCCCACGGCATCCACGCAAGTGACGTCCATCTGGGGCAAGAGGGCAGCGACCACCACACCCGGCAAGCCGCCCCCGCTACCCACGTCCAACAGGCGCCCTGCAGAACGGTGGCGCTGCAAGGGGCCGATCAGCGCCAGGCAATCCGCCAGGTGCTGGCTGAGCATGGCGCTGCGCTCGCGCACCGCCGTCAGGTTGTAGGTGGCGTTCCAGCGCTGCAGCAGGTCGAGGTAACCCGACAACATCGCCAGCTGCGCGGGCTGGGGCAACAAGCCGAGCGCCGAAAAGATGGCGCCCAACTCGGCAGCGTCCGCCGGCTCGGTCGCGCCAGCGGGTGTCGGTGGTGACCGATTCAAGCGGCAACGTCCTGGGTGACCGCCTTGCCGCGGCGCTTCTTCAAATGAACCAGCAGCAGCGAGATGGCCGCTGGCGTGACACCCGACATGCGCGAAGCCTGACCCAAGGTCTGCGGGCGTTGTTTGCTCAGGGTCTGGCGCACCTCGAAAGACAGCGCGCTGACCTGGCTGTAGTCGAGGTCATCGGGCAGACCCAGGTTCTCCAAGGACGCGGCACGCTCGACTTCATCGTTCTGCTTGTCGATGTAGCCGGCGTACTTGATGCTGATCTCGGCCTGTTCGATGACGGTGTCGGCCAGGCTCATCCCCAGTTCGGTCTGCAATGTTTCACGTGAAACAAGGTGGCCTGCAATGCCGGCCAGGGCGTGAGCCTGGTCGAAACCCACGCCCGGACGGCGCATCAGGTCGGCCAGGCTGTACTCGTGTTCCAGCGCCTTGCCGATCAGCCGCTCGGCATCCGCCGCCGGCACACTGGCCGGGCGCACCCAGGTCGCGCGCAGGCGCTGCAACTCGCGCTCGAGAAGCTCGCGCTTGCACTGCAAGGCCGTCCAGCGCGCTTCGTCCACCAGGCCCAATTGATGGCCGATCTCGGTCAGACGCAGGTCGGCGTTGTCTTCGCGCAGCTGCAAACGGAACTCGGCGCGGCTGGTGAACATGCGGTAAGGCTCGGTCACGCCCTTGGTCACCAAGTCATCAACCAGCACACCCAGATAGGCCTGGTCCCGACGCGGCAGCCAGGGCGCACGCCCCAGCACCTGCAAGGCGGCATTGGCCCCGGCGTACAAACCCTGGGCGGCGGCCTCTTCGTAGCCGGTGGTGCCGTTGATCTGACCGGCGAAGAACAAACCCTGCACCGCCCGCGTCTCGAAGCTGGATTTCAGTTCGCGCGGGTCGAAATAGTCGTACTCGATGGCGTAGCCCGGCCGCAGGATGTGCGCCGCCTCCAAACCCACCATGGATCGCACTGCCGCCAATTGCACGTCGTAGGGCAGCGAGGTGGAAATGCCGTTCGGATAGAACTCGTGCGTCGTCAGCCCCTCGGGTTCCAGAAAGATCTGGTGCGAGGTCTTGTCGGCAAAACGGTTGACCTTGTCTTCGATGCTCGGACAGTAGCGCGGGCCCACCCCTTCGATGACGCCCGTGAACATGGGGCTGCGGTCGAAACCGCTGCGGATGATGTCGTGCGTCCGTTCGTTGGTATGGGTGATCCAGCACGGCACCTGCTGCGGGTGCTGGCTGGCGTGGCCCATGAAGCTGAAGACCGGCAGCGGGTCGAGGTCGCCCGGCTGGGCCAGCAGCCGGCTGAAGTCGATGCTGCGTCCATCCAGGCGGGGCGGCGTGCCGGTCTTCAGCCGGCCTTGCGGCAGCTTCAATTCCTTCAAGCGGGCCGACAGGCTGACCGCCGGCGGGTCGCCCGCGCGACCGGCGCTGAAGTTCTGCAGGCCGACGTGGATACGGCCGTCCAGGAAGGTGCCCGCCGTCAACACCACCGCGCGCGCACGAAACCGCAAGCCGATCTGCGTGACGGCGCCGACCACCCTGTCGCCTTCGACCATCAGGTCGTCCACAGCCTGCTGGAACAGCCACAGCTTGGGCTGGTTTTCCAGACGCCGGCGGATGGCCGCACGGTAGAGCACGCGGTCAGCCTGGGCCCGCGTGGCGCGCACCGCCGGGCCCTTGCTGCCGTTCAGGATGCGGAACTGGATGCCGGCTTCATCGGTGGCGCCCGCCATGGCGCCACCCAGGGCGTCGATCTCCTTGACCAGATGGCCCTTGCCGATGCCGCCGATGGACGGGTTGCAACTCATCTGCCCCAGCGTCTCGATGTTGTGGGTCAGCAGCAGGGTGGTGCAGCCCATGCGCGCCGCAGCCAGTGCCGCTTCGGTGCCCGCATGGCCGCCACCAACCACGATCACGTCGAATATTTGGAGGTGCAGCATGGTCTGATTTTACGAGTGCGCTCCCTTCAGCGGTGGGTCTCCAGCCAAGGCGATTAGCATCACGGGCATGAATTGCCGTGACGGCTGCGGCGCCTGCTGCACCGCACCCTCCATCACCTCGGCCATCCCCGGCATGCCCGGCGGCAAACCGGCCGGCGTGCGCTGCGTGCAGTTGGACGCCGCCGAGCGCTGCGGGCTGTTCGGCCACCCCGCACGGCCGGCCGTCTGCCTCTCGCTGCTGCCGTCGCAGGAGATGTGCGGCGCCAACCGGGAGCAGGCCATGCACTGGCTGACGCGCCTCGAAGTGCAGACTGCGCCGCGCTGAGCCGCAGGCTGGCGCGGCACACCGTCCAGCCCCCGCTCAGCTCCCGCTCAGCTCCCGCTTCGACTGTAGGGCCCAGCGCTACTTCAACGCCACCGACCGCAAGGTGCGCGCCACGAATCCCAGCGCCAGCACAGTCAACAACAGACACACCGCCACCGAGGGGAGCGCATCGGCCAGCGGCCAGGGCTCACCCTTGAGCACCCGTCCCATCAGCGTGGTCTGGGCCAGGGCCGGCACCCAGAGATGCCAGGGCGCCGTGCCTTCCTGGTTGAACAGCGACACCAGCGGCAACAGCGACACGCCCAGCATCACCACCGTCGCATTGGCCTGCGCTTCCTTGAACGACTTGCAGCGGATGGCGATCGCCATCAGCACGGCAGACAGCGCACTGGCCAGCGGCATCAGCAGCAGGATGAAGGCACCGGCTTCGCCCAGACCGAAGCGGAAAGTCGCCGCCAGCGCCTCGCTGCGCAAGACCCACTGGCCAGGCAGGAAGCTCAGGCAGGACAGCACCGCGATCAGCATGGCCACGCTGCAGACAGCACCCCACTTGCCCAGGACCAGGGCGCCGCGCGATGCGGGGTTCATCAGCAGGGGTTCCAGCGAACCGCGTTCGCGTTCGCCGGCGGTGGTGTCCAGGGCGGCATTCAGCGCCCCATAGAGCACCGCCATCAGCACGAAGTAGGGCACCATGGTGCCGAGTTGCGCCGCGCGTGAGGCCGGGTCGGCCAGGTCGCGCTCCTCGATGCGCACCGCTTCCAGCTGGCTGGCCGCGATGCCGCGCGTCGACAGGCGCAGCAGGGCCTGCTCCTGGTTGAAGCCGCGCAGCAGGCGCAGGATGGCCGCGCTGCCCGTCTGCGAGCGCTGGTTCGCGCTGCTGCCGACCAGTTCCAGCAAAGGCGCCTGGCCGCTGGCCAGCTCGGCCTCGAAGGTGGACGGCACCAGCAGCACCGGATCCCCCAGCTTGCTGCTCGTCAGCTGTTGCTCGAAGTCTGGCGGCGCGGCAGTGATGGCGTAGGTCTGGCGTTCCAGGTAGTTGCGCAGGCTGGGCGCCTGCGCCATGCCCTGCACCACGATGACCCGCGCCTCGGCGCGCTTTTCGATGCCCGCAACCAGGGAAGAAACCAACAACAGCACCAGCGGCCCGATGGCCACCGAACTCAGCAGCACCACCGCCAGGGTGCGCCGGTCACGCAGGGCGTCGACCAGCTCCTTGAAGTAGACCGTCAGGGCGGCGGGGCTCATGGGCGCAGGCCCGACGGGCGTTCGGCGTCGGTGAAGGCCAGTTTCACGAACATTTCTTCGAAATCGCTGACCCCGCTGAGTTCACCCAGCTCGGCCACCGTGCCCTGGGCCACGGTGCGACCGTGCGAGACGACGACGACGTGGTCGCACAGCCGTTCGACCTCTTGCATGATGTGGGTCGAGAAGATGATGCATTTGTGCTGCTCGTCACGCAGCCGCCGCAAGGCTGCCCGCAGCGCGCGGGTGGCCAGCACGTCGAGTCCGTTGGTCGGTTCATCGAGCACGATGTTCGGCGGGTCGTGGATCAGGGCGCGGGCCAGGGCGGTCTTCATGCGCTCGCCCTGGCTAAAACCTTCGGTGCGGCGATCGAGCAGGCCCTGCATCTCCAGCATCCGAGCCAGTTCGCCGACGCGGTCTTCGGCCGTCGTGCGGCTCATGCCGTGCAAGCGCCCGAAGTAGACGATGTTCTCGCGCGCGGTCAGCCGCGGGTAGAGGCCGCGGGCATCGCTGAGCACGCCCATGCGGGCCAGCGCGCTTTCCGGCTGGCGGGCGACCTCGATGCGATCGACCAGCACCCGCCCGGCGTCGGGTTCGATCAGCGCCGCGGCCATGCGCAGGGTGGTGGTCTTGCCCGCACCGTTGGAACCCAGCAAGCCGGTGATACAGCCGTTCGGCGCGGTGAACGTGACGCCCTGCACAGCCTGGACCCGGCGCTGCTGGCGCCCACGGCCTTGCGTGAAGGTCTTGGTCAAACCCTGGAATTCGATCATGGCGTGGACCCCACCGCGGTGCCGGCCGAAACCGGTATGAAGGCCGGCGGTCGCGGCAGGGCGCGGGCGCAATCGGCGTCGACTTTCAGCGCCTGGCCCGCGTCATCGGCATCGATGAAGCGGTACACGGCATCGCGCAGGCAGGCGATGCCCAGCACGCCGTGGCCGGCCTGCGGGACCACCGCGTGGCGGGCCTGCCCGCCCAGCGCCTGCACCACGCGTTCGGCGTGGCGCGGCGGCGTGGCCGGGTCGGCAGCGCCGGACAGCACCAGGGTGGCCGAACGCGCGGGCGGGATGCCATAAAACGCGTCGGGCACCTTGCCGCGAGGCCAGTCGGCACAGACCCGGGCGTAGGTCTTGGCGAAGGCCTGGCCGAAGTCGGCGCCGGGCTCGCCGCCGGACCCGGTCTGACGCGGCAGGTCCTCGGCGCAGACCACCGAGAAGTGCATGCCTTCGGCGATCGCGCCGCTGCGGTTGTTGCCGGCGGTGGCCAGGGACAGGCCGAGCAGGGGCTCGAAAAGGCCCCGCGCCGCCTCGCTGATGGCCAAGGGCAAAGCGGCAGCCAGCGCAGGCACGTAGAGCGGCGCGCGGACCATGCCCAGCACGCCATCGCGGGTGACCGTGACGCGCTCCAGCACGCCGGTGACCGGATGGGTCACGCTCACCGACCTGGGCAGCCCGGCCAGCAGCGACTGCCAGTCGGCGCGCAGGGTGGGGTAGCGCGCCCGACAGCGGGCGTCGCCTTCGCAGGCCGCCAGCGCGGCGTCCAGGGCGGCCTGGTTGTCGGTGGAAAAGGTAGTCGGCAACACCATGTCGGGCGGCGCCACGCCATCGAGCACAGCGCGCCGCACGGCGCCAGGGAACTGCCGCATGTATTCGAGCACGGCCCGGGTGCCGTAGGACACACCGACCAGGTTCACCGACTCGACTTCGAGCGCGAGACGAACGGCCTCCACGTCGCGCACGGCCAGCCCGGTGGTGTACTGCCGCAAGTCGCCATGCGGCAGCTTCTGCAGCGTCTGGCGGCAGTCGGCCATGCGCGCCACCAGCGCCTCGGTGCTGGCACTGTCCGCCAGCGGCCGGGTGGGTGCCTCGTCGGCGCACCGCAAGGGCGCACTGCGGCCCGTGCCGCGCTGGTCGATGAAGACCAGGTCGCGGCGGTAGCTCAGGCGTGTCAGCATCCGGCTGACGGGGCCGGCCAAGTCGATGGCACTTTGCCCGGGCCCGCCTGCGAAGAAGAACACCGGGTCGCGTTTGCGGTTGCGCGCCAGGGCCGGCAACAGGGCGAAGTGGACGTCGATGCGCAGGCCTTGCGGGCGGTCCGGGTCGAAAGGCCGACTGACCACGCCGCACCAGGCTTCGTGCTCGACCCCGGACAGACGGCAAGGTTTCAGCCCGGCGCGCTGCTCGGCGGCCTGGGCGGGCGCCGCTGTCAGCCCGAAGAGTCCAGCCAGTGCCAGTCCTGCAATCAAGAATTTGGTCATGCTTGCCATTTTCAAGAACCGGGGCCGGCAAAGGCGTGCCGCGCGGCGAGCCGCCGGTTCAGGGCGACGAACGGTCGGCGTTGCCGCTTCAGCTGAGCAGGCGCTGCAACTCGCCGCTGCCGATGAGCCGGGCTACGTCATCGGCGCCGCCCACCAGCTGACCCTTGACGAAGACCATCGGCAAAGTCGGCCAGCCGGTCCACATCTTCAGCGCATTGCGCTGCCGCCAGGCGCTGAAATAGCTGCCGTATTCCAGGCACTGGAAAGGCACGCCGGCCGCAGCGAGTGCCTTGCGGGCCTTGCCGCAGTAAGGGTTCTGCGCCATGCCGACCACCACCACGGCGTTCTGGGCGATGGCGCCTTGCACCTCGCGCAAGAGGTCGGCGTGCTGCTGGGCCACCGCGTCGCGGATGGCGGGGTGGATGTGGGCTTCGTCGAGTACGGGTCGGGTCATGGTGTCCTCCAGACTTCGAATCTAGCCGACGAGGGGCACCCGCCGGTGCGCCGCCGGGCGGCGGACTACTCGCTGACCTTCACGCCCTTCCAGAAGGCCATGCGGCCCTTGATCTCGGCGGCGGCTTCTTTCGGATCGGGGTAGTACCAGACGGCGTCGGGGTTGGCGCTGCCATCGACGAACAGGGTGTGGTAACTGGCCTGGCCCTTCCAGGAGCACATGGTCTTGGTGTTGCTCGGCAACAGGCAGTCGGCACGCAGCGAAGCGACGGGAAAATAGTGGTTGCCTTCGACCACCACGGTGTCGTCGCTCTCGGCGACGACGGTTCCATTCCAGACGGCTTTCATGGCGGCATGCTCCAGGCTGCAGTATCGGTGCGATACGGAGCTGGCAGATTACCACCCGGCCCTGCCGAACGCTGCGTGCAGCGTCCTGCAACCCCCGCTCCGCCAGACGCCGCTACAGTGGCCGGATGGACACACCCCCACTCGCCGCGGCCGACGCGGCCGTCACCGCACCCCGCCTCGTCGAACGCGTGCTGCAAGGCCAGGCCACCAGCGACGGTGCGGGCGTGCGCCTGACCCGCCTGCTGACCCAAGACCTGCAGCGCCGGCTCGACCCCTACCTGATGCTGGACCTGTTCGGCACCGACAACCCGGGCGACTACATCGGCGGCTTTCCCGACCACCCCCACCGCGGCTTCGAGACCGTCACCTACATGCTGCAGGGCCGCATGCGCCACCGCGACAGCGTGGGCAACGTCGGCCTGCTGGCGCCGGGCAGCGTGCAATGGATGACCGCCGGACGCGGCGTCATCCACAGCGAAATGCCGGAACAGCAGGAAGGGGCGATGGAAGGCTTTCAGCTGTGGCTGAACCTGCCCGCCAAGGACAAGATGCGCGAGCCCTGGTACCGCGACGTGGCGACCGAGGACCTGCCCGAATGGCAGGGCCCCGGCACGACCGTCCGGGTGATCGCCGGACAGGCCCGCGGTGTTGCCGGTGCGGTGCAGCGCGAAGACACGCAGGCGCTGGTCCTCGACATCCACCTCGACGCCGGCACGGCCTTCGAGCAAGCCCTGCCGGCAGCGCACAACGCCTTCATCGTGGTCTACCGCGGCGAGCTGACGGTGGCCGAGCAGATCGTGCGCTCACGCCGCATGGCCATCCTGGCCAACACGCCGGGCAGCAACGGCATGCGGCTGCAGGCCGGGCCTGCGGGCGCGCGCGCCTTGCTGGTGGCCGGACGACCGCTGAAGGAGCCGATTGCCCAGTACGGCCCCTTCGTGATGAACACGCAGCAGGAGATCGTGCAGGCGGTGCAGGACTTCCAGGCCGGACGCCTGGCCTGACCGGAGAGCCCGCGCATCAAGTCCGCTGCGTGCTGCCGCAGCCGGCCTGATGCAGCTGCAGCCACAGCGCCAGCGGCAGGGCGGCGGCCAGGCTTTCGGGCGTGCTCAGTTCCTGCACCTGCAGGCCGTGCACCAGTTCATGGCTGGAATCGAACCAGCCGCAGGCGCCGGGCGGGTCGGCTTCGACGTCGACCTGCATGCGGCGGGCGGGCAGCCCGGGCCCGGCAGCAACAGCAGCAGCAGGGGCTTGCAGCAGCGCAAGCAGGCCAGGCAGCCATCCAAGGAGGGTGTTCATCTCGGGCACCTTGATCCAACGCGGTACCCCATCGTCGGCTGCCCCGGCCGAGACGGCCATCACCCCGAGGTTGGCGCTGCGGGGGGCCCCCAAGCGGGTGGCCCGCCGCCGGGGGTCAGCCGAAGGGCCGCACGCCGATCAGCGCAGCGTGGGCCCAGAAGGCGAACACCACCCAGGCGACCACGCCACCGACCACGGCCACCACCGTCGGCCCGCTGCGGCCGGCGGGGTAGGCGATCTGCTGCCGCCGGTCGCGTTGACGCGCCGCGCGGAAGTCGATCGCCGCCCAGGCCAAGAAGCCGCCGAACAGCAGCAGGTCGGCGGCGGTGTTGTTGGCGATCAGGTGCGCCGTGGCCCACAGCTTCACGCCGATCAGCATCGGGTGGCGCAGCTTGGCCTTGATGACCGTGCCCGGCACCTGCGAGGCCGCCACCAGCACGAAAGCCGGCAGCGTCAGCAGGGCGGCCAGGTGGCGCGTCCACGTGGGCGAGGCCCACAGCAACAGCGGCTGCTGGCGGGCCAGGCCGTAGCCGTAGCAGATCAGCACGAAGCCGCCCAGCGAGAGCAGCGAGTAGGCGCCCTTCCAGGCGTTTTCGCCGATGCGCGCGCGGGTCGCGGTGCGCCAGTCGTCGGCCACGATGCGCACCGAGTGCACACCCAGAAAGAGCACCAGGCCCAGGATCAACATCGTCATGGCAGCACCGCAGGTTCAGACAAGCGGACATTGTGACGCCGCTATCCTTCCCACCCACGCAGATCGCCACCACGAGGAATAGCTCCCATGCCCCAGCCGAACCTGTACGCCCTCATGCTGCTCGCCGGCGGCCTGTTCGCCACCGCGGCCGCCAGCACGGCCGCCTACGCGCAGGCTGGCGATGCCAAGGTGCTGAACATCTACAACTGGTCGGACTACATCGCCGACGACACGCTGAAGAACTTCGAGAAAGAGACCGGCATCAAGGTCCGCTACGACAACTACGACAACAACGAAATCCTGCAGGCCAAGCTGGTGGCCGGCAAGACGGGTTACGACATCGTGGTGCCCAGCGCCCACTTCGCGAAGACGCAGATCCAGGCCGGCCTGTACCAGAAGCTGGACCGCGCGCAACTGACGAACTGGGGCAACCTCGACCCCGCGCTGCTCGACAAGATGAGCGGCATCGACCCCGGCAACCAGTTTCTGGTGACCTGGCTGTGGGGCTACGTGACGGTGGGCATCAACACCGGCAAGGTCAAGGCCGCGCTCGGCGCCACGCCGCTGCCGGCCAACCCCTGGGACCTGATCTTCAAGCCCGAATACGCGGGCAAGCTCAAGGGCTGCGGCATCAACCTGCTGGACTCGGCCTCTGAAGTGATGCCGGTGGCCATGGTCTACGCCGGCAAGGACCCCTACACCAAGGCGCCCGCCGACTACGACGCGGCCAAGGCGGTGCTGATGGCCGCGCGGCCGGCCATCACCCGCTTTTCCTCGTCGGGCTACATCAACGATCTGGCGGCCGGGCAACTCTGCGTGGTGATGGGCTATTCGGGCGACATCAACATCGCGCGCCAACGGGCCATCGAGAGCAAGAATGGCCAGGACATCCAGGCGCTGATTCCGGCCAGCGGCGCCATGCTGTCGGTGGACACCATGGCCATCCCCAAGGATGCTAAGAACGTCAGGAACGCCCACCTCTTCATCAACTACATTCTGCGCCCGGAGGTGCACGCCAGCCTGACGAACAAGGTCTTCTACGCCAACCCGAACAGCGCCGCACGGAAGTTCGTGACCAAAAGCGTGGCCAACAACCCGACCATCTTCCTGAGCCCGGCCGACCTGAAGAAGATCAACCCGTCCGACGCCGTGCCGCAAGAGATCCGCCGCGTGCAGACCCGCATCTTCACCGGCTTCAAGGCCAACTCGAAATAAGGCCGCGCTGTGCGCTACCTGAGCGCCACGGAACTGGCTGAATGCCTGCCCTGGCCGGCTTTGCTGCAGGCCCTGCGCCAGGCGTTCAGGCAGGACTTCGAGGTTCCGCAGCGCCACAGCCACACCATCGCCAACCCGGGCGGCGCAGCCGGCACGGTGCTGCTGATGCCGGCTTGGCAGCCGGGGCGGCACTTCGGCGTCAAGACGGTCAACATCTTTCCCGGCAACCGCGCCCTGGGCCTGCCGGCGCTGCACGCGGTCTACGCCCTGTTCGATGCCACGACAGGCGTGCCGCTGGCCCTGCTGGACGGCGGCGAGCTGACCGCCCGGCGCACGGCGGCGGCCTCGGCGCTGGCCAGCGGCATGCTGGCCCGGCCCGACGCGCGGGGCCTGCTGCTGGTGGGCGCCGGACGCGTCGGTGCGCTGATGACCGGCGCCTTGCTGGCGGTGCGGCCCGGCATCGAGCGCATCGCGGTGTGGAACCGCAGCCCGGCAGGCGCGGCGGCGCTGGCCGCCACCTTGCGCGGGCAGGGCCACGCCGCGCAAGCCGTGACGGACCTGGAAGCCGCCGTGCGCCAGGCCGACATCATCAGCTGCGCCACGCTGTCCACGGCGGCACTGATCCACGGCGACTGGCTGCAGCCCGGCAGCCACCTCGACCTGATCGGCAGCTTCACGCCGGCCATGCGCGAAGCCGACGGCGCCTGCCTGGCGCGCGGCCGGGTCTTCGTCGACACCGCCGAGGCGCTGGCCAAATCGGGCGACCTGCTGTCGGCCATCGCCGAAGGCCACTTCGCCGCGTCCCGGGTGCAGGCCACGCTGGCTCAACTGTGCCGCGGCGAGCGCGCCGGCCGAAAACAGGCCGACGAGATCACCGTGTTCAAGGCCGTGGGCACCGCGCTGGCCGACCTGGCCGCGGCCGAACTGGCGATGGCTGGCGTGTGAAGTTCCGACCGTGATAATCGACGCCTTGTCGCACGATCCACCCCGAAAGCTGCCCATGTTCAAACGACTCATTCTTCCCTTGCTGGTGCTCGCGGCGCTGGTCACGCTGTATTTCTGGGCGGCGCTGAAGTGGAGCTATTCCAGCGGCGAGCGCGCCGGCTGGGTGCAGAAGCTGTCGAACAAGGGCTGGATCTGCAAGACCTGGGAAGGCGAACTCGCGCTGGTGTCGCTGCCCGGCTCCATCCCTGAGAAATTCGCCTTCACCATCAACGACGCGGCCGTGGCCGAGCAAGTCAGCAAGGCCGTGGGCAAGCGCGCGGCGCTGCACTACGAAGAGAAGGTCGGACTGCCCGGTAGCTGTTTCGGCGACACGCGCTACTTCGTGACCGGTCTGACCATCAGCGACGAGATACCCATCGCGACCGGTGTGGTGGTGTCCAACCCGCAGACCCCGGCCGCATCGGGCGCCGCAGCGCGCTGACCGCCGCGGCAGCAACCGGATGCGAGGCCGGCGGCCGGCTCGCCATCAAGCCGAATACCAGATCACCTTCTTGCGCATGCCCACCCAGCGGTCGTAGTTCTGAGCGAAGAGGTCTTCGATGCGGTTGCGCTTGACCTTGAAAGTCGGCGTGATCAGGTCGTTGTCGACCGTCCAGGCGTCGGTCATCAGCACGATGCAATCGAGTTGCTCGTGCGGGTCCAGGCCCTCGTTGATGCGGGTGATGTGCGCCACCAGCGAGGCTTCCAGTTCGGCCCTGCCAGCAGGATCAGCGGACTTCTTCACCGCCTCGGGGTTCAGCATGGCCAGTGCCAGCGGCTGCCCGAGATTGGCCCCGGTCACGCAGCAGGCCTCGATAGCCGTGTTCATCACCAGCTTGTCCTCGATGGGTGCCGGCGCCACATACTTGCCCTTGCTGGTCTTGAACAGGTCCTTCACGCGGCCGGTGATCTTCAGGTTGCCCTCGGCATCCAGCGCGCCCTTGTCGCCGGTGCGCAGCCAGCCGTCTTCGGTCATGGCCTGGCGGGTGAGTTCGGGTTCCTTGTAGTAGCCCAGCATCAGGCAGGGCGCCCGCATCTGGATCTCGTTGGTGACGGGGTCGAGCCGGCATTCCACGCCGTCGTAGGGCAGGCCGACGGTGCCCGGGCGTTGCTTGCCGGGCAGCGTGGCATGGCTCACGCCGCAGTTCTCGGTCATGCCGTAGACCTCGGCCAGGTCGAGGTGCAGCTTCTTGTACCAGCGCAGCAGGTCGGGCGGCATGGGCGCCGCGCCGCCAGCCGCGAAGTCGCAGTCCTGCAAGCCCAGGGCGGTGAGGATCTTCTTGCGCACGATGCCGCCCAGAATGGGGATCTTCAGCAGGCGGTCGAGCTTGGCTGGCGGCATCTTGGCGGCAATGCCCTGCTGGAACTTGACCCACAGCCGGGGCACGCTGAAGAACAGCGTCGGGCGGGCGCGCTGCAAGTCGGCGGTGAAGGTCTCCAGGCTGTCGGCGAAATAGACGTGCATGCTGGTGGCCAGCAAGCCGTGTTCGACCAGCGTGCGCTCGGCCACATGCGACAGCGGCAGGTAGCTCAGCATGCGCGCGGTGCTGTTGATGTTGGGCACCCGCTTCAGCGCCGACGACATGCCCCAGGCGAAGGTGCCGAAGCTGTGCATCACGCCCTTGGGCGCGCCGGTGGTGCCGGAGGTGTACATGATGGTCGCCAGTTCGTCGGCGTCGCGCAGCGGGTTGCCCTTGAGCGGCTCGGTCTTGACGATGATGTCGTCCCAGGCGGGGTAGGCCACCTTCACGTCATCGGGTGCCAGCGGCAAGCCGATGCAGGCCATGCCGACCGGCACGCCGGGCTTCATCCCCTTCCAGCCGTCCAGCTTGCCGACGAACAGCAGCTTGGCTTCGCTGTGGTCCAGGATCTGGCGGATGGTGCCGGCTGCCAGCGTCGGGTACAGCGGCACCGACACGAAGCCGCCCAGCCAGATGGCGAAGTCGGCCATCAGCCAGTGCGCCGTGTTCTTGGCCAGCATCGCCACCTTGTCACCGGGCTGCAAGCCCAGGCCTTGCAGGTGAGCCGCCATGCGGCGCGCCTGGTCCATGACCTCGCGCCAGGTGTAATCACGCACCGCGCCACCGCCCGTGGGCTGGGTCATCACGACCCGGTCAGCAGCGGTCTTTTCCCAGTGATAGAGGCGCTGCAGCGCCAGCGTGTCGGCGGAAACGGTGGATGCCATGGTGGTTGGGGCCTGCGGCCTGCCTGCGAAGCTCGGGAAGCGAAGACTAACCAAGCCGCAAGCAGGCGGACAGGTGGACTTCCCTCAGAGCGTCATGAGCCTGCCCGGCCGCGGGTCTGGCCGCTGGCCCGCTGCTCGAGTACCCCGCGCGCGGCGCGCCGCATCAACGCCAAATCCAGATCGGTCTGCGCGGCCAGCGCATCGGTCACCTCGTCCAGCAGGTCGGGGGCAACCATGATGACCTTGGCCAGCACCGACACGGCGCAGATCGCCCGTCTCGCCGGCTGTTCAGGCAGCGCCAGTGTGCGCTGGGCCTGCACGTGCAAGCGCACGCTCGCCACGGCGGCGGGCCCCAAGCCCCAGCTTTCGCACAGCGCGGCGCCCAGCGCATCGTGGCTGACGCCAAAGCCGGCATGCTCCAGCGTGACCAGATCGGCATCGTCGATGGTGGCACGCAGCATGGCCCGGTAGTGGTCGGGCGCGTGGCGGAAGAGCACCGCCTTGCCGCACTCCTCGAACAGCCCAGCCGAATGCGCCGCCCAGGCATCCAGCGTCAGCCGCGTGGCCAGTTGCGCCATCAGGGCCCCGCGCTGCGCGGCGCGGTCCCACAGCGGGTCGAGTTCGGGCGCCGGCGGAAAAGCGGCCCGCAGACCCATCTCGAAGGTGATGGCCGCCACCTCGTGCATGCCCAGATAGGTGATGGCCTGGCGCACGCTCTGAACACGGCCCTTCAGGCCGTAAAGCGAAGAGTTGACGGCCTTCATGACCGACGCCGCCAAGGCCATGTCGGATTCGATCAGCTCGGCCAGTGCAGGCAGGTCGACGTCTTCCTGGGCCAGCAGCAGCGACAGCTGCACCAGGGCCTGTGGCTGCGACGGGATGTCGATGGCGAGCTTGCGGAGTTCGGGGTTGACGGACATGGCGGTGCCGAGCGGACGGATGGGTCATCCTAGGCATTCCGGCGGGGTTTGTGGTGACCGATCCAGCCCGGTAGCGCACCGTTACACCCCGCTGCTCGACCGGCATAAAAAAAGCGCCGACCAGGCGGCGCTTTCAAAAGCCGGTTCATCTGCGGAACCGGTCTGTGGGCTGGCACTTCGAAAGGTGTCTGTCGTCTCCTCAGGCCCCCGTGGGGCGGCAGGACTGTTGTCCTTCCGCCACGAGTGGGCGCAATGTAGAGGGCTGAGCCCACGCTGCCATCGGGGCTAACCCGCCGCATCGGCCAAGAGCCACTCGGCGGCGCGCTCGGCGATCATCAAGGTCGGCGCGTTCGTGTTGCCGCTGGTGATGGTGGGCATCACGCTGGCGTCGGCGATGCGCAGGCCGGCCACACCGTGCACGCGCAGCCGGCTGTCCACCACAGCGCCGCGGTCGCTGGCCGGCCCCATCTTGCAAGTCCCGACAGGGTGGAAGATGGTGGTGCCGATGTCGCCGGCCAGCCGCGCCAGATCGGCGTCGCTCTGGAACTGCACGCCGGGCTTGACCTCCTGCGGCCGGTACTTGGCCAGCGCCGGCATGGCCGCGATGCGCCGGGTCAGACGCAAGGAGTCGGCCGCAACCTGGCGGTCTTCGGCGGTGGACAGGTAGCGCGCCTGGATGCGCGGCGCATCTTGCGGCCGCGGCGAGGCGATGCGCACGAAACCGCGCGACGTCGGGTTCAGGTTGCACACACTGGCCGTGAAGGCGTTGTAGCGGTGCAAGGGCTGGCCGAAAGCGTCCAGCGACAAGGGCTGGACGTGGTATTCGACATTCGGCCAGACCTGCTCGGGCGACGAGCGGGTGAAGGCGCCCAGCTGCGAGGGCGCCATGCTCATGGGGCCGCTGCGGCGCAGCAGGTATTCCAGGCCGATGGCCGCCTTGCCCCACCAGGAATTGGCCATCGTGTTCAGCGTCTTCACGCCCTGAACCGAGTACACGGCGCGGATCTGCAGATGGTCCTGCAGGTTTTCGCCGACGCCCGGCAGCTCGTGCTGCTGCGCGATGCCGTGCTCGTACAGCAGCGCCGCCGGGCCGATGCCCGACAGCTGCAGCAGTTGCGGCGTGCCCACCGCGCCGGTGCACAGCACCACCTCGCGGCTGGCGCGGGCCCGTATCGCCTCGCCGCCTTCGATGGGCAGCACCTCGATGCCCACCGCCCGGCCGTCTTCCAGCAGCACGCGCGAGGTCTGCGCGCCGGTCCAGACCTGCAGGTTGTCGCGGCCGACCACCGGCCGCAGGAAAGCCTTGGACGTGTTCCAGCGCACACCGCGCTTCTGGTTGACCTCGAAGTAGCCCACGCCTTCATTGCTGCCGCGGTTGAAATCTTCGGTGGCCGGGATGCCCGCTTCGCGCGCGGCGGCGGCAAAGGCGTCGAGGATTTCCCAGCTCAGCCGCTGGCGCTCGACGCGCCATTCCTGGCCGGCGCCGTGCAGTTCATCGCCGCCGCGCCAATGGTCTTCGTGGCGTTTGAAGTGAGGCAGACAGGCGTCCCAGCGCCAGGCGTCGTCCCCGGTGCTGGCCGCCCAGGCGTCGTAGTCGCGCGACTGGCCGCGCATGTAGATCATGCCGTTGATGCTGGAAGAGCCGCCCAGCACCTTGCCGCGCGGGTAGCGCAGGCTGCGGCCGTTCAGGCCGGGGTCGGCTTCGGTGGCGTACAGCCAGTCGGTGCGCGGGTTGCCGATGCAGTACAGATAGCCCACCGGGATGTGGATCCAGTGGTAGTCGTCGTGGCCGCCGGCTTCGACCAGCAGCACGCGGTGCTGCGGGTCGGCGGACAGTCGGTTGGCCAACAGGCAACCGGCCGTACCGGCACCGACAACGATGTAGTCGTAGATCACGTCGCTCATGGCAGGTTGGCCCTGGCAGGGGCGTTGTCCAGCCATTTTTCAGGCCAAGGTGTTGCAGACAAGATGAATTGAGGCTCGCTGAGCAACATTTAAGGTGGGCTGACTTTACAGGTGTGGGGTGAGAGTGACTTAATACAGAGTCTGTGTCTGGCAGCCGCACCTTTCGCTTGATTGGTTCACGCAGGGTTGAGCTCCGCATGGTTTCAGTAGGTTCTTTTGAGGGCTCCCTGTGGGAAACAAACTTTACGTCGGTAATCTGGCTTATTCAGTTCGCGATGACTCGCTGCTGCAGGCTTTTTCGCAATACGGCACCGTGACTTCCGCGAAGGTCATGATGGACCGTGAAACGGGTCGCTCCAAGGGCTTCGGCTTTGTGGAGATGGGCTCTGATCCGGAGGCGCAAGCCGCCATCAACGGCATGAACGGCCAACCGATCGACGGCCGCGCCGTTGTCGTCAACGAAGCCCGTCCGCGCGAAGAGCGCCCGGGTGGCTTTGGCGGTGGTGGCGGCAGCCGCAGTGGCGGTGGCGGCTACGGTGGTGGTGGCAGTGGCGGCGGCGGCTACGGTGGTGGCGGCAGTGGTGGTGGCGGCGGCTACGGTGGCGGCGGCAGCGGCGGTGCCGGTGGTGCTGGCGGCGGCGGTGGTCGCAGCCCCTACGGCGGTGGTGGTGGCGGCGGTGGTCGCAGCCCCTACGGCGGTGGCGGCGGTGGTCGTAGCGGTGGCGGCGGTGGTGGCGGCTACGGCGGTGGTGGCGGCGGCGGTAGCCGCGGCGGCTACTGACCCGTTCAGTCCCGTTTCGTCCCCATGAACAAGGCGCCTTCGGGCGCCTTGTTGACTTTCAGACTCGAGAAAAGACACGCGTACGCGCACGCAGCGCGCCGAGCGCACAGGGCCGGCGACTTGCGGCCCGCCCTCAACTGCGCCGGGGCTTGCGGCCGCGTCCCGCAAAGAGGCGATCGAACAGCCGGTTCGGCAGCACGCGCAGCAGCCGCGCCACCACAGCCATCTGCCACGGGATCACGCGGTAGCTGACGCCGGCCGAGATGGCTTTGAATGCGGCGTCAGCGAAGTCTTCGGCCGGCATCAGAAAGGGCATCGGATAGGGGTTGCGCGCCGTCAAGGGCGTGGCGATATACCCCGGCAGCAGGGTCACCACCTTGACGCCCGTGCCGCGGCATTCCCCCCGCAGGCTTTCGCAATAGGCCACCACCCCGGCCTTGCTGGCGTGGTAAGCCCCGTGGCCGGGCATGGCCCGTATCGCGGCCACGCTGGCGATGCCCACCAGGGTGCCCGACCCGCGCTGGCCCATGGCTCGCACAAAGGGGTGGAAGGTGGCCGCCAGCCCGATGTTGTTGACGGCAAAGGTGTCGCGCATGACGTCCAGGTCGTCCCGCTCGCCGGTGTCCATGCCCACGCTGATGCCGGCGTTGGCAATCACCACCTCGGGCAGTCCCTGCTGGGCGATGCAGCGCTGCGCCGCGTCGATGATGCTGTCGGGCACCGCCACATCGGCGCCGTAGACCACCACACGGTCGGCGGCCAGCCCTTGCGCCTGGACCCAGCGCGCCAGGTCGTCCGTGCGCCGCGCAACCAGTGCCAGGCGCCAGCCCGCCCGGGCATAGCGCGCGGCCAGCGCCTGCCCGATGCCGCTGGAAGCCCCGGTGATGAAGGCCAGCGGCGCGCTCACCGCTTCCCCGCTGGCGCTGCCAGGGTGGCGCGCAAGGGACCCCGCAGTTCCAGCCTGCGGGCCCCGTGGTCATAGTCCAGCCCGCTCGCGTTCATTTCGTTCGATCCCATCTGCACCTGCACGGGCAGGTGGCTGCGCACCCGCTCGGTCACAAAAAAGGCATGCAGGAATTCGCTGCGCATGACCAGCGTGCTCGCGCCTTCGCGCTCGCTGCTCACCTCGGCGCCGCCCAGCAGCTGCACCTCGCTGCCGTCGCCGTTGCCGACGGCCCGCTGGGCGTGCGCCAGCGTCACCCGACCGTCGGGCGCGATCGCGCGGATGACAGCCCCTTCGATCTCGATGCGGTCGGTCTCCGGAAAATGGCGCAACTGCTCGCCTTCGATGCGCAGTTTCAGCCGCCCGGCCGGGTCGAAACGCTCCAGCGAGAAACGGGTCATCGTGTAGTCGGGCGCGGTGGACGCCGGCCGCGCCTCACTGGGGGCGGGCGGCCGCGGCGAGTGCTTCACCAACCACCAGGTGGCCAGCGCCAGCACGGTCATCAACAACAAAGGCAGGTAGGCCGCGATCGCCGCGCGCGCCCGCAAATGCCAGGGCATGTCGGCCGGCGCCCGCTTGCGGTCGGCCCCGCCGAGCGAGATCGGCACTTCCGGCAGGTCGGGCAGGTGCAGTTCGACACTCATGGCGACGGGCTAGCGGCCGTCCAGCGTCTGCAAGTGGCCTTGCAGCAAGGTGGCGTAGCGGCCGGCAGCGATCAGCAGCAGGTCACAGAATTCGCGCGCTGCGCCGTGCCCGCCGGCGGCCACGGTGACGTGGTCGGCCAGCGCCCGCACCTCGGCGTGGGCGTTGCTCGGCGCAGCGGAGAAACCGGCCCGCGCCAGCAGCGGCAGGTCGGGCCAGTCGTCGCCGATGACCGCCACATCCGGCCAGTCCAGTTGCAGGCTGGACAACAAAGTGGTGGCTGCGGCCAGCTTGTCGTGCGCGCCATAGACGGCGTGAACCAGGCCCAGGTCGGCGACCCGGCGGCGGACCGCCGGCGAATCGCGGCCGGTGATCACCAGCGGCTCGATGCCGCCCTGCCGCAGCAGCTTCAAGCCATGGCCGTCCAGGGCCGAGAAAGCCTTCACGGTTTCACCGTGCTCGCTGATGTAGAGGCGGCCGTCGGTCAGCACACCGTCGACATCAAAGATGGCTGCTTGCATGCCCAGGCTGCGGCCCTGTGCCTTCAGCAGCAGCTCAGGCGCGAAAGTGAGTGTGGGCTTCAGGGTTCGCATGCCTGCGCCTCAAATGACTTTGGCGCGCATCAGGTCGTTGGAATTCAGCGCCCCGACGAGCAGGCCGGCGTCGTCCACCACCAGCACGCTGGTGACGCGGTGCAGCTCCATCACACCGGCGGCTTCGACCGCCAGCGCACTGGCGCGCACCAGGCGCGGTGCCTGGTGCATCACCCGCGCGGCGGTCAGGCCGCGCAGATCGGCGTGTGCGCCGGCTTCGATCAGGCGCCGCAGATCGCCGTCGGTGAAGATGCCCAGCGGGCGCCTGGCGGCATCGACCACGGCGGTAAAACCCAGCCCCTTGCCGGTCATCTCGCGCAGCAACTCGTCGAAGGTGGCGGCAGGCCCGACCTGCGGCAGGGCGTCGCCGCTGCGCATCAGGTCGCGGACGTGGATCAGCAGCTTGCGGCCCAGGCTGCCGCCCGGGTGCGAGCGCGCGAAGTCGTCGGCCTGGAAACCGCGCGCGTCCAGCAGCGCCACCGCCAGCGCGTCGCCCAGGGCCATCTGCGCGGTGGTGCTGGCGGTCGGCGCCAGGTTCAGCGGGCAGGCCTCCTCGTCGACCGCGCTCGAGATGACGAAGTGCGCGTGCCGCGCCAGCGTCGACTGGGCACCGCCGGTGATGGCCACCAGGCTCACGCCCAGGCGCAGCAAGGCCGGCAGGATGGCCGCCAGTTCTTCGCTTTCGCCACTGTTGCTGATGGCCAGCACCACGTCACCCGGCAAGACCATACCCAGGTCACCGTGGCTGGCCTCGGCCGGGTGGACGAACATCGCCGGGGTGCCTGTCGAGGCCAGCGTGGCGGCGATCTTGCGGCCGACATGGCCGCTCTTGCCCATGCCCATCACCACCACGCGGCCGCTGCAGGCCAGCATGGCCTGCACGGCCTGCGCAAAGCTCGCACCCTGGCTGCCCGCCAGCTTGTGCAAGGCGCGGGCCTCGATGTCCAGCGTGCGCGCCGCCAGTTGCAGCGCGCGCTGCGCGTCAAAGGGCGGCGCCACGCTCAGGGTCCAAAGGCTCGAATAGCATCGGCTGATTCTAGGCACCCCGTCGTGGCCACCACCCTCGAACTCGTCCTGCTCTACCTGGCCGCCGCGGTGCTCGGTGTGGTGGCTTGCCGCTCCTTGAAACTGCCGCCGATGCTGGGCTATCTGGTGGTCGGCGTGGTGATCGGCCCGAATGCGCTCGCCTTGGCCAGGGACACCGCCGGCGTGAAAGTGCTGGCCGAGTTCGGTGTGGTCTTCCTGATGTTCGTGATCGGGCTGGAATTCAACCTGCCCAAGCTGCGCAGCATGCGCCACCTGGTGTTCGGCCTGGGCTTGTCGCAGGTGGTGCTGACCATCGCCTTCACCTTGCTGGGCCATTTCGCCCTGGTCTGGGGCTATGCCACGCTGCTGAAAGGCCATTGGGAAATGGGTTGGCGGGGCGCCGTGGTGCTGGGCGGCGCCCTGGCGATGTCGTCCACCGCGGTCGTCGTCAAGCTGATGGCCGAACGGCTGGAACTGGAAAGCGAACACGGCCGCCGGGTTCTGGCGGTGCTGCTGTTCCAGGACCTTGCGGTGGTACCGCTGCTGGTGTTGATTCCGGCGCTCGGCGAAACCGCGCGCGACATGGCCGAGGCCATGGCCTGGGCGGGCCTGAAGGCCGGCCTGTTGCTGACGGTGCTGCTCGCTGGCGGGCAGAAAGTGATGCGCTCATGGCTGACGCTGGTGGCCCGGCGCAAGAGCGAAGAACTGTTCATGCTGAACCTGCTGCTGGTCACACTGGGCCTGGCCTGGTTGACCGAGCACTTCGGCCTGTCGCTGGCGCTGGGCGCCTTCGTGGCCGGCATGCTGGTCGCCGAAACCGAATTCAAGCACCAGGTCGAAACCGACATCCGCCCCTTCCACGACGTGCTGCTGGGGCTGTTCTTCATCACCATCGGCATGAAGCTCGACTGGCGGCCGGTGCTGGACCAGTGGCTGCTGGTGCTGCTGATGACGACGCTGCCCATCCTGGCCAAGTTCGCCCTGGTCGCAGCCTTGGCCAAGACTTTCGGCGCCACGCCCGGTGTGGCCCTGCGCACGGGCTTGTACCTGGCGCAGGCGGGTGAATTCGGTTTCGTGCTGCTGACGCTGGGTGCCCAGAGCGGACTGGTGGCGGCGAACTGGGTCAGCCCGGTGCTGGCCTGCATGGTGCTGTCGATGCTGGCTTCGCCCATCCTCATCCTGTACAGCAACCAGATCGTCAACCGCCTGAGCGCCAGCGACTGGCTGATGCAGTCGGTGGCCTTGACGACCATCGCCAAGCGCGCCATCGCCGCCGAGCGCCACGTCATCATCTGCGGCTACGGCCGCAGCGGGCAGAACCTGGCGCGGCTGCTGTCGCCCGAGAAGATTCCCTACATCGCCCTGGACCTCGACCCCGACCGGGTGCGCCAGGCCACCGCAGCCGGCCAGAGCGTGGTCTTCGGTGACGCCGCGCGCCTGCAAAGCCTGATGGCCGCGGGCCTGGCGCGCGCCGCCGCGGTGGTCGTCAGCTACCACGACACGCCTTCGGCGCTGAAGATCCTGGCCCAGGTGCAGGCCCACGCGCCCACCGTGCCGGTCATCGTGCGCACGGTCGACGACGCCGACATCGACCGCCTGAAAGCCGCCGGCGCCACCGAGGTGGTGCCCGAAGCCATCGAAAGCAGCCTGATGCTCGCCGGCCACGCGCTGGCGCTGGTGGGCGTGCCGATGAAGCGGGTCATCCGCATCACCCGCGATGCGCGCGATGCGCGCTACAGCCTGCTGCGCGGCTATTTCCACGGCGCCGACGACGACACCGCCCAAGAGCTGGCGCAAGCCCGGCTGCACAGCGTGACCTTGCCGGCCGCCGCGCTTTGCCTGGGCGCCAGCCTGGCCGAGCAGGCCCTGGACACCCTGGGCATCAGCGTGGTTTCGGTGCGCCGGGCCAGCGGTGGCGTGGTGCCGGCCGACCCCGGCCACATCCTGGCCGGCGGCGACACGCTGGTCTTGTCGGGTCTGCCCGAAGCGCTGGCGCTGGCCGAAGCGAAGCTGCTGCGGGGCTGATGCACCACCACGCGGGTCTGCGGCGCCGCCTGCGTCAGGCAGGGCAACACCGCGCGCGCCTGACAGATCAGGCAGACACCGCAGCTGATGGCTGAAAACTGCAAAACATCTGCGTTCTCAATGGGTGAAGAGCAGCGCATGATCCGCGCCTTTGCCGCCACGGACACCCATGCACCCTTTGCCCACACCCCCCATCGTCGACGTGCACAACCACGTCATTGCCGCCGACACCGCGGCCTACCCGCACGACCCCCTGGGCGGCCACGCGTCGGCCTGGTCACAGGAGCGGCCGGTCGACGCCGCCGGCCTGCTGCGCGCCATGCAGGACGCCGGCGTGGCGCGCTCGGTCGTCGTGCAGGCCTCGACCTGCTACGGCCACGACAACCGCTACCTGGTCGACGCTGTGCGAGCCCAGCCGCGGCACTACCTGGGCGTCGGCTCGCTGGACATTCTGGCCGACGACGCGGTGGCCCGCATCGACCGCTGGATGGCAGCCGGCCTGAGCGGGCTGCGCGTCTTCGTTGCCGGGCACACCGCCGCCGACCGCAGCATCCGCCTGGATGACCCGCGCGGGCACGCGGCCTGGGCCCACGCCAGCGAGCAGCGCATCCCCGTCTGCGTGCAGCTGCGCGCAGACGGGTTGCCGCAATTGGAGACGGTGCTGACGCGCTTCCCACAGGCCATCGTGCTGCTGGACCACTTCGCCCGCCCCGATATCGCCGATGGCCCGCCCTATGCCCAGGCCGCCGCGCTGTTCGCGCTGGCCCGCCACCCGGGTCTGCACTTCAAGTTCACGACCCACAACGTGCGCGAATCGCGGGCCGGGCTGGCCACCCAGGCCAGCTTCTGCCGCGCCGTGGTCGACGCCTTCGGTGCCCGGCGCATCGCCTGGGGTTCCAACTTCCCGGCCTCGTCGGGCAGCCTGCATCAGTTGCTGCAGGACGCGCTGGAAGCCACCGCCACGCTGAGCGTGGCCGAACGCGACTGGATCTTCTCGCGCACCGCCCACGCGCTCTACCCGGCGCTGTCGGCGATGGAAGGGGCCGCCGCATGAGCGGGCTGCCGACTTTCAAGACGCTGCTCAGCGAGTACCCGAACACCCGCGCCCTGCGCAGCGGCGCGCTGCGGCCCACCGGCTTCCACTTCGACTTCGCCGACGTGAAGGTCGCCAATCGCGGCTTCAAACGCGCCGTGCGCGAACTCGAATTCGACGTCGCCGAACTGGCCCTGGTCACCTACTTCCAGGCCAAGGCCTACGGCAAGCCGCTGGCCCTGCTGCCGGCCGTCGTCGGCGCCGGGCGCTACCAGCACCACTGCCTGGTCTACAACGCCGAGCGCCCGCGCGTCACGGTGGCGAACCTGGCCGGCAAGCGCATCGGCATCCGCGCCCACGCGCAGACCACCGTCACCTGGGTGCGCGGCGTGCTGTCCGACGACTACGGCGTGCCGCTGGACCGCGTGCAATGGATCACCTTCGAAGACGGCCACCTCGCCGAATTCCCCGACCCGCCGGGCTTCGAGCGCGCGCCGGCCGGACTGACCCTGGTCGGCATGCTGCTGGCCGGTGAACTGGACGCCGCCATCATCGGCACCGACCTGCCCGACGACCCGCGCCTGCAGCCCGTGCTGCCCGACCCGCATGCCGCCGCGCCGGCCTGGAGCGCGCGTCACGGCATGCTGCCCATCAACCACATGGTGGCCGTGCGCAGCGAGCTGTGCCGCGAGCAGCCTGATCGGGTGCGCGAGCTCTACCGCCTGCTGCTGGCCGGCAAGCAGCAATCGGGCGTCACCGCCCTGCCCGATCTCACGCCCTACGGCGTGGCCGCGAACCGCCGCGCGCTCGACCTGCTGGCGCGCTACGCCCACGAGCAGGGCCTGATCCCGCAGGCCTACACGACCGATGAACTCTTCGGCGACTTCTACCGCCTTTTTCCGGACCAACGCGCATGACATCCCACATCAACCCCGCGCGCCGGCGCCTGCTGGGCGCCCTGGCGCTGGCCACCCTGGCGGCCGACGCCCGCGCGCAGTCCGGCGCTGGCGTGTCGCGCATCATCGTGCCCTTCGCCCCAGGCGGCGCGCGTGAAATGCCGGCCCGGGCGATCCAGAACGAGCTCAACAAGGCGCTGGGCCAGAACTGGATCATCGACAACAAGCCGGGGGCCGGCGGCGCCATCGGCACGGCCTACGTGGCGCAGTCGGCAGCAGACGGCAAGACACTGGTGATGGCGGCGTCAAGCCACTTCGTCACCGCCGCCATGGGGCCGCGGCCGTTCTACGACCCGATCAAGGACTTCATGCCGGTGGCCAACATCGGCAAGCAGAGCTATGTGCTGTTCGTCAACGCGGCCCTGCCGGTGAAGACCCTGGCCGACTTCATCCGCCACGCCAAGGCCAACCCCGGCGCGCTGAACTACAACTCGGCCGGCATCGCCAGCTCGACCCACCTGGCCATGGCCTACCTGGTGCGCAGCGCCAGTATCGACCTGGTGCACATCCCCTTCAAGGGCACCGCCGAGGCCGCCAACGACGTGTCCGGCGGCCGCGGCCACGCCGTCATCATGCCGATGGCCGGCGTCGGCCCCTACCTGCAGGACAGCCGCATGCGGGTCATCGGCGTGACCTCGGCGCTGCGCTCGCCGACGCTGCCGCTGCTGCCCACGCTGGCCGAGAGTGGCCTGCCCGGCTACGTCTTCGAGTCCTGGTTCGGCCTGCTGGCGCCCAAGGGCACGCCGGCGGCGACGGTGGAGGGCATCAATGCCGCGGTCAACAAGGTCATCGCGCAGCCCGAGGTGGCCGAACGCCTGCACAAGCTGGGCATCGAGACGGCCTACCTGAATGTCGAAAGCTTCAACAAGCTCTTCCTCGCCGACCGCGAGCTGATGTTCCGCATCGTCAAGGAGTCGGGCATCACGCGCGAGTGAGCGCTGGCGCCCGACAGCGCCGGGCTACTTGCCGATGCAAAACCCCGCAAAGATGGTGCCCAGCAGGTCTTCATTGCTGAACACGCCAGTGATCTCGCCCAACGCCCGGTGCGCCAGGCGCAGTTCTTCAGCCAGCAGATCCAGCGCCGTGTCACGTGCGGCGGCATGCCCCTGTGCGCCCTGCAGGTGTTCGGCCGCCCGGCGCAGGGCCTGCACGTGGCGCGCGCGCGCGGTGTACAGGCCTTCGGGCGCCGCCTGCCAGCCGGCTTGTTTCAGCAAGGCGTGGCGCAGTTCGTCCAGGCCCATGCCACTGCGCGCCGACAGCACGATGCCGCCTGCGGGTGCGTGCGTGCCGGGCAGGTCGGCCTTGTTGTAGACCTGCAGCAGCGCCACGCCCGGCGGCAGGCGCGCGGCGATCTGGGCGTCGTCCGCCTGGTAATCGGCGTCATGGAGCCGACCCAGATCGTGCAGGAACAGCACCGCGTCGGCCGCCGCGATGGCTTCCCAGCTGCGGCCTATGCCGATGCGCTCGACCTCGTCGGCCGCGTCGGCGCCATCGCGCAGGCCGGCCGTGTCGATGATGTGCAGCGGCACGCCTTCGATCTGTATGGTTTCGGCCACGCGGTCGCGCGTGGTGCCGGGGATGGGGGTGACGATGGCCAGCTCGGCGCCGGCCAGCGCATTCAGCAGCGAACTCTTGCCGACGTTGGGTTGGCCGGCGATCACCACACGCAGTCCCTCGCGCAGCAGGGCGCCCTGCCGCGCCCGGTTCAATGCGTCGGCCACGATGGCCTGCAGGCCGTCCAGCTGGGCCCGGGCACCAGCCTTTTCCAGGAAGTCGATTTCCTCTTCCGGGAAATCCAAGGTCGCTTCGACCAGCATGCGCAAGTGCACCAGACGTACGCTAAGGCGGCTGATCTCGGCTGAAAAATCGCCGGCCAGCGAGCGCGCCGCCGAACGTGCAGCAGCTTCGGTGCTGGCGTCGATCAGGTCGGCCACCGCCTCGGCCTGGGCCAGGTCGAGCTTGTCGTTGAGAAAGGCCCGCTCAGTGTATTCACCGGGCTCGGCCAGACGCAAGCCCGGCTGCGCTTGCAGACAACGCGCCAGCAGCAACTGCAGCAGCACCGGGCCGCCGTGGGCCTGCAGTTCCAGCACGTCTTCGCCGGTGTAGCTGTGCGGCGCGGGGAAGTGGATGGCCAGTCCGCGGTCCAGCGCCTGTCCGTCAGCGCCGGCAAAGGCCAGCAGCGTGGCCTGCCGAGGGGCCAGCGTGCGCCCGCAAACCGCCGCGATGAGCGCTGACAGGTCACGGCCCGAGGCACGCACGATGCCCACCGCACCGCGGCCGGGCGCTGTGGCGATGGCCACGATGGGGTCCTGGTGGCGGCCCGGCAGGGTGCCGGGCGGGGCGGTTTCGGCGCGCATGGAGTTCGGATTCTGGCGCGCGCCGCCGGCAGGTATGGCGCGGGTGGAGGACGAACGGACTCTTCAAAGGTGAAGTGGCCGATCGCTGGACCTCCTGAGCCGACTCTTTGGGAGTCGGGTCGCCCGCATGCGCCGATGGTGAGCGCATGCGGGCCCGGGTTCAACCCCCGTTCAGGGGGCGACCAACTATCCAGCGTGCGCTATTTGCCGTTTACACCCAACTGCTTGTTGATGAACCACTGCTGGGCGATCGACAAGATGTTGTTCGTCAGCCAGTACAGCACCAGGCCGGCTGGGAAGAAGAAGAACATCACGCCAAAGGCCAGCGGCATGATCCACATCATCTTGGCCTGCACGGGGTCCGGCGGGGCCGGGTTGAGCCAGACCTGGAACAGCGACGACAGCGTCATCAGCACCGGCAGGATGAACCAGGGGTCTTTCACCGACAGGTCGGTGATCCAGCCCACCCAGGGCGCGTTGCGCATTTCCACGCTCGACAGCAACACCCAATACAGCGCAATGAAGAAGGGCATCTGCACAAAGATGGGCAGGCAGCCGCCCAACGGGTTGACCTTTTCTTCCTTGTAGATCTTCATCATCGCCGCCTGCATTTCCTGCGGCTTGTCCTTGTAGCGCTCTTTCAGCTCGGCCACCTTGGGGGCCACGGCCTTCATCTTGCCCATGCTCTTGTAGGCGCTGGCGTTGAGCCAGTAGAAGGCGATCTTCAGCAGCACCACCAGCGCCACGATGGCCCAGCCCCAGTTGCCGATGAAGCCGTGCAGTTTGTTCAGCAGCCAGAACAGCGGCTCGGACAACACGCGCAGCCAGCCGTAGTCTTTCACCAGGTGCAGGCCCGGTGCCAAGGCTGCGATCTTGGTCTCTTCCTGCGGGCCGGCGAACAGCATGGCGTCCAGCGTCTTGGTGGCACCTGGGGCGATTTCGCCGAGCGGCATCACCATCGCGATGGTGTATTCGTTGTCGCCGATCTTCGCGGTGCGGAATTCACGCGGGCCGGTGGTGGGCACCAGCCAGGCCGACGCGAAGTAGTGCTGGACCATGGCGACCCAGCCGCTGTCGCTGGTCTTGTCGTGTTCGGCCTTGCCTTTGGCAATGTCGGTGAATTCGATCTTGTGGTACTTGCTGGTGTCGCTGTACATCGCCGGGCCGGTAAAGGTGGACGCCGGCGACAACATGCTGGGCGGGCCGCCGTCGATGTTGCCGTCGCGCGCCAGCTGCAGATAGAGCTGCGCCGACAGCGGCGTGCTGCCCTGGTTGACGAACCCGTGGTGCACGGCCATGGTGTATTCGCCGCGCTTTAGGGTGTAGGTCTTGATCAGCTTGCGGCCGTCGACCAGCGGCGATTCGAACTTCACAGTCAGTTCCTGCGCGCCCGCAGCCAGGGTGCGCTCGCCGGGTGCCAGTGTCATCTGCGTCAGGTGATTGGGCAAGGTCACGCCGGCCTGGGTGGTGATCAGCCCAGTCTGCGCGGCATACAGGCGCTTCGCGCTCTGGTCCATGAGCACGACGTGATGTGAAGAGGCCTCATCATCCTGGTAACCCAGCAGTTCCAGGCGCACCAGTGACCCGCCTTGGCTGTCGAAGGTGGCCTTGACCACGTCGGTGGTCAGCGTCACGCGTTCGCCTGTCGGCGCTGCCGCGCTGGCCGGAACCTCCGGCGCGACGGCAGTGGTCCCCGTGGCGATGGGCACGCCCGACGCGGTGGGCGCTCCCACCGGGGCGGCTGAAGAGGCAGCCGGCTTGGCCGCACTGGGCGGCCGCAACAGGCTGCCAAAGAGCGACGGCTGACCCGTGTGCTTGCCCCAGGCGTCCCACAGCAGGACCAGCGACATCAGGAAAACAACCCACAGGATGGTGCGGCGCGTGTCGGTCATGGAATCTTTCGGATCGGTGGGGGCGTGGCAGCGGGCCGCTGGCGGCCGGCTGCGAGCAGCCCTGTGAAGAGGCCAGCGCCAGAAAATCGGAAGTTCTCGGGCACGGGGTCATAGCCCCCTTCGCAGCCCGGATGGCAACGCATGATCCGCGCGCCGATCAGGATGCTGCCTTGTGCGGCCCCATGCCTGCCCAGGGCTTGCAGGGCATAGGCCGAGCAGCTGGGTTCGAAGCGGCAGACATTGCCCACCCAGGGCTTGAGCAGCAGGCGGTAGCCCCGCACCAGCCCAGACAGCAGCTGTCGTGGCCAGAGCCTGACGCCGGAGTCTGACATTTCAGGCCACGGCCCGCGCCAGCAGGGCTTCAATTTCGCTGCGGGCGGCCTCGGCCAAGCGCACCGAAGCGGCTGAAATGAAGTCCTGTTTGGCGAAAGGCGCGCGCAGGCGCACCAGCCACAGCCCGCCCGGCAGGGTCGGGCCCAGACGCTGGAACGCACTGCGCACCTGCCGCTTGAGCAGAGTGCGGGTGACAGCGCGGCGGGCATGGCGCTTGGGCACCACACAGCCGAACCAGAGGCCCAAAGCGCCCTGGGCTGGTGAGTCATCCACAGCCTGGGGACAGCTCGGTGCGCTGCTTGTGGATAACTCTGTATCGATGGCCGTCTTGGGGGTCCACGTGCGAGGCACGGGGGCACCCGCCAGGTGGTGCAAGGCGAAGTGGACGCTGCGCGAACGCGAACGCGTGGCGAGCACGCGCTCAAAGTCAGCCTTGTGGACGATGCGGTCCATCAGGCGCGGTTCGGAATCGGGAGAACCGTCCATGACGCAGGCTGGCCTGGCGGCCCTGCTTCGGTCCTCAGGTGCCGACGAAAGCCAGGCAGGGGCTGGAGCGAGCTCAGACCGCCAGACGCTTGCGGCCCTTGGCCCGGCGGGCGTTGATGACGGCACGGCCGCCGCGGGACTTCATGCGAACCAGGAAGCCGTGGGTACGGGCACGACGGATCTTGGACGGTTGGTAGGTGCGCTTCATGACGGGCTCTCAAATCTGGGTGTGGGCTGGGGCCGGGCTCAAGGCGGGGCTCAGTTCCGGGCTCGCAGAGAGCTCAGGTCTGGGCTTGCGCCGGGGGGCTTGCGGCCGTTCACCCTACGTTCTATGGGCGAAAAGAATTCGGGAAACCCACGATTACAGCAAAAAACATCAATTGAGTCAAACACTTGCACCACAGACTGCGGAACGTCGTGGGGCTTGACGGCTGCGCCGAAGTTGTGGATAACCTCCTTCCGCCGGTCGTCTGGAGACCCAGAATCGGCGGCTCCTGAAAGAAGATGTCCACAATGAGCCTCGACCTGTGGCAGCGCGGATGCGAACAACTCGCCGCCGAACTGCCCGAACAACAATTCAACACCTGGATACGGCCGCTGGCGGCTTGTGAAGGGGACGACCTTGGGGTCGTCGCCGTCCAGGTGCCCAACCGTTTCAAGCTAGACTGGATACGCTCGCAGTACGCCAGCCGCATCGAAGCGGCCTTGAGCCGCCTAGCCGGCCAGCCGGTAAGGCTGGAACTGACACTGGCACCGCGCGGAGACGCCGGCGTGGCGTCACGCCACCCGGGTGCCCAGGCCCCGACCAGCGCAGCGGCACTGGCCTCGCTGGCACTGGCACGCGCGGCGCAGGGCTACGAGGGCGGGCTGCCCGGCCCTGGGCAAGCTGTCAGCGGCCCCGTACCGGCCAGCACACCGCACCGCCTGAACACCGCACTGACCTTCGACACCCTGGTGGCTGGCCGCGCCAATCAGATGGCCCGGACGGCGGCCTTGCACGTGGCCGGCGCACCCGGTGTCACCTACAACCCGCTGTTCATCTACGGCGGCGTGGGGCTGGGCAAGACCCACCTGGTGCACGCCGTGGGCAATGCGCTGCTGAAGGACAAACCCGGCGCGCGGGTGCTGTATCTGCACGCTGAACAGTTCATCAGCGATGTGGTGAAGAACTACCAGCGCAAGACCTTCGACGAGCTGAAAGCCAAGTACCACAGCTTGGACCTGCTGCTGATCGACGACGTGCAGTTCTTCGCCGGGAAAGATCGCACGCAGGAAGAGTTCTTCAACGCCTTCGAAGCGCTGCTGACGAAGAAGGCCCACATCATCATGACCAGCGACACCTACCCCAAGGGGCTGGTGGACATCGACGAGCGGCTGACCAGCCGCTTCGACGCCGGCCTGACGGTGGCCATCGAGCCACCCGAGTTGGAAATGCGGGTGGCCATCCTGATGCGCAAGGCGCTCGCCGAAGGCACCGAGATGCCCGAAGACGTGGCCTTCTTCATCGCCAAGAACGTGCGCGCCAACGTGCGCGAGCTGGAAGGTGCGCTGCGCAAGGTGCTGGCCTACAGCCGCTTCAGCCACAAGGAAATCAACATCAATCTGGCGCGCGAGGCCTTGAAGGACCTGCTCAGCATCCAGAACCGCCAGATCGGCGTCGAAAACATCCAGAAGACGGTGGCCGACTTCTACAAGATCAAGGTCGCCGACATGTACAGCAAGAAGCGGCCGGCCAGCATCGCCCGGCCGCGCCAGATCGCCATGTACCTGGCCAAAGACATGACCAAGAAGAGCCTGCCCGAAATCGGCGAGCTCTTCGGCGGCCGTGACCACACGACGGTGCTGCATGCGGTGCGCAAGATCGGCGCCGAGCGCGGCATCAACCCTGAGCTGAACCAGCAATTGCACGTGCTGGAACAGACGCTCAAGGGGTGACCGCCCGCCTTGACGTCAAGGCCGAAGGGCAAGTCTGTGGAAAAAGCTGGCACAACACCCCTGTTGTCCACAGACCCCGGCCCGCGCAGGAAGTTGTCCCCAATTCAGGTACACCGGCTGCGGCCCGAGACGCACAGGGTTCATCGCCACGTAAGCCTTTGATGGAAAAGGCGAAAATAGGCTTATCCCCAGATCCGGGGCTGCTCTACCAGCTACTACCAAGTTAAAAAGAGAGAGATCACATGATTGTTCTCAAAGCCGCACAGGCCCAGCTGCTGACCGCCTTGCAGGCTGTGGCCGGCATCGTCGAACGCCGCCATACACTGCCCATCCTGGCCAACGTGCTGATGCGCAAGAATGGCACCGGCATCGAGTTCACGACCAGCGACCTCGAGATCCAGGTGCGTACGCAAGCCACCCTGGGGGGCGATGAAGGCACCATCGCGACGACGGTGGGGGCCAGGAAGCTGATCGACATCCTGAAGAGCCTGCCGGCCGATCAGGTGGTGACGCTAACGGCGGCGCAGAACAAGTTGACACTGCAAGGCGGCAAGAGCCGTTTCACGCTGCAGACGCTGCCGGCGGACGATTTCCCGCTGGTCAACGAAAGCGTCGACTTCGGCCCGGCCTTCTCGGTGCCGCAGAAAACCCTGCGCGAGTTGATCAACCAGGTGCACTTCGCGATGGCGGTGCACGACATCCGCTACTACCTGAACGGCATCCTGTTCATCGCCGAAGGCAAGACGTTGACCCTGGTGGCCACCGACGGGCACCGGCTGGCGCTGGCGCAGGCCACGCTGGAAGCCGATGTGCCGAGTAAGCAGGAAGTCATCCTGCCGCGCAAGACGGTGCTGGAACTGCAGCGCCTGCTGGACGACAAGGAAGCCGCCATCGAAATGCGCTTTGCCAACAACCAGGCCAAGTTCGTCTTCAGCGGCATGGAATTTGTCACCAAACTGGTCGAGGGCAAGTTCCCCGACTACAACCGCGTGATTCCGAAGAACCACAAGAACAGCGTCACCCTGGGCCGGGCGCCGCTGTTGTCCAGCCTGCAGCGCGCGGCCATCCTGACGTCCGACAAGTTCAAGGGCGTGCGTGTCAACATCGAACCGGGCGTGTTGCGCATCGCCTCCAGCAACGCCGAGCAGGAAGAAGCCAAGGAAGAACTCGAAATCGACTATGGCGGCGACGTCATCGAGATCGGCTTCAACGTGACCTATCTGATCGACGTGCTGGCCAACAGCGGCGACGAGATGGTGAAGCTGGAATTGCAGGACAGTGCCGCCAGCGCGTTGTTCAGCTGGCCGGCACAACCAGGGTTCAAGTACGTGGTGATGCCGATGCGGATCTAGCCGCCAGGCTGCTTGCAGCAGGAAGGTCCAGCGGGCTGCGGCCCGCTGCAGCGTTTTTGAAGGGCTCCTGGTAAGGGGCCTAAGAGGGAAAAGAAGCCACCATGACCGAAGACAAGAAGCCCCAGGACGACCAAGCTAACGGCGTTACCCAACGCGCCGTGCCCACCGCAGAAGGCCAGGCCGCCAGCACCGGCAGCGAAGCCAGCGCAGCTTATGGCGAGGGCAGCATCCAGATCCTGGAAGGTCTGGAAGCTGTGCGCAAGCGGCCGGGCATGTACATCGGCGACACCTCGGACGGCACCGGCCTGCACCACCTGGTCTTCGAAGTCGTCGACAACTCGATCGACGAGGCGCTGGCGGGGCATTGCGACGACATCACTGTCACCATCCACAGCGACAACAGCATCAGCGTCATCGACAACGGCCGCGGCATACCGACCGGCGTCAAGATGGACGACAAGCACGAGCCCAAGCGCAGTGCGGCTGAAATTGCGCTGACCGAATTGCACGCCGGCGGCAAGTTCAACCAGAACAGCTACAAGGTCTCAGGCGGTCTGCACGGCGTGGGCGTGAGTTGCGTGAATGCGCTGAGCAAGTGGCTGCGCCTGACCGTGCGCCGCGAAGGCCAGGTGCACAGCATCGAATTCAAGCGCGGCTTCACGCAAGACCGTGTGATCGATATTCGCGATGGTGTCGAAACCAGCCCGATGAAGATCACCGGCGACACCGAACTGCGCGGCACCGAAGTGCATTTCCTGCCCGACGAAGAAATCTTCACCCACATCGACTTCCATTACGACGTGCTGGCCAAGCGCTTGCGCGAATTGAGTTTCCTGAACAACGGCGTGAAGATCCGCCTGGTCGATGAGCGCAATGCACGCGAAGACAACTTCGCCTTCGCCGGTGGCGTGAAAGGCTTTGTCGGTTTCATCAACACCGGCAAGAAGGTGCTGCACCCCAACATCTTCCACGCCATGGGCGACAAGCTCAGCGACCAGCAGACCAACATCGGCGTCGAAGTGGCGATGCAATGGAACGACGGCTATGCCGAGAACGTCCTGTGCTTCACCAACAACATCCCGCAGCGCGACGGCGGCACCCACCTGACGGGCCTGCGCGCGGCGATGACGCGGATCATCAACAACTACATCAACGAGAACAAGATCGCCGAAAAGGCGAAAGTCGAGATCGCCGGTGACGACATGCGCGAAGGCCTGGCCTGCGTGGTCAGCGTGAAGGTGCCCGAACCCAAGTTCAGCAGCCAGACCAAGGACAAGCTGGTCAGCAGCGAAGTGCGCGGCCCGGTCGAAGACATCGTCAGCAAGCTGCTGCACGATTGGCTGCAGGAAAACCCGCTCGACGCCAAGATCATCTGCGGCAAGATCGTCGACGCCGCGCGAGCCCGCGAAGCCGCCCGCAAGGCCCGCGAGATGACGCGCCGCAAGGGCGTGCTCGACGGCCTGGGCCTGCCCGGCAAGCTGGCCGACTGCCAGGAGAAGGACCCGGCGCTGTGCGAGATCTACATCGTCGAGGGTGACAGCGCCGGCGGCAGTGCCAAGCAGGGTCGCGACCGCAAGTTTCAGGCGATCTTGCCGCTGCGCGGCAAGATCCTGAACGTCGAGAAAGCGCGCTACGAACGCCTGCTGAGCAGCGATTCCATCGTCACGCTGATCACTGCCTTGGGCACCGGCATCGGTGTCGAAGACTTCAACGTCGACAAGCTGCGCTACCACCGCATCATCATCATGACCGACGCCGACGTGGACGGCGCCCACATCCGCACCCTGCTGCTGACCTTCTTCTACCGCCAGATGCCGCAGCTGGTGGAGCGCGGCCACATCTACATCGCGCAGCCGCCGCTGTACAAGGTGAAGCTGGGCAAGCACGAGGAATACCTCAAAGACGGGCTGGCACTCGACGCCTTCTTGCTGAACGTGGCGCTGGACGGCGCCAGCGTGATGCCCGATGGGGCAACCACCAGTGGCCGGCCGGCCATCGACGGCAGCGCGCTCGAAACCCTGGCCCGGCGCTACCTGGTGGCCAACGCCGTCAGCGAGCGCCTGAGCAACTGGATGGACGTGGATGCGGTGCGCGCCATCAGCAGCGGCCTGATCCTGAACCTGGACACGCTGGAGGCCGCCGAGGCCAGCGCCACCGCACTGCAGGGCGTGCTGAAAGACGCCATGGTCAGCGCCGAGTTCGACGCCCGCAGCGACAAGCACCTGCTGCGCATCAGCCGCCGCCATCACGGCAACGTGAAGAGCAGCGTCATCAGCGCCGACTTCATCCACGGCGCCGACTACGCCGCCCTGGCCGACGCCGGCCTGTCCTTCCTGGGCCTGCTCGGCCCCGACGCTGTGGTGCGCCGCGGTGAAGGCGAAAAAGCCAAGGAAGGCAAGGTCAGCGATTTCCGTAGCGCCATGGCCTGGCTGATGACGCAAGCCGAATCCAGCGTGGGCCGCCAGCGCTACAAGGGGCTGGGCGAGATGAACCCCGGGCAGCTGTGGGAAACGACGATGGACCCGACGGTACGGCGCCTACTGCGCGTGCAAATCGACGATGCAATCGAGGCCGATCGGGTGTTCACGATGCTGATGGGCGACGAGGTGGAGCCGCGGCGTGAGTTCATCGAGTCGAACGCTTTGAGGGCGGCGAATATCGACGCGTGAGTTTTGTAGGGCCGCAGCCACGCTGGATTGAGCGGCGGCCGTTTGCGCCACAGGCGCGTTTCTGGATGGCGGTGCGCATACGGAGTTCCTCTACAACGGGAACAGGGGAACGCGTAGTCAGGACAACTTGAATGCCGCCACCGCCTGCACCAGTTGCTGCGCCTGGCCCTTCAGGCTCTCCGCCGCGGCGGCGCTCTCCTCCACCAGCGCGGCGTTCTGCTGGGTGGCCTGGTCCATCTGGCTGACTGCCTGGCCGACTTGCTGCACGCCCGAGCTCTGCTCGACACTGGCCGAGCTGATTTCGGCCACGATATCGGTCACGCGCTGGATCGAGCCGACGATCTCACTCATCGTCTTGCCGGCCTGGCCAACCAGTTCGGTGCCTTGCTCTACTTGCTCGACGCTGCGACCAATCAGCGATTTGATTTCTTTGGCCGCTTCTGCGCTGCGCTGCGCCAGGCTGCGTACTTCGGATGCCACCACCGCGAAGCCGCGGCCCTGCTCACCCGCGCGGGCGGCTTCGACCGCCGCGTTCAGCGCCAGGATGTTGGTCTGGAACGCGATGCCGTCGATGACGCTGATGATGTCGCCGATCTTGCGGCTGCTGTCGTTGATGCCTTGCATGGTGGTGACGACCTGGCCGACCACCGCGCCGCCCCGTGCGGCCACCGCCGACGCACTCTGCGCCAGCTGATTGGCTTGCATGGCGTTGTCGGTGTTGTGGCGCACCGTGGTGCCCAGTTGTTCCATCGTGGCCGCCGTCTGCTGCAGAGCGCTCGCCTGTTGCTCGGTGCGGCCGGACAGGTCCTGGTTGCCTTGCGCGATCTGCGCGCTGGCTGTGGCCACGCTCTCCGAGTTGCCGCGCACTTCGGTGACGACCTTGACCAGGCTTTCGCGCATGAGGGCCAGCCCCGCCATCAGACTGCCGGTGTCGCCCGGGCGCAGCGCGATCTGCACGGTCAGGTCTTCCTGCGCTACGGCGTTCACCGTGTTTGCCGCCTCGCTCGGCTCGGCGCCGAGCTGGCGGAAGACGCTGCGTGTCAGCGTCCAGCCCAGCGCACCCGTCAGGGCCAGCAGGGCAAGGCCGCCCAGCACCAGCGTGTAGGTCGTGGTCGCCATCGTCGATTCGAGCGCCGCCGAGCGCACGACCAGCAGGGAGGACTCTTCCTTCGCGAACTCGGCAATGCCGGACCGAAAGGCATCCATCGCAACCTTGTCCTTGCCGGCGCTGAACTCCTTCAACAACTCGTCTTGCGTCCCCTTGCCGGCCGTGGTGTCTCGGCGCAGGGTCACCAACGAGTTGGCCACGGTCATGAATTGCTGGTGGTTGAGCATCAGCTTGTCCAGGCGGCTCTGCTGTACGGGGTTGTCCGAGGTCAGTGACTTGGCTTCCTTGAAGGCAACGCCGAAGGCCTGCTCGCCAGCCTTGAAGGGCTCGAGGAATTTCTCATGTCCTCCTGCGATAAAGCCGCGCAGGCCGGTCTCGATGTTCACCATGTTCAGCAGCATGCTGTCGGATCGGGCCAGCACGTCGTAGGTGTGCGTATTCCAATGCACTGTGTCGCGCAGCTTGCCGGTGTTGACCAGGGCGACGCTGATGAGCGCACCCGCTGGTATCAGGATGGCCGTAAACGTCAGCCTCAGGCGCTTCTTCAGGGTCCAGTGGTCGAACATGGGGGATCTCCGTGGGCTTGGGACGTCGCGGGTGTGCTGCAAAGGGTCACGCTGATCCGCCGCAACACCTTGGCTGGATCTTCAACAGTCATATCGGAGGGTCAATTGCAAACCTGAACAGCTTGTGAACGTGACTTGCCAGAGCCGACCGGATGCGGAGCAGCTTGCGAGGCGCGGCAACTTGTGGGCGACCTGCACCGTCAGGGTGGCGCAGGCGTCACCAATTGCATGCCGGCACTCTCGCCAACGCGAAAACTTTGGCGCCCTGTGGTTCGACCGATGTCCGAACGAACCGCATCAAGCATCCCAGATCGTGTGTCGAAGACTCACGGTGGTGGCCTTACCGTCCCCATCGTGGTTTTCACCCTCCATCAGTGCCCTGGGCATATTCCCGGCGGACCTGAAGTGAAGGCCCTTAGGTTGTGGCGCCGGCTGGAAGGGACCGGTCGCCCTTCAAACCCAACCCTGCCGCCACTGCCCGCCGTCGGTCAGCTCGCGCCAATGCAGCAGCAAGACCCGCTTGGAATGCACGGCTTCCAGCTCGACCTGGTCGATGCGCACCGCCGGTGGCTCGGGTTCGATGACGCGGACCACGACGAAGTGTTTTTCCCGGTTGAGCGGGGTCACCGCCGTCCACTTCGTCAGCAACAGTTTCTTGGGGCTGAGCGGGTTCTTCTGGATGGCGGGCGCTGGCTTCATGGGTGGCGATGATGCCCGGCGTGTGGACGGAGCGCAGAATCAAGCCATGCGCAAACCCTTTTCTCTGCCTGTCTTTCTCGGCCTGCTGACCGCTGGCTGGCTCACCGCCGCCCGCGCCGCCGACACACCAGCCGCCGCTGCACAGCCGCCCCTGGCCCCCATCGCCAGCCTGGACCTGCCGCGCTACATGGGCGCCTGGACCGAGATCGCGCGCTACCCCAACCGCTTCCAGAAGCAGTGCGCCGGCCCTTCCACGGCCAGCTACAGCCTGCAACCGTCAGGGACGGTGCGGGTCGTCAACCGCTGCCCGCAGGCCGATGGCAAGGTGGACGAGGTCATCGGTGAAGCCCGCCGCATCGGCCCGACGGGGTCGGCGACGCTGCAGGTGCGCTTCGCGCCGGCCTGGCTGTCGCTGCTGCCCTTCGTCTGGGGTGATTACTGGGTGGTGGAACTCGACGAGGCCTACCAGCTGGCCATCGTCAGCGAACCCAAGCGCGAGTACCTGTGGGTGCTGTCCCGCCAGACCAGCCTGTCGGCACCGGCCTGGGCGGCCTTGACGGCCCGCCTGCAGGCGCTGGGCTTCGACCCTGCGCGGCTGCTGCGTTCGACGCCTTAGGGCGCCGTGATGAAGCCGCGCAGCGTGGCCATCGCGGCCACAGCGTCGTCGCGCCAGGCGCCGTGGCCAGCGTTCGCGAAAGTGACCAGGCGGCCCCAGGGGGCGGGGATCGCGGCGGCGATGTCCTGCGCGTCGGCCAGCGGCGTCACCGGATCCAGCTCACCGGCCATCACCAGCACCGGGCATTGAACCCGGGCCAGGCCGGGCAGCAGCTGCATGGTCTGCTGTTCACCGCTGGCGCTGGCGAACAGGATGTCCTCGTTGAACACCGTGCGCTGGCGGCCTTCGTCGTTGGGCGGCGTGGGGTTGTAGACGTGGCGGCAGTGCTCGTTGTAGGGCGCCCAGGTGGCGGGGCTGGGCGCCCTCCAGAAGGCCCGCGCCGCCGCGCCAGCGGCTGCGCCGCCGAAGCGCGTGAAGGCCGCCACCTTGCGTTCCAGCCCCAGGTGGTGGCTGGTGCTCGACAGCACGACCTTGGCGGCGTGCGCCGGATGCCGCGCCAGGTAGCGCTGGGCGACGAAGCCGCCGAAGCTCTGGCCGAGCACGATGGGTTTGGCGATGCCCAGGGCGCCGCACAGCCGCACCACGTCGTCGGCGAAGACGTCCAGCGTCCATTCCTCGGCCGGCCGGCGGTCGCTGTGGCCGTGGCCGCGGTGGTCGACATAGACGATCTGCGCCACGTCGGCCAGCTGGCTGAACAGCGGCTTGAAGCTGGAATGGTCGTAGCCCGGACCGCCATGCAGCAGGATCAGCGTGGGCTTTTCACGCATGCGCGGGCCGTCGGGTACCAGGCCGCAGCCCTCGATGTCGATGTAGAGGCGAACGTCGGGAGCGATGGTGATCAGCATGGGCGCTTCAAGGTCAGGCTACGGGGCAGCCATCGACTCTAAAGGCAGCGACGCCCAGCAAAACGCCCCGCACGGGGCGGGGCGTTGAACGGAGGGCAGGCCGGGCAGCCTGCTGCAGGCCGGTCTTACTTCTTGGGTGCGGCACTGGCGGCCGGGGCCGGTGCCGGGGCCTTGGCAGCGGGTGCCTTGTCGGCCTTGGCCTTCTTGGCTTCTTCGGCGGCGGCCGCCTTGGCCGCTTTCTTGTCAGCCTTTTCTTTCTCGGCAGCGGCCTTCTTGTCGGCCTTCTCCTTGGCCGCAGCGGCCTTCTTGTCGGCAGCGCTCATCTCGGCGGGCTTGGTGGCCGCAGCGGGCGTAGCGGGTGCAGCAGCCGGCGCGGCGGCCTTCGCGTCAGCCTTGGCGGCAGCCGGTGCGGCGTCCTTCTTGGCAGCGGCGGCGGCCGGCTTGGCGGCGACGCCGTTGAAGGTGGCGTCATTGACCGTCAGGCCTTCGGCCGAAAACTTGGCGGCGTTGCCTTCGCCCACGCCCTTGACGCGTTCGATGAAGTCGGGCCAGTCCTTGAAGTTGCCCTTGGCGCGCTCGGCGGTGATCTTGCCGGCGATGGCCGGGCCGATGCCCTTGATGCCGTCGAGTTCGGCCGAGCTGGCCTTGTTGACATCCACCGCCGCGAAGGCCAGGGCCGCGAACAACGACAGGAAGACAGCGAGTAGTTTCTTGATCATGTTGGTTCCTCTGCAGGGGTTGAAGTCTGGGGGCACGCCGCCGTTTCGGGTGTTGCGGGCGGTCTGCAGCACAACGTCAGCTGCGCGGCAGCCGTTGACGCGGCAGGGTTTTTTATCTGCCCGCCTCAGCCGAAGTTCGACGCCCCGGTCATCGCGCCCATCCTGGCGCTGATGGCGTGGAACTGCGTCACCGTCTCGTCGATGATCTGCTGCACCGTCAGCACGCCGTGGACCAGGCCGGCGGACTGCCCGGCCAGGGCCGGCGCGGCTTCCATGTCGCCGCCGAAATAGACCTGCTGGATGCCGGCGAAGGTGTCGGCCGGCATCAGCCCGGCTTCATGAATGGCGGCCGTGCGCTGGCTCTTCAGCGCGCGGATGCAGGGCGTGGCCTTCTTGTTCAGCATCCAGGTGCCGGTGGCCTCGGCCGCCATGATGGCGTTCTTGAAGTTGGCGTGGACCGGACTCTCGGCACTGGCCACGAAGCGCGTGCCCATCTGGATGGCCTCGGCGCCCAGCGCGAAAGCCGCCGCCATGCCGCGCCCGTCGACGATGCCGCCGGCGGCCACCAGCGGCACGTCCACGCGTTCGCGGATGGCCTGCAGCAGCACCAGGGTGCTGACCTCTTCCGGGTTCTTGAAGCCGCCGCCCTCGCTGCCTTCGACGACCAGGCCGTCGACACCGGCGTCGACGCACTTCAGCGCGGTGTCCAGCGTCGGCACGGCGTGATAGACCACGATGCCGGCGGCCTTCAACGGCGCGATGAACTTGGCCGGGCTGCCGGCCGAGGTGGTGACGAAGCGGATGCCCGATTCGCAGACGTAGCGCAGCATGGCGTCGTCTTTCAGGAAGCGGATCGGCAGGTTCACGCCGAAGGGCAGGCCGGTGTCCAGCATGGCGGCGATCTCGCGCTGGCAGTTGGCGCTTTCGCCGGAAGACGTCTCGATGACGCCCAGGCCGCCGGCGCGCGAGACGGCGCCGGCCAGGGTGCGGCGGGCGATCCAGCCCATCGGCGCTTGCACGATGGGGTAACGGGCGCCTGTGTGGGCGAGGAAGCGGTTCATCTGGTCTCGGTCCTTGTCAACATGCGGTACGCCAAACTCAGTCTTCAAAACGCGGCAGCCGTTTTTCCAGATTGGCACGCACGGCCTCGCGCTGGTCTGCGTCGGCCATCAGGGCGATCTGCTCGTTGCTTTCGGCCTGCAGCAGGGCCGCCGCCACGCCATCCAGCGTGTGTGCGGCCTGGTTCAACAGCCGCTTGCCGGCGCGCACGGCGCTTGGGCTGCGCAGCGCGATGGCCTGCGCCAGCGCGTGGGCTTCGGCCAGCGGATTGGCGCACAGGCGCGTGGCCAGGCCGATCTGCACGGCCTCGGCGGCGCCCAGCACGCGGCCGCTGAAACACAGCTCGCGCAGCACGTCGTCGCGCAGCAGGCTCTTCATCAGGACCATGCCGGCCATGTCAGGCACCAGGCCCCATTTGATTTCCATCACGCTCATCTGCGCGTCCGGGCCCAGCAGGCGGATGTCGGCGCCCAGCGCCAGTTGCAGGCCGCCGCCGAAGGCCGCGCCCTGCACGGCGGCAATCACCGGCACGGCCAGCGTGCGCCAGCCCAGGGCAATCTGCTGCGGGCCGTTGGCGATGCCGTGGGTGCGCGGGCCGAGGTTGCTGGTGGGGGCGCCGTTGCCCAGCGCGGCGAAGCTGGCCATGTCCAGCCCGGCGCAGAAGGCGCGGCCTTCGCCGTGCAGCACTACGGCGCGCAGGCCGGGCGTGGCCTTCAGCTGTTCGATGGCAGCCAGGATGCCGCTGAACATCGCCGGGTCCAGCGCGTTCATCTTGTCGCCGCGGGTCAGCGCGACATCGGCAACGCCGTGGTCACCGATGGTGATGCGGACGCGATCGCTCATGCGTTCACCGTGCTGGCTTGCGGATGCACCATGTGCCCGGTGCGCGCGTCGCCCTGCGCCGCCAGCACCTGCAGGTAGGCGGCCTGCGCGCCGGCCATGCCGGCGTGGTCCTGCACCACCACCCAAGCCGCACCAGGCCGTGTGGCGCTGGCAATGAAGCTGCGCCAGTCCTGCGCCATGCGCTGCATCAGCACCGCGCCGCCCCATTCGGCGCTGCGCTTGGCCACCTGCTTGGGGGCGAAGAAGAAAGTGGCCTTGGGGCCGGGCAAGCCCGCGCCGCCGCCGAAGCCGCCCATCTGGTCGACGTGGGCAGCGCCGATCGAACAGCTGTAGCGCAGCCCCTGCAGCCGGGTGTGCAGATCCAGGCGCAGCGCGGCATTGCCGGCGAAGTCGACGTAGACGCTGGGGGTGTCGGCGTCCAGCCTGTCCAACGCGTCGTAGGTCACCACGCGGCTGTAGACGCCCAGGCTGCGCACGAAGTCGGCATTGCGCGCGGCCGTCAGGCCGACGATGTCCAGGCCTGGCCGCAGCGCCAGCCGCGCCGCGGTGGCGTAGGCCGTCTTCGACGAGGCGCTGGACAGCACCATCGTCCGGGCACCGAAGAAGTCGTTGTCGGCCAGGAAGTCGTCGATCAGCCAGGCCGTCGTGAACAGCGGCCGCAGCAGCGCTTCCCCGTCTTCTTCACCGTCGCGGTGCAGGGCGTCGGCGGCGCAGCGGCTCAGGCTGTTGTAGACCGCCGCCAGACCCTGGCGGTGCGCTGCACCGTCGATGAAGCCCATGGCCGTCAGGCGTTCGGCTTGCACGACCACCTCGGTGGCCATCGGCAGGAAACCCCAGACGCGTTCGCCCACGGCCAGCCCCGGCACCCGGGTTTCCGTGACGCTGGCGAAACCCCAGCACGGCACCACCCCCCAGGGGGCCTCGGCCGGGAAGAACTGCCAGTACTTCAGCGCCTCGCCGGTGGCTGCGTAAGTGACGTTGTTGGACGTCATCGCGTAGCGCTCGATCTGCAGCCGGGCCTGGCCTTCGTCGAGGGCCGGGGCGGGCTGGGTCTGCAGCAGCGTGCGGCGGATGTCCTGCCGGTCGACCAGCAAGCGGGTGACGGTGTGCATCGGTGGGCCTCCTGCGCTGCGGTTTCAGCTGCCGCGTGTGATGGGCATGGCGACGTCGGGTGCCACCAGGCCGGTGCGCTGCGCGCGCTGGCGGCCCAGTTCCAGCTTGGCGATGGACGCGCGGTGCACCTCGTCGGGTCCGTCGGCCAGGCGCAGCGTGCGTGCACTCGAGTAGAACTTGGCCAGCACGAAGTCGTCCGACACGCCGCCGCCGCCGTGGGCCTGGATGGCCATGTCGATGACCTCGCAGGCCATGGTCGGCGCCACCACCTTGATCATGGCGATCTCGGCCTTGGCCACCTTGTTGCCCACGGTGTCCATCATGTGCGCGGCCTTCAGGGTCAGCAGGCGCGCCATGTCGATCTTGCAGCGCGCGTCGGCGATGCGTTCCTGCCAGACGCCCTGCTTGGAGATCTCGCGGCCGAAGGCCACGCGTTCGTCGAGCCGCTTGCAGGTCATGGCCAGGGCCCGTTCGGCCATGCCGATGGCGCGCATGCAGTGGTGGATGCGCCCCGGCCCGAGGCGGCCCTGCGCGATCTCGAAGCCGCGGCCGGCGCCCAGCAGCACGTTGCTGGCTGGCACCCGCACGTCGATCAGGTCGACTTCCATGTGGCCGTGCGGCGCGTCGTCGCGGCCGAAGACCGACAGCGGGCGCAGCACCTGGACGCCGGGCGTCTTCATCGGCACCAGCACCATGCTTTGCTGGCTGTGGCGTGGCGCCTCGGGGTCGGTCTTGCCCATCACGATGAGGATCTCGCAGCGCGGGTCGCCGGCGCCGCTGCTCCACCACTTGCGGCCGTTGATGACGACGTCATCACCGTCGCGTTCGATGCGCGTCTCGATGTTGGTGGCGTCGCTGGAGGCCACCGCCGGCTCGGTCATCAGGAAGGCCGAACGGATCTCGCCGCGCAGCAGCGGCGCCAGCCACAGCGCCTTGTGCTCTTCGCTGCCGTAGCGCTCGATGGTTTCCATATTGCCAGTGTCGGGCGCCGAGCAATTGAAGACTTCGCTGCTCCACGGCACCATGCCCATCAACTCGGCCAGCGGCGCGTATTCCAGGTTGCTCAGACCGGCGCCGCGTGACGATTCCGGCAGGAACAGGTTCCACAGGCCGGCGTCACGCGCCTTGGGCTTCAGCGCCTCGATGGTCTGCAGCGGCAGCCAGGGGTTGCCGGCGGCGCGGTTGCGTTCCAGTTCGCGCGCGCAATCGCCTTCGCGCGGGTAGACCTCGGCTTGCATGAAAGCCGACAGGCGGGCTTGCAGCGCCTGCACCTTGGGGCTGTGGTCGAAGTTCATGGTGGTGTCTCCTGAAGTCGGGGCTGCACAGTAGTCCTGCCCGGGCCCGCTGTCGGTCACGCCGGGGACAGTCGGCCCGACCTGCTGGCCGACCTTGGGCCGCAATGGCATAGGTGGGATTACGCTGGCTGAAGGACCGCGACCGTGGCGCAATCGCAGACCGGCATTTCGCCCGCAACCCGGCTCCGGCCGCCCCCCATGCCGCACCTTCCCGCCTCCCCTGCGCTGGCCCGCTTCCGCGTCATCGACCTGACCCAGGTGCGCGCCGGCCCGACCTGCTGCCGCCAGCTTGCCGACTGGGGCGCCGATGTCATCCAGGTGCAGATGCCCGAACACATGCGCGGCGACGACACGCTGGGCGGGCAGGACGGCTCCGACTACCAGTACACCCACCGCAACAAGCGCAGCGTCACGCTGAACCTGAAAGAGCCCGAAGGCATCGCCACGCTGAAGCAGCTGATCGCGACGGCCGATGTGGTGGTCGAGAACTTCCGCCCTGACGTGAAGTTCCGCCTGGGCATCGATTACGCCACCCTGGCGGCCAGCCAGCCGGGCCTGGTCTACGCCAGCATCTCGGGCTTCGGGCAGGACGGCCCGCTGGCCGAGCGCCCGGGCTTCGACCAGATCGCCCAGGGCCTGAGCGGCCTGATGTCGGTCACCGGCCTGCCCGGCCAGGGCCCCGTGCGCGTCGGCATCCCGATCGCCGACCTGTGCGCCGGCTTCTTCGCCGCGCAGGGCATCCTGGTGGCGCTGCTGGAACGCGAAGTCTCCGGCCGCGGCCAGTGGGTGCAGACCTCGCTGCTGCAGGCCATGGTCACGATGCTGGACTTCCAGACCGCGCGCTGGCTGATCGACGGCGAGGTCGCGGGCCAGGCCGGCAACTACCACCCGACCAGCATCCCGACCGGCGTCTACAAGGCGCGCGACGGCTACATGAACATCGCCGTCTTCGGCAGCAAGATCTGGGAACGTTTCTGCACCACGCTGGGCGCGCCGGAATGGATAACCGACCCGCGCTACGCCGCCAAGGCCGGCCGCAGCGTCAACCGCGACGCGCTGAACACGGCCATCAACGAACGCCTGGCGCTGCACGACCGCGATCACTGGATCGAAAAGTTCAACGCCGACGGCGTGGCCTGCGGCCACATCAACGACGTGCGCGAGATGCTGCAGGAACCGCAGGTCGAGCACCTGGGCCTGGTGCAGGACGTGGTCTCGGCGCGGCTGGGGCCGCAGCGCCATGTCGGCCAGCCGATGCTGCTGTCCCGCACGCCCAGCAGCCTGGCCCGCGCCGCGCCGCTGCGCGGTGAGCACACCGAAGAAGTGCTGGGCGAACTGGGCCTGGCGCCGGGCGATATCGCCAACATGAAATCACGGGGGGTTTTCTGATGACCGAACAGGCGGACTACACATCGCCCACAGCCCGCGTGCAGGCGCGCCTGGACGGCGCCGCGCTGCACATCGTCTTCAACAACCCGGCGCGCCACAACGCGCTCAGTGTCGACATGTGGGGCGCCGTGCCGGCCTTGTTGCAGCAGGCTGCAGCCGACGAGCGCGTGCGCATCGTGGTCTTCAGCGGCGCGGGCGACAAGGCCTTCGTCTCGGGCGCCGACATCTCGCAGTTCGAAGACCAGCGCGCCGCGCGCGAGGCGGTGACGCATTACGAGGCGCTGGCCGAAGACGCGCTGCTGGCCATCGAGTACAGCCCCAAGCCGACGCTGGCCTGCATCCGCGGCTGGTGCCTGGGCGGCGGCGTGAACGTGGCCATCGCCTGCGACATCCGCATCGCGTCCAGCGATTCCACCTTCTCGATACCGGCTGCGCGCATGGGCCTGGGCTACCGCTATTCGGCCTTGAAGAACCTGGTCAACCTGATCGGCGTGGGTGCGGCGAAAGACCTGTTCTTCACCGCGCGGCGCATCGACACGGCTGAGGCGCACCGCCTGGGGCTGGTCAGCCGCATGGCCGAAGCGGATGCGCTGCCGAGGCTGCTGGCCGAGTACACCACCGCCATCGCCGAGAACGCGCCGCTGACGATCAGCGCTGCGAAAACCATCATCGGCGAGATCTTGAAGCCGTCGCCCGAACTCGACGCCCAGCGGTGCCAGGACGTCATCCTGCGCTGTTTCCAGAGCGAGGACTACACCGAAGGCCGCAGCGCCTTCATGCAAAAGCGTCGCCCTCAATTCCAAGGTCGTTGAACGATGAAGTCCTATTCCATGCGCGTCGAAGGCCCCGCCGCGGTGCTGCAACTCACCGAGGTGGCGCAGCCCGAGCCGGGCCCGAACCAGGTGCTGTTGCGCCTGCACGCCGCCGGCTTGAACCGCGGTGAGTTCATCCCTGGCGGCTTGATCAAGGCCGGCGCGGCCAAGCCCGCCGGCATTGAAGGCGCCGGCGAGATCGTGGCGCTGGGTGCGGGGGTCACGCAATTGCATATCGGCCAGCGCGTGATGGGCCGCTGCCCCGGCGCCTTCAGCGAGTTCGCGGTGATGGACGCGCGCGAGGCCATGCCGGTGCCCGCTGGGCTGGGCCTCGAAGCCGCCGCCGCCGTGCCGCTGACCTTCCTGGTCGTGCACGACATGCTGGTCACGCAGGGCCACCTGAAAGCCGGGGAATGGCTGCTGATCACCGGCGTGTCCTCGGGCGTCGGCGTGGCTGCCTTGCAGGCGGCGAAGGCGATGGGTGCCAAGGTCATCGGCACCTCGGGGTCGGCGGAAAAGCTGGCGCGCCTGAAGGCGCTGGGCCTGGACCTGGGCATCTGCACCCGTGCGCCCGATTTCAACGCGGCCGTGATGGAAGCCACCGGCGGCCGGGGTGTCGACCTGGTCGTCAACACGGTGGGCGGTTCGGTCTTCGCCGAATGCGTGAAGAGCCTGGCCTTCGAAGGCCGGCTGGCCACGGTGGGCTATGTCGACGGCCAGTTGCAAGCCGAGATCGACATCCAGGCCCTGCACGCCAAACGGCTGACGCTGTTCGGGGTCTCGAACAAATTGCGCAGCGCAGACCAGCGTGCTGCCGGCGTGCCGGCTTTCATGGCCGACTGGCTGCCCTTGTTCGCCGACGGCCGCATCCAGCCGCTGGTCGACCGGGTCTATGCCTACAACGAATTGCCCGCCGCGAAAGTTCACATGGAAGCCAACCAACACCTCGGCAAGATCGTGCTGCGCATTGCGGAGGCGGCATGATGCGCGCCGCTCGCAGAACCTTGCTACGTGCGCTGCTCGCCAGCGTGGCCGCGCTGGCCGCTGCCGGTGCGGCCCAGGCCCAGTCCTACCCGAGCCGGCCCATCCGCCTGGTCATCGGCTTCGCGCCGGGTGGCGCGGCCGATTTCGTGGCACGCACCGTCAGCGAGCCGATGGGCCGCGCGCTGGGCCAGACCGTGGTCGTGGAAAACCGGGCCGGTGCGGGCTCCAGCCTGGCCGCCGATTTCGTCGCCAAGGCGGCGCCCGATGGCTACACGCTGCTGATCGCCAGCCCGAGCAGCATGTCGGTGAACCCGTCGCTCAACCCCAAGCTGAGCTACGCCTTCAAGGACTTCATCCCGGTGGCGCGCATCACCGCGTCACCGTTGGTGGTGGCCGTCAACCCCAAGGCCGGCATCAACAGCATGGCCGAGCTGGTGGCCCTGGCGAAGAAGAAGCCCGAGGCCCTGAACTACACCAGCTCGGGCAATGGCAGCGCGCCCCACCTGGGCGCGGTGCATTTCAGCAAGGTCATGGGTATCAGCATGACCCACATCCCCTACAAGGGCGGCGCACCGGCCATCCAGAGCGTGGTGGCCGGTGAGACCCAGCTGACCTTCGGCACGCCGCCCTCGGTGCTGCCCATGGTGCAGGCCGGGCGCCTCAAGGCCCTGGCGGTGACGACGCCGCAGCGTTCGCCCCTGGTGCCCGACGTTCCCGGCATGACCGAGGCCGGCATGCCCGGCTACAGCATGAGCTTCTGGTACGGCTTCTTCGTGCCGGCCGGCACACCGGCCGACATCGTCAAGAAGGTCTTCGACGCCGCCAGCAAGGCCATGGCCGACCCCGACGTGAAAGCCGCCCTGGCACGCGAAGGCACCGAGGTGGCGATGTCGAAATCGCCCGAAGACTTCAGCCGCTTCCTGGCTGAAGACAATCCTTTCTGGGCCAGGTTGGTCAAGGAAGCCGGCGTGAAGCTGGACTGACCAGCGCAGCCCTTTTCAGGCGGCTGTGCCATGCCGCTCTTTCAGCGTCGCGACCACGGCCCGCAGCAGGTGCTGCAGCACCACCGCGTCGATGTCGGCCATCTGCTGGATGTGCAGGCAAGACCCGCTGACCTTGTGCTTGCCGAGCCGCTGTAAATCCGCCTGCAGCCCGTCGAAGCCGACGTTGGTGTACACGCTGATGTCGGCCTTGCGCGAGGCGTAGCCGATCAGGCAGCACTCGCCTTCGCGCCCGCTGGCGTAGCGGTAGGTGTAGCGTCCGAAACCGACGATGGCGCTGCCCCACATCACGGCCGGTTCACCGGTGACGGCCTGCATCAGTGCGCCCAGGGTCACACAGTCGGCGCGGCGTTCGGGGGCTGCGATGGCGGCCAGGTAGTCCGTCACCAAAGCCGGTGTGGGCTGGGTCTTGTTCGGCTTGCTCATCGCGCGCTCCGGGCCTTGAACGGGGCACGAGCCTAGGACGGCGGGCGCCCGGCCGCAAGCCTCAGCGCGGCAGCTGTCGCATCAACAGCGGCACCAGGGCCAGCCCGGCCAGCGAACAGGCGCCCGTCACCCAGCCGGTGTACTGCCAGCCGCCGCCCATGCTGGCCACCCAGGCCACCAGCGGCGGCCCGGCGAACTGGCCCAGCGACGACCACTGCTGCACCCAGCCCACGGTGGTAGACAGCGTGTGCGCCCCCGGCGCCACGCGCACCGCCAGGGCGAACAGGGTGCCCGGTATCAAGCCGCCCACGCCCGAGAACAGCAGCACCGCCACGAAGCGCAGCACCGGCGGCAGGCCCTGGCCAGCGCTCAAGGCGCCGGCGCTGGCAAAGGTGGCCGCTGCGCCCAGCGCCATCACGACAAAGCCGGTGAGCAGCAGCCTGGAGGCCGGTACGCCGCGCTGCAGCAGCCGGCCCGACGCGATGTTGCCGACCATGTTGGCGGCGGCCGCCAGCGCCGTCAGCGGGCCGATGGCCGCCACCGGTGCGCCCGCCTGGGTGACGATGACCGGCAGGAAGCCAATGACGGCCAGCCACTGGCCGGAATACATCGCGAAGGTCAGCGCCACCAGCCACGGCCCGGGCGCGGCCAGCGTCAGGCGCAGGCGTTGCAGCCAGGCCATGCCGACGGGTGTGCTGGCCGCCTCTGGACGGTTCGGGGTGGCGGCCGGCACGCCGCGCACTAGCACCCAGGCCATCAACACCGACAACGCCGCCAGCAGCCACCACCACGCCCGCCAGCCCAGCGCCGCGATGCACAGCGGCCCCAGCAGCAGCGCCAGCGCCGTGGCCAGCGGCATGTACGCGCCCCACAGGCCCATCATGCGGTTGACCTGCTGCGGCGCCACCAGCGCGCGCACGAGGCCCGGCGCCGGCAGCACCACCAGCAGGAAGCCGAAACCTTCCACCGCGCGCAGCGCCAGCAGCGCCGCCACACCGGTCGCCGCAGCGCCCGCTGCGCTGGCCAGCGCCAGCACGGCCAGGCCCAGCAACATGCTGCGGCGCGCGCCCAGGCTGTCGGCCACCGCGCCGAACGCCACGCCCAGCGTCATGCCGGCGGCCTGCACCAGCGACAGCAGAAAGCCGGCTTCCACCAGGCCCAGGCCCAGCGCGTCGCGCAGCGCGGGGATGGCCGGCGCCAGCTTGCCCACGTGCAGCGCGGCGCAGACGCCGGCGGCCATCACGATCAGGGCGGCGCGGTGGCCGGCGGGAGGGGTGGGCGCTTGCGGGAACATGTCGCACCGAGTATCCCTGGCGCCCGTTCAGCACCCGCTCAACACCCGCCCGGCGGCGGTGCAGGCATCATCACGCCCACCATGCAGACTGAAACCACAGCCCCGCGCGAAGCGCGTTACCTTGAACTGACGACCTGGCCGCGCCGCGAGGCCTTCGACTACTTCCGCGCCTTCGACAAGCCTTACTTCAACGTCGGCGTGCGCGTCGACGCCGCACCGCTGAAAGCGGCCGTGAAAGCCCTGGGCAGCGGCAGCTTCGCGCTGGCCTACCATTTCATCGCGCTGCGCCTGGCCAACGAGATCGAGCCTTTCCGCTATCGCCTGCACCAAGGCCGCGTGCGCATCCTGGACGAGATCGCCGGCGGCGCCACCGTGCTGCGCGACGACGACAGCTTCGGCTTTGCCTACCTGCCGCACACGAAAGACTGGGCGCAGTTCGCGGCCACCGGCAGCGCCGCCATCGCCGCCGCGCGCCAGCGCCAGGCCGGCTTCGAACCGCGCGTGGGTTTCGATGAACTGATCCACTTCACGACGCTGCCCTGGCTGCACTTCAGCAGCTTCTCGCACGCCCGCAACTGGGGGCGCGAAGACAGCATCCCGAAGATCAGCTTCGGCCGCGCCGATGTCGAGAAGACCGCCGACGGTTTACGCCTGTGGCTGCCGGTCAGCGTCGAGGTGCACCACGCGCTGATGGACGGCCTGCACGTCGGCCGCTACGTGCAGCGCTTGGAGGCGGCCATGGTCGACCCCTGGCCCTGGCTGACACCGTCAGCAGGAGACCCAGACTGAAGGGCCTGCTGCGCTGGGTGCTGGCAGTCAGCCTGGCCAGCACAGCCCGTGTCGGCTGGTCTCAGCCGGCCGACACGCTCACTTGCGGCTTGCAAACACCTTGCTACACCGCCTTCCTGCCCGCCGCAGGGAGCGGGTCCGTGCATTATTTCGCCGCGCTGGCAGTCGGCGGCGCGCCGACGCGTTTGCTGATCGCTCTGCACGGCCACAGCCGCGATGCCAAGCGCACCCATGCTGCCGCGCTGGCCACGGCGCAGGCCGCCGGGCAAGCCGCCGGCATCTTGGTGGTCACGCCCGTGTTCCAGGTGGCCGATGCGCCGGGCCGCCGCGGCCGCGGCTGCAGCAGTGCCGGCGTGCCGGGTCCGCAGGACGGCGACCTGCTGTGGACCTGCAGTTCCTGGGTTGCCGGCGAGCCCGCCATGGGCGGTGGCCCGACCTCTTTGGCCGTGCTCGATGCCCTGCTGGCGCACCTGCACCGGCAATGGCCCAGCCTGCAGCGCGCCACCCTCGCCGGCTTCTCGGCCGGTGGACAGCTGGTGCAGCGCTATATCGGCTTTGCCGAGGCGCAGACGCCCCACACTCTGCCCGTGCGCTATGTCGTGGCCGACCCCGGCACCTGGCTGTACTTCGACCCTGAACGGCCTGTGCCGACCCAGGCCGGCGTCACCGTCGCCTGGGACGCCTGCAGCGCAGGCGGCAGCCCTGTCGCGAACTGCAGCCTGCAGTGGCGGGCCAGCGATCCCGTTTGCCCGGCCGAAAACCGCTGGAAGTTCGGCACCGAAGGGCTGCCGGAGCAACTGGGCCGCAGCGCGGCCGAAGCCCGCAGCCGCTATGCCCGTGCCGACCTGCGCTATCTGCAGGGGTCGGCCGACACCGGCAACGGCCCGGGCACGTCCTACAGCGTCCTGGATCGCTCTTGCGAGGCCTTGGCGCAAGGCCCCTACCGGCTGGAGCGCGGCTTGGCCTATGCCGAGTACGACCGCCGCAAGCTGGCCACCGGGCGCCCCCGCCACGTCGGCATTGCGCCCGGTTGTGCCCACGACGTGCGCTGCGTCTTCCTGTCCGCAGCGGGGCGCACGGCCCTGCTGGGTGACTGATGCGTGCGCGCAGCGCAGCCGGCCCGCAGCGTGGGCGGCCTCACTCGGCCTTGCCGCGACGACAGTTTCGGCGGCAACGTGCAGCGGCTGGCGGCGGCGATGGCCGATCTGCTGCGGTGGCTGGCGGCCCTGAACGGGCGGTCAAAGGGTGGCGAGCAGCTGTTTGACTTCTGCCCGTGGTCCCAGCCTGTCACCCAGCTTGAGCAAGGACTCGAGTTCGGTGCGGGCCTTCGTCTTGTCACCCGCTTCCAGATAGATCTTCGCCAGAGTCAACCTGAAACCCTCGTCCAGGGGCCTCGTCGCGAGCGCCCGCTTCTGAAGTTCCAAGGCGCGATCGAACTGCTTGTCCAGCGCCAGCAGGTAGGCCAGCGTGTCCATCACGACGGGCTCGTCAGGCAGCAAAGCGTAGGCCCGCTCGGCCAGCGCCAGTGCGCCGGGCCGCTTGGTGCGCGCCATCAGCCAGGCCACGTTGTTGAGTGCCATGGCATGCTTGGGTTGGATCGTCAGCACCTTCTGGAACTGGCTCTCGGCCAAGCTGAAACCGCCCGCCATCAGGGCCTTGCTTCCGAGATAGAAGACAAAGCCGCTGTCGCGCGGATGGTCCTTGGCCCAGGTCGCAGCCAACCGCGCCGCATCGGCGCCGCGTCCGGCGCGCTCGAGGGTCGTGTGCAAGCTGATCGCGGTGCTGCTGCTGCGATCCAGCTCCAATGCAGCTTGCAAGGGTGCCACAGCCGCCTTGGCATCGCCCTTCGCAAGGGCCACCTCGGCTTCAAGCAGATAGCCGGCCGCATCGGTGGGTTGCTGCTTCTGGACCGCCCGCGCAAGGCGCAGCGCCTCCTGGTCGTCCTTGGCCTTGACCGCCAGTGTCACCAGGCCCCGCTGGGCCGGGTAGTAGCCTGGCCGGATATCCAGGGCCTTGCGCAGGCTGCGCTTGGCACCCTCGGTGTCCTTGGCTGCCATATAGGCATCCGCCAGGCTCATCGCAGGTTCGGGCCGATCGGGCCGGACATTGAGTATCCGGCCGAAGGTCGTGACAGCCTGTTGCTCCTGACCGGCCGCCATCTGCGCCGATCCCAGGGCTTCAAGGATATCGATGTTGTTGGGCAGCGCAGCGCTCGCGTCCTGGGCTGCGACCAGTGCAGCCGCGGGGTCCTGGTGCTTGCGCAGGTGTTCGATCAACAGCAGCCGTGCGTCAGCGTCTTCGGGGCCGGCCTTGACGGCGGCAGTGAGCGCCGCGGTCACCTCGTCCTTGCTGCCGCCCGTGAACGCCTTCAGGTCGGCCAGTGCGAGCAGCGCCCGGGTGTTCCGAGGGTCCTTGCGCACCAGATCCTCGAAGCGCTTCTTCGCCCCCTCAGGCCGTCCGCCAGCCAAATCGATCTTGGCCAGACCTGCGGCGGCAGGGAAGTAGAGCGGGTCGACTTTCAGCGCCTTTCCGAAGTACTCGGTGGCGCCCGCGACATTGCGTTGTTGCAGCAAGGTGGTGGCCCTGAGGGCGAGCGCCAGCGGTCGGTCAGGCTGCTTCTTCTCCAGATCGTCGATGGCCTTGAGTGCCCCCGGCAGATCATTGAGCCGCGTCCGCGCGGCAATCAGCGCGAGATTGCTGCGCACGCCGGTGTCGGTCGCAGCCGCAGCCTCGAGTTCGTTCAGCGCAGCGTCTGTGTTGCCGCGCCCCAGCTGCGTCAACGCGAGCGCCGAGCGGGCCATCGTGGCCTGAGGATTGCCGCGCGCCGCCTGCGAAAAGGCCTTCTCTGCACTGAGCGCGTCGCCTGACTGCAAAAACGCCTCTCCCGCCAGCGTCAAGCTTTTGCTGTCGGTGCTGTCGGCGCCGATCAGCGGCTTGAGTTGGGCCAGCGCCTTGGCGGGGTCGCCCGTGCGGTTGTAGATGCGCGCCAGGAGCTGACGCGGAAGGGGTGACTGCGGTGCAGCGCTGACCACGCGCAGCAGGTGAGCCTCGGCCTGATTGAAGGAATTCAGGCGCATTTCATTCATGCCGGCCAGTTGCAGCACCTGCAAGTCATCGGGCATCGTGCGCAGCAACTGTTGGGTGAGTTCGCGGGTTTTCGCCGTATCGCCATCGGCGTAGGCGAACTGGGCCTGCAGAAACAGGGTTTGCGGGTTCAGCGGGTGGATGGTCTTGAGTGTGTCCAGGCGCTTTCTGGCCGTGTCGATATCCTGGGCCTGCATGGCTGCACGGATCGCTGCAACAGCCGCCTGAACGGAGCGCGGGTTGCCTTCCAGCGCCTGCTCGATGGTGACCCTGGCGGCCTTGGTGTCGCGCAGCCCGTCGCGTTGCAGGTCGCCCTTCAACAGCAGCGCGCTCAGGTGTGTCGGCTCGACGGCCAGAATTTTCCCGACCCATTCCAGCGCCCCCGGGATATCGCCGGCGTCGGCCTTGATGCGCGCCAGCAGCAAGATGGCCGGGGCGTGAGCGGGATTGGACTGCAGCGCGGCGGTGACCATCTGCAAGGCGCCTTCCCTGTCGCCCTGGGTCGCCAGGGCCAAGGCCACGCTGGACTTCAGGTCTGCATTGGCGGCCGCGTCGCTGAAGTTGACGGCTTTGTACTGGGACAACAAGAGCTGCGTCTTGCCTTGCGCCAGCAGCGTCTTGGCGAGCAAGGGCTGCACCTCGGACGCGTTCGCGCCCAGCTCGAGTGCCTTATTCAACTCGATGGCCGCCTGAGTGACATTCCCGAGTTCCAGCAAGTAACTGCCCAGCAGCAAGCGAGCTTCCGGGTTTTTGGGGTCCTTGCCGAGGGCGGCTTTCAGCTGGATGATGGCGGTGGGGAATTCCTGCTTTTGCGCGTAGTTTCGCGCCGAGGCCAGCAATTCCGCTTCGCTGCTGCCGGAAAAACGGTCACATCCACCAAGTGTCAGCGTGCAGGCCAGCAGGGTTGTGATCAGCGCGAGCCTTGGGTTTCGGGCGCACAGTTTCATGAGGTCTCCATATCGTGAGAAGTGCCTTCTGCGCCATGGCGGTCTTCTTTCGGCGGAGCATAAACGAATGCATCGCGTTGGCTTACACCGGCTTTGTGATCGCCATCCGGCGGTTCGCGCGCTCACCGCATGAAGCCCAGGCCCAGCCTGCCGCCCAGAATTTTGAAGTCAGGCAGCCGCTCACATACCCGTTGATGTCGGGGCCGACCGCACGCCGGTGGCGGGACATTTCAAAGCAGAACGGGTGTCGGCATTCTTTACAGCGATTCGAACGCTTCCGCGAGACGGAAAATTTTCTCACGCGAAATCAAGGACTTGCGCTGCTCGCGCGACTTGGCACACCTATTGCTTATATTGTGCAGTCTTCTTCTTCACTGTCCAGGAGCAACAAATGGTTCACATCTCTCACGTCAAAGCCGCCATCGCCAGCGCCGCTTTGAGTCTCTTCGCAGCCGGCACGGCTCAAGCGGCGGCCTACATCAGCACCGGCAACCTCAGCATGGCGCTGACGTATTACGATTCGGGCACCATCAGCTACACGCGCAGCTGCGGCGGCGCCACCTACGCCGCTGGCGCGGCGGATTGTGACCTGGCTGCGGGCCAAACGGCCGGATCGACGCCGGGCAGCGCAGTGGGTTCCGTCGGCGGTGCCTACACCGACACCCAGGGCATTTTCGAGATCACCAGCGTCACGAACACGTCTACTGGCTTCTCTATCTTTGACAACTCGGTCGACAACTACCGGCTGACCGGCATCTTTGCTGGCTTGACCGACATCAAGGTCGACGTGACCGGCACGGTGTTCAACACGCGCTCCCAGGGCGGCGCGATCAAAGTCTTCAAGAATGCCAAAGGGACGGGGGGAAACCAGATCACCAATCTTGCCGTCGGCGGCCCGACGACCGCTGGAGGCATCAACCTGAACAGTTTTCTCTATACCCGGGGCAGCGGTAACGGCTCCTCCAGCAACGGCACCATCAGTGGTGGCACGCTGTGGCTCGATGCCGACTTCTCCGAGTCCGTGATCGTCGCCGGTGACGCACCGAGCTCCACCTTCCAGTCGTCCTTCGATACGAGCAATTCCACAACCGGCGCCAGCGCAGGTTTCCTGAATTTGAAGAACGGTCCGTTGGAAGGCAACAATCTGGTTGTGCCGATGGCGCTGCAGGACACGCTGGGCAACAAGCACGACCTCTACTTCTCGAACAGCTTCAACCTGAAGAACCCCGCCACGAGCTTTGGCTGGAACGTCGCCGGCAACACGGGTCAAGTCGTGGGCAACGACGCCCCTGAACCTTCTTCGCTGGCTCTGGTTGCGCTGACCCTGCTGGGTCTGGGCGCGGTGACGCGCCGCATCAAGGCCTGAACGGCATCAGCCAGCTGATACCGGCCCGCGAGGTGCAAGCCTCGCGGGCTTTTTCTTGATTGCTGCCAACCCTGGGGCGAAGTATGGGCGGGCAGGGGCCACGGGCAGACTTCGTCGAGAAACAGCGTGTGTCAGCTACACCGACACGGCAAGAACAGCGTCGCCAGCGCGATAACAGCCTGACCGCCACGCCGCCAGACCGTCAGGCTGCTGGCCGGCTCAGGGTGCGTAAGAAAACTTGCGTTCGAAGTCGAGCATCGGGCGTCCTGGAAAGTTCTCAGGTGCCACCAACTTGATGGACGCCGCAGGGTGCAACGCAGCGGCGCGCAGGTTCAGCCTGCGCTCGAGCCCGCTGTCGGCAGCGATCTCTGCCGATTGGGTCTGCACCAGCACCGAGGTCGCGCCCGACTCGACGGGCCCCAATCTGAAGGCGCCCGTCAGCCCATCGGCATCGTCGTGATCGGCGTAGAGCAGTTCTTTCACCGCTTCCACCGAAGGGCGCCCAGCGGCCCGGTCGGCACGGCGGCCGCGAACCAGCACCACCGGCAGCCAGGGCCGCGCGGCGCCCGCCAAGGCTGCCGCGCGCGACAACTCGGCAGCACCCACCAGGCGGGCCACGTCGCCGGTCGCGAAGCGCGGCAGTGGCACCACCGATCGGGTGTCGAGCAGCGTGATGCACAGTTCGCCCCAGCCTTCAGCGTCGGGAGCGAGGATTTCGACAAAGATGCGCTGCGGCGCATAGCAGAATACGGAAGGCAGCGTGCCTGTGCTGACGCCGCCCTCGATCAGTGCGGCCAACTCGGGCATACGCCGTGCAGCGCGCCTGATCTTGATCGTCTCGCGCGATTCGAACAGCAGGTTCAAGCCCAGTTCGCCGACACCGAAGGAGCAGAGCAGGGTGCGTTGCGGGTCGCGGTCGATATCGATGGCCATCCGGGCGGCGATGTAGTCGCGCTGCGACTCGACCAGCATCTCTTCGCCCAGGATGAGGCTGGTGTTGATCGCCTGCCAGTCCACCCCCGCCTCGCGGCCGTGGTCGAGCAGGCGGCGGACGAACAAGGGGTCGGTACAGACCAGCGTCTGCTTGAATCGGGGTCCCAGGTCGCGCAGGATGGCGCAGGCCATGTCCTCGCGCACGCTGATATTGGCCACGGCCACTGCCCGCGAGCGGAACACCACGCCCATCGGCAGGCAGTTCACGAGCAAGGTCGGCAGGCCGTCCACGTTGAAGGCGTCCTGCAGCCCCAGGTCGATGGCCAGCGAAGCGCCGTCGTGCTCTTGACGCGAAGCCAGCCTGAACCCGAAGTGGCTTTGAGACCGCCCTGAACTCGTCAGCACATCGGCCAGGGCTTCGGGTCGGATGGGCCGAGCCAGCTCCTCCAGCCCAAACCGTCCGAAGGTATTCGCCTTGGTCAGCACCGGCAGCTCGGCCAAGGTGATGTCCTTGGCCAGCCGGGCCCGACTCACGCCTTGCTCAGCCAGCAGTTGCCGGTAGGCGGCGCTGACCTCGGCAGCATGGCGCGCCGCGCGCAAGGCTGCGCCTTGAGCGCGACCCAAGGCTTGGTCCGGGGGCAGGCGCCGCGCATGGTTCAGCAACACACGCCGCAGCACCCGACTCGCAGCCTGCCGAATCATCCGCAACCCCGACGCTCAGCGCTCGCTCTGGTCTGGCTGTTGCAGCCAGGCCAGAAACGCCGGATTGGTCTGCTCGAGTCGCTGTTCCAGCTCGCGCAGATCGATCAAGTAGGGCGCAACGGGCCCGAAGTAATCGGTTTCGCGCCCCATTTTCTTGAAGGGGAAGCTCATCAATTGAAGCGACCGGGCCAGCAGCTGCTCCATCGCGGCGTACCAGTAACGGGTGCTGTGGATGAGGCTGTGCTTGTACATCTGTCGGTACAAGGTCAGCAGTATCTGGGGTCTGTTCGTGCGCCGCTCGGCAGACTCCGGGATCGGCGCGTCAGGCGGGGCCACGCCTGACAATAAATCGTTGCGACGTCGCCTGTAGTCGGCCCTAACCATCAGACGGCTGATTTCCGCCGATTCATGGTGCGGCGGCAGGACGACCTCTTCGAAGACATCGGTGCAGTAGTTCTGCCAAGGAAAGCGGCCTTCTCCATCGCCCGCGACCAAACGAACATAGCCCGCGAGCTCCTGCTTCAAGTTGTAGGAGCAAAAGTGCGCAGACTGCGCATCGTGGGCATCCGTTTCAAGTTCATCCGGATAGGCAGCGGCGTCCAGAAAATGAAGCTCTTTGCAGTAAACGCTGTAGCGCAAAGCGTAGGCGGGCTGCATCGTGGCTCCGCCCACGGCCGAATCGATATATCTAGCACTAAAGTATGGGGCGAAGTCCATGGGGGTCACTCCTGGCGTTGCGCAGGTTTCCGGTTCTGACGAATTGATGGGAAATTGTACGGGCCGCTGATGTGGCTACAGCCGGCTTGCGCCATGTGGATCCGTCATTGGAATCGATGCGAGCCTACGCTTTCATGTTGCCGGAGTGAAAAAACCGCCTACACCTTGTCCTGGGCGCTGTTCAGCCTGAGCGCCGGTGATTCGGTGCTGCCGGCCTGAGCTTCATTCCGCCTTGGCCCCCGAATCCTTCACCACCTTGGCCCACTTGGTGATCTCGCTGCGCTGGTAAGCCGCCAGTTCTTCCGGCGTGCCGCCGTCGGCGTCCAGCCCCAGTTCGGCCAGGCGCTTGGCCACGTCGGGCAGCTTCAGAATGCGGCTGACTTCGCGCTGCAGCTTGTCGACGATGGGCTTGGGCGTGGCGGCCGGCGCGAACAGCGCGAACCAGCTCACCGCGTCGAAACCGGGCAGGCCCTGCTCGGCAATCGTCGGGATGTCGGGCGCCGCCGCCGAGCGCTTGGCACTGGTCACGCCCAGGGCCCGCAGCTTGCCTTCGCGCACCAGCGGCAGGCTGCTGGGCATGTTGTCGAACATCATGGTCACGCGGCCGCCCAGCACGTCGGGGATGGCGGTGGCGCGGCCCTTGTACGGGATGTGCTCCATGTCGATGCCGGTCATGCTCTTGAACAGTTCGCCCGAGACGTGGATGCTGGTGCCCGAGCCCGACGAGGCGAAGCTCATCTTGCCTTCCTTCTTGCCCAGCGCGATGAACTCCTTGAGGTTCTTGGCCGGCACGCCGTTGTGCACCACCAGCATATTGGGCGTGGTGGCCAGCAGTGTGATGGGCGCGAAGTCCTTGACCATGTCGTAGGGCATCTTGGGGTACAGCGCGCCATTGATGGAATGCGTGCCCACCGTGCCGACGACGATGTTGTAGCCGTCAGGCGCCGCCTTGGCGACATAGTCCGAACCCGTGTTGCCGCCGGCGCCGGGCCGGTTGTCGACCAGCACCGGCTGGCCCCAGGCCGCATTCAGCTTCTCGGCCAGCAGGCGCCCCAGGATGTCGGGTGCGCCGCCGGGGGTGAAGGTGACGGTGATGTGGATGGGCTTGTCGGGGTAGCTGGATTGCGCGTGGGCGGCGCCCGCCAGCGCCAGGGCGGTCGCGGCCAGTGTGGCCAGGGCCCTGCGGCGGGGGGTTCGGGTGGTGTGCATGGGGGGTCTCCGGCTGGCTCATTCGACCAGTCACCTGATGCTGCACGATCAACAGCCCTTGCAGCAGCCGGACTTGCCCGAGGGCGGTCGGGTCGCGCAGCGCCGGGTGACGGGCTGTGGCTGCTGCGGGAACGACGGTGCTGGCGGTCCCGGTCGCGACCGCCGAGCGCATGTAGCATGGGCCGGCAGTCCCCAGCCGGGCCGGGCCTGCGCCACGGTGACGCGCAGCGCGCCAGACCCCGCAACCCCATAGACAGCGACAACAGGAATCCCCGATGGACTACCCCGGCCTGCTCCCCGACCCTGGCCGCTATGCCTACCGGCCCATCACCCGCCGCCCGGCCTACCGCTGGCCTGGCGGCGCGGGGCTGGCGGTCTACCTGGGCTTCAACCTGGAGCACTTCGCCTTCGGTGCAGGCCTGGGCGCCGGCTTGGCCCCGGCCAGCCCGCAACCCGACGTGCTGAACCACGCCTGGCGCGAATACGGCAACCGGGTCGGCGCCTGGCGCTGCCTGGAGCTGTTCGACCAGCTGGGCCTGCCGGCGGCGGCCCTGATCAACACCGCGCTGTGCGACCACGCGCCCGAACTGGTCGCGGCCTGCGTCGCCCGCGGCGACGAACTGGTCGGCCATGGCCACACCAATGCCGAACGGCAGGGCGTGCTGGACGAGGCCGCCGAACGCGAACTGCTGCTGATGTGCCGCGCCCGCCTGCAGCAGCACGCCGGCCTGCCGGCCACCGAACCGGCCGGCTGGTTGTCACCCTGGATCTCCGAGAGCCGGGCCACGCCCGACCTGCTGGCCGAAACCGGCTACCGCTACACGCTGAACTGGTGCCACGACGACCAGCCGCTGCCGATGCGCACGCGCAGTGGCGCGCCGTTCTGGAGCGTGCCCTACCCGCAGGAGCTGAACGACATCCCGATGGTGGTGGCGCGGCAGATGGACGCCAAGGACTTCGCGCAGCTGATCGTCGACAACCTCGACGAGATGCTGGACCAGTGCGGGCGGGCGCCCGGGCAGGCGCTGGTGATGGGCATCGCGCTGCACCCCTACATCGTCGGCCAGCCCTACCGGCTGCGCCACCTGCGCCGCGCCCTGCAGCAGGTGGCTGCCGCGCGCGACCGCGGCGCGGTCTGGATGACGACCCCCGGTGCCATCCACCGCCATGTGACGGCTTTGGCCGCCGACGACCCGGCGGCCTGGGCCTGACCTTGCCGCGCCTGGGCGCTGCCTGCCGTCAGGCTGCGGCCGTGGCCTGCGAGCGTTCGATGCAGGCGATCAATTCGGCTTCCGGGTAGGGCTTGCCCAACACCAGCGTCACACCGGCTTGGGCGGCGGCGGCCTTCAAGCGCTCGTCGGCCGAGGTGATCATGATGATGGGGATGCGGCTGGCGCGCGGGTGAGCGCGGACGTGGCGGGTCAGCGCGAAGCCGTCCAGCCCGGGCATTTCGACATCGGTCACCAGCACAGTCGGCACTTCGGTTTCGATCAGCCGGGCGGCCTGTGCGCCGTCTTCGGCCAGCACCACGCGGTAGCCATGCTGGGTCAGCAGGCGGCTGGTCTTGACGCGCACCACCTTCGAGTCGTCGGCGACCATCACCAGGATGTCGCCCGGGCTTCGTGGCGCGGCGGGTGCCGCCGTCGCAGCCGGCACCGCTGCATCCGGGATGGCTGCTGCGCGGGCTGCAGCCTCCTGCGCGGCCGCGCGCGCTTGCGCTTCGGGGCGTGCCCGCTGGCTGGCCCGTGCCGCCGCAGCCCGTTCGGCATCGGCCCGTGCCTGCTGCTGGGCTGCGCGCTCGGCCTGTGCGCGGATGGCCTGTTCGGCCTGGGCCTGGGCCGCTTGTGCCCGGCGCGCGCTATCGGCACGGCACTTTTGCTGCCCGCGCCACCACAGGCCGCAGGCCAGTGCGATGGCAATCGCCCCGCCAAGCAGGCCTATGGTCAGGGTCGCGGTGTCCATGGCGCGAACCTTACGACAACTGGGGCGCCCGGAACCAGCCGTATTGACCGCAAAACCCCGCCCAGTCGATGGCATCCAGCTGGCCCGGCATGGCCGGGCTAGCCCGCCGCGCGGGGCGGCCTGACCACCGATGGCGCCCCGGTCAAGGAGCCAGCGCAACCTCCAGGGTCAGCCAGTTCCGGCCCTCCTCGCGCCGGTAGCTGGCTGCGCTGACCGCCTTGCGCGTCAGGATCAGGCCCAGTCCGCCGGGCACGGCGGTTTCCAGTGAGGTCGGCCGCTCGGCGACAGGCTGGTGCAGGGGGTCGAAGGGCTGGCCGTCATCGCAGAAAGTCAGCACCACCGAGGCGTCCCGGACCTGTGCCGTGAAGGCTATCTGGTGCTCACCGCCCTGCGGGTAGGCGTGCCACAGCAGGTTCATCAGGGTCTCTTCGAGCACCAGTTCGAGCCGGTACACGGCGCGCGCCGACGGGCTGTGCCCGGCCAGGAATTCCAGCAGGGCGCCGCGGGCCGTCTCGAGCGCCTCCGCCCGGTTGGGCAGGGTCAGCCGCAGAACCGGCGGCGCACCGGCGCTAGCTGGCGAGTGCGGCAAGCGCCTGGTCTTCGGTCGCGACGATGGGCATGATCTGGTCCAGCGCGGCATCGTCGAAGACGCCCTGGACGAGGTCGGTGGCGCCGAAGAGCACCATCTTGCATCCCTTCCCGTTCAGGGCCCGGGCGGTCGAGATCAGCAGCCGCAGGCCCATCGAGGCCACGAAGCTGACCCCGGACAGGTCGATGACCGCGTTGCGGGCCTGTGCCGCCACCGCGGTGGTGAAGCGCAGGCCGATGCGGTCAGCGCCTTGCGCGTCGAGCCGGGTGACCAGACGCACATAGGTGACCGAGCCAGCAAGTTCCGTGACCGTCATTTCCATCTGCATGCTCTCCGTTGGATCGATCAAGCCGCTCTGCTCGATCGCTGTCGGCTGCGGGCAACCCGCCATCCTAGGGGCCGGCCATTACGAAATTGTGACGTCCGCCGGGGCCGCCGGCTGGCGTTTGACGAGGACGATGGTGATGTCATCGTCCTGCGGGGCGTCGCCGGCAAAGGTCTGCACCGCTTGCATCAGGCGCAGCGCGACCTCGTCAGCGCAGCGGTCATGCCCTTCGCGCAGCAGCTGCTCGACGCGCTCGCGGCCGAACTGCACGCCTTCGGCGTCGACAGACTCGTAGACCCCGTCGGACAGCAGCACCAGCCAATCGCCCGGCGCCAGGGTGATCTCGACCGCCGGGCGCAAGACGCTGATCGGCATGGCCCCCATCGGAAAACTCGTCGCCCGAAACGCGCTGCAGGCGCCCTCGGCGGCGCTGAAGTGCAGGATCGGCGCCTGCCCGCCGCTGAGGAAGCGCAGGCGGTGGGTGGCGACGTCGAGCAGGCCGATGAAGGCGGTGACAAAGCGCGAGTCGGGCAAGGTCTGCGCCAGCTGGTCATTGACGTTGCGGAACGCCGTCTCCAGGCTGGCACCGAGGCGGAAGGCCATGCGCAGCATGGCGTGCATCTGGGTCACCGACAGGGCTGGCGCGATGCCGTGGCCGGTGGCGTCACCCAGCACGACGAGCAGGCCCTGGTCGGTGAGGGCGAGATCGTAGGTGTCGCCACCGGTCAGCGCCACGGGCCGGAACAGGGCGTGCATGTCATAGCCCGCCACCTCGGGCATGGCCGACGGCAGCGTGCTCAGCTGCAATTGGCTGGCGAGTTCGAGTTCCTGGCGCATCAGCTCGCCGGCGATGGCCTGCTGCGTCATGCGCACGCGCGTCAGTGCCACGGCACATTGCGCCGCCAAAGCCGTCCCGACGGCCTCGTCGCCGCCGTCGAACACGCCGTCGGCCTTGTTCAGCACCTGCAAGACGCCGACCAGCGTGTCCTGGTGGTCGATCAGCGGCAGCGACAGGCTGCAGCGCGTGCGGAAGCCCGAGCGGCGATCGACCGCCGGGTTGAAGCGCGGGTCGGCGTAGCAGTCGGGCACGTTGATCGGCTGGCGGGTCTGGGCACAGCTGCCGACCAGACCGACGCCCAGCGGCACCCGCACCTGGTTCAGGTCGCTGGCCACTTCGATGGCCAACTCACCGGCCGCGGCGTCGAACAGCCAGACCGATGCGCGCTCGGCGCGCAACACGCTGCAAGCCGCGGCCGTCACCTCGGCCAACATCTGGTTCAGCTCGAAGGGCGCCGCCAGCGCGCGCGTGACGGCCAACAGCGCCGCCATGTCGCGCAGCGACAGCGCGGCTGCGGGTGGCTCCTCCTCCATGGCGCGAGATGTTAGCGCGCTGTCGGCGGCGGCCTTCGACTTCAAAATAAACCTGCAGCGCGAGCCGAACGCCGCCGGTGACCGCGTCAGCATCGTGATGAGCGGCAAGTTCCTGCCCTACAAGACCTCCTGAAGCCAGCCTTGAGCGGCCTGGCCGCGCTCAGGCGATGCGGAAGAAGCCCACCTCTTCGGCCAGGCGCTGCGCCTGCTCGGCCAGCGACAGGGCTGCGGCCGAGGTCTGCTCGACCAGTGCCGCGTTCTGCTGCGTGGAGCGGTCGAGCTCGTTCACCGCAGAGCCGACCAGCCCGACGCCACCGCTCTGCTCCCGCGTGGCGGTGGCGATCTCGTCCATCAGCGCAGCGATGCGTCCGGCGTTGCCGACGATCTCGCCCATCGTCGCACCCGCCGAGCTGGCGACGCGGCTGCCCGCGTCGACCTGCTCGATGCTGGCGCTGATCAGCGACTTGATCTCGCGCGCTGCCGCCGCCGAGCGGCCGGCCAGCGCCCGCACCTCGGTGGCCACCACCGCGAAGCCGCGGCCCTGCTCGCCGGCCCGCGCCGCCTCGACCGCGGCGTTCAGCGCCAGGATGTTGGTCTGGAAGGCGATGCCGTCGATGACGGCAATGATCTCGCCGATCTTGTGCGACGAGGCCTGGATGCCGGTCATGGTCCGCACCACCTGGCCGATGACCTCGCCGCCCCGGGTGGCCGCTGCGGCGTTGTTCTGCACGATGGCGCTGGCGCCGCTGACGGTCTGGGCGGTGTGCGTCACGGTGCCGGCGATTTCCTCCATGCTGGATGCTGTCTGCTGCAGGTTGGCTGCGTTCTGCTCGGTGCGATGAGCCAGGTCTTGCGAGGCCGAGGCGATCTCCTGGCTGGCCGTCTGCACGCCGCGCGCGCCCTCGAGCACCACGCCGACGATGCGCCGCAGGCTGGTCTGCATCGCGCCCAGCGTCAGCATCAGCTGGGCCGCCTCGTCCTTGCCCCAGGGCCGGGGCGCCGTGGTCAGGTTGCCTTGGGTGATTTCCTGGAGATGGTGCGACACCTCCTTCAGGCCGCCCATCATGACCTTGTAGAACGACAGCATCATGTAGAAAGCCAGCGCCACGAAGAACCCCGACAGCGCCACCTTGGCGTAGAGCGACTGGCGCAGTTCGCCGACGCGGGCCTGCAACTGCGTGTCCAGGCGGGCCAGGATCTGCAGGTTCAACTGCGTCTCCTGGTCGACGACCTTCTGGCCCAGGGCGTGGAAGGCCGCCAGATCACCGGCCATGTCCTTGCCGAGCACCTGCTGGGCGATGCCTGCCTTGAAGGCCGCGTAGGCCGCGTCGGTGCCCTGCATGTCGAAGGCCCGGGCCACCTCGGGCTTGTCGGCGATGCTGAGCCTGTAGGACGACTCTACCGGGGCATCGATGAAATCGAGCACCGCAACGCCCTGGGTCATCAGCGCCTGCCGGCTTGCGCTGCGCTCCTGGGTCTGCAGCATCACGCGCCCCATGGCGTGCAGGCGGGAAACATGCTCGATCTGTTGCGGCCCCAGCAGCACCGCGTAGTTCATCAGGTAGTAGGTTTCCAGCGCCAGGTCCAGCGCCAGCTGCGAGCCGTTGGCCACGGTGCCGATCAGGCCGAGCGCCGCCACGATGTAGTCCGAATGCAGCTTGAAGGTCTCGTCGGGATACGCCGCCACCGGCGTCTGCGCCAGTTGCTGCTGCGCCTTGGCCAGGGCCGCATGACTGTCCTTCGTGCCGAAGGTCACGCCCGATGCCTGGTACTGCGCTTCGACCTTGGCAAACGCCGAGGCCAGCTTGGCCTGCCAGGCGTCCAGCTCGCCGGTCTTGTCCATCGCGGCCAGGCGGCGGCCTTGGGCCAGCGCCACCAGTTCGAGCACGGGCTGCACATAGGCCACGCCCGCACGTTCGCTGAAGGCCGTGTCGATCTGCTCGTTGGCGTCCTTCCAGATGAAGCCCAGCATCGTCAGCAGCGGCACCAGGAACATCACCGCGATCCAGGATGCCTTGGCCGGAAAGCCCAGGCGCCGGAACAGGCGCACGCCTGGCGACAGCCAGCCGTGATGGTGGAAGAAGGTCCCGAGGCCTGAACCGGCGTCCGCGGCGGGCATCCGTGTCGGCGGCATGGGTGGGTTCGCGGCGGTTCTCGAGTTCATGGGGTCAGTTCCTGTGCAGCCAAGGCGCGGGTGGGTGCGCACCCTGCGCGGCCCTTGGCACTCATATCGGACGGCTTGCCGCCCGAACTGAGTCATATCTCCGCGTCTTTCCAGGGCGCTGCAGGACATCCGCGCGCAGCCCCGCGGCCAGCCTCAGACCGTCACCGCACCCAGCGCTGATCGACCTCGCACAGCCGGTGGTCGACGTAGTAGCCGCCGAACTCGGTGTACTGCAGGAAGCCCCGACCGCAAGCGCGGCAGGCCCAGACCTCGCAGCGGTTGAACGGGAAGCCGCCCGGCGCGATGGGCGCCGTGGGCGACCCGTAGCGCGTGCCGCCCTCGTGCACTTCGGTCAGCGTGGGCTCTTCGTCGGCGCTGTCGCGCAGCGTGCCCAGGTGGCGCAACACGGGTTCGCCGGGTGGCGCCGACACCGACTCCCAGCCGGGGCAGACCAGCGCGGCACAGGTACAGCCGGCAGGGGTCAGTGCCGGTGGCGGCAGGCGCCGCAGGTCGTCGGCGGTCAGACGCACCAGCGGCTCGCCCGGGCTCAATCGGCCTTGATGCCGTTGGCCTTCACCACCTTGCCCCAGGTGTCGATCTGGCCTTCGATGAAGGCCTGCGCCGCAGCCGGTGTGCCGACGTTGACGGCGATGCCTTGCGCGGCCAGCTTGCTCGCCACTTCGGGCGACTTCAGCGCCTTGTTGATCTCGTCGTTCATGCGCGCCACGATCTCGGGCGGCGTCTTGGCCGGCGCCAGCACGGCCCACCAGGCCGGCGCGTTGAAGCCGGCGTAACCGCTCTCGGCCAGTGTCGGCACGTCGGGCAGGATGGGGCTGCGCTTGTCGGTGGTGACGACCAGCGGGCGCAGTCGCTTGCTGTCGATGTGCGGCTTGGTGACGAAGACCGAACCGATGGACAGCGGCACGTGGCCAGCCACGGCGTCGTTCATCAGCGGGCCGCCGCCGCGGTAGGGCACGTGCGTCAGGTCGAAGTTGTTGCCTTTGGCCAGCAGCGTCATCGCCAGGTGGCCCAGGCTGCCGTTGCCGATGGTGCCGTAGCTGACGTTCTTGCCCGCCTTGACGGCGGCCACGACATCGGCAAAGGTCTTGTAGGGTGAATCGGCGTGGGTCGCGATGACCATGGAGCTGGTGCCGATCAGCGCCACCGTGGCCAGGTCCTTGCGCGTGTCGTAGAGCAGGCCGGGGATCAGCGCCGGGTTCACGCCGTGGGTGTCGAAGACCACCGCGTAGGTGTAACCGTCGGCCGGCGACGACACCACCGCGCCGGTGCCGATGGTGCCCGAGGCGCCGCCCTTGTTGTCGACGATGACGGTTTGCCCCAGCTGCTGCTGCAGCACCGGCTGCAGGATGCGTGCGACCTGATCGACCGAGCCGCCGGGCGGGAAGACCGCAACCAGCTTGATCGGCTGCCTGGCGGGCCAGGCCTGGGCCTGAGCGCCCGTGCTGATGGCGGTGCCGGCCAAGGCCAGGGTCAGAACGCCGAGCAGGCGGGTCCAGGGTGATCGCGTGTTCATGGGTCCAGCATCCAGTGTGTAAGCCGCCGCGAGTGTGCGTGAGCGCCGGTGCCGCGGCGCTCAGGAAAACACCAGGGCCGCGTGAACGTGCCGGTTCAGGCCGCAGGGCCGCGGCGCGGGCCGCGTGGCGGTCCACCGGCCGATCGCCCGCCACCACCACCACCGCCGCCACCACCCGACGGGCGCGGGCCGCGCGGGCCGTCCGGCCGTTGCGGCGCACGGCCTTCGCGGCGCGGGGCGTCGCGGTCGTCGGGACGCTGCGGCTCGAGCGCGCGCTGCTCGCGTTCCTGCTGGGCCAGCACCACCTGCGCGTCGAGCTCGGCTTCGGTGATGCCCTTCAGCGCACAGAAGTTGGCCTTGGTCAGGGTGGCGGTTTCGAAGGCGCGCAGCAGCACCGCGCGGTTGCGGCGGGCTACGCCTTCGGCGTTGTCGCGGGCGGCGGCCCGTGCGGTGTTCTGGGCGTTCTGCGCGCGGCGGGCTTCCTGCGCGGCGGCGCGCTGCTGCTCGCGTTCCAGCGCACGGCGGCCCTCGAACATCTGCTTGCGGCGATCGACTTCAGCGGCCGCCGCGTCGCGGTGCAGGACTTCGATGTCGCCGGCCGGTGCGCCGTCCAGGTCCAGGCGCTGCGGCTGCGTCGCCAGGGCTTTCAGATAGGCCGTGCTGGTGGTGTGACGGTGCAGGAAGACGGACAGCGACTTCTTGTTGACCAGGCCCGGCGCGCGGGCCTGGATGTCGGCCTGGATGCGCAGCTTGATCGGCAGCGCGCGGCCGGCGCCGAACAGCGCCGGGAAGTGCTGCGCCAGCAAGGCGGCCACCGCAGCCGGTGACAGCGTGGCGGCGGCCTTCGGGGGCTCGCCGCCGTCGGCGGTCGCCGGCGCATCGCTGTCGGTCTCGGCGTGGGCTGTTTCAGCGGCCGTCGACACGGCTTCATCCGCGGCGGATTCAGGCGCGGCCAGGGCCACGGGACCTTCGGCCGGCACGGCGGCCACGGCGTTCTCGGTGGGGGGCGCGATCACTTCGGGGTGCGCGGCAGGCGGGGGCGTCTCGGACATGGGCGGTGGCAGGCTCTGCGGCAGTACAGGGGGCCATTGTCAACGCTGCGGGCCGTGCCGGTTCACGCCTGGTCGTGCGCTTGCGCCGGGTTGGCGCACGGGGCGTGCCGGGCGAGCCCTCCATCCAGCCAGCCGGGCGGCAGGTGCGCCAGGTCAGCGGGTTCGTCGATGTCGGCCAGCGCCGGCAGTTCGTGGTGCGTCAGACCGGCGGCGGCCAGCCGGCTGCGGGTTTCGGCCATCACCCGAGGCGTGCTCCAGGTCATGCCGTTGAAGAGCGTGGGCGCGGGTGAGCGCAGGCCGACCAGGGCGTAGCCGCCGTCCAGCGCCGGCACGAAGACCGCCGGCCGGGCTTGCAGGGCCGCCGCCGCCCGCCGCAGCAGGGCCGCGTCCAGCGCCGGGGCGTCGCTGCCCATCAGCAGCAGCGGCGTGGCGGGGTCTTCGGCCAGCGTCTGCTCGAAGGCCCGAGCCATGCGCCTTCCCAGGTCGCCGCTGCACTGCACGGCCAGTCGAAGGCCGTGCTGCGCGCGCAGGCGCTCGAAAGCCGGGTGCGCCGCGTCGGGCGTGGCCCAGACCGTCACCGGCCCCAACCCGGCCGCGACGGCCTGCGCCACGGCATGGTCCAGCAGGTGTTCGGCCAGCGCCGCGGCGCCGGCAGCACCCAGGGCCGGGGCCAGCCGCGTCTTGGCCAGGCCGGCTTGCGGCGCCTTGGCGAAGACGGCGATGTGGGTGGCCGCGCGGGGCCCGGCAGACGCGGTCACCGGTAGGCCTGCGCCAGCTGCTCGGCCGGCGTGCCGCGCCAGTAAAGCCAGCGCAGCCGCCACATCAGGAAGATGGTGCGCCACACGCCGCGCTGCTCCCAGCGTCGGCCTGACGTGAGCACCTGCTCTCGCAAACAGGATGGAGGGCTCACGGCACGCAGCCGGCGGCTGAGTTCGATGTCTTCCATCAGCGGCAGCTCGGCATAGCCGCCCAGCTGGCGGAACAGCGCCGCCTCGACCCAGATCGCCTGGTCGCCGGTGGCGATGCCGGTCAGCCGGGAACGGGCGTTCATCAGGGCGGCGATCACCGGCAACATCGCCGAACGACCGCTGATGCGGACGTCGAAACGGCCCCACCGCGCGCCGCTGGCCAGGGCCTGTTCGAGGGGACCTGCAGCATCGGCGGGCAAGGCGGTGTCGGCATGCAGGAAGAGCAGCACGCCGCCGCGCGCTGCTGCGGCGCCGAGGTTCATTTGGCGCGCCCGGCCGCGCGGGCTGGCCAGCACGGCGTCGGCCAGTGGCGCCGCCAGCGCCGGTGTGGCGTCACGGCTGCCGCCATCGACGACGATGACTTCATGCCCCAGCCCGCGCAGCGGCGCCAGCGCGTGCAGGCTGGCGCTGATGCCCGCGGCCTCGTCCAGCACCGGCACGACGATGGACAGTTGCATCGTGCGCTGCGTCGCGTCGGTGGGCTCAGCCGGCCAGCGCGCCGCCGCAGCTGCTGCCCTGGCCGGCGGTGCAGCCGTAGCAGTGCTCGGCCACGCGGATGGCGTCGCCCGCGCCGTCTTGCGTCAGCAGGTCGCGCAGATGCGGCTGCGCCACCGGGCCCAGCCGCGCCCGCAGGCCCAGCATCTGGTTGAAATCGCAGTCGTAGAGCGTGCCCTCCCAGTCCACGCTGATCTGGCTGCGGCACATCACGCTGTCCAGGTTGTGCGCCTGGAAGCTGGACTTCAGCAGTTGCAGGTAGGACGCGAAGCGGCCCTGGCTGATCAGCGTGCTGCCGAAGCGCTGGATGGGCATGTTGGTCAGCGCGTACAGGTGGTTGAAGCGGATGCCGAAGTGCTGCTGCAGTTCGCGCTGGTAGTCGGCTTGCAGCGGGCCCTGCGGCGGCGGCAGCGACGCGCCCCGCGGGTTGTAGACCAGGTTCAGCACCAGGCCGCTGCCGGGCTGGCCGTAGCCCAGGGCGTTCAAGGCCTGCAGGCCGGCGATGCTGCGGTCGAAGACGCCGGCACCGCGCTGGCGGTCGACGTTGGCCACCGAATAGCAGGGCAGCGAGGCCACCACTTCCACGCCCTGTTCGGCCAGGAAGGCAGCCAGATCGGCCTGGCCCGGTTCGCTCAGGATGGTCAGGTTGCAGCGGTCGATGACGTGCACGCCCAGCGCCCGCGCGCTGCGCACCAGGTCGCGGAAGTGCGAGCTGAGTTCGGGCGCGCCGCCGGTCAGGTCCAGCGTGGGTACGCGGCGCGCGGCCAGCACCTGCAGCACCAGCGCCGCGGTGCCCTCGTCCATCATCTCGGTGCGCGTCGGGCCGGCATTCACATGGCAGTGCAGGCAGCTCTGGTTGCAGCGGTAGCCCAGGTTCACCTGCAGCGTGTGCAGCGCGCCGCGCGTCAGCGCGGGGAAGTCGGTGGCGGCCAGCAAGGGCAGGGTGGCGTGCATGGGCGTCGGGGCAGGGCCGTGAAGGTGGCTTGATTCTGACGGCGCGGCGTCACAAGTCGCTCGACAGGGGGCAAGTAGCCGCCGCACAATTTGAGAGCTCCGAGGCCAGGCGGGTCATCACGCGGGGCACACCGGAGGTCGCCATGGTGCTGAGCGAACGGCAAGCCCGCGCGGGCGTCGGCCTGGCTGTGCTGGGGCTGCTGATTCTTGGCGGCTGCGGCCCGGCCAACTCGCCGCCCGAGTGCAGCTTTTTCTCCAACACCTGCAACCCGACGGTCGGGCCGATCACCTTCCCTGCCTCGGCGGCGGTCTTCCCCTACCGGCTGATCGTCCAGGCCGGCGCCACGGCGGTGTTCGCGGTCAACACCACGGCGCAACAGCCCAGCTACCAGTGGCAGCGCTCCACCGACGCGGGGCAAAGCTACGTGAACATCGTCGGCGCCACCAGCAGCACCCTGACGCTGACCAACGTGCCCCTGGCCGACGACGCCACCGTGCTGCGCGTGCAGGTGCAGGGCGGCGGCGCCAGCCTGACCGCGACCGCGCAACTGCTGGTCTCGTCGCGTCCCGGCCTGGTCTATGCGGATGGCGACTTCCAGACCGCCAACTGGGCGTTCGATGCCACGGTCAGTCCGCTGGTGGGCGGCCCCAGCCACAGCGTGGACCGGGCCGCAGCCGGTGGCAACCCTGCCGCCTACCGCGCGATGGTGCACAGCCTGACGGCAGGCCCCAGCACCCTGGACGTCTTCCATCGGGCGCTGGCCGCCACCTACGACCCCGCCAGCCAGGGCGCGATCACGGCCATCGACTACACCGAAGACTGCATCCGTCAGCCCACCAGCACCTTGAATTACGGGGTCCAGTCGAGTCTGCTGCTGGAGCAGGGCAGCCGCCGCTATCTGGCGGCGGCGTCCGACTGCACTGCGTCGGTCTGGACCCCGATGCCGAAGTCGGCCAGTTTGAACGCCAGCGCCTTCGTGCTTGTCCAGGGCCCGGCCTGCACGGCCGCCGAGGCCTGCCCCGATTTCGGCGCGGGCGGCGCGCTGCTGCGTTTCGGCTACACCCGCCGCGCAACGCTGGCGGCCGGTGTTGCGGCCGGTACCGTCGTGCACGGCATCGACAACTGGCAGGTCACGGTCTGGCGGCGCTAGCGGCGGCGGCGCCGTCGCCGCCTTGCCCCGCCGCAAATTCAGCCCCGCAGCGCGGCGTAGCATCGTCGGGCACAGGCTCAAAAGGATCGGATCATGGTCACCCTGCCCCGCACGCGCTGCACCACGGGTTTGCAGATCAAGCCCTGGCTGGCAGCGCCGCTGGCCTTGCTGGCGCTGGTGGTGGCGGCCGCCGGCCTGTCCGGCTGCGCCTCGATCGACAGCACCACCAAGCAACGCCAGGTGGCGTCGATGCTGTCCTACCTCTTCCCGGGCAGCGAGCAGCCGGCGCCACAGCCTGACACCGTGGCCGAGATCAAGGTGCCGTTCCGCGTTGGCATCGCCTTCGTGCCTGACGACGGCAACGCGCAATTCCGCCTGTCCGAAGCCGAGCGCCTGCGCCTGTCGGGCCTGGTGCGCGACGCCTTCGCCAACTACCCCTTCATCAGCCAGATCGAGGCGGTGCCCTCGCCGTACCTGGAAAAGAGCGGTGGCTTCGCCAACCTGGACCGCGTGGCGGCGCTGCTGCGGCTGGATGTGATTGCGTTGATCTCCTTCGACCAGGTGCAGTACGCGGGCGCCAACCGCTGGTCCTTTCTGTACTGGACCGGCGTGGGCGCCTACGTGGTGGAAGGCGACCAATACGACGTGATGACGGCGGTCGAGACCGCCGTGTTCGACGTGCGCAGCCGGCGCATGCTGATGCGCGCCTCGGGCACGTCCACCGTCAAGGGCGAAGCGACCTGGGTCGGTTTCGCGGAGCGGTCCCGCCAAGCGCGTGCCGCGTCTTTCGGCAGCGCGCTGCAGCAGATGACCCAAGGCCTGCACCGCGAGGTGCAGGCCTTTCGCGAACGCGCGCCCAAGGACCCGATGATCAAGCTGCTGCTGCCGCCGGGCTACAACCCGGGCACAGCGCCGGTGTCACGCTGAGCGGGCGACGGCCCTACCTGATCCGTGCGACGGCGATGGGGATGGGCCGGCGCGCCGCCCCGTCCTGCATGCGTGCCCGCAGCTGCCCGCAGCCCCCCTCGACATCCTGCCCCGCCGACTGCCGCAGCTTGGTCAGCACGCCGCGGCGGTGCAGGGAGCGCGCCATCTCGGCGGCGCGCTCCCAACTCGGTCGCTTCCACGGCATGCCGGGCACGGCGTTGAAGGGGATCAGGTTCATCAGCGCGTACTTGCCGTGCAGCAAGGTGGCGATGCCGTCGATCTCGTCGTCGCCGTCGTTCACGCCTTCGATCAGCGTCCACTGGTACTGGATGGGGTAGCCCGTCGAACGGGCATAGGCCTCGCCGGCTTCGACCAGGGCGCTGGGTGTCATGCGCGGTGCGCGCGGCAGCAGTTGTTCGCGCAGCGCCGGCTTGGTGCTGTGCAGCGACAGCGCCAGCGCCGGCTGCACGCGTTCACGCAGCAGGCGCTCGAAGACGCGCGGGTCGCCCACCGTGCTGAAGACGATCTGCTTGTGCGCGATGGCGCCGCCGGTGCCCAGCAGCTGGATGGCTTCGAGGGTGGCATCCAGGTTGTGCGCCGGTTCGCCCATGCCCATGAAGACCACCTTCTTCACCGGGCGCAGTGTGCGGGCCAGCGCCACCTGGGCCACGATCTCGCCGCTGCTCAACTGGCGCAGCAGGCCGCCGGTGCCCGTCATGCAGAACACGCAGCCCACGGCGCAGCCGACTTGGGTGCTGATGCACAGCCCGTCGCGCGGCAGCAGCACGCTTTCCACCGTCTGCCCGTCGCCCAGGCCCAGCAGCAGGCGCACCGAGCCGTCTTCGCCCGGGTGCTGCGACTGCAGCGTGGCCAGGGCCGACAACTCGACCGTTAGCCGGGGCAGCGCCTCGCGCAAGGGCTTGGGCAGAAAGCTGTCCAGCGGCCGCTTGCCGTGGTCTTGCGGCAGCGCGCAGGCCCACAGCCGCAGCACGCGTTCTTCGTGCTTCGGGTTGGCGCCGAGGTCGCGCAGGCGGGCCCGCAGGTCACTGATCTGCATTCAGCCCAACAGACTCGCCGCATGGTGGCGCAGGTGGTCTTCGACGAAGCTGGCGATGAAGAAGTAGCCGTGGTCGTAGCCGGCATGGCGGCGCAGCCTCAGTGGCTGGCCCGCGTCGCGGCAGGCGGCTTCGAAGCGGCGGGGCAGCAGTTGCTCGGCCAGGAAGGGGTCGGCCTCGCCCTGGTCGATGAGCAGCGGTGGGCAGCGTGCGCCCGACTCGATCAGCGCCGTGGCGTCGTGCGCGGCCCAGCTGCTGCGGTCGGCACCCAGATAGCCGGTAAGGGCCTTCACGCCCCAGGGGCAGCGCATGGGCGCGGCGATGGGCGCGTAAGCCGACACGCTGCGGTACAGCCCCGGGTGGCGCAGCGCCAACGTCAGCGCGCCGTGGCCGCCCATCGAATGGCCGAAGACACCCAGCGCACCGGGCTGGGCCGCGAAGTGCTGCGCCAGCACCGCCGGCAGTTCGCCGGTGACGTAGCTTTCCATGCGCCAATGGTGGGCCCAGGGCGCCTGCGTGGCGTCGAGGTAGAAGCCCGCGCCGTGGCCGAAGTCCCAGGCCTCGTCGGCGCCTTGGACGCCGGTGTGGCGCGGGCTGGTGTCGGGCGTCACCAGCATCAAGCCCAGTTCAGCCGCCACGCGCTGCGCGCCGGCCTTCACAGTGAAGGTTTCCTCGGTGCAGGTCAAGCCGGCCAGCCAGAACAGCACCGGCACCGGGCGCGTCTTCGCCTGCGGTGGCACGAAGACGCCGAAGCGCATCGGCAGGCCGATGACGGTGCTGGCGTGCTGGTAGAAACCTTGCACGCCGCCGAAGCAGGCGTGTTCGCTGAGCGTGGTGAAGGTCATGGCCCCTGCCCTTGGTTTGTCAGAAGACGACCACGCTGCGGATGCTCTCGCCGCGCGCCATCAAGTCGAAGCCTTCGTTGATGTCTTCGAGCTTCAGCGTGTGCGTGATCAGCGGGTCGATCTGGATCTTGCCTTCCATGTACCAGTCGACGATCTTGGGCACATCGCTGCGGCCGCGTGCGCCGCCGAAGGCGCTGCCTTCCCATTTGCGGCCGGTCACCAGCTGGAAGGGCCGGGTGGCGATCTCCTGCCCCGCCGCCGCCACGCCGATGATCAGGCTGCGGCCCCAGCCTTTGTGGCAGCACTCCAGCGCCTGGCGCATGGTGGTGGTGTTGCCGATGCACTCGAAGCTGTAGTCGACGCCACCGTCGGTCAGCTGCTGGATGGCGTCCACCACGTTGGGCACTGCCTTCGGGTTGATGAAGTGCGTCATGCCGAAGCGCCGCGCCATCTCTTGCCGGGCCGGGTTGATGTCGACGCCGATGATCTTGTCGGCGCCCACCATCTTCGCGCCCTGGATCACGTTCAGCCCGATGCCGCCCAGCCCGAAGACCGCCACGTTGGCGCCGGCTTCGACCTTGGCGCTGTAGATCACCGCGCCCACGCCGGTGGTCACGCCGCAGCCGATGTAGCAGACCTTGTCGAAAGGCGCGTCCTTGCGGATTTTCGCCAGCGCGATCTCGGGCGCCACGATGTGGTTGGCAAAGGTGCTGGTGCCCATGTAGTGCAGGATAGGCTGGCCATTCAGGCTGAAGCGCGAAGTCCCGTCGGGCATCAGGCCTTGGCCCTGGGTGCTGCGGATCTGCTGGCACAGATTGGTCTTGCGGCTCAGGCAGAACTTGCACTGGCGGCATTCCGGCGTGTACAGCGGAATCACGTGATCGCCCGCTTTCAGCGAGGTGACACCCGCGCCCACCTCGAGCACGATGCCCGCGCCCTCGTGGCCCAGGATGGCCGGGAACAGGCCTTCGGGGTCGGCGCCGCTCAGCGTGTACTGGTCGGTGTGGCAGATGCCGGTGGCCTTGATCTCGACCAGCACCTCGCCGGCGCGCGGGCCTTGCAGGTCGACGGTTTCGATGGTCAGCGGGGCGCCGGCCTTCCAGGCCACGGCTGCGCGGGTTTTCATGCGGGGTCCTTCGGGTTTCGGCCAGGGCGTCTAGCGTACCCGCTCGCCGGGCCGCCGCTGGCTGGGCACCCAGGCTGCGTGAAGAAAGGCAAACGGGTGGCCCGCGCCCGAAAACGGTTCGACGCGCCAGACACAATCCACGCCCATGCCCTTCCCTCGCCACCCCCGTTTCCCGCTGCGCGCCACCGTCGCCCAGGCCTTCGTCCTGACGGCCACGGCCGCCGCCGCGCAGCAGCTTCCACCACCCGCAGCCTCAGCGTCAGCGTCCACCGCGGCGCCGCCGCCGGCCCGCGCGGCCTCGGCCCCTGCCGCGCGGCCCCGGCCCGCCGCAGCGGCGCCGGCCGACGCCCAGCGCATCGAGATCACCGGCGGGCGATCGGCCGACGTCGATGAACGCCGACTGAGCACGGCCGCCAAGATCGTCATCGGCCGCGAGGAGATCGACAAGTTCGGCGACGCCACCGTCGGCGAGGTGCTGCGCCGCCTGCCCGGCGTGACCACTCCCGGCGCACCCGGCCGCGGCGGGCCGCCGCGCTTGCGCGGCCTGGGTGCCGGCTACACCCAGATCCTGATCGACGGCCAGCGCGTGCCGCCAGGTTTCAGCATCGAAAGCCTGACGCCCGAGCAGGTCGAGCGCATCGAGCTGTTGCGCGCACCGACCGCCGAAACCGGCGCACAGGCCATCGCCGGCACCATCAACATCATCACCCGCGAAGGTTTCAAGCGCCGCCTGAACGACCTGCGCGGCGGCGCCAGCGTCGAGAACGGCAAGGTCTCGCAGGGCTTGAACTGGACGCACAACGACAGCGCCGGCGACCTGACCTACAACATCTCCGGCTCGGCCTTTTTCCCGCGCCGCGAGAACAGCAACACCACGCGCACCACGGTCAACGACATGGCCACCGGCGTGCTGCTGGAAGACCGCACGGCCACCAGCCTCACCGAGGACAAGCGCTTCGGCAGCAACCTGACCAGCCGCCTGCAGTGGCGCCTGGGTGAAGCCGGCGACCAGCTCTCGCTGACGCCCAGCGTCTTCCACACCGAAGCCACCAGCAACACCCGCTTCAGCCAGGTCAAGCCCCTGAGCCGGCCGACCACGCCGGGCCTCTACGATTTCGGCACCACCGACGGAGACAGCCGCTACACCAACGCCCGGCTGGCGCTGCAGTGGCGCCAACGGGTCGGCCCGGTGCGGCTGGAAGTCAACGGCGGGGGCGGCAGCTTCAAGGCCGTGAGCAACACCCTGCGCAACGAGTTCGGTGCGGTGAACCGCACGCTGGACGACCACAGCACGACGCGTGAAAAGTCGGTCAACCTGACCTTCAAGGGCACTGGCGTGGCCAGCGCTGGCGCGAACGCGGCGGCCAGCGGCGGCCCCCCGGGTGCCGCACCCAGTGAACACAGCCTGGTCAGCGGCGCCGAGATCGACCTGTCGCGGCGCGACGAAAGCAAGTCCACCCTGCAGAACGGCGTGCCCCTGCTGGCCGACTACGGCAGCAACCTGCAGGCCCAGGCCTTGCGCACGGCGGCCTACATCCAGGACGAATGGGTCGTCGACCCGAACTGGACGGTGCAGGGTGGCTTGCGCTGGGAAGGCATCAACACCCGCGGCGACAACGGCAGTGCCAGCGCGGTCCCCAACCCGAGCAACAGCAGCAGCGTCTGGACGCCGCTGTTCTTCGCCGTCTGGAAGCCCGACGCCAAGAAGCGCGACCAGGTGCGCCTGAGCCTGACGCGCAGCTACCGGCCGCCGTCGCTGGGCACGCTGATCGCGCGGCCGACGATCAACCGCGACTACCCCAGCACCGGCCCCAACGTCGAGACCAGCCCCGACACGGCCGGCAACCCGAATCTGAAGCCCGAACTGGCCACCGGCATCGATTTGGCCTTCGAGCGCTACCTGGACGGCGGCGGCGTGCTCAGCGCCAACCTCTTCCACCGCGAGATCAGCAACCTGATGCGTGGCGTCAAGAGCCTGGAGACGGTCTCCTACAGCAGCTATCCGCGCTGGGTGCAGCGCATGCAGAACATCGGCAATGCGTCCACCTCGGGCCTGGAACTCGACGGCAAGTTCCGCCTGGACCAGCTCTTCACTGGCGCGCCGGGGGTCGACTTGCGCAGCAACCTGTCGTTCTTCCAGTCGCGCGTGAAGGCCGTGCCCGGCCCCGACAACCGCCTCGACCAGCAGGCCAAGGCCACCGGCAACCTCGGCGCCGACTACCGCCTGCGCGGCACGCCGCTAAGCTTCGGCGGCAATGTCAACTGGGTGCCCGGCTACACGACGAAGACCGATGTCGGGCAGTCCGTCAGCGTCACCACCAAGCGCGTCTGGGACGGCTACGCGCTGTGGACCTTCAACCCGGCTGTGGCGCTGCGCCTGCTGGGCAGCAACCTGACGCCCCGCGACTACACCACCGGCACGGTCAGCGACATCACCACGCCGGCCGTGAACGAACGCACCACGGTGTCCAGCACCGGGCCGAGCTACGTCAACTGGTCGCTGCGGCTGGAATTGAAGCTCTAGGCCTGACGGCCGGTTCGGGCGCTAGGGATGCCCCCGCTGCGCGGCGGGCGCGCAAGGCGTCAGACTCCGCAGGCAAACCCATCGGAGACACCGCATGCGCCTGAGCCGCCGCCATATCCTTCTCGCCAGCAGCGCCTGGCCCCTGGTCGGCCGCGCGCAAAGCGCCTGGCCCGCCAAGCCCGTGCGCATCGTCGTGCCCTTCGCCGCCGGCGGCACCACCGACATCCTGGCCCGCGCCATCGCGCCCGAGCTGCAGCGCGTGTTCGGCCAGCCTTTCATCGTCGACAACAAGCCCGGCGCGGGCGGCAACAACGGCGCGGCCGAAGTGGCCAAGTCGCCGGCCGACGGCTACACCCTGCTGATGGGCACCGTGGGCACCCACGCCATCAACCCCGCGCTGTACCCCAAGATGCCCTACGACCACGTCAAGGACTTCGCGCCCGTGACGCTGGTGGCCGGCGTGCCCAATGTGGTGGTGATCAACCCGGCTTCGGCGCAGAAGTACGGCATCAACACCATCGCCGACCTGGCGCGCGCCGCCAAGGCCAACCCCGGCCGGCTGAACGTGGCCAGTTCGGGCAACGGCACCAGCATCCACCTGTCGGCCGAACTGTTCAAGAGCCTGACCGGCACCTTCATGCTGCACCTGCCCTACCGCGGGTCCGGCCCGGCGCTGATCGACCTGATGTCGGGCAATGTCGACCTGATGTTCGACAACCTGCCCAGCGCGCTGCCGCACATCAAGAGCGGCAAGCTGAAGGCGCTGGCCGTCACCAGCGCCCAGCGCTCGGGTGCGCTGCCCGAGGTGCCGCCCGTGGCCGAGGCCGGCGGGCCGCAGCTCAAGAGCTACGAGGCCAGTTCGTGGTTCGGCCTGCTGGCGCCGGCCGGCACACCGGTCGATGTCGTCAGCCGCATCCAGCAGGAAACCGCCAAGGCCATGGCCACGCCGGTGATCAAGGAACGCCTGCTGTCGCAGGGCGCCATCCCCAGCGGCATGACACCGGCCGAGTTCACCGCCTTCATCGCCGCTGAAACCCGCAAGTGGGCGCAGGTGGTGAAGGCGTCGGGGGCCAAGGTCGACTGAGGCCGGGTCCGAAATGCTGAAAAACCTGACGACCGGTCTGTTCCAATCCAGCCCATGATCGCGGCCTCTTACCGCCTGGCGCTGGGCTACATCTCGATGGTGGCGCATGCCTTGGCGCACCGCGGCATGTTGGCCGACACGGGCGTGCGCGACGGGCTGTGGCGCCAGATCCACTTCACCGGCGTGCGGGCCTTGCCCTACGCGGCTGCCGTCGCCGTGCTGTTCGGCGCGGTGGGGGTGACACGCCTGATGGCGCTGCTGGGTGACGACAACGAAGAAGCCCTGAAGGCCATCGTCAGCGGGGGTCTGGGCGAGCTCGGGCCGCTGCTGACCGCCTTCATCATGATCGTTCGCAGCAGCGCGGCGATCGCCGCGGAAGTGGGCTTGATGAACCTGCGCAGCGACATCAATCAAACGCTGTGGCAGGCCTCGATGCACGAAGACGAGGTGGTGCTGCCACGGGTGCTGGGTGGCGCCGTGGGCGGCGCCTTGCTGGTGGTGTGCTTCGAATTCCTGACCATCGCGTCGGCCATCGTCGCTTCGGCGTTCACGCTGGGCACCACGGTCGCCTCGGAGCTGGACGACTTCCTGCTCGCCGCTGACGGCTGGCAGGTTCCGCTGTCGATGGCCAAAGGCGCGATGTTCGGCGCCGGCATCGCGGCCATTTCCTGCTACCACGGGCTGCAGGTCCGGCGCGACGTCGGCGAGGTCGCCAAGGCCGTGGCGGCAGCCTGCGCTGGCAGCCTGAGTTTCGTGATCGGCGTCGATGTGCTGGTCTTCGCCCTGCGTTTCGTCTGAAGTCGAGCCCGCCCCGGCAAGCTCCCCCACACCATGGTCGATGCCCCCCTCAAGCGTGAGTCGATACGGCGCCAGGTGCTGGCCCTGCTGGTGCTGGGTGCGGTGCTGGCGCTGCTGTTGGGCGGCGCGATCGCGATGCGCCAGGGTGCCTTCACGCGCACCGCCAGCCTCTACTTCGTGGCCGACACCGCGGCCGGCATTTCGCCGGGCACCACCGTGCGGCTGAGTGGCTTTCGCGTGGGCGCCGTGACGGACCTGGTGCTGCAGCCCGACCTGAAAGTCAAGGTCACGATGGAGATCGAAGAGCAGCACTTCGCCGCGCTGCGCAGCGACGCCCACGCCGAATGGTTCAAGGAGCAGTTGCAGGCGGCCATCATCGAATTGAGCCCGGGAAGCAGCGCCCAGCCGCTGTCGCGCGGCCGGCCGCAGGTCAGCCACAGCCGGCGCCGCACGCTGACCGAGGTGGCCAACGACCTGCGCGGCCGGCTGGCGCCCATCCTCGACGACATCAAGCAACTGTCGGGCACGGTGGCCGAACGCAAGGGCGACATCGCCGCCGTGCTGGTGCATGCCAACGCGGCAGCCCAGGACGTGGCCCGCTCGACCCAGGAACTGCGGGTGCTGCTGGCCACGGCGAACACCCAGCTGGCCGGCCTGGGTGGCCAGGCGGCGACCGCCATGGGCCAGGCGCAAGGCGCCTTGACGCGGGTGAATCAGAACCTGGCCCAGCTGCAGACGCTGCTGGGCCAGGCCGACCAGAGCCTGGCCAGCGTCAACCAGCGCTTGCCCGGTTTGCTGGCCCAGACCGGCGACACGCTGAACCAGCTCAACGCGACCGCGCGTGATGTGCGCGGCGTGTCGTCGGCCGCTTCGGCCGCCGTGCCGGCGCTGCTGCGCAGTGCCGTGCCGCTGGTGGAAGACGCGCGGGAGGTGGTCGGCGGCGTGAAGAGCCACTGGCCGGTGCGCGGCCTGATCGCCGCCCCACCTGCAGCCTTGTTACCCCTGGACAGCCACGATGCGGCGGCCCTGCGTGATGCCACCCCGCCCTGAGCGCTGCGGCGCCGCGGGCGCCGGCCGGCACGCCGTTCTGTGGGCCTGCAGCGGCCTGCTGGGCCTGTTGCTGGGGGCCTGCTCGACGCCACCGGCCCAGCCGCTCAATCCGGTTCAGCTGCAGCTGCAGGCGCGCAACCAGAACGGCGTGCGGGCCTGGCAGCGCGGCGACCTGCCGGCGGCGCTGGGGTCCTACCGTGAGGCGCTGACGGCGGCCCAGTCGGTGGAAGACTTTGACGCCGCCGGCACGGCGCTGCTGAACCTGGCTGCGGTGCACGGCAGACTCGGCCAGGCCGACGCCGCGCAGGCGCGGCTGGACCTCATCGTCAACGCACCGCACCGCTATAGCCTGGCCTTGCAGGCGCAGGCGGCGGCGCGCAAGGCCTTGCTCTTCCTCGATCAGGCCGACCCCGTCAGTGCTCTGCGCTGGGCCGACCGCGCCGAGACGAACTGCGCCGAGCCCTGCGCGCTGGCGCCGGCGATGGCCAACCTGCGGGCCTACCTGGCCTTGCGCCAGGGCGACGCGCGGCGCGCTGCCGATCTGGCCACGCGGGCCGCCGGGCTGGCTGCCGGTGCCGGTCTGGGCGCGGAGCAGGCCAATGGCCTGCGACTGGCCGGCCGCGCCGAGACCCGGCTCGGCAACACCGGTGCGGCGGCTGCGCTGCTGGCGCAGGCCTTGCAACTGGACAGCGAGCTGGGTCTGCCCGAACGCATCGCGCTGGACTTGCAGTGCAGCGCTGAAAACGAAGAGCGCCGTGGCCAGCCGGCCATGGCGCGGGACTTTTACGAGCGTGCGCTGGTCGTCGCCCAGGCCGCCGGCGACAGCGTCACGGTACAGACCCTGCGCACCCGCCTGGCCACTGCGGCCGCAATCCCGTCCCCTTGACCGCCGGGGGGCGCACCGGGCCTGCGCCGCTCAGGGGCAGGCGCCGGCTCCCGACCCGTCGACATCGCGCAGCGCCTGCCCGATGAGGCCGGCCAGTTGCGCCAGGGCCAGGCGGTGCGCGGCGGCCAAGGCGGCGATGTCGGCGCTCAGCGCGGCTTGCTCGACACGGCTGCTGCAGCGCAGCGCCGTCGTCTCGCCGGCAGCGGCCTGCAGCGTCCATTCCACCACCAGCAGGCTGCGCGCCGGCGTGGTGTCGAAGCGCCGCACGTCCAGCACCACCCGCCAGTCACGATGCCCTGGCGCCGCGCGGGCGCCGGGCGGCCCCAGCTGGGCGCCGAGGTGCTCGACCAGGGCCGCGCGCAACTCGTCCTGCAGCGGCGCGATCCAGCGTTCCTGCTCCAGCACGGCCAGCGTGTCGTCGGCCCGGCGCACCACCCACTGCGGCTGATCGACCTGCGCCGGTACCGTCACCGGCGCCATTTGCCAGGCCAGCCCGATGCCGTCGGGTGGCGGGCCTGCACGCTGGACAGCGGGCATCAGGGTGTGAAAGCGCGGCGGCGGTGCCGTGCCGCAAGCGGCCAGCAGCAGCGCGGCCACCCCGCACAGGCCAGCAGCAAGCCAGGCCGCAAGGCCGCGGTGACGCGGGCTCCAGCGCGCATCTTCGGTCATCGGCGTCCTTCAGGGGCCGTGCCGATGTCGGCGTCGGCCGGTTTGCCCCGCAACAGGGTCTCGGGGTGCTGCTGCAGGTAGTCACCCAGCACCCGCAAGGCACGGGCCGCACGCTGCAGTTCGCTCAGCGCGCGGCTGGCATCGCGCTGCAGCGGGGCATCGGGCTGCGCGATGTTGCGGTCCACGCCGTCCAGCGTGACCCGCAGTGACTTCAGTGCGCCCTGGGTCTCGACCAGCGCTTGCTGGGCCTGCGGCGAGAGTTGCTGGACCGCCGTGTTGGCGCTGGCCAGCGTCTGCTGCAGCACGGCGATGGCCGCGTTGGTGTTCTTCAGCGTGTCTGGCAAGGCAGCGCTGCTGGCCCCGGTGTTTTTCAGCGTGCGCTCGAGGTCCGCACCGATCTGCTCGAAGCGGATGCTGGCGATGCGTTCGAGGATTTCGGAGGTCTGCTGCTGCAGGTCGCCGCTTCCCGCGCCGAGGGTCGGAATCAGCAGCACCGGCGAGGCGGCGTCGAGCGTGGCCTTGGGCACCCGGGCCTGCAGTTCGAGTGCGACACGCGGCTGGCCGGTGAGCAGGTTGCCGCTCTTGATCTGGGCCCGCAGACCGCGCTCGACCAGGCGCTGTATGAAGAGGGCGTCGGACGGGGCCGCGCCAGCCGGCGGCGCCATGAAGGCACGCCGCGCGTCGCCCAGGCGGGCCGGGTAGATGTCGGCCAGCACCTGCAGCACGAAGGCTTGCGTGCGCGGGTCGTATTCCATCGCCGTGCTGCGCACGGTGCCGATCTCCAGGCCCAGCAGCTCCACGCTGGCCCCCGTCGACAGGCCGCGAAAGCCCGTCGCAAAGCGCATGCGGATGCGCTGTGCCGGGCCATCGGGCGGGGCCAGTGCGGCCTTGCGGTCGCCGTACAGCACAAAGCGCTGGCCGGCGGGCGCGGGCGGCGCCTTGCTGCTGCCCGGCGCCGATCCGAAGGCGATGCCGCCCGCCACCAGCGCGGCGATCGACTCGGTGTTGATGCTCAGGCCACTGGCCGACACGCTCAGGTCGACGCCGCCCGCATTCCAGAACCGCGTCTGCGTCGTGACCAGTCCGTCGTTGGGCGCTTCGATCAGCACCTGCACATCCAGCCCGTCGCGCTGGGCGTCCAGCGCATAGCCCACCACGCGGCCGACGCGCGTGCGCCGGTAGTACACCGGTGAGCCGACTTCGAGCGAACCCAGGTCGCTGGCGTCGAGCACGAAGCGGCGCCCCGGTTCACCACGCAACACGAAAGGCGGCGCTTCCAGCCCGGCAAAGTGGACCTTGTCCTGGTCCGACTCGCCGGCATCGGTGTCGATGTAGGCGCCAGAAAACAGGGTGCTGAGGCCACTCACGCCGGCTGTGCTGATGCGCGGGCGCACGACCCAGAATTGGCTGTCAGCAACCGCCAGGCCGGCCGCGCTCTTGTTCAGTCGAACGGTGGCCACCACGCGGGCCCGGTCAGGGCTGAAACCGACCTGGGTCACGCGCCCGACCACCACCTCCTTGTAGCGCACCTCGGTGCGCCCGGGCTCCAGCCCCTCGGCACTGCGAAACGACAGGGTGATCAGCGGCCCGGTCTGCAACAGCGCGCGCAGCACCAGCCCGCCACCGACCAGCAAGGCCACCAGCGGCACGATCCAGACCAGTGAGAAGCGCAACCGGTTGGCGCGCACGATGACCGGCCGGGGAAAGGCCGCGGCAGGGCTGCTGCTGGCGTCCGGCGCGGTGCCCGGGCTGGGGGGGTCGGTGCTGTCACTCATGCACGGTTGTCCTGGGCAAGGTCGCTCGCCGTCTGTTGCGCTGGCGCAGGCGCCAGGGTGGGGCTGCCTGGGCGGCTGATCCTGACTCCGGCCAGAGCAGGCGCGCGTCGAAACTGGACGACGCGAGCATGGTGGCGATCACCACCGCGCCGAAGGCGAGCAAGCCCGAGGCCGGCTGCACGCTGGCAAAGGCGCCGAACTGCACCATGCCGACCAGGCTGACGACGACGAAGACGTCGAGCATCGACCAGTGGCCCACGGTCTCCAGCAGCCGGTACAGGCGCGCGCGCTCGAGCTGGCGCCAGGTCGAGCCGCGCTGTGCCGTGCAGGCCAGCAGCGCCAGCGCGGCCATCTTCAGCAGCGGCACGGCGATGCTGGCGATGAAGACGACCACCGCCAGCTCCCAGGACCCGGCATGCCAGAGTTCGACGATGCCGCCCAGGATGGTGTGCTCGAACTGGCCCAGCACGCTGGCCGTGGTCATCACCGGCAAGAGGTTGGCCGGCAGGTAGAGCAACACCGCCGCCGCCAGGTAAGCCCAGGTGCGCTGCAGGCTGTCGGGCTTGCGCGCATGCAAGGCGAACAGGCAACGCGGGCAGCGCGGTGTGGCCCCGTCGAGCGGGCGCGCCTGCGAGACCAGGCCGCAGCAGGCACAGTTCCACAGGCCCAGCGACCAGGCCGTGCCCACGCCGGGCGCCGCGCCCGTCAGCACCTCGGTGGCCGGCTTCATGCCCGGCAGTCCTCGGCGTGTTGCCACAGCCCGTGCAGACCGGCAGCGTGGTTGGCCGCCAGCAGCACCGTCAGAGCGGCGTACGAGAAGATGCCCACGCCCGGCACCACGCTGGCCAGGCCGGCGCTGCGCACGATCGCCACCAGCGTGCCTAGCAGGAAGACCTCGACCATGCTCCAGCGGGTTACCCCATGTAGCGCCCGCATGGCCGGCAGGAAGGCCGCCGAGCGGCGCCCGAGCGCCAGCGGCACCAGCACCCACAGGCGCAGCAGGATGACCGCCAGCGGGAAGCCCAGGGCGGTGGCGCCGGCCAGCAAGGCCACCGCCTGCTGACCGCTGTGCCAGGTCTGGGCGATGGCTTCCGGCAGCGTGGCCTCGACATGCTTGCCGCCCAGGCCCACCGTCACGATGTCGGTCAGGTTGCCCATCAAGAAGACCAGCAGGGCCGCCACCGACAGCGCCAGCAAGCCTTGCGGCCCCAGCCGGTGGCCGCGTCCGAGCAAGGCGCCACAGCGGCTGCAACGCGCCACGTCACCCGGCACCAGCGTCTGGCGCGCATGCACCAGGTCGCAGTCTTCGCAAACCACCAGCGCCGGGAAGGTGGCCACCGCCTCGCGGCGCTGTGCGGGGCCTGCGGTCCAGCCCAGGCGCCAGACCCATCGCTGCAGCGGTACGGGCAGGGTCATGTGGTCTTGCGCCTGGGCCTGTCGTGTTGCGGCACGGGTTTCAAGGCAACTTGCCGGCGTTTTTGTTCTTCATCCAGTGGCGCGCGCGCTCTTCCAGCCAGCCCTCGCCGCGGCGCAGGGTGAGCCAGGTGTTGAGGAAATTCAGGAAGTCCGGGTCGCCCTTGCGCACACCGAAGCCGGCGGGCGTGTAGCTCACCGGCAACTCGCGAGGCAGGAAGAGCTTGGTCGGCGCCTGCTGCAACAGCACTTCGGGCGCCAGTGTCGGCACCAGGGCGGCGTGCGCGTCACCGTTCGCGACGACCATCACCTCGTTGCCGTCCACCCGCACGATCTTGGCGCGCGGAAAGAGCCGCCGCGCCAGCTTCTCTTGTGCGGTGTTGGAAAAGACCGCGATCTTCACGCCCGGCTGGTCGTAGTCGGACAACTGCCGCTTGGTGCCGGCCAGCGCCTTGTTGGCGATCAGGAAGACACCTTCGTTCACCGTCGGGTCGGTGAAGTTGATGACCATGGCGCGCTCTGTGGTGATCCACAGGCCGGTGGCCAGCAGGTCGAAGCGGCCGTCGAGCAGCTCGGCGATCATCACCAGCTGCGTGGTCAGGATGAAGTCGATGCCGACCTCCATTTCCTGCGCCATGCGGCGCATGACATCGACGCTGAGGCCGCTAAATTCGCCGCGAGCGTCGCGCATCACCAAGGGTTCGACCGTGATGACACCGACACGCAGGCGCCCCCGTTTGCGGATCGTGGCCAGGGTGTCGACGCCCAGGGTCTGCATCACCGGCGAGACCTCGGTGCCGGGCGGTGTGATCGACGGTAGCACGAAGGCCGAGACGGGCAAGTCGCCCGCCTGGGGTGGGGTCTGCGCCATCGTCAGGCTGCACAGCGCCGCCGTGCCGGCCAGCAGCCACGGTGCGATGCGGCGCATCAGGATGTCCAGGCGATACGCCGGCATGTTCACGTCCCCCTCTTTGGAAGTCCAGTTGACGCCCCGCCAGCAGCGCAAGCCTGCCGTCGATCAGCGCCGGGTTGCAGGGCCACAGCCACTGGCACGACCCGCCGGGCCAGTCTATAGCCAAGTGCTGCACGGCAAGCCATGACGCCAGCCGAAAACGGCCACCGGGGCCTGGCGGGCGCGGCCGATCAGGCGGCTGGCGGCCCCTGAAAGCACCAGTGCCAGGGCTCGTGGCTGTAGCCCTGGCGGTTGCCGCGCGGGAAGCTCATCACAAAGCCACGCTGGCCGGCGTTGGCCCGCAGCCAGGCGTAGGCACGGGTGGTCTCGAATTCCTCTTGCAATGCCACGCTGCCGGGTGTGCCGATGTCCACCGCGCAGCCGGTGTGGTGTTCACTGCAGCCGGGCGGCGCCACCAAAAGCAGCACGTCGGCCAGCGCCTGCCCGGCGGCCAGCTTGGCCTGCAGGATTTCGACCTGCCGCGCCACGCTGCGGAAGGCCGATTCCAGCAGCAGCGTGACGCCGTCCGCGGCCGCGGCCGACTGCAGCGCCCGCCAGGCCTGTGCGGCAGCCGGTGTCAGCAGGAATTCGCGGCCGTCGGCGCCGATGTCGGCCAGCACCAGGTCGGTGGCTTCGTCGTACAGCCGCAGGCCGCGCTGCTGCAGGTGTTCGGCGGTGATACCCAGCGCCGCGCAGGCCGCCAGCGCCTGGGCCGCCGGACTCAAGGCGCCGGCGTGGCCAGGGGCTTGCCCTTCTCGACCACGTAGACGCCGACCAGCTTGATCGGCGAGGTGCCGTTGTTGTGGGCGTCGTGGACGGTGCCGGCCGGAATGACGAAGCTCTCGCCGGCCTTGACCTGGCGCGGCGCCTGGCCGTCGATCAGCAGCGTGGCCTCGCCTTCCATCACGTAGCTGATCTCGTCACCGGGGTGGGTGTGGCGGCCGGCTTTGGCGCCGGGGGCCACTTCCACGCGGGCCACCACGGCTTCGCGGCCGGGCACCGAGACGTCGGCGCGGCCGACGAGGGTGCGGGTCAGGCCTGAGGCCTGGGCCAGCAGGGTGCCGGCGGCGATGGTCAGGGCGGTGCCGACGAGCAGGTGGCGCAGCGTGAGGGTCATGGCAAGTCTCCGATCGCAAGAGGGGTGGACGCGGACTCAGTATCGAACCGTTGTCGCGACGCCGCACCGCAGGACTTCCCGGGGTTGCCGAGCCAAGCTAGGGCAGGGCCTGCACCGGGTTCTTGCGGTTGAACAGCAGGGTGCGGACCTGGCCGTCCGCGCGCAGGTTCACGTTGCTGACGTAGTCGGGGAAGACGTCCTGCAGCACGGTGTTGCGCAGGCGGCTGGCAGCGGGCAGCCGTGTCTGGACCAGCTCCTGGTAGACCGTCAGCGTATCGGCCTCCACGCCCAGGCCCACCCAGCGCACGGCCTGGCGCGACCGGTCGGCTTTTTCGATGACGAAAGTCTGCTCGAAATAGGCCCGCAGCAGCGCTTCGTCGGCGGGCTGGCCCGCGTCGAGGGGGCGGCCGTTCAGCAGCCAGAAGGCGGCTTCGATGTCGTGCATCGGGTAGGACTGCACGATTTCCGTGTTGCCACTGCGCGGATTGAACTGGATGTCGCAGAGGGCGGCGTGGAAGTCGTGCGCGCACGCGCCGCCGCCCAGCAAGAGCGATCCGGCCGTCAGCACCAGCCGGCGGCGGGTGGCCTGAAAAGCCCTCACCGCCGCCCGCTGCGGTGGCCGTTGCAGCCCGCTCACTTGGCGTCGGTCTGGACCTCGGCCTTGCCGTCCTTCTTGACATCCTTCAGCGGGATCTTCATGTCGCGCATCAGGTTCTCACCGCGCTCGCGGTTGGTCTTGAACAGTTCCAGCCGCGTCGGCACGGCTTTGCGCGGCCAGCTGTTGTTGGCCATGTCGGTGTCGGCGGTTTCCCAATAGGGGTCCTGGGTGATGCTGACGATGGGTTCGTCAGAGACGATCAGCTTGGTGATCTTCCTGGGCGAATAACGCCAGATCTCGGCCGGGACGCGTTCGATGGTCTTGGCGCCGCTCTTGGTTTCGATCTCCAGGATCAGCGGCATCACCAAACCGCCTAGGTTGGAGAAATCGACCAGGTACAGGTGCTTGCCGCTGTCCAGCAAGGCCTTTTCCCAGGGCTCCAGCGTTTCCAGCGTTTCCTTGTACTTGTTGCGGTCCTTGTTGGTGACGGTGTAGTCGCCGTTGTCGTTGTAGAAGTCCTTGAGTTCCGGGTGCGCCGTCAGGCGCTTGGCATCGCTGCGGTCGCGCAATTCGCCGAGGAACACCGGCTCGCTGTCCACCCGCGCCTTCTTCAGCGCTTTCTCGACGTCAGGGTTCTTGCTGCTGATGGTGAACTCGGCCACGCTGTCGATGCTGATGTCGACCATGTCGGTGGTGTAGAACCAACCGCGCCAGAACCAGTCCAGATCGACGCCCGAGGCGTCTTCCATGGTGCGGAAGAAATCGGCCGGCGTCGGGCGCTTGAATTTCCAGCGCGTGGCGTATTCCTTGAAAGCGAAGTCGAACAATTCGCGCCCCATCACCGTTTCGCGCAGGATGGTCAATGCAGCGGCCGGCTTGGCGTAGGCATTCGGGCCGAATTGCAGCAGCGATTCCGAATTGGTCATGATCGGGACCTGGTTGCGGCTGCGCATGTAGTCGACGATCTTGCGCGGGTCGCCGCGGCCCGAGGGGTACTTTTCCTCCCAGGCGCGCTCGGCGATGGACTGCACGAAGGTGTTCAGGCCTTCGTCCATCCAGGTCCACTGGCGCTCATCGGAGTTGATGATCATCGGGTAGTAGTTGTGCCCGACCTCGTGGATGATGACCGAGATGAGGCCGTACTTCGTCCCCTTGGAATAGGTCAGCTCGCCGGTCTTCTTGTCCTTCACCGGACGCGGGCCGTTGAAGCAGATCATCGGGTATTCCATGCCGCCGACCGGCCCGTTGACCGAGATGGCCACCGGGTAGGGGTAGTCCAGGCTGTAGCGGTTGTATTGCTCGATGGTGTGGATCACCGCCTGCGTGCTGAACTGGCCCCACAGCGGGTTGCCTTCCTTGGGGTAGTAGGACATCGCCAGGGTATCGGTCTTGTCCTTCTTGTAGCCCTGTGCGTCCCAGATGAACTTGCGGCTCGAGGCGAAAGCGAAGTCGCGCACATTGCTGGCCTTGAAGCGCCAGGTCTTCTGCTGGTCGCTGCGCGACTTTTCGGCCAGTTCGGCTTCGGCCGGCGTGACGATCAGCACCGGCTGGCTGGCCGTGCGGGCCTGCTTCAGGCGGTCGCGCTGGGCGGCCGTCAAGACCTCGTCGGGGTTCTGCAACTCACCGGTGGCGGCCACCACATGGTCGGCGGGAACCGTCAGGCTGACGTCGTAGTCGCCGAACTCCAGCGTGAATTCGCCCGAACCCAGGAACTGCTTGTGCTGCCAGCCCTTGGCGTCGTAATAGGCGGCCATGCGCGGAAACCACTGGGCAATCTCGTAGAGCGCGTTCTTGCTGTCTTCGAAGAATTCGACGCCCGAACGCCCGCCCAGCACCTTCTGTTCGCTGATCGTGTATTGCCAGTCCAGCGTCAGCACCAAGCGCTCGCCCGATTTCAGCGGCGTCGGCAGGTCGATGCGCATCATCGTCTTGTTGACCGTGAATTTCAGCGGCTTGCCGCCCGCGGCGACATTGCTGACCTGCATGCCGCCCGGGAAGCGGGCGCCGTCCAGGACGTTGCGGATCAGATCGAACTTGACGTTGCTGTCCCGGCCGCCGTCGCCGCCTTCAGCGCCCGGATTGCCTTCACGCGGGCTGATCCAGGCCTCCTTGTTCACGATCGCCGCCGCGGCGCGCGATTCGGCATCGGGGCGGTACAGGTTCTGGTCGACCTGCAGCCACAGGTAGCTGAGCGTGTCGGGCGAGTTGTTCTGGTAGGTGATCTTTTCGGTGCCGGTAATCTGATGCTTGTTCTCGTCCAGGCTGGCCTTGATCACGTAGTCGGCGCGCTGTTGCCAATAGGCATGGCCCGGGGCGCCGGAAGCCGTGCGGTAGACATTGGGCGTCGGCAGCAGTTCGTCGAGCTGACGGAACTTGTCGTCGAAGGGGTCGGCAGCCAGGGCCGACAGACACACGAAACCCGTCAAGAAGCCGATCAAATAGCGCATTGCAACTGTCCATGGGGGGTTGTTGGGGGGCCGTCGGACCCGGTTCGGGCGGGGCCGCTGCCGCGCAAATGTAGCCGCCTGCCGCAGGCACTTCACAATGCCGGCATGAACACCGCATCCGGCCGTCGACCCTTCCTGGCCCACCTGGCCGCCTTGGCTGCTGCGGGCAGCCTGCCGGCTTGCGGCGCACCGGGCCCAGCCCAGCCCGCCGGAGACGCCGCGCTGCGTGCCGTCTTGGCAGGGCCCCAGCGCAGCGCCGCCAACCGGGCGCGCGACGCGGCCCGCCACCCCTATGAAACGCTGCGCTTCTTCGGCCTGCAGCCGACGCTGAAGGTGGTGGAATTGACGCCCGGCGGCGGCTGGTACACCGAGATCCTGGCGCCCTATCTGCGTCCGCAGGGGCTGTTCTGCACCGCCCATTTCGCCAAGGAGGGCGGCAGCGAGGGCCGGCGCCGGGCGCGGGCCAACTTCGACGCCCGCCTGGCCAAGCAGCCTGCTTTGTACGACCGCCTCTTCAGCGGCACCCTGCCGCGCGACGGGCGTTTCAGCGACATCGCCGCGGCGCTGGACAAGGACGGCGGCGCCGACCTCATCGTCACCTTCCGCAATGTGCACAACTGGCTGGAAGACGGCAGCCTGGACGACACCCTGAAGGCCTGCCATGCGCTGCTCAAGCGCGGCGGCGTGCTGGGCGTGGAAGACCACCGCGCGGCGCCGGGCACTTCGGTCGAAACCATGAACAAGAGCGGTTATGTCACCGAAGCGTTGATGCAGGCCCGGGCAGAAGCCGCCGGCTTCAGGCTGGACGCGCGCAGCGAGATCAACGTCAACCCGCTGGACACCAAGAACCACGCCGGGGGTGTCTGGTCGCTGCCGCCCACCTTGGCCGGCAAGGACGTGGACCGCGAGCGCTACGTCGCCATCGGCGAGTCGGACCGCTACACCCACCGCTACGTCAAGGCCTGAGTCCGGCGCTGGCGGTCGCCGCAGGCCGCCTGGCCGGGCTGCAGGCGCCGCGCGCGCTGCGCTTCAGGCCGTCTTCGCCAGAACGGCCTTCAGCTTCGCCAGCATGGGCGTCACCACGGGCACCGTCAGCATGGTGCTGCCCACGGCCATCAGCAACAGCGCCGTGAAGGTCGAGTGCGTGATGATCTGCTTGTCCAGCAGCACGTTGGCAAAGATGATCATGATCAGGGCCTTGGTCTGCAGCAGCCAGCCGATCAGGCTGGCCTCACCCCGGGCCCAGCCCAGGGCGCGGCTGGCGATGTGGATGCCGATGAGCTTGCCCGCCACGCTGGCCAGCAGCAGCCCCGCCGCCGCGATGAACACCGCGCTGCCGCCGAGGGTCCAGTTGGTGCGCAGGCCGGTGCTGAGGAAGAACACCGGCATCACCACCAGCAGCACGTGGTGGCGCAGCTGGTCCAGCTGCTTCTGGTCGAACCAATGGCTGTCCATGATGGCGCCGGCCAGGAAAGCACCGACCATGTAGTGCAGGCCCGACCAGTCGGCACCCAGGCCGCAGGCGGCCAGCCAGATCAGGCCGACGTACCAGCGGTCGCGTTCGGGGATGCGCACCATCAGCTGGCGCAAGCCGTAGCCCACGATGGCGAAGGCGACCAGGAAGAACAGCTGTTTGCCCACCCGCTGCCAGTCCATCAGGATCAGCGCCAGCACGCCCCAGATGGCCACGTCGTCCAGGCTGGCGTAACGCAGGATGCGCTGGCCGATGGGCAGGCGCAGGATGGCCATCTTTTCCATGAACAGGATCAGGATGGGCAGCGCCGTCACGGCGCACGACATGCCCACGCCGAGCACGAACTGCCAGGTCAGCGCCTTCGAACCCACCCAGCCCGGCGTGGCCAGCATGGCGAGGGCCGCAGCACAGCCGAAGAGCAGCGGCATGCCCAGCGCCAGGCCGGCCGTGATGCCGCTTTCGCGCCGGTGCTGCCAGGCCTGCGACAGGTCGAGCTCGATGCCGGCGATCCACACGAAGAGCATCACCGCCCACCAGGCGATGCCGTTCAGGCTCAGGATGACGGCCGGCGTGAAGACGAAACCGTAGACCTCGGGCAGCGCCGCGCCCAGCACGCCGGGACCGAGCAGGATGCCGGTGACGATCTGCACCACGACCAGCGGCGCCCAGTACTCGGTGCGGCCCAGGCGCCACAGCAGGTAGGGCGCGCTGAAGACGATCAGCATGGCGATCAGGAAGAGCTCGGTGGTGTTCATGCGGCAGGGGCTGGCTGGCGCGGCGACTCTAGCGCCCCCACTTCGCGCGGTGCACCAAGAGGGCCATGGCCAGGCCGTAGGCCACCATGCCGCCGCCAGCCAGCGCGAAGATGGCCCAGGTGTCGGCCTGCGACTCGGCCAGGCCCCAGCCGCCCAGCGCCACCACCACCAGCCGCAAGGTCCCGGCCAGCACCGGCCCGCCGGCCCGGCCTGCGCCCAGCGACGAGAAGTACAGGCACAAGCCCAGGCCGAACAGGCCATAGCCCGGACCGGCCCAATGAAAGTAGGCGGCGGCCGAGGCCAGCACCGCGGCGTCGCGCGTGAACAGGCCGGTCCAGGCATGGGGCCAGAGCGCCAGACCCAGTCCGAGCAGGCCCAGCGCGACCAAGGCCACCGCCGCCGACACCCAGGCCACCCGCCGCGCACGTTCGACGCGCCCCGCGCCGATCGCCATGCCCACCAAGGGCACCGAGGCCACGCCCACCGCGAAGGCGATCGGCACCAGCATGAATTCCAGCCGCGTGCCGATGCCGTAGCCGGCCAGCGCGTCGGTGCCGAAGCGCGCCACCAGGTGCGTCAGGACCAGGATGGTCAGCACGGTCTGCAAGGGCGACAGGCAGGCCAGCGCGCCGACGCGCAGGATGTCGCCCAGCAGCGCACCTTGCAGCTTCGTGGCGCCCACCGCCAGCTTCAGCCGGCCAGCGCCCGAGCGCAGGTGGATGAACAGAAACACCGCGCCGCCCGCATAGGCCACCACCTGGCCCAGCGCCACGCCGGCCATGCCGCCGCGCGGCAAGCCCAGCCAGCCCAGGCCGCAAGCGCCGCCCACCAGCACCTGCGTGGCGGCCACCGCCAGCAGCGTGGCCGAAGGAACGCGCATGTTGCCGCTGCCGCGGATGACCGAGGCGAAGGTGTTCATCAGCCAGATGCCCACCGCGCCCAGAAAGGCCACGTTGGAATAGGCCACGGCCTGCGCCAGAGCCGCGCCGCGCCCGCCCAGGGCGGCGTAGAGCGCGGGGCCGAAAGCCAGCATCAGCGCCGTGCTGACGGCACCCACCGCCAGGCCGATCCACATCGCGTGCACCGCCAGCGCGTTGGCCCGCGGCAGGTCGCCGGCACCCAGCGCGCGGCTGATGGCCGACGACACGCCGCCGCCCATCGCGCCGGCCGACAGCATCTGCTGCAGCATGACCATCGGAAACACCAGCGCCATGCCCGCCAGCGAGGTCACGCCCATGCTGCCGACGAAGCCGGTTTCGGCAATGGTGGCCAGCGCCGTGGCCAGCATGGCGGCCATGTTCGGCAGCGCGAAGCGCAGCAGCGTGGGCAGGATGGGGCCGCTGAGCAGCGGGTTGGCCGCAGCTGCGGCCGGCACAGGGGCGGCTGGCCGTTCACGGGCTTCAAGGGGGCTGGCAGCTGGGCTCACGGGTGCTACCCTCGCAATCGGTTTCCATGCACATGCAACCGTTGCAGGTACAACAAAAGTATCCCATGTCGATGACCACAGCGCGCGCGCCGGCCGCCCCGCAGCCGCAGGGCTGCACCCATTTCAAGCTGCGCCAGCTGCAGCGCAGCGTGGCTCGGCTGTACGACACGCAACTGGCGCTGACCGGACTGAAGACGACGCAGTATTCGCTGCTGTCGCACCTGGTGACGCTGGGCCCGGTCGCGCCCAGTATGCTGGCCGCCCGCATGGGCCTGGATGCGTCCACGCTGACCCGCAACCTGCGCCCACTGATCGAGCAGGGCTGGTGCGAACAGGGGCCGGGCGCCGACGCGCGGTCGCGCTCCATCACCCTCACGGCGGCCGGCCGCTTGAAGCGCGCCCAAGCCAAGGCGCACTGGAAGCGCGCCCAGCTGGCGCTGAATCAGCGCCTGGGCGCCGACCAGGTGGTGGCCCTGCACGCGATGATCGAACAGCTGCAGGCCGCGTTGGCCGATGGGGATGCGCCGCCGCGCCCGGGCCGCTAAGGCGCCGGCGCCGATCGCACCCGGTTGCGCCCGCCCCGCTTGGCTGCATAGGCAGCCTGGTCGGCGGCTTCCAGCAGGGCCGCCGGGCTCTGGCCGGGGCTGTACTGCGCCGCGCCGATCGACACCGTCACCGTCAGCAGGGGCACGGTCAGCAGCGGGGCCTCGGCGACGCCGCCGCGCAGCCGTTCGGCCACCTCCAGGGCCAGCGCCAGCGGGGTCTCGGGTAGCACGACGACGAATTCCTCGCCGCCGTAACGCGCGCAGACATCGCCCTCGCGCAGCAGCCGCTGGACGCGGCGCGCGAAAGCGCGCAGCGCATCGTCGCCGACGCCGTGACCGTGCAGGTCATTGATGTGCTTGAAGTGGTCGACGTCCAACAGCAGCACCGACACCGGCCGGCCGCTGTCGGCCGACCGTTCGAGTTGCTGCGCCAGCACCCCGTCGAGTGCGCGCCGGTTGGGCTGGCCGGTCAGCACGTCGGTGGCGGCGTCCTGTTCCACCAGGGCCAGGGCCTGGCGCAGTTGCTGGGCCAGCAGCGCGTTGGCCAGCTGCAGGCGGATGCCTTCGACCACGCGCTCAGCGATGGGCTGCATGTAGTAGACGATGAGCGCGAGGAAGACCGTCAGGCCCAGCAGTCCCTCCAGCGGCACCTTGTGCGGGCCGGCCAGCAGCAACCAACCCAGCATCGCCGAGGCCCACAGGGCGCCGATCTGCACCCGGTAGGCCTTCGGGTAGGTGATGTAGACCGGCGCATTGACGGCGCTCACACCGCACAGCACGGCGGCCAGCCAGGGGTCGAGCACGCGGTCGTAGCCCATCAGCAAGCCCACGGCCGCGCCCCAGGCCGCACCATCCAGGCCGGCCACCGCCAGCATCCGGGGTGCGTCGCGCGCCGCCAGCGGGCCGCGGCGGGCGATGCCGCGCAGTGCCCACAGGCTGCCGACCCAGACCATGGTGAAGGCTGCCAGCCAAAGCCCGATCTGCGTTGGCGGCACCTGGCCCCAGGACATCCAGACCACCAGCGCCCAGCCGGCCGGGGTGGTGGCGAGCGTACGCCGCAGGGCGGTCACGCACTGGACAAAGCCGGTCTGCCGAGCGACCTGTGCCGTGTCCTCGGCGATGTCGGTGTCGAAACGGGTGTGCACGAAAGCCTCAGCTGAACGGATGGCCCGACGATGCACCATTCCCGGAAATGCCGCGATCCAGACTGGGGTTCATCGGTGCCGACCGCAACAGCCTGATCTCGATAGGCGCGGCCGGCTGCATCCCGTCGCTGTTCTTCAAGCCTGGCGGCCGGTGTTCACGCCAACGTGCAGAACAGCGCCGTCTCGCCGCTGACGGCGCCGCCTTCGTCGTAGCAGCGTTCGATGACCCGGACCTGGCGCTGCGTGGCCTGCTGCTCGACGATGACCAGCGTGGAACAGCGCGTGCCGTAGACGCCGGTGCCCGCCGCGCTGCCGCCGATGCGGATGAAGGCCGGCGACAGCTGGCGCTCGCGTTCCAGCGGCACCCCGGTGGCCGGTAGCGCCGCATCCGGCGCGCCGTGGCGGTCGGCCAGCGCGGCGAAGGCGGCCTCGGCCAGCGCTGCGGGGGTCAGCGCTGCGGCCACGGCCTGGCCCAGGCGCTGCTTGAGCGCCGTCACCTTGGGCCAGGGCGTGTCCAGCGCGGCGTTCGACAGGCCGAACAGCCCGGCGCCCAGCCCACGCGCCTGCGGCGCCGGGCGGTTGCTGGCCCAGACGGCCCGGCCGCTGTGCAGGTCGGCCACGATCAGGTTGTAGCCGTTGCGCGGTACGGCAGCCAGGCCGGTCAGCCATTCGGCATCCGCGGCGCCATGCGCCAGCGCTTGCAGCACCAGCACCCCGCGCGAGGCCGCAGCCGGGTCGAAACGGCCGGGTTCGCGCACGTTGGTCACCAGCGCCAGGCGCCCGGTGCGGGTCAGGCCCAGCCAGGTGCCGCCAGCCGCCAGGTCGCGGCCGCTCAGCACGCGGTCGCCGTGGCCCGCCGGCTGCCACCAGCCCAGCGGCGCCGTGGGCCGGCTGAAGAACTCGTCGCGGTTGGAGGCCAGCACCCAGGGAAAGCGCGGGCTCTGCGCCACCGCCAGCGCGGCCAGGCACATGGCGCGTCAGCCCAGCGTCACGGCGGGTGCGCCGTCGGCGTGCACCGAGAGCAGGTCCACGATGGCGCGGTTGCAGGGTGTGGGCACGCCCAGGCGCAGGCCGCGCGCCACCACGTCGCCACTCAGCCACGGCAGTTCCAGCCGCGAGCCGCGCTGCAGGTCGTGGTGCATCGACGCGGTCATGGTGGCCGGCAGGCCGTCGGCGAAGGCCAGGCGCTGCGTGGCGAAGTCGGGCGGCAGGTCGACACCCTCGGCACGCGCCACCTGCACCACCTCGTCCATCAGGTCGTGCAGCAGCGCCCGGCTGCGCGGATGGCTGCGGATGACGCCGATGGGCACGCGCGCCGCCGTGGTGGTGGCCGACAGGCCGACCAGGAAGACGAACTTCTCCCACTGGCTGCGGCGGATCTGGTCGGTCAGTTCGTGCGTGATGCCGGCCGCCTCGCAGGCCTGCGCGAAGGCGCGCAGGCGCGGGCTGCGCTGGCCGTCGAATTCGCCGAAGACCAGCTTTTGCAGGGTGCCGATGTGGCGGATCACACCGGGCTCGGCGATGGCAGCGGCGATGTAGCAGACACCGCCGGCCACCGTGCCTTCGCCCAGGGCGGCGCGCAGCAGGTCGTCCTTGACGACGCCGTTCTGGAAGGAGATGACGGCCGTGTGCGGCCCGATCAGCGGGCGGATGCTGGCCGCCGCCGCTTCGGTGTCCCACAGCTTCACGCCGAAGAGCACGAGGTCGGCGCTGAGGGCGTCGGCCGCTTGGTCGGTGACCTGCGGCCTGGCGAGGTGGATGTCGCCCAGCGGGCTGGTGACGCGCAAGCCACTGCTGCGCAGTGCCGCGAGATGGGCACCGCGCGCCACGAAGGTGACATCGCAGCCGGCCTGTGCCAGGCGTGCGCCGAAGTAGCCGCCGACGCCGCCGCTGCCCATGATGGTGATGCGCATGGAGGGACTCCTTGACTGGGTTCGTTGTTCGTTGGCCGGGGCCCGGCCGTCAATCGGCCTTGCGCCCGAAACCCGGCGGGATGCGCAGCAGCGCCGCGGCCGCGAAAGACGGCAGCGTCGCCACACAGGCCCAGATGAAGAAATTCAGGTAGCCCAGCTGGGCCTGCAGCCAGCCGGCCCACATGCCAGGCAGCATCATGCCCAAAGCCATGAAGCCGGTGCACAGCGCGTAGTGCGCGGTCTTGTGCGGATTCTGGCCATCCACCCCGCCGGCCACCATCAGCAGGTAGACCATGTAGGCGGTGAAGCCGAAACCGTAGCCGAACTGCTCCAGCGCAATCGCCGCGCTGACCAGCGTCAGGCTGCCGGGCTGCCACAGCGCCAGCGCCACGAACACCGTGTTGGGCACGTGCATGCACAGCATCAGCGGCCACAGCAGCCGCTGCAGGCCGCCGCGTGAAATGACCCAGCCGCCGAGCAGCCCGCCCACCGTCAAGGCGGTCACGCCCACCGTGCCGTAGGCGATGCCGACATCGGTGGTCTTCAAGCCCAGGCCGCCGGCGCTGACCGGGTCGAGCATGAAAGGCGTGACCAGCTTCAGCAACTGGGCTTCGGCGAAGCGGTAGAGCAGCAGGAAACCGAGGATGCGGCCGATCTCGGGCTTGGCGAAGAAGGCTTTGAAGACCTGCAGGAAGTCGCGCCAGAAGTGGGCGCCACGTGGCACGGCGTGGTCGCCGGCCGGCCGCGGCAAGGCCCACAGGTGCCAGGCCGCCAGGGCGATGAAGAAGGCCGCCATCGCGCCGAAAACCCAGGCCCAGGCCTGCGCTGGCGAGCCCAGGTTTTCGGTCAGCCGTCCGGCCAGGAAAACCAGCCCGCCCTGGCCGGCGATCATCGCCAGGCGGTAGCAGGTGCTGCGCACACCCACGAAGGCGGCCTGCGTGCCTGGCGGCAGGGCCAGCATGTAGTAACCGTCGGCGGCGATGTCGTGGGTGGCCGAGGCAAAGGCCATCAGCCAGAAGATGACCAGCGTGGCCTGCAGAAAGCCCGGCGCCGGCACCGCCAGCGCCACGCCGGCCAGGGCCGCGCCGATGGTGAACTGCAGCCCCACGATCCAGCGTCGCTTGGTGCCCAGCAGGTCGACCAGCGGGCCCCACAGCGGCTTGATGACCCAGGGCAGGTAGAGCCAGCTGGTCAGCAGCGCGATGTCGGTGTTGGAAACGCCCAGGTTCTTGTACAGGACGACGGCCAGCGTCATCACCACCACATAGGGCAGGCCCTGGCCGAAGTACAGCGTCGGGATCCAGCGCCACGGCGTCACCGGGGCCGACGCGCAGGGTGTGGGCAGGTGCTGGGCAGGCGGCGTCACGCCGCGATGTTCACACGGAACGCAGCACGGGTCCGCCGGACGGTGGTGGCGCAGCAGGCGTGTCCGGTGCGTCAGCAGCAGCCGGGGCGACCGCGCTGGCCAAGACCGGCGCGGCCGAGGCGGGCACCGCCGCCAGCAGCGGCACTTCGGCCGTCAGCGTCAGCAGGATGTCGGCATACCAGGCGCAGTTCAGGCCCAGCGACTCGTCGAGTTTCAGGTCGCGGTTGCCCACGTCCATGCGCGACGAGTGCACACCCAGCAGCTTCCACGGCAGCGTGCCGTCGAAACCGGGCGCGCGCATCACCACCGGGGCGCCGCTGGTGCCGCGGTGGGTGCGGGCGTCGGTCAGGAAATAGCCCAGGCCCTGGAAGCGCAGGCCGAAGGACGACGCGATGGCCGCCTGCCGCACCACCGGCAGGTGGTGCAAGCCGTCGTGGAAACCCAGGGGGAAACCGACGATGAGGAGTGAGGAGCCCACCTCGACATCGTGCAACTGCCCCTGCAGGTGTTCGGGCGTGAAGCAGTCCAGGCAGACCCCGTCGGGCAGCGCCGCGCGGTCGATTTCCAGCACCGCGACGTCGATCTCGCCACCGGCGTCCTTGCCCTGGCGCCAGATGCTCTTGCCGTCGCGGTAGAGCAAGACCGACAGGCCGGTGGATTGCGTCAGGTTGCCGGCATCGGTGTGCAGTTCGATCTCGATGCGGCTGGGGAAGTGCTTGCTGGGCTTGTCGATGACGACATGCCGGCTGGTCACCAGGAACAGGCGCTCGCCGCGGGCGAAGAAGAAGCCGCTGGCCCCGGTCAGCGGCCGGTCGCCGTCGAAGGTGGAGACGCGGGTGGTGGTCAGCAGCAGGGCTTCGATCATCCGGAAATGTAGCGGGCGGGTGGGGCGTGCCGTCAGTACGCTGCCGCACGACGCTGGCCGCCGCAGCCGCAGCGGCCAGGGTTTCCCGCAGGCGTTGCAAGTTGCTTTGTGGCAACACTGTAAGGCGACGTGACCCTAGCATAGACCTTCAAACGATCGAGTCTGGAGACGCCCCATGAAGAAGATGAAAACCCTCGTTGGCAGCCTGGCGCTGCTCGGTCTGGCCACGCACGCCATGGCGCAGTCAGCCGGGCCGCAGCGGGTCGAGATCACGGGTTCCAGCATCAAGCGCATCGCCGTCGAAGGCGCGCTGCCACTGCAGATCATCAGCCGTACAGAGCTCGACCAGCAGGGCATCGTCAATGCCGAACAGCTGATCGCCACGCTGACCATCAACGGCAACGGCCTGGACAACCTGGCCAGCAATGCCGACGTGGTGTCGGGCCAGGCGCGCGGCAACAACGGCAGCACCAGCGCCAACCTGCGCAACCAGGGCGCCAACGCAACGCTGATCCTGCTGAACGGCCGCCGCGTGGCCTCGCATGGCGTGAACGGCGGCGTGGTCGACCTGAACCAGATCCCGATGGCGGCCGTCGATCGCGTCGAAGTCCTGAAGGACGGCGCTTCGTCCGTCTATGGCACCGACGCCGTCGGCGGCGTCATCAACTTCATCCTGCGCAACAACTTCACCGGGCTGCGCGCCGCCGCGTCGGCCGACGTGCCGCAGCAGGCCGGTGGTCAGGTCTACCGCGCCTCGCTGGCTGGCGGCCTGGGCAACCTCGACACCGAGGGCTACAACCTGCTGGCCACGCTGTCGGTGACCGACGCCAAGATGCTGCAAGGCACGCAGCGCGACTTCGTCAACACCTTCCAGGCCGACCGCGGCCTGTCGCCCGACACGCGCGGCACGCCCTACGCCACGCTGTTCATTCCCAGCACCACGGCCACCATCAAGAACGTGCTGACGCGGCCGGGCAGCGGCAACGGCGTCGGCCCCTTGTACAGCGGCACCACCATCGGCAGCGTCAACACGCTGGACCTGCCGGGCCAGGCCGGCTGCGCCTCGCAGCCGGGCATGGGCCCCTACGACGAGAAACTGTGGGTGGCTGGCGCCGGCGCGCAATTCGGTTGCGCCTACGACACCGGCCGGGCCGTGGTCATCCAGCAGCCGGTGAAGAACACCAACCTGGTGACGCGCGGCAACTTCAAGGTCGCCGGCACCACTTTCACGGCCGAATACCTGTTCGGGCGCTCGGAATCGGCCAAGCTGTTCTCGGAAAACCAGATCAGTTCGGCGTCTTCGACCTCGAACACCACGCTGCCCAACACCACCACCACGCCCAACCCCTTCCGCAACCTGGCCTACCCCAGCACCGGCGCGGGCTACGCCCGGGTCTTCAACGCACTGATCGGCACTTTCCCCGAACTGGCGGTGAACAACGGCGCGCCGATGACCTTCCGCTGGCGCTGCATGGCCTGCGGCCAGCGTGAATACAAGACCACCACCGACACCAGCCGCTACTTGCTGTCGGCCGACGGCAGCCTGCCCTTTCTGGCCGACTGGGACTACCGCGTCGGCGTGTCGCGCGCGTCCAGCAAGAGCTCATCCGTGCTGGGCAGCGGATATCACAACTACGTCGGCCTGGCCAACCTGATCAACACCGGCGTGCTCAACCCCTTCCTGCTGGCGGGTGAGCAGCAAAGCGCTGCCGCGATGCAGGGCTTGGACGCCATCTCGGCGCGCGGCACCACCTTGTACGGCGGTGAATACACCACCGACCAGGTCGATGCCAAGGCTTCGGGCTCCGTCATGAAGCTGCCGGGCGGTGATGTGCTGGCCGCGGTGGGCGTCGACTTCCGCCAGGAAAAGTACAAGTTCAACGGCAACACCAGCGTCAACACCAATGACATCAACACCTGGATCTTCAACGCCGCCTTCGACAACATCAACGCGCTGACGGGTGTCAAGCGCGACGTGAAAGCGGTGTTCGGCGAAGTCATCGTGCCGGTGCTGAAGAACCTGGAAGCCAACCTGTCGGCGCGCTACGACCAGTACAGCGGTTTCGGCAGCACCACCAACCCCAAGCTGTCGCTGCGCTTCGCGCCGCTGGAAAGCCTGGTGCTGCGCGGTTCCTACGGCACGGGCTTTCGCGTGCCCACCTTCAACCAGCTGTACAACGGCGTGACCGAATCGCCCTACTCCGGCGCCGGTGTGCCCGACCCCCTGACCTGCCCGGCCAACATCGTCAGCGCCACGCCGGGCTGCTCGGCCATCACCTTCAACACCCTGTTCGGCGGCAAAGCCGACCTGGGCCCTGAAAAGAGCACGATGACCAACCTGGGTTTCGTGTGGCAGCCCATCAATGACTTCAGCGCCACGGTGGACTGGTGGACCATCCAGCGCAAGGGCACCATCCAGTCCTTCGGCCTGACCACTATCCTGAACAACTACGCGCTGTTCCCTGAGAACTTCATCCGCGACGCCAGCGGCGCCATTAAGCAGATCGATACCCGGTGGGTCAATGCCGGCGAGACCAAGACGGCCGGCATCGAGGTTTCGCTGCGTGGCGGCATGGTGCTGGGCGGCGGGCGACTGTCGGGCGGCCTGGAAGGGTCCTACCTGCTGGACAAGAAGTCGCGCCTGCTGACCAGCTCGGCCTTCGGCCCCGGCGAAGTGGGCCTGTTCACCCGCTCCAGTGAGCTGGGCCTGCGCTGGAAGCACATGGCCTTCGTCACTTACAAGGTCGGCGACTGGGGCGGCACGCTGCGCCAGCAGTACAGCACCGGTTACGCGGGCTACATCCCGCCGGGCGTCGCCAACGGCACGGTCAGCCCGCCGAACTACAGCCCCTTCGTCAAGGCCTACACGCTGTACCACACCAACGTGGCCTACACCGGCATCAAGAACCTGACGCTGAACGCCGGCATCAAGAACCTGCTGAACACCGACCCGCCTTTCGCCCTGGCCTACGACACCAACACCGGTGCCGGCAGCAGTTGGGAACCGCGCGTGGCCGACCCGCGTGGCCGTTCCTTCGTGGTCTCGGCGGAATACACGTTCTTCTGAACACGCCGAAGCCCGTCGTTGACCCCGCTTCCCGCCGCGGAACCGGCTTTGCCGGGCAGCTGGCGAACGGCCCCCACCGGGGGTAGCGAGCGCTAGCGAGCTCGGGGGCGCATGTTCTTGCTGAAGAAGCTCGCCGCGCTCATCCCCACGCTGCTGGGCGTGACGCTGGCCGCCTTCGCGCTGATCCGCCTGATCCCCGGCGACCCGATCGAGATCATGGTCGGCGAGCGCCGGCTCGACCCTGCGGCCCACGCCGCGCTGATGCAGCAACTCGGCCTGGACCAGCCGCTGCCGGCGCAATACCTGCGCTACGTGACGCAACTGCTGCACGGCGACCTGGGCAAGAGCCTGGTCACGCGCGAAGCGGTGTCGGCGGAATTCGCGGTGCTCTTCCCGGCGACCATCGAACTGGCCGGCACGGCGCTGCTGCTGGCCCTGCTGGTGGGCCTGACACTGGGCGTGGCCGCTGCGCTGAAACGCGGCAGCTGGTTCGACCAGGCGGTGATGGCGCTGGCCACCGTGGGCCATTCGATGCCGGTGTTCTGGTGGGGGCTGATCCTCATCATGTTTTTCTCGGTGGGCCTGGAATGGACGCCGGTCAGCGGGCGCATCGGTATCGAATTCGACATCGCCCCGGTCACCGGCTTCATGCTCGTCGACAGCCTGCTCGCCGACCTGCGTGGCCAGGAAAACGGCGCCTTCGTGTCGGCGTGTCTGCACCTGGCCCTGCCCGCACTGGTGCTGGGCACGGTGCCGATGGCCACCATCGCGCGCATGACGCGCAGCGCCATGCTCGAAGTGCTGCGCGAGGACTACATGCGCACGGCCCGCGCCAAGGGCCTGAGCCCGACCCGCGTCGTGCTGCACCACGGCCTGCGCAACGCGCTGATCCCCATCGTCACCGTGCTGGGCCTGCAGGTCGGCGGCCTGCTGGGCGGCGCGGTGCTGACCGAAACCATCTTCTCGTGGCCGGGCATCGGCAAATGGCTGATCGACGCCATCGCCCGGCGCGACTACCCCGTGGTGCAGGCCGGCATCCTGGTTTCGGCGCTGATCTTCATCAGCGTCAACCTGGCCGTCGACGTGCTGTATGGCGTGGTCAATCCGCGGATGCGGGGGCGGGAATGACGACCGTGGCGCTGGCCTCGCAGCCGCCATCCCGCGCGCGCGAATTCGTCCGCGCCTACACCGCCAACCGCGGCGCCACGCTGGCCTTCTTCGTTTTCGCGGCGGTCGTGCTGGGCGCTGTGCTCGCACCCTGGCTGGCGCCGCACGACCCTGTGCAACAGTTCCGCGACCACATGCTGACGCCGCCGCTGTGGCAGGCCGGCGGCCTGGCGGCTTACCCGCTGGGCACCGACGAGCTGGGCCGCTGCCTGCTGAGCCGCCTGCTGTTCGGGGCGCGGGTCTCGCTGTGGATCGCCATCAGCGCCGTGCTGCTGGCCTTGCTGCCCGGCGTGGCGCTGGGCCTGCTGGCGGCCTTCCACCCGCGCTGGCTGGCGCCGCTGGTGATGCGCTTGATGGATATCCTGCTGGCCCTGCCCGGCTTGCTGCTCGCCATCTGCGTCATCACCATCCTGGGGCCGGGCCTGATCAACACCGTGCTGGCCATCGCCGTCGGTGCGCTGCCCGGATATGTGCGCCTGACGCGCGGCGCGGCGCTGTCCGAGATGGGCCGCGACTACGTCACCGCCAGCCGCGTGGCCGGCGCCGGCACCGCCCGGCTGATGTTCGACACCGTGCTGCCCAACTGCCTGGCGCCGTTGATCGTCACCGCCACGCTGGGCTTCTCGTCGGCGATCCTGGAAACTGCTGCCCTGGGCTTCCTGGGCCTGGGCGTGCAGCCGCCCTTGCCCGAGTGGGGCAGCATGCTCAGCGCGGCGCGCGACTACATCGAACGCGCGCCTTGGGTCGTCACCGTGCCCGGGCTGACCATCCTGGTGACGGTGCTGGCCATCAACCTGATGGGCGACGGGTTGCGCGACGCGCTGGACCCGAAGCTGCGCGCGGCGGCATGAAATCGCTGCTCGAAATCCGCAACCTGCGCGTCAGCTTCGGCGGCTTGACGGCTGTCGACGGCGTCGACCTCGACGTGGCCCCCAGCGAACTGCTGGGCCTCGTCGGCGAATCGGGCTCGGGCAAGAGCGTGGCCATGCTGGCGCTGATGGGTCTGGTCGACCCGCCGGGCTTGGTCAGCGCCGACGCGCTGCGCTTCGACGGACAGGACCTGCTGGTGATGACGGCCGCGCAACGCCGCCGCCTGATCGGCCGCGACATCGCGATGGTGTTCCAGGACGCGCTGAACAGCCTGAACCCCAGCCACACCGTGGGCGACCAGGTGCGCGAGGTGCTGAAGGTGCACGGGGGCCTGCGCGGCGCGGCGCTGGAAGCGCGGGTGCTGCAGCTCTTCGAGCGGGTGGAGATACCGGCCGCCAAGAGCCGCCTGAAGGCCTACCCGCACGAGCTGAGCGGCGGCATGAACCAGCGCGTGATGATCGCCATGGCCATCGCCTGTGAGCCGCGCCTGCTGATCGCCGACGAGCCGACCACCGCGCTGGACGTGACCATCCAGGCGCAGGTGATGGCGCTGCTGCAGAAGCTGCAGGCCGAGCAGGGCCTGAGTCTGGTGCTGATCACCCACGACCTGGCCGTGGTGGCCGAGATGGCGAGCCGGGTGGCCGTGATGTACGCCGGCCAGGTGGTGGAGACCGGCGCCGTGGACACCCTGTTCGACCGGCCCCGCCACCCCTACACCGCCGCGCTGCTGGCCGCGCTGCCCGAGCACAACCGCGGCGCGCGGCGGCTGCAGGCGCTGCCGGGTATCGTGCCCGGCCGCCATGACCGCCCCCCCGGCTGTCTGCTGGCGCCGCGTTGCGCGCAGGCGCAGGCGCGCTGCCGCGCCGAGCGCCCGCCGCTGGCCGACGGTGTTCGCTGTTTCTTCCCGCTGCACACGGCCGGCGCGCATGGTTGAAGCCGTGCTGCGCGTGCAAGACCTGTCGCGCCACTACCGCGTCAGCCGCGGCTGGTTGGGCAACATCGCGCGCGGCCACGCCGTGGTCAAGGCGCTGAATGGCGTGAGCTTCGAGCTGCAGGCCGGCCGCACGCTGGCGGTGGTCGGTGAATCGGGTTGTGGCAAGAGCACGCTGGCGCGGCAGTTGACGCTGATCGAGCCACCGACGGCCGGCTCGCTGTTCCTGGGCGAACAGAACGCGGCCACGGCCTCGCCGGCACAACGCCAGCAGTTGCGCCAGCGCGTGCAGATGGTCTTCCAGAACCCCTATGCCAGCCTGAACCCGCGCAAGACCATCGCGGCGGCGCTGGACGAACCGCTGGCCATCAACACCCCACTGGGCAAGGCCGAACGCCGCGAGCGGGCGCTGCAGATGATCGAGCGCGTGGGCCTGCGCCCCGAACACGCGGCCCGCTACCCGCACATGTTCAGCGGTGGCCAGCGCCAGCGCGTGGCGGTGGCGCGGGCGATGATGCTCCAGCCGGCCATCGTCGTCGCCGACGAGCCGACCAGCGCGCTGGACGTCAGCATCCAGGCCCAGGTGCTGAACCTGTTCATGGACCTGCAGGACGCCACCGGCACGGCCTATGTCTTCATCAGCCACAACCTGAGCGTGGTGGAACACGTGGCCCACGACGTGATGGTGATGTACTTCGGCGCCGCCGTCGAACACGGCCCCAAGGCGCAGGTGCTGGGCGCGCCGCTGCACCCCTACACCCAGGCGCTGCTGGGCGCCGTGCCCGCGCTGCGCGCGGCCGACCGTCACCCGCACCGGCCGCTGGCCGGCGAGATGCCAAGCCCGCTGAACCCGCCCGACGGCTGCGCCTTCCACAGCCGCTGCCCGCTGGTGCAGGCGCGCTGCAAGGTCGAAGTGCCGCTGTTGCGGGACCTGGGCGGGCGGCGGCTGGCCTGCCATGTGGTGGCGGGCTGAGCGCGGCGGGGCAGCGCCGACAATCGCGGCATGCACCCGCCCCCACGCCGCCCACCAGCGCGGCCCGATACCCTGGCCCAGAGCCTGCTGCACGCCGTCCACGCCCAGGACTTCGCCGGCACGCCCGATAGCTGGCACGGCGGTGCGGCCATCACCCACTTCCCCAGCATCGACCTGGCCGTGGTCCTGTTCCCGCCGGGCCGGCCGCCGCGCTTCGCCAACGTGCTGTTCTCGCGCGAACAGCCGCAGGGTGTGATCGCTGAAATCGGCGCCAGGGGCAGCGCCTTGCGCAACGTCCGTTTCGACCGTGACCTGCAGGACGCCAAAGGCAACTCCATCGCCTGGCAGGCCGGCCGCAACTGGCGGCAACTGCCCTGGCAGCCGGTCACCTCGCGCAAGGCCAGCCCGGGCACGCTGCGCTTCGTGGCGCCGTATCCGGCCTCGCTGCTGAAGCTGATGGTGGCCATCGGCGTCGGCCTGGCGCTGGACCGCGGGCTGATCGCCGACTGGCCGGCGGCGCTGGAGCCGATGATGGTGGTCAGCGACAACGACGCCACCACCGAACTGGTGGCGCTGTTGCACCGCGTGGGCTTGATCGACGCGCTGCATGCGCGCTTCGCCGAACTGGACCTGGCCACGCTGCAGCTCAAGGACACGCAAGCCGACGGCGGCTGGCGCAACGCCGACGGCTCGGGCGTGGGCCACATCCACATGACCGCCTGGGACACGGTGCGCCTGCTCTGGCTGCTGGACGCCGATGCGCCGCCCGCACCCTGGCTGCCGGCCGGCACCACGCTGCTGCAGCCGGCCACGCGCGACCACCTGCGCGGTGTGCTGCAGCGCCAGCAACTCGACCACGTGCTGTCCAGCGGCAGCCTGCGTGAGGTGCCCGGCTGGTTGCCCGGACTGCCCGACGCACCGGCCTACGCGCACAAGACCGGCAGCACCGACAACTACGCCTCCGATGCCGGCATCCTGCGCACCGCCGGCGGTGGCCACGCCATCGTCGCCCTGCTGAGCAACCTGGGCGCGCGCTATGCGCCGGATCCGCGCTGCGCCACCGCGTGGCGCGTGCCAGCGTTGGGCGCGGCCCTCGGCCGGCTCTGCGCACGGGCCTGAACCGGTCGAGACCCGGGGCCGGGCGGCGCCGTCCGGTTTCAGGAAGTTTTCAGGCGCTTTCAGGACAGCCGAGGCGCTGAACGCCACATTGGCTGCACGGCCGCATCACGCCGTGTCTGCAGCAGCACCGCCTGCCATCTGCCATCCGCCATCCGCATCACACGGGAATGAGCCCGTTGGCATTTCGGTGGGCAGCGCTTCATCCACTCGATGTCAATTCAGGAGTCCATCATGGTTGTCCACAAATTAGCGCCCGGCATATTGACGCTGACGCTGGCATTGGCGTCACACCCCGTGCTGGCGCGTGACTGGTATGTCCAGTCCGGCGCCGCCGCCGGGAGCGGGACCGAGCGCAGCCCTTTCAACTCGCTGGCTGCGGTCCAGGCAGCGTCGGTGAAAGGCGACACGATCTTCATCGTGGCCATGCCGACCAGCACGCCCGCGTTGAACGGCGGCATCGTGCTGAAGGACGATCAGAAATTGAAGGGCAAGGGCGAGGACGTCACCAAGAGGGGTTTCGACAGCACCAGCCCCAGGGGCAAGATCACCAATAGCTTGGGTGATGCCGTCACTCTGGCCAACGGCAACGAGGTCAGCAACCTGCAGCTGGACGATCCCTTGGGCGGCGCCATCATGGCGGTGGAAAAGACAGGCGGCAAATTGCGCAAGCTGCTCATCACGCGCACCACGCTGAACCGATCGGCGCAGGTCTACGACCAGAGTCTGTGCGTGCTGGTGACGAATCCCGCCCAGACCACCGTTGACTACGCTCAATCCAAATTGCTGGGTTGCGGCGATTCGCCCCAGTACTTGACGACCGCGTTTTCGCTGCCCGATCGCAAATCGGCCATCAACCTGCTGTCCGAATCGGTCAACGGCGATTACAAGATCGAGGATATCGTCATTGAAGATGTGCCGGTATCCCAGTCTCGGCTGTGGCGCGCGGGCCTCATGCTGCGTGCCGCGGGCAAATCGGTGCTGAAAGCCGACGTCGACGACTTCACTTCGAACCGGTCGCTGCGCGGGGTCATGGTGCGGGCCTGTTACCAGGGCAAGATCGATCTGAAGATGAAGGACATCACCGTCCAGGACACCCTGAACGATGGGATGGGCGTCTTCGTCGGCTTCGCCTGCGATGGCTTGCCGCCCACTTTTGACCTGGGCGGGTACACGTGTAGTGATCAATACGGATCGCCCGTTCCACTGAGTCGCGCAGAGGCCGTGATTTCCTTGGACGGCTACCGCTACACCGGGCTGCAGCGCTTCGGCAACGAGAACAGCGCCAACGGCATCGAAGTGGGCGCGATGGGCGGCCTGGGCACTTCGCGCATCGAGTTCCACATGCAGAACTCGGAAATCACCCAATCGCCTGCAGCAGGCATCGACCTGGAACAGGTGCTGGGCTACCTTTCGTCGGACTCGATCATTGACCTGGGTTGCAAGTCGAACGACTGCAAGCGCCGCGGTTACACCAGCGATGGCAAGAACAAGATCTACGACAACGGGGTGAACGCCTTCGCCGCCTTCTTCGGCGGGTTGGCAGCGCGCCAGGCGCAACTGGGCAACATGCAGGTCCAACTGCTCTTGAACGGCAGCAGCAACAACGCCAGCAACAACATCGTCTATGCGCAGAACAACTTCTGGGGCGCCAACCCTGCCAGCCCGAGCACCTGCTACTCGCTGGACTGGCCCATCCGTGCCGGTGCGCTCTTTCCGACGGCCAATTGCATCTTCTCGATCGATGCGTTCAGCGTCACCCCCAGCTACTTCGACGCGCGCTTTCCCATGCTGACCAAGGACGGCAAGGATTCGAAAGACAAGTAGCCTGACCCGCGGACGGCGTCGGGCGCGGGTGCAAGCAAAATAGGCGGCTGACCGCCAAGCTAGCCACCCGGGCCCGACCATGACCGCATCTCTCCTCGCCGACCTCGGCCCCGCCGTGCCCAGCACGTCCTTGCACAGCCTGCCGCTGATCGCGCGCGGCAAGGTGCGCGACCTCTACGCGGTGGGCGCTGACCGCATGCTGATGGTGGCCAGCGACCGCCTCAGCGCCTTCGACGTGGTGATGAAGGCACCAGTGCCCGGCAAGGGCCGGCTGCTGACGCAGATGGCCTTGTTCTGGTTCGACAAATTGCACGGCATCGTGCCCAACCACCTCACCGGCGAAGCGCCCGAAAGCGTGGTCGCGGCTGACGAGGTGGCGCAAGTCACCGGCCGTTCGATGCTGGTCAAACGGCTGACGCCGCTGCCTTGCGAGGCGGTGGTGCGCGGCTACATCGTCGGCTCGGGCTGGAAGGAATACAGCGCCAGCGGCACGGTCTGCGGCATCCCCTTGCCGCCCGGCATGGCCATGACGCAGCCGCTGCCCGAGCCCATCTTCACGCCGGCCACCAAGGCCGCCGTGGGCGACCACGACGAGAACATTGCCTACGCGCAGCTCGAAGGCATCCTGGGCGCGGCCCGCGCGGCCGAGGTGCGCGACACCGCCATCCGCCTCTTCAAGGCCGCCACTGCCTACGCCCTGACCCGCGGCGTCGTCATCGCCGACACCAAGTTCGAATTCGGCCTCGACGAGCACGGCACGCTGACGCTGATGGACGAGGTGCTGACGCCCGATTCATCGCGCTTCTGGCAGGCCGATGAACTGGCGCAGGGCCGCATCCAGGCCTACGACAAGCAGCCCTTGCGCGATTGGTTGAGCGGCACTGGCGTCACCGGCGGCGCTGAACAGGCGGCCCTGGACCTGCCCGAGGCCGTGGTGCGCGGCATCCACGAGCGCTACGCCACGGCCTACCGGCTGCTGTGCGGTGACGCTGCCGGGGTGTCGGCATGATCAGCAACAGCAACCTGCGCAGCCACCGCATCGCCGGCTTCGCACCGGGCCCGAAGTTGATCGTCACCGGCGCCGTGCACGGCAACGAAGTGGCGGGCACGAAAGGCATACGCCGCGTGCTGGCCGAGATCGACAGCGGCGACATCGAGATCGTCCGCGGCAGCGTCACCTTCGTGCCGGTGTGCAACCCGCTGGCCTATAACCACATGCGCCGCATGGGCGAGCGCAATCTCAACCGCCGGCTGCAGCCCACGGCCACGCCGCAGGACTTCGAGGACCGCATCGCCAATGTGCTGTGTCCGCTGCTGGCCGCCCACGACGTGCTGCTGGACCTGCACAGTTTCCGCAATCCCGGCCAGGCCTTCGTGATGCGCGGCCCGGCTGACAACCGGGACGCGCTGGAACCTTTCGCCCATGCCGCGGCCGAAGCCCAACTCGCCGCGCACGTCGGCGTGGACCGCATCGTCGAAGGCTGGATGTCGTCGTATTCCGAGGGCATCGCCAAGCGCAAGGCGCGCGGTCTGACGCCGGGCGGCGTGCACGAGGACCCGAGCTACGGCGTGGGCACCACCGAGTACATGCGCAGCCAGGGCGGCTACGGGGTGACACTGGAATGTGGCCAGCACGACGACCCCGAGGGTCCCGAGGTGGCCTACGTCGCCATCCGCCAGACGCTGGCGCTGCTGGGTCTGGCCGACATTCCGCTGACGCCGCCGGCGCGGCCCTTCGAAAGCCTGGTGCTGTCCGAGGTCATCGACCGCCACGCCGAGGGCGACCGCTTCGTCAAGGCCTGGGCCAGCTTCGACCCGCTGGCTGCCGGTGAACTCGTGGCGCTGCGCGCCGATGGCAGCGAACTGCGTGCGCCCGAGGCGGGCTACATCGTGTTCCCCGACGTCAGCGCATGGCCCGGGCACGAGTGGTTCTATCTGGCGCAGGCGAGCCGGCGGCCGGTGTAGTCCGGCGGGCGGCGCCACGGTCATCGACCTGCCGCGGACGGTGTCCTTCGCCTGAAGGACGGACCCCCCTCGGCCGGGGGATGGGCCGCGACATGGGCCCCGACGATGATGGCCGGCGTACCGAGCCCCCTCACCATCAGGAAGCCGCATGCGATTCGACGAAACCCACGAAGGCGACTACCGCATCTACGTCGGCGCGGTGGAAGCGCCCCAGGGCGACGGTTACATCGCCGCCCTGGTGGTCAACCGGGTGCGCGGCGCGCAGCCCGGTCGCAACGAAGCCTATCGTGACGACAGCCTGGCCTGCGGCTACCGCTGGCGCTCGGCCGACGAGGCCATCCACTACGCGATGAACCGGGCCCGCGAACTGATCCGCACCCGCTCGCAGATGCTGACCTGCTGAAGCTCAATCCGGCTTGATGCCGGCACGCAGCACGATGTCTTTCCAGATGGTCTGCTGCTTCGCGATGAAGCTGCCGAATTCTTCGGGCGAACCGCCACCGCCCACTGCGCTGTCTTCGGCGAAACGCGCGGTCACGCCGTTGCTCTTGAGCGCCTTCAGCGACTCTTCCTGCAGCCGCTTGACGATCTCGCGCGGTGTGCCGGCCGGCGCCAGGATGCCGTACCACTGCGAGGTTTCGAAGTCCTTGAAGCCCATTTCGGCGACGGTCGGCACGTCGGGCAGGGCTGGCAGGCGCTGCGCCGTGCCCACGGCGATGGCGCGCAGCTTGCCGCTCTTGATGTGCGGCAGCAAAGCCGGCAAGCCCGCGCTGCTGGCCTGGGTGCGGCCGGCCAGCAGGTCGGTCAGCATGGGCCCGGTGCCGCGATAGGGAATGTGCGTGATGAACAGGCCCGTCACCAGCTTCAGGTATTCCATGGCCAGATGGCCGGCGCTGGCGTTGCCGGCGGTGCCGTAGTTCAGCTTGCCGGGGTTCTTCTTCACGTGGGCCACGAATTCCTTGAAGTTGGTGGCCGGCACATCGGGGTGGATGACGAAGAGGTTGGGCACCTTGGCCAGCAGCGTGACCGGCATGAAATCCTTGTTCACGTTGAAGGGCTGGTTCGGAAAGATGATCGGGTTGACCGCCAGCGAACCCACATGGCCCAGGATCAGGGTGTAGCCGTCGGGCGTGGCGTGGGCCACGTCACTCATCGCCGGGATGCCGCCGCCGCCGCCCTTGTTGTCGACAAAGACCGTCTGGCCCAGCTGCTTGCTCAATTCGGCGGCCACGGTGCGGGCCACGATCTCGGACGTGCCGCCCGGCGCGAAGGGCACCACGAAGCGGATCGACTGCCTGGGCCAGCCGGTCTGGGCGTGGCTGGACAAGGGCCAGGCCAGGGCCGTGGTGGCCAGCGCCGCGCGGCGGGTCAGCGTCATATGTGCAATGCGGCCAGCACGCCCAGCACCACGCCCAGCCCGGCCACGACGAACATGCCGCGTTCCAGCCAGCTCTTCTTGGTCAGCAGCGCCATGGCGGCCAGTGCGATGGAGACCTGCAGCGCGGTAGTCGCTTGCGCCCAGCGGTGATGCTGGTGCATCTGTTCGCCGCTCTTCCTGTCCCACTCGGTGGCTTCAGCCTCCAGCTTCTCGGCGGCCAGCTTGATGTCGGCCTTTTCCTTTTTGTAGCGCTCGACCTCGTCCTGGTATTTGGCCTTCCTCTCGTCGGGAACCAGCGCGATGGCCAGTTCGGACAGGTTCTGCTTGCCGCTCTTGGCCTGGTAGTAGTTCCACTGGTTGGAGGCCTCGGTCTTCTTGATGGCCGCGTCGTTCTTGAACAAGCCGGCGTTGGCCTGCGTGGCCCCGCCCATGTAGGAAAACAGCGCACCCACCGTGGCGATGATGGCGGTGGCCACGGCAATCGTGCCGGCCTTCGGGTCGTGCGCCCCGTGTGATGCGCCCTCGGCGACGTGTTCGATTTCGTGGTCGTGGGGGCCGTGGACGTGGAAGCCGTGGTCTGACATGTGGAAGGTTCCCGGGGCAGTGAAAGTGCCGCGAATTGTGGCGCCCCGGGATAATCACCGTTATGACGAAAACCAGGGTTGTGGTGGGCCTCAGCGGCGGTGTCGATTCCGCGGTGACGGCCTACCTGCTCCAGCAGCAGGGCTTTGAGGTCGTCGGCATCTTCATGAAGAACTGGGAAGACGACGACGACAGCGCGTACTGCTCGTCGAACGTCGACTTCGTCGACGCCGCCGCGGTGGCCGATGTGCTGGGCATCGAGATCGAGCACGTCAACTTCGCTGCCGAATACAAGGACCGCGTGTTCGCCGAATTCCTGCGCGAGTACGCCGCCGGCCGCACGCCCAACCCCGATGTGCTGTGCAACGCCGAGATCAAGTTCAAGGCCTTCCTGGACCATGCCCTGCGTCTGGGCGCCGAGAAGATCGCCACCGGGCACTACGCCAGGGTGCGCGAGCGCGATGGCACCTTCGAACTGCTCAAGGGCCTGGACCCGGCCAAGGACCAGAGCTACTTCCTGCACCGCCTGAACCAGGCGCAACTCAGCAAGACGCTGTTCCCGGTGGGCGAGTTGAAGAAGACCGAGGTGCGGCGCATCGCCGACGAGATCGGCCTGCCGAATGCCCGGAAAAAGGACAGCACCGGCATCTGCTTCATCGGCGAACGGCCTTTCCGCGACTTCCTGAACCGCTACCTCAGCCAGGAACCCGGGGCCATGCTCGACGAACGCGGGCACGCGGTGGGCCGCCATGTCGGCCTGAGCTTCTACACGCTGGGCCAGCGGCAGGGGCTGGGCATCGGCGGAACCAAGCAGGGCGGTGATGCGGACGGCCTGCACGCGCCCTGGTTCGTGGCGCACAAGGACCTGGCGCACAACACCCTGCATGTCGTGCAGGGCCATGAACACCCCTGGCTGCAGTCGCCCTGGCTGGAGGCCGAAGACCTGAGCTGGGTGGCCGGGCACGCGCCCGCAGCGGGCCGCCTGGCCGCCAAGACACGCTACCGGCAGAGCGACGCGCCCTGTGCCTTGCAGCTGCTGCCGGGCGGCGCCCTGCGGCTGGATTTCGACAGCCCGCAGTGGGCCGTGACTGCCGGCCAGAGCGCTGTACTCTACGACGGCGAGGTGTGCCTGGGTGGCGGCGTGATCGCCCGTGCCGAGCTGCCGCCGGTCACAGCGGCCGCCCCAGTATCAAGACCCAGAAGGCCCGGCCATCACGGCCCGGCACGCAGGCCAGCGCCATTTCGGTGACACCCGGGTCGTAGAGGTTCACGCAGTGGCTCTCGCTGGCGGTCCAGCCCGCCAGCGCCTGGGCCAGCTTGGTCTGGCCGTGGGCCAGGTTCTCGTCGATGCGGGCGTAGGGGTAGCCGACAGCGGCGGCGCGCTGACCGAGGCTTGCGCCATCGCGCCCGGCGTGCACCAGCCGGCCGAAATCGGCCATCCACAGGGCTTGCCGGTGGGCCAGCGCGTGCAGCGCCTCATTCCAGCCCAGCGCACCCGCAGCCGCCATGCCGCCCCGTGCGCCGCACAGCGCACCCCGGGCGCGCACGGCGTTGATTTGCGCCAGCACCGACGCGGTCGTCAGGGCCTCGCAAGGCGCGGCCGCCGGGCCCGCCGAGCTGGCCATCCCGGGTGCCCAAGCCAGCGCTGCGAGCGTCAGGGCGCAGCGCCGGCCATACGGGCTTATCAGCATGTCTTCATCTCGCCCAGCCCCGTCAGCGGGCCCTAAACTCAAGGTTATTGAACCGACGCCTGCATGAGCCCAGATTTCATCCTCGAAACGCGCGCCCTGACCAAGGAGTTCAAGGGCTTTGTCGCCGTGAACCAGGTGGACTTGCAGGTTCGGCGCGGCAGCATCCACGCGCTGATCGGCCCCAACGGCGCCGGCAAGACCACCTGCTTCAACCTGTTGACGAAGTTTCTCACGCCCACCTCGGGCCAGATCCTGTTCGACGGGCACGACATCACGGCGGAGACGCCGGCGCACATCGCGCGGCGCGGCGTCATCCGCTCGTTCCAGATCTCTTCGGTCTTCCCGCACCTGAGCGTGCTGGAAAACGTGCGCGTGGCGCTGCAGCGCAAGCTGAACAATTCCTTCCAGTTCTGGCGCAGCGAGCGTGAACTCGACCGCCTGAACCCGCTGGCCATCGAATTGCTGCGCGAGGTCGACCTCGAGAAGTACGCCGACCTCACGGCCGTGGAACTGAGCTACGGCCGCAAGCGGGCGCTGGAAATCGCCACCACGCTGGCCATGGCGCCGCAATTGATGCTGCTCGACGAACCCACGCAGGGCATGGGTCTGGAAGACGTGGACCGCATCCGCATGCTGATCAAGAAGGTCTCGGTGGGCCGCACGGTGCTGATGGTGGAACACAACATGAGCGTGGTCAGCAGCATCGCCGACACCATCACCGTGCTGCAGCGCGGCGCCACCCTGGCCGAAGGGTCCTACGAGGTGGTCAGCAAGAACCCGGCCGTGATCGAGGCCTACATGGGCAGCGCGAACACCGAATTGCAAGGAGCCCACTGATGGGCACGCGCTTCCTGGAGGTGCAGGATCTGCACGGCTGGTACGGCGAAAGCCACGTGCTGCACGGCATCAACTTCCATGTCGATGAAGGCGAAGTCGTCACCTTGCTGGGCCGCAACGGCGCCGGCCGCACCAGCACGCTGCGCGCCATCATGGGTTTGATCGGCGAGCGCAAGGGCAGCATCAAGGTCCAAGGGCAAGAGACCGTCGGCATGGCCACCCACCGCATCGCGCGGCTGGGCATCGGCTACTGCCCGGAAGAGCGCGGCATCTTCAGCAGCCTGTCGGCCGAAGAGAACCTGATGCTGCCGCCGCAACTGGCCGCCGGCGGCATGAGCCTGGACGACATCTACGCCATGTTCCCCAACCTGAAAGAGCGCGCCAGCAGCCAGGGCACGCGGCTGTCGGGCGGCGAGCAGCAGATGCTGGCGGTGGCACGCATCCTGCGCACCGGCGCGCGCCTGCTGCTGCTCGACGAGATCTCCGAGGGCCTGGCCCCGGTGATCGTGCAGAAGCTGGCCGAGATGGTCGTCGCCTTGCGCAAGCAGGGCTACACCATCGTCATGGTCGAGCAGAACTTCCGCTTCGCGGCACCGCTGGCCGACCGCTTTCTGGTGGTCGAACACGGTGAAGTCATCCAGCAGTTCACGCAGGCCGAGTTGCCCGCACGCATGGAGCGGCTGCATGAATACCTGGGCGTCTGACCCCACGCCCTCGCGCCGCGCAGTACCTTCGAACCTGCTTTCACTTATCCACTTTGGAGACACCATGAAACTCAAGAAAATCTCAGCCGCCTGCACCCTGGCCGTGACCGCGATGGTGGCTGGCGTCACGCCCGCCCAGGCCCAGATCTCGGGCGACGTGATCAAGATCGGCATCATCACCGACATGTCGGGCCTGTATTCCGACATCGACGGCCAGGGTGGCGTGGAAGCCATCAAGATGGCCATCGCCGACCTCGGCGGCGCGGTCAACGGCAAGAAGATCGAAGTGCTCTACGCCGACCACCAGAACAAGCCCGACGTGGCCGCCACCAAGGCCCGCGAGTGGTTCGACACGCAGGGCGTGGACATGATCATCGGCGGCACCAATTCGGGCACCAGCCTGTCGATGGCCAAGGTCGCGGCCGAGAAGAAGAAGCTCTTCATCAGCGTCGGCGCCGCCACCTCGGCGCTGACCAACGACCAGTGCAACCCCTACACCCTGCACTGGGCCTACGACACCGTGGCGCTGGCCAAGGGCACGGGCAACGCGGTGGTCAAGAGCGGCGGCAAGAGCTGGTATTTCCTGCAGGCCGACTACGCCTTCGGCGCGCAGTTGCAGTCCGACACGGCCGCGGTGGTGAAGGCCGCCGGCGGCACCGTCGTGGGCACCGTCAAGCATCCGCTGTCGGCCAGCGACTTCAGCTCTTTCCTGCTGCAGGCGCAGGGCAGCAAGGCGCAGATCCTGGGCCTGGCCAATGCCGGTGGCGACACCATCAACAGCATCAAGGCGGCCAACGAGTTCGGCGTCACCAAGACCATGAAGATGGCCGGTCTGCTGGTCTTCATCAACGACATCCACAGCCTGGGTCTGAAGACCACCCAAGGCATGGTCCTGACGGACAGCTGGTACTGGAACAAGGACGCCGAAACGCGCGCCTGGAGCCGCAAGTTCTTCGAGAAGATGAAGCGCATGCCCTCGTCCGTCCAGGCCGGTGACTACTCGGCCACGCTGCAGTTCCTGAACGCCGTCAAGGCCACCGGCAGCGACGACAGCGACAAGGTGCTGGCCCAGATGAAGAAGACCAAGATCAACGACGTCTTCACCAAAGGCGGCTTCATCCGCGACGACGGCAGCATGATCCACGACATGTACCTGATGCAGGTCAAGACGCCGGACAAGTCGGTCGAGCCCTGGGACTACTACAACGTGGTGCAGACCTTCAAGGGCGAGGAAGCCTGGACGACGAAAGCCGAGTCGAAGTGCGCCGCCTGGAAATGATGGCGTGAGCTGCTGAAGAGAAGAACGAGCCCGCGATGGAAATCTTCGGCATCCCCCTGCAAGCCTTCCTGGGCCAGCTGCTGCTGGGCCTGGTCAACGGCTCGTTCTACGCCATGCTCAGCCTGGGCCTGGCGGTCATCTTCGGCCTGCTGGGCATCGTGAACTTCGCCCACGGCGCGCTGTACATGATGGGCGCCTATGTGGCCTGGTTGCTGATGGAGAAGTTCGCCGTCGGCTTCTGGTGGGCGCTGGTGCTGGCGCCGCTGGTGGTGGGCGCCCTGGGTGTGGTGGTGGAACGCACGCTGCTCAAGCGCCTGTACAAGATCGACCCCATCTACGGCCTCTTGTTGACCTTCGGCCTGGCGCTGATTGCCGAAGGCGTTTTCCGCGACCAGTTCGGCGTGTCGGGCCAGCAATATGCCGTCCCTGAATTGCTGCAGGGCGCCACCAACCTGGGCTTCATGGTGCTGCCGAATTACCGCGGATTCGTGGTCTTCGCGTCGCTGCTGATCTGCCTGGCCACCTGGTGGATCATCGAACGCACGCGGCTGGGCAGCTACCTGCGCGCCGGCACCGAGAACCCGGCGCTGGTGCAGGCTTTCGGCGTCAACGTGCCGATGATGGTGATGCTGACCTACGGCGCCGGCGCCGGCCTGGCCGCCATGGCCGGGGTGCTGGCCGCGCCCATCATCCAGATCACGCCGCTGATGGGCAGCAACCTGATCATCATCGTCTTTGCCGTGGTGGTCATCGGCGGCATGGGTTCCATCCTGGGCAGCATCCTCACCGGCCTGGCTTTGGGCCTGATCGAAGGGCTGACGAAAGTGTTCTATCCGGAAGCGTCCAGCATCGTGGTTTTCGTGATCATGGCCATCGTTCTGATGATTCGACCCGCCGGCTTGTTCGGGAAAGAAAAGTAATGAGCGCCCTCTCGGAAGCCTCCCTGTCCCGCTATTCGCGCCTGGCCTGGCTGGCCGGGCTGGCGCTGCTGATCGCCGCGCCTTTCGTCGGCCTGTATCCCATCTTCGTGATGAAGGCGCTGTGCTACGCCATCTTCGCCTGCGCCTTCAACCTGCTGCTGGGTTACACCGGGCTCTTGTCCTTCGGCCATGCCGCCTACCTGGGGGCAGCGGCCTACTTCACCGGTTACCTGGTGCGCAGCGCCGGTTTCAGCCCGGAACTGGGCGTGCTGGCCGGCACCCTGGGCGCCGGCGCCATCGGTGCCGTGGTGGGCCTGATCGCCATCCGCCGCCAGGGCATCTATTTCGCGATGATCACCCTGGCCATGGCGCAGATGGTCTATTTCGTCTGGCTGCAGGCCCCCTTCACCGGCGGTGAAGACGGCCTGCAGGGCGTGCCGCGCGGCAAGCTCTTCGGCTTCATCCCGCTGCAGAACGACATCGCGATGTACTTCGTGGTGCTGACGGTGTTCGTGGCCGTCTTCCTGGCCATCATCCGCATCGTCCACTCACCCTACGGGCAGGTGCTGAAGGCCATCCGCGAGAACGAACCCCGCGCTATCTCGCTGGGCTATGACGTCGACAAGTACAAGCTGCTGGCCCTCGTGCTGTCGACCAGCCTGGCCGGCCTGGCCGGCTCCTTGAAGACCCTCGTGCTGGGCTTCGCGACGCTGAGCGACGCCCACTGGTCCTTGTCCGGCGAGGTGGTGCTGATGACGCTGCTGGGCGGCATGGGCACCTTCGCCGGGCCGGTGCTGGGCGCCTTCACCATCATCGGCCTGCAGGACCTGCTGGCCGACCGCGTGGGCTCCTGGGTCACGGTCATCATCGGCGTGATCTTCGTGCTCTGCGTGGTCGGTTTCCGGCGCGGTTTCGTCGGTGAACTGCTGGCCTGGCGGCGCCAGCGCGCAGGCCCTTAGGTTCAGCCGCGCCAGGCGCGCAGGGCCAGCAAGGCGCGTTCGAAGTCGACGGCGCGCAGGGCGCTGTCCAGTTCCTTGGTCGCCGCCGGCGGGCCTGCCTGCAGCCCGGGCGCCAGCGTCCGGTGGACAGCCAGGGCCCGGAAGTCGGCATCCTGCAGCAGCCGCTCGAAGGCGTTCAGATCGGGGGTGGTCAGGATAGACGCAGCCGTGCTGACCGCCGGCGGGGCCTCGTCCAGGATCCGGCTGCTCCGCAGCGCAGCCGTGACGCGGTCCAGTTCCCCTTGCAGCGCCTCGGCCAGCCTGGCGATGTCGGCCTGGGGCCTCCCCTGGAGGATGGCCTCGTACAAGGCATCGGCCCACTGCGACAGCTCGGACGCGCCGATGGCCGATGCCGAACCCTTGATCGAATGGGCGGCCGCCGACGCCGCTGCGAGGTCACCGCCGGCCACCGTCGCTGCCAGATGGGTGCCGCCTGCCGGGTAGTGGGTGACAAACTGCCGCAACACCCGCTTCAAGGCGGTCTCTCGCCCGCCGATGTTGCGCAGGGCCACGTCCAGGTCGACGCCGGCAACGGCCGGCTGCGGCGCCGCCGGCGCCAGTGCAGCGGCGGCTGCCGTGGCCGCCACGGCTTCGGTGGCGACGTCGAAGCAGGCCGTGAACCAGAACTCGCTGCCCGCGCCCAGGTGGCTGGACACGCCGACTTCACCCCCCATCAGCGCGGCCAGATGCTGGGTCAGGGTCAGCCCCAGGCCGGCGCCACCGTAACGGCGGGTGGTGGACGCGTCGGCCTGCACGAAGGCGGCAAAGAGGCTGCGCTGCGCGTCGGCGTCCACGCCGATGCCGGTGTCGCGCACGGTGAAGCGCAGGCGCAGGGGCTGCACCCGGTTGCCACCAGGCGTGGCGTGGTCGGGCTCGACGGCCGGCGCCGTGGCGCGGGGGCCGGCCAGCATCAGTCGTTCGACCACCAGCACCACGCTGCCACGCTCGGTGAACTTGACAGCGTTGCTGAGCAGGTTGAGCAGCGCCTGCGAGAGCCGCAGCGCGTCGCCGTACAGCCGTTCGGGCGTCCCGCCGGCCTCAACGGAAAGCGCCAGCTGCTTGGCCCGCGCGGGCTCGGCGACCTGCTGCACGCAGCACTGCAGCACATCCGACAGGGAAAAGACCTCGCGTTCGAGTTTCATCTGGCCCGACTCGATGCTCGACAGGTCGAGCACGTCGCCCAGCACCTGCATCAGCTGGCCGGCGGCGGCGGTGATCTTGGACAGCCGTTCGCTGGCCACGGGGCTCTCGGCGTCGCGCCGCAACAGCTGGGTCAGGCCGACGATGGTGTTCATCGGCGTGCGGATCTCGTGGCTCATATTGGCCAGGAAGGCGCTTTTGGCCCGGCTCGCCGCTTCAGCGCTGTCGCGCGCCAGCAGCAGTTCCGCGTTGACCTGCTGCAGCTCGGCGGTGCGGGCGTCCACCAGCTCTTGCAGGTGCTGGCGGTGGGCGTCCAGCTCGGCCAGCGTGCGGCGCAGTTCTTGTTCGGCGAGGTGGCGCTGCGTGGTCTCGGTGTGCACCCCGACTGCGCCGCCGGCCGCGCCGCCCCCTTCCGTGTCCGCCGGGTGGTGCATGCGGCTTCAGCGGGCTGGGGCTGCGGCTTCGTCGGGCAGGGCGCGGGCGATGTCGCAGAAGACGTCGTAGTCGTCCAGGAAGGCGTCCAGCAGGTCGGGGTCGAAATGCCGGCCGCGCTGTTCGGCCATCGCAGCGCGCACCTCGGGCATCGGGATCGGCGCCTTGTAGACCCGGCGCGAAATCATCGCGTCGAAGACATCGGCCAAGGCCATCAGGCGTGCTGCCAGCGGAATGGCGTCGCCCGCCAGGCCGTCCGGGTAGCCGCTGCCGTCCCAGCGCTCGTGGTGGTGGCGCGCCACCTGCTTGGCGAAGGTCAGGAACTTCACCCGCTGCGGCGCGTCGGCCTCGGCCCACGCGATGGCGTCGGCCCCCAGCGCGGCGTGGGTTTTCATCACCGCCCATTCGGCCGGGCTCAGCTTGCCGGGCTTGAGCAGCACGTGGTCGGGGATGCCAACCTTGCCGATGTCGTGCAGTGGCGCCGACTTGGCCATCAGCGACAGGCTGTACTCGTCCAGCTCGACCACGAAGCGCGGGTGCTGCTGCACCCGGCGGGCCAGCGTCTCGACATAGCGCTGGGTGCGCAGGATGTGGTTGCCGGTTTCGTTGTCGCGTGTCTCGGCCAGGCGGGCCAGGGCGCGGATGGTCACGTCCTGCACCACCAGCGTTTCCTTGACGCGCTGGGCAACTTCCAGCTCCAGCAAGGCGTTGTCGCGTTGCAGCTGCACCCGCGCCTGGCGCAGTTCCAGGTGGGTGTGCACGCGGGCCAGCACGATGGCCTGACGCAGCGGCTTGGTGATGTAGTCCACCGCGCCCATGGCCAGGCCGCGCTCCTCGTCTTCCTCGCTGTTCATCGCGGTGACGAAGATGACCGGGATGTCCCGGGTGCGCGGTTCCTGGCGCAGGCGCTCCAGCACGTCGTAGCCGCTGACCTGGGGCATCATCACATCGAGCAGGACCAGGTCGGGCGGCGGTTCCTGCTGGGCCAGCTGCAAGGCGCGCAAGCCCGAGTTGGCCGCGCGCACGTGGTAGCGCTCACTCAGTACCTCCCCCAGCAACAGCAGGTTTTCCGGGTTGTCATCGACGATCAGGATGGTGGCTGGCGGCATGGCTGGGCCTGCGGTGCGCGTGAAGTCGCAGGCCGAGTATCGGCCCAATCGGGCTGGGTTTGACGTGCGGCCTGGGCGGCCTGGGACCGCGCGGCGAACTCAATTTTGTCTGGCGGCGGTCGATAGACCGGGCATGACCTTCCACCGACCATCGCGGCTCGGCGCCCCGTGCGCCTGCGGCATCGCCGCGGCCCCTGCGGCCGTGGTCTTCCTGCGAGCGCGCGGTGCCAGGGCCCGCATCCGGCTGCCGCTGGCGGCCCATGCCGGGTGACCGTGATGGGCTTTGAGATGCCGGCCTGGCTGCTGCGCTGTGGGCCGCAGCGCCTGTCTTCGCGCATCGCGGCCCTGTTCCTGAGTCTGTTGCTGCTGGTTCAGCTGACCGCCTTCGGCCTGGTGCAATGGAGCGTCGTCGGCAATGCCCGCGAACAACTCCAGAGCGAGCTGCTGCGGGCCGAGCGCCTGTGGAGCCGCCAGCTGGATCAACGCGCCCAGCTGCTGCAGCACAACGCCTTGGTGCTGGCCGGTGACCCCGACTTGCGCGCCGCAGCGGCCAGCGGCGACAGCGCCAAACTGAGCTCGGCGCTGGACAAGCAGGGCCGGCGCCTGGGCGCCACGGTCACGGCCCTGCTGGGGCCCGACCTGCAACTGCGCGCGCTCGGCGCATCGGCCGACCGTCCTGCGCTGCAGGCCCTGGGTCCGCAGCTGGCCCGGCTGGCCGGCTCGGACCAGGGCCTGGCCGTGCTGGACGGTCGGCCCTACCAGCTGGTGCGGGTGCCGCTGAAGGCGCCACCAGGGGTCGGCCATGTCGTGCTGGGCTTTCCCCTGGATGCCGCGCTGCTGGACAGCCTGAAGCCGCTGCTGGGCGCCGATGTGGTGCTGCTGACCCGGGCCGCCGACGGCGTCGAGCGGGTGGCCCTCAGCACGCTGCCGACCGACCTGGCGGCCCTGTTGGCGGTCACCGCCCCGCAGAACGGTGGCGGGCCCCCTATCGATGCCGATAGCGAGATCACCTTGCCGCGCCAGGGCGCGCAGGTGCTGCGCAGCATCGACGAGATCACGCCGACCGCGGCTGCGCCCGGTGGCCTGCGCACGGTCCTGCTGCGTTCGGTGGACGAGGCGGTGGCGTCCTACCGCCCCTTGCAAGGCCGGCTCGCCGCCCTGACGCTGCTCGGCCTGCTGGTGGCCGGCGGCGCCAGTGTCTACACCGCACGCCGGGTGACGACACCACTGCGGTCCTTGGTGCGGGCCACCGAAATCATGGGCCAGGGCGACTACAGCCGGGCCTTGCAGCATGCCGAGAGCGCCGACGAGATCGGCGAGCTGTCGCGCGCTTTCGAGCAGATGCGCCTGCGCATCGCCAGCCATGAGCTGGCGATGCGTCAGCTGGCTTACCGGGACGGCCTGACCGGCCTGCCCAACCGGGCGCAGTTCCTCGATGCGCTGCGCGCCGCCATCGACAGCGCGATCGACAGCCCCGGCGGCGCGGCGCGGCAGCGTTCGGTGGCCGTGGTCCTGCTCGACCTGGACCGCTTCAAGCATGTCAACGACGTGCTGGGCCACGCCTTCGGCGACCGCCTGCTGCAAGGTGTGGCCCAACGCCTGCTGCAGCTCAGTGTGCGCTCGGGAGACCTGGTGGCGCGTTGGTCGGGCGACGAGTTCGCCCTCTTGCTGACCAACACCGACGAGGCTGCGGCCCTGGCCGTGGCCGAGCGGGTGGCCGATGTCTTCCAGATTCCCATGACCCTGGACGACCACACCGTGGACCTGGCCGCCGGCTTCGGCGTGGCCTGCTGGCCGGCCCATGCCGCCGACGCGGACACGCTGATCCACCGCGCCGAAGTGGCCCTGTACGGCGCCAAGAAGAAGACCGGATCGGCCCAGATCTACGACGCCGCCATCGACGCCGGCAGCCCAGGCAGCCTGTCGCTGCTGTCCGAATTGCGCCGGGCGGTGGACCACGACGAGCTGCGTCTGTTTCTGCAGCCCAGCATCGACCTGCGCACCGGCGAGTTCGTGGGCGCCGAAGCGCTGGTCCGCTGGCAGCACCCGAGCCGGGGCCTGGTGCCGCCGCTGGACTTCATGCCCGTTGCCGAGCAGACCGGCTTCGTGCGCCGCCTGACGCTGTGGATGCTGGAAGCCACGGCCCGGCAGTGGCGGGCGCTGCAGGCACTGGGCTTGCACAGCGTGTCGGTGAACCTGTCCACGCGCGACCTGATGGACCAGGAACTGCCCGGCAAGATCGAACGCATCCTGGCGCGCCACGGCATGCCGACCCGGGCGCTGTGCCTGGAGATCACCGAAAGCGCCATCATGGACGAGCCGCAGCGGGCCCTGGCCATGCTGCAGGCGCTCAGCGGGGCCGGCTTCAAGCTGTCCATCGACGACTTCGGCACGGGCAGTTTGTCGCTGGCTCATCTGAAGCGGCTGCCGGTCCACGAACTGAAGATCGACCGCAGCTTCGTGCTGGCGATGGAGCAGGACGCCGACGATGCCAAGATCGTGCGCAGCACCATCGAACGGGCCCACCAGCTGGGGCTGACGGTGGTGGCCGAGGGCGTCGAGACCGCGTCGGTCCTGCGCTTGCTGGCCGAACTGCAGTGCGACGAGGCCCAGGGCCACCACCTGAGCCGGCCGTTGCCGGCCGCCGAGATGGTGGCTTTTGCGGTGCGCTGGAAGGCGCTGCCGGCTGCGCTGCCGAACCCGTTGTCGAGTGCGCTGCGGCGGGTGGACGTGCAGCCGGCCTAGGGTTTGTCGAGTCTGCCTTCCATGGGGTGACCGCTTTGAAGCGTGGCGGGCCGATCAGGCCAGGCGCTGACACCAGCGGTGCAGCGTGGCCTGGAGCTTGTCGGAATCGATGGGTTTGGTGAGGAAGTCGTTCATGCCCGCCCGCAGTGCTTCGTCACGTTCGGTGACCAGGGCCGCCGCGGTCAAGGCAATGATGGGCAGCGGCGGGATCGAGCCGTCGGCCTGTGCCGTGGTGACGGTCGCCGGGTTCTGCATCGCGCCGGTGGCTTCCAGCTCGCGCAGGGTGCGGGTGGCTTCGTGGCCACCCATCACCGGCATCTGCAGGTCCATCAACACGGCGTCGAAGGGCTGGCCCGCGGCGGCCGCGCGCCGCGCCGCGGCCACCGCTTCACGGCCGTCCTGGGCCTGGGTCACGGCCACGCCCCAGTGTTCCAGCAGGGCCACGGCGATCATCATGTTGACCGCGTTGTCTTCGGCCACCAGCACCCGCAGGTCGGCCAGCGTGCGCCCCGGCGCCGGCCGTTGTGCCGGCAGGCCGGAGGTTGGCCCGGCCGCGGCGGGCAGGGTGTGCGGCAGTGGCGGCAGCGGCAGTTCGACCCAGAACAGGCTGCCCCGTCCTTCGTGGCTGTCGGCGCCCACCCGGCCGCCCATCAGGGTGGCCAGCTCGTGGCAGATCGACAGCCCCAGGCCGGTGCCGCCGAAGCGGCGGGTGGTCGACACATCGGCCTGGGTGAAGGGCTTGAACAGCCCCGCCAGGGTGGCCGCTGAAACGCCAGGGCCGGTGTCTTCGACATCGATGCGCACCCACGGGCTGGCGGCGCCGCCCGGCCGCTGCGCCCGGATCACGATGCTGCCTTCGGACGTGAACTTGATGGCGTTGACGAGGTAGTTGTTGACGATCTGGCGCACGCGCAAGGCGTCGCCCTGCACCCGACCCAGCACATCGGCGTCGAGCTGGACGCGCAGCGTCAGGGGCAGCCCTTGGGTCAGCATCGCGCCACTGCGCTCCAGGCCCAGCAGTTCGGCGGACAGGTCGAAGGGCGCCACTTCGATGGGCAGCTTGCCGGCTTCGATGCGCGACAGGTCGAGGATGTCGCTGATGATGGCGGCCAGCGACTGTGCGCTCTGCTCGATCTGTTCCAGGTAACGCTGGCGCGCCAGCGGTGCCAGATCGTCGGCGCGGGCCAGCCGTGCCAGGCCGATCAGCGCATTCAGCGGCGTGCGCAGCTCGTGGCTGGTGTTGGCCAGAAAGGCGCTCTTGGCGTGGTTGGCTGACTCGGCGTCGTCGCGCGCCCGGGCCAGGGCCTGTTCGAACTGCCGCCTTTCGGTGATGTCCTCGACGATCCAGATCGCGCCGCCTTGCTGCGGCCGCTGCGGGTCGATGGCACGCCCGCGGATGCGCACGGTGAAAGGGCTGCCGTCCTTGCGCTGCGCTGCCGCTTCCATTTCCACCGGCTCGCCGCGCCACAGGGCGGCGGCCGCCGCCGTGCCGGGCGCCATGCTGCCCAGCAGTGAACCTGGCAGGGCCGCCATGGGCTGGCCGTCCAGCTCGCCCGGTCCGCAGCCGAACATCTGTTCGAAATGGTGGTTGACCAGGGCGTAGCGGCCCTGCCGGGTCATCGCGATGCCGATCGACGCGTTCAGCAGGATGGCCTCGCGCTCCAGGCGCTCGCGTTCCTTGTCCGTCACATCACGGGCATTGATCACCAGGTAGTCGCGCTGGTCCATGACGAAGCGTGCCGCCGAAACCCGCATCGAGAAGGTGCCGCCGGCCTTGTTCACGAAGTCCACCGGCAGGTCGCTCACCGCCCCTTCGCGGCGCACGCGGTCGACGAATTCCGTGCGTTGGGCCACGCTGCGCCAGATGCCGAGTTCGGTGCCGGTGCGGCCGACCGCCTCGGCAGCCGTCCAGCCGCTGTAGCGCTCGAAACTGCGGTTGACCATCGCGTAGCGCCCGGTGTCGGTGTCGGTCAGGGTGATCAGGTCGGGGCTGGTGGCCACCAGGTGCGTCAACATGGTTTCCGAACGGCGCACCGCCTCTTCGGCGGCCCGGCGTTCGGTGTCGTCCACGTAGATGGCCAGCGTGGCCGGCCCGCCTTCGGCGTCGACGCGCACGCTGGTGGCGCGCACGGCCACCTCTCGGTGGGGCGGCAGCAGCTTGAAATCGGTCAGCGGCAGGGCCGTACCGAGCGGCTGGACCTCGAGCGAGTCCAGGCGGCGCCGGGCGCGTTCGCGCGAATCGCCGCTTTCGTAGAAGGCCAGCAGGTCGCTGCCGACCAGGCTGCGCAGATCGGGCTGGCCCAGCAGCGCCAGCGCCGCCGCATTGGCGTCGATGACCACCGCGTTGCGGTGCAGCACCAGCGGCGTGGGGGTGAGCGAGAACAGCTCGCGGTAGCGCGTCTCGGTGGCGGCCAGCGCCGACTGCGCGGCCTGTTCCAGCGTGATGTCGCGCAAGATGCCGCAGTAGCCGGTGAAGAGGCCGGCCCGGTTGAAGCGCGGCTCGCCACTGGCGCGGTAGTGGTGCACGCGGCCGCGGCGGTCGGTCCAGCAGAAGGCGATGTCGCGGAAAGGCTGACGGCTGTCCAGTTGAGCCAGCAGCCGGTCCAGTGCGTCGGCTTCGCTGTGCCAGCGCTGCAGCAGCCAGGGCACCACGCCCAGGCCTCTGGCCGTGTTCAGCGGAAGCGGCCGGCCGGTCTGGTCGGCTGCGGCCGTGAGGCGGTAGGCCGCGTCGATTTCCCAGTAGCCGTCGACCGCCAGCGCCAGCAGGGCGCGGAAACGCTGCTCGCGGCTTTCGGTGGCCCCGCGCGCCCGGCTCAGCCTGCGCGACAGGGTCACGCCCCCGGCCAGGCCGGCCGCCGCCATGACGAGCAGCACGCCCAGCCGCAGCAGCGGCGGCGCTGGCGGCTGCGGCGCGGAGCCCGGCACCCAACCGGCCGCCACGCCGCCCATCAGACCGGCGCAGACCACGGCCAGCAGCGCCCCGGCCTGCCAGCCGCTGGCCGTGGTCAAGATGCAGATCAGCAGGCTGACGGCCGCCAGCCCCGGCACCGCCAGGTTCCAGCCCAGCGACACGCCGCCGGCCACGGTGGTCGCCACCACCGCGATGTGCAAGCCCGTCAAGGCCGCGTGCAAGCCGCGGCCGGGCAGGCGGGCGGCCGCCACGGCCAGCAGGGCCAGCAGGCCGAAGAGGGCTGCCAGCGTGACCGTCACGGTTTGCAGGCCCAGGGTTCCGATGAGCAGCGGCGCCACACAAGCGCAGCATGCCGCCGTGCCATGCAGGACATCACGGGCCAGGGCGTCATTGACCGCCGGTTCGGTGCGCGACGATCCTGCCCACAGGCTGGCACCCGCCCCGGCTTCGACCGCATCCGGCGCTGCCGCGGCCCGCGCGTGGTGCAGGCCCTGGGCGGCGTCCTCGTCGGCCTTGTCGGCGCGGTCCATCAGGGCTTCATCCCGTGGGCTGGGCCTGTTGCAGCTGAGCCCGCGTGGCCAGGGCCGCCTGGCGCGCTGCGCGGGCGTAGTCCGCACCCGCGCTGGCGTACAGCACGGCGCGCGATGAACTGACGATGATCGGCCCGCTGCGGCGCCAGCCGGCCCGCACGGTGGCCACGGCGTCGCCGCCCTGCGCGCCGATGCCGGGTATCAGCAGCGGCAGCGTGGGCGCCAGGGCGCGCACCCGCGCCACTTCGGCGGGGTAGGTGGCGCCCACGACCAGGCCGAGCTGGCCGCCGCCGCGCCGGGTGCTCCATTCGCCGGCAGCCAGGCGGGCGATGCGTTCGTACAGCAATTCACCGTCCAGCAGCATCTGCGCCTGCAGGTCGCTGCCGCCGGGGTTGCTGGTGCGGCACAGCAGGATCAGGCCCTTGCCGCTGTGGCGCATGTACGGCTCGATGCTGTCCAGCCCCATGAAAGGCGACAGCGTCACCGCGTCGGCCCGGTAGCGCTCGAAGGCTTCGCTGGCGTACTGTTCGGCGGTGGCGCCGATGTCGCCGCGCTTGGCGTCCAGGATCACCGGTACGCCCGGCGCGGTGTCGTGGATGTGGCTGATCAGCCGTTCCAGCTGGTCTTCGGCGCGCTGGGCGGCGAAATAGGCGATCTGCGGCTTGTAGGCGCAGACGGTGTCTTTCGTGGCCGCGACGATGGCCGCGCAGAAATCGAAGATCTTCGAACCATCGCCGGCCCAGGCGCCCGGGAATCGGGCGGGCTCCGGGTCGAGGCCCACGCAGAGCATCGAGGCCTGGGCGGCTTGCGCCGCCACTAGCTGGGTGCGGAAGTCGGCGGCCACGGCGTTCAGGCCTTCCAGCGCTGCGCCAGAGCCTCGGCCAAGCCGGTGTAGCTGGCCGGCGTCATGGCCAGCAGGCGCTGCTTGTCCTCATCGGGCAGCGCCAGGCCCCGGATGAAGCCCTGCATCAGATCCCGCGTGATCGGCTGCCCGCGCGTGAAGGTCTTGAGCTGGTTGTAGGGGTCGGGCAGACCGTGGCGGCGCATCACCGTCTGGACCGGTTCGGCCAGCACTTCCCAGGCGCTGTCGAGGTCGGCGGCGAGTGCGGCGGCGTTGACTTCCAGCTTGTCCAGGCCGCGGCTCAGGCTGTCGCAGGCCAGCAGCGTGTAGCCCAGCGCCACGCCCATGTTGCGCAGCACGGTGCTGTCGGTCAGGTCGCGCTGCCAGCGGCTGACGGGCAGCTTGTGGCTCATGTGGCCGAGCAGCGCATTGGCCAGCCCGAAGTTGCCCTCGGCGTTCTCGAAGTCGATCGGGTTGACCTTGTGCGGCATCGTCGACGAACCGACTTCGCCGGCCTTCACGCGCTGCTTGAAATAGCCCAGCGAGATGTAGCCCCAGACGTCGCGCGACCAGTCGATGAGCAGGGTGTTCGCTCGGGCTATCGCATCAAACAGCTCGGCCATGTAGTCGTGCGGTTCGATCTGGATGGTGTAGGGGTTGAAGGCCAGGCCCAGGCGCTCTTCGACGACCCGGCGGCTGAAGGTTTCCCAGTCGAAGTCGGGGTAGGCCGCCAGGTGGGCGTTGTAGTTGCCCACCGCGCCGTTCATCTTGGCCAGCAAGGGCACCGCCGCGATGCGCGCCTGCGCCGTTGCCAGCCGCGCCGCCACGTTGGCCACTTCCTTGCCCACCGTGGTCGGGCTGGCGGTCTGGCCGTGGGTGCGGCTGAGCATGGGCAGCGCGGCAAAGGTGTGCGCCATGCCCGTCAACTGGGCCTGCAGCTTGTCCAGTGCGGGCCCCAGCACGGCCTTCCGCGCGGCCTGCAGCATCAGCGCGTGGCTGGTGTTGTTGATGTCTTCGCTGGTGCAGGCGAAATGCACGAATTCGCCAGCGTGCTCCAGCTCAGGGTTGCCCTTGAAGCGCGACTTGATCCACATCTCCACGGCCTTGACGTCGTGGTTGGTCGTCTTCTCGATGTCCTTGATGGCCTGCGCGTCGGCTTCACTGAAGCGCACGACCAGCGAGCGCAGCAGCCCGCGGGCGGCTTCGCTGAGCGCTGCGAATTCGGCGAAGCCGGCGTCGGACAGCGCGATGAACCACTCTACCTCGACCTGCACACGGTGGCGCATCAGGCCGTATTCGGACATCAGGGGACGCAGGGCAAGGAGCTTGCCGGCGTAGCGGCCGTCCAGCGGCGAGAGGGCGGACAAGGGCGAAGATGTCATCCCTGATTCTAGGCGGCTCACCCTGCTGCGGCGCGGCTGAGCCGGGGTGCAGCGTGGCCGCACGCCTGCCCAGGCGCTGCGGGTGAAGGCCGTCAGCGGCGCATCAACTCAGAAACGACCACAGCACCACGCCGGCTGCCGCGAAAACCAGGGTGAACAGGTACAGGGTGCTGACCAAGCCGGCGCGCAGCAGCCGCGGCCACAGGCGGCCGCCGTAGACGCGGCGCATGGCCATGAGGGTGTAGACCGGCACGGCCAGCAGCAGCCACCGGGCCTCGTCCAGCGGCAGCAGCGCCAGACCCAGCAGGATGAACCACAGCGCGTGCACATGCAGCGCGAACACCAAGTGCTCGGTGTAGCGCATGCGGCGCCGGGCGTAGACCAGCTTCAGCCACAGCGCGAAGGCGGGCAGCAGCACGAACAGCGCGCCGCCCAGGTTGGCCACGCTGCGTTCACCGACCTGCTGCACCACGCTGGCGACGGCTTCGGGCTTGATGTCGACGCGGCGCTGGATGCGCGTGCACAGCCAGGCGGGCAGGTTTTCGCAGTAGAACGCGCCCTCGCGCAGGCCGGCGCGGCCGACACCGATGTCGAGGGTGACGTTTTTCAGGTCGCCCTGGTCGACCGTCACGGCGCCGGGTTCGGCGATGTTGGCCGCAGCCAGCAGGCGCACCAGCAACAGCACCAGCACGCTGATCGTCAGATACAGCCGCAGCGGCAGCACATAGTGCTTGCGCCGCCCGGCCAGGTGCAGCCGCGTCAGTTCACCGGGCCTGAACAGCAGCAGCTTGAGGGTGCGCCATAGCGCCCCTTCGGTGCTGAAGTAGGCGCCACCGAACTGCTGCGCGAATTCACGCAGCGTGGGCGGCAGGACCCGGGTTTCCTGGCCGCAGGCCGGGCAGTAAAGGGGCGCCTGGCGCAGGCCAGCGAGGTCTGCACCGCAGTTCAGGCAGGCTGCACGCGGGCTCGGTGACAAAGGCAGTGGTGCTGGCTCGGGCATGGCTGCCACGGTAGCGCATCAGCGGCATCAGCGGCATCAGCCGCATCCGGCTGCACCAGCCCGTCACGGTCGCCATTCGGCGCCCCTAACATCGCCGCATGTTGCCGATCGATGTCCCTGCGCTGCCCTGGTGGCCGCTGCTGACCCGCATGGGGGAAGCCCAGATCCTGCTGCCGGCGGCTGCGCTGGCCGTGCTGGCGCTGCTGCGCCAGCCGCAGAGCCGCGCCATGGCCGTCCGCTGGCTGTCTGCGCTGGCAGTCGCTGCCCTGCTGACGACCGCCAGCAAGCTGGCCTTCATCGGTTGGGGCCTCGGCTGGCCGAGCCTGAACTTCACCGGCGTTTCCGGTCACGCCCTGTTCGCTGCGGCGGTCTACCCGCTGCTGCTGGGCACGCTGGCTCCGCGCACGCCGCGGCTCTTGCCGGTGCTGGCGCTGGCCCTGGGTGCGCTGCTGGCCGGGCTCGTCGGCTGGTCGCGTCTGGTCGTGCAGGCCCATTCGGTGTCTGAAGTGGTCGCGGGCCTGGCCTTGGGCGCGGCGGTCTGCGCCGTGGCCCTGGGCCGGCTGCACCTGCCCCCACTGCGCTTCAGCCCCTGGCTGGCGGTGACGGCGGCGGTGTGGCTGTTCATCACGCCGACGCAGGCCCCGCCCTCGCAGAGTCACGCGCTGGTGACGCGCCTGGCGCTGACCCTGTCGGGCCGCCTGCTGCCCTACACCCGGGCTGACCTGCGGCGCCCGGTGACGCCCAAGTCAGCCCAAAGCCCGGGCCTTCAGTCGGCCGGCGCCCCGTCGGTCATCAGCTTCACGCCTTCAACGGTGGTGATCGGGCCCTTGCCGCTGAAGCGGTCGAGCGCCAGGTAGATCACCGGCGTGATGTACAGCGTGATGGCCTGCGAGAAGACCAGGCCGCCGCACACCGCCAGGCCCAGCGGCTGACGCAGTTCAGCCCCCGCGCCGATGCCCAGGGCGATGGGCAGGGCGCCCATCAGGGCCGCCAGGGTGGTCATCATGATGGGCCGAAAGCGCAGCACGCAGGCTTCGCGGATCGCCTGCTGCGGCGTCATGCCGTGGTGGCGCTGCGCTTCCAGTGCGAAGTCGATCATCATGATCGCGTTCTTCTTCACGATGCCGATCAGCAGCAGGATGCCGATGGTGGCGATCAGCGTCAGGTCCTGGCCGAAGATCATCAGCGTCAGCAGCGCGCCGACCGCCGCCGACGGCAGGCCGGCCAGGATGGTCAGCGGGTGGATGTAGCTCTCGTAGAGCACGCCCAGCAGCACGTAGATGACCAGCAGCGCGGCCACGATCAGGATGGCCTGGCTGCCTTGCGAGTCCTTGAACACCGCCGCGTCGCCGCCGTACTTGGCGATGATGGAAGACGGCATGCGCAGGGCTTCGCGCGCGGCGTCGATCTTGGCCGTGGCGTCGCCCAGCGCGGTGCCGGGCGCCAGGTTGAAGCTGACCGTCACGGCCTGCAGCTGGCCGACGTGGTTGATGGACGTGGCACCCACCGCGCGCTCCACCGTGGCAAAGGCCGACAGCGGCACCAGCATGCCGGTGCTGCTGCGCACGTAGATGCTGTTGAAGGCGCCTTCGTCCCGCTTGGCCTCGGGCGCCACTTCCATGATCACCTGGTAGCTGTCGGTGGGCAGGTAGATGGTCGATACCTGGCGCTCGCCAAACGCGCTGTACAGGGCGCTGCGGATGGCGTCGATGCTCACGCCCAGCGTGTTGGCGCGGTCGCGGTCGATCTTCAGGTTGGCCTGCAGCGCGCGCAGCTGGCTGTCGCTGGTGACGTCGCGGAACAGCGGGTCGTTGCGCAGCTTGTCCTGCAGCTTGCTGGCCCAGTCGCTCAGTTCATCGGCGCGCACGCTCTGCAGGATGTACTGGTACTGCGCCTTGCTTTGCCGCCCGCCGAGCTGCAGGTTCTGCACCGGGCGCATGAAGACGTTTAGGCCAGCCACGTCGCGGAACTTGCGGCGCAGGCCTTCGACCACCTGCTTCATGGGCAGGCGGTCGGCGCGGTCTTTCAGCGTGATGAACATGCGGCCGGTGTTCTGCGAACCCTGGCCGCCGTTGAAGGAGCTGACGGCCAGCACGTTGGGGTCGCCGCGGGCGATCAGCGCGGCGCGTTCCTGCAACTGCACCATGGCCGGGAAGGAGGTGTCTTCGGCCGATTCGGTCTGGCACTGGATCTGGCCGAGGTCTTCTTCGGGGAAGAAGCCCTTGGGGATGACCATGAACAGCCACACCGTGGCGATGAGGGTCAGCAGGGCCACCCCGAGCACGATCTTGCGGTGGCGCAGCGCCAGGTCCAGGCTGCGCGTGTAGCCGTCCAGCGTGGCGTTGAAGCCGCGCTCGAAGGCGCGCACGACGAGGCCGGGCTTCTTCTTGTGGGCGTCGTCGGTCAGGAAACGGCTGGCCAGCATGGGCACCAGGGTCAGCGAGACGAAGGCCGACACCAGGATGGACAAGCCCACCACGACCGCAAATTCGTGGAACAGCAGGCCGATGACGCCGGGCATGAAGAAGATGGGGATGAAGACCGCCACCAGCGACAGCGAGATGCTGATGATGGTGAAGCCCACTTCGCGGGCGCCCTTGAGCGCCGCCTCGAAAGGATCCATGCCTTCCTCGACGTGACGCATGATGTTTTCCAGCATCACGATGGCGTCGTCCACCACCAGGCCCACGGCCAGCGTCAGGCCCAGCAGCGAGATGTTGTCCAGGCTGTAATTCATGCCCCACAGCAACGCCACCGCACCGATCAGCGACACCGGCAGGCTCAGCGTGGGGATCACCGTGGCCACGAAGCGGCGCAGGAACAGGAAGATCACCAGCACCACCAGGGCGATGGTGCCGACCAGCGTCAGCGTCACGTCGTGCAGCGCCTCGCGGACCGATTTAGAGCGGTCATTCACCGGCGTCAGGCCGATGGACTGCGGCATCTGCGACTGCAGCGCCGGCAGCGCGGCGCGCACCGCATCGACGACGCGCACGGTGTTGGCGCCGGGTTGGCGCTGTACGGCCAGCGTGATGCTGTTTTCGCCATTCAGCGTGGCCCAGCTCTTCAGCGTTTCCAGGCTGTCCTGGACCTGGGCCACGTCCTTCAGCCGGACCGGGTTGCCGCCCTTCTGGCTGACGATGAGCTCGGAGAATTCGGCGGCGTTCTTGAGCTGCTTGTTGGCCGTCAGGGTCAGCGTCTGGCGCGGGCCTTCCAGCGTGCCGACGGGCGTGTTGACGTTGGCGGCGCGCAGCGCGGCGCTGAGTTCGTCCAGGCCGATGTTGCGCGCGGCCAGCGCCTCGGGCACCACGCGCACGCGCACGGCGAAGCGCTTGGAGCCGTAGATGTTGACCTGGGCCACGCCGTCGATGGTGGCCAACGTGGGCGTGATCAGGTGTTCGGCGTAGTCCTGCAAATCAGACGGCGCCAGCGACGGCGAGGTCATCGCGATCAGCAGCACCGGTGCGTCGGCCGGGTTGACCTTGCGGTAGTTGGGCGGCGAGGTCATGTCGATGGGCAGTGCGCGCTGCGCCCGCAGCAGCGCCGCCTGCACGTCGACCGAGGCCGCGTCGATGTTGCGGCCTTCCTCGAATTCCAACGTCAGGTTGGTGCTGCCCAAGGTACTGGACGAGCTGATGGTCTTCAGGCCCGGGATGGTCTGGAACTGCTTTTCCAGCGGCAGGGCCACGCTGGTGGCCATGGTTTCCGGGTTGGCGCCAGGCAGGCTGGCGCCGACGCTGATGACCGGCGTGTCGTAGCTGGGCAGGGCCGCCACCGGGATGCTGCGGTAGCCGATGACGCCGGCCAGCACGATGGCCAGGTTGAGCAGCACCGTCATCACCGGACGGCGGATGAAGAGTTCCGAGAAGTTCATGGTGCCGGTGCCCCTTTGGTGTTGCCGCCGCTGCCGCCGGACGCCCCGCCTGGGGCCGCGCCCGCCGTGGCGCCCGAAGCGCCGCCCGGACGACCGCCCTTGCCGCCGCCACTGGCGCCGCCTTCGCGTGCACGCTCGACGACGTTGGCGCCGGGCCGCACGTTCTGCCGCCCGTCCATCACGATGCGCTCGCCGGGTTTGAGGCCACTGACGGCGGCATCCTCACCCTGGGCATACAGCACCTGAACCGGCCGCGGCGCGGCCTTGCCGTCGATCACCGCATAGACCAGTGTGCCGCGCGGGCTCTGGATGATGGCTGCCTGTGGAATCACCACCGCGCCCTTGATGACGCTGGCCGTCATGGCCACGTTGACGAAAGCGCCCGGCCACAACTTGCCGGCTGCGTTGTCGAACACCGCCTTGGCCTTGACCGTGCCCGACGCGGGATCCACCGAGTTGTCGACGAACTTCAGCCGGCCCTGCAGCGCGGGCACGGGCGGCGGTGCGGCCGGTCGGCCCCCTGCGCCGCCACCGCCGCTACCGCCGCTACCGCCGCCACCTTCGCGGGCTTCACGGCCCTCGGGGCCCTCGCGGCCTTCCCGACCGCCCCCGCTGGCCGCACTGGCCGGCGCAGCCGGCATCAGGCCGCTGGGCGCAGCGGCGCTGGGCGCGCTGGCGCTTTCCGGCGGCATGGCGCTGACCGCCGCGCCGCCGTCCTTCAGTGCCGTCAGGGCATCGGCCAGGTAGCGCTGGGGCAGGCTGAAGGCCACGGCGATGGGGTCGAGCTGGGTCAGGCTGACCAGGCTGGTCAGGTTGGCCTGCACCGAACTGCCGGCGAAGACGTTGATCGCGCCCAGCCGACCGGCGCCGGGGGCGCTGATGCGGGTGTAGGACAGGCCCAGCCGGGCCGCGTCCAGTGCCGCCTTGTCGGCCGCCACGGCGGCGGACTGCGACTGCACCGTGGTCTGGCTGGTGTCCAGCGCGCCCTGCGAGATGAAATTCTGCGCCAGCAGTTCCTGGCTGCGCTTGAACTGGCGCTGGGCGTCGGCCAGCGCCGCTTCGTCACGCGCCAGTTGCGCGCGGGCCTTGGCCACGTTGGCCTCGTCAGCCCGCGGGTCCAGCGTGAACAGCAGGTCGCCGGCCTTGACGAACTGGCCTTCCTTGACGTGGACCTTGGTGATCAGGCTGGTGGTCTGCGAGCGCACGTCCACGCTGGACAGCGGTGCCACGGTGCCGGTGGCGGTGATCAGCACCGGCAGGTCGCGCACCTGGGCCCGCACCGTGGTGATGCCCACCGGCGGTGCCGAAGCGGCTGCACCCGGGCCGCCGGCAGCACCCGAAGCCGCGCCGGACGCCGCCGACGCCGCGCTGGCGGTGGCCGTATCGGTTGACGGGCTGCAGGCGGCCAGCAGGCTGAGCGCCGACACGACGGACAGGGTGGCGGCCGTCGAGCGTTTCATGACGGTGGGCGGCAGGTGATGAAAGAACATGGTCAACATCCGGGGTTCTGGGCAGATTCAGTGCCGGGCGCTGGCGCTCGGGCTTGGGGGTGGTCGGGTTGGAAGGCGCGCTGCAGCACCACCAGGCCGGCATGCAGGGTCTGCAGGTCTGCAGCCGTGCAGCTTCCCAGCGTGCGGGCGAATTCGCCCAGGGCGCCGTTTTCGATGTGCTGCACCTGGGCCAGGCCGGCTGCGGTGACGTTGAGTTCAGAGCGCCTGCGGTCGGCCGCCGCGGTGCGCGGCGCCACGGCACCGGCGCGCACCAGGCGGTCCACCATCACCGAGGCCGTGGGCAGGGTGACACCCAGGAAGGCGGCCACCGCGCTGACCGAACTGCCGGGCCGCCGGCCGATGAAGTTCAGGCAGCGGAACTGCGGCACCGACAGCGGTTCGCCGACCTGCAAGCGCATCGCGCCGCGCATCGCGTCCATCACGGCGGGCATCACTTCCAGCACGGCTTCGGCGCAGTCCAGTGCCCGCACCAAGGGCGCCGGCTGAACATCACGCTGTGGCGCCAAGGCGGCTGGGACAGGCACTGCTTCGCTCAACTAACAAAACCGCCGACCATACCACCGCAGGCCAGTCCCGGTGATGGCGGAAACGCTACTTTCGGCCAGCAGGCAGCCAGCCCGGCGGGGCCCACGCTATGCTCGGCGCCCCGTCCGTTCCCAGGAGTGCCGCCGCATGAGCGCCACCGCCGATCTGCAAGCGCTTGACCGGGCCCATCCGCTGCCCCATCCGCGGCTGAACGCCGGCACGCCACTCGATCTGGCGCGGGTGCGCGCAGCCCGCGTCAACCAGCCGGCGGTGGCGCGCCGGGTGGCCGGCCTGAACGGCAGCCGCGGCGTGAAGAAGGTCTACCAGGCCGCCTGGCTGGTCAAGGCCATCCAGTGCATGGACCTGACCACGCTGGCTGGCGACGACACCCCGGCCCGTGTGCGCCGCCTGTGCGCCAAGGCCCGTCGGCCGCTGCGCGACGACCTGCTGGCCGCGCTCGGCCTGCCCGCGCTGAAGGTCGGCGCGGTCTGCGTCTATCACGAGATGGTGGCCGAAGCGGTGCAGGCGCTGCAGGGCAGCGGCATCCCGGTGGCGGTGGTCTCGACCGGCTTCCCGGCCGGGCAGACGCCGATGGAAACCAAGCTGCGCGAGATCGAGCTGTCGGTGGCCGCCGGCGCGCAGGAGGTGGACATCGTGATCAGCCGCCGCCACGCGCTGACCGGCGACTGGCCCGCCTTGTTCGACGAGATCGCCGCCTACCGCGCGGCCTGCGGCAGCGCCCACCTGAAGACCATCCTGGCCACCGGCGAGCTGCAGACGCTGGAAAACGTGGCCCGCGCGTCCTGGGTGGCGATGATGGCCGGCGCCGACTTCATCAAGACCAGCACCGGCAAGGAAAGCGTCAACGCCACGCTGGACGTGTCGCTGGTGATGGTGCGGGCGATCCGCGAATTCCAGGCCGAGACCGGCCAGGTCGTCGGCTACAAGCCGGCCGGCGGCATCTCGTCGGCCAAGACCGCGCTGCAGTTCCTGGCGCTGATGAAGGAAGAGCTGGGCACCCGCTGGCTGCAGCCGGAATTGTTCCGCCTCGGCGCCAGCAGCCTGCTGACCGACATCGAGCGGCAGCTCGAACACCACGTCAGCGGGTTCTACAGCGCCGCCCACCGCCACGCCATTCCATGAAGCCCCCAAGCTCGCTAGCGCTCGCTACCCCCCGAGGGGGCCGTCCGCCAACGGCCCGGCAAAGCCGGTTCCGTGGCGGGAAGCTTGATCCGGTCCACACGCCAGCACCTTGAACTGAATCCGGAAATGCCAACCCTGCAAGACATCCTCGCCACCATGGACTACGGCCCATCCCCCGAAAGTGCCGACGTGGCGCAAGCCTGGCTGGAACGGCACGAGCGCCGCTACGGCCACTACATTGCTGGCCAGCGTGTGGCCGGCGCGCAGCACTTCGACAGCATCAACCCGGCCAACGGGCAGGTGCTGGCGGCCATCGCCCAGGGCGATGCGGAGACGGTGAACCTTGCCGTGCGGGCCGCGCAGGCCGCGCTGCCGGCCTGGCAGGCGCTGGGTGGCCACGGCCGCGCGAAGTTCCTGTACGCCCTGGCGCGGGCGCTGCAGAAGCAGGCCCGGCTGTTCGCGGTGCTGGAGACGCTGGACAACGGCAAGCCCATCCGCGAAACGCGCGACGCCGACGTACCGCTGGCCGTGCGCCATTTCTATCACCACGCTGGCTGGGCGCAGCTGCTGGACCGCGAGCTGCCCGGTTACGAAGCGCTGGGCGTGGTCGGCCAGATCGTGCCCTGGAACTTCCCGCTGCTGATGCTGGCCTGGAAGGTGGCGCCGGCGCTGGCCTGCGGCAACACGGTGGTGTTCAAGCCGGCTGAGCAGACGTCGCTCAGCGCGCTGCTGTTCGCCGAGATCTGCCAGGAAGTCGGCCTGCCCGATGGTGTGTTCAATCTCGTGAGCGGCGACGGCGCCGTCGGCCAGGCCATCACCGCCCACCCCGGCATCGCCAAGATCGCCTTCACCGGCAGCACCGAAGTCGGAAAGCTGATCCGCGTGGCCACCGCCGGAAGCGGCAAGAAGCTGAGCCTGGAGCTGGGCGGCAAGAGCCCCTTCATCGTCTTCGCCGACGCCGACCTCGACGCGGCCGTCGAAGGCCTGGTCGACAGCATCTGGTTCAACCAGGGCGAGGTCTGCTGCGCCGGCTCGCGACTGCTGGTGCACGAAGGCACGGCCGATGTGCTGGTCGCCAAGCTCAAGGCGCGCATGGCCCAGCTGCGGGTCGGCGACCCGATGGACAAGAACACCGACCTGGGCGCGCTGGTGGACCGCACGCAGTGGCTGCGGGTCAATGGCTACGTCGATCGCGCGCGGGCCGATGGCGCCGAGGTGTTCCAGGCCTGCGCCGCGCCCTTGCCGGCCGGCGAGACCTGCTACTTCCCGCCCACGCTGGTGCTGGGCGTCGAGTCGGCCAGCGAAATCGTCCAGCAGGAAGTCTTCGGCCCGGTGCTGACGGTGCAGACCTTCCGCACGCCCAACGAGGCGGTGGAACTGGCCAACAACACGCGCTACGGCCTGGCCGCCTGCGTGTGGAGCGAGAGCATCACGCTGGCGCTGGAAATCGCGCCGCGCCTCAAGGCCGGCGTGGTGTGGGTCAACACCGCCAACCAGTTCGATGCCGCCTGCGGCTTCGGCGGCGTGCGCGAATCGGGCTACGGCCGTGAGGGCGGCCGTGAAGGGCTGCGTGAATACCTGAAGCGGCGCGTTGTGCCGGCCAGGAAGGCAGCCACGGCCAAAGCCGCTGCGGTGGCCACGACGGCCGTGATCGTCGAAGGCGGAACCCACGACAAGGTGGACCGCACCGCCAAGCTCTACATCGGCGGCAAGCAGACCCGCCCCGACGGCGGCTACAGCCGCGAGGTCTGGGCCGGCAAGCGGCTGCTGGGCCTGGTGCCCGAGGGCAACCGCAAGGACATCCGCAACGCCGTGGAGGCCGCACGCGTCGCCACCGGCTGGGAGAAGCAAAGTGCCCACGGCCGCGCCCAGGTGCTGTACTACCTGGCCGAGAACCTGCAGGCCCAGCGCGCCCGCCTGGTCGATACGCTGGCGCCCTTCAGCAGCGCCAAGGCCGCAGCCGCCGAGGTGCAGGCCAGCGTGGAATGCCTGTTCGACTACGCCGCCTGGGCCGACAAATACGACGGCGCGGTGCACCAGCCGCCCATGCACGGCGTGACGTTGGCGCTGCACGAGGCGGTGGGCCAGATCGCCGTCATCGCCGGCGACGACGCGCCGCTGCTCGGCTTGATCGGCCTGATCGCCCCGGCCATCGCGATGGGCAACCGCGTCATCGCTGTGCCCTCGTCGCGCCAGCCGCTGATCGCTGCCGAGCTCTACCCGCTGCTGGACACCAGTGACGTGCCGGCCGGCGTGGTCAACCTCGTCACCGGCGACCCCGACACGCTGGCCGACACCCTGGCCGCGCACGCCGATGTCGATGCGCTGTGGTGGCCCGCCGCCACCCCCGCTCAATGCCAGCGCGTGGAAGCGCTGTCAGTTTCCAACCTGAAGCGCACCTGGGTCGGCGCTGTGGCTGCTGGCGGGCTGGATGACCCGCGCAGCGTGCTGGAGCAGGCGGTGCAGGTGAAGAACGTGTGGGTGCCGTACGGGGTTTGAGGTCCTGCGTGCGTTGATCAGCGCGGGATCAGGCCGCCGGGGTGCTCTGTTGCGCTCATGCCCGGCGCTTGCGCACCGGGCGCTCGCCAGGCACAAACAGTCCACTGGACTGTTTGTGTCCGGGCTCGCTCCCCCGGCCCGGGCTGCGCCCGAGCCTCCTCCTTTACTTCGCTACAGAGAACACCCCGCCGACCTGATCTGGCATGGGTTTGGGCGTTCGACGGCGAGTGCCGCACCTTGCCTGGCCCAGGACGTTGGGTGGCCGATGGGGCGAAGTAAAGGAGGAGGTCAGGGCGCAGCCCTGGCCGGGGGACATGAGCCCCATCGGCCACCCAGCGGCCTGGGCCTGGCCGGGATCTTCGCGAGTCAACACCTCAGCCGCTGACCATCTCCACAACCAGCGGCAGCACCGCAGGCGCGACATCACCCAGAAGCATCGCCCGCTGAACCGCCGCCACAGCCTCATCGGCCGAGGCCTCGTCGGCCGCGTGCACCACGGCCAGCGTGTCACCGGACCGCCGATGCGCCCCGCGCGAGGCGACGGCGGACAGCCCCACCCGCGGGTCCACCGTGTCGCCCGGCCGCGTCCGGCCGCCACCCAGCGCCACGACGGTCCAGCCCAGGGCGCGCACGTCGATGTCGCCGATGTAACCATCGCGCAAAGCCGGCACGGCGCGCTGCACCGGGGCGGTGGGCAGCTGCGCGTCATGCAGCACGTCGCGCGGGCCGCCCAAGGCAGCGACCATCTGCGCGAAACGCTCGGCGGCATGACCGCTGTCCAGCGCTTGCGCCGCTTTCATGGCACCCGCCTCGGGACTGTCGGCCAAGCCGCCCAGGTGCAACAACTCGCCGGCCAGCGCCAGCGTCAGGGCATGCAGGCGGGGCTCGCGGGCCACGCCGAGCAGGTAATCCAGCGTTTCCTGCAACTCCAGCGCATTGCCGGCGGTGGTGCCCAGCACCGCGTTCATGTCGGTGATCAGCGCCCGCGTGGGCAGGCCGGCGGCGCAGGCCACTTGCACCAGGCTGCTGGCCAGCGCGCGCGCCCCGTCCGCCGTGGCCGCAAAGGCACCGCTGCCCACCTTGACGTCCAGCACCAGGCCCTGCAGCCCGGCCGCCAGCTTCTTGCTCAGGATGCTGGCGGTGATCAGCGGCACGCTTTCCACCGTGGCGGTGACGTCGCGGATGGCGTAGAGACGGCGGTCGGCCGGCGCCAGTGTGCTGGAGGCGCCAACGATCGCGCAGCCCGCCTCGCGCAGCGTGCGCAGCAACCGCGCGCGGTCGGGCGTGACGCCGTAGCCCGGCAGCGCTTCCAGCTTGTCCAGCGTGCCACCGGTGTGGCCCAGACCGCGGCCGCTGATCATCGGCACCACGCCACCGCAGGCCGCGACGATGGGCGCCAGCATCAGGCTGACCTTGTCGCCGACGCCGCCGGTCGAATGCTTGTCGAGGATGGGGCCGTGCAGCCCGGTGTCGGCCCAGCTCAGCACCTCGCCGGACTGCGTCATCGCCCGCGTCAGCGCGACGGTCTCGGCACGGTCCATGCCGCGCAGCAGGATGGCCATGGCCATCGCGCCGGCCTGGCTGTTGTCCCAGTTGCCCTCGCCGTCCTGGGTCGCCAGGCCCTGCACGAAAGCCGCGATCTGCGCCACCGACAGCGCGCCGCCGTCGCGCTTGACGCGGATGACTTCGGCGGGCTGCAGCATGCTCAGTTCAGCCGCGTGATGCGCGGCGCGCTGTCGGGCACCAGGCCCGGGCGGCTGCGGATGTACTGCTCCAGCGCTTCGACGTCCACTGCCCCGGCCTGCCGTTCGCTGCCCTGGCCGAAGAGGCTACCGTTGCTGTCGACCAGGAAGTCGTTGGCGGTGACACGCACGCGCTGTTCGGGCGTCACCGGCTTGCCGTTCAACTGCAGGCTGCCGGGCACGACACGCTTGCCGGCCGGGCGGCTGGCGTCCCAGGTGTAGACCAGCCCCTTGGAATGCAGCAAGCCCGGCCGTGGCCGCGCCGCGGCCAAGGGGCGTTCCAGCAGTTGCAGCAACTGCGCGCCGGTCAAGGTCACGGTGATCAGCTGGTTGCCGAAAGGCTGCACCGCGAACACGTCTTCGTAGACCACCTCGTAGCGGCGGTCTTCGCCCAGGGCGGCGCGCACGCCGGTGGCATTCATGAAGGCGACTTCGGCACCGGCGTCACGCGTGGCGGCCAGTTGCGCGTCGGCGACCAGCAGCGTGGCGGGGTTGTTGCCTGCCTCGTCGGAGCGCGCCTCGAAAGTGGCACCCAGCCGGCCTACCGGGCGTTGGGCCAGCGGTCGCACCCGCTGCTCGTAGGCGCTGACCAGTTCTGCCACCCGGCTGTCGGGCACCAGTGCCGCAGGGTTCTGTGGGTACTCTCGGCTCGCCTGGCTTGCGGTGCGGGCGATGATGTTTTCGGCCCGCGCCGACACCACGTCGCGGGTCTGGCGGTCCAGCACCAGGTCGATCTGCGTCACCACCGTGCCCCAGCGGCCGGCGCTGGTGACCGGGCGGCCGTCCATCACGCAGTTGTAGGCGCGGTGCGAGTGGCCGGTGACGACCACGTCGACGGCCTTGTCCAGGCGCTTGACGATGCCGGCCAGCGGGCCGCTGGTGCCCGGGCATTCGTTGTAGTCGCCGGTGGGGATGTCGCCCTCGTGCATCAGCAGCACGATGGCTTCGATACCCTGGCGCTTCAGCTCGGGTACCAGGGCGTTGACGGTGTCGGCCTCGTCGTCGAAGACCAGGCCCGCTGTGTTCGCGGGCTTGAGCATCCCGGCCGTGCCTTTCAGGGTGACGCCGACAAAGGCCACCGGGATGCCTTCAAAACGCTTCACCGTGTAGGCCGGGAACAGCGTCTGGCCCGTCGCCAGCACGCGCGTGTTGGCGGCCAGGAAAGGGAAGCGTGCGCCGGCATAGGGCGCCGGGCCCTTGCAGCCGTCCACCGGGTGGCAACCGCCGGTCTGCAGGCGCTGCGCTTCGGCCACGCCCTGGTCGAGTTCGTGGTTGCCCAGGGCCGCAGCGTCCAGGCCCATCGCGTTCATGGCCTCGATGGCCGGCTCGTCGTGGAACAGCGACGACAGCAACGGCGAGGCCCCGACGAGGTCGCCGGCCGCCACGAAAGCCGTGTTCGGGTTCTGCGCGCGCAGCCGGTCGACCAGGCTGGCCAGGGCTGCCGCGCCGCCGGCCGCCACGGTGATGCGCTGGCTGCGGTCGGCGGGGTCGAAGACCTGGATGCCGCCCGGCGGGGCCTTCAGGTGGCCGTGGAAATCATTGATGGCCAGCACCTGCACGCGCAGCGGCGCGGTCGGCAATGCCAGCGGGCCGGGCAGGATGGGCGGCGGCGCAGCACAGCCCGCCAGCAGTGCCGCCAGCAAGGCAGCGGGCAGGGCACGGGCGGCCAATCGGCATGAACTCAAGAAAACCTCATTGGCGCTGAACATCGTCGGGCTGGGGGGTGAAATCCGCGGCCTGGACCGGGCTGCGTGCGGCGATGTACTCGCGCAGCGCTTCGGCATCGACAAAGCCGGTGTCGAGGTAGCCCGGGTGGTCGACCAGCCGGGGGTAGCCGTCACCGCCGGTGGCGGTGAAGTGGTTGAGGGCCAGGCGGTACTCGCGCTGCGGCTCGATCAGGCGGCCCTGCACGCGGGCTTGCTTCAGCGTCGTGCCCTCGATGACCATCTGCACGCCCGCGGTCTGCGGGTAGCCGCCGGCGCCCTTGGACATCTTCGCGGCCACCTGCAGCCATTGCAGCAGTTCGCTGCCGGTCAGCCGCACCACGGCCAGGCGGTTGGCGAAGGGCTGTACTTTCAGCAGGTCGCGGTAGCTGACGGGGCCTTCGGGCAGCGAGTCGCGGATGCCGCCCGAATTCATCACCGCCAGGTCGGCCCCGGTCTTCTCCAGCATCACCCGCGCCAGCAGCGTGCCCAGGCTGGTCGGCTGCTTGCGAACGCGCGCGTTGTCGCCGTCGAAGACGCCCACCGTCACGCCCACGGGCCGGGTCAGCGCCTGCTGGCCGCGTTCCTGGAAGGGCAGCAGCGCGGCGCGCACGGCCGGGTCTTCGGCCAGGGCCGGCCCCACCGTGACCTTGCTGCCGTCGGGCGCGCGGCGCTTCAGGTTGATCGGGATCAGCTGGTAGGCCACGAGGCGGATCTGGCCGGCATCGATCACGAAATCGGCGCGGCCCAGGTACTTGCCCCAGAGGTTGGACTGCACGATCCAGCTGCCGTTCTGGCGGTCGGGCTGGCAGGGTTCGCCGGGCACGTAGCCTTCGTTGCGCACGTTCTCGGCCCGCATGCACACCGGGTCGTGGCTGTGGCCGCCGACGATCAGGTCGAAGCCCTGGCCGGCCGGCAGGCTGCGCGCCATCTCCACATCGCCTGGCGCGTTGATGCCGTGCTGGCCGTCGGGGTAGTGCCCCATGTGGGTGGCGGCGATGACCATGTCGGCCTTGGCGCGCAGTTCCGGCAGCAGCTTGGCGGCCTCGGCGGCCGGGTTGCGGAATTCGATGTCGGCCACGTTGTCGGGCAGCACCAGCTGCGGCGTGTCGGGCGTGGTCAGGCCCGTCACGGCGATCTTGTAGCCGCCGCGCTCGAAGATGCGGTAGGGCTCGGCAAAGCGTTCGCCGGCCTTGGTGTAGATGTTGGCCGACAGCATGGCGAATGTCGCCCACTGCCGCTGCCGGGCCAGCACGGCCCGTGGCTTGTCGAATTCGTGGTTGCCGAAGGTGCTGGCGTCGTAGCCCAGCAGGTTCATGCCGATGAAGTCGGGCTCGGCGTCCTGCAGCGAGCTTTCGGGCACACCGGTGTTGATGTCGCCCCCGTCCAGCAGCAGCGTGTGACCGCCCCCCGCCGTCACCTCGGCACGGACGCGGTCGATGGCGGTCTTGCGCGCGGCCATGCCGTACTCGCCGTCGGCATTCGGCCAGAAGCGGCCGTGGTGGTCGTTGGTGTGCAGGACGGTCAGCTTCAGCGGCGGGCGCTGCGGGGCGGGCGGCGTGGCGCAGCCGGCGAGCACGGCCCATGCGGCGGCGGCAAGCAATGCAGTCCTTCGACCCAGCTTCCCGCTGCGGAACCGGCTTTGCCGGGCCGCTAGCGGACGGCCCCCTTGGGGGGTAGCGAGCGCCAGCGAGCTTGGGGGCTTCATGACTCCAGCTTCTGCACCACGGCGCGCAGCAGGGCGACGGCGCGTTCGCTGGCCACGGCAGCCGTGGCCATGGTGTGGGCATGGCTCAAGGCCTCGTCGGCCATGCCGGCGGCCATGTTGGTCATCAGCGAGATGGCCAGCACCTTCATGCCGGCGTGACGCGCCAGGATGGTCTCGGGCGCGGTGCTCATGCCCACCGCGTTGCCACCCAGCAGGCGGAACATGCGGATCTCGGCCGGCGTCTCGAACTGCGGGCCCATGAACCAGGCGTAGACGCCTTCGAAGACCGGCGTGTCGAGCGCGGCCGCCGCCGCCCGGGCCTGGCCGCGCAAGGCGGCGTCGTAGGCGTTCTGCATGTCGACGAAGCGCTCGTTGCCGGGCTCGCCGGTCAAGGGGCTGCGCTGGCTGAAGTTCAGGTGGTCGCTGATCAGCATCAGCGAACCCGGCGCCATGGCCGGGTCCAGGCTGCCGGCGGCGTTGGTCTGCAGCAGCACGGTCACGCCCCAGGCGGCCAGCGCGCGGATGGCGCCCTTCATGCCGTCGGCTTCACCGGTTTCATAAGCGTGCTTGCGGCCACCCAGCACGGCCACGGCCACGCCGTCGACGGTGCCCACGCGCAGCACGCCGCTGTGGCCGCTGACGGCCAGCGCCGGGAAAGCCGGCAGGTCGCCGTAGGGCACATCGACAGCGCCCTGCACCTGGTCGGCAAAGGGGTGCCAGCCGGAACCCAGCAGCACGGCGATCTTCGGCGGCTGCGTGCCCAGTCTCAGGCGCAGCACCTCGACGGTGGATTCGATCAGGGTGTTCATGGTGTGGTCTTCAAATGGTTGGGGCCGAAGCTGTTGGGCAGCAGGTCCCTCAGTGTGTGGGTGGCGCGGAGGCCTTCCAGGTCGGTGATGTAGACCGGGCAGTCGTCACCGGCGAATTCGCGCAGCTTCTGGCGGCAGCCACCGCAGGGCGTGACGGGCTCATTGGCGACGCCGCAGACGGCCGCCGCCACGATGCGCCGGCCACCGGCAGCCACCATCACGGCGATGGCCGAGGCCTCGGCGCACCAGCCCTGCGGGTAGGCGGCGTTCTCGACGTTGCCGCCGCGGTGGATGCGGCCCTGCTCGTCCTGCACCGCCGCGCCGACCTGGAAGTGCGAATACGGCGCATAGGCCTGTTCGCGGGCCGCGCGGGCGGCGGCGATCAACACGGCGTTCGGTTCAGCTATGGGCACGTCATCGCTCCTTGACATACGGCCGGCCCAGTGCCGCCGGCGCCACCGCGCGGCCGATGAAACCGGCCAGCAGCACCACGGTCAGCAGGTAAGGTAAGGCCTGGATGAACTGCACCGGCACTTCACCCACCAGCGGCAGCGGCACGCCCTGCAGGCGGGTGGACACGGCGTCGAGAAAACCGAACAGCAGGCAGGCCCACAGCGCGCCGACCGGGTGCCACTTGCCGAAGATCAGTGCGGACAGCGCCATGTAGCCGCGCCCGGCGGTCATGTTGGGGATGAAGCTGGGGTTCTGCGCCAGCACGAGGTAGGCGCCGGCCAGCGCACTGAGCACGCCGTTGAGGGCCAGCGCCTGGTAGCGCAGCGCCTGCACCGAGACGCCGGCCGCGTCGACCATGGTCGGGTTCTCGCCGGCCGCGCGCAGGCGCAGGCCGAAGCGCGTGCGGTAGAGCAGCCACCACACCCCCGCCACCAGGGCCAGCGCGCCGTAGACCATCAGGTTGTGGCCGAAGAAGGCCAGCGCCAGGGTCTTGCCGATGAAGGGCAGTTGGGCCACGACATCACCCGCGCCGACGAACCAGCGGTCCAGCCGCACCGCTTCGGGCAGCGGCGGCGTCTGCCCGCCCTGCGCGAACCCCGCGATGCCCAGCACCACGCTGAGGCCGGCAGCGGTCATCGTGATGGCCATGCCCAGCACGACCTGGTCGCCGCGGTGGCTGACGCAGGCATAGCCGTGCAGCATCGACAGCGCCACGCCGACGGCCAGCGCCGCCAGCAGGGCCAGCACCAGGCTGCCCGAGGCCACGCCCACCGCTGCGGTGGCGAAGGCCGTCATCAGCATCTTGCCTTCCAGCCCCAGGTCGATGACGCCCGAACGTTCGCACATCACGCCGGCCAGCGCGCACAGGATCAGCGGCACCGACACGCGCAAGGTGCTGGCGATCAGGGTGCCGATCAGCACTTCATCCACGGGCACGTCCTCCACCCATCGAACGCCACAGCTTGAACACCAGCGGCGCCGCCACCTGCGCCATCGCGCCCGCGAACAGCACGATCAGGCCCTGCAGCATGAACACCATGTCGCGGGAAAAACCGTTGATCTCGAAGGCCAGCTCCGAGCCGCCCTGGTAGAGCACGCCGAAGAGAATGGACGCCAGCACGATGCCCAGCGGGTGGTTGCGGCCGATCAGGCTGACCGCGATGCCAGCGAAGCCCGCGCCGGCCACGAAGTCGGGCAGCAGGCGGCCGTGCACACCGGCGATCTCGTTGACGCCGACCAGGCCGGCCAGCGCGCCCGAGGTGGCCATGGCCACGACCATCAGCATCTTGGGTTGCAGGCCGGCATACAGTGCGGCGTCGGGCGCGTGACCCACGGCCCGTAGGGCGTAGCCGGGCTGCGATTTCCACAGGCCCAGGTAGCACAGCAGTGCCGCGGCCAGGGCCAGCAGCAGCGTCAGGTTGAGCGGCGTGCGCGGCCAGTCGATGCCGACCGCGGCCAGCGCTTCGTGCACGCCGGGCATGTGGGCCGAGGGCGCGAAGGCGCGGCTCTCGGGCGTCATGTTGCCGGGCTCTTTCAGGCCGTTGACCAGCAGGTAGCTGAGCAGCGCTGCGGCCATGAAATTGAACATGATGGTGGTGATGACCGTGTGGCTGCCCCGCCAGGCCTGCAGCGCGCCGGGCACCGCGCCCCACAGGCCGCCGAAGAGGGCGGCCGACAGCACCATGACGGGCAGCATCAGCCCCGCCGGCAGTTGCGCGCTCCAGGCCAGCGCGGCCAGGCCCGCGCCCAGCCCGCCCATGATGGCCTGGCCCTCGCCGCCGATGTTGAACAGCCCGCCATGAAAGGCCACGGCCACGGCCAGCCCGGTGCAGATGAAGGTGGTGGCGTAGTACAGCGTGTAGCTGATGCCGGCCTGGGAACCCAAGGCGCCCTTGGCCAGCAGCGTCAGCACCTGCAGCGGGTTGAAGCCGACCAGCGTGACGACGATGCCGGCCACGACCAGCGCCAGCGCCAGGTTGACGGCCGGCAGCAGGGCCACGTCCATCCAGCGCGGCAGTTCGACGGGTTGGGCGCTCAATGAGCACCCCCCATCAGGCGGCCCAAAGCGGACTCGGTGCATTGTTCGATCGGCAATTCCCCCGTGATGCGCCCGGCGTTCATCACCACCACGCGGTCGGCCAGGGCCAGGATCTCGTCGAGTTCCGAGGACACCACCAGCACCGCGCCGCCGGCGTCGCGCATCGCGCGGATGCGGCCGTGGATGAACTCGATGGCGCCGATGTCGACACCGCGCGTCGGCTGGCCGACCAGCAGCACCTGCGGTTCGTGCAGGGCCTCGCGCGCCAGCACCAGCTTTTGCTGGTTGCCACCGCTGAACTGGCTGCTGCGCAGATCGGGGTTGCGCGGGCGCACGTCGTAGCGATCCAGCATCGCGGCGGTGTCTTCGCGCATCGCCCGCCGGCGCATCCAGCCGCGCTGGCTGTAGCGCTTCAGCGCCTGGTAACCCAGCACCGCCGATTCCCAGGCCGCGAAGGGCAGCACCAGGCCGCGGCGGTGACGGTCCTCGGGCACGTGGGCGATGCGCCGCTCGCGCGCCACGCGGGTGCTCATCCAGCGCGCCGGTGTGTAGCTCGCCTCACCCACCTGCAACTGGCCCTGCGCCGGCGCCAGCAGGCCCGACAGCACGTCCAGCAGTTCGCTCTGGCCGTTGCCCGCAACCCCGGCCACGCCGACGATCTCGCCGGCGCGCAGCGTCAGGCTGACGTCGCGCAGCCGCGCCACACCCAGGGCGTCGGTCCAGTTCAGGCCGCGCGCAGCCATCAACACCGCGCCGGGTTGCGCCCGTTTGCCGTCGCGGCCGAGGTTCACGCGGCGCCCCACCATGGCTTCGGCCAGGCCGTCGATGCTGGTGTCCTGGATGGCGCAATCGAGCACCACCTGGCCCTGGCGCATTACCGTCACGGCGTCGCACAGGGCCATGATTTCCTTCAGCTTGTGCGTGATCAGCAGGACGGTGGTGCCGCGGGCACGCAAGCCGCGCAGGGTCTCGAACAAGGCCTCGGTTTCCTGCGGCGTCAGCACCGCCGTGGGCTCGTCCAGGATCAGGATGCGCGCGCCGCGGACCAGCGCTTTCAGGATCTCCAGCCGCTGCCGTTCACCCACCGGCAACTCGCTGACGAGGGCGTCTAGGCTGACCTGCATACCGGTTTCGCGCATCAGCACCTCGAGCTGCGCCCGCAACTGGGCCCGGGCGGCCTGCAAGCGCCAGCCGGGTTCGGCGCCCAGCATCACGTTGTCCAGCGCGCTCAGCGTGTCGACCAGCATGAAATGCTGGTGAACCATGCCGATGCCCAGCGCGATGGCGGCGCTGGAACCGGTGATGCGCGCGGGCTGGCCTTCGATGGCGATGTCGCCGCTGTCGGCCTGGTAGAAGCCGTAGAGGATGGACATCAGCGTGCTCTTGCCAGCGCCGTTCTCGCCGACGATGCCGTGCACCGTGCCGGCGGCCACACGAAGGTTCACAGCGCGGTTGGCCTGGACCGCACCGAAGCGCTTGTCGATGTGGCGCATCTCGACCGCCGGGGCGGCGGCACCCATCACTTGCAGGTGTTCGCCACGGTGAAGTCGATGACCTTGATCTTGCCGCTGATGATGTCGGCGCGCGCCGCATCGACGCGCTTCTTCATCTCGGGCGTCACCAGCTTGGCGTTGTTCTCGTCGATGGCCACGTCGACCCCGCCTTCCTTCAGCCCCAGCGAGGTCAGGCCCGGCGTCACCGCCTTGAAGGCCGTGTAGACGGCCACGTCGACGCGCTTGACCATGCTGGTCAGCATGGTGCCGGGCTGCAGGTGGTTCTGGTTGCTGTCCACGCCGACGGCCAGCTTGCCGGCGTCCTTGGCCGCCTGGTAGACGCCGATGCCGGTGCCGCCGGCCGCCGCGAAGACCACGTCCACGCCCGACGCGAACTGCGACTTGGCCAGTTCAGCCCCGCGTGCCGGATCGTTCCAGGCCTGCGGCGTGGTGCCGGTCATGTTGGTGGTGACTTCAGCCTTGGGGTTGGCGTACCGGGCGCCCTGCTCGTAGCCGCAGGCGAACTTGCGGATCAGCGGAATGTCCATGCCGCCGACGAAGCCCAGCTTGCCGGTCTTGCTGGCCATCGCGGCCATCACGCCGACCAGGAAACTGCCTTCGTGTTCCTTGAACACGATGCTCTGCACGTTGGGCAGCTTGACCTCGGCGTCGATGACGACGAACTTGGTTTTCGGGAAGTCCTTGGCCACCTTCTCGGCGGCGCTGCCCTGGCTGAAGCCGATGCCCACGATGGGGTCGGCGCCGCGTTCGGCCATGCGGCGCTGCGCCTGTTCGCGCTGCGCCGGGTTGGCGATCTCGAATTCCAGGTAGGCCTTGCCGGTCTCCTTCTTCCACTTCTCGGCGCCGTTGTAGCCGGCCTGGTTGAAGGACTTGTCGAACTTGCCGCCCATGTCGAAGATGACGGCCGGCTCGGCCCAAGCCAGAGTCTGGGCCTGGGCTGCGACCAGGCTGGCGGTCAGCAAAATGCGCTTCATGGGTGTCGATACAGGCAAGAGACGAGCCGGACAGGATAGCAAGAGTCACAACGCGCCTCGCTGCGCTCTAGCATGCAGCAGATGAACACCGGCACCCCCACCACTGACACCGACACCCGCGCCCTGCCCAAGGTGCTGCTGCACGAACACCTGGACGGCGGCCTGCGCGTGGCCACGCTGCTGGACCTGCTGCGCCAGCGCGGCCTGGCCAGCCCGGCGCCCGACGCAGCCGCGCTGGCCGCCTGGTTCGACGCCAATGCGCACGCCGGCAGCCTGGTCAAGTACCTGGAAGGCTTCGCGCTGACCGTGTCCGCCATGGCCACGCCGGCGGCGATGGAGCGCGTGGCCTTCGAGGCCGCCGAAGACGCCCGGGCCGACGGCGCGGTGCTGGCCGAATTCCGCATCGCGCCGCTGCTCTTCGAGTGCTACGGCGTCGGCGGCGAAGCCGCCGTGGAAGCGCTGCTGGCCGGCCTGGCGCGCAGCCCGCTGCCCAGCGGCTTGATCGTCTGCGGCATGCGCCACGACCCGCCCGCCGAAACCGAACGTGCCGCGCGGCTGGCCGTGGCCTACCAGGGCCGCGGCGTCGTGGGCTACGACTTGGCCGGCGCCGAATTCGGCTTCCCGCCCAGTGACCACGCCGCAGCCCTGCGGGTCGTGCGCGACGCCGGTCTGGCCATGACCCTGCACGCCGGCGAGGCCGACGCTGCCGAACGCGTCGTCGAAGCCGGCCGCCTGGGCGCCCGGCGCATCGGCCACGGCGTGCGTCTGGCCGACGCGCTGTACGACCCGGCGCGCCGCCATCTGGTCGACGAGGTGCTGCAGATGGGCCTGCACCTGGAGGTCTGCCCGACGAGCAATGTCCACACCGGCGCAGCGCCGTCGGTGGCCGCGCATCCGATCACCGCGCTGTGGCAACACGGTGTGAGCCTGAGCTACCACACCGACAACCGGCTGATCAGCTGCATCACGCAGAGCGACGAAGCGGCAGCTTTGCTGGCGCAGACGCCGCTGACCGAGCCCGATCTGCTGGCCATGGCGGTGCAGGCGGCGCGGCATTCCTTCCTGCCCGAGGCGGCCAGGCAGGCGGCGCTGGCAGCCATCGCGGCCCATCGGCCGACTTGACCCTTCGGTTCAGCGCAGCCGGCCGCTGGACAGCGCTTCGAATGCAGGAATAGCTTGGGCACGGCGCTGCAAGGTGTGCAGAATGCAGCGCTACCTGACTCGTCCTTCATTTCACCGTCGGTGCCGCCGTGGCCGATTTGGTGCCTCCCAGGCCGAAAGCTGACGTGCAGCCCACCCGAAAGATCGCCGCGATACTGTGTGCCGATGTCGTCGGCTATACGCGCCTCATGCGTGATGACGACCTCGCGACGCTCAACGACATCGTCCAGACACGACAGGTCCTGGCCCAACAGGTGCGGGCCTCCGGCGGCCGCCTGATCGACACCGCAGGCGACTCGATGCTGGCCGAGCTGCCCAGTGCCCTGGAGGCCTTGCGGGCTGCGGTGGCGGTGCAGCAGGAGCTCAGCCTGATCAACGCGCCACGACCCGAATCGCGGCGCATGCGCCTGCGTATCGGGCTGAACGTCGGCGACGTCCTGGAGCAGGACAACGCGCTGTATGGCGATGGCGTGAACATCGCTGCGCGTTTGCAGGCGCTGGGTGACCCGGGCGGCGTGTGCGTCTCGGCGGCCATCCATGACCTCGTCGACGGCCGCCTGCCGTTGGCCTTCGAGTACGCCGGCGAACAGGCGGTGAAGAACATCGACAAACCGGTGGGCGTCTACCACGCCAGGCTCGGGATCGAGCTGTGGGCCACGCGTGCCGCGCCGAGGCCGGCGGCGGCCAAGGGCACGCCCCTTGCGCAACACCCGCTGCCGCAGGCGCTGTCGTCCTTCGTCGGGCGCGATGCCGAGATCGCCGCCTTGCAGCGCCTGCTGTCCGAACACCGGCTGGTCACGCTGGTCGGCCCGGGTGGCATCGGCAAGACCCGCCTGTCGCTGCAGGCCGCCGCTGCGGCGGCGGGCCATTTCGCGGCGGGCGTGTGGTTTGTCGAACTCGCGCCACTGTCCGATGCACGGGTGGTGCCGCAAGCGGTGGCCAACGTGCTGGGGGTCAAGGAATCGATCAGCCAGTCGCCGGAAGCGGCCTTGCTGGCGGCGCTGCAGGGCCCGCCGCAGCTGATCGTGCTCGACAACTGCGAGCACCTGATGCAGGCCTGTGCCGACCTGGCGCGCATGCTGCTGACGGCCGCGCCGCAGGTGTCGATCATGGCCAGCAGCCGCGAGCCGCTGCGCATCGGTGGCGAGATCACTTTTTCCGTTCCGGTGATGACCCTGCCGGACGCCGCCAGCGTGGCCACGCCGTCGACCCTGGCCGGTGCCGAGGCCACGCGCCTGTTCATCGAACGCGCCCGATCGGCCCAGCCCGGTTTTCGGCTGACGCAGGACAACGCGCCGCAGATCGCCCACATCTGCCGCTGCCTGGACGGCATTCCCCTGGCCATCGAGCTGGCCGCCGCCAAGGTGCGCGTGCTGTCGATCGAAAACATCGCGGCGCGCCTGCACGACCGCTTCCGCCTGCTGGTCCGCGGTGACCGCAGCGCCATGCCCCGCCAGCAGGCGCTGCGCACGATGATCGACTGGAGCCATGACCTGCTCAGCCCGGCCGAGTGTGTCGTTTTCCGCCGGCTGGCCGTGTTTGCCGGCGGCTGGACGCTGGAAGCCGCAGAGGCCGTGGTCGCGGGTGGCGAGATCGCCGCTGCCGAGGTGCTCGAGCTGTTGGCCGGCCTGGTCGAGAAGTCCATCGTCACGGCGGTGAACGCCGGCACGCGCTACCGCCTGCTGGAAACGATGCGCCAGTACGCACTGGAACGGCTGGAGGTGGCTGGCGAAGGCGATGCCACCCGCGACCGCCATCTCGGCTGCTACCTGGCTTTGGCCGAGGAGGCGCGGCCCCATCTCTCGGGGGCCGACCAGGCCCTGTGGTTGCAGCGGCTCGACCATGAGCGCGAGAACTTCCTGGCGGCGCGCGGCTGGTGTGACCACGCTGAACAGGGCGCCGAGACGGGCTTGCGGCTGATGTTCGCGCTGAAGCTCTACCTGCACAGCCGCGGCCTGCTGATGCTGCTGTACCGCGGCACCAAGGAGGCGCTGGCCCGCCCGGGTGCCGAGCGCAGCACCATCGAACGCTGCCGGGCGCTGCACACCGTCGGGCAGGTCTGCTACTTCATGGGGCGCTACAGCGAGGCCTTGCCCCCGCTGGAAGAGGCCCTGGCCATCGCGCGCGAGTTGGGCGACCGTGCGCGGGTGGTGATGGTTCTGCAGGAACTGGGCATGACCGCCCTCGGCCTGGCCGACAACGAGGGCGCACGGCGTCATCTGCAGGCCGGTCTCGAACTGGCGCGCCAGGGCCAGGACAAGCGGGCACTGGCCACCGCGGTCAACGCCATGGCGCAGCTGTGCCGCAGCTTCGGCGAACTCGAGCAAGCCGCACCCCTGTACACGCAGGCCCTGGCGCTGGCCCGCGAGCTTCAGGACGGGCAGAACGTGGCCATCGCCCTGCTCAACCTGGCGATGGTGGCGACCGGTCGCGGCCAGAGCGCGCAGGCGGTCGATCTGCTGATCCAGGCGCAGGGCTTGGCCACGCAGTTGAATTCCCGGTCGGCCGGCCAATGCGTGCTGGCCGTGACTTCAGGCCTGGCTGCCGTTCAAGAGGACTGGCGCCCGGCCGTCCTTTTCGCCGAAGCTGCCGATGCCGCCGCGCAGAACATCCAGATGTATGTCGATCCGGCGGACCGGGCCTTTCTGTCACCGCTGCGGCAACGGGCCGAGCAGGCGCTGGGCGAGTCGGCCTTCGCCGCGGCCAAGGCCGAAGCCTGTGCCTGGGATCACGAACAGGCGGCGCAAGCGGCGCGCGACTGGCTGCAAGGGCAAGCCGGCGCTGCGCGCGCCGATTCGGGCAACAGCAGAGTGGCTTAGTCGTTGACCATGTGCGGGTCGAGCTTCTTCCACGGCACGCCATCCTTCAAGAGATAGATCGTGTAGCCGGAGGTCTCGCTCGTGCGGCCACTGAAGACGCACTTGTAGTACTGAGCCGAAGTGCCCGCACTGCAGGTCGGTAGCGGGTAGGGCAAGGGCGGCTTGTTGAACACCACGCCGGGTGTATCAAAAGCGTAGACCGGCCCGCCCGGCTTCAGCTTGAGCAGCCTCCAGGTGACCGCCAAGCTGGGGCAGCGTCTGCTGTGCACCGGTTCGTGCAAGACGACGATGTCTTCGTCACTGTCGATGAGGACGTCGACTTCGCACTTGACCGGCGCGATGAAAGAGGCGCTGACGACACCCTCTTCCGTTCCCCCTTTGCCGCTGGTTTCTCCGCCCCTGGTCGCGCAAGCGCCCAAGAGGACCGTCACGGCCAACGCGACAACGATACGGGTCTTCATGAATGTCCTCGCTCGGGCTCGACCGCCCTGTTGAGTTGCTGAACCACCACCACACTTGGCGCGTTATACCGTTCCCTTTTGCGGCGCGCAACGGCCGAAAGCACCTTGGAGCGCCGGGCCTCATCCCGATGCTGCAGGCCACGAAGGAATCGGATCGGGCTGGCCGCAGCGAGCGCCGGCGCCGCAGGCTGCAGCGCCTGAACGCTCAGACCACGGCCGGCTGCAGGTAGCGCAGGGTTCCGGCGTCGGCGTCCATCTCCACCGTCAGCCCGATGGGCAGCGTGAACTTGCGCTTGATATGGCCGAACAGCGCGCCGCTGTAGACGGGCACTGTCAGCGGCTTGACGAAGTAGTCGTCGAAGACCTCGTCCAGCGTCAGCGTGCCGTAGTTGCCGTCGCCCGGCGTGCAGTTGGTGAAAGCGCCCAGCACGACACCGGCCAGGCGGTCCAGCGCGCCGGCCAGCTTCAGCGTGGACAGCATGCGGTCGCAGCGGTAGATGGCCTCGTTGACCTCTTCGAGGACCAGGATGGCGCCGTCGAACGAGGGCCAGTAGGGCGAGCCGGCCATTGAGCTCAGCACCGCCAGGTTGCCGCCCACCAGCGGTCCGCGCGCGCGGCCGCCGCGCAGGGTCTGGATGCGGTTGTTGCGCGGCGCCAGCGCGTCTTCGGCTTCGGGCTCGTTGGCCAGCGTTTGCGCCTGGGCCTCCAGCACCGCGCCGCGCAGCCATTTCACGCTGAAGGCGTTCCATTCCGACACGCCCAGCGGGCAGTGGAAGGTGACCAGGCCGGTCTGCGCGTTGACGGCGTTGATCAGCGCGGTGACGTCGGAAAACCCGCCCAGGAATTTCGGGTTGCGCGCGATCAGGCCGTAGTCCAGCAGCGGCAGGATGCGGTTGGCGCCCGAGCCGCCGGTCAACGCCAGGATGCCCTGCACCGTGGGGTCGGCGAACATGGCATTCACGTCGGCGGCGCGCTGCGCGTCGGTGCCGGCAAAGGGGCCGTAGCGGGCGCGCAGGTTGGGCGCTTCCCTGACCTTGAAGCCCAGGGCCTGCAGCGCCTCGCTGGCCAGCACATAGGGCAGTCGTTCGAAGACGGCGTTCGACGGGTTGACCAGGGCGATGGTGTCGCCGGGCTGCAGGCGGCGCGGGCGCAGCACCGGCAGCCGCGGCGCACCGTGTGCCGCGCCGGCCGGCTGGACCGACGCTGCGGTGGCCAGGCCCGTGGCCGCGGCGGCGGCGATGAAGTGGCGGCGGGTGGGGGTCATGGCGGGGCCTCGGGGGTGATCGGTCGGGGTCAGGCGACGCGCGGCAGTTCACGCCGCACGCGGTTGCGGTCGCCGTGGTCGAAGTGCCACCACTCGGTGGCGATGCCGTGGAAGCCGCCGTGGGCCATGGCATCGGCCAGGCATTGCCGTTCGGCCACCTGGGCCGGCGTCAGCAGGCCGCTGGCCAGGTGTTCGGCATGCAGCGCGGGGTGCGAGGCCAGCGTCATCTCGTCGAAGCCGCTGCCCATGTCGGACTCGCGGCCCAGCGCGTCCACCAGCGTCACGTCCACCGCCATGCCGTAGCTGTGGATGGAGCCGCGCTCGGGGTTGGCGAAGTACAGCGCGGCATCGGTGCCAGCCACATCGGCCCAGATGGCTTCCTGCACACGCTGCGGGCGCAAGGCGTCCAGCACCAACAGTTGCCAGCCCGGGCGGCGCACGGCGAGCCAGGCGGCGGCGGACTCCAGGCCGCTGGCGGCCTCGGCGCGCAGCCAGGCGCAGTCCATGCCGACGTAGAGCACGCGGCCGGCGAAGTTGTTGCGGGTGGCGTAGCGCAGCGCGTGCAGCACGCCGCGCAGGCTGGCCAGGCGGCGGAAGGCCGGGTCGGCGGCGATGTCTTCGACGCGGATGGCCGGGATCATGGCCGGGTTCATCGCCGGTAGACGCCTTCGAAGTCGACGCCGCCGGTGGGCGACATGACGAAGCCCTGCACGTCCTTGCGCAGCGGGATGTAGACGGCGCTGTGGGCCATCGTGATCCATGGCCTTTCGCGCTTGAAGATCTGCTGCGCACGCTGGATCAGCGCGTTGCGTTGGGTGTCGTCCACCTCGGCGCGCGCGCCTTCGACCAGGGCGTCGAATTCGGCGTTGCAGAACTTGATGCCGCCGCGGCTGGACGCGCAGGTCAGGTTGGGCGCCAGGAACTCGTCGGCGGCGGCCACGTCGGTGCTCCAGCCGCTCATGTAGACGTGGTGTTCGCCCTGGTTGGCGCGCTTCAGGTACTCGCCCCATTCGTAAGTGACGATGTGCGCCTGCACGCCGATCTTGGCCCAGTCGGCCTGGATCATCTGCGCCATCAACTGCCCGTTGGGGTTGGTCGGGCGGCTGATGGGCAGGGCCCACAGATCGATCTGCAGGCCCTTCGGATACCCCGCCTGGGCCAGCAGCCATCGGGCGCGGTCAGGGTTGTAGTCGTTCTTCAGCGTCTTGTCGTAGCCGGGCACGGCCGGCGGAAAGGCGCTCACCGCCTGCATCGCGTCGCCGCGCGGGAACAGCACCTTGAACAGCGCGTTGCGGTCCACCGCGATGTCCAGCGCCTCGCGCACGGCGCGGTTGTCGGTGGGCGGGCGTTTCATGTTGAAGGACAGGTAGCTGATGTTCAGCGCCTGGATCTTCTGCACCACCACCTGCGGGTGGCCGGTCAGGGCGCTGATGTCGACGTCGCGGATGGGTGCTGCGACATGGCATTCGCCGCGGGCCAGTTTCTGCACCCGCACATTGGCTTCGCGGCTGATGGCGAAGACCAGCTTCTCGGTGCGCTGCACGCCGCCCCAGTAGCCGGGGTGGGCGGTGTAGCGCAGCACGTCGTCCTTGCGGTAGCTCTTGAACTGGTAGGGCCCGGTGCCCACGGGCTGGTTGTTGATGGCGCTGGCCCGGCCCTGGGCCAGCAGTTGCGCCGCGTATTCGGCCGAATGGATGACGGCGTAGGTGCCGGCGAAGTAGCTCAGGAAATTGACGTTGGGCCGGTGCAGGCGAAAGCGCACTGCGTGGTCGCCCAGGCGGTCGATGCCGGCAATCATCTTGTCCAGCCCCAGGCTTTGCGGGTAGACGAAGGTCGCCGGAAACGCCCGGTTGAAGGCCGTCCCGGGGTCGATCAGCCGGGTGAAGGTGAAGACCACATCGTCGGCATTGAAAGGCCGCGTCGGCTTGAAGTAGGCCGTGGTCTGGAAAGCCACATTCGGCCGCAGCTGGAAGGTGAAGGTGCGGGCGTCGGGCGACACCGTCCAGGCGGTGGCCAGACTGGGAATGATCTCCGCACCGCCACGCTTGAAGGTCACCAGCCCCTGGAAGATCGGCCGCGTGGCGTTGGCCGTGCTGGCGGCGTCCCACAGGCTGGGGTCGAAACCTTCGGGGCTGGCGTCGGCGCAGAAGACCAGCGGCTTGCTGGCGGCATGCGCGGCCCCTGCGGCCAGGGCCAGGCTGGCGATCAGGCTGCAGCGCAAATGACGCAAATGTCGCAAGTGGCGCACGCTGTCAGGCTGCCGGATACGGCGCGTAGCGCAGCGTCGGCTTGGCGGCCTTGTCGAACAGCGGCTGCACCTTGGGCAGCTTGGCCTGGATGTCCTGGATGCGTGTCGTGCTGGCCGGGTGGGTGGACAGCCACTGCGGCGGCGCGCCCTGGTTGGCGGCCATCATCTTCTGCCACAGCGTGACGCCGGCGGCCGGGTCGTAGCCGGCGCGGGCGGCCAGGTCCATGCCCACGATGTCGGCCTCGGTTTCGTCGTCGCGGCTGAACTTCAGGCTCAGCAATTGCCCGCCCAGGTCGGCGGCGCCGCGTGCCAGCTGGCCCAGGCCCAGCAGCGCCGAGCCGATGTCGATCAGACCGCGCGTGGCCAGACCTTTGCCCATCCGTTCACGGGCGTGTTCGCGCAGGGCGTGGGCCATCTCGTGGCCCATGATGGCGGCGACTTCGTCGTCGTCGAGCTGCAACCTCTTCAGAATGCCGCTGTAGAAGGCGATCTTGCCGCCCGGCATGCAGAAGGCGTTGAGTTCCATGCCACCCACGGCCACCCACTGCGAGAATAAGCGCCGCGAACGCAGGGCACAGCAGCCGCAGGCGGCTTCGTGAATGGTGCTGAGGGCGGGCTTCATGGCGGCGGACGCGGAGACGGGGCTGGCCGGATTCTAGGCAGCCGCCCCAGCCCGGCCCAGGCTGCTGCCTAGAATCGCCCGGCACTACACGGGCTGCAGCAGCCCGCGCCGACATGAGCCCAGCATCTGAAACCGCCATCACCCAGAACGGCCTGGACCTGCTACCTGACGCCTTGCGTGTGGTGGCGCTGCACGGCGTGGAGCGGCGCTACCGCAAGGGCGCCATCCTGATGCACGAAGGCGACCCCGGGGGCACGCTGTACTTCATCGTCAGTGGCCGCCTGCGCGCTTATTCGGCCAGCGCCGAAGGCCAGGAATTCACCTTCGGCTACTACGGCCCGGGCGAGTACATGGGCGAGATGAGCCTGGCTGGCGGCCCCCGTTCGGCCAGCGTCGTCGTCGAGACCGCCAGCGTCTGCCGCGTGGTCACCCGCGAGGCGCTGGTCGCCTGCATCGCGCAGGACCCCAACATTACCTTCCTGCTGCTGGGCAAGGTCGTGCGGCTGGTGCGGGCCTTGTCGGTGCGGGCGCGCGACCTGGCCCTGAACGACGCCTACGGCCGTTTCGCCCAGTTGCTGCGCGACACCGCCGTGGCCCAGCCTGACGGCAGCCGCTGGATGCCGATGGTCCTGACGCAGACCGAACTGGCGCAGCAGGTGGGCTGCTCGCGCACCATGGTGACCAAGCTCATCGGCGACCTGACCCGGGGGGGCTACTTGCGCCTGGACGAGCGCCGCTGGCGCCTGCTGCGGCCGCTGCCGCCCAAGTGGTGAATGCCCGCCCGGCGGCGTGCTCAGCGCCTGGCGTCGCTACTGCACCACCACCATCATCGGCGGCAGGCCCGCCACGCGGTCCAGCAGTTGGCGGATGCTGCGGGCACCCGTCTTCAGGCGCAGCTGGCTGATCTGCGTGCGCACGGTGGACACGGCCACCTGTTTGGCCCGCGCCACGGCGCTGGGCGAAAGCCCGCCGAGCAGGGCTTCCAGCACCGCGGTTTCTGCGCCGGTCAGGCTGTGCTGGCGGGCATAGCACTGCACCGCCAGGTCCAGCTTGCGGCGCGGCTGCTCCATCGACACCAGGGCCGCGCCGCCGCCTTCACCGTCGATGGGCAGGACCGCCACGGTCACGCTGGTCGCGCCTTGCCCCAGGTGCAGCAGTTGGCGCAGGTCGCGCTGCATGGCGGCCTGCAGGGCGCCCGCCAGACGCTGGGCGTCGTCGGGGCTGTGGGCACCCAGACGGCCTTGCGAGATTTGCAGCGCGTGCCCGTCGGCCAGCGCCTGGCTGGCCAGGCGGTTGGCATGCAGCACGCGGCCACCGGCGCCCACCAGCAGCATGCCGCGGCCGACATGGTCCAGCGATCGCAACAGGCGGATCGCCAACTCGGCGCCGGGCAGCAAGGTCAGCGAGGCGTCCAGGGACGCGTTGACCGCGCGGGGTTGGAAAGGGCTGGCCGATGCGGCCGATGAAGCGGGTGCAATGGACATCGTCGACGGCAACATGGATCTTTTCCTCCGGTCTGTTTCCGCCGTGGGCGCAGGGCGCACCGGCGGTCGGTCAACCATAGAGGCAGGCACGGCGCCCGCGATGTCAGTGCGCAACGCCGCCGGTGTCAATATTGACACCCGTTTTGCGCATGAGCGTCAGCCTGGCATCAGGGCGCGGTCCAGCCGGCAGGGTACCCTCGACGGCCGAGTGGCGCCCACCGTTCGCCCGCACCCGCCCCCCCGCCTAGCATGAACCCCGCCAGCCTGCTTCCCTGGTTGCTCGCCGCCGCCCTGCTGGGCAGCGCCGCCAGCCTGCTCTGGGCCTTGCAGCGGCTGCGCCAGCAAGCCCACCGGGGCACCCGCCTGGCGCGCCGCGCTGTAGCCTTGCGCGTGCTGAGCGAGACCCTGCGCGACACCGATGAACCGCTGCAGCAGTCCGCCCATTTGCAGCAGGCCCTGCTCGCCCTGGCCGAACCCGACACAAGGCCCGCGGCCCAGGCTACCCTGTTGTTGCTGAAAGGCGCCCTGCCAGCCGACAACGACGAGTTGGCCGTGCTGCGCCTGGGGCCCGACCCGGTGGACGCCGACGTGCAGGCCGGTCTGTGGCTGTGCCTGCGCGAGTGTGTCGCCTTCGGCCCCGGCACCGGCCGCCACGAACAGCAGGGCGCCTGGTACCTGCCGCTGCACAGCCGCGGTGGGCGTCAGGGCAGTTCCGGTGCGGCCTGCCTGGCGCTGGGCCGCTGGCCCAGCGACGCGCACGAGGTCCACGAGCTGCGCGCCCATGCCCAGGCCCTGTGCGACCAGATGGGCCAGGCGCTGCACCGCGCGCAGGCCGCGCGCGCCACGCGACTGGCGCGCGAGGAAGCCCAGGCGCACAAGTTGCGCAACACGCTGCTGGCGGCCATCTCGCACGACTACCGGACGCCGCTGGCCACCATACTGGGTGCCGCATCGGCGCTGCAGGAACAGGCCGACCGGCTGTCCGTCGAACAGCGCCGGCGCCTGGCCACCAGCATCGCGGTCGAAGCCGAACAGCTCAGCCGGCTGACCGACAACACCCTGCAACTGGCGCGGCTGGATGCCCCAGGTCTGGTGCTGCGCATGGACTGGGAATCGGCCGAAGAGCTGGTCGGCGCGGTGCTGCGCCGGGTGCGCGTGCGCGACCCGCAGCGCCGCGTGCGGGCCCGCGTCGAGCCCGGCTTGCCGCTGCTGCGCTGCGACGCCGTGTTGCTGGTGCAACTGCTGGACAACCTGGTCGACAACGCGCTGAAGCACGGCGGCGACGAAGCGCCGGTGGAAATCCGGGTGCGCCAGTTGCCGGGCAGCGTGGTGCTGGCGGTGCGCGACCGCGGCCCCGGTGTGGCGCCGGGCCTGCGCGAGCACATCTTCGAGGTCTTCCAGCGCGGTGACGCCAGCGCGGCCCGCGGTGCCGGCGTCGGCCTGGCCGTCTGCCGCGCCATCGCCCACGCCCATGGCGGTGAACTCGCCTTGCGCCTGCGCGGCCACGGCGGCGCCAGTTTCGAATGCCGGCTGCCAGTGGCCGAACAACCGGCATCGGCCCCGGCCGCCCCGGGCCCGGCGACCGGGCCGCTGGCCGAAGGCGCCGCTGCACCATGACGCTGACCGTGCTGCTGGTGGAAGACGACCGCGAATTGCGCGGCACCCTGCGCGCCGGGCTCGAGGTGGAAGGCTACCGCGTGCTGGCGGCGGCCAGCCTGGCCGATGCGCTGGCCCTGTGGAGCCACGCCGCCGCCAGCGGGCAGCCGCCGGCCCTCGTGCTGCTGGACCTGGGCTTGCCGGACGGCGACGGCGCCGAGCTGCTCGACCGCCTGCGCCGCGACCAGGCCGTGCCGGTTCTGGTGCTGTCGGCGCGCGACGGCGACGGCCAGAAGATCAGCCTGCTCGACGCCGGGGCTGACGACTACCTGGTCAAACCGTTCAGCCTGGGCGAGTTGCTGGCCCGCATGCGGGTGGCGCTGCGCCGCCGTGGCAGGGCGCTGCAGCCGGCCATCACGCACTACGCCCGGGCCGGGCTGGTGGTCGACCTGGCGGCCCATCGCGTCACGCTGAACGCGCAGGCGGTGCACCTCACGCCCACGGAATTCAAGCTGCTGGCGCGCCTGGTGCGCAGTGCCGGCCAGGTGGTGATGCACCGCACCCTGCTGGCCGAGGTGTGGGGCGCCGAGTTCACCGCCCATACCCACTACCTGCGCCTGTACATGGGCCAGCTGCGCGCCAAGCTGGAGGCCGAGCCGGCCGACCCGCAGGTCCTGCTGACCGAGCCCGGCGTGGGCTACCGCATGGCCGAAGGCGACGAGCCCTGAACCGCGGGTGCTTCCATATGCGTTCCTGATGCGCCAGCGGGCATCGTGCGGGCATCGTCACGGCACGGCCCACCCTCATGAGCACCACCCTTCCCGCCATCACCGCCCAGCCCCCGGTGGCCCACCCGGCGCGCCAGAGTCTGGCCGCGTTGACCCTGGCCGCCATCGGCGTCGTCTACGGCGACATCGGCACCAGCCCGCTGTACACGGTCAAGGAGATCTTCCTGCCGGCCACCGGCGTGGCGCTGAACGCGCACAACCTGATCGGCGCGGTGTCGGTGATCTTCTGGGCGCTGATGCTGGTGGTGACGCTGAAATACGTGGTGCTGATCCTGCGCGCCGACAACCATGGCGAAGGCGGCGGCCTGGCGCTGACGGCGCTGGCCGCGCGGGCCGTGAAAGACCGGCCGGCGCTGCGCAAGGCCCTGCTGCTGCTGGGCGTTTTCGGCGCCACGCTGTTCTATGGCGACAGCGTCATCACGCCGGCCATCTCGGTGCTGGGCGCGATGGAGGGGCTGGAGATCGCCACCCCGGCGCTCAAGCCCTATGTGGTGCCGATCTCTCTGGCCGTCATCGTCGGCCTGTTCATGGTGCAGCGCCTGGGCACCGGTTTCGTCGGCAAATTTTTCGGACCGGTGATCGTGCTGTGGTTCGGCACCCTGGCCGTCACGGGCGTGCTGCAGATCGTCCAGGCGCCGGCCATCCTGGTGGCCTTGAACCCGGTCCACGCCTGGGAATTTCTGTCCACGCGCGGCTGGCATCTGTTCGCGGCGGTGGGCGCCATCGTGCTGGCACTGACCGGCGCCGAGGCGCTCTACGCCGACATGGGCCACTTCGGCCGCAAGCCCATCCAGCTGGCCTGGACGGGCCTGGTGCTGCCGGCGCTGGCGCTGAACTACATGGGCCAGGGCGCGCTGCTGACGCGCGACCCGACGGCCATCGAAAACCCCTTTTACCGCCTCTTTCCGCAGGCGGCGCTGATTCCGGCACTGGTGCTGGCCACGCTGGCCGCCATCATCGCCTCGCAGGCCGTGATCTCGGGCGCCTATTCGATGACCAAGCAGGCCATGCAGCTCGGCTTCCTGCCGCGCATGGCGGTGCGCTACACCTCGGCGGCCGAAGCCGGGCAGATCTACGTGCCGGCGGTGAACTGGCTGCTGCTGGCCGGCGTGGTGGCCGCGGTGCTGGGCTTTGGCAGCAGCACCGCACTGGCCGCGGCTTATGGCATCGCGGTCACGCTGACCATGATGATCACCACCGTGCTGACCTGGTTCGTCATCCGCGACGGCTGGAAGATCCACCCCCTGCTGGCCGGCGCGGCCACGCTGTTCTTCCTCTGCGTGGACGCCCTGCTGGTGGCCGGTTGCGCGGTGAAGTTCTTCGACGGTGGCTGGTTCCCGCTGGCCTTGGGCCTGCTGCTCTTCGTCGTGATGAGCACCTGGTCGCGCGGCCGTGCGCTGCTGATCGACAGCATCAGGAGCGAAGGGCTGGAATTGCGGCCTTTCATCGAAAGCCTGAGCGCCGACAGCATCCACCGCGTGTCCCGCACCGCCGTCTACGCGGTCGCCAACGCGGGCACGGTGCCGCAGGCCCTGCTGCACAACCTGAAGCACAACCAGGTGCTGCACGAGACCAATGTGATCCTCACCGTGTTGTTCGCCGACGTGCCCTTCGTGGCCGCCAACGAGCGCCTGGTGGTGCAGGAGATGGCCCCCGGCTTCTGGCGCGCGACGCTGCGTTTCGGCTTCATGGACGCGCCCGACGTGCCGCTGGCCTTGCGCGCCGCGGAGCGCCTGGGCTTGCGCATCCCGGTCTTCGAGACGACCTATTTCCTGAGCCGCGAAACCGTGGTGCCGACGCCGGGCAGCGGCATGGCGCACTGGCGCGAGATGCTGTTCGCGGCGATGAGCCGCAACGCCGGCGGTATCCCCGAATTCTTCAGGCTGCCCGACAACGCGGTGGTCGAGTTGGGCACCCGCGTGCAGATCTGAAAATGGCGCCGCGGATGCGGCGCTCTCGGTTCAAGCCTTGATCTTGAACACCGCCTCGGCGTTGGTCTGGAAGAAGCGCAGCTTGTCCTCGGGCGACAGCGCCATGTTGTCCATCATGCTGACCTCATCGACGGCATGCTGGTAGGGGTAGTCCATCGCGTAGAGGACGCGGTCCATGCCCATGAAGTCCTGCACGAACTTCACCGCCGGTTCCCAGGCCACGCCGCTGTTGGTGACGTAGAAATGCTGCTTCAGGTAGTCGCTGGGCTGCATGCGGATGGGCTTGACGCTGGCGTAGCGCTGGCTCTTGACCGTGGCGCGGTGCATGTAGTCCAGCCGGTAGGCCCAGAAGGGCAGGGCCTCGCCCATGTGGCCGATGACCATGCGTAGCTTCGGGAAGCGGTCGAAGACACCGGCGGTGATTATGCGCATCGCGTGCAGGCCGGTCTCGATGCCGAAGCCGTAGATGGCGCCGTCCAGACCGCATTCCTGGAAGGGCTGCAGCATGTTGGCCGGCAGCGAATTCGGGTGCAGGTAGATCGGCGCGTCGTGCGCCTCGGCGGCGGCGAAGATGTCCCAGAACTTGGGGTCGGACAGGTACTCGCCTTTCGTGTGCGAATTGATCACCACCGAGTGGATGCCGAGTTGCGTGACGCCGCGCTCGATCTCCTTGGCAGCGGCCGCCGGGTCTTGCGGCGCCACGGTCAGCATGCCGGCGAAGCGGCTCGGGTGACGGCGGATCGCGTCGGCCAGGTAGTCGTTGGCGGTGCGCGAGAAGGACACGGCGGTGGCGGTGTCCATGAACTGCACGCCGGGCGAGGTCAGCGCCAGCACCTGCATCGCGATGCCGGCATCGTCCATGTGCTGCAGGCGCAGCGCGTCCATGTCGGTCAGGCAACGCATGATGTGTTGCGCGCGGTCGCTGGGGCTGCTCATGTAGAAGCCCATCAGGCCCTTGAAGCCGGGGTCGACGTCGGGCGCTTCGAACATGCGGCGGTAGAGGTCCAGCATCTCGGGCGGTGCGAAGGCTTCTTCGGTGGCGATGCGCTTGTAGGGCACGGCCGCCGGGCGGCGGGTGGAGGCGGGGTCGGGCAGTTGGATGTGCATGGCGGGTCTTCGATCAGTTCAGCAGGGGGATGGTCTTGGGGTCCGGCGCAGCCGGCCGGCTTTGCAGGTAGGCGTGGATGTCGGCCAGGTCGGCGTTGGGCAGGATTTTTTCGCTGTAGGGCGGCATGGCCCCGCGCGTGTTGCGCACGAAGGCCGTGATGTAGGCCAGCGGCTTGACATTGGGCGCCAGCGGCAGGCCCGCCTGGCCGCCCTGGCCTTCGAAGCCGTGGCATTGCCAGCAGCCGTTCTGGATGTAGGCGACCTTGCCTTTTTCGGCGGATTGCGCGTGCGCGGTGCCGGCCGCAAGGATCAGTGCCAGGCAGAGCAGGGGGTGTTTCATCGTCGGGCCCTCGTTCAACGCGGCTGCGTCCACACATTCAGCAGGGCGGGGTGACCCGACTGCACCACGGCCACCGCTTCCTTCAGCGCGGCCTTGAGTTCGTTCGGGTCCTTGATCGGCCCCTTGGCCCACCAGCCCATGGATTTGGCCAGCAGGTGGTATTCGATGTCGGGGTTTTCGATGCTGGTGCCGATGGGCCCCATGTCGCTGCCGTTGTTGACCTTGCGGTTGCGGAAGTTGGCCAGGCGCTGCACGTGCATCACCTCCTGGTGGTAGCCGCGGTTGTTGTGCATGACGGACAGCAGCGGGATCTTGTGCTTGGCCGCCGTCCACAAAACGCCGGGCGCGTACATCAGGTCGCCGTCGCTCTGGATGGCCACCGAGAAGCGCCCCAGGTCCTTGTTGGCCAGCGCCGCGCCCACCGCCGCCGGCGCGCCGTAGCCCACGCCGTAGCCGCCCGAACGGCCCAGCCAGTGGTGGTGCTTTTCCATCGGCCACAGGCGGTTGGGCCAGTCGCTGACGTTGCCCTCGGACGCCACCAGCGACCAGTCCAGATGCTTGATGGCATCGAAGGTTTCCATCACCAGCCGCGCGGTGCTGATGGGGCTGGCGTTCCAGGCCACGGCCGCCGCCGCCCGGGTGCGCTGTTGGGCTTCGGCGTAGGCCTTTTTCAAGGGTTCGGCACGCTGCGCGATCACCGCCTTGCGTTCGTTGGAAAGGGCCGAACGCACGGCCTCGATCAGCGCTGGCAGTGTGGCCTGCGCGTCGGCAGCCATCTGCACGTCGATGACCTGGAAGCGCTGGAAGTCCTGGTAGTTGGCCTTGGTGGTCAGGTCGCGCGAGTTGATGCTGATCAGCTTGGCCGTCGGCAGCATGCGCGTGCCGTTGACGCCATGGCCTTCGTTCTCGCCGTTGTCGGTGTAGCTGTTGACCGTGGCCCAGAAGTCGGCCAACTCCAGGCCGATGATCACGTCGGCATTCGCCACCGCCGCCGCAGCGCTGGACAGGTAGTGGGTGCGCGGGAAGTTCATCCGGCTGCCCTGGTCGACGACCCGGGCCTGCAGCAGTTCGGCCAGTTGCACGACCAGCGCGATGCCCTCGGGTGTGCGCGCGGCGCGGTCGACCACGATGACCGGGTTGGCCGCCGCCGCCAGCAGGCTCGCTGCTTCCTTCACCGCGCCGCTGTCGCCCTGTGGCGGGCTGGTCGGCACGTAGCGCGGGATGTAGGGCAGCTGCCCGCCATGGGGGTGCACCGGGGCCATCTGCAGCGCGGCGTCCAGCGAGATCGCCACCGGGCCGTAGGGCGGCGTCATGGCGATCTTGTAAGCGCGCACGAAGCTCTGCGAAAAGTGCTGCAGCGACACGGGCGCGTCGTCCCACTTGGTGTAGTCGCGCACCATCGCGTTGATGTCCTGCGCGGCGTGGAAGGTGGGCACGCCGGGCGGGCGGTAGGCGGCGTCGGCGTCGTTGCCGCCGACGATGATCAGCGGCACGCGGTCGCACCAGGCGTTGTACAGCGCCATCGACGCGTGCTGCAGGCCGACGGTGCCGTGGCACAGCGTCAGCAGCGGCTTGCCGCAGGCCTTGAAGTAGCCGTGCGCCATGCCCACGGCCGACTCTTCGTGCATGCAGGTCAGGAACTCCGGCATGCGGTTTTCGCCGTAGTCGATCAGCGATTCGTGCAGCGAGCGGAAGCTCGACGCGCAGTTCGACGGCAGGTACTTGATGTCCAGCGACTTGATCACGTCGACCATGAAGTCCGAACCCGGCTTGCCGTCTATGCGTGCCGGGTCGGCCGGCATGCCGGCTTCCATGGCCGCGCCGTGGGCCGACGGCGGCAGCACGGCCGGCTTGGCGGCCGGTTCGGCCGCGCTGGCAGCGGCCGCGGGCGCCAACGCGGCAGCGGCTGCCGCGCCGCTGGCCAGCACGCCGCCGAGGAAGCCGCGGCGCGGCAGTGCTTCGGGGGTGTCCTTGTCGCTCATGTCGGTCTCCGGTTCGGGCCGGCGGGTCTGTCGCCCCCGGCCTCTGGGTCAGCGGCGCGGCCGCGGGTCAGAGGATGAAACTCACCAGCCCCATGTCGCCCAGTTCGTGGGCGTCCAGCACGGCTTTGCGCTGGGCGATCCGCAGGCCTTCGGGTGTGACGCGCAAGACGTGGCGGTACTGGCCGACGAAGCTGCGGATGTCGGCGTTGCGGCGGTGTCTGTAGACGACGAAGTTGGCCTCGATGTGCAGTTCGTCGCCCATCAGTCCCCTGTCGCGCGCCGTGATGCGCACATTGCTGATGAGGCGCCGCGTGCGCGAGTGCGGGAATTCGGCGTGGGCGTTGCGGTCTTTCAGGCGCAGCACGCGTTCGCGGATGCGGCGGATGTCGTCAGCGATCATGAACAGCGCGTCGGCCGGCTGCGACTCGGGCGCGTCGTTGCTGGGCACGCGGTAGGTGGCGTCGTCGGTCAGCAGCGCCAGCCAGTCGTCCAGGCGCCAGGCGTCCAGCAAAGCGGCTTCCTCGAACAGGAAGTCTTCGACCTGGGTGCGTGTGATCTCGCGGGTGATCGGGGCCGTCGTGCTCATGCCACGTCCCCCGCCACGTCGCCCATCAACTCGGCCCATTGCAGCCAGAAGGCCCGCAGGTGCAGCTCATCCGTGTTGAGCTGCTCGCCCTCTTTGGCCATGCCGCGCGACATCACGCTCCACGGCACTTCGCGCCACGAGGCCAGGCCTTGCTGCACCGATTCCAGCGCTTCCACGTCGTCGGGCGTGGCGAAGCCGCCGGGGCCGTAGAAGGTCAGGAAGCTGTCCAGCCGGACGGTCCGCGCGACCGGCGTTTCCTCCACCGGGCCTAGCGCCCAGGCGCGCACCTGCATCAGGTTGGCGGCGCGCGGCTGGAAGCTGCGGATGGTGACCGACGAGCCGTCGTTGATCACCAGATTGGGGAAGATCACCAGGTTGCGGTTGGTGTCGGCCACGCGCGTGGCGCGCGCCTCGCCCAGGCGCTCGAACAGTTCGGCGCGGATGCGCTCGATCTCGGGCCTGGCGGCTTCACCGTAGAGCGGGATCCACTTGGCCACCGGCCGGCCGCGGAAGTTGATGTTGTCGATGACCGCATGGCCGTTGCCCAGCGCCTTGCCGATGCCGTGCGCCGGCATGGTGGCGCCGACCTGGGTCTTGTCGGGCCGCTTGATCTCCACCCCCGAGCGCTTCATGTAGTTCAGCCAGGTGCTGTGGGTGGTCATCAGGTGGTAGTCGTCGAAGCTGTTCTCCACCAGCAGCTTCCAGTTGGCCTTCATGTCGTATTCCTGCGTGCCGCGGATGACTTCCATGCGGCGCGTCGGCGACTGGTCGACGATCAGGTCGAGGTATTCCTTGGCGCCGGCCAGGTAGTCGACCAGCGGCTGCGCATTCGGGTTGAAGGACAGAAAGACGAAACCCTGGTAGCTGGCCACGTGCGGCGGTTCGGCCAGGCCGAGCTTGCAGCGGTCGAAGCTGGGCGGGTAGCTGGCGGCACCGGGCACGCCGTCGAGTTCGCCGTCGCGGTTGTAGGACCAGCCGTGATAGAAGCAGAAAAAGCCCTTGGCGTTGCCTTCGGGCTCGCGGCAGACGATGGCGCCGCGGTGGCGGCAGACGTTCAGGTAGGTGCGGATTTCGCCCTTGGAGTCGCGGCAGAAGATGATCGGCCGGCCGCAAACGTCGCGCGTCTTGAAGTCACCCGCTTCGCGCACTTCCGATTCGTGGCCGACATAGAGCCAGCACGTGTCGAAGATGCGGCGCATCTCGGCTTCGAAAACCACCGGGTCGACCAGCGCGCGCCGGTTGACCTGGAAGTCGTGGTTCGCCGGGTCGTGGATGACGAATTCGGGCTTCATCGGGGCAGTTTTCAGAGCGGTTCTTCGCGCCAGTAGCCCAGGGCTTCCTGTGCCGCGCGGTCGGAAAAGCTGAACAGGTGGCTGTCCACATCGGCCTCCAGGCGGTAAGGCTCCCAGGGCGGCACCACGAAGCTGTCGTGCGGCTGAACGTCGTGCACGCGGCCGTCGGTCTCGATGCGGCAGCGGCCTTGTGCGAGGTTGAAAACCTGGCTCTCCGTGCTGCGGTAAGGCTGGCCGCGAAAGCCGGCCGGCAGCCACTGCATGCAGGCCGACATGGTGCGGAAGGCGTGCGCGCCGGTGGCCGGGTGGCCGTAGCGCAGACGGTGGCCGTGCACCGGGTCGGGGGCCGCATGGGCCATCGCCTGCAACCGCGCACAGGTGTCGTCGAAGCGGAAGACCAGGGGGCTGTTCTGCGCCGCCACCACCGGGTGCTTCTCGTCCGGGTGGTTCTCGCGGAAGTGCGCGCCCAGCAGTTGCGCGAAGGGCGTGTCCAGCCCGTCCAGCCAGACCACCGGGCCTTGGCCCAGGTTGCCGTGGTCGTGCCAGGCCCAGGGCGGGGTGATGACGAAATCGCCGGGCCCTATCGCGATGCGTTCGCCGGCGACGGCCAGGTAGGCGCCCTCGCCTTCGACGACGAAGCGCAGGGCGGCGGGCGTGTGGCGGTGCGACGGCGCGACCTCGCCCGGCAGGATGATCTGCAAACCCGCGTAGAGCGAATTCGTGATGAAGGACGTGCCACGCAGCGCGGGGTTCTCCATCACCAGCACGCGGCGCTCGGCCTGCTTCTTGGTGATCAGCGCGGCGCTGTGGTCCAGCAACGGGCGCATCTGCGCGTAAGGCCAGAAGGCCGGCACGCAGTCCGAACCCGGCACCAGGCGGGCCTTGCGTTCCCACAGCGGCGACAGATCGAAGCGGGAGATGTCGGCCGAGAACGCGGTCAAGGCCACTGAGGCCGCTGCCGCCGATGCGGCCGCGCCGGCCGCTGCCGCGTCGGAACTCATTGCGGCGGCGGGATGAAGATGGACGCCCGGCCGCCGTCGCTCTGCACGACCTTCATGGTCATGCCGCCGATGCGCTCGAATTCGATGCGCACCACGTCGCCCTGCTTGATCGGACCGACCCCGGCCGGCGTGCCGCAGGCGATGATGTCGCCGGGCTCCAGCGTCATGATGTGCGAGGCCACTTCGATCATGCCGGGGATGTCCAGCACCAGGTCGCGGGTGTTGGAGTCCTGGCGCAGTTCGTCGTTGACCCACAGCCGGCCCTGCAGCGCGTTGGGGTCGCCCAGCTCGTCGGCGGTCATGATCCACGGGCCCACCGGGCAGAAGCTGTCGTAGGCCTTGCGGGCCACGCGCTCTTCCTTGCCGCGCACCACGATGTCCATCAGGCAGGAGTAGCCAAAGATCACCGAGGCCCAGTCTTCGCGCTTCACGTCGCGGCAGCGGGTGCCGATGACGATGCCCAGCTCGCACTCGTGGTCGATGCGGCGGTCGGGCAGGTAGGGCAGCACGATGTCGTCGCCCGCGCCGCACAGCGACGACGGCGGCTTGAGGAAGAAGCCCAGGTTGGTGGCGCGCAGTTCGCGGCCCATCTCGATACCGTGGTCGTGGTAGTTGATGGGGTAGGCGATGACCTTGCTGGCGGCCGGCACTGGGGTGCGCAGGGTCACGCTGGCCAGCGGCACGCCGGGGCGCTGCGCTGCAGCCTCCAGCGCGGGGCGCAAGCGTGCGAAGTCGGCGATCAGCCGGTTCATCGCCACCGGCAGCCAGGCATGGACATCGTCGTCCAGCACATCCGAGACATCGACGATGCGATCGTCGATCACGAGACCAATCTGGCCATTGTCAAAGCGGGTGATCTTCAAGCTGGAACCTCACGTTTACCGGGGTTGCATTTTACGCCGAATTCTTCACAATGGACCGACGTTCCGCATGACAGAACGTATGAAAACCCGGGTTCGCTGACGGCCCATTCAGGAGTAAAGATGCCGAAACGCCTGTCCACCCGACGCATGCTGCTGGCAGCCGGGGCCACCCTGGCGGCGCTGGGCTGGCTCACGTCGGGCCCTGCGCTGGCCCAGGGCGGCAGCTACCCCAGCAAGCCCATCACCATCATCGTGCCTTACAGCACCGGCACCACCGCCGACGCGCTCGCCCGCCTGCTGGGCGCCAAGCTCAGCGAACGCTGGGGCGTGGCGGTGGTGGTCGACAACCGCGCCGGTGCGGCTGGCGTCATCGGCAGCGACGCGGTGGCCAAGGCCACGCCCGACGGCCACACGTTGATGTTCACCGCCACCTCGCATTCCACGGTGCCGGCCATCCGCCCCAAGTTGCCCTTCGATCCGGTGAAGAGCTTCGCGCCCGTGCTGCTGCTGGGCACCAGTGCGATGGCCGTGGTGGTGTCGCCGACGGTGGAGGCCAAGACGCTGAAGGAATTCGTCGATCTGGCCAAGTCCAGGCCCGGCAAGATGGACTACAGCACGCCCGGCGGCGGCGGCGTGCAGCACCTGGCGATGGAACTCTTCATGCAGGAGACCGGCACCAAGCTGGTCCACGTGCCCTACAAGGGCTCGTCCGGCGCGCTGACCGACGTCATCGGCGGCCATGTGCAGGCCAGTGTGTCGTCGCTGCAGACCGCCGGTGCGCTGATCAGCGGCGGCAAGCTGCGCATGCTGGCGGTGATGAGCGAGGAACGCTCGCCGGCCTTCCCGGCCGTGCCGACGCTGAAAGAACTGGGCCTGTCCAGCCTGGTCGTCGACACCTGGTACGGCGTGATGGCGCCGGCCGGCACGCCGCCCGAGGTGGTGGCCAAGATCAACACCGAACTCAACGCCCTGCTGCGCCTGCCCGACGTCCGCGAAGCGCTGGCCAAGCAGGGCGTGACACCGGCCGGCGGCGCGCCAGACCGCCTGCAGCAATTGGTGACGCAGGACATCGCGCGCTGGACCAAGCTGGTGGCCAGCGCCCACATCAAGACCGAATGACAACCCCACCGAAAGATGCCGCATGAGCTTTCATGAAGACCTGGTCATCGCCAGCCGTGTGTGCGTGGAAGCCGGCGTCATCGACGCCTACGGCCACGTCAGCGCGCGTTCTGAAACCGACCCCAACCGCTATTTCATGTCGCGCCAGGTGGCGCCCGAGTTGATCACCGAAAGCGATCTGCTCGAATACGACCTGGACAGCCGCCCGGTGAACCCGAACAGCCCGCCCGGCTACAACGAGCGCTACATCCACGGCGAGATCTACAAGGCCCGGCCCGACGTGATGGCCATCGTCCACAACCACTCGCATTCGGTGGTGCCTTTCAGCTGCACAGACTGCCAGCTGCGGCCCATCTTCCACATGGCGGCCTTCATCGGCCTGGGCATCCCGAACTGGGACATCCGGGAATCGCAGGCCGGCAGCGACATGCTGGTGCGCAACAGCACGATGGGCGCTTCGCTGGCGGCCAAGCTGGGCCAGCACCCGGCGGCCTTGATGCGCGGCCACGGCTCGGTGGTGGTCGGCGAGAAGATCCAGATCGCCGTCGGCCGCACGGTCTACCTCGACCACAACGCCAAGATGCAGTTCCAGGCCATGGCCATGACCGGCTACCGCGACGACGCGGTGGTCTACATGGACGACAGCGAGGTCGCTGCCAACGTGGTCTGGCAGGAGTACATCCGCAGCTGGGACCTGTGGAAGAAGAAGTGGCTGCCGCGGTTGGCGGCGGAGAAGGCAGCGCGCGGCTGAGGCCTCAAACGGCCGCGCAAGCAGACTCAGGCTGCTTGCGGGCTGCCGCGATAGACCAGCTGCACGCCGTTGTCGGTCTTCAAGTTGACGTGCGACGGGTCACAGGTCAGGTAGGTGAGCTGGTTCACGCTGGCGGTGGCCCAGGTCAGCGCACGCGGCATGGCCAAGCCGGGTTTGCGCTGCACCAGGCGCAAGGCCTCGTCGGCGATGCCTTCGCTGATCGACAGCCGCTCGAAGGTCCGCAGGAAGCCGCGCGTCGGGTCGGCGTAGGCCGGTGGGCAGTGCGCCATCAGCTCCAGCCAGGTGACCACGCTGATCGAACGGTGGCTGCAGGCGTCCAGCGCCTTGCCGGCGCGCCGGTCGCCGTTCAGGTAGTCCAGCAGCAGGCCGGTGTCGACCAGGGCGCTCTTCATGGCGCGTCCTGCCGACGCGGGGCCTCGGTCTTCCACAGTCCAAAGGCGTCGGTCTTGACGTGCCCATTGCGCTGGGCGTAGTCGCGCAGCGCCCTCCGCACGGCTTCGGCGCGCGAGATGCCCAGCAACTGGCACAGCGCGTCGATCTCGCGCAACTGGTCTTCGGGTAGGTCGATGATGGTGCGGGCCATGGGTGGTTCGGATGGCTCAAGGGGCGAGGAAATCGGGCTGGCTGAACTTCATCTCCAGGAAGCGGCCGTTGCTCAGCAGGGCCTGCGCATCGGCTCGGGCCACGTTGGCCACGATCTCGTGCAGCTTGTCGTCCAGCAGCGCCAGTTGCTCGCCGAGCAGCTGGCGCGCGGTCTTGCCGTCTTTCAGCACATGGGTGGTGCGGAACACGGGTGGCAGCGCCAGGTAGTTGGCGAGCGTTTCGGGCAGGTAGCGCAAGACCGTTTCGCGCACGGTGTAGAGGTCGCTGTCGGCCCCGCCGGCGCTGCGCGCATCCACCAGCTGCGGCAGGACTTCGGCGACGGACGCCTTCACGCTGTCGAGATGGCCCCGCATCGCCGGCGTCAGGTGGGGCTGGGCGCCGGCCACCAGCCGGCCCAGGTGCTCCAGCGTTTCTTCCAGGGTCAGGCTGTCCGCGATGCGGCGCTCGATCTCGGGCGCGCTGCCCCAGCTGCGGCCCAGCAGCCAGCCGACACCGTAAAGCCCGGCGGTGATGAGCAACCAGCCCGGCCCGATCAAGCCGGCGAAGAGCAGCGCCGGTCCGGCCAGCGCCAGCGCGCAACCGGCGATGTTGGCGTTGCCGTACAGAAAAAGCATCAGCCGCAGCGACAGCGGCCGGCGGGTGGTCGCAAGCTCGTTCATTGGTAACCGCGGATGTCCTTGAAGACCAGGCTCAGCGCGGTCTTGCGCCCGTCGAAGACGCGACCGCCGGTGAACTGCGCCAGCTCGGTCATCTCGGCGTTGCTGGCTTCGCCGAACAGGATGGGAAAGACGCGCGCCGGCACGCCGGCGCTCAGGCCGGACTTGAAGCCCGCCAGATCCGGCCCGGTGGTGTTTTCGCCGTCGGTCAGCAGCACCACGCTGACATAGCGTTCAGGCTCGCGCTGCCGCTCCTCGGCGGCCAGCGCCTGGGCCTGCAGCAGCGCGGCATAGATGCCTGTGCCGCCCTTGACGTGCAGTGCATCGGCGTAATCCAGCACCTGCTGTCGCGCGGTGTCCAGGTTCTGGGGCCCGAAGCTGATCCGCACGGCCGGCTCCACGCGGTCGGAGAAAGCGATCAGCAGCACGTTCTCGCGGCTCTGGAAGCGGGTGTAGCGAGCGCTGGCGCTGCCGCCGTCGGCGCCGGCGCCGGCCAGGATCTTCAGCGCCGCGCGCATGCCCTCCAGCCGGTCACCCTTCATCGAGCCGCTGACGTCCAGCACGAAGATCGAAGTCGCGGGCCGCCGCCACACACCCTGGTAGGCACCGAGCACGGCGTCGATCACCGCCAGCCGGTTGGGAAAGCTCAGCTCGACGACGGCCGTGGCGGGCAGGCCGGCAGCCAGTGGCACGTCGGGCACCGACGGTCGGACGAAGTCCTGCTGGCTCAGCTTGCGCTGCACCTCGCCGGACTTGATGGCGCCGACCAGCCGCGTGTAGTCGGCCCGCCGGGCTTCGGCCAGCAGCATCAGCGGGTAGTCGGCCGAGATCACGCCGTCCTTGGGGTAGATCAGCGTCAGCTGGTCCGTCGCCGCCAGCTTGTCGTTGGCGCGCAGGATCACCGCCTCGTAGTTGACCATCGCGTCCAGCTCGGCCGGCGCCTTGATGAAGGCTTCGGCCAGCCAGCCCGAACTGCCGGCGGTGAGCTTCTGGCCCGAGAGGAAAGACTTCAGCACGGCGGTGTCGACCTCCTCGGCCGTCAGGTCCTCGGTCTTGCCGGCGACCGCCGAAGCCACGGCGAAGAGTGCGCTCATGCCGGTGTTGCTGCTGGTCGGGTTGGTCATGGCATAGCGCAGCTTACCCGCGCCCGCGGCCTGGGCGATCTCGGACCAGCTCGGCGCTTGCGTGGTCCAGCCCAGGCTTTGCGCCCGGGCCTGCTTCACGCCCAGGGCCACGCGCGAGTAGAAGAGCTTTTCGCGCGCCAGCGGCGGCCTGGCCAAGGCCAGTGCCGGGTAGGCGCCGTGGGCCGGCAGGATGGCGTCGAAGGCCTCGCCGGCGTTGACGCGCTCGACGATGTCCAGCGTGCCGGCATAGCTGACTTGCAAGTCCACGCCGACGGCCGCCGCCGCCGCCTTCAGGGCCGCTTCCATGTCGCGCAGTTCAGAGCCCGCCAGCACCTTGAAGGGCGCCACCGGTGGTGCCTGGGGCGGCGGTGCCTCGGTCTTCTTGCCGCAGGCCGTCAGAACCAGCGCCAGCGCCAGTGCGGCGCCCGTCGCGGCACGCAGCAGGCCGGCTTGCAGGCCCCGGCGCCACGGCGCACCGGGAGCGCCTTTCACAGGCGCACCGCCTGGCTGTCGTCCAGGCCCAGGGCCTGCGCGCTCTCCTGGCGCCGCACGCGGTCCAGGTAGGTGCGTGACTTGGCCAGTTCGCTGCTCAGGGTGTCCACCGTGATCTGCATCGAGCCCAAGGCCTTGGTCTTGAAGTCGGCGATGGCGTCCATGCTCTGGTAGATGTTGGCAAAGGCCCGCTGCAGCTGGGCGATGTCGATGGTGCTGGCGGCCGCCTGCTGGTGGATGGCGGTGCTCTGGTCGCGCAGCATCTCGCTGGTGCTGGCTATCAGATTGCCAGTGGTGGTGTTGAGCGCGCTGATCTGGTCCAGCACCAGCTTCTGGTTGGCCAGGGCCTGGGCCACGATGACGGCGGTGCGCAGCGCCGACACGGTGGTGGTGGTGGCGCGGTCCACGCCCTTCATCAGTTCCAGGTTGTTCTTGCGGATCAGGTCCAGCGCCAGGTAGCCCTGGATGTTGACGGCCATCTGCGTCAGCAGGTCGGTCATCTTCTGGCGCGTGTAGAACAGCATTTCCTCGCGCACGACGCGGGCCTTTTCCGGGTCGCCGGCTTCCAGCGCCCGGGCCCGGCTGTCGAGCTCGCTGTCGAGCTTCTTGCCGATGTGGATGTACTTCTCCAGGCGCTCCATCAGGTCCCACAGGTTGGCCTTCTCCCCTTCGATGGCCGCGTTGTCGCGCAGCAGCTCGTCCTTGCCGCGCTTGAGCGACTCGATGATGGCGTTCAGGTGGGTCTGGCTGCTCTGGTACTTGTCGAAGTAGTCGACCAGCTTGCTGCCCATGGGGATGATGCCCAGCAGCTTGCGCGTCGAGAACAGGTCGCCCTGGCGGCTCGGATCCAGCGCCTCGATCTGGCGGCGCAGGTCGATGAGCCCTTTGCCGATTTCGGCGCCCTTGTCGAAGAGGCCGTTGTCCAGCGACTTGACCGGGCGGTCGAGCATGCGGTTGGACACCGCGGCCGAGGCCTCGATGTCCTTCACGCCCATGCTGTGGATGCGTTCCACGGCGGCCTTGAACTGCGGGGTCTGGCTGTCGTGCTGGGTGATGTCGTCGATGAACTGACGCACCTGGGCGTCCAGCGCGCTGACGTCATCGGCCTTCAGGCGCACGCGTCCGCTGGCCGATTCCACGGGCACGGCCGCCACGGGGGCCGGCGGCTCCAGCATGAAGGCCGCCGGCGGCGTCAGTTCGGTGGGGGTGGTGGGGGAGAGCGGAGTGTTCATGCCAGGGTCCTCACTTGAAACGGGCCTCGATGGCCACGGTCATGCGTTCCAGCCACTCGGGGCTGGGCGGGTCGATGACATCGACGAGCACGTCCGGCACCACGATGCCGCGCCGGGCCCACAGCGCCGGGCCGCGTTCGTCGCCCCCCGTGCGGTAGCCGTACTCGTGGGCCAGGGCGCGCAGCGCCGGGTCGTTTTCCAGCACCGTGCCCAGGCGGATGCCGGCCGGTGTGTAGGGCACCAGCACATGCTTGGAATAGACGGTGGGCTTGGGGTACATCACCACCATCTCGCTGCCGTCCTTGCCCTTGAGCTTGTCGGGGTGCTTGAGCCAGAACTCGATGAGCTGCGACTCGTAAGCCATCAACAAGGGCGCCTTGCCCATGCCCAGCGCCAGATAGTCCTCGAAAGGGCCGGCCGATGACTGCTCCTGGAAGCCCTGGCGCAGGAACAGCGGCGTCACGCGGGGCAGCACGCGGTCGACGTCGTCCTGGCTCTGCACGATCTGCTGGCCGTTGGCCAGGTAGCTGGCCAGTGCCAGGTACATGGCCGCGCTGTTCGAGGTGCGCACGTCGGTGGAGTTGATGAGGACGGCCTTGCTGGTGGCGAAGGCCTGGCTCTGCTTCAATTCGCGCCAGCGGCTGCCTTTTTCCACCAGGGTCATCAGGCCCGGCAGATCGACCACGTAGTAGATCTCGCCCTGGCGCTCGGCCAGGCCATTGGCCACCAGGATGTCGGCTATGGGCCGCCAGCTGGCGAAGACCATCGGCGTGTAGAAGGGGTTGAAGACCGCCGCAGCCTTGGCCTGCGCCTTGAGTTGCACCGCCGCTGGAGCGCCCGAGGGGAAGCCGAAGTCGTAGAGGCTGGCGTCAAAGCGCGCGGCGATGGCGCGCGATCCGGCCTTTTCCACCGTGACGGTGATGCCCTGGGCCGCCAGCGCCTGCACGACCCGGGGGTCGGCAAAATAGGCTTCCTTCTCCGAACCGATGAGGCCGCGCACGCTGACCTTGCGCACAGCCTCGAGTTTGGCGTTCTGCTGCGCGGTCTTCTCGTCCAGCACGCGGTGGTTGGAGGTCCAGATGCCGCCGCCCACACCGGCCAGCAGCACCAGCGCCAGGGCCGGTGCGAGCAACTTGCGCATGTCCAAGCAGGGTCTCCTTGAGGGCGGAACGGCGGTGGGCTGGCGGGTCGCTGCCGGCCACCATGCCTTGAACTGGAACAAACGTTATCAGCATGTGATGACGATGACGAGACGCTGCCCGATGGCCCCAAAGTTTCTGGGGCAGCCGCGGCCGACCGGTATCAGGCCGGGCCCTGGGCCTGCGCCCGCCGCTGTGCAAAGGCCACGAACCAGTCCACCACCTGCGCGTTGGCCATTGCGTCGCGGTTGAAGACCCCGGCCGGGTCGGCGCCCATCAGCAGCTTCTTCACCGGCAATTCCATCTTCTTGCCCGACAGGGTACGCGGGATGGCCTCGACCTGGAAGATCTCGTTGGGCACATGCCGCGCCGACAGCGCCTCGCGGATGGCCAGCCGCAGCCGCTGCGTCAGCACCGCGTCCAGCAGCAGGCCCTCGCGCAGCACCACGAACAGCGGCATATAGCTGTCGCGGCCCAGGTATTCGAGGTCGACGACCAGGCAGTCCAACACCTCGGGCTGCACCTCCACCGCGCGGTAGAGCTCGGCCGTGCCCATGCGGATGCCGTGGCGGTTGATGGTGGCGTCGCTGCGGCCGTAGATGATGGCGCCACCACGCGGGGTGATGCGGATCCAGTCGCCATGCCGCCAGATGCCGGGATACATGTCGAAATAGCTGTCGGCGTAGCGTTGGCCGCCCGGGTCGTTCCAGAAGTACAGCGGCATCGACGGCATGGGCTGCGTGCAGACCAGTTCGCCCACCTCGTCGATCAGGGCACGGCCGTCTTCGCTGAACGCCTGCACCGCCGCGCCCAGGCAGCGGCACTGCATCTCGCCCTTGACCACCGGCAGCGTCCGGTTGCCGGCCACGAAGGCGCCGGCGAAGTCGGTGCCGCCGCTGATGGGGTTGAGCCAGATGTCCTGCCCGCCCACCTTGGGCAGGTGGTCCCAGATCCACTGGTAGCCGGCGTCGGACAGCGGGCTGCCGGTGCTGCCGATGGCGTGCAGGCGGCTCAGGTCGCCCTGTTGCATGGGCTCCACACCCGCCTTCAAGCAGCTGGCGAAATAGGCCGCCCCGGCGCCGAACCAGGTGACTTTCGCCGCCGCCGCGTAGCGCCACAGCACACCCCAGTCGGGTGACTTGGCCGGGCCGCCGGGGTTGCCGTCGTACAGGCAGATCGTGGTGCCGCCCAGCAGCGCGCTGACCTGCGCGTTCCACATGATCCAGCCGGTGCTGCTGAACCAGTGGAAGCGTTCGGCTGTCCCGACGGAGGGGGCGATGTCGTTGTGCAGCGTGCCCTTGAGCAGCTCCAGCACGATGCCGCCGTGGCCGTGGACGATGGGTTTGGGCAGGCCGGTGGTGCCGCTGCTGTAGACGATCCACAGCGGGTGGTCGAAGGGCAGCCACTCGGGCTGCCAGTCGACGCCGTAGACGCCGGCGTCACCGGCCACCCAGTCGGCCCAGGCATGGGCCTGGCGGTGCGGTGCCGCAAAGTCCTGCGCCGCAGCCGTCGGGTCGACATCGGCCAGGAGGACCAGGTGCTGCACCGACGGCAGACCGGCCAGCAGTTCCTTCAGCACCGGCCTCCGGTCGTGCACCGTGCCGCCCCAGACCTGGCCGTCGACAGCCAGCATCGCCTTGGGTTCGATCTGCCGGAAGCGGTCGAGCACGGCCACCGGGCCCATGTCGGGCGAGCACACGCTCCACAGCGCACCCAGGCTGGCCACGGCCAGGAAGGCGACCACCGCGTGCGGCGTGTTGGGCAGGTAAGCACCCACGCGGTCGCCGCGCACCACGCCCGCGGCCTTCAGCTGCGCGGCGAAGGCGCCGACCTGGCGGCGCAGCTCGGGCCACGAGGTCTCGACCGGCGCCGGCATGCGTTCGTTCTGGAAGACGATGGCCGGGTGGCCGGCGGCGTGCGCGGCGTCGGCGTGGCGCAGGGCCTGCTGGGCGTAGTTGAGTTGCGCGCCGGGGAACCAGCGCGCGCCGGGCATCACGGCGTTCTCGATGACGGCCGTGTGGGGCGTCGGCGACTGGACGTCGAAGTGGTCCCAGATGCTTTGCCAGAAGGCCGGCAAGTCGGTGGTCGACCACTGCCAGAGGGCGTCGTAGTCGGCGAAGCTCAGGCCGCGTTCGGCTTGCAGCCAGGTCTGGTAGCGCGTGATGCGGGGGCTGCGTGTGCAGCCGTGGTTCAAGCTCGGGGTCATGGTGGTGCCTGGGGTGTCGGGGTGAAACATGGCGCTTGGTGGCGGTCACACACGGGGCCTGTCCGGTGCGGCTACCGCGGGCGGCACGAAGCCCTGGTCGGACAGTGTCTTCACCACCCCGCGCAGCAACAGGTTGTGCGTGAAGCCCAGTGTGTACTGGCGTGCGCCGGGGCGTATGGGCTGCAGCATGCCGCTGTCCAGCAGTTTGCGAATTTGGTAGGTGCGCTGGTTGGCATTCAGACCTGGCAGGGCGACTTCCAGGTCGCCGGCTTTCACCACGCCGACCTGGATGGTACGCACCAGCACAGCCTCTTCCTGGGGTGTCACCCATTGCCTTTGGCGCGCATGGGCCACGGCGGGCAGCAGCACCTGGGCCTGCAGGTGCGCGTAGTCAGCCAGGCGGTTGACTTTCTGCACTTCGTCACGGATGCCGGTCAGCACGTACACGCACCAGGCTTCCAGTTCGGCCTCAGCCCCGGCGTCGGCCCGGCTGAGCCGGGCGTAGTAGCCGTTGCGGTCGGCGCAGAACACGGCTGCCGGGTTCAGCAGGCGCCCCGCAGCGGCCACCTGGAAGCCGTATTTGATGAGCAGCGCATGCGTCAGCAGCCGCACCACGCGGCCGTTGCCGTTGCTGAAGGGGTGCACCCAGGCAAAACGGTGGTGGGCCAAGGCCACCTTCATCAGGTCGTACTTGGGCGGGTCAGCCGCGTTGATGAAGGCCACCAGTTCGGCCATGTAACGCGGCACGTCCAGCGCGTCGGGCGGCCGGTGCGGGGCGGCGGCGATCTGCACGGGGCCGCTGCGGTAGCGGCCCGGGTTGCGGTCACCTTCGCGCTGCAGGCCCTGCACCGCGGTCGCATGCAGGCCCCGCAGCAGATGTTCCGTGAGCGGTGCACCGGGCTCCACCGCAGCTTCCACCTGGGCCATGGCGGCCTCGATGTTGTCCAGTTCACGCACGGTGTCCGAAGGCGCGGCCGCCGGGGCCAGCCTGGCTTCCACATAGTCGGCCAGCGTGGTGTGGTTGCCCTCGATGCGCGCCGAGGCCAGGCTTTCCAACAGATGGAAGACGGTCTTCAACTGCAAGAAAACGGGCTGCGGCGTGCTGCCGCGCACTTCCAGCCGGCGCAGGTGTTCCAGGTCGGTCAGCACATCGAGCAAGGGCGAGTCGAACCGGGGGTTCAACAGCCGCAGATCGTGGTGCAGGAACTCGGGCATGGGTCGGCCTTATCTGCAAGAAGCCGGCATCGTATCTTGAAGATCGCTGAAAAACTTGTTTTGTGACAGAGACTTGGCTGAAGTAATGCTGGGCATCAACTTGAATCGTTGGCGCGCGACATCTTGAACACGCTGCCACCTGTCCGGTGCCAGCGGGCACCGGCATCAGCGCCGTTTCAGGGCCGGCCGTGCCAGCGCTTCGTGCTGTACAGCCTCAGGTGTCAGGCGTGCCGGCGTTTGGCAACAAAGCCGACCGCCAACAGACCGGCCAGCATCAGCGCGTAGGTTTCTGGTTCGGGAACTGTGGAAACAACTGCACTAGAAACTTCCGTCCAACCATAGTTTGTTTCACTCACATAGTCGCGGTATGCATTACCGTTGGAGAAGATTGAAAACGTGGCGTGCAATAGGTTGACTCGGTCGCCATTCAATGTCAAGACAAAAGCCTGCGCATCGGATGTCAATTTTGAGGCGGTGTCTGTGCGGGAATTGAAGTAAGCCCGGTCTGCGTCTGCTGAGACAGTTCGATGTTCGCCGGTCGATTGGCTTTCATTATCACCAAAAATTACGTCTGAAAATATAGCTGGCCTGAGCGCCAGCTGACGATAAAGCGCTCGATCGTAGTAGCCTGAAGAAATAATTCTTGCAGTTGCTTCGCTGCCATACACCGTCGGCAAGAACCGTCCCAACCCAACGGCCGCAACAGACCCAGAAAAACTTAAAGTGCCCGTGTAGTTTCCGGGGTGATATCCCAAGTTGAACGAAACTTCCGCGACGTAACCCCAGCTATCGCGAACGTAGGATTCGCTGACTATTTGTACTCGCTGTTCAGTACGAGCAACCCCGCTAACAACCGTGGTGCGAAACTCCTGCAGATTGCTTGTCGAATTTCCTAGGAAGCGTTCTTCTTGGTAGAACGAGTAAGTGTGAATATCTCCCAATCCGGTGCTTGTAAAATTACCTGTGGCGACCGCGGCTAAGTTTGAAAATTCAACAATTCCGGTAGTTGTGGTGTTCGAAATCAGTACTACATCCGCGTAGGCGAAAGCACTGCATCCGAGATATAGAGCCAGTGCAAAGCTGCTTTTCGCGTTAAGAAAATTGGAGGCAGTCCTCATGGATTTCATGTGGTTAATGGTTGGTCGAGAATATTGATTGAATAAACTAGCGGACAAGATCGCCTGTCCTTTCCGGTCTAGCCTAGGGAAGGTCTGAAAAATGGCCATCCAGTACGCACACCTTGGTAGCCCCGA
>JBBAPI010000003.1:0-265170 GCA_040400915.1 Rubrivivax sp.
ATCCAGCCTGGTAACTGCCCGTAGCTCAACTGGATAGAGCACCAGCCTTCTAAGCTGGGGGTCGCAGGTTCGAGTCCTGCCGGGCAGGCCACGCGCGCTGTATGCGCATACAGTCGGGTCTTTGATCTGCTGTACACCCCGCACGTGCTGGCCCTTGCCGAACTGAATCCTGAACAGCGACTGGCAGCGGTGCACCCGCCGCTGGATGGCGCGCTGCTGATCATCGCGGGCGCCGGCAGCGGCAAGACGCTGACGCTGGCCACCCGGCTGGCCTGGTTGGTGCACCAGGGCGCCGACCCGCAACGCGTGCTGCTGCTGACCTTCTCGCGCCGCGCCGCTGCGGAAATGGGGCGTCGCGCTGGCCGCCTGCTGCACCAGTCTGTGGGCCTCCATGCGGGCAGCGCACCGCCGGTGCTGCCCTGGTGCGGCACCTTCCACAGTGTGGCTGCGCGGCTGCTGCGCGATGAGGCGCCGCGCATCGGCCTGGCACCGGGCTACACCGTGCTGGACCGCGCCGACGCGCAAGACCTGCTGGCCATCGCGCGCCAGAGCCTCGGCCTGGCGGCGACTGAAAAGCGCTTTCCGATGCCGCCCACCTGCGCAGCCATCCTGTCGCGCACGCTGAACACCCGCGAGCCGCTGGCCAGCCTGCTGCGCCGGCAGTACCCGTGGTGCGCCGAGCACGAAGCCGCCCTGCAGCGCCTGTTCGCCGCATTTGCGGCGGCCAAGCTGCAGCAGCAGTCGCTGGATTTCGACGACCTGCTGGTGTCGTGGTGGCATCTGATGCAGACGCCAGCGATGGCGCGGCGCATCGCCTCGCGATACGACCACGTGCTGGTCGATGAGGTTCAGGACATCAACCAGCTGCAGGCCGATGTGCTCCACGCGCTGGCCGCGCAGGGCTGCACGCTGACGGCGGTGGGCGACGACGCGCAATCCATCTATGCCTTTCGCGGCGCCAGCGTGCGCCACATCCTGGACTTCCCGCACCGTTTCGATCCGCCCGCCCGCGTGCTGGCGCTGGAACGCAACTACCGCTCGACGCCGGAAGTGCTGGCCGCCTCGAACGCCGTCATCGAAGGGGCCACCGAGCGCTACAGCAAGCAGCTCTGGAGCGAACGCGCGGCCGGCTGCAAGCCGCGCCTGGTCGTCGTCGAAGACGAAGCGGCCCAGGCCCGCGGCGTGGCCGACGCGGTGCTGTCGCAGCGCGAAAACGGTCTGGCCTTGACGCGCCAGGCCGTGCTGTTCCGCACCGCCCACCACAGCATGGCGCTGGAATTGGAGCTGCTGCGGCGGGGCATCCCCTTCGTCAAGTTCGGCGGCCTGAAATTCATGGAAGCGGCGCATGTGAAAGACGTGCTGGCCGTGCTGCGCTGGGCCGACAACCCCAGCTCGCGCCTGGCTGCCTTGCGCGCGGCTCGACTGGTCCCCGGCATGGGGCCGGCCAGCGTCAGGCGCGTGCTGGACCACGCCGGGCCGCTGGCGGCCTTCAAGCCTGCAGCCGCAGCAGCTGTACCTTGGGCGGCGCTGGTCGACTTGATGGCCCACCTGCGCAGCGCCGCTGCGCGCTGGCCCGACGACCTCAGCCGCGTCGTGGCGTGGTACCGGCCCCACGCCGAGCGCCTGCACGACGACGCCCGCGTGCGCTTGGCCGACCTCGAGCAGCTGACCCGCATCGCCGCCAATCACGCCAGCCGCGAGCGCTTCGTCACCGAACTGACACTGGACCCGCCACAGGGCAGCAGCGACGATTCCGGCCCCCCGCACCGCGACGAGGACTACCTCATCCTGTCCACCATCCACTCGGCCAAAGGCCAGGAATGGACCGCCGTGCATGTCCTCAACGTGGTCGACGGCTGCATGCCGGCCGACATGGCCACCGGCAGCGCCGCCGAAATCGAGGAAGAGCGCCGCTTGCTCTACGTGGCCATGACGCGCGCCAGGAACGAGCTGAGCCTGTGGGTGCCGCAGCGCTTCCACGTCACGCAGCAGCGCGCCTGGGGCGACCGCCATCTCTACGCGCTGCGCTCGCGCTTCCTGCCGCCCGAGTCGCTGCTGCACTTCGATCAGGTGATCCCGGCAGCGCAGGAAGCGAATCAGCCCGCGTCCGACAGCGGTCCGCCAGACCCGCAGTTCGACCTGGGTGCGGCATTGCGCGGCAGCTGGCCCTCAAGCGAGGGGTCGCGCAAGGCCCCCGGCGCCGCCGATCCTGGGCAGAATCCGAGCTGATCAGAACGACTCTGCCGACGAGGCCCTCCATGTCCGACAACCGCAACCCCACCCGCAACCTCAGCGCCGCCGTCGATGCCGATGACCCTCATGGATCGCTGCGGACGCTGGGCGCCCGTGCCCACCAATTGCGCGCCGCCCTGCGCGCGGCCGACCACTTCAACAGCCAGGGCAATACCGACGAACGCGATACCGGCTCGTGGCTGATTTCCTCGGCACTGGACCTTGCGCAAGACCTGGTGGCCGACATCGACAGCCTGGCGCGCCAACTGAAGGAAAGGCCGACCGATGCGGCGCTGCAGCAAACGGTGACGGCACTGCGTGTGCGCTCGCACCAACTCTACGCGTCCACCCGCGCGGCCGACCACTTTCTGGATCAGGACAGTGGCGAGGACCGGGAAACCGGCTCGTGGCTGGTGGCCACCGCGACCGGGCTGGCCAACAAGCTCAGCTCGGAACTCGACGACAGCGCCATGCCGACCCACCGGGCGTCCGCCGACAAGGCCAGCCTGGAAGCGCACGACGCCACGCTGGCCCGTCGCATGGCCAACTCGGCGGCATGACGGGCGGCTCGAGACAGCCTTTGGTCTGGGAATTCGTGGCAAAGCAACAACTTGGGCCTGCCATTGGGTTACGCAAAGAGCCGATCTAGAATCGTTGCGTGTGGCTTCAAAGGACCTGGGGGCACGGCTTCGGCTGGCGCCTGCAGTTCGTTCAGCCCCAGAACCGATCGAACGGCCACGCGCCAGTCGGGATGCAAAGCAGTTTTCTCAACCGCCAACCAGACTTTCAGGAGATGACATGAATTTCAAGCACATCGGATTCGTGATGGCCGCCGCGGCTGCACTGCTGGCGCAGGGCGCCCACGCACAAACCCCCGCTGCTGATACCAAGACGCGCGCCGAGGTCAAGGCCGAAACCGCCACCGCCAAGAAGTTGGGCGAAATGGCCAAGGCCGACAACGGCGAAGGCAAGACCAAGGCGTCGACCACGCCCACCAAGCCCCGCGCCGAGGTGAAGGCAGAAACCGCTGCCGCCGCCAAGAAGGGCGAACTGCCCAAAGGCACCGAGGGTGAAGGCGCCACCAAGGCATCCACCAAGCCCACCAAGACCCGCGCTGAGGTGAAGGCCGAGACCAAGGACGCCATGAAGCAGGGCACGATGCCCAATGGCGAAGGCGCGACGATGCCCGTCAAGAAGTAAACGCTGGCGCAACGACCCGCCTGCGCGGGTTGATGCCATCCAGGGCGACGATCCGCAAGGGTCGCCGCCCTGTCCTTTTATGGCTCAACAAAAAGGCCCCTGTTTCATGCCAGAAACAGGGGCCCATCAGAAATGGTCGGGGCGGCGGGATTCGAACTCGCGACCCTCTGGTCCCAAACCAGATGCGCTACCAGGCTGCGCTACGCCCCGACTAAGAACCGGATTGTAGCCGGTGGCTGGGTCATCCCCGGGCCGGTGCCGGCAATTGCAGTTGCCGGGCGACGTCCAGGCACTGCCGGATGTGCTGCTCGCAGACGAAACGTAGCGCCGAGTAGGTCAAAGCGGCCGACACCGCCTGCCCCGCAATGGGCACGAACTTGGCAGCCTGCTGCGTGCTCAGCCGCACGCCCACCAGGCCGACCACGCGCAGCACCAGTTCGCGGGTGACCACCTTGCCCACCAGCAGACCGCCACCGGCGCTGATGGCCTTGTAGACGACGACGCGGCGGTCAGGCGCCAGGCGCTCGACCTGGCCCGGCGACAGGCCGAAAGCGGCACTGATTTCGGGCAGCAGTTTCATCAGCAAGCCGATGTCGGTGAGCCAGTCCAGCCCGGGCACCGGCACCATGGCGACGCCGGCTGCGAACAGGGCACGCCGCCCCACCCGCTGGCGACACCGTCGGGCGATGGCCTGCAGATCGTCACCCTCGCCGGGCACCACGTCCCAATCGGCATCGCGCACGGCTGCATTCATGTTCTGCTCCCCCAAAAAAGCGGTGGCACCACCGATGGGCGGGCCGCCGCGAACCTTGAATTTGCCACGGAACGCGCAGCAGGGACTTCTCTAACATGCAGCGCATGGAAAGCCTTTTGAATCAGCCGCCGCAAGCCCGGCCGCGCATGCCGCCGTTGATCGTCGCCTGCCTGGCCGCCACCTGGCTGATTTGGGGCTCGACCTACCTGGCCATCAAGTGGGCCCTGGTCAGCTTTCCGCCCTTCTACCAGATGGGCACCCGTTTCCTGGTGGCGGGTGCCTTGCTGGCGGGCTGGGTTCGGCTGCGTGGCGCGCCCTGGCCCCAGCGCGCCGAATGGATCCATGCCGCCTGGCTGGGCGCCTTGATGCTGGGCTTGGGCTACGGCTTCACAGCGGTCGCCGAGGTGACGGTCAGTTCGGGCCTGGTGGTGGCCTTCGTCGCGATCGGTCCGGCGCTGCAGGCGGCCCTGGAATGGCCCTTCGGCGTCAAACCGACGCGGTCAGCGGCCGCCGGCATCGCACTGGGTCTGCTGGGCGTGCTGGGGCTGGCGGCGGGCCAGGGCTTTGCGGCGTCGCCCATGGGTCTGGCGGCCGTTCTGCTGTCGTCCCTGGCCTGGAAGCTGGGCGCCGTGTGGAGCGTGCACGGCCTGCCGCGCGCCCTCGGCGGGCGCAAATTGACTCTGGCACCGGGTGCCATGGGCTACGCCAGCCAGATGCTGGCCGGCGGCGTGGTGTTGATGGTGATGTCGGCGCTGGCCGCCGAACGCCCGGGCTGGCCGATACAGCCACAGGCGCTGGCCAGTTGGGCCTATCTCGTGGTCGCCGGGTCGTTGGTGGCCTTTTCGGCCTTCATGGTGTTGCTGCAGCGAACGCCGGCGGCGGTGTCGTCGAGCTACGCCTACGTCAACCCGCTGATCGGCCTGGTGCTCGGCGTGACGCTGGGCGGCGAGACGCTGCACCTGGGGGAATGGCTGTCGGCCGGGCTGGTCACCGCCAGCGTGCTGCTGATGCTGCGGGGGCACCGCTGAAGCCGCCGGGCGGCCGCCACCGCACCACCCGCCTGCGCCTGCAGTTCAGGCGCCGCGGTCCTGCGCCGCCTGGCGGATGGCCGTCAGCGTGGTGCGGCTGCTGATGACATCGGTCGCCAGCTTCAAGTGCAGCAGGGTGGGCACACCGGCGGCCAGGGCGCGCAGCATGGCCGGTTCGAAGTCGGCCGTCTGCTCGACGGTCTCGGCCTGCCAGCCGTAGGCCCGCGCCAGCGCGGCGAAGTCGGGGTTGAACAGGTCGCTGCCGCTGACCCGGCCCGGGTACTCGCGCTCCTGGTGCATGCGGATGGTGCCGTAGGTGCCGTTGTCCACGACGATGCTGATCAGCCGCTGGGCCCCATAGCCCGTCGCGGTGGCCAGTTCCTGCCCGGTCATCAGAAAGTCGCCGTCGCCGGCCACGTTCAGGCTGAAGCGTTCCGGGTGCAACAGGGCCGCTGCCACGGCCGCGGGCAGGCCGTAGCCCATCGCCCCCGAGGTCGGCGCGAGCTGCGTGCGACCGTGGTGCTGCAGCCCCGGCAGGCTGACGTAGCGGTGCAGCCAGCCGCTGAAGTTGCCGGCGCCGTTGCTGTAGACCGTGTTCTCGGGCAGCAGGCGCTGCACCGTCTTCATCACCACCGCCATGTCCAGCGGCTCCACTGCGTGGCCGACGAGGTTGGCCTCGTAGTCGGCCCGGGCCGAGGCGGCGTGGGCCGCCCAGGGCAGGTGGACCGGCGCGGCCAGCGCTTCGAGCGCCTTGGCCGCGCAGGCCATCGACGCCTGCAGCATCAGGTCGGCGGCATAGACCCGTCCCAGTTCCTCGGCCCCGGCGTGGATGTGCACCAGCTTCTGCGCGGGCTGGGGTGCCTGCAGATAGCTGTAGCCCTGGGTCGTCATCTCGCCCAGGCGCACGCCCAGCGCGATGACCAGATCGGCGTCGCGCAGGCGGGCGGCGAGCCTGGGATTCGTGCCGATACCGACATCGCCGGCGTACAGCGGGTGGCGGTTGTCGAAGGTGTCCTGGAAGCGCCAGGCGCAGGCCACGGGCAACTGCCAGTTTTCGGCGAAGCGCTGCAGCGCAGCGGCGGCCTCGGCGTCCCAACCCGACCCCCCGGCGATCAGCAGCGGCCGTTCAGCCGCCATCAGCATCGCACGCAGATCACGCAAGCCCCCGGGGGCCGGCCAAGCCCGCACCGGCTCGACGCGCGGCAGCACCGCTGCGGTGGTCAGCGTCGTCAGCATGTCCTCGGGCAGCGCCAGCACCACCGGGCCGGGGCGGCCCTGCATCGCGGTGTGGAAGGCGCGGGCGATGTACTCGGGCAGGCGGTCGGCGCTCTGCACCTCGGCCACCCACTTGGCCAGGCCCAGGGTGCCGGGGCTGAACATCTGGCGGTAGTCGATTTCCTGAAAGGCCTCGCGGTCGCGCTGCACGCTGGCCACCTGGCCGACGAACAGGATCATCGGCGTGCTGTCCTGGAACGCCGTGTGCACGCCGATGCTGGCGTTGGTGGCGCCCGGCCCCCGCGTCACGAAACAGATGCCCGGCCGACCGCTGAGCTTGCCCTGGGCTTCGGCCATGAAGGCCGCGCCGCCTTCCTGCCGGCAGGCGATGAAGCGGATCTGCTCGCGGTGTTCGTGGAAGCCGTCCAGCACCGCCAGATAGCTTTCGCCGGGCACACCGAAACAGGTGTGCACGCCCTGCGCGATCAGGGCTTCGACCAGGACATGACCGGCGATGCGCGGTGACGTGGTGACGGTTTCGGTGGTGGCGTTGGCGCTTGCGTTCATGACGCCACTTTAGCGGCCCGCCACCTCCGTGCAGACCCGTAGCGGCCCGGCCTCAGGCAGCCGCCAGGGCGCCCTGCTGGGCCCGCATGCGCAGGCCGACGAGGCCGGCCGACAGCACGCCGCAGCCCAGCGCCAGCGCCGCACCGATGAAGATGCCCTGCGTCAGACCGCGGTCGAGCAGCGCACCGAAGACCGGCGAAGCCAGCGCGAAGCCGACGTCCAGCCCCGAGTACACCGTGCCGTAGACGCGCCCGGTGGCGCCGGGTGGCGCGGCGCGCTTGATCAGCATGTCGCGCGACGGCGCGGCCAGGCCCGTTCCCGCACCGGCCAGTGCCACCACCACGCCCGCGACCAAAGCCGGGAGCACCCCCGAACCGGCCAGCAGCAGCAACGCGGCGGCCGTGCACATGGCGATGGCGATGGTCTTTTCCAGCCGCGGCACGCGCGCCACCAGGAAACCGCCGGCCACGGTGCCGGCCGCCGCGCACAGCATGTAGCCCGTGACCACGAAGGCCGTGGCCGAAAGCGGCAGGCTGTACAGGCGGGCCAGCGCCGGGCCGGCGTAGCTCTGGATGGCCGACAGCGCCGCCGTCACCCAGAAGAAGAAGGAGAAGCACAGCCACACTGAAGGCAGCCGCAGGAAGGCCATCGGATGCTCGGCGGCTGCGCCATCTGCCTTCGATCCCGCAGCGCCGGCGGGGTCGTGCGCCCATGCGCCCCGGCGGTCGTCCACCACCTGGCGCTGCCACACCAGCAGGGCCAGCGCGCCCAGCGGCAGCAGCGCAGCACACAAGCAGGCTGTGCGCCAACTGCCTGTGGCCTGGGCGATGCCGATCATGAACAAGGGCGCCACCGCCCAGCCCAGGTTGCCGGTGATGCCGTGCACCGAAAAGGCATGGCCCAGGCGTGGTGGGGACACGCGCTTGTTGAGGATGGTGAAGTCAGCCGGGTGGAAAGGTGCGTTGCCCAGGCCGGCCAGCGCCGCTGCCAGCATCAAGCCGCCATAACCCTGGGCGCCAGCCGCTGCCAGCGCCGCCACCCCGAAGCAGCCCAGCGCCGCGAACAGCACCGGCCGTGCACCGATGCGGTCGACCAGGAAGCCGGCCAGCGCCTGGCCGATGCCCGAAATGGCGAAGAACACCGTCACCAGCAAGCCCAGTTGGGAGTAGTTCAGGCCGAAGTCGCGGATGAAGGTCGGGAACAGCGGCGGCAGCAGCATGTGGAAGAAGTGCGAGGTGCCGTGGGCCAGGCCGATCAGACCGATGACGGTGGCATCGCTGCGGGCCGACGTCGGCAGCGCGGGGGTGGGCGGCACGGCGCCCGGGAGGGAAGGTGAACTGCGCATCACCCGGAGACTAAACGCTGGCGCTGCGGCGTGCCGCTGCTTGCAAAACCGGCGCGGGATACGATCTTCGTGTCGCCTGCCGTTCACGTTTCTTTCCGCCCTGCCCCAGCCATGTCCACCATCGCCTTCGACTACGCCCGCCCCGATGCCAGCGGCATCACCTGCACCGCGCAAGCCTGGGCCAAGGTGCCCGCCGCCCTGCCCCCGCCTGAACGGCGGCTGGCCATCGACAAGGCCGCCGCCCTGCTGAAAGCGCAAGACGCGGTGCTGGTGGCGCATTACTACGTCGATGGCGACCTGCAGGACCTGGCGCTAGCCACGGGTGGCATCGTGGCCGATTCACTCGAAATGGCCCGTTTCGGGCGCAGCCACCGGGCTCAGACCCTGGTCGTCGCCGGTGTGCGCTTCATGGGCGAGACGGCCAAGATACTGTCGCCCGGCAAACGCGTGCTGATGCCCGACCTGGACGCCACCTGCAGCCTCGACCTGGGCTGCCCGCCGGCCCAGTTTGCCGCCTTCTGCGATGCCCACCCCGACCGCCAGGTCGTCGTCTACGCCAACACCAGCGCGGCGGTGAAGGCCCGGGCCGACTGGATGGTGACCAGTTCCTGCGCCCTGGGCATCGTCGAACACCTGAAAGCGCAGGGCAAGAAGATCCTGTGGGCGCCCGACCGCCACCTGGGCCGCTACATCCAGGAGCAGACCGGCGCCGACATGCTGCTGTGGGACGGCGCCTGCATCGTGCACGACGAATTCAAGGGCCTGGAGCTCGACCTGCTGAAGCGCGAGCACCCTGACGCGCAGGTGCTGGTGCACCCCGAATCGCCGCACAGCGTGGTGGCCCAGGCCGACGTGGTGGGCAGCACCACGCAGTTGCTGAACGCGGTGGTGAACGGCAGCGCGCAGACCTACATCGTCGCCACCGATAACGGCATCCTGCACCGCATGCGGCAACTGGCGCCGGGGAAGACGCTGATCGAGGCGCCGACTGCCGGCCGCAGCGCCACCTGCAAGAGCTGCGCGCACTGCCCGTGGATGGCGATGAACGCGCTGCAGGGCGTGCTGGCCTGCCTGGAAAGCGGCAGCGGCGAAATCCAGGTGCCCGAACCCGTGCGCAGCCAGGCGCTGGGCTGCATCGAACGCATGCTGGACTTCGTGGCCCGCCATCCCGCCCAACTGGCCCGGCCGCAAGGCGGTTTCGTGCAGGACACGGGCGCGGCGTAAGGGCGGGGGCGGCCGCCCTCACGCTGCAAGAACGGTTCGGCTGTGCGTTAGTCCCGGCTGGCGCTGCAGCCGATCTGCGACGATGACAGGTCAAGCCCGCAGCCCTGGCGTCGATATCGACGGGGCACGCGGCCGCCGCCGCCGAGGAGCCCCTGCATGACGACCCAGACACCCACCGCCGCCGTCGATTTCTCATCGGTGCGCAACCACAACGAACGCGCCGTCTACACCGCCGTACGCGACCACGCCGAGCGCTACCCGGGCATCGCGCACAGCCCCGAGCTGCTGGCCGATGTGGCCTGCGTGGCCTTGAACCGCCTGCCGTCGCGCTACATCCGACATGAGGTCGATTTCGTCTTCTACCTCAGCGACCGCGAGCGTATCGACAGCGAGCGCCACCTGCTGGACGCCGTGGACTACGCCTTCGGCTTCGTGCAGGCCCGCACGGCGATGAGGGCGCGTGGTTAGCGCGAACCCCTTGATTGCCCGGGCCTGGGAGCTGTGCTACCTGGACCCCTTGCAGGCCGCCGACCTGGGCCGCCGCGTGGCCGCCGAGGGCGGCTCGCAGGCCCACGAAGGCAGGCTGCAGGTGGCGCTGGCCGAAGTGCGGGTGGGCGATGCCGCGCAGCCCAGCGCCGCCCTGCAAAGCGCCCGCCACGGCTTTGCCGAGCGGGCCGACGCCAACGGCCTGGCGCTGTGCGACGAGGTCCAGGCCGTCGCGCTGCGACGGGCCGGTGAGACCACCCAATCGGCCCAGTTGCAGGCCGCCATCGACGCACGGCCAGGCTTGCAACCATCGGCCATCCACCGCTTCATGGCCCACCACTCGCGGGCGATCACGGCCAAGCTGCTGGGTCAGCATGACGAGGCGCTGCGCCTGTTCTATGCGGCCCTGGACAGTGCGGCGCGCACGGGTTGGCCCGGCCCGCACATCACGGCACTTAGCAACCTGGGCGCCCACCACCAGGACCTGTACAACCTGGACGATGCCCGGCGCCTGACCGAGCAGGCCCTGGCGGCGGCACGCGAGGCCGGCGCACGGCAGATGATCGCCACGGCAGCCACCAATCTGGTCATCATCCACCACGCTTCGGGCGAGTTTCAGCGCGCCCGTGCGATGGTGGAATTCCTCAGCACCCACACCGCCGATCTGGCGCCGGGCGTGCTGCAGCACCATGCCAGTGTCCTGGCGATGGGTCACCTCGGTGTGGGCGAGATCGATGCGGCGCTGCGCCACCTGGAAGGGGGCGCCATCACGGCGGCGGCCGATGGCGATGGCATCACGCAATGGGCCTGGCTGACGGCACGCTGCCTGCTGGCAAAGGGCGACGCCGACGGCGCCCGCCGCCTCGCCGAAGACACCTTGCTGCAACGCCAGGCTCTGCGGCTGGTCGACCAGCCCTACGACACGATGGCGTTGCACCGCGTGCTGGCCGACGCCTGCGAGATCAAGGGCGACAGCGTGGCCGCGCTGCGCTACATGCGGCAGACCCACGCCCTGTACGAGCACCTGGTGGGCCGCAGCGCGCGAGCACGCTACACCGCGCTGCAGGTGGCGCACGAACTGGGGCAGGCCCAGCGCGAGCGTGATCTGGCGATGGACGGCCGCCGCACCGTGGAAGACGACCGGCGGCGGCTGTCCGAGTTGAACGCAGCGCTGCAGGCGCAGGCCGCCGAAACGGAAATGCTCCACACGAAGTTGCGTGAACAGGCCCTGCGCGACCCGCTGACGGGCTTGCACAACTGGCGCTATCTGTTCGAGATGGCGCCCGGCCTGCTGGACCTGACGCGCCGCCAGAACAGCACGCTGTGCGTGGTGCTGATGGACCTGGACCACTTCAAGCTGCTGAACGACACCCACGGCCACCATGCCGGCGACCTGGTGCTGCAGCGTTTCTCCACCCTGATGACGCAGATGCTGCGCCGCAGTGACGTGGTCTGCCGCCACGGCGGCGAAGAGTTCGTGGCCGTCATGCCCGATATCGACAGCGACGGCGCCGACGCCGTCATCAGCCGGCTGCTGGAAGCCTTCCAGTCGCAGCAGACCGAAATGGGCAAGCGGCGCCTGCCGCGGGGTTCCTTCTCGGCCGGTATCGCCGTCTTCCCGCGCAACGGGCACACGCTGGAACAGTTGCTGTCGCGCGCCGACCGCGGGCTCTACGCGGCCAAGAACCAGGGCCGGGCGCGCATCGAACTGGCGCCGAGCACGGGCTTCGGCACCTTGATCTAGGGTCTACCGGCGGCTCTTGGCGCTGCGCGTCAGGATGGTCGGGAAACTCACCGGCAGCGTATCCGGAAAGTCGCGGCTGTAGTGCAGGCCGCGGCTTTCGTGGCGGCGCAGCGCGCTGCGCACGATGAGTTCGGCGCAAACCACCAGGTTGCGCAACTCCAGCAGGTCGCGGGTGACGCGGAAGTTGGCGTAGTAGTCCAGCGTCTCGTCGCGCAGCAGCTTGATGCGGTGCAGCGCCCGCTCCAGCCGCTTGGTGGTGCGCACGATGCCCACGTAGTTCCACATCAGCAGCCGCAGTTCGTCCCAGTTGTGGGCGATGACGACCTGCTCGTCGGCGTCTTCCACCTGGCTCTCGTCCCAGGCCGGCAGCGCCTGCACGGGGGCCGGGCCATCCTGGCGGATGCGCTCGGCGCAGGTGCGGCCCAGCACCACACATTCCAGCAGCGAATTGCTGGCCAGCCGGTTGGCGCCGTGCAGGCCGGTGTAGGTGGTTTCGCCGACGGCAAACAGGCCCGGCAGGTCGGTGCGGCCGTCCAGGTCGGTGACCACGCCGCCGCAGGTGTAGTGCGCCGCCGGCACCACCGGTATCGGCTGGCGCGCGATGTCGATGCCCAAAGCCAGGCAGCGCGCGTGGATGGTCGGAAAGTGCTCTTTCAGGAAGGCTTCGCCGAGGTGGCGACCGTCCAGCCAGACGTGGTCCAGGCCGTGCTTCTTCATCTCGAAGTCGATGGCGCGGGCGACGATGTCGCGCGGCGCCAGTTCCAGCCGGCTGTCGTGGGCCGCCATGAAGCGCGTGCCGCCGGGGTCGCCCGGGCCCAGGCTGGGCAGCGTCAGGTAGGCGCCTTCGCCACGCATGGCCTCGGTGATGAGCAGGCTGCGCTCTTGCGGGTGGTAGAGGCAGGTCGGGTGGAACTGGATGAACTCCATGTTGCCGACCCGGCAGCCAGCGCGCCAGGCCATCGCGATGCCGTCGCCGGTGGCGGTGTCCGGGTTGCTGGTGTAGCGGTAGACCTTGCCCACGCCGCCAGTGGCCAGCACCACCGCCGTGGCGGCCAGCGTTTCGACACGGCCGTTGTCCATGTCCAGCGCATACACGCCGTGGCAGCGCGGCGGCTGGTCATGGCCCGGACCGCGGCTCAGGTGGCGTGAGGTGACCAGGTCCACCGCCATCCAGCGTTGACGCAGCTCGATGTTCGGGTGCTCGGCAGCACGCGCCAGCAGGGTGTCGTGGATGGCCTTGCCGGTGGCGTCGGCAGCGTGAGCGATGCGGCGCACGGCATGGCCAGCTTCCCGCGTCAGGTGCAGGCCCAGCGGGCCGTCGGCATCGGGCGAGAACGGCACGCCAGCCTCCACCAGCCATTCGATGGCTCGGTGGCTGTTCTCGGCGATGAAGCGCGAGGTGTGTTCGTCGACGATGCCGCCACCGGCGTCCTGGGTGTCGCGCATGTGCGACGCGATGCTGTCGTCGGGGCCCAGGACGCCGACGATGCCCCCCTGCGCCCAGGCGGTGGCGCTTTCGCTGAGTTCGCGCTTGGCCAGCACGATCACGGGCATCGTCTGGGCCAGTTGCAGCGCGACCGCCAGACCGCCCAAGCCAGCGCCGATGACGACGACGGGAGCGTTCGCGGGGGGCCGGCCGTCAGCGGAAGCGGGCAAGAGCGGGGGCATCACAGGGATATTCATCGATTCGGGTGGAGCAGGCGCGCGTCGGGCGGCGGATTCTAAGGATCGCCCCAGGCAGCAGGGGTCGGACACCGCCCTATCATCTCGCGATGGCTGCACCGCACGACAACCTGTCCTGGCATGACCCTGCTTCCGGTCAGGGCCGCGACGAGTTGCTGGCGCCCCTCACGCAGATCGTCAGCGACCGCGAGACCTACCTGGGCCAGGGCCGTCACGATGTCGGCCGGCGGGTCTCCGACGACGAAGTCGAGTTGTTCGCCAGCACCGATGCAGCCAGCGCCTTGCAACTGGAATTCACCCAGCACAAGCCGCATTTCATCGCCGTGCACGACATCGGCACCAGCGCGTCCTTGCGGCTGCTGGCCAGTCTGGCCAGCGCCGCGCGTCGCGGCGTGCAGAAGCTGTCGGTGCGCCGCCAGGGCCAGGGCATGGCGATGGTGATGCTGCGCTTCGTCGAAGTGCAGTTGGGGGACGGCACGCCGGTGCGCGTCTACGCCACCGACCTGGGCAGCGACGGACCGCTGCGCCAGCCGGTGGCCAAGGTGCTGCTGGCGAACAGCCAGCTCGGTGTGCTGCTGATGGGCGGTTTGTCGCCCACCGCTCTGGGCAACTTGCTGCAGCCGATCAACGGCGCGGTGATCACCGGCCCGTGGCCAAACCGCGAACTGCTGATGGTGCCGCTGGGCTCGGGCTTGCCGCTGGCCAGCCACGCCACCCAATTGGCCGGGCGCAGCGCCGTCGCCGTGCACGTGACCCCGCACGCCGGCAAGACGCGCCAGGCCTGGTCCTACATCGCCGGGGCCTGGAACCGGCTGCACGGCAGCGCCGCGAGCGGCCAGGCCATGCCCACCGAGTTCGGCGCACCGGCGATGCCGATTCCGAGTCCGGCGCCGGTGTCGCGCAGCGACGCCCCCACGGAAATCATGGACCTGCGCCCCCTGCCCGACAGTCCGGCCGCGTTCGGAGCGTCACGGCCTGTCGCCGAGGCCGGTTCCTGGCAGGCCTACATCGACCGTTGCGCTCAGCTGAAGGGCGTCCTGGCCTGCTGTGTCTTCGACACACGCGCCATGCGCCCCCTGGCCCACAGCGGCCCGGGGGCCATGACCGCGCGGCTGGCCGAGCAAGGCGCCGGCTTGCTCAGGGCGATGACCACCGCCACCGAGGCCATCGGCCTGGGCGGCGCGCCCTCGGAAGGTACCATCACGGTGGGCGGCCACCACCTGCTGCTGCGCCCGGTGGCCGACCACCCCGGCCTGGCGGTCCACCTGCTGCTGTCAGTCAGCACCAACCTGACGCTGGCCAGGATGCAGCTGGAGCGCATCAGCCCGCCGGCCTGAGCGGCCGCGGCCCGCTTCGGGCCGGGACTCTTTAATGCACGATGCGCGAGAACACGAACTCGCCGTCTTCGATGTCCACCGGTATCACCGACTTGGGGCCGAACCGGCCCTGCAGGATCAGCTTGCTGACCGGATTCTCGATGCGCTGCTGGATGGCCCGCTTCAAGGGTCGGGCACCGAAGGCCGGGTCGAAGCCGACCTTGGCCAGTTCAGCCAGCGCCGCAGCCGACACGTCGAGCTTCATCTCCAGCTTTTCCAGCCTCGTTTCCAGCAGCTTGAGCTGGATGCGCGCGATGCTTTCGATGTTCTTGTTGTCCAGCGCGTGGAAGACCACGGTCTCGTCGATGCGGTTCAGGAATTCCGGGCGGAAATGCTGCTTGACTTCGCCCCACACCGCCTCGCGGATGTTCTCGCTGGACTGCCCGGCCATGCCCATGATCAGGTGCGAGCCGAGGTTGCTGGTCATCACGATGACGGTGTTCTTGAAGTCCACGGTGCGACCCTGGCCGTCGGTCAGGCGGCCGTCGTCCAGCACCTGCAGCAGCACATTGAAGACGTCGGGGTGGGCCTTCTCCACCTCGTCGAGCAGCAGCACCGAGTAGGGCTTGCGCCGCACGGCTTCGGTCAGCGCCCCGCCCTCTTCGTAGCCGACGTAGCCCGGCGGCGCGCCGATCAGGCGGCTGACGCTGTGCTTTTCCATGTACTCGGACATGTCGACGCGGATCATGTGGTCGTCGCTGTCGAACAAGAAGCCGGCCAGCGCCTTGCACAGCTCGGTCTTGCCCACGCCGGTGGGGCCCAGGAAGAGGAAGCTGCCCAGCGGCCGGTTGGGGTCGCTCAAGCCCGCGCGTGAGCGGCGGATGGCGTCGGCCACGGCGGTGATGGCCTCGTCCTGGCCGACCACGCGGTCGTGCAGCTTGTCTTCCATCTGCAGCAGCTTGTCGCGCTCGCCCTGCATCAGCTTGCTGACCGGGATGCCGGTGGCGCGGCTCACCACCTCGGCGATTTCTTCGGCGCCCACCACGGTGCGCAGCAACTGCGGGCCTAAGCCCGATTTCGCGCCCTTGGCCTTGCCGGCTTCCTTGGCCTGCGCGTCGTGCAGCTTCTTCTCCAGCTCGGGCAGCCGGCCGTACTGCAACTCGGCCACGCGGTTGAAGTCGCCCTTGCGCTTCAGGTCCTCGATCTGCAGCCGCGTGCTCTCGATGTCTTCCATGAACTGCTTGGAGCCCTGCGCGGCGGCCTTCTCGGCCTTCCAGATCTCGTCCAGATCGGCCGCCTCGCGCTCCAGCTTGGCGATCTCTTCTTCGATCAGCCCGAAGCGGCGCACCGAACCTTCGTCTTTTTCCTTGCGCACCGCCTCGCGCTCGATCTTCAGCTGGATCAGCCGGCGGTCGAGCTTGTCCATCACCTCGGGCTTGCTGTCCATCTCGATCTTGATCTTGGCCGCGGCTTCGTCGATCAGGTCGATGGCCTTGTCGGGCAGGAAGCGGTCGGTGATGTAGCGGTGGCTCAACTCGGCCGCCGCGACGATGGCCGGGTCGGTGATCTGCACGCCGTGGTGGACTTCGTACTTCTCCTGCAGCCCGCGCAGGATGGCCACCGTGGCTTCGACGCTGGGCTCGTCGACCAGCACCTTCTGGAAACGGCGCTCCAGCGCGGCGTCTTTCTCGACGTACTTGCGGTACTCGGCCAGCGTGGTCGCGCCGATGCAGTGCAACTCGCCGCGCGCCAGCGCCGGCTTGAGCATGTTGCCCGCGTCGATGGCGCCCTCGGCCTTGCCCGCGCCGACCATGGTGTGCAACTCGTCGATGAACAGGATGATGCGGCCTTCGTCGGCCGCCACTTCCTTCAGCACGCTTTTCAGCCGCTCCTCGAATTCACCGCGGAACTTGGCGCCGGCCAGCAGCCCGGCCATGTCCAGTACCAGCACACGCTTGTCCTTGAGACTTTCCGGCACCTCGCCGTTGACGATGCGCTGGGCCAGGCCTTCGACGATGGCGGTCTTGCCGACACCCGGTTCGCCGATCAGCACCGGGTTGTTCTTGGACCGCCGCTGCAGCACCTGGATGGCGCGGCGGATCTCGTCGTCGCGGCCGATCACCGGGTCGAGCTTGCCCATGCGCGCACGCTCGGTCAGGTCCAGGGTGTACTTCTTCAGCGCCTCGCGCTGGCCTTCGGCGTCGGCGTTGTCCACCGGCGCGCCGCCGCGCACCGCCAGCACCGCCGCTTCCAGCGATTTGCGCGTCAGGCCGTGGCCGCGCACGATGCCACCGATGTCGCTTTTGCTGTCGGCCAGGGCCAGCAGGAACATCTCGCTGGCGATGAACTGGTCGCCGCGCTTGCCGGCTTCCTTGTCGGCGGTCTGCAGCAGGGCCAGCAGGTCACGCCCGGGCTGCACGGTCTGGCCGCCGCCCTGAACCGTGGGCAGGTTGCGGATGGTGGTTTCCATGGCCACGGCCAGCGCCGCGCTGTTGGCACCGGCGCGGTCCAGCAGGGCCTTGGGGCCGTCGGGCTGGGCCAGCATGGCGGCCAGCAGGTGGGCCGGTTCCACATAAGGGTTGTCGCGAGCCACGGCAGCGCTCTGGGCGTCTTGCAGAGCCTGCTGGAAAGCGGTGGTGAGCTTATCGAAACGCATGGCGATGTCCTCCGTATGGGTAGGGACATGAGGCGGGCTCGCGCGATTTCAAGCGCACAACCCAGGCTGAGGTTGACGCAGCGCAGGCTGCGCCACCGCTCGCAAGCGGTGGCTGCCGAACCCGGCCAGCCGAACAGACCGGGCCGGGATCAACCCAGGAGCAGCGCCAAGGCCTTGCGCTGCACCTTGCCCAGCGCGGTCTTGGGCAGCGCCGGCAGCACCACCACGCGGCGCGGGTGCTTGAAGCGGGCCAGTTGGCCGTCCAGCAGGGCCAGCAGCGCCACGCCGTCCACCACCTGCCCCGGGCGCGGCACGACCGCCAGCACCGGCACTTCGCCCCAGCGCGCATCGGGCAGGCCGGCCACCGCGCACTCCAGCACCGAGGGGTGCTGCGCGACCAGGTTCTCGATCTCCGCCGGGTGGATGTTTTCGCCGCCCGAAATGATCAGGTCCTGGCTGCGGCCCACGACTTGCAGCAGGCCGTCGGCGTGCCGGACGGCGAGGTCGCCGGTGTGGAACCAGCCCTGCGCATCGAAGCCGGACTCGGCGCTGCGGTGGTAGCCGCGCATCAGGTTCGGCGCCTTCAGCCAGATCTCGCCATCGGCTTCCAAGCGCAGTTGCACGCCCGGGGCCGCTCGGCCGGCCAGGCCGGGGTGGGACTGGGCCTCATCGGGCCGCAGCACCACCGACACCGGCCCGGTTTCGGTCGCTCCATAGACCTGCGCCACCGGAACCCCGCGGGCGTGAAAAGCGTCGGTCAAGGCGCGCGGCACGATCTGCGAACCGCTGGCCACGAAGCGCAGTGACGACAAATCGGCCGTCGCCCAGCGCGGGTGCTCGATCAGGGCCTTCATCACCGCCGGCACCATCAGCGTGGTCGTCGGACGCCAGGCTTGGACCGCGTCGAACCAGGCACCGGGCTCGAAACGCGGCTGCAGGTTGACCGCGCCGCCGGCCACCAGGGCCGGCAGCGTCTGGATGCACAGGCCGCCGACGTGGAACAGCGGCAGCACCGCAAGCACCCGGCTGCGCGCGTCCAGCCCCTGCGCCGCGATGGCCGCCACGGCATTGGCCTGCAAGCCGGCTCGGGTGTGCATCGCGCCCTTGGGCTGGCCGGTGGTGCCGGAGGTGTAGACCAGCAGCAGGTCGCCCGGCAGCACGTCGGTTTGCGGGCCGCTGGCCCAGCGCGCGCTGGCGTGCAGTTCGCCAGCCAGGGCCGCCATCTCGGGCGTGCCCATCAGGTGCATGGCGCCGGCATGGCCGACGATGCGCGCGAGTTCGGCGGCGGCCAGGCGCGTGTTCAACGGCAGCAGCACGGCGCCCAGCCGTTCGCAGGCCACCAGCGTGGCGATCAGGTCCCAGCTGTTGTGGCCCAGCCAGGCCACGATGCTGCCCCGCTGCACGCCGTCGGCCTTCAGGTGCCGCAGGGCTGCGTCGGCGAGGGCGGGCGGGACCAGTCGATCGAACATGCGGCCGGCGCGCCTGCTATTCGATGGCTTCGTCGCGTTCGCCGGACTCGTACAGGCAGTCGCGTCCCAGGCGGTCGATGCACAGCTCGGCGGTCCACGGCAGCATCAGGCTGCCGCAGCGGCTGTCGCGGTACAGGCGTTCGAGCGGCAGGCTCTTCAGCATGCTCTGGCCGCCGCAGGTGCGGATGGCCTTGGCGGCCAGGGCGTTGGCGTTCTCCATGATGGTGTAGTGCGCCGCGAACAGCCGCATGCGGGTGTCCTTGTCGGGGTCGACCTGGGCGTCGCGGGCGTTCTGCAGGAAGAGCGCCCGGGTCTGCTCCAGCTGGATGCGCATCTCGGCTACGGCCATCTGCTTGGTCGGGTACATGCGGCGCTTGACGGGCGGCATGCCCGGCACTTCGGCGCGCAGATAGGCCACGCTGAAGTCGTAGGCCGCCTGGGCGATGCCCATGTAGGTGGGCGACAGCGTGGCGAACATGTGCGGGTAACGCGTGGCGGCCTGGGCATACAGGCCCTCGGGCATCAGCCGCGCGCTGTGCGGCACGAAGACGTCCTTCAGCAGCAGTGTACGGCTGACCGTGCCGCGCATGCCCAGCGGGTCCCAGTCGCCAACCACGCTGACGCCGGCTGCTTCGGCCGGCACCACCAGGTAGAGCGAGTCGCGTTGCGTGGCACCCGGCTTGTCCAGCGTGCACAGCACGCCGTAGTAGTCGGCCGCACCCGCCAGCGAGGCGAAGATCTTCTTGCCGTTGACGAGATAGCCGCCCGCCACCGCATGGGCCAGCGTGCCCCAGGGCGCCTTGCCCGCAGCGGCCGCGCCGCCTTCGGAAAAGGGCTGCGAATAGACCTTGCCCTGGCCGACGATGCGCTGGAAATGGATGGTGCGGTGGGCTTCGTGTTCGGCGCGCTGAGCGGGTGTCATGTCCAGCGCGTCGGCGATGAAGCCGGCCCACATGCAGCTGCTGACATGCATGTTGAAGCTGAGCGCCGTGGCGCCGCAGTGGCGGCCGATTTCGGCGGCCACCAGCACATAGGTGGCGAAGTCGGCACCCAGGCCGCCGTGGCTGCGCGGCACGCAGATGCCGAGCAGGCCGGCTGCACGCAGGTCGGCGTAGTTGTCGTAAGGGAAAGTGGCATCGCGGTCGTGCTGGGCGGCTCGCGGGGCGAACTTCTCGCGACCCAGCTGCGCGGCCAGCGCGATCAGCTCGCGCTGCTGGGTGGTCAGGCTCTTTTCGTTGCCGGCGATGTGCATGGCGTGCGGCATGGGCTTTTGCTCCTCAAGCCACGGGAAAGTGGCGCTGCAGGAAATCCAGGATGGCGGCGTTGAAGGCGACCGGTGCCTCGACATTGGCGATGTGCCCGGCATGCGGCAGGCTGATGAATACGCTGCCGGCGATGCGTGCGGCCATGCGCTGCATCACCTCGGGCGGCGCGGTGCGGTCGTGTTCGGCGGCCAGCAGCAGCGTGGGCACGCGGATGGCGGCCAGCGCCTCGCGGCGGTCGAAACCGGCGATGGCCCGCAGCGCCGCGCGGTAGGTGGCTTCGGGCACGCGGCCCATCACGGCGCGGGCCTGCGCCCGGGCTTCGGGCGTTGCCGCGGGCGAGACCAGCCCTGGCACCAGCCGGTCGGCCATGCCGGCCATGCCGACGCCAGCATCCAGCGGCGCCAGGCGCTCGGCCAGGAACTGGGCCTGCCAGGCGCCGTCGGCCTTGCCAAAAGAGGCGGACGTGCAGGTCAGAACCAACCCGTCCACGCCAGCCGCGTCACGCGCCACCAGCTCTTGCGCGACCATGCCGCCCATGCTGTGGCCGAGCAGCACGACACGGCGGGCCGCTCCATCGACCTGGGCTGCGATGACCGCACGCACGCCGGCCACCATCGCGGCCAGGTCGGGCGCGCCCATCGCCGCGGAATCGCCATAGCCCGGCAGGTCCACCGCCACCGCGCGATAACCGGCTTCGCCCAGCGCGCGGGACGTGCCCGAGGCCGCGTCGCCCCAGATCGAGCGCCCGCCGCCGATGCCGTGCAGCAGCAGCACGGCGGTGCTGCCGCCGCCCTGCACGGTGCTGGCCGGCATCCTCACAGCAGCACCCCGTTGTCGACGACGGCCTCGCCGTCGAGCAGCACCGTGCAAGCCCGCAACGGCAGGTCGAAATGGCCCAGCGTGTGGCGGCCGGCGACTTCGTTGGCGCCGGTGCTGTAGAGGAAGTTGCCGGCAAAGGCGCGCAGTTCGGTGCCGTTGAAATCGGCCTTGTCGTAGAACTGCAGGGCGTCCCAGCGCGCGCGGCGGTTCAGGCCCCAGCCAAGGTGCGACGCGGCGTAGGCCGCGGTGTCACCCCAGGCTTGCAGGTAGCCGCGCATCCATTCGGCTTCGACACCACCCTGGCCGGGCAGCGCTTCGATGCGCACCGCGTGGTCGTTCTCGATCTGCAGCCGCACCGGGTCTTGCAGATAGCGCTTGAAGGTCAGGTTGACGTCACCGCGGTCCAGCACCAGCTGGCCGTTGACCGCGCCGGCGGCTGGGAAGGCCAGCACCAGGCCGCCGGGCCAGTGGCTGAGGGTGCCGGGCTTGGTGCTGAAGCCCCAGACGCCGCCCACGCGGGCGCCAGCCAGGCTGATGCGCAGATCGGTACCGGCCGCCGACAGCACCTGCATCTGCTGGGCGGCCTTCAGGCGGCGCATGGCATCGCGCACCGGCAGTTCGTCCTCGGCGCGCGGCAGGCAGCGTTCCAGGATCTCCGGGTGTTCGTGGCTGATGGCCAGCACGCGCGCGCCACCGGCCAGGATCTGCGGCAATTCGGGCGCGTGCTGCAGGCCTTCGACGGTGCAGTCGGCGACGAAGACGCAGCCGGCCAAGGCCTGCACCACGGGCTGCACGCCGCCAATGGCATCGGACGCGCCGGTGGAGCGCACCGGCACTGGCGCCGCCGGGGCCTGGCCCGGCAACACCAGGTGGAAGGCCCGCGCGCCGATGCGCTGCAAGGCCAGTTCCGACAGCTGCGGCAGTTCGGGCCGCGACTGCGTTTCCGACAGCACCGCGCACACGTCGCCGGCCTTCACGCCGCACAGCCGGAAGGTGTGGACGAACATGTCGATCCACTTGCCTTCCAGCCGCAGGCTCACAACACTTCCCCCAGCAGGTGATAGTGGCCGCCCTGGTAGACCAAGGGCGGCAGCGGCGACTCGGCGCAAGCCAGCACGCGGCCGACGAACAGCGTGTGGTCGCCGATGGCATGCTGGGCGTGGGTCACGCATTCGAAGACCGCCGCGCTACCGGCCAGCACCGGGCTGCCGTGTTCACCCATCGACCAGGCGCCCTCGGCGAACTTGTCGTCGCCACGCGAAGCAAAGCGCCGCGACAGATCGACCTGCGCCTCGCTGAGCACGTTGATGGCGAAACGGCTGGCGGCCGTGAACACCGGCAGGTTGGCACTGCTGGCGCGCAGCGACCACAGCACCAGCGGCGGGTCCAGCGACAAGGAATTGAAGGAGTTGGCCGTCAGGCCGACGCGCTGGCCTTGTTCATCGACGCAGGTGATGATGGTCACGCCGGTGCTGAAGCGGCCCAGCGCCAGGCGCAGGTGCTGCGCGTCCACCGGGTGGCCGTCGCCAGCCGAACCGGCCGCGCTCAAGGGGCCATCCCGGCGGCGTTGTTGGCGGTCAGGCCCCAGCGCGCCAGCGCCGCGTCGTCGGCCACACGGGCATCCACCCACTGCGCACCGGCCGGCGTGGTCTCCTTCTTCCAGAACGGGGCTTGGGTCTTCAAATAGTCCATCAGAAATTCACAGGCTTGAAAGGCCATGCCGCGGTGCGCCGAAGCGACGGCCACGAGCACGATCTGCTCACCGGGCTGCAACATGCCGACACGGTGGATGACGCGGGCGGCGCGGATGTCGAAGCGCTGCTGCGCTGCGTCGATCATGGCTTCGATGGCGATCTCGGTCATGCCGGGGTAGTGCTCCAGTTCCATCAGGCTGACGCCGCCGGCGGCGTCGGGGGCATGGCGGTCGCGCACCGTGCCGACGAAGCTGGCCACGGCGCCCACGCCATGGTCCAGCGCGTGCAAGGCGCGCACCTCGGCAGCGAGGTCGAAGTCGGCGCTCTGGATGGTGACGCGGGGGCGCATGTCAGCCACCCTCAACCCCCCGTGACGGGCGGGAAGAAGGCCACCTCGGCGCCCTCGCCCACCACGGCCGTCTCGTCGCTCATCGACTGGTTCAGCGCACAGCGCACGGCGCGGCTGCGGGCCAGCACCTCGGCGTGGCGGCCGCCGCGGGCCACCAGGGCATCACGCAGTGCGGCCAGCGTCGTGCCGGGGGCGATGTCCAGCGTTTCGCCGGCACCCAGGGCTTCGCGCAAGGCGGCGAAATAGCGCACCTGGACGGTCATCGCGACACCAGCATGGCCAGCGGCAGGAAGCGCACCGTGTCGCCGCGCGCGATGGCCTGCGAGCCCGGGTTGTCGACCAGGCCGTCGGCCCACACCACCGAAGTCAGCACGCCCGAACTCTGGTTGGCAAACAGCGACAGGCCGCCCTCGGCGTTGAATTGCACGCGCAGGAACTCGCGGCGGCGGTCGGGCCGCTGCCAGTCGAAGTCAGCGCGCATCGCCAGGCCAGCGGGTGCGGCGCTGGGCATGCCCTGGATCACCCGCAGCACGGGGCCGACGGCAAGCAGGAAGGTGATGAAGGCCGACACCGGATTGCCGGGCAGGCCGACCAGCAGCGCCGCGCCCCCGTCGGCTTTGCGCACGCGGCCGAAGGCCAAGGGCTTGCCGGGCTTCATCGCGATCTGCCAGTCGTCGAGTTCGCCCTCGGCGCGCGCGGCCGGCTTCAGGTGGTCTTCCTCGCCCACCGACACGCCGCCGCAGGTGACGATGAGGTCGCTCAAGCCCGCCGCCTCGCGCAGCGCGGCACGCGTCGCGTCCAGCGTGTCGCCCACGATGCCCAGGTCGATGACCTCACAGCCGGCGGCCTGCGCCAGGGCGCGCAGCGTGTAGCGGTTGGAGTTGTAGATGGAACCCGGGCGCAGCACTTCGCCCGGGTTCTGCAATTCATCGCCGGTCGAGAAGATGGCCAGGCGCGGACGGCGCAACACCGTCAAGGTGGCGGCACCGACCGAAGCGGCCAGGCCCAGCGCTTGCGGCGTCAAGCGCTGCCCGCGCTGCAGCACGGCAGCGCCCTGCTGCACGTCTTCGCCACGGCGGCGTATCCACTGCCCCGCCGCCGGCACGGCGTTGACGCGCACGCTGCCCAGACCTTCACCCGCCAGGGCCTCGCACTGCTCCTGCATCACCACCGCGTCGCCGCCGGCCGGCACCTGGCCGCCGGTGAAGATGCGCGCCGCCGTGCCCGGCAGCAGCGCCTGCCCGACATGGCCGGCGGGGATGCGCTGGCTCACCGGCAGCACGCTGCCGGCCAGGGGCACATCGGCCGCGCGCAGCACATAGCCGTCCATCGAGGTGTTGTCCTCGGGCGGCACGTTCAGGCCAGACAACACATCGGCGGCCAGCACGCGGCCCAGGGCGTCGAAGGTCGAAACCGTTTCGGTCTGCGTGATGGCATAGGGCTGGCTGCCGGCCACGAGCAGGGCCAGCGCCTCGTCCAGGCTCAGCAAGGGACGTGGATCTTTCATGCGGCGCAGTGGCTTTCGATGTAGCGTTTGACGGCGCCGACATCGGCCGCCATCTCGGTGTAGCGTTTGGGCAGCGCCTCGATGCCGCGCAGCGCCAGCGGCGGCTCGGGGTTCACGCCGGTGGCCTCGCGGATGGTGGCCGCGAACTTGGCCGGCAGCGCGGTTTCCAGCACGATCATGGCCACGCCGGTCTGCTGGTGTTCACGGGCCACCTTCAGGCCGTCGGCGGTGTGGGTGTCGACCAGCACCCCCGTGTCCTGCCAGGTGTTGCGGATGGTCGCCAGGCGGTCGGCATGACGGCTCTTGCCGCTGACAAAACCATAGCTGGCGATGCGGGCGTATTCGTCTTTCGTGACGGTGAAACCGCCATCGCGAAGCAGCGCCGCACCGAACAAGGCTTTGGTGCGCGCGCCGTCGCGGCCGAGCAGATCGAAGACGAAGCGCTCGAAGTTGCTGGCCTTGCTGATGTCCATGCTTGGGCTGGACGTCTCCTGCGTCTCGGCCGTGGCGCGCGGGCGGTAGGTGCCGGTGCGGAAGAACTCGTCGAGCACATCGTTCTCGTTGGTGGCCAGCACCAGTTGCGCGATCGGCAGGCCCATGCTGCGTGCCACGTGTCCGGCGCAGATATTGCCGAAGTTGCCCGAGGGCACGGCGAAGCTGACGCGCTCGTCGTTGGACTTCGTGGCCTGGAAGTAGCCCGCGAAGTAATACACGACCTGGGCCAGCAAGCGGGCCCAGTTGATGCTGTTGACGGTGCCGATCTGGTGATCGCGCTTGAAGGCCAGATCGTTGCTGACCGCCTTGACGATGTCCTGGCAGTCGTCGAACACACCGTGGATGGCGATGTTGTGGATGTTGGCGTCCTGCAGGCTGAACATCTGCGCCTGCTGGAAGGGGCTCATGCGGCCCAGCGGGCTGAGCATGAAGACGCGCACGCCCTGCTTGCCGCGCATCGCGTATTCGGCTGCGCTGCCGGTGTCGCCGCTGGTCGCACCCAGGATGTTCAGCGCCTCACCGCGGCGCGCCAGCTCGTACTCGAACAGGTTGCCCAGCAGCTGCATCGCCATGTCCTTGAAGGCCAGCGTCGGGCCGTTGGACAGGGCCTGCAGCATCAAGCCTGCACCGATCGGTTTGACGGGCGTGATCTGCGGTGTGCCGAACACCGCTTCGGTGTAAGTCGTGTCGCACAGGCGCTTCAGGTCGGCGGCCGGGATGTCGGCGATGTAGAGCGACAGGATCTCGAAGGCCAGACTGGCATACGGCAGGCCGCGCCAGCGGGCCAGCGTGGCGGCATCGACCTGGGGGTAGTGCGTGGGCAGGTACAGGCCGCCGTCGGGCGCCAGGCCTTCGAGCAGGATGTCGCAAAAGCCGCGCAGCGTCGGGTCGCCCCGGGTACTGAGGTACTTCAATTCAATTCTTCCTTGCGGATGCGCACGATGGGCGCCAGCACCGTCGGCAAGGCCTGCATCTGGACCAGCGCGGCCCGCATGCGGCCCTCGACCGTGTCGTGCGTCAGGATGATCAGGTCGGTGTGCCGCTCACCGCCGGCCAGAACCGCAGGACCGGCGCTGCCGGCGCCGGGGCGCTGCAGCACGGCGTCGATGGAGATGGCGTGCTCGGCCAGGATGCCGGTGATGCGCGCCAGCACGCCGGTCTGATCGGCCACCTGCAGCCGCAGGTAGAAGGCCGTCACCACCTGGTCGATGGCCAGGATCGGCGTGTCGCTCAGCGAGCCCGGCTGGAAGGCCAGATGGGGCACGCGGTGGTCGGGGTCGGCGGTGTGCAGCCGGGTGATGTCCACCAAGTCGGCGATGACGGCGCTGGCCGTGGGTTCGCTGCCGGCGCCCTTGCCGTAGTACAGCGTCGGGCCGACGGCGTCGCCGTGCACGACGACGGCGTTCATCGCGCCTTCGACATTGGCGATCAGCCGCGTGCTGGGGATCAGCGTCGGGTGGACCCGCAACTCGATGCCGCCCGCCGGGTGGGCGGCGGTCTGCAAGTCCGCCCGCCGCTTGGTGATGCCCAGCAGCTTGATGCGGTAGCCCAGCTGTTCGGCGTAGCGGATATCGGCCGCCTGCAAGCCGGTGATGCCTTCGACGTAGGCCTTGTCGAACTGCACCGGCACGCCGAAGGCGATGGCCGACATGATGGTCGCCTTGTGCGCCGCATCGACGCCTTCGATGTCGAAGGTGGGGTCGGTCTCGGCATAGCCCAGGCGTTGCGCTTCCTGCAGCACGACGCCGAAGTCCAGGCCTTTGCTGCGCATCTCGGACAGGATGAAATTCGTCGTGCCGTTGATGATGCCGGCCACCCAGTCGATGCGGTTGGCGGTCAGCCCTTCGCGCAGCGCCTTGATGATGGGGATGCCCCCGGCGACGGCCGCCTCGAAGGCGACGATCACGCCCTGGGCGCTGGCGGCGGCGAAGATCTCGCTGCCATGCACGGCCAGCAGCGCCTTGTTGGCGGTGACCACGTGCTTGCCGGCGGCGATCGCTTCCAGCACCAGCGTGCGGGCGATGCCGGTGCCGCCGATGAGTTCGATGACGATGTCGATCTCGGGGTTGGCGATGACCGCCCGCGCATCGGCGACAACGGCCACCCCGTCACCGACGACGCTGCGCGCCCGCGCCGTGTCGAGGTCGGCCACCATGGTGATGGCGATGCCGCGACCGGCGCGGCGGCGGATTTCTTCCTGGTTGCGCTGCAGCACCTTGAAAGTGCCGCCGCCGACGGTGCCGATGCCGAGCAGGCCGACTTGGATGGGTTGCATGAGGTTCAAGCCGAGTGGCGTTTTCGGTAATTCGACAGGAAGCGATCGATGCGGCCGATGGCTTCCGACAGATCGTCGCTGTTGGGCAGGAAGACCACGCGGAAGTGGTCGTGGGCGATCCAGTTGAAGCCGGTGCCCTGCACGATCAGTACCTTCTCGTCAGCCAGCAGTTCGTAGGCGAACTGCTGGTCGTCGGCGATGGGGTACATCTTCGGATCGAGCCGCGGGAACATGTACAGCGCGGCCTTGGGCTTGACCACGCTGACACCCGGTATCTGCGTGAGCATGTCGTAGGCCAGATCGCGCTGGCGGCACAAGCGGCCGCTGGGCGCCACCAGGTCCTTGATGCTCTGGTAGCCGCCCAGGGCGGTCTGGATGGCCAACTGCCCCGGCGTGTTGGCGCACAGGCGCAGGCTGGCTAGCATGTTCAGGCCTTCGATGTAGTCGCGGGCGTGGCGCTTCTCGCCCGAGACCACCATCCAGCCGGCGCGGTAACCGCAGCTGCGGTAGTTCTTGCTCAGGCCGTTGAAGGTCACGAACAGCACGTCGTCGGCCAGGCTGGCCATGCTGGTGTGGGTGTTGCCGTCGTACAGGGTCTTGTCGTAGATCTCGTCGGCAAAGACCACCAGCTGGTGCTGGCGCGCCAGTTCGATGATGGCCAGCAGCACCTCGTCCGGGTAGAGCGCACCGGTCGGGTTGTTGGGGTTGCAGACGATGATGCCGCGCGTGCGCGGCGTGATCTTGCTGCGGATGTCGTCGATGTCGGGCAGCCAGCCGGCCTGCTCGTCGCAGACGTAGTGCACCGGCACGCCACCGCTCAAGCCCACGACCGCCGTGTACAGCGGAAAATCGGGCGCCGGTATCAGCATCTCGTCGCCGTCGTTGAGCAGCGCGCTCATGCTCATCTGGATCAGTTCTGACGCGCCGTTGCCCAGGTAGACATCGTCCACCGTCACGGCCTTGACGTTCTTTTCCTGCGTGTAGTGCACCACCGCCTTGCGCGGCGCGAACAGGCCCTTGCTGTCGGTGTAGCCGGCGGCCGTGGCCGACGGCAGGTTGCGGATCATGTCCTGCACGATCTCGTCGGGCGGCAGCAAGCCGAAGGCGGCCACGTTGCCGATGTTCAGCTTGATGATCTTGTGGCCCTCTTCCTCCATCTGCCGGGCCTTGTCCAGCACCGGACCGCGGATGTCGTAGGCCACATTGGCGAGCTTGGCGGACTTCGAGATGGGTCTCACGGCGGTGCGGGGTAGCGAGGGGAACTTAGAATTATCCACGTATGAAGTTCCAGCCCGACACCCTAGACGGCGTCAACCCCATCACCCGCCAAGAGCCGGGCTGCGTGTGGGTCGGCGCCACACCGTTCCCGCACAGCGTGCTGGTGCCCTGGCGCGGGGATGTGCGGCCCTGGCAGGCCGCCAGCCTCGGCGAACTGACGGCCGACCACTTCGACCGCCTGGCGGCGTTCAAGCCCGAGGTCGTGGTTTTCGGCAGTGGCTTGCGCCTGCGCTTCCTGCCGCCGGCCCTGATGCGGGGCTTGTACGCACAGCACATCGGCGTCGAGACCATGGACAGCGCCGCCGCGTGCCGCACCTACAACGTGCTGGTGGCCGAGGGGCGCCACGTGCTGGCTGCGCTGCTGCTGGAACCCTCGATTTGAGGGGGCTCGCGGCGCCACCGCTTGAGCTTGCGGCGGGGCCGAGGGCAAGAGACTTTATAATCTGAACTTATGCCGGCTTCGGCACGGATCAATGGCCCGGCCTCCGGCCCCGGTGCAGCGCGAGAAAACCACCCATGACGCCCGTCATCAATAAATCGCTCCCTGATTTCGAAGCCCTGGCCACTGGGGGCGTGAAGTTCACGCCCCAGGCCAACCTGGGCAAAGCTGTCGTCCTTTATTTCTACCCCAAGGACAACACCCCCGGCTGCACGACGGAAGCCATGCAGTTCCGCGACCAGCACGCCGAATTCATCCAGGCGGGCGCCGTGGTGTTTGGCGTGTCGCGCGACAACATGGCCAGCCACGAAAAGTTCAAGCAGAACCTGGAACTGCCCTTCGAACTGATCGCCGACACCGAAGAAAAGCTCTGCCACATGTTCGGCGTCGTCAAGAACAAGATCATGTACGGCAAGAAGGTCAAGGGCATCGAGCGCAGCACCTTCCTGATGGACGCAGAAGGGGTGATGCGCGCCGAATGGCGCGGCCTCAAAGTGGCCGGGCACGTCGATGAAGTGCTGCTGGCTGTGAAGGCATTGAAGCAGCCCGCTTGAGCCCCAGCCGCCGTCGCCTGCAACCGCGGCTCGCCGCCGTCTTGCGCAACCCATCCGAAGCCGCACAGCAGCCTGTGCGGCTTTTTTTCTTTTTATCCGAGCAAACGCCCCATGCCCCTGCCCAAGCCGCCCGCAAAAAAAGGTGACCAGCTGCACAGCGCCGACTACGAGGCGCCTGCCGCGGCACCGCGCGCCGACAAGCGGTCGGTGAAGACCCGCGCGGCCTTGCCCCTGGTGCAGGCCACGCTCGACCTGCACGACGGTGCCAGCGCGCTGGCTGCCCGGCCCAAGCCGGCAGCCACAGCCACGGCTGCACCGCCGTCCGCCGGTCTGGCGCCCTACGCCCGCCCCGCGACCACGCCGCGCGCCGAGCCCACGCCGCGACCGCGCAAGCCCAAGAGCACAGGCCCGGCCAAGCTCTTCGTGCTGGACACCAACGTGCTGATGCACGACCCGATGAGCCTGTTCCGCTTCGAGGAACACGACGTCTTCCTGCCGATGATCACGCTGGAAGAGCTCGACGGCCACAAGAAGGGCATGAGCGAGGTCGCGCGCAGCGTGCGCCAGGTCAGCCGCGAACTCGACGCACTGGCCAGCCTGTCCGCCAAGGACGGCAGCCTGGACGCCCATGCCGGCATCGAACTGGCCAAGACCGGCCACCGGGAAGCCGGCGGCAAGCTGTACTTTCAAACCACCTTCTTCGACTTCAAGCTGCCGACCGGACTGCCCCAGGGCAAGGCCGACAACCAGATCCTGGGCGTGGTGCAACACCTGCGCGAGCAGCACCAGAAGACCTCACCGCCGCGCGAGGTGGTGCTGGTGTCCAAGGACATCAACATGCGGGTCAAGGCCCGCGCCCTGGGCCTGCAGGCCGAGGACTACACCAACGACAAGACGCTGGAAGACGGCGACCTGCTGTACACCGGCGTGCTGGCCCTGCCTGCGGACTTCTGGGACCGCCATGGCAAGACCATGGAAAGCTGGCAGCAGGGCACGCACACCTACTACCGCATCAGCGGGCCGCTGGTGCCGGCACTGATGATCAACCAGTTCGTCTACCTGGAAACACCGGGCGCCGCGCCGCTGTACGCCCGCGTCACCGAGATCACGGGCAAGACCGCGGTGCTGAAGACCCTGCGCGACTACGCCCACGCCAAGCACTCGGTGTGGGGCGTGACCGCCCGCAACCGCGAACAAAACTTCGCGCTGAACCTGCTGATGGACCCGGACTGCGACTTCGTCACCCTGGCCGGCACTGCCGGCACCGGCAAGACGCTGATGACGCTGGCCGCCGGCCTGAGCCAGGTGCTGGACGAGCGCCGCTACACCGAGATCATCGTCACCCGCGTGACGGTGCCCGTGGGTGACGACATCGGCTTCCTGCCCGGCAACGAGGAAGAGAAGATGGGCCCGTGGATGGGCGCGCTGGACGACAACCTGGAAGTCCTGGCCCGCACCGACGCCAGCGCGGGCGAATGGGGCCGCGCGGCGACCAACGACCTGGTGCGCAGCAAGATCAAGATCAAGAGCCTGAACTTCATGCGCGGGCGCACCTTCCTGAACAAGTACGTGATCATCGACGAGGCGCAGAACCTGACGCCCAAGCAGATGAAGACGCTGATCACGCGCGCCGGGCCGGGTACCAAGATCGTCTGCCTGGGCAACCTGGCGCAGATCGACACGCCTTACCTGACCGAAGGCAGTTCAGGCCTGACCTACGCCGTGGACCGCTTCAAGGGCTGGCCGCACGGCGGGCATCTGACGCTGGCCCGCGGCGAACGCTCGCGCCTTGCCGACTACGCCAGCGACGTGCTCTAGGACCCCGGATGGACCGCGGCCTGGCCCTGCTGTGCGCCGGCGTCGGGCTGGCCGGGGCCGGGCTGGCCGGCTGCGCGGCCGTGGCGCCTGCACCGGGCACGCCGCAGGCCGAGGTGCTGCGGCTGTGGGGTGCACCGACCTCGCGCTACACCCTGCCTGCCGCAGGCCTGCGCCTGGAATACGCCACCGGCCCCTACGGCCGCACGACCTGGATGGTCGACCTCGATGCCCAGGGCCGTGTGACGCAGGCGCGCCAGGTGCTCCAAGAGGCCGAGTTCCTGGCCTTGCAGACCCGGGCCGCCAGCGGCATGGACCGCGAAGAACTGCTGCGCTGGATCGGCCGCCCCGGTGAGCGCCGCCATGGCGGCTGGCCGGGCGGCGAGGTCTGGGCCTGGCGCTACCCGACCAACGATTGCCTGTGGTTCCAGGTCTCGATCAGCGACGCCGGCCGGGTGCGCGATGGCGCCTTCGGCCTGGACCCGATCTGCAGTTCACCGGCTGACGGGCGCAACTGAGCGCCCGGCGTCAGACCTCGCGCACGCGCAGGAAACTGGCGAAGCGCGGCACCTCGCCGGCCGTGACGCCGCGGTGGCTGTAGCTGACGGTGGCACCGATGCGCGGCGGGTGTTCGCGCTGCGCGTCGCTGAAACCGGTGCCAATCTGGAATTCCAGGCCCTCGGGCGTGCGCACCCGCAAGGCGCCGAGGCGGCCTTCGTGCTTGCCGCGTCCGGGCAGGTGGGCGATGACGACGGCTTCGGCATCGTGCAGCGGTTTCAGCTTGAGCAGCCCGGCCTGGCGGCCGGTGGTGTGGAGCGCGTCGGCACGGTGCAGCACCAGGCCTTCGCCACCGCCATCGACCACGGCCTTCAAGCGGGCCTGCAGCGCCGCCCGGTCGGCCACCGGGCGCTGTGCCACGGCCAGCAGTTGCGGCCAGGCCTGCGCCTGAACGAGGGCTTCGATGCGCGCCGCGCGCTGCGCGAAATCACCGGCTGCGCCGGGTAACTCGAAGACCATGTAGCGAAGCTGCCGCCACTCGGCGTCGTCGGGCTGCTGGCGGCGCACCGCAGCGGACAGCGCTTCGAAGCGGCCGCGGCCCAGCCACAGTTCGCCGTCCAGCGCGGCCGCTGGCAGCCGTGCCGTGAACCAGCCGGGCGCGGCGACCGGCAGGCCGCTGCGAAAACGCAGCCGGCTGCCGTCCCACAGGGCGCGGGCACCGTCGTATTTCTCGCTGACGAGGTGGCCGGCCGGGTCCACATCCGGCGGCGCCTCCCGGGCCAGCGGCAAGGCCAGGCCGGCTGAACGCGGGCGGGCCGCGGCCGCCAGCGGAACCGCAGCGAAGGCCGCCGCAGCGGCAAACAGGACCTGTCGGCGGGTGGCATGGTGACTGGGCATGGCGGCCTCCGTGGCATGGGCAGACCTGCAGTCTGGCCAGCTGCCGGCGCGGTGCCTATCGCCCCGGTGGCGGACTGCGCATCCCCCAGCCGGGGGGCCGCGTCTAGGCCTTGGCCACCCGATCGCGGATCTGCTGCAGCGCCATCGGGTCTTCCATCGTCGTGACGTCACCCGCATCACGGCCTTCGCAGACGGCCTGGATCACCCGTCGCAGCATCTTGCCCGAGCGCGTCTTGGGCAGCGCGGTCACGAAATGCACCCGCGCCGGCCGCGCCACCGCGCCCAGCTGCGTGTCGACCCGCTTCATGATCTCGCCTTCCAGCTTCAGCGCCCCTTCGGGCGTCTCAGCACGGCGGGTGTCCTTCAGCACCGCGAAGGCCATCGCCACCTGGCCTTTCAGTTGATCGGCGACACCGACCACCGCGACCTCGGCCACGGCCGGGTGGCTGCTGATGCTTTCCTCGATCTCGCGCGTGCCCAGGCGGTGGCCGGCCACGTTGATCACGTCGTCGGTGCGGCCGAGGATGAAGTAGTAGCCCTCGGCGTCACGGATGCCCCAGTCGAAGGTGCTGTACAGCATCCGGCCCGGGATGCTCTGCCAGTAGGTCTTGACGAAGCGCGCGTCGTCACGCCAGACGGTCTGCATGCAGCCCGGCGGCAGCGGGCCTTCGATGGCCACCACGCCCTTCTGGTTGGCCCCGGTCAGTTCTTCGCCGGTGGCCTCGTCGATCAGCTTGACGTCGAAGCCGTAGACCGCCTTGCCCGGGCTGCCGAACTTGCTCACCGCAGGCTCGACGCCGTTGCACAAGCTCAGGATCGGCCAGCCGCTTTCGGTCTGCCAGTAGTTGTCGATGATGGGCCGGCCCAGCGCCTCGGAGATCCACCTGGCGGTGGGTTCGTCCAGCGGCTCACCGGCCAGGAACAGCGCGCGCAGGCTGGACAGATCGTGGCGGCGCAGCGCCTCGGGGTCCTGCTTCTTCAGCACGCGCACGGCGGTCGGTGCACTGAACATCAGGGTGACCTTGTACTTCTCGACCAGGCTCCACCAGACGGCCGCGTCGGGCCGCGTCGGCAGGCCTTCGTAGAGGATGGTGGCCATGCCGGCGATCAGCGGGCCGTAGACGATGTAGCTGTGGCCCACCACCCAGCCGATGTCGCTGGTGCTGAAGTAGGTTTCGCCCGCCTGGCCCTGGAAGATGTGCTTCATGCTGGCGGCCAGCGCCACGGCATAGCCGCCGGTGTCGCGCTGCACGCCTTTGGGCTTGCCCGTCGTGCCGCTGGTGTACAGGGTGTAGCTGGGGTGGGTGGCGTCCAGCCAGACGCAGGGCACGGTGGTGCTGGCGTGCTGTTGGCGCCAGTGGCTGTAATCCTCGTCGCGGCCCGCCTCGCGGCTGTAGGCGGCCAGGCCGCGGTCCACCATCAGCACCTTGGCCGGCTTGTGGCGGGCCAGCCGGATGGCTTCGTCCAGCAGGGGCTTGTAGGCCAGCACCTTGCCGCTGCGGCTGCCGGCGTCGGCGCTGACGATGACCGTCGGCTCGGCGTCGTCGATGCGGCTGGCCAGGCTGCCGCTGGCGAAGCCGCCGAAAACCACCGAGTGCAGCGCGCCGATGCGCGTGCAGGCCAGCATCGCGAAGACGGCCTCGGGGATCATCGGCATGTAGATCAGCACGCGGTCGCCCTGCTGCACGCCCAGGCTGAGCAGCGTGGCGGCCAGGCACTGCACCTCGGCGTGCAGTTCACGGAAGCTGTAGGTCCGCTCTTGATCCGTCTCGGTAGAAACGAAGATCAAGGCGGCCTGATCGGGCCGACTGGCCAGGTGGCGATCGACCGCGTTGTGGCACAGGTTGGTGGTGCCGCCGACGAACCACTTCGCAAAGGGCGGCTGGCTGTAATCGCAGATTTGGGCGGGTGGCGTGTGCCAGTCGATCAGCGCGGCCTGTTCGGTCCAGAAAGCGTCACGGTCCTCGATGGAACGGCGGTGGAAGTCGGCGTAGTCCATGCGGAGTCTCCTGTTCGGGCGCTGAAACGCACCACTGTGGCCTGCATTTTCGGCAGTCCCCTTGCTAGCGGCTGACGCGCCCGCTGTCCGCCCAGCGGCCCGGCCGATCGGCGCGGCGCGCTGGTGCAGGCGCGTTCGACAGCCGCACGTTCAGATCAGGCCGCGACGGCCGATAAGCCGGCATCCCAGTCGTACCCAAGGCCCCTGATGAAGATCCAGACCTCATATGCCCCGGATACCGCACCGGCCGGCGCGGGCCTGCAGGCCGCTGCCGAGCAACCGGCCTTCTTCCGCCACCGCGGGATCATGACACCGGGCATCTGGCTCTTTCGGGCCATCGGGTTCCCGGCCAAGGCCGCCTGGGTGTCCGGCGCCTTTCTGCTGCCCATCCTGTTGCTGAGCGGGGCGCTGTGGAGCGCTGCCATGCAGAACATCGACTTTTCCGCCCAGGAGCGTCTGGGCATCGAATACGCCCGCAGCCTGATGCCGCTGCTGGATGCGGCGCAGAACCGGCGCCGTGCTGCCACCGCCAAGGCCGCCGACCTGGACCAGGCCCAGCAGCGTGTGGCCCAGGCCTTCGACGCGGTGGCGGCGCAGCAGCAGCGTCTCGGTGCAGCGCTGAATACGGCGACCGGCTGGCAGGCGGCGCTGTCGTTGCAGCAAGCGCTGGCGAAGCAGCCGCTGGGCCCTGACCCGGTGGCCACCTTCGCGGCGCACACCGCCCTCATCACCGCCACGCTGGAACTGCTGAACGACGTGGCCGACCATTCCAAGCTGACGCTGGACCCCGAAGTGGCCACCTTCTACCTGATGGAGGCCGCCCTCTTCAAGCAACCCTTGCTGGTGGAAGCCCTGGGCAAGCTGCGCGGCATGGGCAATGCCGTGCTGCGCACGGGCAGCATGGGTGCAGCGCAACGCGACGTGATCGTGACCGCACTTGGGTTTGCCGAGTCCAGTCAGGCCCAACTGATCAAGGGCCTGCGCCGCGCGGCCGGCAACGACCCGGCCGTGGCCGCCGAAACCCGACTCGACAGTGCCCTGGCCGCCAGCGAGCAGTTCCTGCGCAACGTGCGCGCGCAGGTCCTGGCTGACACACCCAGCGGCGACGCGGCGGCCTTTGTCGCCCAGGCCAACCAGGCCATAGCCCTGCATTACCAGGGCAGCACGACGGTGATGGATGCGCTGGACCAGCGCATCGCCAGCCGCCTGGTCGACTTGCGGCGCACGCTGTGGCTGCAGGGTGCGCTGTCGGCCCTCGGCGTCGCCGTGGCCATCTACCTGCTGGCGGCCTTCTACCGGGTCACCCAGGGCGGCATCAGCGAAGTGGCGCGCCAGTTGAAGGAAATCTCCGGCGGCAACCTGACGCTGCGCCCGCGCCCCTGGGGCCAGGACGAAGTGGCGGCCTTGATGGGCACCTTGGCGTCGACACTGGACGCGCTGCGTCACACCGTCGGCCAGGTGCGCGCCGGCGCGGGCGAGATCCACACCGCCAGCGCGGAAGTCGCTTCAGCATCGATGGACCTGTCGCGGCGCACCGAAGAGACGGCGGCCCGTTTGCAGCGCACCTCAGCGGCCATGACGCAGATCGGCGGCGCCGTGAAGCAGACGGCGGCGACGGCAGCCGGGGCCTCGGCCATGGTCAGCAGCAACGCCCAGGTGGCCGCCCAGGGCGGCCAGGTGGTGGCCGAGGTGGTGACCACGATGGACGGCATCCGCGCGTCATCCAACCGCATCGGCGACATCATCGGCACCATCGACGGCATCGCCTTCCAGACCAACATCCTGGCGCTGAATGCCGCGGTCGAAGCGGCGCGCGCCGGCGAGGCCGGCCGCGGTTTCGCCGTCGTGGCCAGCGAGGTGCGGGCGCTGGCCCAGCGCTCCAGCGCCGCCGCGCGGGAAATCAAGACCCTGATCGGCCACAGCGTCGAGCAGGTGGAAACGGGCTCGCGGGTGGTCGGTCAGGCCGGCGACACCATGCGCGACATCGTCGGCAATGCCGACCGCGTCAAGCACCTGATGGGCGAGATCAGTGACGGTGCGGGCGAGCAGACCGCCGGGCTGGACGAGGTCGGCCGCTCGGTTGAACAACTGGACGCGATGACGCAGCAGAACGCGGTCCTCGTCGAGCAGACCGCCGCGGCAGCCGCCTCCTTGCAGGACAACGCCGTGCGCCTGAACCGGGAGATGGCCTTCTTTCGACTGCCCTGAGCGGCGTCAGGCGCCGCCGATGCGCACCACCACCCGCCCGCGCACCTGCCCGGCCATCAGGCGCTGCGCCGCCGCGATGGCGCCTTCCAGCGGCACCTCCTCGACCATGGTCTCCAGCAGCGCCGGGTCGAGGTCGCGCGCCAGGCGGGCCCAGGCCTGCTCACGCAGGGCGCGCGGCGCCATCACGCTGTCGATGCCGGCCAGCGTCACGCTGCGCAGGATGAAGGGCATCACCGTGCCCGGCAGGTCGTGACCCTGGGCCAGGCCGCAGGCGGCCACCACGCCACCGTAGCGGACCTGGGCCAGCGCGTTGACCAGCGTGTGGCTGCCGACCGCGTCGACCACCGCCGCCCAGCGTTCCTTCTGCAGCGGCTTGCCCGGCGCGCCGAGTTCGGCGCGGTCGATGACGGCGCTGGCGCCCAGGTGGGTCAGGTAGCCGGCCTCTTGCGTCTTGCCGCTGGCCGCGACGACCCGGTGGCCCAGCCGGGCCAGCAGCGCGATGGCCACGCTGCCGACGCCGCCGGTGGCACCCGTGACGAGCACCTCGCCGTCACCGGCCTTCAGGCCGTGCCGCTCCAGCGCCAGCACGCACAGCATGGCCGTGTAGCCGGCGGTGCCGATGGCCATCGCCTGGCGCGGTGTGAAGGTCGCGGGCAACTTCACCAGCCATTCAGCCTTCAAACGCGCGCGCTCGGCCAGGCAGCCCCAATGCGTCTCACCCACGCCCCAGCCGTTGTGCACGAAGTGGTCGCCGGGCTGCCAGTCGGGGTGGCGGCTGGCCAGCACCGTGCCGGCACCGTCGATGCCCGGCACCATCGGCCAGCTGCGGACCACCGGCGAGCGGTTGGTCAGCGCCAGGCCGTCCTTGTAGTTCAGCGTCGAGTAGGCCGGTTGCACCAGCACATCGCCGGCCTCGGGCAGGCGGCTCTCGTCGATCTCGGTCAGGCCGGCGCGGAATCCGTCGGCGTCCTTTTCCAGCAGCAGGGCTTTGAACATGGGCGGTAGGGCTCAGGGTATCGAGGGGCCCGATGCTGCCACGACCGGCCCGCTTGCGGCCTGAATTGACGCGGCAACGGCCACTGCTATCCTCCGGCCTCCGATGACTTTCTCCATTTTCAGGCGCACCTGCCTGCTCCTGAGCCTGCTGCTGATGGCCGCCGGCATGGCCCATGCAGCGCCCGAGCCTCAGCCCGGCGACGCCGTGCTGACCCTGCTGAAGGACAAGGGCCTGATGCCCGACGGGGCGCAACGCGCCGCCCAGCTGTCCACCCAGATGGAAGCCAGCCCGGTGATGCAGCAGATGCGCGACACCGCCAGCGACCTGGTGCTGTCGGCGATGAACTTCCTGGGCGTGCGCTACCGGCGCGGCGGCACGTCGGCTGAGCAGGGCTTCGATTGCAGCGGCTTCACGCGCTATGTTTTCGAGAACAGCCTGGGCCTGGTGCTGCCGCGCCGTGCCGACCAGCAGGCCAAGGAAGCGGGCCTGAAGGACATCAAGAAGGACGAGCTGCGCCCTGGCGACCTGGTCTTCTTCAACACCATGCGCCGGGCGTTTTCGCACGTGGGTATCTATGTGGGCGAAGGCAAGTTCATCCACGCCCCGCGCCCGGGTGGCGAGGTTCGGGTCGAGGACATGCGTGCGGCCTACTGGAACAAGCGTTTCAACGGGGCACGGCGCGCCGACCTGCCCGCGCCGCAACTCAGCACCCAACCCTGACGCCGGCTGCCGCCGGGCGGCGGCGCCACAATCACCCGATGGTAGACACCGTCATACCCCTGGCCGACCTGCGCTACGCCGCAGCGCGGCCCCACGTGCCCGAAAACCCGGCTCCCGCCACCGGGCAGTTGGCCGACCGGCTGGGCCGGCCCCTGACCGACCTGCGCATCTCGGTCACCGACCGCTGCAACTTCCGCTGCAGCTACTGCATGCCGAAGGACGTCTTTGACAAGGACTACGCCTTCCTGCCGCAGAGCTCGCTGCTCAGCTTCGAGGAAATCACCCGCACGGCACGGCTTTTCGTGGCCCACGGCGTCACCAAGTTGCGCCTGACCGGCGGCGAGCCCCTGCTGCGCAAGCACGTCGAGGTGCTGATCGGCCAACTGGCCGCCCTGCGCACCCCCGCCGGCGCGCCGCTGGACATCACCCTGACCACCAACGGCAGCCTGCTGGCGCGCAAGGCGCAGGCGCTGCGCGAAGCCGGCCTGCAGCGGGTCACGGTCAGCCTGGACGCGCTGGACGACGCCACCTTCAGGCGCATGAACGACGTCGACTTTCCCGTGGCCGACGTGCTGGCCGGCATCGACGCGGCGCTCAAGGCCGGGCTGGCCCCGATCAAGATCAACATGGTCGTGCAGCGCGGCACCAACGACCACGAGATCGTGCCGCTGGCGCGCCACGTGCGCGAACGCTTCGGCCCGGGCGTGGTGCTGCGCTTCATCGAATACATGGACGTGGGTGCCACCAACGGCTGGCGCATGAACGAGGTGCTGCCCTCGGCGCAAGTGGTGCAGCAGTTGTCGGCGGCCTTCCCGCTGGCGCCGCTGGCCGCCGCCGCGCCGGGTGAAACCGCACAGCGCTGGCGCTATGTCGACGGCGGCGGCGAAGTCGGCGTCATCAGCAGCGTGACGCAGGCCTTCTGCGGCGACTGCAACCGCGCACGGCTGTCCACCGAAGGCAAGCTCTTCCTGTGCCTGTTCGCCAGCCGCGGCCATGACCTGCGCGCTCTGCTGCGCGGTCAGGCGCCCGACGGCCTAGCCTGGACCGATGCCCAGATCGCCGCCGCCATCGGCCTGATCTGGACCGACCGCGACGACCGCTACTCGGCCTTGCGCAGCGCGATGCCGGCAGAACCCGCCGTCGGCGGCACAGGCGGTGAGCGGCGCGTCGAGATGCACTACATCGGCGGCTGACACCAGGCGGCGCGAGGCCCAGGCCGGCGCCACCCAAGGGTTCCCACGGACAGCGGGGCGAACTCAAGGGCTCACCAGGGTAGAAGTCCCGAGTCGGGCGCGGGATCGGTCACCGTATAACCCGACACCGTGACCGCAGTTCGCGTCCTAGCGAGCGCAAAACCTTCGTTGGAGACCTCCGTGATCAAACGCCTGCTCGCCTCTTTTGCCTTGGCCCTGCCCCTCATCGCCGCGGCGTGGGAGCCCACCAAACCGGTCGAATTCGTGGTGCCGGCCGGCACTGGCGGCGGTGCCGACCAGATGGCCCGCTTCATCCAGGGCGTGGTCACCAAGAACAAGCTGATGGCCCAGCCCATCGTGGTGGTGAACAAGGCCGGCGGCGCCGGCGCCGAGGGCTTCCTCGACGTCAAGGGCGACAAGGGCAACCCGCACAAGATCATCATCACGCTGAGCAATCTGTTCACCACGCCGCTGGCCACCGCCGTGCCCTTCAACTGGCGCGACATGACGCCGGTCAGCATGCTGGCGCTCGACCAGTTCGTGCTGTGGGTCAATGAGGAGGCGCCCTACAAGACCGCCAAGGCCTTCTTCGACGCGCTGAAGGCCGGCCCCGACAAGGCCATCAAGATGGGCGGCACCGGCAGCAAGCAGGAAGACCAGATCATCACCGTGCTGCTGGAAAAGGCGGCCGGCAAGAAGATGACCTACATCCCCTTCAAGGGCGGTGGCGACGTGGCCGTGCAGTTGGTCGGCAAGCACATCGACGCCACGGTCAACAACCCCATCGAGGCCGAATCGCACTGGCGTTCGGGCAAGCTGCGCCCGCTGTGCGTCTTCGACAAGGTGAAGATGCCCTACCCCGCCAAGCTCACCGCCACGCAGAGCTGGGCCGACGTGCCCACCTGCCCGTCGGCCGGCATCCCGGTGGAGTACCTGATGCTGCGTGGCATCTTCATGGCCCCGGGTGTGACGCCCGAGCAGCAGAAGTATTTCGTCGACCTGTTCGCCAAGGTGCGCGCCCTGCCCGAGTGGAAGGACTTCATGGCCAAGGGTGCCTTCAACCAGACCACGCTGAGCGGCCAGGCCTACTTCGACTGGCTGGGCGCCAACGAGCAGATGCACCGCAGCTTGATGAAGGAAGCTGGCTTCCTCGCCAACTGATCGCCGCACCATGAGCAACCCGGAAAACGACGAGAGCGTCGGCACGCGCTGGCCCGAACTGCTGGTGGCCCTGCTGCTGCTGGCCGCCGCCCTGCTGGTCATCACCGACAGCCTGCGCGTGGGCATAGGCTGGAGCGACGACGGCCCGCGCTCGGGCTACTTTCCTTTCTACATCGGCATCGGGCTGGCCGGTGCGTCGGCCTGGATCGCCCTGCAGCAGTTGCTGAACTGGCAACGCAACCCCGAGTTCGCTGAAAAGGGCCAGTTGAAGCTGGTGTGGGCCATCTTCTGGCCGATGGTGATCTACGTCGGCCTCGTGGCTGCCACCGGCATCTACGCGGCCTCACTGGTGCTGATCGGCTTCTTCATGCGCAAGCACGGCAAGCATGGCTGGACCGCCACCGCGGGCGTGGCCATCGGCGTGCCGCTGGCCTGCTACCTGACCTTCGAACGCTGGTTCCTGGTGCCGCTGCCCAAGGGTCCGCTCGAAGCCATGCTGGGCCTTTAAAGAGAAGACCCATGGACGAAATCCAAAGCCTTTTCCACGGTTTCGGCATCGCGCTGACCGTACCCAACCTGGGCTACATGCTGATCGGCATCACGCTGGGTGTGCTCATCGGCGTGCTGCCCGGCCTGGGCGGCGCCAATGGGGTGGCCATCCTGCTGCCGCTGACCTTCAGCATGAACCCGACCTCGGCCATCATCATGCTGAGCTGCATCTACTGGGGTGCGCTGTTCGGCGGGGCCATCACCTCCATCCTGTTCAACATCCCCGGTGAACCCTGGAGCGTGGCCACCACCTTCGACGGCCACCCCATGGCCCAGCAAGGCAAGGCGGCGCAGGCGCTGACAGCGGCCTTCACCTCGTCCTTCGTGGGTGCGATGTTCGCGGTGCTGCTGATCACCTTCCTGGCGCCGGTGGTGGCCGGCTTCGCGCTGAAGTTCGGCCCGGCCGAGTTCTTCGCCGTGCAACTGCTGACCTTCTGCAGCTTCGTCGGCATGAGCAAGGAACCGCCGGCCAAGACCATCGCCGCGATGATGCTGGGCTTCGCGCTGGCTGCCGTGGGCCTGGATTCCGTCACCGGCCAGTTGCGCATGACCTTCGGCGTGCCGGTGCTGCTGAAAGGCTTCGACTTCCTGATCGCCGTCATCGGCCTGTTCGGCATCGGCGAGATCCTGCTGACCATGGAAGAAGGCCTGGCCTTCAAGGGCAAGAGCGCCAAGATCAACTTCAAGGTGGTCTGGCAGACCTGGGGCGAAATGCTCAAGCACTGGCAGCTCTTCCTGCGCAGCGTGGCCGTGGGCTGCTGGATGGGCATCACGCCCGGCGGCGCCACGCCGGCCAGCTTCATGAGCTACGGCATGGCCCGGCGCATGTCGAAAGACCCCGACAGCTTCGGCAAAGGCCGCATCGAAGGCGTCATCGCGCCCGAGACCGCGGCCCATGCGGCTGGCACCTCGGCGCTGCTGCCGATGCTGACGCTGGGCATCCCCGGTTCACCCACTGCGGCCGTGCTGCTGGGCGGCCTGCTGATCTGGGGTCTGCAGCCGGGCCCGATGCTCTTCATCGAGCAGAAGGACTTCGTCTGGGGCCTGATCGCCAGCATGTACGTCGGCAACGTCGTCGGCCTGATCGTGGTCCTGACCACGGTGCCCTGGTGGGCGGCCATCCTGCGCATCCCCTTCTCGATCATCGCGCCGGTGATCATCGTGATCTGCGCCATCGGCGCCTACACCGTGCACAGCTCGATGTTCGACGTCTGGCTGATGCTGGTCTTCGGCGTGCTGGGTTATCTCTTCAAGAAGCTGAAGTACCCGATGGCGCCGCTGGTGCTGGCCCTGGTGCTGGGCGACATGGCGGAAAGCAGCTTCCGCCAGTCGATGCTGCTCAGCCAGGGTTCCTTGAGCATCTTCTGGAGCAACGGCCTGGTCGGCAGCATCGCCGGGCTGGCCATCATCATGCTGGTGTGGCCGCTGGTGGGCAAGGCCAAGGCCTTGTTGCGGGGCCCGACCGGCGCCCCGGGCTGACGAGCACTCGGTGCTGCGGCCTGCTAGCGCAGCACCGAGTCCACACCCCGGTTGGCCAGCTGATCGGCGCGCTCGTTGCCGGGGTCGCCGGAATGGCCCTTGACCCAGCGCCAGGTCACCTGGTGTGCGGCGTTCAGGGTGTCCAGCTTCTGCCAGAGTTCGATGTTCTTCACCGGCTTCTTGTCGGCCGTGGTCCAGCCGCGCTGCTTCCAGCCGATGATCCATTTGGTGATGCCGTCTTTCACGTAGGCACTGTCGGTGTACACGGTGACACGGCTGCGCTGGTTCAGTGCAGCCAGCGCCTGGATCACGGCGGTCAGTTCCATCTTGTTGTTGGTGGTGAGCCGGTCGCCACCGAACATTTCCTTTTCGTGTTCGCCACTTTTGAGCCAGGCACCCCAGCCGCCCGGGCCGGGGTTGCCCTTGCAGGCGCCGTCGGCATAAATCACCACCTCGGTCAACACCTCAGTTGTCGCGTCAGCCATCAAATCTCCAGGTCACTCATTTCACGGGGTGGGTGGCTGCGGGCGATCTCGCCGCTGCGGCTGGCCACCACCGCCGGGGCAGCGTGGGCCTTGCGCTTGTCCTTGCGCACCAGGCCGACCAGGCGCATGCCGCGCACCCGCTTGACGGCCACCACGAAGTAGACAGCGCCCAGCACCGGCCACCAGCGGTCGCCGACACGGTCCATCCAGGCGAAGCGCTGCAGCCAGCCTTCGCTGTGCAGCGGCGGGCGCCAGCAGCCGAAGCGGCCGGCTTCGACCTCGAAGCTCAGCAGGCGCAGCCAGTCGCGCAGGCGCCAGTAGCCGAGGAATTCGCCGCCGCTGGGCAGGTACAGGGGCTGATCACGCCCGAAGCCCATGCCGCGTCGCATCTGGCCGGCGCGCTGGCGCAGGCCCCACAGGCTGGCCGGGTTGAAGCCGGTGATCACCACGCGGCCCTCGGGGACCAGAACGCGCTCCACCTCGCGCAGGGTGTGGTGCGGGTCGCGCGCCAGTTCCAGCGCGTGCGGCAGCACCACCAGGTCGATGCTGGCGTTGGGAAAAGGCAGCGCGTCGAATTCGCAATGCAGGGCCACCGGGTCGTGGCCCATCTGCGTTGTCAGGCCGGGGTCCAGCGGTGGCAACTGGGGCAGGAAATCGGGCACCACCAAGCTGTCGCTGGCCACCCAGCGGTGGGGCATGCGGTTGGCCCGCAGGCCGTCCAGCTCGAGCAGACCCAGTTGCAGGGCATGGAAACCGAAGGCATCGGTGACGGCATGGTCCAATCGCTCTTGTTCCCAGGCCAACAGGGTGCGGCCCGGCGCGCTGTGCAGCCAGGTCCCCAATTCCCGCATCGACTCGTCTCGCGTCATGAATCTCGCTGCTCTACCCGCCTTTTCCGACAACTACATCTGGATGTTTGATGACGGCGTGAGCGCCGTCGTCGTGGACCCGGGTGATGCAGCACCGGTGCGTGCGGCGCTCGATCGACACGGTCTCGCGCTCGCCGCCATTCTAGTGACGCACCACCACCCCGACCATGTCGGCGGGGTCGATGCCCTGCGCGGCCGCCTGCAAGGCCCCGTGTACGGCCCGGCGCACGAGAAGATCCCCACGCCTTTTGTACCCTTGACCGAGGGCCAGCAGGTCGAGGTGCTGGGCTTGCGTTTTCGCGTGCTCGACGTGCCGGGCCACACGGCCGGCCACATCGCCTACGTGCAAGCCGATGCGGCCGCCGCCCCATGGTTGTTCTGCGGCGACACGCTCTTCTCGGGCGGCTGCGGCCGGCTGTTCGAAGGCACGCCGGCGCAGATGAGCGCTTCGCTGGCCAAGTTCGCGGCCTTGCCGGCCGACACCCGGGTTTGCTGCACGCACGAGTACACGCTGTCCAACCTGCGCTTCGCACTGGCTGTCGAGCCGGGCAACGCCGATCTGGTGGCCTACAACCAACGCTGCCTGGCGCTGCGCGCCGCCGGCACGCCCACCCTGCCCTCGGCCATCGGCCAGGAACTGCGGATCAACCCTTTTCTGCGCTGCAGCGTGCCCGAGGTGATCGCCTCGGCGGTCGCCCAGGGGGCCACGGCCGAAGACAGCGTGGCCGTACTGGCCGCGCTGCGGACCTGGAAGAACAACTTTCGATGACCCGGGTGGATCGTTTGCTGAACCCGCTGCACCCGTTCGCGGTGGCGCGGCGGGCCGCGCTGGTGGTGGCCGCTTCCATCGGGACGCTGTGGGGCCTGGGCGGCTGTGCCACCGCGCCGGCCGAGCCCCCGACGGCCCCGGCCGCGACGACCCGCGCAACGGCCCTGCCGCCGACCCGCAGCGAGCCGGCGCCGCCGCCCGCTGCTGCAGGCGACCTGGCGGACGCCAGCCCGAACGCGCCTGCGCTGGCCCGCAGCCGCCTGGACCCCGTGCAGGACGCCGAGCGCGGCGACCTGTGGCTGCGCGTGCGCAGCGGCTTCGCCATGCCCCCGCTGGACAACGAGACCGTCCACAAGTGGGAACAGTGGTACGCCCGCGACCCGGCTTACGTGCAGCGCATGACCGAGCGCGGCGGGCGCTACCTGTTCCATGTGCTGGAAGAGGTCGAGAAGCGCCAGATGCCGACCGAGCTTGCGCTGCTGCCCTTCATCGAAAGTGCCTTCAACCCGCAGGCCCTGTCACACGCCCGCGCATCGGGCATGTGGCAGTTCATGCCGGCCACCGGCAAGGACTTCGAGCTGCGCCAGAACGTCTTCCGCGACGACCGGCGCGACGTGCTGGCCAGTACCCGCGCCGCGCTGGACTACCTGCAGCGCCTGTACGGCCTGTTCGACGACTGGCACCTGGCACTGGCCGCCTACAACTGGGGCCAGGGCAACGTGAGCAAGGCGCTGGAGCGCAACCGCAAGGCCGGCCTGCCGCTGGACTACGAGAGCCTGCGCCTGCCCAACGAGACGCGCGAGTACGTGCCCAAGCTGCAGGCGGTGAAGAACATCGTGCTCGCGCCACAGAATTTCGGCCTCAGCCTGCCGGCCTTCGGCAACCACCCCTTCTTCCTCAGCGTGGCCATCGAGCGTGACATCGACGTGGCCCTGGCCGCGCGCCTGGCGGGCCTGAGCCTGGACGCCTTCCAGCAACTCAACCCGCAGATGAACCAGCCGGTGATCCTGGCCGCCGGAACGTCGCGGGTGCTGCTGCCCTACGACAACGCCAACCGATTCCTGCAGCAGGTGGCGGACCACCAGGGGCCCATGGCGAGCTGGACGGCGTGGGTGGCGCCCAAGACGCTGAAACCCGCCGAGGCAGCGCAGATCACGGGCATGGACGAAGCCTGGCTGCGCGAGGTCAACCGCATTCCGCTGCGCATGCTGGTGAAAGCCGGGTCCACGCTGCTGGTGCCACGTGCGGCCCACAGCCAGCAGGACGTCACCGAGCACATCGCCGAGAACGCCATGCTGGCCTTGGCCCAGGAGGCGCAGCCGCTGCGCAAGCTGAACGTCAAGGCCGGCCGTCAGGGCAGCACCGTGGTCGCGGTGGCACGCCAGTACCGCGTCAGCCCGGCCCAGGTGGCGCTGTGGAACGGGGTGTCGGCGCAAGGGCATTTCAAGCCTGGCCAGAGCATCACGCTGATGCTGCCCGCGGCCACGGCCAAGCCGACCTTGAGCGCGCAGAGCCGAGCGCCGGTTGCGGCGGGCCAGCGCCTGGCGGCAGCCCCGACCCGACCTGCCGTTCACGGCAAGGCCCGGGCTCAGACCAGGCCGACGCGCCTGGCGGCGGTGGGACCGGCCCAGTCCGGGAACAAGACTCAGGCCGCGCCGAGGTAGTCGCGCTTGCCGATTTCCACACCCGCGTGGCGCAGCAGGGCATAGGTGGTGGTGGTGTGGAAGTACAGATTGGGCAGCACGAAGTGCTTCAGGTAGGCCTCGCCCGTGAAGCGCATTGGGTCACCGGCACGGGTCGGCAGCAGGATCTCGCGCGCTTCGCTGCCGTCGATCTGCTCGGCAGGAATCGACTGCACGTAGTCGATGGTGCGGCGGATGCGCGCGCGCAGATCGTCCAGCGTGGCTTCGTTGTCGTCCCACTTCGGCACGTCCAGGCCAGCCAGCCGGGCCACGCAGCCTTTGGCGCCGTCGGTGGCGATCTGAATCTGCCGCGTGAACGGCAGCATGTCGGGCGCCAGGCGCAGGCCCAGGTAGTTGGCGGTGTCGAACTTGCGGGCTTCGGCGTGGGCTTGTGCCTGGTCCAGCCAGTGCAGCATGTTGGTGAACATGCGGACAAAGACTGGCACGCTGGTGTTGTGCATCGTCAGGCTCATGGGGGTCTCCTCGGGGTCGGGTCCGCCCTGCGGGGTGCACGGCAAGGCGCGATGCTAGCGCCGCCCTGATTTCGCTGCAGTTCGCGGCCCGGCCGCCGCCGCTCTGAGGGCAAAATCAGCATCGCATCCAGTGAACCCCCGTGAACATCATCATCCTCGACGACTACCAGGACGCCGTGCGCAAGCTGAAATGCGCAGCGCTGCTGGAACCCTTGAACGCCAAGGTCTTCACCAACACCGTGAAGGGCATCGGCCAGTTGAGCGTGCGCCTGCGCGACGCCGACGTGCTGGTGCTGATCCGCGAACGCACGCAATTCCCGAAGGCGCTGCTGGAAAAGCTGCCCAAGCTCAGGCTCATCTCGCAGACCGGCAAGGTCGGCTCGCACATCGACGTCGAAGCCTGCACCCGGCTGGGCATCGCGGTGGCCGAGGGCGCGGGCTCGGCGGTGGCGCCGGCCGAGCTGACCTGGGCGCTGATCATGGCCAGCATGCGGCGGCTGCCGCAGTACATCGGCAACCTGAAGCACGGCGCCTGGCAGCAGAGCGGGCTGAAGGCGGGGTCGATGCCGGCCAACTTCGGCCTGGGCATGGTGCTGAGCGGCAAGACACTGGGCATCTGGGGCTACGGCAAGATCGGCCAGCTGGTGGCCGGCTACGGCCGCGCCTTCGGCATGCAGGTGCTGGTCTGGGGCAGCGAAGCCTCGCGCCTGCGCGCGGTGGCCGACGGCCATGCCGCGGCCACCGACTGCGACAGCTTCTTCGAAGTCTGCGACGTGCTGTCGCTGCACCTGCGCCTGAATGACGCCACGCGCGGCATCGTCAAGCTGGAGGCGCTGTCGCGCATGAAACCCACGGCGCTGCTCGTCAACACCTCGCGCGCCGAACTCATCGCCGACAACGCCCTGGTGGCGGCGTTGAACCGCGGTCGGCCGGGGCTGGCCGCCATCGACGTCTTCGAGAGCGAGCCCATCCTGCAGGGCCACCCGCTGCTGCGCCTGGAAAACGCCGTCTGCACGCCGCACATCGGCTATGTCGAGCAAGACAGCTACGAGCTGTATTTCGGCGCCGCCTTCCAGAACGTCATCAACTTCATCAACAAAGAGCCGACCCACCTGATCAACCCTGAAGCCCTGAAAGTGCTGCGCGGGTGAGGCCGGCGTGAGCAGCAACGCACAGGCGCCGCGCACACCGCAGTCCCCCGGCGAGTTGTTCCGCGTGTTCAACCGGCTGGCGCTGCAGGGCTTCGGCGGCGTGATGCCGGTGGCGCAGCGCGCCCTCGTCGACCAGGAACGCTGGCTGGACCGCGAGCAGTTCCTGGAACTGCTGTCGATCTCGCAGATCCTGCCCGGGCCCAACATCGTCAACATGGCGCTGATCCTGGGCGACCGGCACTTCGGCTGGCGGGGCGCTTTTGCGGCCATGAGCGGCGTGCTGCTGGCGCCGCTGGTGCTGGTGCTGGCCCTGGCGGTGCTGACGCAGCAGCTGCGCGACCAGCCGGTGGTGAACGACGCCCTGCGCGGCATGGGCGTGGCCGCTGCCGGACTGGTGCTGTCCACCGCCTTGCGGCTCGCTGGCGGGCTGCAGAAGAACGCGCTGGGGCTGGCCGCTTGCACGGCCTTCATGGCCCTGACGGCAGTGCTGGTCGGGCTGCTGCGCTGGCCCCTGGTGGGCGTGATCCTCGGGCTGGGTTCGACGGCCATCGCGGCCGCCTGGTGGCGCCTCAAGCCATGAACTGGCTGATCGGCAGCCACGCTCTGGCCGCAGCCGACTGGCTGTCGCTGTTCATGCACTTCATGATGCTGTCGCTGCTGGCCGTCGGCGGCGCCATCACCACCGTGCCCGACATGCAACGTTTCGTGGTCCGCGAACAGGGCTGGCTGAGCGACGGGGAGTTCACCGCGTGCATCGCGCTGGCCCAGTCCGCGCCGGGACCCAATGTGCTCTTCGTGGCCGTCATCGGCTTCAATGTCGGCGGCCTGGCCGGCGTGCTGGCGACCCTGGCCGGCACCTTGCTGCCGTCGACCACGCTGGCGCTGAGCGTCACCCGCTGGGGCGACAAGAACCGCGAATCGCGCGGGCTGCGCGCCTTCACCACCGGCATGGCGCCGCTGACCATCGGCCTGCTGCTGTCCACCGGCTGGGTGCTGCTGGAACCGACCCGCGCGCACTGGGCCAACGCGGCTGTGCTGGTGGCCTTGACACTGGTGCTGATGCTGCGCACGCGGCTGAGCGCGCTGTGGCCCGTCAGCGCCGGGGCGCTGGCCGGTGTGATGGGCTGGGTCTAGCCAGCGCTGCATCCGGCAACGCCCCAGACCCGTACCAGCGACCATGAACCCGCCCTTGAAATCCGCCGCGCAGCCCGCCGCAAATCCGCCCGGCTCGAAAGCCCTGCGCATCGGGCTGATCGGGCTGCCCGGCCTGGCGCTGGCCGTCTACCTGCTGCTGATCGCCGCGCTGGCCTGGGGCCAGGAAGGCCTGCTGTTCCAGCCGCAGAAGCTGCCGTCCGACCACCACTTCGAGCAGGCCGCCGATGTCCACGAGGTCACGCTGGCGGTGCCGGGTGCGCAGTTGAACGCCCTGCACCTGCGCCTGCCCCACCCCGACGGCGTGGTCTTCTTCCTGCACGGCAATGGCGGCAACCTGGCCAGCTGGTTCGTCAGCGCCGACTTCTACCGCCGGCTGAACCTCGATCTGTTCATGATCGACTATCGGGGCTACGGCAAGAGCACCGGCCGCATCGAAAGCCAGGCCCAGTTGCAGGCCGATGTGCGCGCGGCCTGGGACAGCATCGCCGCGCAGTACGGCGGCAAGCGGCGCGTGGTCTATGGCCGGTCCCTGGGCACCGGGCTGGCCGCTGCGCTGGCGGCCGAGGTGCAACCCGATCTGACCGTGCTGGTCTCGCCCTACTTCAGCATGCAGGATCTGGCGCGCAGCCACTACCCCTGGGTGCCGGCTGCCGTGCTGCGCTACCCCTTGCGCACCGACGAAGCGCTGCCGCGCATCCAGGGCCCGGTGCTGCTGGCCCATGGCGGACGGGACACGCTGATCCCGCCCGACAACAGCCAGCGCCTGCAGGCCCTGCAGCCCCACGCACACCTGCTGCTGGTGCCCCAGGCCGCGCACAACGACATCCACCAGTTCCCGCTCTACCTGGACGGCCTGGCCGCCAGTTTGAAAGCGCCTTGAGCGCCTTGATCGCCCGACCTGCGCGTCAGACGCGCCGCGCCTGCCCCGCCCAATAGGGCTCGCGCAGCTTGCGCTTGAAGACCTTGCCGGTGTCCTCGCGCGGCAGCTGTTCGTGCAGCGTCACCTGGCGCGGCAGCTTGTAGTCGGCCAGCCGCGGTTTCAGGTAGGCCCGCACCGCTTCCGCACTCAGGTCCGCGCCCGGCTCGGGCTGGATGGCCGCCAGCAAGGATTCGCCGAACTCGGCGTCAGGTATGCCGAAGACCGCGCAGTCGACCACGCCCGGCATGCCCAGCAGCACCGCTTCGATCTCGGCGGGATAGATGTTCACGCCGCCGGAGATGACCATGTCGGCCGCACGGTCCACGATAAAGAGGAAGCCGTCCTCGTCGAGGTAGCCGACGTCGCCCAGGGTCTTCAAGCCGCCGCGTTCCATGCGCTGGCGGGCAGCGTCGTTGCCGATGTAGCTGAAGTCGGCGTAGGCCGGCTGGTGCACATAGATGCTGCCGGCCTGGCCCTGTGGCAAGGGCTGTCCGTCGTCGTCCAGGATCGCCAGTTGCACGCCCGGCAGCGGCCGGCCGGCCGCGCCGGGCTTGCGCAGCGCTTCCTCGCTGGACAGGCGCGTCATGTAGCCCAGTTCGCTGCTGCCGTAAGCCTCGTAGATGACAGGGCCCCACCACGCGATCATCGCCCGCTTGACGTCGGGCGGGCACGGCGAACCGGTGGACGAGACGAAGCGCATCGAGCCCAGGTCGTAACGCGCGCGCACCTCGGCGGGCAGGCGCAGCAGGCGCACATACATGGTGGGCACCAGGTAGGCATGCGTCAGGCGGCGTTCGGCGATGAGTTGCAGCGTGCGCTCGGCGTCGAAGCGCTCTTCGATGTGCAGCTCGGCGCCCTCCTGCGCCGCTCCGATGGCGAAGGAATTCGGCGCGCTGTGGTACGTCGGCGCGCTGACCAAGGCCTTCATGCCGGGCTCGAAGCCCAGCACATGGCGCAGCACCGCCAGGCCGCTGGCCGCCTGCTCGGGCGTGGCCGGCGCGCGGCGTATGCCCTTGGGCCGGCCGGTCGTGCCCGAGGTGTAGAACATGGCACCACGCGGGGCCAGCGGCAGGGCCTGCGACGGCGCGGCTGCAGCGCAGGCCGCCGGCCACGAAGCCAGATCGGCGCGGTCGGCCTCGCTGTTCACACCGGCCGCTGGCACCACCCAGGCCTGCAGACCCGCCAGCGACAGGCCCGGCAAGGTGGCCAGCGGCTCACCATCGACGACGAACACCCGCGCGCCGCTGTCGGCCAGGATGTAGGCCACTTCGTCGGTCTTGAAGTGCCAGTTCACCGGGCACCACTGCGCGCCCAGGCGGCGCACGGCCAGCATCAGGGCCAGGGTATCGGGTCGATTGCGCATCATCAGCGCCACCACGTCGCCCGGCGCGACGCCGGCGCCTTGCAGGACCGCAGCCGCTCGCGCGACGTGGTCATCGAAGACCTCGGCGGCGATGCGTTCGCCGCGAAAAACGATGGCGCTGCCCATGGCGGTCTCCCGGTGTTTCAGCTGCGCCGCTGGCGCACGGCCTCGAACAGGCAGATGCCGGCCGCCACCGAGACATTCAGGCTTTCAACGGCGCCGGCCATCGGGATGCTGACCAGCTCATCGCAGTGCTTGCGCGTGAGTTGTCGCATGCCGGAACCTTCGGCGCCCATCACCAGGGCCACATGGCCCGTCAGGTCGACGTCGTAGATGGTCTTCTCGGCCGTGTCGGACAAGCCGATGACGCGGATGTCGCGGTCCTTCAGGTCGGCCAGCGCGCGGGCCAGGTTGGTGACCATCAGGTAGGGGACGGTCTCGGCCGCGCCGCTGGCCACCTTGGCCACGGTGGCGTTCAGGCCCACCGCGTGGTCTTTGGGGGCGACCACGGCGCTGACCCCAGCACCGTCGGCCACGCGCAGGCAGGCGCCCAGGTTGTGCGGATCGGTCACGCCGTCCAGCACCAGCACCAGAGGCGGTCCCTGGACGTCGTCCAGCACATCGTCCACCGAATGCCGCATCGGCAGCGGCGTGACGCGGGCCACCACGCCCTGATGGCGGCTGTTGCCGGCCAGCGCGTCCAGGCGCTCGCCGTCGCTGTCCACGACCTTGGCGCCGGCTTCATTCGCCCGCTCGACGAATTGCCGCATGCGCGCGTCGCGCCGCGTCGCGTCGACCTGGATTTCGGTGATGGAGGCCGGGGCGGTCTTCAGCCGGACGGTGACGGCGTGAAAGCCGAACAGGACTTTGGTGCTCATCGGCGCATCGTAGCCTGCGGGCCGGCCCTGCCGACCGCTACCACCAGCCCAGCGCGCGCCCGGCCGTCAAGCCGCCCAGCAACACCGGCTGGTGGACCATGTAGAAGCTGAGCGACCAGCGGCCCAGCAGCGCCAGGGGCATCAGCCCGGGCAGCAGCGGGCCGGCGAGCACGGCGGGCCGGTGCCGCAGCAGCCCCTGCCCGGCCGCCAGGCCCCACAGCATCACGCCCAGCCAGGGCAGCAGCGGCAGGAAGTCTTCGGTGACGGGCTTGCGCGTGACCAGGCCGACCCAGTTGCTGCCCGGCGGGTCGAAGTAGGGGTGTTGCACGACGAAGGGCAGCAACAGGCACACGGCGCCCAGCGGCCACAGGCCGCGGCCTATGGGGGCCAGCAGGCGGCTGAGGACCAGCATCAGCGCCAGACCGTGCAGCACGCCGAAGTAGATCCAGCTGCGCGGAAACATCCACGCCGAACCCGCGCTGACCAGCACGGCGCACGCCGCCACCTGGGCCCAGCGCCGCCAGAAGCGCGGCCAGCCTTGCCCGGCGTGCATCGCCACCGCCTGCGACAGCCCGGCGCAGAACACGAAGAGGCTGACGATGCAGGCCCGCTGCACGGTCCAGAAGGGGTCGCGGGTGAAAGCCTGCAGGGGCGTCAGCAGGCGAAAGTAGTTCAGGTCGAAACAGAAATGGAAAGCCGCCATCCAGACCATGGCCGCGCCACGCAGGGCGTCCAGACGGTCGTAGCGGAGGCCGCTCGCGTCGGGCGCTTTCATGCCGCCTTTTCGTAGATGTCGGTGAAGCGTTGCCCGTCCCAGGCATACAGAAGGTAGGCCGCATGGACGCACCCACTCGCCCCCTGGGGGCTGAACAGGCCGACACACCGGCCGGGGGCATGCCGCACGCTGCGGTAGACCACGCCCGCCGAATCCGCCGCCTGCAAGCGGGCGCCCAAGGCGCGGGCCGCGCTGTAGTCGCTGGGGTCGTAGACCGCCGCAGGCACGGCGCCGGCCGGCCGCAGGTCGTGCAGCCGGGCGGCGATGGCCACGTGGTACAGCCGCATCGGCAGGTGCTGCGCGCGCTGCTGGGTGGCGGCCAGGAAGGCCGCGTGGTGGTGGCGCGTCTCGGCCACCGCGGTGGCGCGTTCGTGCGCCGCGTAGAACACGCCCCGGCTGCCGTCGGCAAAGCGGCTGCCCAGCAGATTGAGGTGTGTGAAGGCCGCCATGATGGGCCCGCTGCCGGGCCCGTAGAGGCGGTGTTTGCGCGGCACGCGCTCGATCTGGCCCAGCTCATCGCGCAGGCGCTCGTTGCTCATCGCTTCCAGGGCATACAGGGCATCGAAATCGGCCGCGTCCGCCACCCGGTCGAAGAGGTTGATGGCCGGGTAGCGCGTGGGCACGATGCGACAGGCCTGCGGCCAGCGGACGCGCCGCACGGCGATGCCGTCGAGGGCCGTGGCCTGCGCCGCAGCGCTCAGGACCAGCCCCCGCCGCGCACGCCGTCCAGGTAGCGGCGCACCAGGTTCAGGTCGCTGACGTTGCCGGCCAGCATGCGCGCCAGGGCGCTGCCGCCACCGAAAGGCGCGGCGCTGTTCGGCTGGCGCACCCAGGCGTCGGCAGCGGCCGCATCGGGCAGCAGGATCTGCAGGCTCTTGTAGATGCCCAGGATGTTGGACAGGCGCTCGAGCGTGTCGCGCGGCAGCGTGGCCCTGTCGGGCGCCTTGCGCCAGGCGAAATAGGTCGACCGCGGCGGCTGGCCCAGCAGCGCCAGTTGCTCGTCCACGCTCAGACCCCAGGCCTGGGCGATGCGGACGAAGGCGCGCAAGCCGGCCGCGGCCATGCGTTCGACGGTGACCTCGGGCGGCGCGGTGGGGGCCAGGACAGCGCTCATGATCTGAATCCTGATTTGGACACGACATCCATATTAGTCCAGAACAGGATTTCAAGCCAGCGCCTCGGCTGGCGCGACGCCAGCCCCTCTCAGGCGTCCTCGAAACGACCGCCGCTCGCTGCCTGCCGCACCACCACGGCGGCCGGCTCGAAGCGCGGCCCGTGCTGCGCAGCCAGTTCCCGCGCCCGGGCGACGAAAGCCGCCGCACCCAGGGCGTTGATGAACTGCAGCGCCCCCCCCTGGAAAGGCGCAAAACCCCAGCCGAAGATGCTGCCGATGTTGCCGTCGGCGGTCGACCGCAGCACGCCTTCTTCGACGCAGCGGGCGGCTTCGTTGGCCTGGGCGAACATCAGGCGGTCGATCAGTTCGCGCTGCTCAGGCTGCTGCGCGGCCACGGGGAACAGCGTGGCCAGTTCGGGCCACAGTTGCTTGCCGTCGGCCGACCAGTCGTAGAAGCCCTTGCCGGCCTTCTTGCCGATGCGACCGATCTCGCACAACTGCCGCACCACGGCCATGCCGGGGTGTTCGGTGGTGGCCTTGCCTTCGGCCGCCAGATCTTTTTTGGTCTGGTCGGCGACATGCAGACCCAGGCTCAGCGACACCTCGTCCTGCAGCGCCAGCGGCGGCATCGGCATGCCGGCCTGCAAGCCGGCCACCTCGATGCTGCGCGGGTGCACGCCCTCTTTCAGCATCGCGATGCCTTCCATCACATAGGTGCCGAAAACGCGGCTGGTGTAGAAGCCGCGGCTGTCGTTGACGACGATGGGCGTCTGGCCGATCTGCAGCACGTAGTCGAAGCCCTTGGCCAGCGTCTCGTTGCTGGTGGCCCGGCCGACGATGATTTCCACCAGCGGCATCTTGTCCACCGGGCTGAAGAAATGCAGCCCGATGAAGTTCTCGGGCTGCAGGCTGGCCTGGGCCAGCCCGGTGATGGGCAGCGTGGACGTGTTGGACGCGAAGACCACGTCGCCACCCAGCACGGCCTGCACGCGGCGCGTGACATCGGCCTTCACGGCGCGGTCTTCGAACACCGCTTCGATGACCAGGTCGCAGCCGGCCAGCGCGGCGTAGTCGGCGGTGGGCGTGATGCGCGCCAGCAGCGCGTCGCGCTTCTCGGGCGTGCTGCGACCGCGCTTCACCGCCTTGTCGAGCAAGCCCAGTGAATAGCCCTTGCCACGCTCTGCGGCTTCCAGCGTGCTGTCCAGCAGCACCACGGTGATGCCGGCCTTGGCCGACACGTAGGCGATGCCCGCGCCCATCATCCCGGCGCCCAGGATGCCCAGCCGCTGCACCTTCGAAGACGCGACACCCGCAGGACGGGACGCACCCTTCTTGATCGCGTTCAGCTGGTACCACAGCGTGTTGATCATGTTGCGCGATTCGGGCGACATCGCACAGGCCGCGAAGTAGCGGCTTTCCACCACGCAGGCGTTGTCGAAGTCCATCAGGCCGCCTTCGAAGATGCTGCTCATGATGTGCTGCACCGCCGGGTAGTTGCCCTGGCTCTTGGCCGACGCGACCGAGGGCGCGATGGAGAACAGCTGCGCCATGGCCGGCGAGCGCGAGTCGCCGCCGGGCATGCGGAACTTGGGCAGATCCCAGGGCTGCTTCGCCTGCGGGTTGGCCACGATCCAGGCCCGGGCCTGCGCCATCAGGTCATCGCGATCCGGCGCCAGGGCCGTCAGCAGGCCGAGGTCCAGCGCCTTGGCCGGGCTGAGGTCGCCGCCTTCACCGCAGATCTGCAGCGCCTGCTGGATGCCCACCAGGCGCGGCAGCCGCACCGTGCCGCCGCCACCGGGCAGCAGGCCGAGCTTGACTTCGGGCTGGCCGATCTTCAGGCGCGGGTCGTTGAAGGCGATGCGCGCGTGGCAGGCCAGCGCCAGTTCCAGGCCACCGCCCAGGGCGTGGCCGTTGATCGCGGCGACCACCGGCTTGCCCTGCAGCTCCAGCTTGCGCAGCACAGCCTTCATCGCCATGCTGGCCTCGAAGGGCTCTTCGGGGCGGGTCCACTTCGACATGCGGTCGAGGTCGCCGCCGGCGCAGAAGTCGGCCTTGCCCGAAGTCAGGATCATGCCCTTGCTGGTGGGTTCAGCCAGACGCTCGATGGCCTCGGCGATGCCGGTCATCAGGTCGTCGCCCACGACGTTCATCGGCCGGCCCGGCAGATCCATCGTGGCGACCAGGATGCCGTCGTCACCCAGCGTCAGTTTGATTGCGCTGCTCATGGTCAGACCCTTTCGATGATGGTGGCGATGCCCATGCCGCCGCCCACGCACAAGGTCGCGCAGCCGGTGCTCAGGTTGCGCCGTTCCAGTTCGTCCAGCAGCGTGCCCAGGATGATGCAGCCGGTGGCGCCCAGTGGGTGGCCCATGGCGATGGCGCCACCGTTGACGTTGACGCGGGACAAGTCCACACCCAGGTCGCGAGCAGTCTTCATCGGCACCACGGCAAAGGCCTCGTTGATCTCCCACAGGTCGATGTCGGCGGCCTGCATGCCGGTCTTGGCCAGCGCCTTGCGGCAGGCCGGCGTGGGGCCGGTCAGCATGATGGTCGGCTCGCTGCCGACGACGGCCGCGGCGCGGATGCGTGCGCGCGGCTTCAGCCCGGCCTTGTCGCCGCCCGCCTTCGAGCCCACCAGCATCAGCGCCGCACCGTCGACGATGCCGCTGCTGTTGCCGGCGTGGTGCATGTGGGTGATGCGCTCCACCGTCGTGTACTTGCGCAGCGCCGTGGCGTCGAAGCCCATCGCGCCCATGGCGGCAAAGCTGGGCGACAGCTTGGCCAGTGCGTCCAGCGTGGCGCCCTCGCGGATGGTCTCGTCGCGGTCCAGCATCAGCAGGCCGGCGATATCGCGCACAGCCACCACACTGCGCGCGAAGCGGCCCTCGGCCCGCGCGGCGGCGGCCTTGTGGTGGGATGCCAAGGCAAAGGTATCGACATCGCCACGGCCCCAGCCCTCCAGCGTGGCGATCAGGTCGGCGCCCACGCCCTGTGGCACGAAGCCCAGTTTCTGGTTGATGCGCGGGTCCATGAACCAGGCGCCGCCGTCACTGCCCATGGCCCAGCGGCTCATGCTTTCCACGCCGCCGCCGACGACCAGGTCTTCGAAGCCGCTGGCCACTTTCGCGGCGGCCAGGTTGACGCTTTCCAGGCCGCTGGCGCAGAAGCGGCTCTGCGTCACGCCGGCCACGGTCTGCGCCCACTCGGCATCGAGCACGGCCGTGCGCGCGATGTCGGCGCCCTGCTCGCCCACCGGCGTCACGCAGCCCAGCACCAGGTCGTCGACCAGCGCCGTGTTCAGCGCGTTGCGCTGCTGCAGGGCCTGCAGCAGTGTGCGCAGCAGCCAGACCGGCGAGGCCTGGTGCAGGCTGCCGTCTTTCTTGCCCTTGCCGCGCGGCGTGCGGACATGGTCGTAGATGAATGCTTCACTCATGGCTTGCTCCTGGTCCGGTTCACATGAAACGTGAAGCCAGCTCTTTCATGATCTCGTTGGTGCCGCCGTAGATGCGCTGCACCCGGGCATCGACATACAACTCGGCGATCGGGTAGTCCATCATGTAGCCGTAGCCGCCGAACAGCTGCAGGCATTCGTCCATCACCTTGCACTGCTGCTCGCTGACCCAGGCCTTGACCAGCGCCGCGCGCGCGGCGTCGAGTTCGCCCTTCAGGTGCGCCGCCATGCAGGCGTCCACAAAAGCCCTCGCCGCCAGCACCGTGGCCTGCACCTCAGCCAGTTTGAAGCGGGTGTTCTGGAAGTCCCACAGGGTCTTGCCAAAAGCCTTGCGGTCCTTGACGTACTTCAGCGTTTCGTCCAGCGCGCGTTCCATCGCGCCGATGCCGCTGACGGCGATGATCAACCGTTCCTGCGGCAATTGCGCCATCAACTGGAAGAAGCCCTGCCCTTCCTGGGCGCCGATGAGGTTGCCCACCGGCACGCGCACGCCGTCGAAGAACAACTCCGAGGTGTCTTGCGTGTGCATGCCGACCTTGTCGAGCTGGCGGCCGCGGCGGAAACCGGCCGCCTGTTCGGTCTCGACCATCAGCAGCGAGATGCCTTTCGCGCCGCCCTCGCGGCCGGTCTTGCAGACCACCACGATCAGGTTGGCGTTCTGCCCGTTGGTGATGAAGGTCTTGGCGCCGTTCAGGACATAGTGGTCGCCATCGCGCCGGGCCTGGGTGCGCACGGCCTGCAGGTCGCTGCCGGTGCCGGGTTCGGTCATCGCAATGGCGGTGATGTATTCGCCGGTCACCATCTTCGGCAGCCAGCGCTGCTTCTGCGCTGCGGTGCCGTAGTGCAGCAGATAGGGCGCGACGATGGCCGAATGCAGGCCGCCACCCCAGCCCGACACATTGGCGCGCGCCTGTTCCAGCAGGATCACCGCCTCGTGGCCGAAGTCGCCGCCGCCGCCGCCGTACTCGACTGGCGTGCTGACGCAGAGCAGTCCGTTGGCGCCGGCTTCGCGCCACACCTCGGGGCCCAGCTTGCCGGCAGCGCGGAACTCGGCGGCACGCGGCACCCACTTGTCGGCGATGTAGCGCGCCACGCTGTCCTGCAGCATGCGGTGCTCTTCGCTCATCCAGGTCGAAGGGAAATTGGGCAAGCTCATTTGGCCTCCAGTTGCCGGCGCACGGTCGCGTTGATGACCCGCAATTCGGCCAGCGAAGCCTCGATGTGCGCGCGTTTGGTCTCCAGGTCAGCGATGGCCTGGTCGGTGCGGTCCCGCACGAACTTCAGCTGCTGCACGCGGCCCTCGCCGTGCGCGCCGTAGAGGTCGAGGTAATGCTTGATCTCGTCCAGGCTGGCGCCGATGGCCTTGCTGCGCAGGATCAGGGCCAGCCGGGCCCGGTCGCGCCGCGTGTAGACGCGGGTGCCGTTGATGCGCCGCGGCTTCAGCAGATCCTTGTCTTCGTAGAAGCGGATGGTGCGCAGCGTGATGCCGAATTCACCGCACAGCTCGGTGATGCCGAAGAGCTCGCCAGTGTCTTCGTCGCGGTGCGAGTCCACCGCGACGATGGCGGCCTGATCGGCAGCATGGCGGTTGGCAGCCGCCTGCCTGCGGCGGACTTGCGGCGCCAGCATGCTCACACGAAGCGTTGCAGCTTCATGGCCACGCTCATGTCACCGCTGACCTTGAACTTGCCCATCATGAAACCGGTGGCCGGCTCCAGTTCACCGGTCAACAGCGCGGCCAGGTTTTCCAGCGTGATGGCCACCGTGCAGTCGGTGTCGACGTTGTCGTTGCTGACCGTGCCGGGCACGCTCTTGCCGTCCAGGACCACCACACCGTCGGCGCCGCAGTCGAACTTCAGGGTGGCGTTCAGGCCGCTGGCGGCCGCCATCTTGGCGCGCAGGGCTTCGGTGCAGGCAGACATGTCCATGGAAAACCTCGGTTCTGAAAGATGCTGCGCATCCTAGCGGCCAAGCCTGCCGCGAGCATCCACGTATTCACCTATTCGTGATCCGGTTGACGTTAACGTTACCGTGCAGCCTAATTCGGCACTGCATCGCAGCCGCGCCAGCCGCCCCTCTCCATGACCGAAACAACGCGCTACCGCAGCGTCTTCCATCCCGGCCTTTTCACCGGGCAGACCGTCTGGGTGACCGGGGGCGGCAGCGGCATCGGCCGCTGCGTGGCGCACGAACTGGCTGCACTGGGCGCAAAGGTCGTGATCAGCGGGCGCACCCAGGCCAAGCTGGACGCGGTGGCCGCCGAGATTCTGGAGGACGGCGGGCTGTGCGTGACCACCGCCTTCGACATCCGCGACGAAGACGCGGTGAAGGCCGGCGTGGCGGCCGTCATCGCGCAGCACGGCCCGGTGGCCGGCTTGGTCAACAACGCCGGCGGTCAGTTTCCGGCGCCGCTGCTGGCCATCAGCAAGAAGGGTTTCGACGCGGTTGTCGCCAACAACCTCACCGGCGGCTTCCTGATGATGCGCGAGCTGTTCAACCAGTGCATGCAGGCGAACGGCGGCAGCATCGTCAACATGACCGCCGACTTCCGCAACGGCATGCCCGGCATGGGCCACAGCGGCGCGGCGCGCGCCGGCATGGCCAACCTCACCGCCACCGCCGCTTTCGAGTGGGCGCATGCCGATGTGCGCGTCAACGCGGTGGCGCCAGGCTGGATCGCCAGCAGCGGCATGGACACCTACGGCGGCGCGATGAAGTCCATCATCCCCAAGCTCAAGCAGCATGTGCCGCTGCGGCGCATGGGCGTCGAAGCCGAGGTCAGCGCGGCCATCGTCTTCCTGCTGTCGCCGGGCGCCAGTTTCATCACCGGCGTGACGCTGCAGATCGACGGTGCGGCCTCGCTGGGCAGCGATATCTTTCCGTTGGGGACGACATCCACATCGCGGCCTTTCGACGGTTTTCACCGCGCGGTGACACCGGAGGTGTTGAAGTCCCCCTCGGGGGGACGCGTCGCAGACGCGGGGGGCATGTGACATGCCAGCGCTCGGAACGCTGATCGACACCCGCTCGGCCGCCTTCAAGGCGAATGCCGAGCGCATGCAGGAACGCCTGTCGAAGGTGCAGGACCTGCAGGCGAAAGTCATCGCCGAATCGGAAAGCAAGCGCAAGAAGTTCGACGAACGGGGGCAGCTGCTGCCGCGCGAACGCGTGGCGCGCCTCATCGACCGCGGCAGCGACTTCCTGGAGCTCAGCCCGCTGGCCGGCCTGGGCATGCATGATGACGACGGCCGCAAGAGCGTGCTGGGTGGCGGCAGCATCGTGGGCATTGGCGTGGTGGCCGGCAAGCGCGTGTTGATCAGCGCCAGCGACAGCGCGGTGAAGGGCGGCACCGTGGCACCGATGGGCCTGAAGAAGGCGCTGCGCGCGCAGGAACTGGCGGCGCAGAACAAGCTGCCGCTGATCGCCCTGGTGGAATCGGGCGGCGCCAACCTGATGTACCAGGCCGAGATCTTTGTCGACGGCGGGCGCACCTTCGCCAACCAGGCCCGGCTGTCGGCCGCCGGCATACCGCAGATAGCCGTGGTGCACGGGTCGTCCACCGCCGGTGGCGCCTACCTGCCGGGCTTGAGCGATTACGTGGTGCTGGTCAAAGGCCGCAGCAGCATCTACCTGGCCGGGCCGCCACTGGTGAAGGCGGCCATCGGCGAGGACGCCACCGACGAAGAACTGGGCGGCGCCCAGATGCACGCCGAAGTGACCGGCCTGGGCGAGTACCTGTGCGACAACGACGCCCACGCCATTGCACTGGCCCGCGAGTTGATGGACAAGCTGCCGTGGGCCGCCGTGCCCGCAGCGGCCGCCGTGGCCGAACCGCTGTTCAGCCCCGACGAATTGATGGGCGTCGTGCCCGCCGACGGGCGCGAGCCCTACGACGTGCGGGAGGTCATCGCGCGACTGGTGGACGGCAGCGACTTCCTCGAATTCAAGGCCAATTACGCGGCCGACACCGTTTGTGGCCACGCGCGCCTGCACGGTCATGCCATCGGCATCATCGGCAACAACGGCCCCATCCAGCCCACGGGTTCGACCAAGGCCGCGCAGTTCATTCAGGCCTGCGACCAGGCCGGCATGGCGCTGGTGTTCCTGCAGAACACCACCGGCTACATGGTGGGCAAGGCGGCCGAGCACGGCGGCGCCATCAAGCACGGCAGCAAGATGATCCAGGCGGTGGCGAATGCCCGTGTCGCCAAGTTCACCGTGGTGCTGGGCGGCAGTTTCGGCGCCGGCAATTACGGCATGTGCGGCCGCGGTTTCGACCCGCGCTTCATCTTCAGCTGGCCCAGCGCGCGCACCGCCGTCATGGGCGGCGCGCAGGCCGCCAAGGTGATGGACATCCTGAACCGCAACAAGCTCGAACGCATGGGCCTGCCGGCCAACGACGAAGCACTGGCCGCGATGAGTGACGCCCTTCGCAACCGGCTGGACGCCGAGAGCGACGTGCTCTTCGGCACCGCGCGCCTGTGGGACGACGGCGTCATGGACCCGCGCGACACGCGCCGCGTGCTGGGCCTGTGCCTGGCCATCGCCCACGAATCCGAAAACCGATCCCTGCGGCCCAACACCTTCGGTGTGGCCCGTTTTTGAAGGAGACATCTCATGAAATTCACCGCCGAACACCGCCAGCTCGAAGACACCGTCATCAGGTTCTGCGACAAGGAAATCAACCCCTTCGTCGCCGAATGGGAAAAGGCCGAGCAATTCCCCAGCCATGAAGTTTTCAAGAAGCTGGGCGACCTGGGCCTGCTGGGCTTGAAGTACCCCGAGGAATTCGGCGGTGCCGGCCTCGACTTTTCCTACAGCATGGTGATGGCCGAAGCCTTGGGCCAATGCAATTGCGGCGGTGTGCCGATGGCCATCGGCGTGCAGACCGACATGGCCACGCCGGCCCTGGCGCGCTTCGGCAGCGACGAATTGCGCAAGGAATACCTCACGCCCACCATCAGCGGTGACTACGTGGCCTGCCTGGGCGTCAGCGAGCCGGGCGGCGGTTCTGACGTCGCCGCCTTGAAGACGACGGCGCGCAGCGAGGGCGGCGACTACGTCATCAACGGCAGCAAGATGTGGATCACGAACGGATTGAAGGCGGACTGGTGCTGCCTGCTGGCCAATACGTCCGACGGCCCGGCGCACAAGAACAAGAGCCTGATCGTGGTGCCGATGGACGCACCGGGCATCAGCAAGCAGAAGATCCACAAGATCGGCATGGACAGCAGCGACACCGCGCAACTCTTCTTCGACAACGTGCGCGTGCCCAAGCGCAACCTCATCGGCCAGGAAGGCCTGGGCTTCACCTTCCAGATGCTGCAGTTCCAGGAAGAACGGCTGTGGGGCGCGGCCGGCTCGCTGCGCAGCCTGGACCGGCTGATCGACCAGACCATCGAGTACACCCGGCAGCGCAAGGCTTTCGGCAAGAGCATCCTCGACAACCAGGTCGTGCATTACCGCCTGGCCGAATTGCGCACCGAGGTGGAAGCGCTGCGCGCGCTGACTTACCGCGCGGTGGAGTTGTACGTCAGCGGCAAGGACGTGACCAAGCTGGCCAGCATGGCCAAGCTGAAATGCGGGCGGCTTTCGCGCGAAGTGACCGACGCCTGCCTGCAGTACTGGGGCGGCACGGGCTACACGCGCGACAACCCGATTTCCCAGGCCTACCGTGACAGCCGGCTGATCAGCATCGGCGGCGGCGCCGACGAGGTGATGCTGGGCATCATCTGCAAACTCGAAGGCACCTTGCCCGGGAAATCGCTGTGAACTTCGAGACCCTGCTGCTGCGCCGAGAAGCGGGCGTGCTGTACCTGACGCTGAACCGGCCCGAGGTGCGCAACGCCATGTCGATGGCCATGGTGCTGGAACTGCGCCAGGCCTTGGCGGCGGCTGAAGCCGACGGTGTGACGCGCGTGCTGGTGCTGCGCGGCGCGGGCGGGCATTTCTGTGCAGGCGCCGACCTGCGCGACATGGCCAGCGCAAGGCTCCAACTGGCAACCGACGACCAGGCCGTCGTCAAGGTCAACGCCGCCTTCGGCGAGTTGTGCGTGGCCTTTGCCGACACCGGCCTGGCCACCGTGGCCGTGCTGGAAGGCACCGTCATGGGCGGTGGCTTCGGCCTGGCCTGCGTGGCCGACGTGGCACTGGCCGGCACCAGCGCGGTCTTCCGCCTGCCCGAGACCAGCCTGGGCGTGGTGCCGGCGCAGATCGCACCCTTCCTGGTCGAACGCCTGGGCTACGCCGAGGCCAAGCGCCTGGCCGTGACCGGCGGCAAGCTGGACGCCGAAGCGGCGCTGCGGCTGCGGCTGGTGCACGCGGTGCATGCATCGGGCGCGCTGGATCACGCGCTGGCGGCGGTGCTGGCCGACATCCTGCAATGCGCGCCCGGCGCGGTGGCCGCGACGAAGGCGCTGATCGCCCAGGCGCGCTTCCACACGCCGGCTTCGCTGGTGCAGCACGCGGCCGAGGTGTTCTCGGCTGCCGCGCTCGGGGCCGAGGGCACCGAGGGCACGACGGCTTTCCTGCAAAAGCGCAAGGCGACCTGGGTGCCGCAATGAGTCTGCGTCGATGACCTTCAGCAAGATCCTGATCGCCAACCGCGGGGAAATCGCCTGCCGCGTCATCCGCACCGCGCACCGCCTGGGCTATCGCACGGTGGCCGTGTTCAGCGACGCCGACGCGCAGGCGCCGCATGTGCAACAGGCCGACGAGGCGGTGCACATCGGCGCCTCTCCCGCGGCCGAGTCCTACCTGAACATCCCTGCGCTGCTGGCCGCCGCGAAGGCCACGGGTGCCGACGCCGTCCATCCCGGCTACGGTTTCCTGTCCGAACACGCCGACTTCGCGCAGGCCTGTGCCGACGCGGGCCTGGTCTTCATCGGCCCGCCGCCGGCCGCCATCCGCGCGATGGGCGACAAGGCGCAGGCCAAACGTCGCATGCTGGCCGCTGACGTGCCGTGCGCACCGGGTTACCTGGGCGAGGAACAGGGCGATGAGCGGCTGACTGCCGAAGCCGCGAAGCTCGGCCTGCCGCTGCTGGTGAAGGCCGTGGCCGGCGGCGGTGGGCGCGGCATGCGGCTGGTTCGTCACAGCGACGAATTGGCAGCCGCCCTGGCCGGCGCACGCCGCGAAGCGCTCAGCGCTTTCGGCGACGGCACGCTGATGCTGGAACGCCTGATAGCCAACGGCCGCCACATCGAAGTGCAGGTCTTCGCCGACAACCACGGCCATGCCATCCACCTGGGCGAACGCGATTGCACGGCGCAGCGGCGGCGGCAGAAGGTCATCGAAGAAGCGCCTTCACCGGTGGTCACGCCCGCCCTGCGCGAGGCGCTGGGCCGCGACGCCGTGGCCGCCGCCCTGGCCGTGGGCTATGTCGGCGCGGGCACGGTGGAATTCATCGTCGATGCGCAGATGCGCCACCACTTTCTGGAGATGAACACCCGGCTGCAGGTCGAACACACGGTCACGGAATGCATCACCGGCCTGGACCTCGTCGAATGGCAATTGCGCGTGGCCCAGGGCGAGCCGCTGCCGCTGACGCAAGAGCAGATCACCTTCACCGGCCACGCCATCGAAGCACGGCTGTACGCAGAAGACCCCTACGACGGTTGGGCGCCGCAGACCGGGCGCATTGCCGGCTGGCGGCCTGACGCGACCGACATCCGCATCGACCACGGCATCGCCGAAGGCGGCGAGGTCACGCCCCATTACGACGCCATGGTGGCCAAGTTCATCGCGCACGGCCACGACCGCGCTGACGCCGTGCGCCGGCTGACGCGCGCGCTCGAAGACGTGCCGCTGCTGGGCCTGCGCAACAACGGCCGCTTCCTACGCGACCTGATCCAGCACCCGCAGTTCACGGCTGCGCAGTTGAGCACGACGCGGCTGGACGAGTGGGCCGCTGCCACGGGCGATGAAGCCCAGGCGCTGATGCGGCGCCCGCGGCCGGGTGATGAGGTGTGGGCCCTGGCCGCCGCGCTGCTGAGCGGCCCGGCTGACCCGCGAACGCCGACACGGCCCGCCAGCGTGGCCCGCCACGACCTGACGCTGGTCTGCGACGGCCAGACCCGCAAGCTGCGGGTGCCGCCCGACGGCGTGACGCTGCTGTCGCGGCAAGGCGCCACCGTTCGCTATCGCAGTGCGGGCGTGCAGCGCCAGGCCACCGCCGTGCAGGACGGCGGTACGCTGCACCTGTCCACGCAAGGTGCGACTTTCAGCTTCACCGAGCCCTCACCCTACCCCGCCAGCGACAAGACAGCCGACGCCAGCCGGGCCCGCGCACCGGTGGCCGGCGTGGTGGCCCAGGTGGCGGTGGCCGTGGGCGACTCGGTCGCAGCCGGCCAGCCGCTGGTCTGCGTTGAAGCGATGAAGATGGAAATGTGGCTGAACGCGGCCGCCGCCGGCACGGTGCGGGCTGTCCACGTCAAGGCCAGAGACAGCGTGGCCAGCGGCGCCGTGCTGGTCGAAATCGATCTGGCAGAAAGCACCCCACCATGAACACCGACAAAGCCATCCTGACCTGTGCCCTGACGGGGGTGCTGACCAACCCGCAGCAGCACCCGGTGCCGGTCACGCCGGCGCAGATGGCCGCCGAGGCGCGCGACGCCTACAACGCCGGCGCCAGCATCATGCATGTGCACCTGCGCAGCCAGGAACCCGGTTACGGCCACATGCCGAGCTGGGACCCGGACGTGGCCGAAGACGTGGTCGGCGCCATCCGCGCGGCCTGCCCGGGCGTCATCATCAACCTGACCACCGGCGTCGTCGGCAAGGACATCAGCGGCCCGCTGGCCTGCCTGCGCCGCGTGCGGCCCGAAGCCGCCGCCTGCAATGCCGGCACGCTGAACTACCTGAAGATCAAGGACAACGGCGAGTGGGCCTGGCCGCCCATGGTCTTCGACAACCCGGTGGCCAAGGTGCAGCAGATGCTGGACGTGATGAACGAACTGCACATCCACCCCGAATTCGAATGCTTCGACGTGGGCATCGTGCGCAGCGTGGGCATGTACCTGAAGGCGCGCATGTTCTCGGGCGTGCCCGAGGTCAACTTCGTGATGGGCGTGGCCAGCGGCATGCCTTGCGACGCCGACCTGCTGGCCCTGCTGCCGCGCTATGCGCCGGCCGACGCGGTGTGGCAGACCACGCTGATCGGCCGTGCCGAGATCTGGCCGGTGCACCAGCGCACCGCCGAACTCGGCGGCATGCTGCGCAGCGGCCTGGAAGACACCTTCTACCTGCCGGGCGGCGGGCGCGCCGGCGGCAACGGCGTGCTGATCGAAGCGCTGGCGGCCTGCGCCCGCAACGCCGGCCGCGAGGTGGCTACGCCCGCCGAAGCCCGAACCCGCCTGGGCCTGCGCGCTGCCGCGGCCGCATGAGCACCGGACAGGCGGCACCTGGGGTCCCGCGCAGCCAAGCCGAACAAGCCCGGCTCGACGCCGCGCTCGTCGACCTCTTCGAACACCGCATCACCTTCAACCAGGTGCTGGGCCTGAAGATCGCCTCGGTGGCGCCGGGTGACGTGCGGGCGCAGTTCGACATGAAGCCCGAACTGGTCGGCCACTACAGCTACGGCCGGCTGCACGGCGGCGTGATCTCGGCCGTGCTGGACGCCATGGGCGGCCTGGCGCTGATGGTCGGCATCGCCGAGCGCTTCCCGCACGACAACATGCTGCAGGTGATGCAGCGCTTCTCGAAGATGGGCACCATCGACCTGCGCGTGGATTTCCTGCGCCAGGGCCTGGGCCGGCACTTCATCGCCAGCGCCGAGGTCAGCCGCCTGGGCGGGCGCATCGGCAGCACGCAGATGCGCCTGCTCAACGACGAAGGCCGGCTGATCGCCACCGGGGCGGCGGCCTACGTCGTGGCCTGAAGCGGCTAGCGCTTCTTGGGCTTCAAGGGGTTGTAAGCCAGCGGTGCCAGACCGGCAGGCAAGCCGGGCGGGTTGGGCACGAAAGCCTTCTTCGGCTTCTTGGCTTCCTTGTTGCCGTGCTTGGCATTGCTCATGGGGTGCAGACCGGTGGTGGAAGAGGGTCGATGTTGCACCACGAAGGCACCCTGCACGATGCGATAACGAACAATTTGGCAACGGCATGAACTACCTGAGCTTTGAGGCCCACGAAGGCGACGACGGCATCTGGACCCTGGAAGCCTGCGCCTCGACCCCTGCCGCCCAGCACGCCGCGGTGATGGCCGAGGTGCAGCAGGTGCTGGACTGGGCCCGGCAGCAGTTCCCGAACAGCCACGGGCCGGTCGAAGACGGCGCAGACTGGCTGCACGACCTGCAGGTCGGCGTGGAAGGCGGCCAGTGGCATGCCGTCACGCTGACCCTGGCCGCCTCGGGCCGCTTTGCCGAGGCCTTTCTGGCGGTTTTCGGCGCCCTCTAGACTGCCGGCCCGAACCGGCATGCGAAGACCCGCCATGAAGCCCCGAAGCGCCCTGACCGCGCCGACCGCCCTGACCGCACTCACCGTCAGCCGGCGGCGGGCCCTGTTCAGCCTGCTGGCCGGCCTGCTCGCCAGCCCGGTGCTGCCAGCCCGCGGCGACGCCCTGCCGCGCGCCGTCACGCCGCGCGGCGCGCTGGCCGCCGACGAACTGGCCCACATCGAGTTGTTCCGCAAGACCTCGCCCTCGGTGGTGCACATCACCAGCCTGGGCGTGCAGCGCGACCTGTTCAGCCTGAATGTGCAGCAGGTGCAGCGCGGCACCGGCACCGGCTTCATCTGGGACGAGCAGGGCCACATCGTCACCAACTTCCACGTCATCCAGGGCGCCACCGGCGCGCGCGTGACGCTGGCCGACCAGAGCAGCTTCGACGCCACGCTGGTGGGCGCCTTCGCCGACCGCGACCTGGCCGTGTTGCGCATCCAGGCACCGCGAGCCAAGCTGCCGCCGATCACGCTGGGCGCCAGCCGCGACCTGCTGGTCGGCCAGCGCGTCTACGCCATCGGCAACCCCTTCGGCCTGGACCAGACCCTGACCACCGGCATCATCAGCGCGCTGAACCGCGAGATCGAGTCCTTCAACAACCGCACCATCCGCGGCGTGATCCAGACCGACGCGGCCATCAATCCGGGCAATTCGGGCGGGCCGCTGCTGGATTCGGCCAGCCGGCTGATCGGCGTCAACACCCAGATCGCCAGCCCCAGCGGGGCCAGCGCCGGCATCGGCTTCGCCATCCCCGTGGACGAGGTCAACCGCATCGTGCCGCGGCTGATCCGCGACGGGCGCTTCGTGCGGCCGGCGCTCGGCGTGTCGGCCGGCAGCGCGCAGTTGCAGCGCGCCCTGCAGTTGCCCAAGGGCGTAGTCGTCGTGCAGGTGGGCGCGGGCACGCCGGCGGCCAAGTCCGGCCTGCAGCCTTTCCGGCGCGGCAACCGCGGTGAAGTGATCGCCGGCGATGTCATCACCGCCATCAACGATGAAGCGGTGGTCGACATGGACGGCATGCTCGGCCTGCTGGAAAAGCGCGCCCCGGGCGACAGCGTGACGCTGAGCGTCTGGCGCGACGGCGCGACCCGCAGGCTCAGCGTGGTCCTGGCCAGCGGCGATTGAAAGCTGGAAGATGAAAGATCGCCAGCGCCACCACGACCACAGGACATGAACACTGCCGAAGGAAGCGCCACCATGACCCGCCGCAGACTAATGAACCTCTTCTCGCTCTTCGGCATCGGCGCCAGCGCGGCTTCGGCCAGCCCGGCGGCCGGCGCCGCCCCATCCCGCAACGACCGCGTGCAAAAGGCCGACGCCGAATGGCGCGCGCAACTGCCGCCTGCGGCCTACGACGTGCTGCGCCACGAAGGCACCGAGCGCCCCTGGAGCAGCGCGCTGAATGCCGAGCACCGCAGCGGGCAGTACGCCTGCGCCGGCTGCGGGCTGGCGCTGTTCGCGTCCAGCGCCAAGTTCGACAGCGGCACCGGCTGGCCCAGCTTCTTCCAGCCGCTGCCGGGCGCGGTTGAAACGCGCACCGACTACAAGCTGATCCTGCCGCGCACCGAATACCACTGCGCGCGCTGCGGCGGCCACCAGGGCCACGTCTTCGGCGACGGCCCGCGGCCCACGGGGCAGCGCTATTGCAACAACGGCGTGGCGCTGCGCTTCGAATCGCAGGCCAGCTGATCGGGCGCGCGGTCGCTGGCTGCGGCGACGCGCTGGCGCGGTCAGCCCGGCTGCGCGCCGAGCGACGCCTTCAAAGGTAACCGGGCTCGTCCCACCAGGGGAACCACGGCGGCATGTCGGCCGACACCCGCCCGGTGAACTGCGCCGGCCGCTTTTCCAGGAAGGCCATCACGCCTTCCTTCGCATCGGGCGACGCACCGCGGGCAAAGATGGCGCGGCTGTCCACCCGATGCGCCTCCATCGGGTGCTGCGCGCCCAGCATGCGCCACATCATCTGGCGCGTCAGCGCGATGGACACCGGCGCGGCGTTCTCGACGATCTCGCGGGCGATGGCCTGCGCAGCCGGCAGCAGTTGGTCGGCCGGCAGCACCTGGCGCACCAGGCCGCCGGCCAGCGCTTCGGCGGCGTCGAAGACACGGCCCGAGTAGGTCCATTCCAGCGCCCGGCTGATGCCCACGATGCGCGGCAGGAAGAAGCTGGAACAGGCTTCGGGCGTGATGCCGCGGCGGTTGAAGACGAAGCCGACGCGGGCGCTTTCGCTGGCCAGGCGGATGTCCATCGGCAGCAGCATGGTCGCGCCAATGCCGACGGCCGGCCCGTTGATGGCGGCGATCACCGGCTTCAGGCTGTTGAAGATGCGCAGCGTGGCACGGCCGCCGCCGTCGCGCACCGATTCATCGCCCCAGTCCACTTCGTCACCCTGCGTGGCCGCGTCGACACCCGGCCGGTCGCCGCGCGCGGCGTAGTCGAAGGTCTTGGCACCTTGCGACAGGTCGGCCCCGGCGCAGAAGGCGCGGCCGGCGCCGGTGACGATGACGGCGCGCACCCCGTCATCGGCGTCGGCGTGGTCGAAGGCGGCGATGAGCTCGTCCATCATCGTGCGGTTGAAGGCGTTGAGCTTGTCGGGCCGGTTCAGCGTGATGGTGAACACGTGGTCGGCCTGGGTGCACAGCAGGGTCTCGAATTCGGGCATGGCAGGTCTCGGGGTGGGTCGGGTCCGGTGCGCAGTATCGGCCTGCGGCGGGCACCCCGCGCTTCTCAGGCGACGACGCGGCCGTCCACCACCTGCAGCGTGCGGTCGCAGCGCTGGGCCAGTGCCGGGTTGTGGGTGACGAAGAGCACCGTGGTGCCGCGCTCGCGGTTGAAGCGGCGCAGCAGGGCGAAGACGGCGTCGGCGCTGACGCTGTCGAGGTTGCCGGTGGGCTCGTCGGCCAGCAGCACCGCCGGGTCCATGGCCAGCGCACGGGCCACCGCCACGCGCTGCTGCTGGCCCCCGCTCAGACGGCCCGCCAGCTGGTCGCGAAAGGCGGCCAGGCCCACGGCATCCAGCAGTTCGCCGGCCTGCCGGGCCATCGCCGCGTTGGGGAAACCGGCGGCACCGAGCAAAGGCATCATCACGTTTTCCTGTGCCGTGAAGGCCGTCAACAGGTGGTGGTACTGGAAGACGAAGCCGATGTTGTGGCCGCGCAGGCGGGTCAGCGCCGCGTCGTCCAGCAGCGTGGTTTCTTCGCCGCAGATGGCCAGGCTGCCGCTGCTGGGCCGGTCCAGCAGGCCGACGATGTTCAGCAGCGTGCTCTTGCCCGAACCCGAAGGCCCCATCACGGCGCAGAAGGCACCGCGTGCCAGGTCCAGGTCGATGCCGTGCAGCACCTCGGTCTCGCTGGGCAGGCCGACGTTGAAGACCTTGCGCACGCCGCGCAGGCTGACGACGGACTCGGTGGGCCGGTCAACCACGGATGGCCACCGCGGGGTCCAGCCGCGCGGCGCGCAGCGCCGGGGCCAGCGCGGCCAGCAGGCCGGTCAGGGTGGCCAGCAGCAGCGCCGTGCCCAGCAGCGAGGGTTCGATGCTCAGCGGAAACAGCGGCGTGCCGTCGGCATTGACGGCGACGTGCTGCCACAGCAGCAAGCCGCCGGCGCCCAGGGCGCAGCCGCCCACCGAACCCGCCAGGCCCAGCAGCCCGCCCTGCAGCAGAAAGACGCGCAGAACCTGGCCACGGCGGATGCCCATGGCACGCAGGATGCCGATCTCGCGCGACTTCTGCACCACCGACACCACCAGCACGCTGGCGATACCGAAGGCCACCGACAGCGCGACGAAGAGGCGGATGGTGGTGTTCGAGGTCTTCTGGGCCTGCACGGCCGAGAAGAATTGCGCGTTGGTGGCGATCCAGCTGTCGGCCTGCACCCCGGTCAGCCGCGTGATGCGCTGGGCGATGCGCTCGGCGGCGTAGACGTCCTGCACGGTGACGTCGATACCCGAGGCGCCGCCCGCCAGCCCCAGCAGGCTTTGGGCGGTGTGCAGCGCCACATAGGCGGCGCGCTGGTTGGCGCCCTTGTTGCCCAGGTCCAGGAGCCCGGTGACGATCAGTGTGGCGGTGGCGCCCTTGCTGCCGGACAGCCGCAGCTTGTCGCCCACGGACAACCCCAGGTCGGCCGCCAGCTCGGTGCCGATGAAGACGTCGCCGTTGCCCAGGCGCGCGCTGCCGTGCACCAGCTTGTCGGGCAGATCGACGATGCGGAAATACAGCTCGGGGACGATACCGGTCAGCGACAACGCCCGGCTGGCGTCGCCGCGCACCGCCAGCGCCGGACCGGCGGCCGTGGGCGACACCACCTGCACGTCGGGCATGGCGGCGATCTGCGCCACCAGGGCCTGCCACTGGTCGATGGACTGGGTGCGCTGCAAGGGCGTCTGCACGATGGCGCCTTCGACGGCACCCGGCGCCAGGCCCGGCGGCGGCCCCAGCGCGCGCGCCACGTCCTTGGGCGGCAGCAACTGGATATGGGCCTGCGCCGACAGCACCCGCCGCACCAGGTTGCCCTGCAGGCCGCTGAGCAGTGCGGACATGAAGACGATGACCGCCACGCCGATGGCCACGCCGCCGCTGATGAACAGCGTCTGCAGGCGCCCTTCGCGCAGGAAGCGCAGGGCGACGATCCACTCGAAAGGCAGCCAGCTCCGCACGGCGCAGCAGGGCCCCGGTCAGGGCGCGGCCGGCGCCGAAGCGGCCGCTGCAGCCGGCGCCGCGCGCAAGCGCGTGCCCTCGCGCACGTCGGCGGCCGCCAGCGGCACCATGCTGTCGCCGGCACGCAGGCCGTCCAGCACCTCGGCCAGGCCGCCGCTGCGCAGCCCCAGCTGCACGGCCTGTCGCACGGCGTGGCCGGCGTCCAGCTTCAAGACCCAGGGCTGGGCGGCGCCGGCGTCGTGCACAGCGTCCAGCGGCACCAGCACCGCGGCGCGGCGCTGCGCCACCACGATGTCCACCGACACCGTCATGTCCTGTTTCAGGTAGTCCGGCGGCTGCAGGATGCGCAGTTTCACCTCCACCGAGCCGCGCTGGGCGTCCACGCCGGGGCTGATGGTGGCGACCTGCGCCGCGAAGCGCTGGTCGGCATAGGCATCGGCCGAGGCCTGCGCCGCCTGCCCCAGGCTCAGCAGGTGCAGGTTCTTCTCGTCGATCAGCACCACCAGCTCGCTGGGCCCGCTGGGCGACAGCACCATCAGCGGTTTGCCGGTCTGCACCACGTCGCCCGGTTCGACGTCGCGGCTGATGACCGTGCCGGGCACCGGCGCCTTGACCGTGGCGTAGCCCAGCCGCGACACGGCGGCGTCGGCACTGGCGCGGGCCTGCTCCAGCAGGGCCAGGGCGATGGCCACGTCGCTGCCGCGCGGCTGCGCCGTCTGAAGCTGCGCCAGCGCCACGCGCCACTGGGCCTGCGCCAGGTCCACCGCCTTCTTCGCGTCGTCGAGCGCGGCCTGACCGACGAAGCCCTGGCCGTAGAGCTCGGTGCTGCGCCGCCACTGCTTGCGCGCGGCGTCCAGCATCACCTGGGCCTGGCCCAGGGCGGCGTCGGCCACCGGCGCCTGCACCTCGCGCAGTTGGCGCAGACGGGCTTCGGCCTGGTGCACGGCCACGTCGGCCTGGGCGGAGGCGGCGCGCAACTCGGCGCTTTCCAGTTCCAGCAGCACGTCGCCCGGCTGCACGGCCTGCCCCTCGGCCACCGGCACGCGCCGGACGGTGCCGACGATCTGCGTGCCGATGGTCACCCGGTGCGGCGCCTCGACACGCCCGCTGGCCACCACGCTCTGCACGAAGTCGCGCTGCACCACCAGGGCCAGCGGCAACTCGCGGCCGTAGAGCAGGCGCGGCCCGAAGAACACCGCCAGCGCGGTCAGCAGCAGCACGGCGGCCAGCGGCCAGCCGTAGCGGTGGCCGTAGCGTCGTGCCGCCTGCCCCAGCGCTGCGGCGCGGCTGGCCGGGACGCCGGCTGGGGCCGTATCGGTCACACCGCAGCGTCCGGCGCCGCGTCGGACGGATCACGAACCAGCAGCACCGGCACCGGCGCGGTACGCAGGATCTGCTCGGCATCGCTGCCCAGCAGCAGGCGGCGCACGCCACGCCGGCCGTGGGTGCCGATGACGATCAGTTCGGCGGGCCAGGCGCGCGCCTGCTCGACGACGAAGTCCGACAGCCGGCCGGCAAAGCTTTCGTGCAGCACGGTGTCGGCGGGGATGCCGGCCGCGGCAGCCCGCGCCTGGGCGCCTTCCAGCACCTTCAGGCCGGCCTCGCGCAGCAGCGGGATCAGGTCGGCCGCGTAGACGGCCGCCGGCTCCATGCCGGTGGCGAAAGTCAGTTCATCGACGGCGTGAACCAGGCGCAGCCTGGCACCGGTCAGACGGGCCAGGCGGAGGGCCTCGTCCAGACCGCGATCGGACGTCGGGCTGCCGTCGACGGGAACCAGGATGCGTTGGTACATGGTCTTGAATGTCCAGCAGGGCGCACGTCGCGTGCGGGGCTTGCAGTGTGCGCCTGCCTTCATGCGGCGACTTGATGGCCATCAAGCCGGGACGTGCGGCCACCCAGGTTGCGGGTGGCCGCACCCATCTGCCCTTACGATTTCCGGTTCTGCCCCTGAAAGCTGCCATGTCCATCGTCTGCCTCGACCTCGAAGGGGTCTCCCTGCCACGGCGTGGCGCTGCGCTGGCCGCGGCCGCTGCGCTGGCGCTGTTGCTGGTTGCTTGCGGGCCCGGCGGCAGCCCGCCCCCGCCGGCCGCGCCACCGCCGGCCGAAGTCGGCGTGGTCACCGTCAAGCCGGGCGCGCTGGGCCTGACCAGCGAATTGCCCGGCCGCACCGAGGCGTCGCGCGTGGCGCAGGTGCGGGCCCGTGTGGCGGGCATCCTGCAAAAGCGACTGTTCCGCGAAGGCAGCGAAGTGAAGGCGGGCCAGGCCCTGTTTGCCATCGACGACGCGCCCTACCGCGCCACGCTGGCCAGCGCCCAGGCCACCCAGTCCCGCGCCGAGGCCAACCTCGCCCAGGCCCAGGCGCTGGCCGAACGCTACAAGCCGCTGGTGGCCGCCAACGCCATCAGCCAGCAGGAATTCGTCAACGCCGTGTCGGCCCAGAAGACGGCCGAGGCCGACGTGGCCGTGGCCAAGGCCGCGGTGCAGACGGCGCGCCTCAACGTGGACTACGCCGCCGTCACTTCACCGATCAGCGGGCGCATCGGCCGCGCGCTGGTGACCGAAGGCGCGCTGGTCGGCCAGGGTGAGGCCACCCAACTGGCCGTGGTGCAGCAGATCGACCCGCTCTACGTCAACTTCACACAGTCGGCCGCCGAGGTGCTGCGCCTGCGCGCGGCCATCGCCAGCGGTGCCCTCAAGGGCAGCGGCGATCAGGCGGCCGTCAGCGTGGTGATGGAAGACGGCAGCCTCTACCCGCTGCGCGGCAAGCTGCTGTTTTCTGAGCTGACGGTGGACGCCAGTTCCGACCAGATCACGCTGCGCGCCGAGTTGCCCAACCCCAAGGGCGCCTTGCTGCCCGGCCTCTTCGTCCGCGTGCGGCTGGAACAGGCGCAGGCCCCGGCCGCCATCCTGCTGCCGCAGCAGGCGGTGGCGCGCGGCAATGGCGGCGACAGCGTGATGGTGGTCGGCGCCGACGGCAAGGTCGCGCCCCGCCCCGTGAAGCTGGGCGCCGCACAGGCCGGGCAGTGGGTGGTGCTCGGCGGCCTGCAGGCTGGCGAGCAGGTGATGGTCGACGGCTTCCAGAAGCTGCGCGGCAGCGCGCCGGTGAAGGCGGTGCCCTGGAAGCCGGCAGGCCCGGCGCCGGCTGCGGTGCTGACCGGCGCGGCAGCATCGGCCGCCGCATCGGCGCCGGCCGCGGCCGCCAGCCGCTGATCGCCCGCCATGGCCCAGTTCTTCATCGACCGTCCCATCTTCGCCTGGGTCATCGCGCTTTTCATCATGGTCGCCGGCGGCGTGGCCATCGTGCAGTTGCCGGTGGCGCAGTACCCGCCGGTGGCGCCGCCGTCCATCGTCGTCAACGTGGCCTACCCGGGCGCTTCGGCGCAGACGCTGGAAGACAGCGTGCTGGGCGTCATCGAACGCGAGATGAACGGCTCGCCGGGCCTGATCTACTTCGAATCGGTGGCCCAGGCCGACGGCAGCGGCAGCATCACGCTGAGCTTCGAACCCGGCACCAACCCCGACCTGGCGCAGGTCGACGTGCAGAACCGCCTGGGCCGCGCCACGCCGCGCCTGCCGCAGGCCGTGGTGCAGCAGGGCGTGCGGGTGGACAAGGCCAACGCCAACTTCCTGCTCTTCACCATCCTGTCCAGTGAAGGCGGTGCACTCGACCCGGTGGCCCTGGGCGACTATGCCTCGCGCAATGTGCTGCCCGAACTGCAGCGCGTGCCCGGCGTGGGCCAGGCCCAGCTCTTCGGCACCGAGCGCGCGATGCGGGTCTGGATCGACCCGGCCAAGCTGGTGGGCTACAAGCTGGCGGCCGCCGACGTGACGGCGGCCATCGCGGCGCAGAACGCCCAGGTCTCGTCGGGCGCCATCGGTGACCTGCCCAACACCGCCGACCAGGCCATCTTCGCCACCGTCGTCGTCAAGGGCCAGCTCAACGCCACGCGCCAGTTCGGCGACATCGTGCTGCGCGCCAACGCCGACGGTTCGACGGTGAAACTGAAGGACGTGGCGCGCATCGAACTCGGCGCGCAGACCTACAGCCTCAGCACAAGGCTGAACGGCGAGCCGTCTGCCGGCATCGGCATCCAGCTGTCGCCCACCGGTAACGCACTGGCCACGGCCAAGGCCATCAAGCAGCGGCTGGCCGAACTGCAGCCCTACTTCCCGGCCGGCGTGAAGGCCAGCATCCCCTACGACAGCTCGAAGTTCATCGACATCTCGATCAGGCAGGTCGTGGAGACGCTGGTCGAGGCCGTGGCGCTGGTCTTCCTGGTGATGTTCCTGTTCCTGCAGAACTTCCGCTACACCGTCATTCCCACGCTGGTCGTGCCGGTGGCCCTGCTGGGCAGTTTCGCCACGCTGTTCGTGCTGGGCTTTTCGATCAATGTGCTGACCATGTTCGGCATGGTGCTGGTCATCGGCATCGTGGTCGACGACGCCATCGTGGTGGTGGAGAACGTCGAACGCATCATGAGCGAAGAAGGCCTGCCGCCGCTGCAGGCCACGCGCAAGGCCATGGGCCAGATCAGCAATGCCATCATCGGCGTCACCGTGGTGCTGGTTTCGGTGTTCATCCCGCTGGCCTTCTTCAGCGGCGCGGTGGGCAACATCTACCGCCAGTTCGCAGCCGTGATGGTCAGCGCCATCGCCTTCTCGGCCTTCCTGGCGCTGTCGCTGACACCGGCTCTGTGCGCCACGCTGCTCAAACCCGTGCAAGCCGGCCACCACCACGCCAAGCGCGGTTTCTTCGGCTGGTTCAACCGCGGATTCAGCCGCACCGCCAAAGGCTACGAAAGCCTGGTGGCGCGCCTGCTGCGGCGGGCCGCCCGTTACCTGGTCATCTACGTGGCCATCGTGGCGGCGGTGGTGTTCATGTTCAGCCGGCTGCCGACCTCTTTCGTGCCCAACGAAGACCAGGGCAACATCCTGGTCAACGTGCTGCTGCCGCCGGGCGCTGCGCAAGCACGCACCCGCGAGGTGATGCAGCAGGTCGAAGGCTTCATGCTCAAGCAGGACGAAGTGCAGAGCATGGTCACCGTGCTGGGCTTCAATTTTTCGGGCACCGGACAGAACGCGGCGCTGGCCTTCGTCACGCTGAAGGACTGGGACGAACGCAAGGGCCCCGAGCATTCGGCGCAGGCCCTGGTGGGCCGCGCCTTCGGGGCCCTGGCCCGGATACGCGATGCCTTCATCTTTCCGCTCAGCCCGCCGGCCATCCGCGAACTGGGGCGATCCAACGGCTTCGCGCTGCGCCTGCAAGACCGCAGCGGCGCCGGCCGGCCGGCCCTGCTGGCGGCGCGCAACCAGTTGCTGGGCCTGGCCAGCAAGAGCCCGCTGCTGACGGCGGTGCGGCCCGACGGCCTGGAAGACGCGGCACAGCTGCAACTCAACATCGACCGCGCCAAGGCCAACGCGCTGGGCGTCAGCTTCAGCGCCATCAACGGGACGCTGAGCACGGCCCTGGGCAGCAGCTATGTCAACGACTTCCCCAACGCCGGCCGCTTGCAACGCGTGGTGGTGCAGGCCGATGCGCCCACGCGCATGCAGCCCGAAGACCTGCTGCGCCTGAACGCACTGAACAGCGCCGGGCAGCCGGTTCCGCTGTCGGCTTTCGTCAGCACCGAGTGGGTGGTCGGCGCGATGCAGGCCGTGCGCTACAACGGCTACCCGACGATGCGCATCGCCGGTGAACCGGCCAAGGGTGTCAGCACCGGCGCGGCCATCGCCGAAATGGAGCGGCTGGTCAGCCAGTTGCCGGCCGGCTTCGGCTTCGAATGGACGGGTGTGTCGCGCGAGGAAAAGCTGTCGGGCGCCACGGCGCTGATCCTGTTCGGCTTCTCGCTGCTGTCGGTCTTCCTGTGCCTGGCGGCGCTCTACGAGAGCTGGTCCATCCCCTTCGCCGTGATCCTGGTCGTGCCGCTGGGCGTGCTGGGCGTGGTGCTGGGCGCCAACTTCCGCGGCCTGGAGAACGACGTCTTCTTCAAGGTCGGCCTGATCACCATCATCGGCCTGTCGGCCAAGAACGCGGTGCTGATCATCGAGTTCGCGAAAGACGCCCAGGCTCACGGCAAAGGCCTCGTCGAAGCGGTGCTGGAAGCCGCGCACCGGCGCTTCCGGCCGATCCTGATGACCTCGCTGGCCTTCATCCTGGGTGTGCTGCCGCTGGTGCTGGCCAGCGGCGCGGGTTCGGCCAGCCAGCGCGCCATTGGCACCGGCGTGATGGGCGGCATGATCACCGCCACCGCGCTGGCGGTGTTCTTCGTGCCGATCTTCTTCGTCGTGGTGCGGCGCATCTTCAAGGGCAGCGAAAGGCAAAGGCGGCGCGACGCGCACGAGAGCGAGACCTCGGGCAGGCCGCCGGTGCTGGAGGACCAGCGGTGAGCGCGCCCCGTCCGGCCACGGCCCTGGCGCTGCTGGGCGCTGCGCTGCTCAGTGCATGCGCTGCGATGGCCCCCGACTACGAACGCCCGACGCCCCCCGTACCGGCTCGCTTCCCGCAGCCGGCTGCAACCGGGGCCTCGAGCACAGCCGTCGCGGCCGTCTCGGCTGCCGCTGACCTGCCCTGGCCGCAGTTCTTCACCGACCCCCGGCTGCGTCGCCGGATCGAAACGGCCCTACAGAACAACCGCGACCTGCGCGTGGCCGTGTTGAACATCGAACAGGCCCGCGCCACGGTGCGCCTGCGCGATGCCGACCTGTGGCCCACGGTCAATGCCGGCCTGACCGGCTCGCGCCAGCCCACGGCCAGCGGCGGCGTCAGCAGCCTCTACAGCGCCGGGCTGCAGGTCACGGCCTACGAGCTGGACCTGTTCCACCGCGTGCGCAGTCTCGGCGATGTCGCCGCCCAGCAGTTGCTGGCCAGCGAGGAAGCCTGCAAGGCGGTGCAGATCAGCCTGATCGCCAGCGTCGCCAACGCCCACCTGAGCCTGCAAGCCGATGACGACGCCCTGCGCGTCACGCAGCAGACCCTGCAGGCGCGGCAGGACACCCAGCGCCTGACGAAGCTGCGCTTCGACAACGGCGCTTCGTCGCTGCTGGACCTGCGCAGCAGCGAATCCTTGCTGGAAGGGGCACGCGTCGTCCTGGCGCTGCAGACGCGGCAGCGTGCGCTGGACGAGAACGCCCTGGTGCTGTTGCTGGGCCAGGCCCTGCCGGCCGACGATCCGGCCTCAGCGGGCCTGTCTGCCAACCCGGTGCTGCCGGATGTGCCTGCGGGCATTCCGTCGGAGCTGCTGACACGGCGGCCCGACGTGCGCCAGGCCGAACTGCAGCTGATGGCCGCCAACGCCAACATCGGCGCGGCCCGCGCGGCCTTCTTCCCGAAGATCACGCTGACCGGCAGCCTGGGCAGCGTTAGCGGTGCACTCAGCGGCCTGTTCAAGGCCGGCACCGGCGCCTGGAGCTTTGCGCCGCTGCTGCTGCAGCCGATCTTCGACGCCGGCCGCAACCAGGCCAACCTGGCGCTCAGCGTGGCCGCCCGCGACATCGCCGTGGCGCAGTACGAAAAGGCCATCCAGACCGCCTTCCGCGAAGTCGCCGACGCCCTGGCCGGCCGCGCCACGCTGCAGGAGCAGCTGGATGCCCAGACTGCGCTGGTGCAGGCCGAGCAAGGCCGCCTGGACCTGACCGAACTGCGCTACCGCAACGGCGCCAGCAGCGCGCTGGACCTGCTGGACACGCAACGCGCGCTCTACACCGCGCAACTGGCGCGCGTGCAGGTGCAGGCGCAGCTGCAGCAGAACGCGGTGGCGCTGTACCGGGTGCTGGGTGGGGGGTGGACGGAGGCGGCGCGCTGAGCCTGCAACGGCGTCGCTGCAGCCGCCGGAGATCGTCGTTCAGATCAACATATAATTGCGCGTATACGTGGTCTAGAACCCCAGACGGAGCATCCGCCATGTCTCAAATCACGCTGTATCTGGACGACGCGACGCAGGCGCTGGTCGATCAGGCCGCAGCTGCTTGCGGCCTGTCCAAGAGCCGCTGGGTGGCGGAGATCATCCGCAAGCAAGCTGCCCATGAATGGCCGCAAGATTGCCTGGATGCGGCCGGACGTTTTGCTGATTTTCCACTGCGGGCCGAGGACGAGGTCACGCTGCCGCCCGATGCGGGCCGGCTCGGCTTTTGAGCGGTCTCGATGCTGATCCTGGACAGCAACACCATCAGCTACTACTTTCGGGGTGACCCCCAGGTGGTGCCGCGCCTGCAGGCACAGCGCCCCGCCGATCTGGGTGTGCCAGCCATCGTGGAATACGAACTGCGGTATGGGCTGCTGCGCCTGCCTGCGGATGTTGCGGCGCCCCGCCTGGCGGCCTTGGCGGCCTTGCTGCAACCGATGCGGCGCTTGCCCTTCGACAGCGGCTGCGCCGCCCACGCCGCCCACATCCGCGCCAGCCTGGAAGCGGCAGGCACGCCCATAGGCCCGCACGACACCTTGATCGCCGCCACCGCCCTGCACCACCAGGCCACGCTGGTCACGCGCAACGTGCGCGAGTTCGACCGGGTGCCGGGCTTGCAGTGCCTGAACTGGCACCCAGCGGCGTGAACGCCCGGCGCAGGACGCGACGCCGGTGCTGATTCGACGTTACCCTTACGGGTTCACACATCATCCAACCTGCTACCCCATCCCGCCATGAGCACCGTCAAGACCTGTCTCGAGCAAAAACCGCAACCCACCACGCTGGTCAGCGTCGGGCCTGAAGACGCCGTCGTCAAAGCCTTGCAACTGATGCGCGACCTGCGGGTTCGCGCCGTGCTGGTGCTCGAGAACGGGCAGCTGAAAGGCATCGTCACGCAAGGCGACTGCGCCATCAAGGTGCTCTTGCCCGGTCTGGACGCCACGCGTGTGGCCGTCAAGGACATCATGACGGTCAACCCGATGACGGTGAAACTCAGCGACCCGATCGAAGCCTGCATGGGTTTGATGGCGACGCGCAATTTCCGGCACCTGCCCGTTCTGGAAGCCGGCCAGGTGGTCGGCGTCGTCTCCATCGGCGACGTTGTCAAGGACAACATCCGCCAGATGGGCATGCAGATCAACTTTCTGGAGACCTACATCAAGGGGCACGGCGCCTGAGTTCGAACTCAGCGCTTGGGCGGGCCACCCCGCCCGGCAGGCGGGCGCGAGCCACCCGGGCGACCACCGCCGCCCGACGAAGGACCAGCGGGCCGGCCACCGCCGCCTGAAGACGGGCCGCCCGGCCGGCCACCGCCAGCGGCCGAACGCGGCGCTGCGCCACGGCCTGCGCCGCCACCGCCGCCGCCGCCACCTGGTCGACCACTCCGACCGCCACCGCCACCGTTGCGCTGCGTGCCACCGATGCCGATGGTCATGCGGCCCAGCACGATGGGTTCAGCGCGCTCGGTGGCCGGCGGCTCGAAGCCCGGCACGTCCTGGCGCGGGATGCTGCGCTTGATCAGCTTTTCGATGTCGCGCAGAAAGATCTCCTCGTCCAGGCAGACCAGGCTGACGGCCTCACCCTGGGCGCCGGCGCGGCCGGTGCGGCCGATGCGGTGGACATAGTCTTCGGGCACATTGGGCAGCTCGAAGTTCACCACGTGGGGCAGCTGGTCGATGTCGATGCCGCGCGCTGCGATGTCGGTGGCCACCAGCACCGCCAGGCTGCCGGCCTTGAAGTCGGCCAGCGCCTTGGTGCGCGCCGTCTGGCTCTTGTTGCCGTGGATGGCCATGGCGCTGATGCCGCTGTCGTTCAGGAAGTCGGTCAGGCGGTTGGCGCCGTGCTTCATGCGGGTGAAGACCAGCACCTGGTGCCAGTCGCCGGTCTTGATCAAATGGGCCAGCAGGTCCTTCTTGCGTTCACGACCCACCGGGTGCACCAGCTGCGCGATGGTCTCGGCGGTCTGGTTGCGGCGCGCCACTTCGATCAGCGCCGGGGCGTTGAGCAGCTTGTCGGCCAGGGCCTTGATCTCGTCGCTGAAGGTGGCCGAGAACAGCAGGCTCTGCTTCTTCACCGGAATGATGGCCAGCACCTTCTTGATGTCGTGCACGAAGCCCATGTCCAGCATGCGGTCGGCTTCGTCGAGCACGAAGATCTCGACCTGGCTCAGGTCCAGCGTGCGCTGCTGCGCATGGTCGAGCAGGCGGCCAGGGGTGGCCACCAGGATGTCGACGCCCTTGCGCAGCTTGTCCACCTGGGGTGACATGCCGACGCCGCCGAACATGACCATGCTGGTCAGCGGCAGGTACTTGCCATAGGTGCGCACGCTTTCTTCCACCTGGGCCGCCAGTTCGCGGGTCGGCGTCAGGATCAGGGCGCGGATGGGCACGCGGCCGCGCGCGTCCTTGCGCGCCGGCTCGGCCATCAGGCGCTGCAGCATGGGCAGCACGAAGCCGGCGGTCTTGCCGGTGCCGGTCTGGGCGCCGGCCAGCAGGTCGCCGCCCTTCAGCACCTGCGGGATGGCTTGCGCCTGGATGGGGGTGGGGGTGTCGTAGCCCTGGTCCGCAACGGCACGCAGGAGCGGCTCGGACAGGCCGAGATCGGTAAATAGCATGGGGGTTTGACTCAGGCTCGGGGAGAGCCGTGGTTCGCAGCCTGCTGTCACCCGGAGCGGGTGCACCAGTCGGAAGGCGCGAGTGATGGAGAGGACCGTCGGGAAATCGACCGCGCCGCGATGACTGGAAGCCGCTGCGCAATCCCCATTCTATGCGGCTGCGCAACATAGCCAACGCGAGAAGGCCGGGCCGAACCCGGCCTTCATTCACAAGACGGGCTTGCTTACGGCCGGCCGACCGCCGTCCAGGCTGCGGCCACGGCCGTCGCTTCCACGCCGCCGGTGCCGTACAGGTCGTTGGCCGCCTTGATGGTGGCGGACCGTGCGCCGCTGAAGTTGGTGGACGAAGTCATGTAGACCGTCAGCGCCCGGTACCAGATTTTCTCGGCCTTGGCCCGACCGATGCCGGTGAGCGTGCCATTGCCGGTGGCCACGCGGGTGTTGCCGGCGACGCAGGTCTTGCTCGGGCTGCCGGCCGTCGTGCCTTGGGCCAGCAGGTAGTAGAAGTGGTTCGCCACGCCCGAGGAGTAGTGCACGTCCAGGTTGCCCACGCTGCTGTACCAGCAGTCGGCCGAAACGCCGTCGCTGCTGGGGTTGATCATCGAGCGCAGGCCGTTGACGCCAGCGCGGTAGATTTTTTCGCCGATGAGGTAGTCACCCAGGTCGTTGGCGTTGGCCGCGTAGTACTCGACCATGGTGCCGAAGATGTCGCTGGTGGCTTCATTCAGGCCGCCCGATTCGCGCGAATATGTCAGGTTGGCGGTGCGGCTGGTCACGCCATGGGTCATCTCGTGGCCGGCCACGTCCAGCGAAACCAGCGGCGTGAAGGTGGTGCCGTCGCCGTCGCCGTAAGTCATGCAGAAGCAGGTGTCGGACCAGAAGGCATTGTTGTAGAGCCTGCTGTAGTGAACGCGGTTGTAGGCGCCGACGCCGTTGTTGGCGATACCGGTTCGGCCGTGGATGTTCTTGTAGTAGTCCCAGGTGACGGCGGTGCCGTACTGGGCATCAACGGCCGCGCTTTGCGTGCTGCTCGTCAGGCCTGTGCCCCAGATGTTGTCGGCGTCGGTGAACACGCTGCCACCCGTTGTGGCGTTGTTCAGATTTATCGTGTAGATATTGCCCCGGCTGGGGTCGCGCAGTTCGTAGCCGCCACTGATCGAGTTCGTCGTGAGCGCCACGGTGCCGCTGTACAGCGAATTGCCGGTGCCGGCCGCAGCCGCCGTGTGGATGTCGTCCCAGGCATCGAGCACGGCGCCCGTCGTGGCATCGACGATGACGTGCTTCTCGCTCGGCGTGCCGTCGGCCTGCTGGCCGAAGACGCGAACGTCCCAGCCCAGCACGGGCGTGTCGCCCCGGGCGTAAACCACGGCCGTGGGCGCGGCGCCACCGGTGCTGCCGCGGTGCTGGTCCAGCGCCGCCTTGATGGCTCGCCCGGCCGACACCGTGGCGCTGCGCGCCACATTGATGTCGCGGTCCATGGTCAGCGTAGCGTCGCGGAAGTTGCCGTTCCGGTCGGCGTGCACGACCAGATCACCACCGATGACCGGCATGCCCCTGTACGTGCGTTCGAAGCGCGCGTGTTGGGCGCCGTCGTCATCGATATGGGCGTCGCGCAGGGCATAGGCATGGTCACTGGCGTTGCGGGTGTAGCCGGGGAAATTGGCGATGTGGGCTCGGGCCCGCGTCTCGATGCTGCGGGCCTGATCGGCCGTTGGTGCGGCGGCCTGGGCGGCGCCGGCCGCGAGTGCCAAGGCAAGAACCGGGAAGGGAGCGGACATGTCTGTGTCTCCAATGGTGATCTGAAGGGCAGTGTGAGCCCGCTGCTGCGGCACCCAAGGTTGCCATTCGCGGGCCGCGGCATTGTGTGGGGGAAATGAGCCGTGCACTGTATCTGGCGCCCAACATCGAGGGTAGGCACCGACGGCAGGCGGGCCGCCTGCGTCTGCGGCGACAATGACGCTCTGCCCGTTCGGGCTCGGGCTCACCCGCGCCCAGCCCTCAGCGGCGCCCACCGTCCACCACTACCAGGTCAGGTTGCCTACATGGCTCAGTATGTTTTCACCATGAACCGCCTCGGCAAGATCGTGCCGCCCAAGCGGCAGATCCTGAAGAACGTTTCGCTGTCCTTCTTCCCAGGCGCCAAGATCGGCGTGCTCGGCGTCAACGGCTCGGGCAAGAGCACGCTGCTGAAGATCATGGCCGGCGTCGACAAGGAATACGAAGGCGAGGCCGTGCCCATGCCCGGCCTGAACATCGGCTACCTGCCACAGGAACCGCAGCTCGACGCCGAACAGACGGTGCGCGAAGCCGTCGAACAAGGCATCGGCGGCGTGCTGGCCGCCAAGAAGCGGCTGGACGAGGTCTATGCCGAGTACGCCGACGAGAACGCCGACTTCGACAAGCTGGCCGCCGAGCAGGCCGAGCTCGAAGCCATCATCGCCGCGGCCGGTTCCGAGAACACCGACCTGCAACTGGAACTGGCCGCCGACGCGCTGCGCCTGCCGCCCTGGGACGCCAAGATCGGCCTGCTGTCGGGCGGTGAAAAGCGCCGCGTCGCGCTGTGCCGCCTGTTGCTGTCCAAGCCCGACATGCTGCTGCTCGACGAGCCGACCAACCACCTGGACGCCGAATCGGTCGAGTGGCTCGAACACTTCCTGCAGCGCTACAGCGGCACCGTGGTGGCCATCACCCACGACCGCTACTTCCTGGACAACGCGGCCGAGTGGATTTTGGAACTCGACCGCGGCGCCGGCATACCGTGGAAGGGCAATTACTCCGACTGGCTGGACCAGAAGGAAAAGCGCCTGGAGCTGGAGCAGAAAACCGAAGACGCGCGCAGCAAGGCGATGAAGGAAGAGCTGAAGTGGGTGCGCAGCAATGCCAAGGCGCGCCAGACCAAGAGCAAGGCCCGCCTGGCACGCTTCGAGGAACTCAGCGACGTCGAATACCAGAAGCGCAATGAAACGAACGAGATCTTCATCCCGGTGGCCGAGCGCCTGGGCAATGAGGTCATCGAGTTCGAGAACGTCAGCAAGAGCTTCGGCGACCGCCTGCTGATCGACAAGCTCAGCTTCAAGGTGCCGCCCGGCGCCATCGTCGGCATCATCGGCCCCAACGGTGCGGGCAAGTCCACGCTGTTCCGCATGCTGCAGGGCAAGGAGCAGCCCGACGGCGGCGCGGTGAAGATCGGCAAGACGGCGCAGCTGGCCTTTGTCGACCAGAGCCGCGAAAGCCTGGACGGCGACAAGACGGTGTGGCAAGACGTGTCGGGCGGGCTGGACAACATCATCGTCGGCAAGTTCGTGATGCCCAGCCGGGCTTATCTGGGCCGCTTCAACTTCAAGGGCAACGACCAGCAGAAGCTGGTCGGCAACCTGTCGGGCGGTGAGCGCGGCCGGCTGCACCTGGCCAAGACCCTGGCCAAGGGCGGCAATGTGCTGATGCTGGACGAACCGTCCAACGACCTGGACGTCGAAACCCTGCGCGCGCTGGAAGAAGCGCTGCTGGAATTCGCCGGCAGCGCGATGGTCATCAGCCACGACCGCTGGTTCCTGGACCGCATCTGCACCCACATCCTGGCCGCCGAAGGCGACTCGCAATGGGTCTTCTACAACGGCAACTACCAGGAATACGAGGCCGACAAGAAGCGCCGCCTGGGCGAAGAAGGCGCGCGGCCCAAGCGCATGCGCTTCAAGCCCATCCACTGAACGGCCGACGGGCCAGGAAGCCAAGCGGCCTGCGGGCCGCTTTTTCATGGCCGAGCCCCTTTGCGTGCCAGGCGTGCTCGCACGGCGTCTGTGGGCTGGCGCGCTTTGTTCGACAATGCGGCTCCAGCCTTATCCAGCCTTCAAGGCGCCCGGCGCCCCGGCACGCACCATGCGCACCTGCCCCGCCTTGCCCCTCTCGATAGCCCTGACGGCCCTGGCGGCTGCACTGTCGGCTTGTGCGCCCTTGCCGACGGGCCCGACGACAAGGGCATCTGCGGCGGCCGCCGCATCCGCCCCGGCTGGCGTGACAGGCGCAGCGGGGCCATCGGCCGCTGCAGCGACGGCTGCAGCCAGCGCACCCCGCAGCAGCACGCTCGCCGCCGCAGCAGCCTCGCCGCCAACTGGGCCGCCTGCCGGGCCACCCCCCTTCGCCACCGTCATCAAGGACGCCCGACGCATCGACGGCCCGCTGACCTTCTGGCAGAAGGACGACAAGGTCTGGATCGAACTGCTGCCGGCCAACTTCGGCCAGGTGCTGCTGCTGTCGCCCAAGATCAAGAGCGGCATCGGCGAGGCCTGGGTGCTCGGCGGGCTGATGGGCATGCCGATCAACGGCGTCGGCGGGGCGCAGTTGGTCGAGTTCCAGCGGGTACACAACCAGGTGCGACTGGTGGCGCGCAACACCGAGGTGGTGGCCAAGGCCGGCACCCCGGAAGCCCGCGCGGTGGCCGACGCCTACTCCAACAGTCTGCTGGGTACCACCGTGGTGGCCAGCGCGCCCCACCCTGACCGCAAGAGCGTGCTCATCGACGCCAGCGCGCTCTTCCTCAACGACTTGATGGGTGTGGGCATGATGCTGCAGCGCGGGCTGCGCCAAGGTTATGGCGCCGACCGCAACAATTCGCTGATCACCGCCGTGCGCGCCACGCCGCAGGCCAGCATCATCGAGACGCAGGTGCACTACTACACCAGCAACCCGTCGATGAGCTTCTTCGGCGCGCCGCCCGGCGCCCCCGTGCCCACGCTGCCGCGCTTTCTGCCGGACAGCCGCAGCCTGCTGGTCAGCCTGCACTACGCGCTGGCGCCGCTGCCCGAAACACCGATGGCCACCCGGCGTGCCGACCCGCGCATCGGCCTGTTCACCAGCACGGTGCTCGACTTTTCCGACGACCTGCAACTGACGCCGCGCCAGCGCTACGTCAACCGCTGGCGGCTGGAGAAGAAAAACCCGACCGAGGCGCTGTCCGAACCCGTCAAGCCGGTCAAGTTCTGGATCGACCGCAACGTGCCGCATGCCTACCGCGAGACCGTGCGGAGCGCCATCCTGGAATGGAACAAGGCTTTCGAAAAAGTCGGCCTCCGCAACGCCATCACCGTGGAACAGCAGGCCGAGGACGCGGCCTTCGACACGCTGGATTTCGGCCATGCCAGCGTGCGCTGGATGATGAACGCCGACCCGGTCTTCGGTGCCATCGGCCCCAGCCATGTCGACCCTCGCACGGGCGAGATCCTGGACGCCGATATCGCCTTCGAGGGCATGTCTGCGCGCAGCCTGCGCGGCCTGCGCGCGCAGATCCTGCCGGCGTCGACCGCGTCGTCCCAGGCCATGGCGCCGGTCGAAGCCTTCGAACTGGTGCCCACGCGCAAGCCCGGTGAGGCCATGCCCAGTGCACAGGCGATGTGCCTGCATGGCGAGGTCGCGGCCGAGCAACTGGGCTATGCACTGGACGTCATGGAGGCCCGCGGCGAGCTCGATCCCGACAGCCCGATGGCCCAGCAATTCGTGCAGGACTATGTGAAGGATTCGATCATGCACGAGGTGGGCCACGCTTTAGGCCTGCGCCACAACTTCCGCGCCTCACGGGTCTACACCGAAGCCCAGCTGGCCGACCCCGAATTCACGCGGGCGCACGGCACCACCGGCTCGGTGATGGAGTACAACGCCGTCAACCTGGCCAGCCCGGGCAAGACCGGCGGCGTGCCCTTCCAGACCACCCTGGGGCCCTACGACTATTGGGCCATCGAGTACGCCTACAAGCCGATGGCGGCCGGCACCACGCCCGATGCCGAGAAGGCCGAACTGCAGCGCATCGCCGCGCGCAGCAGCGAACCGCTGCTGGCCTTCGGCACCGACGAGGACATCTTCTTCGGCCTCGACCCGGAGACCATCCAGCTCGACCTGGGCAACGACCCGGTGGCCTTCGCGGCCAAGCGCCTGGCCATCGCGCGCGACCTCTTCCAGCGCCAGGAGACCCGCGCCTTGTCGCCGCAGCGCGACTACGCCGTGCTGCGCCGTTCCCTGGCCTTCGCGCTGGCCGACGTGACGCGCGCGATGGGCGTGCTGGCGCGGCAGATCGGCGGCGTCGCCACCTTGCGCGACTTCCCCGGCAGTGGCCGCGACCCCTTGCAGCCGGTCGCGGCCGGGGTTCAGCGTGAGGCCCTGGACCTGATGGTGCGCGCGGCCTTGGCGCCCGACGGCCTGCGCATCACGCCCGCGCTGCAACGCCGCCTGGCGCCGGACTACCTGGACCGCGCCGAGTCCGCCGGCGGGCCGACCGACTTTGCCGTGCCGCAGCGCCTGCTGGACCTGCAGCGCGCCGTGCTGGCCTACCTGATGAGCGACGGCCTGGCCGCCCGCGTGCTCGACAGCGCCGCCAAGGTCGACCAGGCCGAGTCCGCCTTTCGCCTGACCGAGATCTACCAGCGCCTGGCCGACGACGTCTGGAGCGAACTCCAGCAAGGTGGCGACATCAGCGCGCCGCGCCGCGAACTGCAGCGCGACTACGTCAACCGGCTGGCCTTCGCCCTGGTGCGGCCCTCTCCGGCGGCCCGTACCGACGCGCGCGGCTATGCCCGCGTGCAGGCCCGCACGCTGCTGGCACGGCTGGAAGTTGCGCAGCGCCAGGCCGAGAAGCCGATTCGGCGCGGCACACCCTTGCCGACCGACGTGCAGACACGCGCCCACCTGGCCGACACCATCGACACGCTGAAGCAATCGCTGGCCGCGTCGATCCAGCGCCAGGCGCTGTAGCGATACGGCCGCCAGACCGCCCCCCTGTCGCGCACGCGTCGCCGGAGCCCCGGCGCGCTGCATATCATGGTCAGCACCTGAACCCGGAGACACCCCGATGCACGCTTGGATTTGCGAAACACTCGATGGCGTCGACGCCCTGCAGTGGAAAGAAATCCCCACGCCCGAACCGAAAGCGGGCGAGGTGCGTATCGCCATCCAGGCGGCCAGCCTGAACTTCCCCGACCTGCTGATCGTGCAAGGCAAGTACCAGTTCAAGCCCGCCTTGCCCTTCGTGCCCGGGTCTGAATACGCGGGGCGCGTCGATGCCGTCGGTGACGGTGTCACGCACCTCCAGGTGGGCGACCCGGTGGCGGCCATGGCCGGCACGGGTGGCTTCGGCACCCACGCCATCGTCGAGGCCGCCCGCGTGATCCCCCTGCCGCCCGGCTTCGCCGTCCATGACGGCGCCGCCTTCGCCATGACCTATGGCACCTCGCACCATGCGCTGATGGACCGCGCGGCATTGCAGGCCGGCGAGACCGTGCTGGTGCTGGGTGCGGCCGGCGGCGTCGGCACGGCGGCCGTACAGATCGCCAAGGCGGCCGGGGCCCGGGTCATCGCCGCAGCCTCCACCGACGAGAAGTGCGCCCTGTGCCGCAGCATGGGCGCCGACGCCACCTTGAATTACGCCACCCAGGACATCCGCGCGACCCTCAAGGAACTGACCGGCGGCAAGGGCCCCGACGTGGTCTACGACCCGGTGGGCGGCGATCTGGCCGAGCCCGTCTTCCGCTCCATCGCCTGGCGTGGGCGCTACCTGGTCATCGGCTTTGCCGGCGGCGGCATCCCGGCGCTGCCCTGGAACCTGGCCCTGCTGAAAGGCGCCTCGGTGGTCGGTGTGTTCTGGGGCGACTTCGTCAAGCGCGAACCCCGGGCCAGCGCCGCCGGCATGCAGCAACTGGCGCAGTGGTACGCGCAAGGTCTGATCAAACCCGTCATCGACCGCGAGATGCCGATGAGCGAAATCCGGGCGGCCTACGCCCGCATGGGGTCGCGCCAGGTGATGGGGAAGTTGTTGCTGGTCAATGACTGAGGTCACAGTCGTCAGCGCAGGCCGGTACCCCGGCTTTTGGCGCTAGCATGGGGCGGCCCTGCAGGAGAGCTCGACCATGACCGTGAAGGTGCTGATCCTCGAAGACAACCCGGTGGCGCGCAGCTTTCTCTGCCGCGTCGTCCGCGAAAGCTTCAGCGACTTGATCGCCATCACCGAAGCCGGCGACCTGGAAGCGGCACGGCGGCAGATCTCACTGACTGGCGGTGCGCAAGGGCTGCACGGCGTCGACCCCTTCAAGTTGATCCTGGTCGACCTCGAACTGCCCGACGGCAACGGCATGGAACTGCTGGCCGAACTGGGCCACTACCCGGCCACCAAGATCGTCACCACGCTGTATTCCGACGACGACCATCTCTTCCCGGCCCTGCAATGCGGCGCCGACGGCTATCTGCTGAAGGAAGACCGTTTCGAAGTGCTGGTGGAGGAACTGCAGAAGATCGTGCGCGGCCAGCCGCCGCTGTCGCCGGCCATCGCACGGCGCTTGCTGACGCACTTTCGCCACGGCGCCCCGGGCGACCCCGTGGCGGGCCATTCCGGCTTCATGCCCGCCAGCATGCTGACCGCCAGCAAGCCCATTCCGCTGGAAAGGGCGCCCGACCACGAACGCCTGACGCCACGCGAAAGTGAAGTGCTGACCTACCTCAGCAAGGGTTTCACGATCAAGGAAATTGCCAGCCTGATGGGCATCAAGTGGTTCACCGTGAACGACCACATCAAGTCGATCTACAAGAAGCTGAATGTGTCCAGTCGGGCCGAGGCGGCCGTGCTGGCCAGCAAGCAAGGCCTGGTCTGACGGCGCCAGGTCGGCAGCACGGCGGCGCTTGTGCATCCAACGGCGGGAACCGGCAACACGGCGCCGCCGCGGCCATTCCCGAGTGGCTCGGCAGGCAGCGAACGCAGCCTGGGTGATTCAGCTTTCGGTCCGAGCGCCTTCGAAGCCGGCGCCGACCGCAACCGCCCCCGCACCTGGATAGGCTGGCGCCGCAGGGCGCTGGTTCTGACCGCGCTGCTGGGCTGCGTGGCCGCCTTCTCGCTGGTGCGCTGGCTGGCTGCCATGCCGCAAGTGGCCGGCACCTGGCAAAGCGGGGCCCAGGGCCAGTTGGTCCTCGGCAACAGTCCGCTGGCCGCCCTGCAGGCACAGCGTGGCCAGGTCCTGCTGTCGATCGCCGGTGCGGGCGGCGAGCCGACGCCGGTCGATGCGCGCATCCTGCACCGCGCGCTGCGCTGGCAACCCGATGAGGCCGCTCGTGCTGCGCAGATCGCCCAGCAGCAAGGCTGGTCGCGCGCACTGGGCAGCGGTACCGTGCAGTTGCGGTTTGCCGACGGCAGTCGGGTGACGCTGCAGCCCGCGGCTCGCGGCCCGGGCGGCCTGGGCTGGCTGTTCTGGCCGCTGCTCGGCCTGGCTTTGGTGGTCTTCCTGCTGGGCTTCGTGATGGTGCTGGCGCGGCCCCAGGCTGGCAGTCTGCTGTTCGCTGCCATCGCCGTGTGCCAGGCCCTGAACCTGCTGGCTGTGGCCCTGGAAGCTGCGCCCGGCCCTGGCCTGCTGGCTGCCACCTGGGTGGCCAGTCTGCCGGGGCGCGTCGCGCTCGATCTGGTGAGTGCAGCGGCGGCGCTGCAGGCCTGGACACAGGCGCCGCGCCGCCTGCCCCGTGCCGGCCTGGCCCTCGCCGCCGGATGGGCGGTGTTGCCGGCCTGGCTGGCCCTCACGCAGATCAGCGCCCCGGGGCTGGCCGGTGAGCCGGGTGCGGTCTGGCCCTTGTGGTGGTGCGCGCAGTCGGCCTGCCTGCTTCTGGCTGCCGCCGCGCTGGCAGCCATCAGCCATTCCTACCGCATGGAGCCCAATCCCTACGCCTTGGTCATGCGGCGCTTCGCCGCGATCACCACACTGGCTTTCGCGGCCGCCACCGTGGCCGTTGCGGCGACGGCAGGGCTGCCCGGCACGGGGGCCTTGGTGGCTGAAGGCGTATCGGTCGGCTGGTCCGTTGGCGTGGCCATCCTGCTGTTGATGGTGCCTGCGCTGGGCCACAGCCGCCAATTGCTGCGCGAATTCATGCTGCTGGCGGGCATCAGCACGGTGGCTACCGCGCTCGATCTGCTGTTCATTGCCGTCTTCTCGCTGGAATCGGCCACCTCCCTGACCCTCGCGGTCTTCATCGCGCTGGCCCTGTACGCCGGCGCCCGGCAGTGGCTGGTCAGCCACCTGCTGGGCGGCAGCATCCTGACCACCGAACGCACGTTTGACCACCTGTACCGGGCGGCCCGGGAAGTTCAGGCCAGGCCCGCGCGCTACGTGGAGGTGCTGGGTACCCTGCTGCAGGACCTCTTCGAGCCGCTGGAGGTTCGGCAGGTCGAGCGTGTGCCCAGCCGGTCGCGCACGGTGGGCAACGGCGCGGCCCTGGTCGTTCCGCTGCGCAGCACCGATGACGAGGCGGTGCAGGCTGGCGCACTGGTGCTGCGCTTCGCCCACCGCGGACAACGCCTGTTCACCATCGATGATGCTCGTCTGGCCGATCGGGTGGTCGACCAGCTGCGCCGGGCGGTGGCCTACGACCAGGCGGTGGAGCGCGGCCGGTCCGAAGAGCGCCTGCGCATCGCCCAGGACCTGCACGATGACATCGGAGCCCGCCTGCTGACGCTGATGTACCAGGCGCAGTCGCGCGAGATGGAAGACTACATCCGCCACACCTTGCAGGACCTGAAGACCTTGACGCGGGGCTTGGCGGCGTCAGAACACCGCTTGTCGCATGCCGCTGCCGAGTGGAAAGCCGACCTCACCCAACGCCTGGCGGCCGCCCATGCCAGCCTGGGCTGGCGTGTCGATCAGGACCAGGACCTGTTGCTCTCGGTCGTCCAGTGGTCGGCGCTGACGCGGGTGTTGCGCGAGTTGGTCAGCAATGCGCTCTATCACGGGCATGCCACGCACGTCGACGTCAGCTTCCAGCTGGAGAAGGGCGTGCTCAGCCTGCAGGTGGCCGATGACGGCGAGGGCAGCAACCCCCAGGCCTGGGCACACGGGCTGGGGCTGGGCGGCGTGCGCAAGCGGATCAAATTGCTGGGTGGCCAGGTTGCATGGCGGGGCAATACGCCGCAGGGCATCGTCTGTGCGGTACGGGTCCCGGGCTTCTCGGGACGCCGTTGAACCGGGGCCCCTGCCGGCCTTTGCGCAGGCCCGGACGGTATCCACGTCTGCCCGGAGTACCAGCTCGTCACATTTCGGGGACAATAGACACTTCGCGACGATCCGGGCTTCGCCACCCGGTCCTTATCTGCTATGACCACTCGCCGCACGCCACCCCCGACAGAGACCGTTGCCGGTCCCAAACTGCGCCAGACCCAGGCCGAGTACACGGCCGCCAGGCCCAATGCTGAGCCCGGTGTCAGGCCGATGATGTCCAGCTCGAAGATGTACGTCTGCATCCGCTGCCACGCCAATTTCAAGACTGGCGATGGCAAACCCGATCCGCGTTTGCGCGGCCTGGGTCGGTGCAACACCTGCCTCGGTGTGAGCGTCCCGGCAGCTTGAGCCCTTGGGTTCCTTCTCGCCGTGGCCCCCTCTGTTTTTCTTCGTTCCCTTCCCTACCCTTCGGAGTAATTGACCCATGTCGCAAAGCAATCGCCGTACGTTCCTGATGCAAGTGGCCGCCTGTGGTGGCGCCCTGGCTGCCGTCCAAGCCCAAGCCCAGGGCGCCAAGGTGGACGAGAAAGACCCGCAGGCCGTGGGCCTGGGCTACGCCGCTGACACCACCAAGGTCGACGCCAAGAAGTACCCCAAGCATGCCAACGACCAGAAGTGTGGCAACTGCGCCCTGTACCAAGGCAAAGCCGGAGACGCTGCGGGTGGCTGCCCGCTGTTTGCTGGCAAGCAGGTGGTGGCTGGTGCCTGGTGCAGTGCCTGGGCCAAGAAGGGCTGAATCCCGGCCCCGGCAGTCACAGACCTCGGGCTGTCGCGCTGGGCGCGATGGCCTGAAGACCCAGAAAAAAGGCCCGCGTGTCGCGGGCCTTTTTTTGCAGATCGCAGAGCCTGGGGTCAGTCGACCTGGGGCACCACGTGCACGGTCACTTCGACCACCACGTCCGAGTGCGGGGACACCGAAACCGGGTGCTCGCCGACCGTCTTCAGCGGGCCGGTGGGCATGCGGACCTGGGACTTCTGAACCGCCATGCCGGCCTTGGTCAGCGCGTCGGCCACGTCGGCGTTGGTCACCGAACCGAACAGACGACCGTCGACGCCGGCCTTCTGCGCGATGCGCACCGTCTTGCCGCTGAGTTGGGCGCCCAGAGCTTGGGCGGTGACCAGTTTGACCTGTGCGGCCTTTTCCAGTTCGGCGCGGCGACCTTCGAATTCCTTGATCGCCGCTTCGGTGGCACGGCGCGCCAGCTTCTGCGGGATCAGGTAATTGCGGGCGTAGCCTTGCTTGACGTTGACCACGTCACCAAGGCCACCGAGCTTGCCGACCTTGTCGAGAAGAATGATTTGCATGGTGTATTCCTCAGACCTTGTGCTGATCGGAGTACGGCAGCAGCGCGAGGAAGCGGGCACGCTTGATCGCAGTGGTCAGCTGACGCTGGTAGTAGGCGCGCGTGCCGGTCAGGCGGGCGGGCGTGATCTTGCCGTTCTCGCCGACGAAATCGCGCAACACGTCGATTTCCTTGTAGTCGATTTCCTCGACCTTGGCGACGGTGAAGCGGCAGAAACGCTTGCGACGGAACAGCAGCGCCTGGTTGTTGCGCTTGGGACGCTTGTCCTTGGAGAAGCGACCTTTACCACGTGGTGGGGGCATTTGAAACTCCTAACGAAATCGTTGAATCCGGGTCCTGCGGTCGGCTGTCATGCAGACAGCGGCTCGACCGAGGTGATGTGGAACAGCAAACCGCGCTTGTTGCGTGAACTGGTCAGAAAGCCGGCATAGAAGCTGGCCGTGCCCAGGTCCAGAGCCAGCAGCGTCCTGGTGATCGCCCCGATTGCGACCGCCTTGATCTCCATCGAGACCTTGCGCGGCTGGCCGTCTTCGCTGACCTCGGACTCGTGCTGCAAGCTCAAGTCCAGGGCAGGCAGTCCGGCGGGGGTGTATCTCAGGGCTGCTCGCTCCACCAGCGTGGCCGTCAGAACCAACCTGTTGATGCCAGGCGGTGCTGCGGGTGCGCCGGTCGCTGCAGGCGTCAGGCCGTGGCCTCCTGGCGTTCCTTGCGGGCCTCTTCGCGCTCGACGGCCTTCATCATGATCGAAGGGTTGGTCTCGGCCTTGTCCTTCTTCACGGTCAGGTGGCGCAGGACCGCATCATTGAAGCGGAAACCGGTTTCGATTTCCGTCAGCGTTTCGCTGGTGCACTCGATGTTCATGCACAGGTAGTGGGCCTTGGCGAGCTTCTGGATCATGTAGGCCAGCTGACGCCGGCCCCAGTCTTCCAGGCGGTGCATCTTGCCGCCGCCGGCGGCCACGAGGGCCTTGTAGCGTTCCAGCATGGCTGGAACCTGTTCGCTCTGATCCGGATGGATCAGCAGGACGATTTCATAGTGACGCATGAATACTCCTTGTGGATTCCGAGCCGGCATCGCGCTGCAATTCAGCGTGACTGGGGCTCAGGGGTTGGAAGCTGCCCCGATGCGTCAACATGACGGGTACAGCAAGGAAAGCCCGCGAGTATAGCAGCGGGGAATTCGGCGTCGACGCCGGCGCGCTGACCGAGTTCAATGCTCGTTGCGCGCCGGGAAACGCATGCGATCGATGAGACGGCGCTGCTCTTCGCTGGGGCCGGCCGTGACGACGCTGACGAGCACCATCACCGCCACGCCGATGGGCACGCCGAAGACGCCGGACGCGATGGCGTCGACGCCGAACCACTGGCAGTCGGCCAGCGGCCATGTCACACCCAGCAGCGTGCGCAACAGCGGCAGGTTGGTGGCCATGTAGCCCGCGCTCACCACCAGCCCGGCCAGCATGCCGGCCACCGCGCCCCATCGGCTGGCTCGGCGCCAGAAGATGCCCAGCACCAAGGCGGGAAAGAAGGCCGCCGCCGCCAGCGAAAAAGCGGCCGAGACGAACTGCAGGATGTCGGTGATCTTCAAAGCCGCAATCAAGGCCGCGAGCAAGGCGATCGCCATGACCAGCACCTTGGAGCCGATGACGCGGCTGGCCGCCGAAGCCTTGGGTTGGATGTCGCGGAAGTAGATGTCGTGCGACAGCGCATTGGCGATGGTCAGCAGCAGGCCGTCGGCCGTGGAAAGGGCCGCCGCCAGACCGCCAGCCGCAACCAGGCAGGTGACCCAATACGGCAACCCGCCGATCTCGGGCGCCGCCAGCACGATGACATCGCCGCCCAGCAGCAGTTCGCCGAGTTGCAGGATGCCGTCGCCATTGACGTCGTTCACCGAGACCAGATTGGGGTCCAGCCGCGACCAGCGGCTGACCCACTGCGGCAGGTGATCGATGGGCATGCCGACCAGGTGCTGCAAGACCTCGAACTTGACCAGCACGGCCAGCGCCGGCGCGGCCATGTAGAGCAGCGTGATGAAGAGCAGCGACCAGCCGACCGAGCGCCGCGCCTGCGGCGCCGAGATCGTCGTGTAGTAGCGCGTCAGCACGTGCGGCATGGCCGCCGTGCCCATCATCAGGCACAGCATCAAGGCGATGAAATTGATGCGGGCCGCGTCGAAGCGCTTCTTCGAGACGGCGTCGCCGGCCGGGTCCCCCGTGGCGAAGGGCAAGGTCTGCGGCGCCATGCCGGCCAAGGGCTGCGCACGCGCCGTGGCGCTGTCGCGCTCGCGCTGGTAGGCCAGTGTCGCCTGCGCTTCGGTGCGCGGGCGCTGCGCGATTTCGCGTTCGGCGCGCTGGATCTGCGACAGCGGCGCGTTGTCACTGCGCAGCTCGGCCACGCGTTGCAGGCGCTGCGCGTCGTCGGCCACCATCGCACTGCGCACGTCTTGCAGCTTGTGGTCGGCGATCGTGGCCCGCTCCCGCAGCTTCAGCACGACATCGCGCTCGGCCGGATCGACCGCCAGTTCAGCTTCGCGCTTCGCGATCTGCACCAGTTGCGTGCCGTAGGTCATCAACGGCATCACGCTGCCGGTCTGCTTGACCGACAGCCACACCAGCGGCACCAGATAGGCGACGATCAGCACCAGATACTGCGCCACCTGCGTCCACGTGACCGCGCGCATGCCGCCCAGGAAAGAGCAGACCAGCACGCCACCCAGGCCGACGAAGATGCCCAGCTCGAAACCGAAGCCGGTCAGGTGCGAGGTGATCAGGCCGACGCCGTAGATCTGCACGACGACATAGACGAAGGACACCGCCACCACCGCCCCGGCCCCGATCAGGCGCGGCAGGCGGCCGCCATACCGCGCTTGCAGGAAATCGGGCACGGTGTACTGGCCGAAGCGCCGCAGATAGGGCGCCAGCAGCAGCGCCAGCAGGCAGTACCCCCCCGTCCAGCCCAGGATGTAGGCCAGGCCGGCAAAGCCTTGCAGGTAGAGCACGCCCGCGGTGCCGATGAACGAGGCCGCCGACATCCAGTCGGCCGCTGTGGCCAGGCCGTTGAAGAGGGCCGGCACCCGGCGTCCAGCGACGAAGTAGTCGACTTCGTTCGAGGTCCGGCACAGGAAGCCGATGAAGGCATACGCCGCCACGGTGACCACCAGAAACGAGGCGCCGATCCAGCTGCGCTGCAGGCCGAGCTTTTCAGCCAGGGCCATGAGGGCGATCAGGGCCCCGAAGGCAAGCAGAAAGAGGGCGTAGCGCCAGCCCAGCCGGCGCGCCAGGCGGCTGTCGCTGGCAGCCGAATCCGCCGCCGATGCGGCCCAACCGGTAGGGGTCACGGCGGCACCCTATCGGTGGCGTCGGCCGCCGCGTCTTCGTCTGCCAGGCAGCGCGCTTCCAGCCTGTCCATCGCCACGACATAGACCGCGATGATCAGCAGGTAGACCAGCAGCGAGCCCTCGGCCGCCAACCAATAGCCCAGCGGAAAGCCGTAGGCCTGCACGGCATCGAGGTCGCGGGCGAACCACGGCACCAGCAGATTGACGCACAGCCACACGACCAGGAGCGCACCGGTCAACCGCTTGGTGCGGGACCAGAACTCAGACCGGGCGGCGCTTGTCATGGCGGCATTGTCAGCGACGCCATGCGGGGTCCGTCCGGGCCGGCAACACCCCGAAACGGGCCTGTGCCGGGTTATCCATCACTAGGGAAACCCGCGCGTTCCGCGCCTGACGGGCTGTCAGCGCCACCGCGTCAGGAATGGGTCAGGCTGGCTGAAAAGACTCGCCCCCGGCGCGAATCATGTGTTCGCACGTCTCACAAAATTTCCAGGAGCAAACAACATGGCCAAGGCCGATGCCCGTCCGGGCAACCACCTGACCGCAGCCGCGAGACCCATCTCGTCGGAAGAAAAGACGGTCATCTTCGCGTCGTCGCTGGGCACCATTTTCGAGTGGTACGACTTCTATCTGTTCGGTGTGATGTCGGCCATCATCGCGGCCAATTTCTTCACCGCGCTCGACCCCGCCACGCGCGACATCTTCACCCTGCTGGCCTTTGCGGCCGGTTTCGCAGTGCGGCCTTTCGGCGCCATCGTGTTCGGTCGCCTGGGCGACCTGGTCGGGCGCAAGTACACCTTCCTGGTGACCATCCTGATCATGGGCCTGTCCACCTTCCTGGTGGCCTTCCTGCCCACCTACAAGAGCTGGGGCATCGCCGCACCGATCACCCTGATCGCCCTGCGCCTGCTCCAGGGTCTGGCCCTGGGCGGCGAGTACGGTGGCGCCGCCACCTATGTGGCCGAACACGCGCCGCACAAGCGCCGCGGCGCCTACACCGCCTGGATCCAGACCACCGCCACGGTGGGCCTGATGCTGGCGCTGATGGTCATCCTGGGCACCCGCCTGTATGTCGGAGAGAAAGAATTCGCCGACTGGGGCTGGCGCATTCCCTACGCCCTGTCGGGCGTGCTGCTCATCATCTCGGTGTGGATCCGCCTGAAGCTGAGCGAGTCACCGGCCTTCACGCGCATGAAGGCCGAGGGCAAGACCTCCAAGGCCCCGCTGACCGAGTCCTTCGGCAACTGGGGCAACCTGAAGATCGTCATCCTGGCGCTGCTGGGCGCCACCGCCGGCCAGGCCGTCGTCTGGTACACGGGCCAGTTCTATTCGCTGTTCTTCCTGCAGACCTTCCTGAAGGTCGACGGGCCGACGGCGAACATCCTGATCGCCCTGTCGCTGATCATCGGCACGCCTTTCTTCCTGATCTTCGGTTCGCTGTCGGACAAGATCGGCCGCAAGCCCATCATCATGACGGGCTGCCTGTTGGCCGCCTTGACCTACTTCCCGCTGTTCAACGCGCTGACCACCTACGCCAACCCCAAGCTGCAGGCCGCGATCCAGAGGTCGCCGGTCAAGGTGACGGCGCCGGCCGGTGATTGCAACCTGATCCTGAACCTGACCGGCACGGCCAAGTTCACGACAGGCTGCGACCTGACGCGCACCTTCCTGGCCAACGCCGGCTACAACTACGACAAGGTGGAAGACCCCTCGGTGACCATCGCCACCGTCAAGGTTGGCGACAAGGGCATCCCGGGCTACACCGCGGCCACGGCCAAGGAAGAAAAGGCCCGCTTCGAGAAGGATCTGCGCGCCGCCCTGAACGAAGCCGGCTACCCCGCCAAGGCCGACCCCATCCCGGCGGGCAGCAGCAACTGGTGGATGATCATCCTGATCCTGACCATCATGGTCATCTACGTGACCATGGTCTACGGCCCGATTGCCGCGCTGCTGGTCGAGTTCTTCCCGACCCGCATCCGCTACACCTCGATGAGCCTGCCGTACCACATCGGGAACGGCTGGTTCGGCGGTTTCCTGCCGGCCATCTCGTTCTCGATCGTCGCCGCGCAAGGCAACATCTACAGCGGTCTGTGGTACCCGATCATCATCGCCAGCATGACCTTCGTCATCGGCATGCTGTTCATCAAGGAAACCAAGGACGTCGACATCTACGCCGACGACTGAGCATGTGGAAAATTCTGCTGGGCTTCGCCATCTTTGCCGGTCTGGCCCTGTTCATCCTGACCAAGGCCGGCGGTGATGTGGACATGGGCGGCGAGAAGCACGATGTCGCGCCCCCTCAAGCCGCCCTGCCTGCCGCTTCGGCAACTTCGGCAGCTTCCAACTAGCGGCTGAGGCCGCTGTCACCCAAAAAAAGGGCGCGCTGTCACCAGCGCGCCCTTTTTGCATGGACTTGCAAGGACTGATCGGTTCAGGCCTGCAACACGGCCCGCCCCGCGCGGGCGATGCTCAGCGAGCCGCCAGCCGCCGCCAGGTCTCGACCACCGTGTCGGGGTTCAATGACATCGACAGGATGCCTTCCTGGGCCAGCCAGTCGGCGAAGTCGGGGTGGTCGCTGGGGCCCTGGCCGCAGATGCCGACGTACTTGCCGGTGGCCCGGCAGGCAGCAATGGCGCGCGAGATCATGGCCTTCACAGCGGGGTCGCGTTCGTCGAAGTCATTGGCCAGTTGTTCCAGCCCCGAGTCGCGGTCCAGGCCCAGCGTCAGCTGTGTCAGGTCGTTCGAACCGATGGACATGCCGTCGAAATGCTCCAGGAACTGGTCGGCCAGGATGGCGTTGCTGGGCACCTCGCACATCATGATCAGCTTCAGGCCATCGACCCCGCGCTTGAGTCCGCGGTCGGCCAGCATCTGGTTGACGGTGGCGGCCTGCTTCACGGTGCGCACGAAGGGCACCATGATCTCGACGTTGGTCAGGCCCATGTCGCTGCGCACGCGCTTGAGCGCCTCGCATTCCATCGCGAAGGCATCGCTGAATTCACCGCTGATGTAGCGGCTGGCGCCGCGAAAGCCCAGCATGGGGTTCTCTTCATCGGGCTCGTAACGGGTGCCGCCGATCAGCTTGCGGTACTCGTTGCTCTTGAAGTCGGACAGCCGCACGATCACCGACTTGGGCCAGAAGGCCGCTGCGATGGTGGAGATGCCTTCGGTCAGCTTGTCGACGTAGAAAGCCCGCGGCGAAGCATGCCCGCGGGCCACCGATTCGACGGCCTTCTTCAAGTCGGGGTCAATGTTCGGATAGTCGAGGATGGCCTTCGGGTGCACCCCGATGTTGTTGTTGATGATGAATTCCAGGCGCGCCAGACCGACACCCGAATTCGGCATCTGCGCGAAGTCGAAGGCCAGTTGCGGGTTGCCGATGTTCATCATGATCTTGATCGGGCAATACGGCATTTCACCGCGCACCACATCGCTGACTTCGGTTTCCAGCAGGCCGTCGTAGACATAGCCGGTGTCGCCTTCGGCGCAGGACACCGTGACCAGCGCGTTTTCCTGCAGCGTCTCGGTGGCGTTGCCGCAGCCGACCACGGCCGGGATGCCGAGTTCGCGCGCGATGATGGCCGCGTGGCAGGTGCGTCCGCCGCGGTTGGTGACGATGGCGCCGGCGCGCTTCATCACCGGTTCCCAGTTCGGGTCGGTCATGTCGGTGACCAGCACGTCGCCCGGCTGCACCAGGTCCATCTCGGCGGTGCTGCGCACCAGGCGCACGGGGCCGGTGCCGATCTTCTGGCCGATGGCGCGGCCCTCGGCCAGCACCGTGTTCTTGGCGCGGTCGCCCATGATCCTGTAGCGCTGCTCGGTCTTGCCGGCGGCCTGGCTCTTCACCGTTTCAGGCCGGGCCTGCAGGATGTAGATCTGGCCGTCGACGCCGTCCTTGCCCCACTCGATGTCCATCGCGCGGCCGTAGTGCTTTTCGATGATCAGCGCGTAGCGCGCCAGTTCCATCACCTCGGCGTCGTTCAGCGAATAGCGGTTGCGCTGCTCGGGCGGCGTGTCCAGCACCTGGACCAGTTTTCCGGTGGCCGTCTTGTCGGCCGCCGAGGCGAATTCCATGCGCTGCAGTTTGCTGCCCAGCACCCGGCGGATGACGGCCGGCCGGCCCGCATTCAGCGTGGCCTTGTGGACGTAGAACTCGTCGGGGTTGACCGCGCCCTGCACCACCATCTCGCCCAGGCCGTAGCTGGAGGTGATGAAGACGACTTCGGTGAAACCCGATTCGGTGTCCAGCGTGAACATCACGCCGGCCGAACCGAGGTCGGAGCGCACCATGCGCTGCACGCCGGCCGACAGCGCCACGTCGGTGTGGGCATAGCCCTTGTGGACGCGGTAGCTGATGGCCCGGTCGTTGTAGAGCGACGCGAAGACCTCTTTCATCCGGTGCAGCACGTCGGCAATGCCGGTGACGTTGAGAAAGGTTTCCTGCTGGCCTGCGAAAGAGGCGTCGGGCATGTCTTCGGCGGTGGCCGACGAGCGCACCGCGAAGCTGGCCGCCGGATTGCCGGCCGACAGCCGGGCGAACTGCTCGGTGATGGCCGCTTCCAGCGCCGGTGGGAAGGGCGTCTCGATCACCCACTGACGGATCTGCGCGCCAGCTTCGGCCAGCGCCCGCACGTCTTCGGTGTCCAGGGTGGACAGGCGGTCCTTGATGCGCGCGGCCAGCCCGTCGTGCTGCAGGAACTCGCGGAAGGCGTGTGCGGTGGTGGCAAACCCGCCTGGAACCCGGACGCCAGTTGCGGCCAGTTGGCTGATCATCTCGCCGAGGGATGCGTTCTTGCCGCCGACCGCCTCGACGTCGGTCATCCTCAGTTCTTCAAACGGTGCGACCAGGGCGGTCGCCAAAGTGGCCAAAGACATGGGAAAGCTCCAGGAAGTGAAAAAACGGGTGCTTCCGTGGGCGCGGCCGGCGCGGGAACGTCTTCTTTTTCTGCTTCGAGTGACGGTCCGGCGTTCTTCATGGCGTGCACGATAGACGGATAGGTGGCCGCGATTGTAGGGAGTTCTTCCTTATGATGAGCCCGGCATTTCGCCCTCTCAGGACCTCGCCACCCCATGCCAGAACGAACCGTTTTCTTTGTCTCTGACGGTACCGGGATCACCGCCGAGACCTTCGGAAACTCCATCCTGGCCCAGTTTCCGGCCCGCCATCGGCACGTCCGGCGGCCTTTCATCGACAGCATCGAGAAGGCCCGCCAGGTGGTCGACGAGATCAATGCGACCGGGGTCGTCGAAGGCCATCGGCCCGTGGTCTTCATCACCTTGATCAGTGACGAGGTGCGCGCCCTGGTCACCGGCGACGGCTGCCGGGCGCTGGTGCTGGACATGATCCGCACCTTCGTCGAACCGCTGGAACAGGAGTTCGGCGTCAAGAGCAACCACCGTGTGGGCCGCTTCGACGATGCCAGCGCAAGCCAGGAATACCACGACCGCATCGAGGCCATCAACTTCAGCCTGACGCACGACGACGGGCAGTCTTCGCGCAACCTGGACGTGGCCGACGTCATCCTGCTGGGCGTCAGCCGCAGCGGCAAGACGCCGACTTCGCTGTACCTGGCCATGCAGCACGGCATCAAGGCCGCCAACTGCCCTTTGATCCCGGAAGACTTCGAACGCGGCCACCTGCCCAGCGCGCTGGCGGCCTACAAGCGCAAGTGCTTCGGGCTGACCATCGACCCGGTGCGCCTGTCGCAGATCCGCAATGAACGGCGACCGAACAGCAAGTACGCGGCGCTGGAGAACTGCCGCTACGAGGTGCACGCCGCCGAAAGCATGATGCGGCGCGACGGCATCGCCTGGCTGTCGTCCACGCACAAGTCGATCGAGGAAATCGCCACCACCATCCTGCGCGACCTGCGACCCGACCGGCTGATCTACTGAGCCCTGCGCCGGGCCGATTCGTACAGGCAGATGGCCGCCGCAGCGGCCACGTTCAGCGACTCCTCACCGCCGGGCTGCGGGATGCGCACCTGCAGCGCGCAGCGCTGCAGCAGCGCCGCCGAAACCCCCTGCCCTTCGTGGCCCAGCACCCAGGCGCAGGGCGATGGCAAGCCGGCGGCTTGCAAGGTGGCGCCGGCGTGTGAACTGGTGGCGACCAGCGGCAGGCCCAGATCGGCGAGTGCGGCCTCGTCCAGCCCCTCGACCAGCCGCAGTGCGAAATGGGCACCCATGCCGGCACGCACGACTTTCGGCGACCACAGGCCGGCTGTGCCCTGGATGGCCAGGATCTGCGCAAAGCCCAGTGCCGCCGCGCTGCGCAGGATGCTGCCCACGTTGCCGGCGTCCTGAACCCGGTCGAGAACGACCGTGTTGACCCCCGGCAGCAGCGTCGCGGTGGTGGGCAGGTCGACCAGGAAGCCGATGGCGGCCGGCGACTCCAGGCCGCTGATGCCTTTGAACAAGGCGGGTGGCACGGTGGTGACCTGGGCCGCCCAGGACGCCAGTTCGCGCAGCGCCGGTTGCTGCCAGGCGTCGTCGGTGAGCACCGCCTGCGCTGCGGGCAGGCCCCGGCCGCGCAGCGCCGTGCACAGGTGTTCGCCTTCCAGCCAGACCTGGCCCTGGCGACGGTAGGCCGTGGTCTCCGACGCCAGGCGGCGCAGCCGCTGCAGCAGCGGGTTGTCGCGCGAAGTGAGGTGTTGCGGTGCGTTCATCGGCGCGCCAGGACGCGGCGCACCGGGCCGAAGGTGCGCCGGTGCGCGCTGCAGGCACCGTGGACCTGCAGTGCAGCCAGGTGGTCGGCCGTGGGGTAGCCCTTGTGGCGGGCGAAGCCGTAGGCGGGATGCTGCTCGTGCAGCGTCAGGCACAAGCGGTCACGCTCGACCTTGGCCAGGATGGATGCCGCCGAGATGGCAGCCACCAGGCGGTCGCCCTGGACGACGGCCGCCACCGGCATCGGCAAGACCGGCACCCGGTTGCCATCCACCACCACGCGGTGCGGCAGGAGGCGCAGCGCGGTGATGGCGCGCTGCATGGCCAGCATCGTGGCCTGCAGGATGTTGATGGTGTCGATCTCCTCCACGCTGGCCGAACCCAGGGCGCAGCACAGGGACTTGGCGCGGATCTCCTCGCTGAGACGCTCGCGGCGCAGCGGGGACAGCGCCTTCGAGTCCGCGAGACCGCGTATCGGCTGCAGTTCGTCGAGGATCACCGCCGCCGCCACGACGGGCCCGGCCAGCGGCCCACGGCCGGCTTCATCGACGCCGGCAATCAGGCCCGGGCCATCCCAGCCGAAGCCCAGCTGTTCAAAATTGAAGGACTTGCGCGATGGCATCGGTGGCACAGCGCGCGGTGTCGCGGCGCAGCAGGTGGTGGAGGTCGGCGAAGCGGCCGGCCAGGCGTTCGCGGCCAGTGGCATCGTCCAGCCAGGCCAGGGCGGCCTGCGCCAGCGCGTCGGGCTGGCAGGCCTGCTGGATCAGTTCGGGCACGGCGAAGTCGCGCAGCAGGATGTTGGGCAGGCCGACCCAGGGCTGGTAGCGCAGGCGCTTCATGATCTGCCAGCTGAGCGGGTGCATGCGGTAGCCGATGACCATCGGCCGCTTGAACAGCGCCGCCTCGAGCGTCGCCGTGCCGCTGGCGATCAGCGTCACGTCGCAGGCCGCCAGCGCGGTGTGCGACTGGCCGTCCAGCAACTGCAGGGGCAGACCGGCGGCGTGTTCGGCCACCAGAGGGTCGAGCAGCGAGCGCAGACCGGGCGCGACCGGCAGCACGAAGCGCAACTCGGGCCGCAGGCGGTGCAGGCGCACGGCGGCTTGCAGGAACGTGGGCGCGATGGCGCTGATCTCGGAACGCCGGCTGCCGGGCATCACGGCCACGACGGTGTCGCCGTCGGACAGTCCGAGCGCAGCCCGCGCCGCGGAACGCGGCGGCACCAGAGGAATCGCGTCGGCCAGCGGATGCCCGACGAAGGTGGCGGCCACACCGTGCTGCGCGAGCAAGGCGGGCTCGAAGGGAAACAGGCAAAGGACGTGGTCGCAACTGGCGCTCATCTTCTGCGCCCGCCCGCCACGCCAGGCCCAGATCGACGGGCAGATGAAGTGGATGGTCTTGATGCGGGCTGTCTTCAGCCGGGCTTCGAGCCCCAGGTTGAAATCGGGCGCATCGACGCCGATGAAGGCCTGCGGGCGTTCGCTCAGCAAGCGGGCGGCCAAGGCCTCGCGGATGGCGGAAATCTCGCGGTAGTGGCGCAGCACCTCGACATAGCCGCGCACCGCCAGCTTGTCGTGCGGCCACCAGGCCGCAAAGCCCTGTGCCGCCATGCGCGGGCCGCCGATGCCGGCCGCCTGCAGGCCCGGCCAGCGTTGGTGCAGACCGGCCAGCAAGGCGCCGCCGAGCAGGTCGCCCGATGCCTCGCCCGCCACCATGGCCACCTGCATGCGCGGGGTCAGCGGGCCAGGCCGCGGGTGGACGACGCCAGAAAGTCGAGCAAGACGGCAATGTCCGTGTCGCCGCCGTCCACGGTGCCCGTCAAGGCCGCGATGGCCTCGCGCGCCTTCTCCAGCGTCAAGCCGTCGCGGTAGAGCAGCCGGTGCATCTGGCGGATGCCGGCGATGCGCTCGCGCGTGTAGCCGCGCCGCTTCAGCCCTTCGGCATTGATGCCGTGGACCGCCAGCGGGTGGCCGGCCACCGTCATGAAGGGCGGTATGTCTTGCGAGACGTGGCTCTGGAAGCCGGTCATCACGTGGGCGCCTACCTTGCAGAACTGGTGCACACCGGTCAGCCCGCCGATGATGGCCCAGTCACCCACCTGCACATGACCGGCCAGCGTGGCGTTGTTGGCCAGCACGGTGTGGTGGCCCAGTTGCACGTCGTGGGCGATGTGCACATAGGCCATCACCCAGTTGTCGTCGCCCACCCGGGTGACGCCACCGTCCTGCACGGTGCCGCGGTTGAAGGTGCAGAACTCGCCGATGGTGTTGCGGTCGCCGATGTGCAGTTCGGTCGGCTCGCCGCGGTATTTCATGTCCTGGGGCGCGCCGCCGATGGCGGCATGCGTGCGGATGCGGTTGTCGCGGCCGATGGTGGTCGGCCCTTCGATGACGGTGTGCGCCCCCACCGAGGTGCCGGCACCGATGCGCACGCCGGCACCGATGACGGCATAGGGCCCGACGCTGACCGTATCGGCCAGTTCGGCCTGACTGTCGACCACTGCGGTGGGATGGATGCTGCTCATCGCCCGCCGCCTCAGGCCGTCGGCGGCACTTTGCGCATGGTGCACATCAGGTCGGCCTCGACGACCAGATGGCCGTCCACCGTGCCCCGGGTCTTGTAGCGGAAGATGCCGGACTTGGCGCGGTCGATGGACGCCTCGAGTATCAATTGGTCGCCGGGCCCCACCGGGCGCTTGAAGCGGGCGTTGTCGATGCCGGCGAAGTAGACCACGGTGTCCTCACCCGGCTCTTCCTCAGCCGATTCGAAGGACAGGATGGCGGCCGCCTGCGCCAGCGCTTCCAGCATCAGCACGCCCGGCATCACCGGCCGCGAGGGAAAGTGGCCGACGAAGTAAGGCTCGTTGATGGTCACGTTCTTCAACGCCTTGATGCGCACGCGCCGCTCGATTTCCAGCACCCGGTCGACGAGCAGAAAGGGGTAGCGGTGCGGCAGCCGCTTCAGGATGCGGTGGATGTCCAGCGTCTCGTTCATGTCTTCTTTTCCAGCGCCCGGATGCGGTCGCGCAAGGTGTGCAATTGCCGCAGCGTGGCCGCGTTCTTTTCCCAGGATGCATTGTCATCGAAGGGGAACATCCCGCTGTACTGGCCCGCCTTGAGAATGGACCGACTGATGACGGTGGCCGCCGTGATGTGAACGTGATCGACGATCTCCAGGTGGCCCAGGATGATGGCGCCGCCGCCGGCCGTGCAATGCCGCCCGATGCGCGCACTGCCGGCCACACCCACGCAACCCGCGAAGGCCGTGTGGGCGCCGACCCGCACGTTGTGGCCGATCTGCACCAGGTTGTCGAGCTTGACGCCGTCTTCGATGACGGTGTCTTCGAGTGCGCCGCGGTCGATGCAGGTGTTGGCGCCGATCTCGACATCGTCGCCGATCTGCACGCTGCCGAGTTGCTCGATCTTCTCGTAACGACCGCCTTGGTCGGCACCCGTCGGCGCGAAGCCAAAGCCGTCGGCGCCGATGACCGCGCCGCTGTGCACGATGCCGCGCTGGCCGATGCGGCAGGCCTGCAGCAGGCTGACATGCGGCTTGAGCAGCGTGCCCTCACCGACCCCGGCATCGTCGCCGACATGGCTGTGGCTGCCGACCACCGCACCGGCGTCGACCCGGGCGCCGCGTCCGACGTAGGCCAGCGCGCCGATGGTGGCCGTGGGGTGGATGCTGGCGCCCTCTTCGACGCAGGCGCTGCGGTGGATGCCGGGATCGGCGGGCCGGCGCGCCTGCAGTGCCCACCACTGCGTGAGGCGGGCATAGGCCAGGTAGGGATCGGCCGCGACCAGCACCGCACCGCGTGCGGCCGCCGCCTCGCGCATCGCCGGGCCGACGATCACGCAAGTGGCTTGCGTGGCCAGCAATTGCGCCTGGTAGCGCGGGTTGGCCAGGAAGGCGATGTCACCAGGACCGGCCGTTTCCAGCGGGGCGATGCGCGCCACCGGAGTGTCGGGGCTACCGATCAGTTCCGCGCCCAGCAGCCGGCTCAGATCTCCGATGCGCGCCTGCACGGTGGGCAGCCCGGGCCGCGTCTTATTTGCCCGGGCCGGCCGGTGAATTCAGTATCTTGATGACCTTCTCGGTGATGTCCACGCGGGCACCGGCAAAGATCACTTCCTGCAACACCAGGTCGTACTTCTCGCTCTCGTAGATCTGGCGGATGACGCGGTTGGCGCGCTCGATGACACCCGCCAATTCTTCGTTGCGGCGCTGGTTCAGGTCTTCCTGGAACTCGCGGCGCTTGCGCTGCAGGTCGCGGTCGGACTCGACCAGTTCGCGCTGACGGCGGTTGCGCTCGGCCTCGGACAAGGTGATGGCTTCCTTCTCCAACTTGTCGGCTGCGACCTTGAGCTTGCCCGCCGCGTCGTCGAGTTCTTTCTCGCGCTTGCTGAATTCGGCTTGCAGTTTGGCCTGCGCCGCCTTGGCCGGGTTCGACTCGCGCATCACGCGCTCGCTGTTGACGTAGCCGATCTTGAGTTCCTGGGCCGCAACGGGCGCCGCAGCGGCAGCGGCAGCGGTGATGAGCGCGGCGGCAGACAGCCACTGCAAAGCAATCGTCTTCATCAGAAGGCAGTCCCGATCTGGAATTGGAAGCGTTGGATTCTATCGTTGCGCAGGGCCTTGATGGGCTTGCCGTAGCTGAGCTTCAGCGGGCCCACCGGCGAGATCCACGACAAGCCGACGCCCGCCGCACTGCGCACCGTCGCGGCGGTCACTTCCTCGCCCTCGCGCCAGACGTTGCCGGCATCGGCAAAGGCGAAAATGCGCAGGCTCTTGTCGTTGCCGGTGCCCGGCACCGGGAAGTACAACTCGCCGTTGATGTTCAACCGCTTGGCGCCACCGATGTAGGCACCCGTCGGGTCGACGACACCGAGCGAGCCCTGCTCGAAGGTGCGCACCGTTCCCAGGCCGCCGCCATAGAAGTTCTTGAATACCGGATACGGCTTGCCGCCCAGGCCTTGGCCTATGCCCAATTCGGAATTGATGCCGAAAGACATGCGCAAGGGCAACTGCCAATACTCCTGGTACTGCAGATTGGTCCGCAGGTAACGCACATCGCCGGCAAAGCTCCACTCGAAGTTGACGCGGTGGTAGCGGCCGGCGGTGGGTACCAGAACGCTGTCGCGGGCGTCGCGGGCCCAGCCCAGGGTCAGCGGGAAGGAATTGCTGCGTTCGCCATACAGCACGCGGTAATTCAGGTACGACAGGGGTATGCCCACGTTGGTGCTGATCTCGGTGCGTTCGACGCCGACACCCAGGAAGACCGTGTCGTATTCGGAAAAAGGAATGCCGAAACGGACCGAGGCGCCGGGCGTCTTGAGGTCGTAGGTGTTGCCCAGGCTGTTGATGGGGCGGCTGGTGCGGTAGAAAAGGTCGATGGCGCGCGAAATGCCGTCCACCGTGAAGTACGGGTCGACCGTGCTGATCACGGCGGTCCGGTTGTACTTGCTGGTGTTGAGTTCAAGGCCGAGGTAGTTGCCGGAACCGAAGGCGTTCTCCTGCTTCACCGACGCGGTGAAGGTGAACTTCTCGGCGCTGGAATAACCCGCGCCGACCATCAGATTGCCGGTCGGTTTCTCGGTGACGTTGACCGCCAGGTCGACCAGGTCGGGTGAACCGGCCACCTCGTTGGTCTCGACGTCAACGTCCTTGAAAAAGCCCAGGCGATCCAGGCGTTCCTTGGACAGCTTGATCAGGCCGCCGTCGTACCAGGCACCTTCCAACTGGCGGAATTCGCGGCGCACCACCTCGTCGCGGGTGCGCGAGTTGCCGGCCACATCGATGCGGCGTACGTAGACGCGGCGCTGCGGTTCGGCCGCCAGCACCACCGCAACCTGGCCGGTGGCGCGGTCGATCTCGGGCCGGGCTTCGATGCGCGCGAAGGCGTAGCCATACAAGCCGAAGAGGTCCTGAAAGCGCTTGGTCGTGTCGGTGACAGCGTCGCCCCGGTAGGGCTGGCCCGGGCGCAGCAGCACGAAAGCCTGGAACTCCTGTTCCTTGCCCAGGTAGTCGCCTTCCAGGCGCACCGACGTCACCGTGTAGGGCTGGCCTTCCTTGATCGAGATGGCCACCGAGATGGTCTGCTTGTCGGGCGAGATCGTGACCTGCGTCGACTCGATGGCAAATTCGAGGTAGCCGCGGTTCACGTAGTAGGCGCGCAGCTTTTCCAGGTCGGCGTTGAGCTTGGTGCGCGAGTAGCGGTCGGTCTTGCTGTACCAGGTGAACCAGCCACTGGGCGTCAGTTCGAAGAGTTCCTTGAGCGTGGACTCCGAGAACACGGTGTTGCCGACGATGCGCACGTCCTTGATGCGTGCGGCCTCGCCTTCGGTCATCGTGAAGGTGACATTGACGCGGTTGCGTTCCAGCGGGGTGATGGTGGTCACCACCTCGGCGCCGTACAGGCTGCGGCCGAGGTATTGCTTCTTGATTTCCTGCTCGGCGCGGTCGATCAGCGCGCGGTCGAAAGGCAGGCCTTCGCCGATGCCGGCGTCGCGCAGCGACTTGGTCAGCGGGTCCTTGTCGAACTCCTTCAGGCCGACGAAGTTGACGCTGCCGATGATGGAGCGTTCGTCGACGATGACGACCGCGACCTGGCCTTCGATCTCGATGCGCACGTCCTTGAACAGGCCGGTGGCAAACAGCGCGCGCAGCGCTGCGGCGCCCTTGTCGTCGGTGTAGCTGTCGCCGATGCGAAAAGGCAGCGATGCGAAAACGGTGCCGGGGTCGGTGCGCTGCAGGCCCTCGACGCGGATGTCCTTCAGGACGAAGGGCGCAACGGCCCAGGCTGGCGATGTGACCGCCACACTGGCCAACACGGCGGCGTAGACGGCGACAGGACTGAACCGGCCGTGAGGCCCGAGCGGAGAGACAGGAAACATGGGATTCAGTTCAGGCCCAGGAGGCGGGCGACGTCGTTGAACAGGGCGACCGACATCATCGTCAGCAGCACGGCGATGCCGCCGCGCTGCAGGCGTGCGAGCCAGAGGTCGGAGACCGGGCGGCCGGTCGCGCCCTCGAAAATGTAATACATCAGATGGCCACCATCGAGCATGGGCAGGGGCAGCAGGTTGAGCACACCGAGGCTGACGCTGACCAGGGCCAGGAAGCCCAGGTAGTAGGGCAGCCCCTGCGCCACCGATTGCCCGGCGTAGTCGGCGATCGTCAGCGGGCCACTGAGGTTCTTCAGCGAGGCCTGGCCGATGAGCATGCGGCCCATCATCTTGACCGTCAGTGCCGAAACATCCCAGGTGCGGATGAAACCCTGCTGCAAGCCCTCGATGGGGCCGTGGCGCACGGTGACCATCGCCGGCGGTTCGCCGACAAAGGCGTCGATGCGGCCGACCACGGCCTCGCCGTCGCGTTGCACGCGGACGGTGACGTCGACTTGCAAGGTCCGGCCGGCGCGTTCGACCGTCCACTGCTGCGGCGCAGCCTTGCCGTCGCGCACGCTGGCCCGGATGCGCTCGCGCAGGCCCTGCGCATCGGCCACCGCCTGTCCATCGACGCTGCGCACGCGGTCGCCCTTCAGCAGGCCGGCCTGAGCGCCAGGGCCGCCGGCCTTGACCTCGCCCAGCACCGGTTCGCTGAAAGCCGCGCCCAGCCCGATCTTGCGGGCCAGCGTGGCGTCGACATCGGCGTCGCCCAGGCCCGACAGGTCCAGCGTCAGCGTGCGGGCCGCGCGGCCGTCGCGGTCGGTCACCTGCAAGCGCAGGCTGCGCGCCTGCAGGGCCGCCTGGGTGATCTGCCAGCGCAGGTCGACCAGCGACTGCACGTCCTGCCAGTCCTCGGAGGTGCCGGCCACGGCCTTGACCCAGTCGCCACTGCGCAGTCCGGCGCGCTCGGCCAGGCTGCCCGGCGCGGGCGCGCCCAGCACGGCCTTGGGCTCGTCGATGCCGATCCAGTGCGCAGCGGCGTACAGCAGCACGGCCAACAGCAGGTTGGCCAGGGGTCCGGCGGCCACGATGGCAGCCCGGCTGCGCAGCGGCTTGCGGTTAAAGGTGCGGTTCAGATCGGCCGGCAAGACCGCGCCTTCGCGCTCGTCCAGCATGCGCACATAGCCGCCCAGCGGCAAGGCACAGAGCACGAACTCGGTCGCGTCGGGACCGCTCTGGCGGCGCCACAGCACGCGGCCGAAACCAACGGAGAAGCGCAGCACTTTCACGCCACAGGCCACGGCCACGCGGTAGTGGCCGTATTCATGGACCACCACCAGCACGCCCAGCGTGAACAGGAAGGCCAGCACCGTGGTGATCACGCGGCCAACTCCGTCAGGGCTTGCCGTGCGGCGGCGCGGGCCCGTTCGTCGAGGGCGATCAGGTCATCCAGGCTGTGGTCGGCAGACAGACGGGGCTCCAGGCTTTCGAGGGTGCGCAGGTTGACGCGGTGGATGTCCATGAAACCGATCTGGCGGTCGAGAAAGGCGGCGACCGCCACCTCGTTGGCGGCATTCAGGACCGCGGTGGTGCCGGCCGGTGCGGCCAGGGCCTCCCAGGCCAGCTGCAAGCCCGGAAAACGACGCGCGTCGGGCGGCTCGAAACTCAGCGCCTGCAGCGCCAGGAAGTCCAGGCGCGGCGCGCCCGATTCGATGCGTTCCGGGAATGCCAGGCCGTAGGCGATGGGCACCTTCATGTCCGGCGTGCCGAGTTGGGCCAGGACCGAGCCGTCACGGCAGACGACCATCGAGTGGATGATGCTTTGGGGATGGATCACGACCTTGATTTGTTCCGGGGTCAGGTTGAACAGCCAGCGCGCTTCGATCACTTCAAGCGCCTTGTTCATCATGGTCGCCGAGTCGACCGAGATCTTGCGGCCCATCACCCAGTTTGGATGGGCCACAGCCTGTTCAGGTGTGACGCCGTGCAACGTGCCGGGTTCGCGCTGGCGGAAGGGGCCGCCGCTGGCCGTGAGCACGATGTGGTCGATGCGTGCGCCCCAGCTTCGGTTGTCCTCGGGCAGGCACTGGAAGATGGCCGAGTGCTCGCTGTCGATGGGCAACAGGGTGGCGCCACCTTCTTGCACGGCGCGCATGAAGAGCGCGCCGCCGACCACCAGGGCCTCCTTGTTGGCCAGCAACAGACGCTTGCCGGAGCGCGCCGCGGCCATGCAGGGCGGCAGTCCGGCGGCGCCGACGATGGCCGCCATCACACTGTCCACGTCATCGGCCGAAGCCAGATCGCACAGCGCCTGCGCACCGCTGTGGACTTCGGTGCGCAGCTGCAGTTCGGCCAGCGCGGCGCGCACTGTCGCGGCGCGGGCGGCGTCGGGCAGCACGACGCGGCGCGGCTTGAAGCGGCGGCATTGCTCGATCAGCACGTCGGTCCGCTGGTAGGCCGTCAGGCCAACCACCTCGAAGCGCTCGGGATGGCGCGCCACGACATCCAGCGTGCTGCTGCCCACCGAACCCGTGGATCCGAGGATGGCCAGGCGTTGCACCGCGGTCATGGCGAAGTTCTCCAGGTGATCAGCGCCAGCGCGGCCGGCAACACGGGCAGCAGGGCATCGACGCGGTCGAGCACACCGCCATGGCCGGGCAGCAGCTGGCTGCTGTCCTTGGCGCCGGCCGCGCGCTTGACCATCGACTCGATCAGGTCGCCGGCCACGCTCAAGCCGCACAGCGCCAACAGGGCCGGCGCCAGGGCCATCGAACCCAGCGCGGTGTACAGCCGGGTGTACAGGCTGGGGCCGTCGACCGGCGCGTGGCCGTCCAGCCAGACCCAGACCAGGGACAGCAACAGCACACCCGCCATGCCCGACCACACGCCCTCCCAGCTCTTGCCGGGGCTGATGGTGACCGCCAGCTTGCGCCGACCGAAGGCCTTGCCACCGAAATAGGCCGCGACATCGGCCATCCACACCAGGCACAGCACCGACAGCATGAAGTTGATGCCGATCGCGCGGGCGTGCGCCAGCGCCAGCCAGGCCAGCCAGATGGCGATCAGACCGAGCACCAGGCGGCCCAGCCGGGGCAGATGGCGCCAGCTCTCGGTACCGCGCCCCAGGGCCAGCGCGCCACCGGCGACCCAGATGACGGCCGCAACCCGCCACAGCGCCGGCGGCGCGTCGTCGACCCAACCGGCCAGTAACGACAGCAGGCCCGCCAGCGCCACCGCGGCGCCCATGGCCAGCGAGGCCGCCGGCGCGGACTGGTTGAGACGCGCCCACTCCCAGCCGCCGGCCGCCATCAGGGCCAGGGTGAGCAGCGCGAAGGGCCAGCGGCTGGCCGACATCAGCGTGGCCAGCAGGACAGCCACCAGGACCAGGGCGGTGATGACGCGCTGACGCAGCATCTCAAGTGCCCTCGGGCACCACCGGGTGGGGACGGATGGTGCCGAAGCGGCGATCGCGCTGGGCATAGGCTTGCATGGCCGCATCGATTTCCGCCACGCCGAAATCGGGCCACAGACACTCGGTGAAGAAGAGCTCGGAATAGGCCGCCTGCCACAGCAGGAAGTTGCTGATGCGCATCTCACCGCCAGTGCGGATGAAGAGATCCGGGTCGGGGGCGAAGGACAGCGCCATGTGGCGCGACAGCCAGGTCTCGTCCAGGTCTTCGGCGCGCAGGCCCTGCGCCATGGCGGTGCGGCAGGCCTGCACCACATCCCAGCGCCCGCCGTAGTTGAAAGCCACGGCCAGCGTAATGCGGGTGTTGTGCTGGGTCAGTTCTTCAGCGTGCTCCCAGGCCTGTCGCAGCTTGTCCGACACCGCCGAGCGGTCGCCCACGATGCGGATGCGCACACCGTCGCCCGACAGCTTGGTCAGGTACTTCGAAACGGCCACCAGGACCAAGCTCATCAGCCCCGAGACTTCCTCGGTGGGGCGTTTCCAGTTCTCTGACGAAAAGGCGAACACCGTCAGGTACTGGACGCCGCGATCGGCAAAGGCGTTCACCGCCCGCACCAGGGCGTCCACGCCCTGCTTGTGGCCGAAGAAGCGCGGCATGAAACGCTGGCGGGCCCAGCGACCGTTGCCGTCCATGACCACCGCCACATGGCGGGGAACCGACGGCCGATCACCGGCTGCATCGGTTGCGGCCGACACACTCGCTGCCGCTTCGGCGGCCGGCACGAGGCGGTTCACGGGCGCGATCAAACCGCCATCACTTCCGCTTCCTTGCCCTGCACCAGCCGATCGATCTCGGCGATGGTGCGATCGGTCAGGCGTTGCACCTCGTCTTGCGCACGGCGTTCATCGTCTTCGCTGGCCGTCTTGTCCTTGAGCATCTTCTTCAGGTGCTCGTTGGCCTCGCGGCGCACGCTGCGCACGGCGATCTTGGCGTCCTCACCGGCGTTGCGAACCACCTTCGTGAGTTCTCTGCGGCGTTCTTCGGTCAGGCCGGGCATGGGCACGCGCAGCAGTTCGCCCTGCGACGACGGGTTCAGGCCCAGCTCGGATTCGCGGATGGCGCGCTCGATCTTGCCCGCCATCGCCTTTTCCCAGGGCTGGACGCTGATGGTGCGGGCGTCGAGCAAGGTCACGTTGGCCACCTGGCTGATCGGCACCATCGAACCGTAGTAGTCCACATGCACCTGGTCGAGCAAGCCAGGGTGGGCACGGCCGGTGCGTATCTTGTGCAGTTCGCCTTTGAACGATTCGATGGACTTGGCCATCTTCTGTTCGGCGGTTTTCTTGATCTCGGGTAGGGACATGGTGCGTATCTCTCCTCAAACGTGCACCAAGGTGCCTTCATCTTCACCCAAGACGACGCGCTTGAGCGCACCGGGCTTGAAGATGCTGAACACCTTGATCGGCAGATTCTGGTCGCGGCACAACGCGAAAGCGGTCGCGTCCATCACCTGCAGATGACGGGCGATGGCCTCGTCGAAACTGATGCTGTCGTAGCGCGTGGCCGCGGGGTCCTTGTGGGGATCGGCGGAATAGACGCCATCCACCTTGGTCGCCTTGAGGACGATCTCGGCACCGATTTCCGCACCGCGCAAGGCCGCTGCCGTGTCGGTGGTGAAAAAGGGGTTGCCGGTGCCGGCGGCGAAGACCACGACCTTGCCTTCTTCGAGGTACTGCAGCGCTTTGGGGCGCACATAGGGCTCGACCACCTGCTCGATGCTGATCGCCGACATGACGCGTGCGGTCATGCCCTCCTGGCGCATGGTGTCGGCCAGGGCCAGCGCGTTCATCACGGTGGCCAGCATGCCCATGTAGTCGGCAGTGGCACGGTCCATGCCGACCGAACCACCCGCCACGCCGCGAAAGATATTGCCGCCGCCGATGACCACGGCCACTTCGCAGCCCAGCAGGGTCACTTCCTGCACCTCGCGCACCATGCGGACGATGGTCGAACGGTTGATGCCGTAGGCGTCGTCGCCCATCAGGGCCTCGCCCGACAACTTCAACAAGATGCGCTTATAAGCCGGCACGGATCCACTCCCAGGGTCTAACTTGCAGTGTAAGCGGGCCCAGCCCCCAGGCCGGGCCCGCGGCGCGTGGCGCGGGGGCCAGGCTGCGCGTCACTGGGTCTTCGCAGCCGCCACCTGCGCTGCCACCTCGGCCGCGAAGTCGTCGACCTTCTTCTCGATGCCCTCGCCCACCACATAGAGCGTGAAGCCGGCCACCTGGGTGGCCTTTTCCTTGAGCATCTGCTCGACGGTCTGCTTGTCGTTCTTGACGAAGGATTGGTTCAGCAGCGAGACCTCCTTGAGGAACTTCTGCACCGAACCCTCGACGCGCCGGGCGACGATCTCGGGCGACTGCGCCGACTTGCCGGCGGCCACGGCCGCGGCCGAGTCTTCAGCGGCCTTTTCGGCGGCGACGCGGCGCTCGACTTCGATCAGGTCAGCCGACACGTCGCTGGTGGCCAGCGCCTTGGGCTTCATCGCGGCCACGTGCATCGCGACGTCCTTGGCGGCGACTTCATCGCCGGTGAACTCGACCAGCACGCCGATGCGGGTGCCGTGCAGGTAGCTCGCCAGATGCCCGCCGCCGGCGTAGCGCTTGAAGCGGCGGATGGCCATGTTCTCGCCGATCTTGCCGATCAGACCCTTGCGCACGTCTTCCAGCGTCGGGCCGTAGCCGTCCTGGCTGTACGGCAGTGCCGACAGCGCGGCGACATCCGCCACCGCGTTGGCGGCCAGCAGCTGCGCCGTGGCCTGCGCAAAGGCCAGGAAGGCATCGTTCTTGGTGACGAAATCGGTTTCGCAGTTGATCTCGACCATCGCGCCGGTGGTGCCCGACACGGCAGCGGTCACCACGCCTTCGGACGTGACCCGCGAGGCGGCCTTGCCGGCCTTGTTGCCCAGCTTGACACGCAGGATTTCCTCGGCGCGCGTGGCGTCGCCATCGGCTTCGGTCAGCGCCTTCTTGCACTCCATCATCGGTGCGTCGGTCTTGGCGCGCAACTCGGCGACCATGCTTGCAGTGATTGCAGCCATCGTGTTCTCCATTCGGTTTCAAACCCGTGTGCGACGTTTCCACAAAGGACGCGCCCGGGCACAAAAAAGATCGGCCTGCACACCCCTCGGGCGCGCAGGCCGGCGCTCAGTCGATCAGGACTCTTCGCTGACTTCGACGAACTCGTCGCCGGCGGCGGAAACGGCCTGCACCACCTCGTTGGTGGCGTTGGCGCGGCCTTCCAGCACGGCGTCGGCGACCGACTTGGCGTACAGGGCCACGGCCTTGGCCGAGTCGTCGTTGCCAGGGATCACGTAGTCGATGCCGATCGGCGAGTGGTTGGTGTCGACGATGCCGATGATGGGGATGCCCAGCTTCTTGGCTTCGGCCACGGCGATCTTGTGGTAACCGACGTCGATGATGAACATGGCGTCAGGCAGCGCGCTCATGTCCTGGATGCCGCCGATGTCCTTTTCGAGCTTGATCAGCTCGCGCTCGAACATCAGGCCTTCCTTCTTGATCATCATGTCGGTGCCGGCTTCCTTGGTCGCCTGCATGTCCTTGAGCTTCTTCAAGGAGCCCTTAACAGTCTTGAAGTTGGTCATCATGCCGCCCAGCCAACGCTGGTCGACATAGGGCATGCCGCAACGGTCGGCTTCCAGCGCGATCACGTCGCGCGCCTGGCGCTTGGTGCCGATCATCAGGATGGTGCCGCGCTTGGCCGACAGCTGGCGGATGAACTTCATCGCCTCTTCGAAGAGCGGCTGCGTCTTCTCGAGGTTGATGATGTGGATCTTGTTGCGATGGCCGTAGATGTACGGAGCCATCTTGGGGTTCCAGAAGCGTGTTTGGTGGCCGAAATGGACACCCGCTTCCAGCATTTCGCGCATGGAGACAGTCATGGAGATTCCTAAGGTTGAGTCTAGAATTCCGCCGCTTGATCGCCGCCAATCCGCTGGGCCATGAACAGGATGCACAAGACGTCTGTTCAGCAACTCGGCGCGGGCAGCGACACCTTGGTACGGTCGGGTTCGCGATTGGTCTTCCTCGAATGCAACGCGCATCGGGGCAAACCCACGGAGTCTAGCATGCCCGTCAGCCCTAGCTGGCATCTCCAGGCCGGCCCGGCGCGGGTCAGCCAGGCCACCCACCCTACACGACAGGAAACTGCAATTGCGAGTGGCCATCATCGGCGCCGGCATCGTTGGCGTCAGCACTGCTTATGAACTGTGCCTGCTTGGGCACGACGTCACGGTCTTCGAGCGCCGCAGCAGCATCGCTGAAGAGGCCAGCTTCGCCAACAGCGGCGTGCTGGCGCCCGGCCACGACGGGCCCTGGGCGGCGCCCGGCATGGGCTGGAAGGTCTTGCGCCACCTGTTCAGCGCGCACACGCCGGTCCGCTTCGGCGGCATCGAGGCCCTGGCGCAACTGCCCTGGATGTGGCGCTGGTGGCGGTCTTGCCGCCCCCGGGTGTACGCCAGCCACCGCGCGGCGATGCTGCGCCTGGCCCTGTTCAGCCGTGAGCGCCAACTGGGCCTGACGCGTGAGCTAAACCTGGAATTCGAACAGGCGACAGGTGTCCTCGTCCTGCTGCGCAGCGAACGGGACCTGAAGGCTGCGCGCACCGGCCTGGCGGTCCTGCAAGACCTGGGCGTGGCCCACGAAGTCGTCGACGCGGCCGGCTGTCACCGTCTGGAACCGGGCCTGCACACCGCGACACCGCTGCACGCGGCCATCCACCTGGCGCAGGACGGCGTGGGCAACTGCCGCCAGTTTGCACACCTGCTAAAGGCGCAGGCGCAGCGTCTGGGTGCCCGCTTTCGCTTCGACACGACGGTGTTCAAGGTGACGGCCGGAACGGCGCCCGGCGTGGCCCTGGCTGGCGCGCCCGACGAGGCCTTCGACGCCGTCGTCGTCTGCGCTGGCGTGCAAGCCCAGCGCTTGCTGGCCGGCGTCGGCGTGCGGCTGCCGCTGGCGGCCGTGCAGGGCTACACCGTGACCGCGCCGCTGCGCCACGTCGACGGCCTGGCGCCACCGGGGCCGCGCGCGGCCGTGGTGGACGAGCGCTACCGGATCGCCATCAGCCGCCTGGGCCAGCGGATCCGCGTCTCGGGACTGGCCGAGTTCGGCGGCGACCCCGGCCACATCGCCGTTGCGCCGCTGCGCACGCTGTACCGCACGCTCGACGACTGGTTCCCGGGCGCGGCGTTGACGCGCGACGCACAGCACTGGAAAGGCGCGCGGCCCATGCTGCCCGACGGCCCGCCGGTCCTGGGTGCCAGTGGTGCGCCCGGCGTCTGGCTGAACCTGGGCCATGGCGCCAGCGGCTGGGCGCTGGCTTGCGGGTCGGCCCGCGTGCTGGCCGAACAGATCAGCGGGCGAGCGGCTCCGCTGGACGTCACCGGCCTGGGTGTGGCGCGGCTGCGCTGAACGACCGGTCGGCGGGCCGCAGCGGGCCTGCCGGCGAGCCGCGGGCGCCGCACAATGCCGGCATGACCGACGCAGGCTCACGACCGCCCCCCATCCGCGTCACGCCGGGCGCCAGGCGGTGGCCGCTGCACGATGCCCAGGCCACCCGGTGTGCCGAACAGGCTGCCGCGACCCAGGTCCCCGCCCCGCCGCTGATGGCCCGCGCGGGCCGGGCCGTGGCGCGGCTCGGGCTGGCCCTGGCCCCACAGGCGACCGGCGTGCAGGTCTGGGCCGGACCCGGCAACAACGGCGGCGACGGCCTGGTGGCCGCGTGCCACTTGCACGCCGCCGGCCAGCGCGTCAGCGTCTGCCTGCTGGCCGATGCCGCCAGGCTGCCCGCCGATGCACAAGCCGCCTTGCGGCAGGCGCAGCAGGCCGGCGTGGCCATCAGCGACGCGCTGCTGCCGCCGGCGGCGGCTGGCGATCTGCTGATCGACGCCCTGCTCGGCCTGGGCGCCGCGCGAGCGCCGGCCGGCGCCCTGGCCACCGCCATCAGCGCCATCAACGCTCACAGCGGCACGACGCTGGGGGTGGACATCCCCTCGGGCCTGCACCCCGACACCGGCACCTGTCTGGGTGACGCAGCGGTGCGCTGCACCGACACGCTGGCCCTGCTGACGCTCAAGCCCGGCTGCCACACCGGCGCCGGTCGCGACCATGCCGGTCAGGTCTGGTTCGACGACCTGGGCGTCGATGCAGGACCGGCCAGTGCCTGGCTGACCGGTGCCAGCGAAGGGCCGAGCCGGCCGCACGCCAGCCACAAGGGCAGCTACGGCGATGTGGCGGTCATCGGCGGGGCGCCCGGCATGGTTGGCGCCGCCTGGCTGGCGGCACGCGCGGCGCTGGCGGCGGGCGCTGGCCGGGTGTACTGCAGCTTGCTCGACGCGGCGGCCCCGGCTTTCGATCCTTCCCGACCGGAACTGATGAGCCGCAGCGCCTGGTGGCAGTCCGAACCGGCGCTGCTGGGGGCCACCACGGTGCTCTGCGGCTGCGGCGGCGGCGAGGCCGTCAAGACCGCCCTGCCCGCCCTGCTGGCCTGGGCGCGCCGACTGGTGCTCGACGCCGACGCCCTGAACGCCGTGGCCGCCGAGCCGTCCTTGCAAAAGCTGCTGCAGGCGCGTTCCGCGCGCGGCTGCGCGACGCTGCTGACGCCGCACCCGCTGGAAGCGGCGCGTCTGCTGCAGTGCGACACCCAGGCGATCCAGGGCGACCGCCTGCTCGCCGCCACCCGCCTGGCCGAACGCTACGGCGCGACGGTGGTGCTGAAAGGATCGGGCAGCGTGATTGCCGCGCCCGGGCAACGGCCCTACATCAACGCGACCGGCAACGCGGCACTGGCCACGGCCGGCACCGGCGATGTGCTCGCCGGCTGGATCGCCGGTCTGTGGTCACAGGCGCCCGATGCCGAGGCGCGCGAGATCGCCGCCATGGCAGCGGGCCAGCACGGCCAGGCGGCCGACCGGTGGCGTGAGCAGGGCCATGTAGGCCCGCTGCGGGCGGCCGACCTCATCGAGGCCCTGGCAGCCCGCCAGCCGGCCTGACGCAGCGCCGCCCGCCGTCAGCGGCGTGCCGTCAGCGGCGTGCCCGCGGCTTGGGCGCAGGCCGCTGCGGGCCTGGCTTGCGGCTGCGCCGCGCCGTATCGGGAACACCCTGGGCCTTCACGACACGGGTCGATGCCTTGACCAGACGGTCCGCTTCCCGCACCTGCGTCAATTCGGCCGCGGCGCTGACGAAGGTCGCGGCAGCCGGACGCGCGCGCTCCGTGCGCGCCGGCAGTTTCTCGCCTTCGCCCTCGCGGACCATGCGGAAGTCGATCTTGCGGCCATCCAGGTCGACCCGGCTGACCTGCACCCGCACCCGCGTGCCGATGGCATAGCGGATGCCCGTGCGCTCGCCGCGCAATTCGCCACGGGCTTCGTCGTAGCGGTAGTACTCGCCGCCCAGCTCGGTGATGTGGACCATGCCGTCGACGTACAGCGCGTCCAGCGTGACGAACAAGCCGAAGCCCGCGACTGCACTGACCGTGCCCGAGAACTCCTCACCCAGGTGCTCGCGCATGTAGCGGCACTTGAGCCAGGCTTCGACATCGCGCGAGGCCTCGTCGGCACGGCGCTCGTTGGCGCTGCAGTGGCCGCCGGCGGCTTCCCAGAGCGCCATTTCCTGCGTCATGGGCTTGGGCGCCTTGCCCTGCACCTTGCCGCCCTTGCCCCACTTGCGAACCTCGGGGGCGCGCGTCTTGGCGTTGGCCACCAGGTGGTAGCGCCGCCGGCCGAGGATGGACTTGATCACGCGGTGGACCATCAGGTCGGGGTAGCGGCGGATCGGGCTGGTGAAGTGCGTGTAGGCCTCGTAGGCCAGGCCGAAGTGGCCGGCGTTGTGCACGGTGTAGACCGCCTGCTGCATGGAGCGCAGCAGCAGCGTGCTGATCTGCTGCGCGTCGGGCCGGCCGGCCGTCGCCTGCGCGATGGCCTGGATCTCGGCCGGCTTGGGGTCGTCGCTCAGATGCACACCGACGCCCAGCGCCTTCAGCGTGGCCTGCAGTGCGACGCGCTTCTCGGGCGTCGGGCCCTCGTGCACGCGGTACAGACTGGGATGTTCGGCCGTGACGATGAACTCCGCCGCGCAGACATTGGCCGCCAGCATGGCCTCTTCGATCAGGCGGTGGGCCTCGTTGCGGGTGCGCGGCACGATCTTCTCGATGCGGCCGTTGTCGTCGCAGACGATCTGCGTCTCGGTGGTGTCGAAGTCGATGGCGCCGCGCAGCGCGCGCTGCTTCAACAGCGCGCGGTAGACCTCGTGCAGGTGCAGCAGATGCGGCACCAGGTCAGCCCGCTTCTGCGCTTCAGGGCCGCGCGTGTTGGCCAGCACCGCAGCCACTTCGGTGTAGGTCAGTCGCGCGTGCGAGTTAATGACCGCCGGGTAGAACTGGAAGGCGTCGATGCGACCGTCGCCGGCCACGAGCATGTCGCAGACCATGCTCAGGCGCTCCACGTTCGGGTTCAGCGAGCACAGGCCGTTGGACAGTTTCTCGGGCAGCATCGGGATGACGCGGCGCGGGAAGTACACCGAAGTGGCGCGTTCGTAGGCGTCTTCGTCCAGCGGCTCGCCGGGTTTCACGTAGTGGCTGACATCGGCGATGGCGACGATCAGCCGCCAGCCCTCGAGCGCGCTCTTGCCGCGGCCGCGCTTGAAGGGTACGCAGTAGACCGCGTCGTCGAAGTCGCGCGCGTCTTCGCCGTCGATGGTGACCAGCGCCACGTCGCTCAGGTCGACGCGGTTCTTGCGGTCGGCGGCGCGCAGCTTCTCAGACAGCGCGGCGGCTTGCGCCAGCGTCTCGGGGGTGAACTCGTGGGGCACCTCGTACTTGCGCACGGCGATCTCGATCTCCATGCCCGAGTCGTCGATCTCGCCCAGCACCTCGGCCACGCGGCCCACCGGCTGTGTATGCAGCGACGGCGGCTCGGTCAGTTCAACCGCCACCACCTGCCCCACCGTCGCGTTGGCGATGGCGTTCTTGGGGATCAGGATGTCCTGGCCGTAACGGCTGTCTTCGGGCGCCACCACCCATTGCCCGCTCTCGTGCAGCAGGCGGCCGATGATGGGCGTCTTGCGGCGTTCCAGGATGTCGGTGACGCGGCCCTCGGGCCGACCCTTGCGGTCGTAGCGCAGCACACGAACACGGACGCGGTCCTTGTGCAGCACGCTGCGCATTTCCTGCGGCGCCAGATAGACCGGCGCATCGCCGCTGTCGGGGATGACCAGGCCGTGGCCGTCGCGGTGGCCTTCGACGCGGCCGTCGAATTCACCGAGCATGGCACCGCCGACGTTCGCGACACTTGAAGTCTTGTTCACTTTGATGGTATAGTCCTGAGTTCTCGTTGCCCAGATGGCGGAATTGGTAGACGCACTAGTTTCAGGTACTAGCGCTTAACGGCGTGGAGGTTCGAGTCCTCTTCTGGGCACCAAAATGATTGAGGGCCGGTACGCAAGTATCGGCCTTTCGTCTTGGTGGGTCGCCAACTTCACTGACAGCCAAATCAGCTGAATCAGTTGGAAAGCGATCCAAAGGAAAGGCCGGCGTGTTGTGAAACAGACCGGCCTCTTCGCTTTTCACACCGTCTTTCGTCAAACGGCAAACTTCTTCGCGAGCCCTTCGGGTCTGAGGTTGTCGTACTCCTCGAAGGGCTGGTGGATCCATGGGCTGGTGGGCAGCGTCTCGACCGAATAGTCAGGCTGGTAGGTCGAGACCCCCTTGACCCACAGCACCGCGGCGCGCAGTTCCTGGATGGCGGGCATGCCGCGCAGGCGTTCGACCACCGCCTGCAGGGTCACGCCGGTGTCGGCCAGGTCATCCACCAGCAGCACGCGCCCCGCCAGTTCGCCCTTGGGCATGGTGATGTACTTGGCCAGGTCGAGCCGGCCCTGGATGGTGCCGGCGTCGGCGCGGTAGGAACTGGTGGACATGATCGCCAGCGGCTTGTCGAAGACGCGTGAGAGCACGTCGCCCGGGCGCATGCCGCCGCGGGCCAGACACAGGATCTGGTCGAACTGCCAGCCGGAGGCAGCCACCTTCAGCGCCAGCCTCTCGGTCAGCAAGTGGTACTCGTCCCAGGACACGTACAGGTGCTTGCCGTCGTCAGTGAGCATGCTCAGGTTCTCCCAAAGAAATCGTCAGCCGGCCTGTCGGATTCAGGCACGGAAAGGGTGGCGCAGCAGGATGGTGTGCACGCGATCGGGGCCGGTCGACACCATGTCGATGGGCGCGCCGATCAGCGCCTGCATGCGTTCCAGGTAGCGCTTGGCGTTGAGCGGCAACTGCTCCCAGTTGGTCAGGCCCGCCGTCGTCTCCGACCAGCCGGGCAGCACTTCGTAGACCGGTTCGCACTGGGCAATCTCGTCGGCGTCCAGCGGCAGGATGTCCAGCAGGCGGCCGCCCAGCTTGTAGCCGGTGCAGATGCGGATTTCGGGCAGTCCGTCAAGCACGTCGAGCTTGGTGATGCACAGGCCCGACACGCCGTTGATGATGATCGACCGCTTCAGCGCCGCCGCGTCCAGCCAGCCACAGCGTCGCGCGCGCCCGGTGACCGTGCCGCGCTCCTGGCCCACGGTGGACAGGTGGTGGCCCACGCCGCCGGGCTGGTCGATGTCCAGTTCGGTCGGAAACGGCCCGCTGCCCACGCGCGTGGTGTAGGCCTTGGTGATGCCCAGGATGTAGTGCAGCAGGCCCGGCCCCACACCCGAACCGGCAGCCGCATTGCCGGCCACGCAGTTGCTGGACGTGACATAGGGGTAGGTGCCGTGGTCAATGTCGAGCAAGGTGCCCTGCGCGCCTTCGAACAGCAGGTTGGCGCCATCGGCGTGGGCCTGGAACAGGCGGTAGCCGACGTCGGCCATCAAGGGCTGCAGCTGCTCGGCCGCTTGCAGGGCGCCGTCCAGCATGGGCTGCCAATCCAATGGCGCAGCGCCCAGGAAACCGACCAGTTCGGTGTTGTGCAGCGCCACCAGTTCGCGCAACTTGGCCTCGAAGCGGGCGGGGTGCTTCAGGTCCTGGACCCGCAAGGCGCGGCGCGCCACCTTGTCTTCGTAGGCCGGGCCTATGCCCTTGCCGGTGGTGCCGATCTTGCCGTCGCCGCTGCTTTCGCGGCGTCCTTCGCGGGCGCGGTCGAGTTCGACGTGAAAGGGCAGGATCAGTGGGCAGGCTTCCGACAGGTGCAGCCGCGAACGGACATCGATGCCCAGGGCCTCGATGCGCGCGATCTCCTGCAGCATGTGCGCCGGGTCGACCACCACGCCGTTGCCGATGTAGCAGGCCACGCCTTCGCGCATCACTCCCGAGGGGATCAACTGCAGCGCCGTCTTGCGCCCGGCGATGACCAGCGTGTGGCCCGCGTTGTGGCCGCCCTGGAAACGGACCACGCCCTGCGCGTGGTCGGTCAGCCAGTCGACGATCTTGCCCTTGCCTTCATCGCCCCATTGGGTACCGACGACCACGACATTGCGACCCGCACCGGGCCGGACGGCTGCTTGCATAGTGCAGATTCCTTCAGATTTCAGGGCAGGCCCGGCGCGCCCAGGGCGCGCAGGACCCATTGACCGTCGGCCTGCACCAGCTCGCGATCGCAGGTGTAGGCCTGGGCCTCGAATTCATGGCCAGGCAGCATGGCCAGCACGGTGGCGCCTTGGTCGCGCAGGCGGCGAACCGCAGCGCGCAAGGACGGGTCTTCACCCCAGGGGGCCCGGATGGCCACCGGTGCGGCGGACGGCCCGGCAACCTCGGACAGGGTCTTCAGATCCAGGCTGAAGCCGACCGCCGGGCGGTTGCGGCCAAAGATCGCGCCGACCTCGTCGTAGCGCCCGCCTCGGGCCAGGGCGTCGCTGCTGCCCGCGCCGTAGACGGCGAAACGCAGACCGCTGTAATAGGCATAGCCGCTCATGTCGGACAGATCGAAACCGATCTTCAGATCGGGCACCGCCAGCCGCAGGTGCGCAGCCAGCCATTCCAGTTCATCGAGCGCGGCCACGACCCAGGGCGACGGGGCCAGATCGCGGCGGGCCGCGGCGATCACCTCGTCGCCACCGTAGAGCCGCAGCAAGGCCCGCAAACCGCTGCGCGCCGACGCCGGCAGGTCCCGCGTCAGACCGTCCAGGGCTGACGCATCCTTTTCGGACAAGGCCAGCACGACCGCCTGCAAGCGGGCGGCATCCAGCGTGACCTCGGCCAGCACGCCGCGCAGCAGACGGGCGTCGGCGAGGTCGATGACGAGTGGGCCGACGCGCGCCAGCTGCAGGCTGTCCAGCGCCAGCTCGGCTGCTTCCAGATCGGCCTCGAGGCCGGCATGGCCGAAGATCTCGGCGCCGAACTGCAGCGGCTCGCGGGTCGCCGACAGACCGGCCGGCAAGGTGTGCAGGACAGGCCCGCAGTAGCACAGGCGGGTCACGCCGTCGCGGTTCAGCAGGTGCGCGTCGATGCGCGCCGCCTGAGGCGTCGTGTCGGCGCGCAGACCCAGCATGCGGCCGCTGAGTTGGTCGACCAGTTTGAAGGTCTTCAGGTCAAGCTCGCGGCCCGTGCCCGAGAGCAGCGATTCGAGGTGTTCGAGCAGGGGCGGCATGACCAGCTCGAAGCCATAGGCCTGAGCCCTGTCCAGCAGGGCCCGCCGCAGATCCTCGACGCGCCGGGCTTGCGCCGGCAGGACGTCGGCGATGTGCTCGGGCAATAGCCACGCAGAGAGCATCGGTTGCACTGGAAATGAAAGATGCATTGTAGGCGGCTGCACTGTCAGCAGCCGACGCTGCCCGGCGTCAGCGCCAGGCCGCCAGCAGCAGCAGACCGATCACCATGCTGGTCAACCCGGCAAAGCGGATCTGGCCGTCGGACAGCCGGGTTGCGCGCTCGAAGACCGAACGCCACAGCCCCGGACTCAGGAAAGGCAGCAGCCCCTCGAGCACCAGCATCAACGCCGCTGCGCCGAGCAGGAAGTCGACCATGCGCAGGCGGATACAGACCGGCTACTTGCGGGCCCGCGACGGGGCAGACGCATCGGCAGGTCCGCCGCCGCGCATGGCCCGGAAGAAGTCGCTGCTGGGGTCCAGCACCATGACGTCGCCCTTGGTGCGGAAGGTCGCCCGGTAGGCCTCCAGGCTGCGGTAGAACTGCGCGAACTGGGCGTTGCGGCCGAAGGCGTCGGCATACAGCGCTGAGGCCTTGGCGTCGCCTTCACCCTTGATCTTCTGCGCGTCGCGGTAGGCTTCGGCGACGATGACTTCACGCTGGCGGTCGGCGTCGGCCTTGATCTTCTCGCCATCGGCCACGCCCTGCGAACGCAGTTCATTGGCGACCTGCTTGCGCTCGGATTCCATGCGCCGGTAGACCGAATCGGTGATGTCGGCGACGAAGTCGACGCGCTTGATGCGCACGTCGACGATCTCGATGCCGAAGGCCTTGGCTTCGTCGGTCAGGCGCAGCCGCACATCCTTCATCACCACCTCGCGTTCCTTGGCCAGCACGCCGCGCACGTCGCGCTTGGTGATCTCTTCGTTGAAGGCGGCCTGCACCACGGGCGACAGGCGGCTTTCCAGGTTGCGGAAATCAACCCCGTTGTTGCGGATGAACTGGCGCGGCTCGGAGATGCGCCACTTCACCAGCCAGTCGATGACCAGACTCTTCTTCTCGGCCGTGAAGATGGGACGCGTTTCCGGGCTGTCGAGCGTCTGCACGCGCTTGTCCAGGAACACGACGTTCTGGAAGGGCGGCGGCAGCTTGAAGTGCAGGCCCGGGTCGCTGATGACCTCCTTGATTTCTCCCAAGGCGTAGACCACGCCCACCTGTCGCTGGTCGACGACGAAAAGGCTGCTGGCAGCCAACATCAGCGCGAACAGCGCGCCGGCAATGACAAGTCCGATACGGTTCATGCTCATGCGCCTTCCTAGCGGCCTTCGCGTTCACGATTGCGGGTGCCATCGCGCGAACGGATGTCCACGCTCTGGGTACCCGTGGGGTCCACGGGTGCGGCAGACGGCACCACCGTGGCGGCGGCCGGCGCCGCCGGGGCGGGCAAGCCACCTTGTTGCAACAGCTTGTCCAGCGGCAGGTAGAGCAGGTTGGACCCGGCCTTGCTGTCGACCATCACCTTGGTGACATTGGAATAGACCTGCTGCATGGTTTCGAGGTACAGCCGGTCGCGCGTCACGCCTGGTGCCTTCTCGTACTCGGCCAGCACCGACCGGAAACGCTGCGCATCACCCTCGGCCTGCGCCATGACCCGCGAGCGGTAGCCCTCGGATTCCTCGAGCAGGCGCGATGCCGTCCCGCGCGCCTTGGGGATCACGTCGCTGGCATAGGCCTGGCCTTCGTTCTTGAAACGGTCGCGGTCGGCACTGGCCTTGACCGCGTCGTTGAAGGCCGCCTGCACCTGATCGGGCACCTGCACGTTCTGCATGTTGACGTTGGCGACGACGATGCCCGACTTCAAGCGGTCGAGCTGCACCTGGATCGACTTGACCAGTTCGGCCGCGATGGCGTCGCGCTGCTCGTAGAGCACCAGGTCGACCCGGCTGCGGCCCACGATCTCGCGCACCGACGACTCGGCGGCCTGCACCACGGCTTCGTCGGGCCGGTTGTTCTCGAACAGATAAGACCGCGCGTCGGCGCGGCGGTACTGCACCGTGAAGCGGATGTCGACGATGTTCTCGTCCTGGGTCAGCATCGACGAGTCGCGCAGGCCGGTGGCCTGAACCACCGAATTGCGCCCCACTTCCACCGACTGCAACTGGGTCACGGCGACGATTTCATGGGCCTGCACCGGGTAGGGGAAGCGCCACTGGAAGCCGGCATCCTTGGTGTGGCTGTACTTGCCGAAGGTGCTGACCACCGCCCGGTGGCCTTCCTGCACGATGAAGAAGCCGCTGCCCAGCCAGATCAGCAGGGCGACGCCACCGATCAAGCCCGCACCGATACCTGCGCTCTTGATGTCAGGCTGGTAAGGGCCGCCCGGCGACGGCTCGTCGCTGCGCTTGGGGCCGTTGCCGCCACCACCGACCTTGCCGCCGAACAGGCCGCTCAGCTTGCGGTTGAAGTCGCGCCACAACTCGTCCAGGTCGGGCGGACCGTCGCCCCGGTTGTTGTGGATCAGGGTCGGGTCCGCCCGGCGGTCGGCCCGCCGGGTCGGCAACAGGCCCAGCGCCAGTGCGCGCGCGGCAGCCGCGAGCGCAACCAGTCGGGAGCCGGATGGAAGGGAGTGCAGTTCACTCATGGGGATGCGATCGAAAAGTGATCAAAGGATGGCCGCCGGCTCGGGCGCAGGCGGCCAGGGTGAGGGGGTGCTGCCATCGGGCAGCGTCACAGATGGGGCGGCTGTGGCCGCATTCAAGCGATCGAGCACGACCTGGGCGATGGCGGCGCGCAGGCCGACCAGACCCTGGCCGGTCCGCGCGCTGACGAAAACGCGCGGCCGGCGCACACCGGGGTGAACCTCGATGCTGTCGATGGGCTCGCGCGGCTGCAAGGAGTCTTCCAGCAGGTCGCACTTGTTGTAAACCAGCAGCTGCGGCACGGTGGCCGCGCCGATTTCTTCCAGCACGCGGTCGACCTCGGCCTGCTGTTCGGCCAGCAGCGGGCTGGCCGCGTCGATGACGTGCAGCAGCAGGTCGGCATCGGCCGCTTCCTGCAGCGTGGCCTCGAAGGCCTCGACCAGCTTGTGCGGCAGATCGCGGATGAAACCCACCGTGTCGGACAGCGATACCGAACTCTGCGCTTCGCCCACCCACAGCGCGCGTGTGGTGGTGTCCAGGGTGGCGAACAACTGGTCGGCGGCATAAGCACGGGCCTTGACCAGGTTGTTGAACAAGGTCGACTTGCCGGCGTTGGTGTAACCCACCAGCGAAATGCGGAAGGTGCCGCGCCGCTCGCGCGCCTTGCGTTGCGTGCCGCGTTGGCGCTTGACCTTTTCCAGCCGCTCTTTGACGCTCTTGATGCGCTCGCCGATCATGCGCTTGTCGAGTTCGATCTGCGCCTCGCCCGGACCGCCCCGCGTGCCGATGCCGCCGCGCTGACGCTCCAGGTGGCTCCAGCGGCCGACCAGGCGCGTGGCCATGTACTGCAGGCGCGCCAGTTCCACCTGCAGCTTGCCCTCGTGGCTTTGCGCACGGGCCGCGAAGATGTCCAGGATCAAGGCGGTGCGGTCGGCCACCGATACGCCCATGTGGCGTTCCAGGTTGCGCTGCTGCGCCGGGCTGAGCGGCTGGTCGAAGATCACGCCGTGCGCCCCCGTGGCCGCCACGAGCGCCTTGATCTCGTCGGCCTTGCCGCTGCCGATGAACAGCGCCGGGTCGGGCGCCCTGCGCCGCGCGATGACGCGGGCCACCACGGTGTCGCCCGCTGAAACGGCCAACAGCGCCAATTCGTCCAGCGTGGCGTCGAAAGACGGATCGCCGCCGATGTCGACGCCCACCAACACGGCGCGGGTCTCGTCGTCGCCGCGCAGTGCGGCGCTGGTCGTTGCGGAACTCAAGGTGGCGTGCGCCTCGCGCCCGGGTTCAGGGCTGCGGATCGCCGGGCTCGCTGGCCTGGAAGTTCACCGCCCGGCTGGGCACGACCGTCGAAATGGCGTGCTTGTAGACCATCTGCGTGACGGTGTTGCGCAGCAAGACCACGTACTGGTCGAAGGACTCGATGTGGCCTTGCAGCTTGATGCCGTTGACCAGGTAGATCGACACCGGCACATGCTCTTTGCGCAGCAGGTTCAGGAAGGGATCCTGCAAGAGTTGACCTTTGTTGCTCACGATATTCTCCGTGTTGGGTATGGGGAAGCATGCACGGTATCACAGGGCTACCACGCTGCCATGGGGTGCGGCTATTCGGGGTGACCGGCGCCACGCGGCGTCACTTGGCCTTGGGGTCGAAGGGGTTGTCGGCCGAACGCATCTCGATCCGGATGGGCGTGCCGACCAGCTTGAAGTGGTCACGCAGGCGGCCTTCCAGGAAGCGCTTGTAGCCTTCGGTGACGTGGTCCAGCGAGGTGCCGTGAATGACCACCAGCGGCGGGTTCGAGCCCCCCTGGTGGGCATAGCGCATCTTGGGCCGGAAGCGGCCGTCACGGCGCGGCGCCTGGTGTTCGGTGGCCTCGTGCACCAGCCGTGTCAGCACCGGCGTGCTCATCTTCACCGTGGCCGAGGTGTGGGCCTTGAAGATGGCCTTCCAGACCGCCGTCAGGCCCTGGCGCTTGATGGCCGAGATCTCCAGCACCGGCGCGTACTTCAGGAACGACAAGCGGCTTTCGATGGAGCGCTGCAGCGTCTGGCGCTGGTAGTCGTCGGTCAAGTCCCACTTGTTGACGGCGATCACCACCGCACGGCCCGATTCCTGGATGTAGCCGGCGATGTGCGCGTCCTGGTCGCTGACGCCCTGCGTCGCGTCCAGCAGCAGCAAGACGACGTTGGCGTCGGCGATGGCCTGCAGGGTCTTCACCACCGAGAACTTCTCGATGGCCTCGAAGACCTTGCCCTTGCGGCGCAGGCCAGCGGTGTCGATCAGTTCGAACTTCTGGCCTTCGCGTTCGAAGGGGATGTGGATGGCGTCGCGCGTGGTGCCGGGCTGGTCGAAAGCCACAAGGCGCTCTTCGCCCAGCCAGGCGTTGATCAGCGTGCTCTTGCCGACGTTGGGCCGGCCGGCCACGGCCAGGCGGATCGGGTGGTTCTGGTCGGGGCCGTCGCCATAGATTTCCGGGTCGGGCTCGAAGCCCTCCAGCGCCGCTTCGAGCAGGCTGCGGATGCCCTGACCGTGCGCCGCCGAAACCGGATGCGGGTTGCCGATGCCCAGTTCGTGGAATTCGCCGAGCAGCGGCGATTCGCTCATGCCCTCGGCCTTGTTGACGGCCAGGAAGACCCGCTTTTGCTGCGTGCGCAGGTAGTTGGCGATGTCGTGGTCCTGCGCCGACAGGCCGCCGCGCACGTCCACGACGAAGATCACCGCATCGGCTTCGGCCACGGCCTGGCGCGTCTGCTTGGCCATCTCGGCCACCATGCCCGTGGGCTTGGCCGGCTCGAAGCCGCCGGTGTCGACGACGATGAACTCACGGTCGCCCAGGCGCGCATCGCCATAGTGGCGGTCGCGCGTCAGGCCCGAGAAGTCGGCGACGATGGCATCGCGGCTCTTGGTGATGCGGTTGAACAGCGTCGACTTGCCGACGTTGGGCCGGCCGACGAGGGCGATGACCGGCTTCATGGGTGCGTTTTCAATTCGGACGGAAAGCGTAAACGCCGCCGCCTTGTGTGGTGATGATCAGCGTCGTTCCCGCGAGAACAGGCGTGCCGATGACGGCCTTGCCGTCCGTCGGCAAGCGCAGTTGCGCCTCACCGGTGGCGGTGGCCAGGAAATGCACATAACCCTCGCTGTCGCCGAAGACGACGCTGGGGCCGACGGCCAGGGCGCCGCTCAGGCCGCGGTAGAGCAGCTTTTCGTTGGTCCAGGCGACATCGCCGCTGTCGGCCCGCCAGGCGGTGATGCGGTCGCTGGCATCGGCGCCGAAGACCTGTTCGGCGTCGGCCGCCACGGCCTGGATGCCGCCGACGTTGCGCGACCAGAGCACGCTGCCTTTGGCGGCGTCGGCACAGCCCACGGCCGACTGGAAGGCGCGGGCGCAAACCCGGTCACCCACGCGCACCGCCGGGCCGAGCAGATCGGCCAGGCGTTCGACTTCGTTGGAGCCGCGCGGTGCCGCCAAGGGCACTTCCCACTGCACCGTGCCGCGCAGCGGATCCACGCCCGCCAGGCGCTGGCCCTGCCCGACCAGCAAGGTGTTGCGCCAGGCGCTGAGCACGCCGGCCTGGGCCAGCGTCAGCGCATCGCCCGGGCGGCTGAGTGACCACAGGCGGCGGCCATCGACAGCGTCGAAGGCGTGCACGGCGCGGTCCACGCCCATCACGAAGACACGTTCGCCGGCCACCAGCGGCGGCGTCACGACGCTGGACGGCACGCGCTTGCGCCAGACCTCGCGCCCGGCGTCGAAGGTGACGACCTCGTTGCCGCGCGTCACGACGCTGGTGTAGCGGCCATCGCTGCCGACACCGGCGGCGATGGCGCTGCCGGCGCTGGCACGCCAGACTTCGACACCGGTTTCGGCCTGCAGCGCACGCACATCGCCATTCCCTGAAGCGACGAAAAACAGGCCGTTGCGCACCGCCGCGAGCATGGGGTAGCCGATGCTGCCGATGCTGGCGTTCCAGACCTGGCGCCCCGCGATCTGGGGCGTCAGCGGCTGCAGGGGCGTGGGCTTGGGCTTGTCGGCCGCACAGGCCGCCAGACCGAGCAGTGCCGCCGCCAGCGAGACCTGCCACAGGCGGGCGGTCACGGCGCGCGCCATCGTCACTTGGCGGCCCCTGAAGCGCCCGCTGAAGCCGCTGCAACTGCCGAAGCCGCCGGGGCCGTCGAGGCCGTTGCAGGGGCCGCTTCAGCAGCGGTCGGCGACGCGCCCAGCGCGGTCAGCTTGGCGTCGATGAGGCGGCGGTACTCGACCTTCTCGCCCAGGGCTTTCCGGGCCACCTGGTAGGCCGCCAGCGCTTCGGCAGGCTTGCCCTGTGCCATCAGCACGTCGCCACGGCGGTCGGCGGCCAGGGCCTCGAAGCCCTCGCCCTTCACGGCGTCCAGCGTCTTCAGCGCTTCCGGGTATTGCCGGGCATCGGCTTGCACCCCAGCCAGGCGCAGGCGCGCGAGTTGGCGGGCTTCGTCTTCGACCGCGTTGTCGGCCACCCAGCTCAGGCTGGCCTTGGCCGCGTCGATCTGGCCCTTGGCCACCTGCACCTTGGCGGCCAGCAAGCCGCCCTGCTGGGCGTAGGCCGTTCCGGGGTTGCGCTCCTTGAGGTCGGCGAAGACCCGGGTCACCTTGTCGGCGTCGCCCATCCCGGCGGCGCGGTCCAGTTCCTCGAACAGCGCGCCGGCTTTCTGCGCCTGCTCGCGCTGCCAGTACTGCCAGCCGTTCCAGGCCGCGAAACCGCTCAGCACCAGGATCAACGCCCAGGTGATCAGGTTGCCCTGCTTGTTCCAGAACGCCTTGAGCGCGTCGAGTTGTTCCTGCTCTTGCAGGTCGAGTTGTGTGGCCATGGGTCGGGTTCGGTGCGGGTTCAGCGTGTTCGGGAAAAAAGTTCGCGATTATGCGGTGCGCAGTTCGGGCGCCCAGCCTGCGGCCTCGGCGATGGCGCGGGTGGTCTGGCTGGCGGCGGCGTCGCGCAGCGGCTTGAGCGCCACTTCGCCACGCGCCAGCTCGTCGGCGCCGAAGACCAGGGCGTGGCGGGCGCCGCTGGCGTCGGCCTTCTTGAACTGCGATTTCATGCTGCCCCAGGCTTCCTTGCCGGCGGCATGCATCAGCACGGCGACACCGGCCGCGCGCAAGGTCTCGGTCACCTGCATCGCGACCGGCAGGGCGTCCAGCGACGGCACGATGGCATAGACATCGGGTACGGCCAGCGGCGCGGTCACGCCCGACTGCTGCAGCAGGTCCAGCACGCGCTCGATGCCCATGCCCCAGCCGATGCCCGGCGCCGGCTTGCCGCCGATCAGCTCGGACAGGCCGTCGTAGCGGCCACCGCCGCAGACCGTGCCCTGGGCGCCCAGGCGGTCGGTGACCCATTCGAAGACGGTCAGGCAGTAGTAGTCCATGCCGCGCACCAGGCGGTGGTTGAGGCGGTAGGCCTGGCCGGCGGCGTCCAGCACCTTGCACACGCCATCGAAATGCTTCAGCGAGGCCTCACCCAGGAAGTCCATCAGCTTGGGCGCGGCCTCGACCACCGCCTGCAGCGCCGGGTTCTTGCTGTCCAGGATGCGCAGGGGGTTGCTGTAGAGACGCGATTTCGCCTCGGCGTCCATCGCGTCCTGGTGCTGTTCCAGGTGGACGATCAAAGCCGCGCGGTGGGCCTTGCGCTCGTCACTCTGGCCCAGGCAGTTGATATCCAGGCGCACATCGGTCAAGCCCAGATCGCGCCACAGGCTGCGGCACATCAGGATGACTTCAGCATCGACATCGGGCCCGCCGAAACCCAGTGCCTCGACGCCCACCTGGTGGAATTGACGGTAGCGCCCGCGCTGCGGGCGTTCGTGGCGGAACATCGGGCCGATGTAGTACAGCCGCTTGCCGCCGTCATAGAGCATGGAATGCTCGACCGCCGCGCGCACCACGCCGGCCGTGCCTTCGGGGCGCAGCGTCAGCGCGTCGCCGTTCATGCTGTCGATGAAGGAATACATCTCCTTCTCGACGATGTCGGTGACTTCACCCAGGCCGCGAACGAACAGCGGCGTGGGCTCGACGATGGGCGTGCGCACGTTCAGGTAGCCGTAGCGGCGCATCAAGGCACGAACCGTGTCTTCGAACCACTCCCAGCGCGCCGAATCGGGCGGCAGGATGTCGTTCATGCCCTTCACCGCAACGAGCGGTGTTCGGCTGTTCGCCGCGTTCAGCGGCTTGGCAGTCGCCGGGGCGGCGGGCTTGTTTTCGGACATGGGGCAGTGTCGGGGCTGTGAGCAGGGAAAGGGGCCACAGCGGGCCACGGGATGTGGCGCCGCGTGACGGGCGCGGTACGGCGTGCCGGCAGCGTCAGTCTGCGGCGACGGTCGATCCGAAGCGCTTTTCGATGTAGCGCTCGACGAGCTGGTGGAAATCGGTGGCGATGTGCTCGCCGCGCAGCGTCAGCGCCTTGACGCCATCGATGAAAACCGGCGCGGCCGGCGCTTCGCCGGTGCCCGGCAGGCTGATGCCGATGTCGGCGTGTTTGCTTTCACCCGGGCCATTGACGATGCAGCCCATCACGGCCACCTTCAGGCCTTCGACGCCGGGGTATCTGGTCTTCCACACCGGCATTTGCGCGCGCAGAAAGTCGTCGATCTGCTTGGTCAATTCCTGGAAGGTGGTGCTGGTGGTGCGGCCACAGCCGGGGCAGGCCGTGACACTGGGGTTGAAGCTGCGCAGCCCCAGGCTTTGCAGGATCTCCAGCGCCACCACCACCTCCTGGGTGCGCGCCTCGCCGGGCTGCGGCGTCAGGCTGACGCGGATGGTGTCGCCGATGCCTTCCTGCAGCAGCACACCCAGCGCCGTGGCGCTGGCCACCGCGCCCTTGGTGCCCATGCCGGCTTCGGTCAGGCCCAGGTGCAGCGCGTAGTCGCAACGGCGGGCCAGCGCACGGTAGACCGAGATCAGGTCCTGCACGCCGCTGACCTTGCAGCTGATGATGATGTTGTCGGGGTTCAGGCCCAGCTCGCGCGCCACGGCGGCCGAGGTCAGCGCCGACTGCACCAGCGCCTGGTACATCACCTGCTTGGCATCCACGGGCTGCGGGCGGCGGGCATTCTGGTCCATCAGCTCGGCCAGCAGTTCCTGGTCCAGGCTGCCCCAGTTCACGCCGATGCGCACCACCTTGTCGTAGCGCGCGGCGGCTTCGACCATCATGGCGAACTGGCGGTCGCGCTTGTCGCCCTTGCCGACGTTGCCGGGGTTGATGCGGTACTTGGACAGCGCCTGCGCCATCGCCGGGTAGTCGGTCAGCAGGCGGTGGCCGTTGTAGTGGAAATCGCCCACCAGCGGCACGTTCACGCCCATGCGGTCCAGCTGCTCGCGGATGTGCGGCACCGCTTCGGCGGCTTCGGGCGTGTTGACGGTGATGCGCACCAGTTCACTGCCGGCCAGCGCCAGCTCCTTGCACTGGATGGCCGTGCCGATGGCGTCCACGGTGTCGGTGTTGGTCATGCTCTGCACGCGCACCGGCGCACCGCCGCCAATGGTGATGACATGGTCGCCCCAGGCCACACGGGCTTGCCGAGAATGGCGCAGCGCGGGGGCTGCAGCTTCAATGATGGCTAACGCTTGCGGTTCGTTCATGGCCTTACCTTGCTGTGATGGCGCATCAGGGTCGCGCCCGCGGGGGCGTCACTTCAACTCGATGCGAGCCACATTGTCGCGGGTGCTGGGCACCAGATCGACAGGCATGCCGCGAAACTCGAGCCGGGTGACGGCGGCATTGCCGATGACCAGGCGCACGGGTGTGCTGCCGTCCAGAACAATGCGTTCACCAGCCTGGACCTTGCGCGAGAGCAGGACCCGGCCGCGGCCGTCGTGCGCCTCGATCCACGAGGCGCCCACGGTCTGCACCTGCAACAGGCCAGGCAGACCGGGGGCGGACGGCCGTGCGGTGCTGGCGGCCTCCGGGGCCGGCGGCACTGCGGGCGCGGCCGACGGGCCAGGTTCGGCGGCCGCTGGCACCGCAGCGAGCACGGGCACGGCATCGGCCGGCGGGAACAGGCCGGCGCCCGGTGCAGCGCCAGGGCCAGCCCCTTCGGCCGCGCTCGCGGGCTGCACAGCGGCGGCCGGCACGGCGGCGGCCGGCACGGCCGCCGAGGCGGCTGCCAGGGAGACCATCGAGCCGGATGCCGGTGCCGGTGCAGCTGATGGGCGGAAGAGAGCGCCAGGCCCGTAGCGCTCCGGCACCCAGATCAGCGCCAGCGCCGCCAGCAACAACACCGCCGCAGCCAGCACCATCGGGCGCATGGCGCCGAGGGCCAGGCTGGGCACGTCGCGGCCCGGTCGATCACGGAAAGGGGCATTCAGGCCGCCACCGACGGGCTCCAGCCCCACGCCCCCGGGCGGAGGCATCAAGGCCAGCACCGGCGCGGCATCGATCTTCAGCGTCCGGCACACGGTCTGCGCCAAGGCGCGCACGAAGGTGGAGCCGGGCAATTCGTCCCAGCGGTCGGCTTCCAGGGCCTCGAGCTTGCTGGGCGTCACCTTGATGGCCGCCGCCAGCGCGGCGAGGTGCAGGCCCTGCTGCTCGCGCGCGGTGCGCAGCATCTCGCCCGGGCTGCGAGTCTCGAAGGACAGGTCACTCATCGAAGCGTCCGCGCTCGAATCGGGCAGCCTCTTCGGATTGCGGGTAGCGGTCCAGCAGCCTGCGGCCCTGGTCTTGCACCGCCTGCTGGTTGCCCAGGTTGCGCTCGATGCGCACCGCCAGCCACAGGCTTTGCGCCGTCGTCAGTTCGGGCACCGCGTTGATGCGACCGACGTAGAAACGCGCGCGGTCGAACTCGCCGCGCCGCATCAGCACCTCGCTGAGGTTGTAGGCCGTGACCGGGTTGGATGGATCGAGCTCGTAGGAGCGCGACAGGCTGCGCTCGGCCTCGGGCCAACGCCCGGCGCGCGCCTGGCAGACGCCTTGCGCCAGCAGCGTGCGCACTGCCTCGCGGTATTGCGTCTGTTGCAGCGCGCTGCTGAACTGCGCGTCGGCTTCGGCAAAACGCTGCCGCTGGCACAGGAACCAGCCGAAGTTGTGCATGGCGTCGCCGTCGCGCGGCGCCAGTTGCAGCGCGCGCTGGAAGCTTTCTTCGGCCAGAGCGGGTTCGCCCATGCTGGCGTAGACCAGGCCGCGCAGGCTGTAGGCCTCGGCGATGTCCGGCTTGGCGGCGATTGCGCGCTTGACCTCGTCGAGCGCTGTGCTGCTCTGGCCGCGCGCCAGGTACAGGCCGGCCAATTCCAGGCGCACGCGGGCCCGCCGCTCGGGGTCGGTCTGGTCTGAAGCCGTTCGCGGCTCGCGATCGATGGGCAGCGGCGGAGGGCTGGCGCAGGCCGACAGCAACAGCCAGCCGGCCAGCGCCGGCACCGGCCAGCGCCACCTGCGGCCGCTCATCGGGCGCCTCCCGGCACGGCGGCGGACGTCGCGATCGGAATCACCGTGCGCTGGCGGGCCAGGCGCTCGCGGGCGTTGGTGCGGTCCTGCACTTCCCCAGCGAGTTGCCCGCAGGCCGCGTCGATGTCGTCACCGCGCGTCTTGCGCACCGTGGTGACGATGCCGGCGTCCAGCAGCACGCGGGCGAAGGCCTGCACCCGGCCCTGCGGCGAACGCAGCAGGCCCGAGGCCGGGAAGGGGTTGAAGGGGATCAGGTTGAACTTGCACGACAGGTGGTGGCGGCGCACCAGCTGCACCAGTTCGGCGGCCTGCTCGGGGCTGTCGTTCACGCCGTCCAGCATGCAGTATTCCAGCGTGATGAAGTCGCGCGGTGCCGCCTCCAGGTAGCGCAGGCAGGCGGCCATCAGTTCGGCGATGGGGTATTTGCGGTTCAAGGGCACCAGGCCGTCGCGCAGGCTGTCGGCCCCGGCATGCAGGGACACCGCCAGCGCCACCGGGCAATCCGCACGCAGGCGGTCGATCATCGGCACCACGCCCGAGGTCGACACCGTGACCCGCCGTCGCGACAGCCCGTAGGCGTGGTCGTCCAGCATGGTGCGCAGCGCGGGCAGCAGCGCGTCGTAGTTCTGCAGCGGCTCGCCCATGCCCATCATCACGACGTTGTCGATGGCGCGCTGGCCTTCAGGCAGGGCCAGCGACAGGCGCAGCCGGTGCTCGGCAAACCACAGCTGGCCGGTGATCTCGCTGGTGCGCAGATTGCGGCTGAAGCCCTGATGGCCGGTCGAGCAGAAGCGGCAGCCCACCGCGCAGCCGGCCTGCGACGAGACGCACAGGGTGCCACGGTCGGCTTCGGGGATGTAAACCGTTTCGACCGCGTTGCCGTCACCGACGTCGAACAGCCACTTCACCGTGCCGTCGGCCGAGATGTGTTCGCTGATCAGCGGTGGCGCCGACACCTGGGCCACGCCCGCCAATTTGCCGCGCAGGGATTTGGCCAGATCCGACATCTGTTCGAAGTCGGCCTGGCCTTTCTGGTGGATCCAGCGGTAGAGCTGGACGGCGCGGAAGCGCTTTTCGCCCAGGCCCGCGCAGAAGGCCGTCAAACCCTCGAGGTCGAAGTCGAGAAGATTGACGGTCACGCCCGACTCAACGCGAGTAGACGTTCATGCCCGGGAAGAAAAAGGCGATCTCGGCCGCAGCGGTTTCCGCGGCGTCGGAACCGTGCACCGCATTGGCGTCGATGCTGTCGGCGAAGTCGGCGCGGATGGTGCCTTTATCGGCCTTCTTCGGGTCGGTGGCGCCCATCAGGTCGCGGTTCTTCAGGATCGCGCCCTCGCCTTCCAGCGCCTGGATCATCACCGGCCCGGAGATCATGAAGTTCACCAGGTCGTTGAAGAAAGGACGCGCCTTGTGCACCGCGTAGAAGGCCTCGGCCTCGCCGCGCGACAGGTGGGCCATGCGGGCGGCGATGACCTTCAGGCCGGCGCCTTCGAAGCGCGAGTAGATCTGACCGATCACGTTCTTGGCGACGGCGTCGGGTTTGATGATCGAAAGGGTACGTTCTGTGGCCATGAAAAGTTCTCCTGAATCAAGGACTTGGCAAAGCTTTTGATTCTAGCTTGCGAAGTCGTCTGGGATGATGAATGGGAAGGCGATCAGCGCGGGCCGCGGTTGCCGCCACCGCCACCGCCGCGCGGGCCGCCACGATTGCCACCGCCGGCATTGCCACCGCCACCACTGCGGCGCGGCCCGCCACGGCCGCCACCGCCGCCACTGTTCTTGCGGTGGAAAGCGTCGGCACCGATGAAGCCGATGGCCGTCTGCATGGGGTCGGGCACGCGCTGCGGGTCACCCGCAGCGCCGCCCGACTTCTTGGTCGTGGCGCGGCCGTTGCGGCCACCGCTGTTGCGGTTGCCGCCGCCGGGGCCGCCACCCGGCTTGCCGCGCTTGGGGCCCGTCGGGCCTTGGGCAAAGCGCTTGTCGTAGGTCTGCTGCAAGGGGTTGGGAATCGGCCCGTCTTCCGGTATGTCGCGTTGCACCATGCGATCACGCTGCAGCGCCCGCTTGTCATAGGTCTGCTGCAGCGGGTTGGGGATGGGCCCGTCTTCGGGCATGTCGCGGCGCAGTGCACGTTCTTGCTGGATGGCCCGCTTGTCGAAGGTCTGCTGCAGCGGGTTGGGAATGGCGCCGCCCTCGCCGGCCTCAGGACGCGGGCCGCGTGGTTCACGCGGCTGACGGGGGCCGCGCGGCGGACGCGGGCCGGCGTCATGCCGGTCGCTGCGCTCGGCCTGCGGCGGGCGGTCCTGGCGCTCGGGCCGTGGCGGCCGATCGCCGCGCGGCGCCTGATCGGCGCGCGGCGGGCCGTCGATGCGGTCGGGCCGAGGGCCCCGATCCGCTTCGTCACCACGCCGCTTGCCGCCGCGGCGGTTCCGGCTGCGCTTGCCAGGACCGTCAGCGGCTGGGCCTTGCTCGCGGGGCGCCGCAGGCCCGGCCTGAACGCCTTCAGGGCGCGGCGGGTTGGCCAGGCGGCGCAGGTTGCGCAGATCGAAATCATCCAGATCGACCCAGGCGCCACGCTTCAGGCCGCGCGGCAGCACGACCGAGCCGTAGCGGATGCGGATCAGCCGGCTGACGGCATGGCCCACGGCCTCGAACAGGCGGCGAACTTCGCGGTTGCGACCTTCGGTGATCACGACGCGGTACCAGTGGTTGACCCCTTCGCCGCCGCCGTCTTCGATGCTCTTGAAGCCGGCGGTCTGGCCGTCGATTTCCACGCCGGCCAGCAGGCGCGCCTTGGCGTCTTGCTGCAGCACGCCCAGCGAGCGCACCGCGTACTCGCGTTCCACGCCAAAACGCGGGTGCATCAGTTGGTTGGCCAGTTCGCCGGAGTTGGTGAACAGCAGCAGGCCTTCGGTGTTCAGGTCGAGACGGCCCACCGACTGCCATTTGCCCTGCGCCAGACGCGGCAGGCGGCGGAAGACCGTCGGGCGCTGCTGCGGGTCGTCGTGGGTGACGACTTCACCGGCCGGCTTGTGATAAGCCAGCACCCGCGCCGGCTGCGGCGCGATGCGGTAGCGCACCGGCTTGCCGTCGATGTGGATGCGGTCGCCGAAGGAGATGCGCTGCCCGGTGTGGGCGACTTCCTCGTTCACCGTGACCCGGCCCTCGGCGATCATCTGCTCGAGGTCGCGGCGCGAGCCCACACCCGACTGCGCCAGCACCTTGTGCAGCTTGGGCGCATCGGCCTCGGCCGCCAGCACGCGCTTCGGTGCGGCCTGGGCTTCGAGCCCGGCAGCGGCTTCGGCTTCGCCTTCGAAATCGCTCTCGCCCTCGCCCTCGACCACCGCCTCGACATCCAGGCCCGGCTCGACGTCGAACTCGCCCGACAGGACCTGCGCAAAGACTTCCTCGACGACGGGCGCTGCGGCACGCGGTGCCGGCACGGCCGGCGCGCCATCGACGGCTGCGGCGGCCGGGTCGCCCGGCGCGCCATCGGCGACGCCGTCACGGCCGCGCTCGCCACCGCGACGGCCGCGCCGGCGGTTGCGGCTGCGGCGGCTGCCCGCAGCCGGCTCGACGCCGGCGGTACCGTCGACGCCACCGCCCTGGTCGCCGGCTTCGGCGCCCTCGCCCGCGTCGCGGTCGGCGCCGGCAGCACGGCTGCCGTGGTCGTCCTGATCGCCTTGGACGCTGGCTTCGGCGCTCGAGACTGGCGCGGCCGGCTCGCTATCGGGCGCCATCGGCCGGGCAGCGGCAGTCCCCTCGTCGGCCGCAACCAGCTCGGCACGGACCGCACGCCGGCGCCTGGGCGCCGGCGCGGCGGCCGACTCGTCGCTGACGGCGTCGGGCGCTGCAGACGGCTGCGGTGCGGCCGGTGCGCCCTCAGGGGCATCCCCGGGGGTCGCAGCACCCTCGACGACAGCGGCCGTCTTGCGCGGCGCCCGCTTGCGCTTGGGCTTTTCAGGCTGCGCTGGGGCGTCGCTGTCGGAAGCCGAGTTGTCCGACGGCAGGGGTTCGGCTTCAGAAGGGTTCATTCGTGGGGGCAGTGGGTGGGGTTGAGGTGGAAAGGTCGGGGAAATCGACAGCAGTCGACGGGAAGGCGGTCGCGGGTTCATCGGCTTCGGCTTGAAGCGCGACTTCCAGCGGCAGGCTGCCCTGTCCGTCGTCGATCAGCGGCGGGGCGGCCTCCAGCGCTTGCAGCGCCCGCGCCGAGAGGGCGGCTTCGCTGGTGCCCGATATCGGTGGCAGTTGGTCGAGGCTGGACAGGCCCAGGTCGTCGAGGAATTGCTTGGTGGTGGCGTACAGCGCCGGCCGACCCGGCGCCTCGCGGTAGCCGATGGCGTCGATCCAGCCCCGGTCTTCCAGTTGCTTGACGATCTGGCTGCTGACGGTGACGCCGCGGATGTCTTCGATGTCGCCCCGCGTCACCGGCTGCCGGTAGGCCACGATGGCCAGCGTCTCCATCGCGGCGCGCGAGTAGCGCGGCGGCTTTTCCGGGTGCAGGCGGTCGAGGTAGACGCGCAGCTCAGGCCGGCTCTGGAAACGCCAGCCGCTGGCCAGCGCCACCAGTTCGACACCACGGCCTTGCCAGTCGACGCACAGCTCGTCGATCAGCCGGCGCAGCGTGTCGTTGCCGAGTTCGCCATCGAAGAGGGCTTTCATTTCCGGCAAAGGCAGCGGCCCCGACGCGCAAATCAGCGCGGTCTCGAGGACGCGTTTGGCCTCAGCGGTGTTCATGGCCTGCAGTGGTTTTCGGACATCGCAAGGCGAGGGTCCGGGGGTTCATCCGAAGTTCGGGACGCCCGGCGGTCAGCGTGGGGCGCGGGGGATACGCACGGTCCGGTCGGGCCGGTACGGGGCAGCGGGTCGAACAGGCGCGGCACTTGGGGTGCCGGCAGCGCTGTGAATGCCTGCATTGTAGCCTGTGCGGCCCAGCGACCGTCAGCCCCGGCCGCAGACGGTCAGGCGGCGGGCTGCTCGGTGACCTGGGCCCAGGCCTGTGCGAAATCAGCCGGCGGTGGACACGTGAACGACAAGGGCGCGCGGCTGATCGGGTGTTCCAGGCTCAGCGTGACCGCGTGCAGGGCCTGACGGACCAGGCCGAGTTGCAGACGGCCGCCGTAGACCAGGTCGGCAACCAGCGGGTGCCCGCGTGACGCCAGATGGACTCGGATCTGGTGCGTGCGGCCGGTGTGCAGCGTGCAGCGGACGGCGGTCACGGCGTCGCGGCCGGCCGTCGAGGCCATAGCGCGCACGTCGGTACGCGAAGGCCGCCCGCCGGCCACCACGGCCATGCGCACCCGCACCCGCGGATCGCGGGCGATGGGCGCGTCGATCGTGAAGGCCGCTTCGGCCAGCACGCCGTGTACCAGGGCCACGTAGCGCCGGTGCACCAGGCGGGCGGCGATGTCGCGGCTCAGCGCCGTGACCGCCTGCAGCGACTTGCCCACCATCATCACGCCCGAGGTGTCCTTGTCCAGCCGGTGCACGATGCCCGCGCGCGGCAGGCTGGCCGACGCAGGGTGGCGGTGCAGCAGGCCATTCAGCAAGGTGCCGGACCAGTTGCCCGGCGCCGGGTGCACCACCAGGCCGGCCGGCTTGTCGATGACCAGCAGGTGCTCGTCCTCGAACAGCACCGTCAAGGCCATGGCCTGCGGCTTGAAGGCCAGGCTCTCTTCGGTCGGCACCAGCACCAGTTCGACGACCTGCCCTGATTTCACACGGCGCGAAGACACGGTGGCCGGCTGGCCCGCCAGGCGGACGTGGCCGCCCTCGATCAGCTGCTGCAGGTGGCTGCGCGAGAACTCGGGCGCCAGCGTCACCAGCACCTTGTCCAGGCGTTCGCCATGCAGGCTGGCGGTGAGCTTCAAGGTCCGGGTTTCGGGCTCGACATCGAGGTCCTGAAGCTCGGTCATCTCGGGCAACGCCTGCGCCTCGACGGGCGATACCGGCTCCCTATAATCTTGGTTCTTCGAGCCGACCGACACCATCCGCAATGACCGTTACCCTGAAGTGGCGCGCCGCGCTCCTGGCCCTGCTGGCTGTGGCACTGCAACTCACCGGCTGCAGCACCACGAACAAGGACGAACCCGCTCAGAGCAGCGCGGAACGATTGTACAAAGACGCCAAGGACGACCTGAACTCGGGCGCCTACGACCGCGCCATCAAGACACTGGAACGCGTCGAAGGCCTGGCCGCCGGTTCCCTGCTGGCGCAGCAGGCCCTGCTGGACATGGCCTACGCCAACTGGAAGAGCGGCGAGCGCACCACCGCCATCACCACCATCGATCGCTTCATCAAGCTCAACCCGTCGAGCCCGGCCTTCGATTACGCGCTGTACCTGAAGGGCAGCATCAATTTCAACGAGAGCCTGGGCCTGCTGGGCAGCCTTTTCGGCCAGGACCTGTCGGAGCGCGACCAGCGCGCCGCCCGTGATTCCTTCCAGGCCTACAAGCAACTGTCCGACCAGTTCCCCTTGTCGCGCTACACCCCCGACGCCCGTCAGCGCATGAGCTTCATCGTCAACTCGCTGGCCCAGTACGAGGTGCACGTGGCGGGCTACTACTACCGGCGCGGCGCCTACGTGGCCGCCGCGGCGCGGGCCCAGCAGGCGGTGACCGAGTTCCAGCAGTCGCCGGCCGCCGAAGAGGCGCTGCACATCATGGCGCAAAGCTACGACAAGCTGGCCCTGCCGCAGCTGCGCGACGACGCCGACCGCGTGTTGCGCCAGAATTTCCCGAAAAGCCGTTACACCGCGGCCGGCCAAGCCGCGGCCGACAAGCCGTGGTGGAAGGTCTGGTGAGCCGGGTGGCGTCAGTGCTCTGACGCCAGACTCGAGAGCCAGTCCAGCGCCTGGGCCTCGTCGCTGATCACGCCCATGGCCGGCAGTGCCGCCAGCAGCCGTCGGCCGTAGCCCATCTGGCGCATCCGCGGGTCGCACACCACCAGCAGACCGCGGTCGGTTTCGGTGCGGATCAGGCGCCCGGCGCCCTGCTTCAGGGACACCGCGGCCTCGGCCACGAAATAGTCCTCGAAAGGATTGCGGCCCTGCTCGCGCAGTTGCCGCACCCGGGCTTCGACCAGCGGATCGTTCGGCGGGGGAAAAGGCAGCTTGTCGATCAGCACGCACTGCAGCGCGTCGCCAGGCATGTCGATGCCTTCCCAGAAGCTCTGCGAGCCCACCAGCACGCAGCCTCGGCCGTCGCCGTAACGCTGCAGCAGCGCACGGCGCGGCTCGCTGCCCTGCACCAGCACCATCAGCTCGCGGCCCTGCGCCGCCGCTTCGTCGTGGATGGCCTGGGCCACCAGGGGCAGGACGCGCAGCGTCGTGGTCAGCACAAAGGTCCGTCCGCCCAATGCCAGGGCACAGCGCGCAGCCAGCGCACCCACGCTGGCGGGGTGGCCCTGCGCATTGGGCAAGGGCATACCGGCAGGCACCCAGACCCGGGCGTTGGCCGGGTAGTCGAAAGGGCTGCCCACGCGCAGGCGGCTGGCGTCTTCCAGGCCGGTGCTGGCGGTGAACCATGACAAGGCCTCGTCGTCGCCCAAGGTGGCCGAGGTGAAGATCCAGGTCTTGGCAGATGCGGCACGCTGCTGGGTCAGCATTTCGCGGATGTCCAGCGGCGATTCGACCAGGCGCGCCTGCTGCGGCGTCAGGTCGATCCAGCGCACGTGGTCGGGCGAGGTCGCCGCAGCAAACCGGCTGCACAGGGTCACCAGGGCGCGGCAGCGCTGCTCGAGCTTGGCGAATTCGGGCGCTGCTTCGCTGACGCGGGCCAAGGCTTCGGCCGCCGCCTGGCAGGCAGCGGCCAGGTCCCGCAGCGGTTGCGGCAAGCCGTCGGCGCGCTCCTCCCAGCGCAGTTTCAGCATCGCCCGCACCTCGCGGATGGAACCCGCTGCCGACAGGCGCAGCTCGCGCGCGGCGAGGTCGATGCCAGCTTGCAGATCGGCCCAGGGCTCCAACCCGCGCGCGAACTGCAGGCCCGCGGCCAGCACGTCGCGCGCCACGTCGATGGCCTGGCCGGTGGACAGCGTGGTGCCCAGGAACTGCACGCCGGCTTCGACCAGTTGGTGCGCTTCGTCGAAAACGGCGATGTCCACCGTCGGCAGCAGTTCGGCCACGCCGCTGTCGCGCAAGGTCAGGTCGGCGAAGAAGAGGTGGTGGTTGACGACGACGAGATCGGCCGCCATGGCCTCGCGGCGGGCCTGCATGACATGGCAGTCGCGGTACTCGGGGCACTCGGTGCCCAGGCAGTTGTCGCGGGTGGAGGTGACCAGCGGGATCACCGGTGAACGTTCGTCCAGCCCTTCGACCTCGGCCATGTCGCCGCTGCGCGTGCCTTGCGCCCACAGCACGACCCGGTTCAGCGCGCGAATGGCGTAGCGGTCGGGCAACTGCCCCGAGGTCTGCGCCTCGGCCAGGCGCAGCCGGCACAGGTAGCTGGCGCGACCTTTCAGCAGCGCCATGCGCACCGGCACGTTCAGCGTTTGCGCCAGGCGGGGCAGGTCACGCAGGAACAACTGGTCTTGCAGGCTCTTGGTGGCCGTGCTGACCAGCGCCCGACGCCCCGACAGCAGCAGCGGCACCAGGTAGGCGTAGGTCTTGCCGACACCGGTGCCGGCCTCGGCCACCAGGGTCTCGCGGCCGTCCACCGCCTGCGCGATGCGCTGGGCCAGCAGGTCTTGCTGCGGCCGCGGGTTGAAGCCCGCTTCGCTGCGCGCCAGCGGGCCGGTGTCGGAGAAAGCCTGGGCCACCGCCGCCGGCAGGCCCTGCATCCTGTGGACGTCGGTCACGCAGGCTCGGGCGGGTCGAGCTCGGACTGGAGCCGCAAGATCAAGTCGCGCAACACCAGTCGGCGCTTCTTCAGGCGCCGCAGCACGAGTTCGTCCCCCGGCCTGTCATCCGGTTTGCGATCGATGAGGTCGTCCAGATCGGCATGTTCCATGCGCAATTCAATCAAGCGGCGAGACAGGGAATGGAGGTTCTCGCCCATTGCGATACGACTTCAGACTAGGGGGTCGGTTTATATTCCGCGGCATGTTCTCAAGCGCCGTTCAACCATATCGAGTCAGCGCGGCCACCGGGCTGCACCGGGGTGACCGAGCGTACCAGCAAGACCAGGTCGAAATCATGGGCCACCAGCGCGTGCAGGGCTCGGTGCTGGCCGTGGTCGCCGACGGCATGGGTGGCAAGAGCGGCGGCCGCAAGGCGGCCGACCAGGTGTTGCTGACCAGCCGCCAGATCTATGAGCGCTATGTGCCGGTCCAGGATGACACCGCCGAGACGCTGCGCCAGGTCGTGCTGGAAGCGCACCTGATGATCAAGTTGACCGCCATCACCGCGGAAGAAGAGCCGCATGCCACGGTAGCGGCCTTCTGTCTGACGCCCGACTTGAGTTGCGACGTCGTGCACGCCGGTGATTCACGGGTCTACCACTTCCGCGGCTCCGAGATGGTGCGTCGCACCACCGACCATTCCTTCGTCCAGCGCCTGATCGACGAAGGCAAGATCACCGAAGAGCAGGCCAACAGCCACCCGCAGTCCAACCTGCTGACCGGTTGCCTGGGCACGCAGTCCGACCCCCCCGTCACGCTGTGGCACATCGATCGCCTGGAATTCGGTGACACCATGCTGGCCTGCAGCGACGGCCTGTGGCACTACTTCACGCCCAAGGAAATCGGCGCCATCCTGCACGCCCTGCCGCCGCGCGAAGCCAGCGAGATGCTGATCTCGAAGGCCCGTCAGCGCGCCCGCGGCGGTGGCGACAACCTGTCGCTGGCGGTGGTGCGCATCGACCCGCTGCGCTGACCGGCCGAGGCGCCGGCCCGCCGGGTTCAGCGCCGCGCGGTGCTGGCCGCCCCGGGCACGGGCAGGGTCGTCGCCGCTTTTCCTCCCGCAGCCCGCTGGGCGTTGCGGCGCGCCAGGTCGGCCTGCGCAGCATCCAGCTGCTCGGCCCGCTGGGCTGCAGCACGGGCGCGCTCGGCGGCTTGAAGGGCGCGCTGGGTGTGCCCGCCACCGGCCAGCGCGGCACCGGGCTCGCGCAGGGTGGCACTGACCGCCGGGGCCGCGTGCGCCGGTGCCCGACCCGTTTCGGCGGCCGGCTCGGCCGCTGCGGTCGGGTCTGATGCCGTTGGCGCTGGCGGTCGGGCCATCCGGGCGGCATGGCGGTCGTTGGCTCGCTGTCGGCGCCCGGCATCATCCAGGGCCAGCTCACGCTCGCGCAGCGGCTCCAGGGCGGCCCGACGGCGAACGCGCAGTTCGTCGACACAGGCGGTCACGACAAAGCGGTCCTGGCAGGCCCTTTCTTCGGCTGCGAAACGATCGACGAGGCTCTGACGCTCGACCGCCAGGCGCTCGCGTTCGCCCGGCTGCGCCCCAGCCAGGGCCGGCAAGATCAGCAAGGCCAGGCAGCAACGCATCAGCAAGCTCAGGTCAGCGAGGTGTCGACATCGCGCCGCGCCAGCGCCAGGAATTCGGCCGACTGCATCTCGTGCAGCCGCGATACCGTACGCGGGAATTCATGCGCCAGCGGCCCTTCGGTGTAGAGCTGTTCGGGCGCCACGGCGCAGGACATCACCAGCTTGACGCGACGGTCGTACAACACGTCCACCAGCCAGGTGAAGCGGCGCGCTTCGCTGGCCAGTCGCGGTGGCATCTGCGGCACGTTGGACAGCAGCACGGTGTGGAAGCGCGAGGCGATTTCCAGGTAGTCGTTCTGCGAACGCGGGCCGCCGCACAAGGTCTTGAAATCGAACCAGACCACGCCGCCGGCGCGCTTCACGGCGCGCAATTCGCGGTGTTCGATGTTCATCACCGGCTCTTCGGCGCGGGCCTCGGCCAGCTGGTCGAAGGCGCGGTCCATGGCGGCGTCGGCTGCGGCGCCCAGCGGGCAATGCAGCAGGTCGATCTGGGCCAGCGTCTGCTGCCGGTAGTCGGTGCCGGCATCGACATTGATGACTTCGAGCTTGCTCTTCAGCAACTCGATGGCCGGCAGGATGCGGTCGCGGTGCAGGCCGTTGGGGTAAAGGCCGTCCGGGTGGAAATTCGACGTCGTGACGATGCTCACGCGGTTGGCGAACAGCGAATCCAGCAGGCGGTGCAGGATCATCGCGTCGGTGACATCGGCGACATGAAATTCGTCGAAGCAGATCAGGCGAAAGCGCCGCGCGATGCGCCGGCCCAGTTCGTCCAGCGGGTCGACCGTGCCTTTCAGATCCTGCAGTTCGCGGTGCACCTCGCGCATGAATTCGTGGAAGTGCAGGCGCGTCTTGCGCGTCAGCGGGACCGCCTGGAAAAAGCAGTCCATCAGGAAACTCTTGCCGCGCCCCACCCCGCCGTACATGTTCACGCCGCGCGGGATGGGCGGGCGGCTGATCAGCTTGGTCAGCGCATTGCTGCGGCGGACCTTGTAGTCGGCCCACTCGCGTTCACAACGCTCCAGCGCGGCGATGGCGCGCAGTTGGGCGGGGTCGCTCTGGAAGCCCCGCTCGATCAGCGTGGCTTCGTAAAGCTGGCGAACTGACACGCGATCAGAAGTTCAAGGTGCGCTTGTCGACGGCCAGCGCCGCTTCCTTGGTCGCTTCGCTCAGACTCGGGTGGGCATGGCAGATGCGCGCCAGGTCTTCGCTGCTGGCGCGGAACTCCATCGCCACCACGCACTCGGCGATCAGCTCGCTGGCCATCGGGCCGACGATGTGCACGCCCAGGATCTCGTCGGTGGTGGCGTCGGCCAACATCTTCACCATGCCGGTGGTGTCGCCCAAAGCCCGCGCCCGGCCGTTGGCCATGAAGGGGAAGGTGCCAGCCTTGTAGGCGCGGCCGCTGGCCTTCAGTTGCTGTTCGGTCTGGCCGACCCAGGCGATCTCGGGGCTGGTGTAGATCACCCACGGGATGGTGTTGAAGTTGACATGGCCGTGCTGCCCGGCGATGCGTTCGGCCACGGCCACGCCTTCTTCCTCGGCCTTGTGCGCCAGCATCGGGCCGCGCACCACGTCGCCCACCGCCCACACGCCGGGCAGGTTGGTGCGGCATTCGTCGTCCACCACGATGGCACCGCGCTCGTCCAGCTTCAAGCCCACGCTTTCGGCGTTCAGACCGATGGTGTTGGGCACGCGGCCGATGGACACGATGAGCTTGTCCACCGCCAGGTCCTGGGCTTCGCCCTTGGCATTGGTGTAGGCCACGGTCACGCCCTTCTTCGTGCTCTTGATCGCACCGACCTGGACGCCCAGTTCGATCTTCAGACCCTGCTTGGTGAAAGCCTTGTGCGCTTCCTTGGCGATCTGCTCGTCCACCGCGCCCAGGAAGGTCGGCAGGCCCTCCAAGACCGTGACATCGGCACCCAGGCGGCGCCAGACCGAACCCATTTCCAGGCCGATGACGCCCGAACCGATGACGCCCAGTTTCTTGGGCACCGCGCCCAGCTTCAGCGCGCCGTCATTGCTGAGGACATTGATTTCGTCGAAGGGTGTGTCGGCCAGCGCGCGGGCATTCGAACCTGTGGCAATGATGACGTGCTTGCCGATCAGCGTTTCATCGCCGACGGTGATTTCCCAGCCACCTTCCGCCGCCTTGGCGAACGCGCCGCGGCCGTGGAAGAAGCTGACCTTGTTCTTCTTCAACAGGTAGAGGATGCCGTCGTTGTTCTGCTTCACGACGGTGTCCTTGCGGGACAGCATCTTGGGCACGTCGATCGTCAGGTCCTTCAAACCGATGCCGTGGTCGGCAAAAGCGTGGCCCGCGTGCTCGAAGTGCTCGCTGGACTGCAGCAGCGCCTTGCTGGGGATGCAGCCGACATTGGTGCAGGTGCCGCCCGGCGCCGGGCCGCCCTTGTCGTTCTTCCATTCGTCGATGCAGGCGACCTGGAAACCGAGTTGCGCGGCGCGGATGGCGGCGATGTAGCCACCCGGGCCACCGCCGATGACGATGACGTCGAAGTTCTTGCTCATGGTGTCGGCCTCAGATGTCGAACAAGAGGCGCGACGGGTCTTCCAGCGCTTCCTTCATCGTCACCAGACCGAGGACGGCTTCGCGGCCGTCGATGATGCGGTGGTCGTAGCTCATCGCCAGGTAATTGATGGGGCGCACCACGACCACACCGTTCTCGACCACGGCCCGGTCCTTGGTGGCGTGCACGCCCAGGATGGCGCTTTGCGGCGGGTTGATGATGGGCGTCGAGAGCATGCTGCCGAAGGTGCCGCCGTTGCTGATGCTGAAGGTGCCGCCGGTCAGGTCGTCCATGCCCAGCTTGCCGTCCTTGGCTTTCTGGCCAAATTCAGCGATCTTCTTTTCGATATCGGCGAAGCTCATCTGGTCGGCGTTGCGGATCACCGGCACCACCAGGCCGCGCGGCGAACCGACCGCGATGCCGATGTCGAAGTAGCCGTGGTAGACGATGTCGGTGCCATCGACGCTGGAATTGATGATGGGGTACTTCTTCAGCGCCGCCACCGCCGCCTTGACGAAGAAGCTCATGAAGCCCAGCTTGACGCCGTGTTCCTTCTCGAAGCGGTCCTGGAAGCGCTTGCGCATCTCCATCACTGGGGCCATGTTCACTTCGTTGAAGGTGGTCAGGATGGCGTTGGTGGATTGCGACTGCACCAGGCGTTCGGCGATGCGGGCGCGCAGGCGCGACATCGGCACGCGCTGCTCGGGGCGGTCGCCCAGCGCGCTGGTCAGCGGCGGTGCGGCCACCGCCGGCAGCGGCCGGGCGGCGACCGCTGCGGGCGCCGCGGCCGCCGGGGCTGCAGAGGCCGGCGCGGGTGCGGCCACGGCCGCCAGCACGTCACCCTTGGTCACGCGGCCGTCCTTGCCGGTGCCGGGCACCGAGCCGCTGGCCAGGTTGTTGTCGGCCATCAGCTTGGCTGCGGCCGGCATGGCGATGCCGGCGTAGCTGAGGGCCGCAGCAGCCGGGACGGCGGCCACCGCTGCCGGTGTGGCAGCCGCAACCGGAACCGCGGCGGCGGTCTTGCCGTGGGTGTCGATCCGGGCGATGACCTGTTCGGCCACGACCGTGGCGCCGTCGGCGACCAGGCACTCGGCCAGCACGCCGGCGGCCGGTGCGGGCACTTCCAGCACCACCTTGTCGGTCTCGATTTCAACCAGGATTTCGTCGATGGCCACGGTTTCACCGGGCTTCTTCTTCCAGACCAGCAGGGTGGCTTCGGCCACGGATTCCGACAGTTGCGGAACCTTCACTTCAACGGTAGACATGTGAGATCTCTTTGTTCGTTCTGGGGTACGCGCGGGGCGACTTACTTCGTGAGCACGAAGCCCTTGAGCTTGCCGAAGGCCTGGTCCAGCAGGGCCTTCTGTTGCTCTTGGTGGAGGTGGGAATAACCGACCGCTGGCGAAGCCGATGGCGGCCGGCCGGCATAGCCGAGCTTCTGTCCTTCGAGCATGTTCTCGTGCACATAGTGCTGCACGAAGAACCAGGCGCCCTGGTTCTGCGGCTCGTCCTGGCACCAGACGACGTCGGTGGCGTTCGGGAAACGCTTGATCTCGGCCGCGAAAGCCTTGTGCGGGAACGGGTAGAGCTGTTCGACGCGGATGATGGCCACGTCCCAGGCCTTCTTCTCGTCGCGCTTCTTGATCAGGTCGTAGGCCACCTTGCCCGAGCAGCAGATCACGCGCTTGACCTTGTCGCCTTCGACCTCGCTGCGGGCCGGCCCGATGACGGTGCGGAACTCGCCCTTGGTGAACTCAGTCAGCGGCGATGTCGCGTCTTTCGCACGCAGCAGGCTCTTGGGCGTGAAGATGATCAGCGGCTTGCGGAACTGGCGCACCATCTGCCGGCGCAGCAGGTGGAAGATCTGGCTGGCCGAGGTCGGCTGCACGATCTGCATGTTGTTGTCGGCGGCCAGTTGCATGAAGCGCTCCAGCCGTGCGCTGCTGTGCTCGGGGCCCTGCCCTTCGTAGCCGTGCGGCAGCATCAGGGTGAGCCCGTTGACGCGGCCCCACTTCACTTCGCCGCTGGCGATGAACTGGTCGATGACGACCTGCGCGCCGTTGACGAAGTCGCCGAACTGGGCTTCCCAGATGGTCAGCGTGTTGGGTTCGGCGCTGGCGTAGCCGTACTCGAAACCGAGCACCGCTTCTTCGGACAACAACGAGTCGATGACGACGAAGGGCGCCTGGCCGTCGGCGACGTTTTCCAGCGGCACGTAGGTGCCGGTGTCCCACTTCTCGCGGTTCTGGTCGTGCAACACGGCGTGGCGGTGGGTGAAGGTGCCACGGCCACAGTCTTCGCCGCTCAAGCGCACGGCGTAGCCGCTGGCCACCAGCGAAGCGTAGGCCATGGTTTCGCCCATGCCCCAGTCGACGTTGATCTCGCCCCGGCCCATCGCGGCGCGGTCGGCCAGCACCTTGGCCACCAGCGGGTGCACGGTGAACTTCGGCGGCACGGTGGTCAGGCGCTCGCTCAGCCGCTTGATTTCCGCCAGCGGCAGCGCGGTGTCGGCAGCATCGGTCCACTTGCGGCCCAGGAAAGGCGCCCAGTCGACCGCGTACTTGCTCTTGAAGTTGGTCAGCACCGGGTCTTGTGTGTGGCGGCCTTCGTCCATGGCCGAGCGGAAGGCCTTGACCATGTCGTCGGGGCCGCTTTCGGGCAGCACGCCCTGGGTCACCAGCTTGTCGCCGTAGAGCTTGCGCGTGCCCGGATGCCTGGCGATGGTCTTGTACATCAGCGGCTGCGTCAGGCTGGGCGTGTCCTGCTCGTTGTGGCCCAGCTTGCGGAAGCAGACGATGTCGACGACCACATCCTTCTGAAATTCTTTTCTGTAGTCCATCGCCAACTGCGTGGACCAGACCACCGCTTCGGGGTCGTCACCGTTGACGTGCAGCACCGGCGCTTCGATCATCTTGACCACGTCGGTGCAGTACAGGGTGCTGCGCGTGTCGCGCGGGTCGCTGGTGGTGAAGCCGATCTGGTTGTTGACCACCAGATGCACGGTGCCGCCGGTGAAATAGCCGCGGGTCTGCGCCAGCGCCAGGGTTTCCATCACCACACCCTGGCCGGCGAAGGCCGCGTCACCGTGCACCAGCACCGGCAGCACCTGCGCGCCGCTCTTGTCGCCGCGGCGGTCCATGCGCGCCTTGACCGAACCTTCGACCACCGGGTTGACGATTTCCAGGTGGCTGGGGTTGAAGGCCAGGCTCAGGTGGACCGGGCCGCCCGGCGTGGTGATGTCGCTGGAAAAACCCTGGTGGTACTTCACGTCGCCCGACGGCAGTTGTTCCGGCGCGGTGTGGTCGAACTCGGCAAACAGGTCGGCCGGCATCTTGCCCAGCGTGTTCACCAGCACGTTCAGACGGCCGCGGTGGGCCATGCCGATGACGATCTCCTGCACGCCCGAGGCACCGGCGCGCTGCACCACCTCGTCCATGCTGGCGATGAAGCTTTCGCCGCCTTCCAGGCTGAAGCGCTTCTGCCCGACGTACTTGGTGTGCAGGTAGCGCTCCAGGCCTTCACTGGCCGTCAGGCGGTCCAGGATGTGGATCTTCTCGGCGGCCGTGAAGTTCGGCTTGCTGCGCCGCGACTCCAGGCGTTCCTGCCACCAGCGCTTTTCCACCGGGTCGGTGCAATGCATGAACTCGGCGCCGATGGTGCCGCAGTAGGTCTCGCGCAGGGCCTGCACGATCTCGCGCAGGCTGAGGTGCTCGGCCTTGCTGAAATAGGTGTTGGCGGCCGAGAAGGTGATGTCCATGTCCGACTCGGTCAAGTCGTAGAACGTCGGCTCGAGTTCGGGAATCTTGGGCCGTTCGGTGCGCTTGAGCGGATCCAGATCGGCCCACCGGCTGCCCAGGAAGCGGTAGGCGGCAATCAGGCTCTGCACGTGCACCTGCTTGCGCGCCACGGCCAGGTCGGCCTCGCTGGCCTTCAGCGCGAAGGCGTTGGCCTTGGCACGCAGGGCGAAGGATTCGACGACCGGTGCGTGGGCCACGTCGCGCGCGGTGCTGCCGTCGGTGGCCGGCACATGCTGGAGGTTGTCGAAGTAGGCGCGCCAGGTTTCAGGCACGCTGCCGGGGTTGTCGAGGTAGGCCTCGTACAACTCTTCGACATAAGGAGCATTGCCCCCGAACAGGTAGGACGTGGACCTGGATTGCTGCATCATCTTTCGCTCACCTTGCGCACCGGGTCTGCCGGGGCTCTGATGGGTTGATCAACCTTCCGCGGCCCCGGCTTGACCGGGTGGCGGACTAGCGACCCGCCAAGCGTTCAGCAAGCCGAACAGCAAGGGGACGGGAAGGACCGGAACTTCGTTGGTGCGGGACTCTATCACCCTGAAGCACCGCATCGTCACCACCAATTGGACGCCGCCTACCCTGCTGTTTTGCTGACAAGGCTCCCCCGGCCCAGCAGAAACTGCGGGCGCCATGCCACCCGATCCTTCAGCGCGCGTGATCTTCCTGCGCCCCGAAGCCCCCGCCAAACCGCCCGAGGGCGCCGCCTGCAACGGCTGTGGCGTCTGCTGCGCCGTCGCGCCCTGCCCGCTGGGCATGCTGATCAGCCGCCGCCGGCACGGTCGCTGCCGGGCGCTGGCGTGGAACGCTGAACAGGCGATGTACCGCTGCGGCGTGATCGCCCGCCCGCAACGCTGGCTGCCAGGCTTGCCCGCGCGCTGGGCGCAGGGGCTGGCGCGGCGCTGGATTGCCGCCAGCCGGGGTTGCGATTCGTCGTTGACCGTCGGCTGAACCGGCGTTTCCCCTCTCGGGCATCACCCGCCTTGCCTCTAGCATCGCGGACTTTGCAACGCTCGACGGGAGCCCGCCATGAACCTCAAAACCCTGCTGGCCAGCGCCACCCTCGCGGTCGCGCTGGCCCTGCCGGCCCAAGCCCAGACCCTGCGCTGGGCCGCGCAGAACGACATCCTGACGCTGGACCCGCATTCGCAGAACCATGCGACGACCAACGCCATCCTGATGCACGCCTACGAAGGCCTGACGCGCTATGGCGCAAAGTACGAGATCGAGCCGGCGCTGGCCATCAAGTGGACTTTCACCAGCCCGACCCAGGTGCGCTTCGAACTGCGCAAGGGCGTCAAGTTCCACGACGGCAGCCCCTTCACCGCCGATGACGTGATCTTCAGCTTCAACCGCATCAAGCAGCCCCAGGGCACGATGCAGATCTACGTGACCGGCATCACCGAGATCCGGAAGGTCGACGACCACACCATCGACGTGATGCTGTCCGGCCCCAACCCCATCCTGCTGCGCAACATCATCGACTTCCGCATCATGAGCAAGGCCTGGGCCGAGAGGAACCGCACCGCCAACGTGCAGGACTACAAGGCCAAGGAAGAGAACCACGCCTCACGCAACGTGATGGGCACGGGCAGCTACAAGATCACCGGCTGGATGCCCGAGCAGCGCATCACGATGACCATCAACACCGCTTGGTGGGACAAGCACCCCGGCAATGTTAAAGAGGTGGTCTACACGCCGATCAAGAGCGACCCGACCCGCGTGGCAGCCCTGCTGTCGGGCGACGTGGACCTGCTGACCGACCTGCCCACGCAGGACGTGGCCCGCCTGCGCGCCGACCCCAAGCTGAAGATCGTCGACGGCCCCGAGGTGCGCACCCTCTTCTTCGCGCCGGACATCGGCAGCGCCGAGCTGAAATACAGCAGCGTGAAGGGCAAGAACCCCTTTGCCGACAAGCGCGTGCGGCAGGCCATGAGCATGGCCATCGACCGCGGCGCCATCCAGCGCAACCTGATGCGCGGCCTGTCCATCCCGGCCGGCATCCTGGTCGCGCCGGGCGTCAACGGCCACACACCCGAGATCGATGTGCCGACCAAGGTGGACAGCGACGGCGCCAAGAAGTTGCTGGCCGAGGCGGGTTACCCGGACGGCTTCGAGTTCCGCATGAACTGCCCGAACAACCGCTACGTCAACGACGAGGAGATCTGCCAGGCGGTGATCGCGATGTGGGCACGCATCGGCATCAAGGCGCAGCTGATCGCCGAGAACATGGCCACCTACAGCCAGAAGTTCCAGAACTTCGACACCTCGCTGTACATGCTGGGCTGGGGCGTGGCCACCTATGACGCGCAGTACACGCTGCAGTCCATCGTGCGCACGCGCACCGGCGGCGCCGATGGCAACTTCAATTTCTCGCGCGTCAGCGATGCGCAGGTCGACAAGCTGATCGACGCGATGAAGACCGAGATCGACGTCGCCAAGCGCAACGCCATGCTCAAGGAAGCACTGGTGCGCGTGCGTGACGAGGTGCTGGTCATCCCCATCCACCACCAGATGCGGCCGTGGGCCATGAAGGCCGGCGTGAGCACGGTGCACCGGTCTGACGACCGACCCGAGGCGCGCTTCACCAGCGTGCGTTAAGGCGCCGTCGTACCCGGCACCACCCGCCCGCCCTGCATCAGCAGCTTGATGGTCTTCTGCGGGTCGCCCAGCAGCGTGGCGTCCTGCAGCGGATCGCCGTCGACCATCAAGAAGTCGGCATAGGCGCCAGCCACGATCTGGCCGATCTGGCCTTCGCGCTTCATCAGACGCGCGGCGTGGATGGTGGCGCCTTGCAGGATCTGCAGCGGCGTCTGCACGGCGCTGCGCAAGGCGAATTCGGTCGATTGACGGGCATGCATGTGGCCGAGCAGGTCGGTGCCGAAGACCACCGTCACGCCCTCGGCCTGGGCCAGCGCGATGGCGTGCTGGCCGCGTGACTGCACATGGCGCAGCTTGTCCAGCATCTCGGCCGACCAGCCCAGTTGCGCGCCTTCGTCGGCCAGCGCCGCGTAGGTGGCCAGCGTGGGCACGAAATAGGTGCCGTGGCGCTTCATCTCGCGCACCGTGGCCTCGTCGATGAGGTTGCCGTGCTCGATGCTGCGCACGCCGGCCTGCACCGCGCGCGTCACGGCGCGCGGCGAGTAGGCATGGGCCAGTGCGTAGAGGTTGGCGGCCTCGGCTTCCTCGACCGCCGCACACAGTTCTTCCATCGAGAACTGCGTGCCGGCTATGGGGTCGGTCGGGCTGCTGACGCCGCCGCCGGCCATGATCTTGATCTGGTTGGCGCCCTGGCGCACCTGCTCGCGCACGGCGCGGCGCACCTCGCCGACGCCGTCGGCCACCGCGCCCAGCAGGGCCAGGCCGGCACAGGCGCAGAACATCTCGCTGCGCACGCCGCGCGGTCGCATGTCGGCGTGGCCACCGGTCTGGGTGATGGGCTGCACGCTGATGAACAGCCGCGGCCCTTCGTACAGCCCGCGTGCGACAGCGGCCTGCAAGCCCCAATCGGCACCGGCGGCGTCGCGCACGCTGGTGAAGCCGCGGCGCAACATCGCGGCCATCAGCTGCGACGACTCGGCGCCGGTCAGCGAGGGCGGTTGCAGGGCCAGCCCCGGCAGGTCGTGCGAGGTCGCCGAGACGTGCACATGGGCGTCGATCAGGCCCGGCAGCACGACGCGCCCTTCGGCGTCGATGGTGCGGCCGACGTCGTGCACCTCGATGGCGTCCTGGGTCACCGCAACGAAGCGATCGCCCTCGATGACGAGGGTGCTGCCCGGCCGCAGCACGCCCTCGGCGCTGTCGAAGACGGTGGCGTTGCGGACGAGCTGCCGCACGGCGCTCAGTCCAGCCGCGCGCGGGCGACGGCGTACTCGCGCTTCAGGCGCGCCACCATCTCGCCGGCCGGCACCACCGCCTTCACCGCGCCGATGCCCTGGCCACAGCCCCAGATGTCTTTCCAGGCCTTGGCCTTGCTGCTTGCGCCGCCGCCGAAGTTCATCTTGCTGGGGTCGCTCTCGGGCAGGTTGTCGGGGTCCATGCCGGCATTGCGTACGCTGGGCTTGAGGTAGTTGCCGTGCACGCCAGTGAACAGATTGCTGTAGACGATGTCGTCGCTGTTGCTGTCGACGATGCACTGCTTGTAGCCGTCGGAGGCGCGGGCTTCGGTGGTGGCGATGAAGGCCGAACCGATGTAAGCGAAATCGGCGCCCAGGGCCTGCGCGGCCAGCACGCTGTCGCCGGTGCTCATCGAACCACTCAGCGCCAGCGGGCCGCTGAACCATTCGCGGATTTCCTGCACCAGCGCGAAGGGGCTCTTCACACCGGCGTGGCCGCCGGCACCGGCGGCCACGGCGATCAGGCCGTCGGCGCCCTTCTCGATGGCCTTGTGGGCATAGGCGTTGTTGATGATGTCGTGCAGCACGATGCCGCCCCAGCTGTGCACCGCCTCATTGATGTCGGTGCGCGCACCCAGGCTGGTGATGACGATGGGCACCTTGTACTTGGCGCAGACCTGCATGTCGTGCTCGAGCCTGTCGTTGGTCTTGTGCACGATCTGGTTGATGGCGTAGGGCGCCGACAACTGCTCCGGGTGGGCGGCGTCCCAGGCAGCCAGGGTTTCGGTGATCTCGGCCAGCCAGTCGTCCAGCAGTTCGGCCGGCCGCGCGTTGAGCGAGGGCATCGAGCCGACGATGCCGGCCTTGCACTGCTCGATCACGAGCTGGGGGTTGCTGATGATGAACAGCGGCGAGCCGATGACGGGGAAAGGCACGCGTTGCAGAACGGGGGGCAGAGCCATCTTAGAAAGCCTCCAGAGCGAGAGCGGTGACGGCTTCAGACCCATCGACGATGCTGTCGCGCAGGGCCGTGGCCTTGTTGAGGATGTGGTCGCCATAGAAGCGCGCCGTGGCGATCTTGGCCTTCATGAATTCGACGTCCTGACCCTCGGCCAGGCGGTCTTCGGCAGCCATCAGCGCACGCGCCATCTGCCAGCCGCACATCACGGTGCCGCTGAGCATCAGGTAAGGCACGCTGCCGGCGAAGACGGCGTTGGGGTGGGCCTTGGTGTTGCCGGCGACGAAGTCCACGGCGTCCAGGAAGGCCAGGCGGCCGGCGCGCAGCCGCCCGGCCATGGTCAGGCAGGCGGCGCTGCTGCGGGCCGCCAGTTCGGCTTCGGTGGCGGCGATCTGCGCCGCGATGGCCTTGGCCACCTGACCGCCGTCGCGCGCGGTCTTGCGGCCCACCAGGTCGTTGGCCTGGATGGCCGTCGTGCCTTCGTAGATGGTCAGGATCTTGGCGTCGCGCAGGTACTGCGCCGCACCGGTCTCCTCGATGAAACCCATGCCGCCGTGCACCTGCACACCCAGGCTGGCCACCTCCTGGCTCATCTCGGTGGACAGGCCCTTGACCAGCGGCACCATGAATTCGTAGTAAGCCTGGTTCTGCTTGCGCACCGCGGCGTCGGGGTGGGCATGGGCCGCATCGAAAGCCGCCGCCGCCACCATCGCCATCGCGCGGCAGCCTTCGGTGTGGGCGCGCATGGTCATCAGCATGCGGCGCACATCGGGGTGGTGAATGATGGGCGCGGCCTCGTTCAATGAACCGTCGACGGGCCGGCTCTGCACGCGGTCACGGGCGTACTGCACGGCTTTCTGGTAGGCCCGTTCGGCCAGCGCCACACCCTGCATGCCGACGCCAAAGCGGGCCGCGTTCATCATGATGAACATGTATTCCAGGCCGCGGTTTTCCTGGCCCAAGAGCGTCGCCACGGCACCACCTTGGTCACCGAACTGGAGCACCGCAGTCGGGCTGGCCTTGATGCCCAGCTTGTGCTCGATGCTGACGCAATGCACGTCGTTGCGCGCACCCGGCGTGCCATCGGCATTCAGCAGGACCTTGGGGCAGATGAAGAGCGAGATGCCCTTCACGCCTTCGGGCGCACCGACCACGCGGGCCAGCACCAGGTGGACGATGTTGTCCGCCATGTCGTGCTCACCGTAGGTGATGTAGATCTTGGTGCCGAAGAGCTTGAAGCTGCCGTCGGGCTGCGGCTCGGCGCGCGTGCGCACCATCGACAGGTCGGAGCCGGCCTGCGGCTCGGTCAGGTTCATGGTGCCGGTCCAGGCGCCTTCGACCATCTTCGGGATGAAGGTGGCCTGCTGTTCGGGTGTGCCGGCGGTCAGCATGGCCTCGATGGCGCCATCGGTCAGCAGCGGGCACAGCGCGAAGCTCATGTTGGCGCTGTTGACCATCTCGCCGCAGGCCGCGCCGATCAGCTTGGGCAGGCCCTGGCCGCCGAATTCGACCGGGTGCTGCAAGCCCTGCCAGCCGCCTTCGGCGAACTGGCGGAAAGCCTGCTTGAAGCCGGGCGTGGTGGTCACCACACCGGCCTTGAAGGATGACGGTTGCTGGTCGCCGGTCCAGTTCAAGGGCGCGACCACGCCCTCGTTGAACCGGGCGCATTCCTCCAGCACGGCGGCTGCCGTGTCGTAGCCGGCATCTTCGAAGCCGGGCAGGCTGGCAACGGCGTCGATGCCGGCCAATTCCTTCATCAGGAACAGCATGTCCTTGACGGGTGCGCGATAGCTCATGGGGGGGTCTCCGGACAAAAAAAGGGCGCCTTGTCGGCGCCCTGTTGCGGCCTGCTTACAGGCTGTTGATCAGTTCGGGCACGGCGCTGAACAGGTCGGCCTCCAGGCCGTAGTCGGCGACGCTGAAGATGGGGGCCTCGGCGTCCTTGTTGATGGCCACGATGACCTTGCTGTCCTTCATGCCGGCCAGGTGCTGGATGGCGCCGCTGATGCCGACGGCCACGTAAAGCTGCGGCGCGACGATCTTGCCGGTCTGACCGACCTGCCAGTCGTTGGGCGCATAGCCCGCGTCCACGGCCGCGCGGCTGGCACCCAGGGCGGCGCCCAGCTTGTCAGCCAGCGGCGTCAACACGTCGTTGAACTTCTCGCTGCTGCCCAAGGCGCGGCCGCCGCTGACGATGATCTTGGCGGCCGTCAATTCCGGGCGGTCGCTCTTGGCGATCTCGCTGCCGATGAAGGTGGACGAGGCACTGGCGGCCACCGCCGTCAGGCTTTCGACCACCGCGCTGCCGCCCGTGGCCGCCGCCGGGTCGAAGCCCGTGGTGCGCACGGTGATGACCTTGGTGGGGTCCAGGCTCTGCACGGTGGCGATGGCGTTGCCGGCGTAGATCGGGCGCTCGAAGGTGTCGGCGCTGATGACCCGGGTGGCGTCGCTGATCTGCGCCACGTCCAGCAAGGCCGCGACACGTGGCGCGACGTTCTTCCCACTGGCCGTGGCCGGAAACAGGATGTGGCTGTAGGCGGCGGCGATCGCGACGACCTGCGCGGCCACGCTCTCGGCCAGGCCGTGGTCCAGGCCCGGGGCATCGGCGTGCAGCACCTTGGCGACACCGGCGATCTGGGCCGCAGCGGCCGCGGCGCCGGCAGCGCCCGAACCGGCGATCAGCACATGAACGTCGCCGCTGCACTGCAGCGCGGCGGTGATGGTGTTGAATGTGGCGCCCTTGACGGACGCGTTGTCGTGCTCGGCAATGACCAGTGCAACCATCTCAGATCACCTTCGCTTCGTTCTTGAGTTTGCTGACCAAGGTGGCCACATCGGGCACCTTGATGCCGGCGCCGCGCTTGGGCGGCTCGCTGACCTTCAGCGTCTTGATGCGCGGCGTGACGTCCACGCCCAGGTCGGCCGGCTTGAAGACTTCCAGCACCTTCTTCTTGGCCTTCATGATGTTGGGCAGCGTCACGTAGCGGGGCTCGTTGAGGCGCAGGTCGGTGGTGATGATGGCCGGCAGCGTCAGCTTCAGCGTTTCCGATCCACCGTCGACTTCACGCGTCACGTTGATCTGACCGTCGGCGACCTCGACCTTCGAGGCGAAGGTGCCCTGCGGCAGGCCGGCCAGGGCGGCCAGCATCTGCCCGGTCTGGTTGCAGTCGTCGTCGATGGCCTGCTTGCCCAGGATGACCATGCCGGGCTGTTCCTTGTCGATCAGCGCCTTCAGCAACTTGGCCACGGCCAGGGGCTGCAACTCATCCGCGCATTCGACCAGGATGGCGCGGTCGGCACCGATGGCCATGGCCGTGCGCAAGGTTTCCTGGCACTGCGTCACGCCGCAAGAAACGGCAATGATCTCGGTGACCACGCCTTTCTCCTTCAGCCTGACAGCCTCTTCGACGGCGATCTCGTCGAAGGGGTTCATGCTCATCTTGACGTTGGCGATATCCACGCCCGTGCCGTCGCTCTTGACGCGCACCTTGACGTTGTAATCGACCACCCGTTTGACGGGTACCAGCACCTTCATGAATGCGCTCCTGGGCTCGAATGACGTGAACGTTGACCGTTTGATTCTAGGCGCGGGCGCCCCTGCCGACAGGCACCTTGGCGACAAATTAGAACGGTCGTTCTATTTTTTCGGTGCGCGCCGCAGTGGAGGCGCGTCGGCCTTGGACGGCCAGGGAAAGCATGTGGTGCCCGGAGCGGGACTCGAACCCGCACACCTCGCGGCCGCAGATTTTAAGTCTGCTGCGTCTACCGATTTCGCCATCCGGGCGCACTGCAAGGATACGGCGCCCGCAACGCCAGCCGGCCCGCCATGGGCTGTGGACGTGCACCCTGCGCTGTGGGCGGACTGACGCTGGCATGCACAAGAGTCCTGCGCGACCCCGGAACGAGCGGCCGAGCCGACGGCGTCTGGAGCCTGTCGGAGGTGACGCAAAACAGCCGATTCACAGGCCGTTGATTTCGTTCGGTTGTCTGGAGGCGCGATCCGGAGTCGAACCGGACTAGACGGATTTGCAATCCGTTGCATAACCGCTTTGCTATCGCGCCAGATGCATGTTTCTAAAAACTGGGTCCCGCTGCTCGAGGGTCGCTCGAAAACCCTGGCCGGCAAGACCAGCCCGCGAGCGAGGAACACAGCCGCGCATTGTATCGCGTCACTTCAGGGCGCCACCGGTGCCTGCCCCCAAACCGGCCACGCGGGACACGCTGGCGTGTCCCGCTGCGGGTGCCGGGGCACAAGAAACTGCCATCCGACCCTCTAAACTGGCCCGACGATCACTCGATGGAGTCCGGGCATGACAGCAGCGCGCAAGGTCGCACTCATCACGGGAGCCGGCACCGGCGTGGGCGCGGCCACGGCGCTGATGCTGGCGAATAAAGGCTACGACGTGCTGGTGAACTATTCGCGCAGCGCCGATGAAGCCGAAACCAGCGCCACCCGTTGCCGGGCGGCCGGCGCCGACGTGCTGGTGCTGCAAGGCGACGTGGTCCAGGACGTCGACTGCCGGGCCTTGGCCCAGGCGGCGCAGGACCGCTGGGGCCGCATCGATGCGCTGGTCAACAACGCCGGCATCTCGGTCTTCGGCAAGGCGGCCGAATGGAACAGCCTGGACGCCGAAGCCTTCCACCGCATCCTGGGCGTCAACACGCTGGGCACTTTTCAGATGGTGCGCGCCTGCGTCGATGCGCTGCGACGGGCCCAAGGCAGCATCGTCAATGTGTCGTCGGTGGCTGGCGCGCTGGGTGTCGGTTCGTCGATGCCCTACATCGCTTCCAAGGGCGCGATCAATGCCATGACCTTGCACCTGGCCCGCACGCTGGCGCCCGCCATCCGCGTCAACGCGGTCTGCCCCGGCCTGATCACCTCGCGCTGGTTCGTGCAGGGCGTCGGTCAAGAGGGTTACGAGGCCGGTCTCCAGAGTTATGAGGCCGGCGTGCCGCTCGAACGCGCGTGCTCGCCCGAGGACGTGGCCGAGGCCATCGTCTGGCTGGTCGACGGCGCCAGGACCGTGACGGGCGAATTGCTGTTGCTGGACAGCGGCATGCATCTGGCTGGCGTGCGGGCGCCGCGCTGACTTTCCGCAGCATCGCAGGCGGCTGCGCCACCGCGCGGCCGCGCGACCGGCCTAGCGTGCCGGGTCGGTCGACGGCCCTTGTGGCGGGTCATTGCTGGCGCCTGCCGGGATGGGCTGCCCGAACATGATGCGATGGCCATCGGATGTGCGCAGGCCGAACTCACGCAGGCCCCAAGGCTCATCGGTCAAGGGCTTGACGAACGCCACGGCACGTACGCTGAACTCCTGGAAGAGCGCACGCGCGTCCGCGACGGTGACGTAGGCGAAATACGAGTGGTCGCCCAGATCGGCGACAGGCAGGGCGTCGGGGCATTCGCCCAGCATGACCGCGAAATTTCCACGCGACAAGAAACTCCAGCCCGGAGGTTCAAAGTCAACGCTCATCCCCAGCACATCGCGGTAGTAGGGAACGGACACCTTGAGGCTGTGGACCGCGAGAACGGAGCGTGATTTTTCTAGCATGGTGGTTCAGGATGGTTGGACTCAGCTTGACCCGGTCAGGCCGGTCGGGCTGCGACGGCGCGGCTCAACGCGGGCCGCTCGAGGCTTGCGACGGGTACGCCAGTGTCGCCGTGACAGCCAGCTAGAAGACGTGCCGCAGGCCGGCGGTCCAGCCGCGCTGCGCGGCGCCTGCCACCGGATTGCTGCCACCGGCCCCGGCGCTGACCGACAGCGCCAGCTTGCCGTCGTTGGCGATGGTGCCCGCCGTCGCATACGCCGTCGAGCGCCGGGACAGGCTGTAGCTGGCACGCACAGCCAGCAGCCGCGCACCGTCAGCGCTGCCCTTGAAGCGCAGACTCAACCACTCGCCGTCGATCAGGCAGAGCGGTGTCACGGCATAGGCGCCACCCAGGTACCACAGGTCGCTGTGCGGCGTGGCCGCGCTGGCGTCGTTGTTGCGCCGCACGAGACCCAGCGTGGCCTTCAGGTCGCACCATTTCACATAGCCGTTGGCCGACAGGCGGGCATCTTTCAGGTCGCTGCGGGTCAATGCCGCGTAGGCACCCGGGCCGCCGCGGATCTCGTCCCAGGCCAGCGCCGCGCCCCAGGCCGGGCTGTCGTATCTGACCAGGGCCGATTGCTCGCGGCAGGCCCAGGCATCGCCCGCCAGCTCGCCGGAACAATTCGTGCCCGCCGGGCTGCCGGCATTCACGGCGTCGCGCCCGACGCTGTAAGTGGCACCGAGCATCCAGCCGCCAAACGTGCCGCGCCAGGCCACGGCGTTGTCGGCCCGGGCGTTGGGGATGTAGGCATCGAGCGAGCCCGTGCCGTAGATGGCCGGGCCGAGCACGTCGGACTCCAGGATGGACCAGTACAGCATGGTGTACTGCCGACCCACGCTCAGCAGCCCCGCAGGGCCGGACAACCCCACGAAGGCCTGGCGCCCCCAGGCCCGCCCGCCCTGGCTGAGCGTGCCCATGTCGGGCGTAAAACCCTGCTCCAGCGTGAAGACCGCGTGCAGGCCGCCACCCAGGTCTTCCGTGCCCCGAAAGCCGATGCGCGACGGCACGCTGCCGGTGAGGCTGGGCATGCGGTTGAGGCCGCTGCGGGCGAGCCCGACGTGGCTGACGTGCTCGACCGCCGCGTCGAAGACACCAAAGGCCGTGACCGACTGCGCCAGGGCCCCGGTGTGCAGCGCGACAGCGAGCAGCAGGGCGAGCAGCAGTGGGGGCATGGGGCGGCCTTTCTGTGAGGTCAACGCAAAGTCAACGGGGTGCTTGCGGGCGTTGCCGGAGTATCGGAAGGCCGGGGCCGGCGACAGTTGACGGGGGTCAAGGTCCGACGGCACGCCCTGGCCGCGCATCTGATGAAGAAGCGCGATGCGCATCCGCATCCTCTTCCTCACGCGCAGCTTCAACAGCCTCAGCCTGCGGCTGCACGAACCGAGTCTGCTCATCGCCGCCGAGGTGATGCCCCGTTGCGCGCCACCGACAAGGGCGCAATCTGATGCAGATCAAGGTCCAGGCGAGTCGGGGTCACAAGCGGCCGCTCGACGGCCAGAATTGACGCTGTCCGCTCGCGACGGCCGGGCCTGCGGGGCCGAAGTCCGTTGTGGGTTCACAGCCTGTGCTTGCAACCGGAGACCGATCCATGAAACTTGCGTCCACCGCCCTCGCGGCCGTCGTCGTCGCCCTCAGCGGCCCTGCCCTCGCCGGCTCGGCGGAAGACATCATCGCGGCCGAAAAGTGCAACAAGTGCCACACCGCGACGACCACCAAGAAGGGCCCGTCCTGGGCCTCGGTCGCCACCAAGTACAAGGGCAACGCCGAAGCACCCAACAAGATCTTCCTGCAGTTGAAGAACGGCGGCAAGGTGGGTGACGAAGACGACCACAAGAAGGTCGCCGCCAGCGACGCCGATCTCAAGGCCATCGCGGCCATCGTGCTGTCGTCCAAGTAGCCAGCGCCCCGCCGAGCCGCGGGGCTCCCGTCGCAAGTTGACCTAACGCAAGAGCGCGCTGGGCCTGCGCCCGTAAGGTGCGCTTGGACCTCAAGGCAACAGGAGCGACCGCATGGCCGAAGTCAACAACCCCGGCGTCTGGCGCCGATGCTTCCGCTGGCTTTTTTCGCCATCGGCGAAATGGTCGATCTTCGCGCTGTTGCTGATCGGTTGCGTGGTCGGCGCGACCACCGTGATCGGCACCCAGGTGGCGCTGTACGCGACGGGCACCGACGCGTTCTGCGGCACCGCTTGCCACTCGCACGAGAACTTCGTCTTCCCCGAACACAAGCTGTCGGCGCATTACAGCAACCGCACCGGTGTGCGCGCCAATTGCCACGACTGCCACATCCCCCACGCCTACCCCAAGGTGCTGTTCTACAAGGCCAAGGCCGGCATCACCGATGCCGTGGCCGAGTTGCGCGGCACCATCTCCACGCAGGAGAAGTTCGACCAGGAACGCTGGCGCCTGGCCAACATCGTGTGGGACGAAATGAAAGAGAACAACTCGGCCAACTGCCGCAGCTGCCACGACCCCCTGGCCTGGGACAACAAGAAGCAGTCGGAAGACGCCGTCAAGGGGCACAAGAAGTACACGGCCGGCAAGGCGACCTGCATCGAGTGCCACACCGGCGTGGCGCACAAGGAACCCGAAGAGCCGAAGGCGCCTGAGAAGGCCGCAGTGCTGACGCGTCCGGCGTCTGCGGTCGATGTAGCCCCCAATTCGGCGCCACAGGCGAACTGATCTGGATCAAGTTTCCGGCCAGACGGACTTCTAGACTCGGCCATCGAACAGGGGCAGCCCCAAGCCCCGGCTGTACCAGGCCCGGTTCTGATTCGCCGAAGGCGGGTGAGGCCAGCCCGACACAGAAGACCCGTCGCAGTCAGTCCCTTGCAGTTCACGTCTTGGCCGCTCCACACCTCCGGGAGAAACCGATGGACACATTGAAGAACCGCAACTGGCTGGCGCTGGCTGCTATCAGCCTGGCTGCCTTGACCCTGTCGGGTTGCGGCGGCAGTGATGGCGCAGCCGGTCCTGCCGGCCCGGCCGGTGCCACGGGTGCTGCGGGCGCTGCGGGCCCAGCCGGCCCGACCGGCCCCTCCGGCTCGACCGGTTCCAGCGGGGGCTCTTCGTTGGCGGTGGGCACCAATGCGCTGAACAACGCCAGCGCCATCTCCGCGAATGCCGCTGCCTGGGCTGCGATGGAGCCCACGGTGACCATCTCCAGCGTCACCATCGCCAGCCCGCCGGTCGTGAACTTCACCGTGACGGACGGCTACGGCAGGGCCGTCACCGGCCTGGGCAACACCAGCAAGAGCGCCACCGCCACCGTTGCCAGCCTGCCCAACCTGGCCTTCTCGCTGGCCAAGCTGGTGCCGGGCAGCAACGGCAGCCCCAGCCGGTGGGTGAGCTATATGGTGACCACGGTGCCGACCACCACCACCGCAGCCGCGCCCACCAAGCCCAGCACCGACAACACCGGGACCCTGGTGGACAACGGCGACGGCAGCTACAAGTACACCTTCCACCGCGACGTCACCAAGATCAAGGATCAGGTCGACGCCATGACCGTCACCGGGACGAACAACAAGGCCGACCTGGGCGACCTGTCCTACAACGCCGCCTTGACCCACCGCCTGACCATCCAGCTCTCGGGCAACGCACCCGGCACGGGCAGCAACACGCCGACCGGCGCCACCTCGTCGCTGGTGGCCACGGGGGTGCCGATGAAGAAGCCCGTCGACGTGGTCTACGACTTCATCCCGGCCACCGGCAAGCCCGTGACAGCCACCGACGCCAGCCGCGTCATCGTCGCCAACGCCAAGTGCGAAGAGTGCCACCGCAAGCTGGGCGGCATACCGGGCGCCAGCGTGGCCTCCGACTCCGCCGGCTTCCACGGCGGCAGCCGCAACAACGTGGCCTATTGCGTGGTCTGCCACACCGACCAGCGCAAGTACGGCACCACCGAGGCCACCTCCACCGCCAATGGCGCCATCAAGACCTTCACCAGTGGCACCAGCCAGCTGGACGGTCGCGCCTTGGGCAACCTGCCGAACTTCATCCACAAGATCCACGCGGGTGAGTTGCTGGTCAACCAGAACTACAACTATGCCGGCGTTGCCCTGAACGAGACGAAGTACTCGCAGGACATCCGCAACTGCACCAAGTGCCACGACGGTTCTGCGACCTCGACCGCGCCGACGCCGCAGGGCGACAACTGGAAGAATGCACCCAGCCGTCTGGCCTGCGGTTCCTGCCACGACGGCATCAACTTCGCCACCGGCACGGGCGTGACGATCGCCGATGCGGCTGCCGGCCTGACCTCCACGCCCAACGCCCACCCGGCCGGTGCGCAACCCGACGATACGCTGTGCGCGCTGTGCCACAAGCCCGGCGCCACAGTCACCGACGTGGACGTGAACCACCTGCCGGTGACGCCGCCGAATCCGGGCAACGCCCTGCTGGCCGGCCAGTCGAATGCCAATACCAACGCCGCCTGGATCGCGTCCAACACCTCGCGTCTGCCGGCGGGCGCCATCAAGGTCAGCTACGACCTGCAGAGCGTCACGCGCAATGCCAGCAAGCAGCCGGTGATGGTGTTTCGCCTGCTGCAGAACGGGGTGCGCGCCGACCTGAATGTCTTTGCCAGCGCCGCGGCCAACCCGGCCACGGGCGACAAGGAAATCTGGGATAACTTCATGGGCGCGCCCAGTGCCTACTTCGTCTTCGCGGTGCCACAGGACGGCATCGCCAAGCCGGCCGACTTCAACGTGTCCGTTTCGGGCTGGTTGAAGAAGATCTGGAACGGCACGGCGACCGGCACCGGTGCCGGCACGATGACAGGCCCTGACGCCAACGGCTACTACACCGTCACCCTGACCGGGGTGAGCGTCCCCGACAGCGCGGTGATGCTGACGGGCGGCCTGGGCTACACCTACAACGTGACCAGCACGCTGCCGCTGACCCAGACCAACCTGGCCGGCTACCCGGTGACGGCCGCTACCGCCGTCGGGCAGACCAACAAGCAGGGCGGCCTGATCGTGATCGCGCCGAACGCCCAGAAGGTGGCCACCGGCTACACCGGGCGCCGCGCCATCGTCGAGGACGCGCGCTGCAATGCCTGTCACCAGGAACTGGGCACCTTCACCGAAGATGCCTTCCATGCCGGCCAACGCAACGACGGCACGACCTGCTCGTGGTGCCACCGCCCGAACCAGACCAGCAGCGGGTGGTCGGCCGACTCCACCAGCTTCATCCACGGCATCCACGGCGCGGCGAAGCGGGGGGCAACCGGCAACTTCACCTGGCACGCGGCCTCGACGGCGGACGGCTTCTGGAAGATCGGCTACCCCGGCGTGCTGAACCAGTGCGAAACCTGCCACCTGCCGGGAACCTACGACTTCTCGGCCACGGCTTCAGCCTCGGCTGCCGACAACCGCCTGTTCCGCACCGTGGCCACCGGCAAGTTCACCGGCACGGTGGGCGGCACCTACACGACCTACTCCGGCGCGGCCTGCGCAAGCCTGGGGACGAGTGCCGCGCAGACCGACGTGGGGGCTTTCTCCTTGTCGCCGAACATCCTGCCGCTGGCCAATGCCAGTGGTGCGACGGGCAACAACTTCGGTGTCGGCTTCACCTTCAATGCCGGCCTGACGACATCCAGCGGGTGCAAGCCCGATGGCACGCCGTACAGCATCGCCGCCGGCGGCACGCTGCCGGCCGACCCGGTTTCGCTGGTCAATTCACCGACCGTCAACGCCTGCTTCGGTTGCCACGTGACGGCCGACAACCAGTCGCATTACGTGCTCAACGGCGGTGCGGTGTATGCATCACGCAGCACAGGGCTGGCAACCAACGAGACCTGTCTGATCTGCCATGGCAAGGGTCGGGTTGCGGACATCGCCGTGATGCACTCGAAGTGAGATGAGCGGCCCCGCGTGAGTCGCAAGCCAGCGTGCGGTGGGCCTGATTCCACCGCCGCCGCAAGCAACCCGGGAGGGCTCACGCCCCCGGGTTGTCTTTTTTTGCAGGGCCGGCCGCTGGCGCGGCCTTCAACGATCGGAGTTCCAGCATGGGTCTGACGATGATCACAGAGGGCCCGGGTCGCAACCGGCTCATGGGACTGGTGCTGGCCCTGATGGCCGTGGTGCCCGGGCTGGCGGCCCGGGCTGCTGGCGCGCCCGTTCAGGGGGCCAGTGCCGCTATGCCCCACGGCGCGGCCTCGGCGCCGGCGGCGAAGAGGAAAGCGCCGCCAACGCCGGTCCAGCGCATCGACATCAACAGCGCCAGCCGCAAGGCGTTGAAGACGCTCACCGGCATCGGCGACGCGGAGGCCGACCGGATCGTCGCCGGCAGGCCCTACCTGAGCAAGGCCGAACTGGTGAACCGCAACGTGCTGCCGGTCGGGCCCTACCTGTCGATCAAGAACCAGATCATCGCCTTGCAGAAGCACCCGCCCAAGCCCAAGGCATGAAGACCGCCCGCCCGCACAGCGGCGCGCCACGGCACCACGCCAGCAAGCGCCCCAACCGACCTCCAACAACAGGCAGACCTCCATGAACACGCTCAAGAACCTGCTTTGCGCGGTCTTGTTGCTCGGCGGCTTGATGTGGCAGCCCCCGGCCGGCGCACAGCCTGCCGCCGCCGCTTCGGCAGCCCAGGGGCTGATCGGTCAGTACAGCCAGGAAGGCGCCGACACCTGCCTGGGCTGCCACGACGACGAGACGGCCGGCTATTCAGCCTCGGCCCTCTTCAAGACCCCGCACGGCCAGCGCGGCAACCAGCGCGCGCCCTTCGGCGCCGGCGGCCTGCAGTGCGAGGCCTGCCACGGCCCGGGCGCGGCCCACGCGAAAAACAAGAAACCCGCCGCCATCAACACCTTCGAGCGCGACTCGACCTTCACGCTGCAGCAGCGCAATGACACCTGCATGGCCTGCCACAACGGCATGGCACGCACCGGCTGGCATGCCGGGGCCCACGAGCGCGGCAATCTGGCCTGCACCGATTGCCACAAGATCCACCGCGAGCGCGACGCCGTGCTGACCAAGGCCGGCGAAGCCGATGTCTGCCTGAGCTGCCACAAGGGGCAGCGGGCCGACTTCCATAAGACGTCGACGCACCCGGTGCGCCAGGGCATGATGTCCTGCAGCGGCTGCCACAGCGCCCACGGCTCGGCGGCGCCATCCCTGCTGGTCAAGCCGACGCTCAACCAGACCTGCACCAGCTGCCATGCCGAGAAGCGCGGGCCGCTGCTCTGGGAGCACGCACCGGTGGCCGAGGACTGCTCGCTGTGCCACATCGCGCACGGCTCGGTGCGCCCCGCCCTGTTGACGAAGAGCCCGCCCCTGCTCTGCCAGCAGTGCCACAGCCCGGCCGGCCACCCTTCAGTGGCGCGCACGGGCGCCGGCCTGCCGGGCCATGGCGGCGGCGGAGCGATCTTTCTGGTCGGCAGCAGTTGCATCAACTGCCACACCCAGGTGCACGGCTCCAACCACCCTTCTGGCGCCAAGTTGATGCGCTGAACGGCTCGGCGTCCGCCCTGCCGGCGCCAGCGGCCCCACCCATCGAACCGGAAGCGAACATGAGACCCACCAGCCCGCTCTTGATCCCCCTGTCCCTGCTTGCAGCGCTCGACCTGCTGACCTATGGCGGGGCGGCCCGCGCCGCGCCGGACACGTCGAACTGGAAGTGCACGGCCTGCCCCTACCCCAAGGGCAGCACCGGCAGCGTGCAGGTCGGGGTGGCTTCGGTGTCCGACGAGTCCGCCAAGTTCGGCGACGCCACCGGGCTGCAGAAGAAGGGCGCCTACCTGGATCTCGGCGGCTCGCTGCAAGTCCGCGACGAGTCGGGCGCCTACGCCGACCTGCTGGCCAGCGATCTCGGCCTGGACACGCGCAGCCTCAGCGCCCGCGGTGGCCTGGAAGGCCTGTTCACGCTGCAGCTGGCTTACGGCGAAATTCCCCGCTGGTTTTCAGACGGCGCGATGACCTCCTTCCTGGGCGTGGGCGGCGCCAGTCTGACCCTGCCGACGACACCGCCAGGCTTCCCGGCGGCCGGAACGTCAGCCATGCCCCTGGCCGCCACGCTGCAGCCGGTGGCCATCAGCTACAAGCAGTCGCGACTGGACCTGGGCGGCACCTGGCTGGCCATGGCCGACTGGACGCTGCGGGCCGGATTCAGGCGCGACGTGCGTGACGGCACCCGGCCCACCACCGGCTCCTTCATTGCCAGTGCTTCGCAACTGGTGGCGCCGGTGGATCAGGTCACCGAGCAATTCGAGCTGTCGGCCGCCTACGCCACGCACCAGGTGCAGGCCGCGCTCGGCTATTCGATCTCGCGCTTCAGCAACGCGGCCACCGACCTGACCTGGAGCAACCCCTACTGGCCGGTGGTACCCGGCGCCACGCGCGGTCAGTTGGCCCTGGCGCCCGACAACGTGCTGCAGCAGGTCACGGGCTCGGCGGGCTACGACATCACGCCCAGCCTGCGCGCCAGTGCCGACTTCGCCTACGGTCGGCTGACGCAGAACGCCGCCTTCCTGCCGTCGACGCTGAATGCCGGGCTGGCTGCGGGCCTGCCGGCGCTGCCGGCGCCTTCCCTGGATGGGCAGGTGGACACCTTCAACGCCAACGTCAAGCTCTCGGCCATGCCCTCCGACAAGGTGAGGCTGACGGCGCTCTACGCGCGCGATGTGCGCGACAACCAGACCAGCGTGCGCGGCGTCCAGCAGGTCACCGGTGACATCTTCGTGGACCCCCTGGTGCGCAAGAACGTGGCTTTCAGCCTGACGCAGGACCGCTTGAAGCTGGGCGCCGAATACCGCGCCACACCGTCCCTGAAACTCAACGCCGGCATCGACCAGGACAACCGCCAGCGTCCGTATACCGAGGTCGTGACGACCCGTGAAACCACGGTCTGGGGCCGCGCCGGCGCGCAAGCGCTCGACAACTTGTCGCTGGCACTGAAGCTGGCCCATGGCGACCGCAAGCACTCGCCCTACGGCACTGCCATCTGGTTCGGTGCGCCCGAAAATCCCTTGCTGCGCAAGTACAACCTGGCCGACCGCCAGCGTGACAGCGCGGCCTTGCGGGCCGACATCGCCGTCAGCGACAAGGTCGGACTCGGTCTGAGCCTGGAAGGGTCCAGGGACGACTACGGTGCGTCGATGGTCGGCTTGCAAAGCGCACGCAACGCGAGTGTCGGCGTGGACGTTTCGGCGGCGCTGGCCGAGCACACCCGGCTGACCCTGTTTGCCCAGACCGAGCGCATGCGGTCGGACCAGGCCGGCAGCACATCGGGTGGCGCACCGGACTGGACAGCCCGCAACCAGGACCGCTTCAACGTCCTGGGCCTCAGCCTCAAGCACGTCGTCATCGCCGACCGGTTCACGGTGGCTGCCGATATCACCAGTTCGCGTTCGAGCAGCGACGTGACCGTCGAGACAGCCAGCAACGACCCCTTGTTCCCGGCTGCCAAGACGGCACTGGACAGCGTCAAGCTGACTGCGAACTACAAGCTCCAGGACCAGCTCTGGCTGGACGTCGCCCTGGGGCAAGAGCGCTACACCTCGCAGGACTGGCGCCTGGACGGCGTCTGGCCCGCCACCGTCCAGAACCTGCTGTCGCTGGGCGTGCAGGCGCCGCACTACAACGTGGCCGTGTTCAAGCTGGCGCTGCGCTACCGCTATTGAAGTCCCCTCAAGACCGAACTTGATCTGTAGCAAGAGCCGGCCCCGATCGCGCCCTTAGCCTGAATCCCGTTGAGTAGTCGGACACCAGCCTCCATGGCTGGGGATGCCAGACCAAGGCGGCCTTTGAACCCCTACGTCATCTTCCTGCTCTACCTGGGCGCCATCCTCGGCTTCGTGGCCATCACGCTGCTGCTGAACGGGGTGCTGGGGCCCAGGCCCGTGACCACGGCCACCAAGCTGGAACCCTTCGAATGCGGCGCCACGCCGGTCAGCACGGTCAACGTCAAGGCCGTGCCCGTCAAGTACTACGCGGTGGCCATCGTCTTCATCCTGTTCGACCTGGAGACGGTGTTCCTGTTCATCTGGGCGCTGGCCGCGCAGCCCCTGACCACGCCGCTGCTGCTGACCTTCCTGGGCTTCATGGCCCTGCTGGTGCTGATCGTGATGTATGTCTACCAGGCGCGGCTCATCGAAGCGGTGACGGAGTAGGCCGCCATGTACAGCCGCACCATACCCATCGTTCCGGCCGACCACAGCAAGGACGGCGCTTTCGAGATGCTGACCACGCGCAAGGACGAGTTGATCGGCTGGGCGCGCAAGTTCTCGATCTTTCCCTACCCCTTCGTCACCGCCTGCTGCGCGATGGAGTTCATGGCGGTCAGCGCCACGCCCTACGACACCGACCGCTTCGGTGCAGCGTTGCCGCGCTTCTCGCCGCGCCAGGCCGACCTGCTGATGGTGGTGGGCACGGTCACGCACAAGCAGGCGCCCATCCTGCTGAAAGTTTTTGAGCAGATGTGCGAACCCAAGTGGGTGATGGCCTTCGGCGTGTGCGCCACCAGCGGCGGCTTTTACCAGAACTACGCGGCGCTGCCGGGCATCGACCGCGTCATCCCCGTGGACATCTACATCCCCGGTTGCCCGCCGCGGCCCGAGATGGTGATCGACGGGATCATGCAGTTGCAGGACCAGATCGCGCGCTCCAGCCACCCCATCTTGAGTGGGCGCTTCTGACCATGGACCAGCCCATTTTCGAAGCACTGGCCGCCGATCTGGTGCCCGCTGCGGGGCCTGCGCTGGTCTCACACGGCATGTTGGTTTTCACGCTGAATCCCGGCGAGTTGCTGCGCACCGCGCAGCGCCTGAAAGCCGAATTCGCTTTCGACATCTTCCTGGACGTGACGGCCGTGGACTGGCTGGGGCAAACGCCACGCTTCGAGGTCGTTCACCACTTCTACAGCACGACGCACAAGCAGCGCGTGCGTCTGAAAACCCGTGTCAGCGAAGTCGAGCCCGCGGTGGACAGCTTGATTTCGCTGTACGGCTCGGCCGCCATCATGGAACGCGAGTGCCACGACATGTTCGGCATCGGCTTCCACGGCAACGCCGATCTGCGCCCCATCCTGCTGTACGAAGGCTTCAAGGGCCATCCGCTGCGCAAGGACTACCCGAAACGGCAAGAGCAGCCGCTGGTGCCCCACATCAACTGAGCGCCAGCCCTTGGACACGCCCTTCCGCCCCGCCGTCTCGCCGATCGCGAACCCCGTTCGCTCGATCTTCGAAGGCACGCTGCGTGAGGACTCGGTCATCGTCAACATCGGCCCCAGCCACCCGGCCACACACGGCACGGTGCAGATCATTGCGGAACTGGACGGCGAGCGCGTGCTGCGCACCGACGTGCACTGCGGCTACCTGCACCGCGGTTTCGAGAAGGAGTGCGAGGACCACACCTGGCACAACCTGATCCCGTACGTGGACCGGCTGAACTACGTGTCGGCACTCGTCAACACCTTCACCTATTGCGACGCGGTGGAGCTATTGATGGGCGTGCAGATCACGCCACGCTGCAAGCTGCTGCGCACGCTGCTGGCTGAGTATTCGCGCCTGGTCGACCACCTCACCTGCCTGGCGGCCGGACTGATGGAACTGGGCGCGATGACGGCCTTCCTGTACCTGGTGATGGTGCGCGACCACATGTACGAGCACCTGGCCGCGCTGACAGGCGCCCGCGTGACCTACAGCTACGGCCGCATCGGCGGCCTGGCGCGCGACCTGCCCGAGGGCTGGCTGCTGCGCCTGGAAGCCATCTTCAAGCAGTACGAAGATTTCATCGCCCGCGTGCATGCGCTGGTCGACCGCAACCGCATCTTCATCGACCGCATGCGCAACGTGGGGGTGATCAGCACGGCCGATGCGCTGAGCTACGGCTGCACCGGCGTGATCCTGCGCAGCACCGGCGTGGCGCGCGACCTGCGCAAGGACACGCCCTACCTGGCCTACGCCGAACTCGACTTCGACATCCCGGTGGGCATCAACGGCGACAACTACGACCGCTATTTCGTGCGCATGCGCGAGATGGACGAGTCGGTCTACATGATGCGGCAGCTCAGCGAGATGCTGCAGTCGCCCGCCATGACCGGCCCTCTGAATGTCGACGACCGCCGCTGCAGCTTCCCCGACAAGGCCCTGGTCTACAGCGAGATCGAGTCGCTGATCAACCACTTCAAGCTGGTGATGGACGGGCCGGTGGTGCCCGCTGGCGACATCTACGTGGCGCACGAGGCGCCCAACGGCGAGCTGGGTTTCTACCTCGTCAGCACGGGGGGCGGCACACCCTACAAGGTGCACTGCCGCGCCCCCAGCTTCGTGCACATGGGCGGCGCGCACCTGATGATGAACGGCGGCCAATTGGCCGACATCGTGCCCACTTTCGGCTCGATCAACATGATCGGCGGCGAGTGTGATCGCTAGGCGTGCGATGAAACACCTCTTGCCCGAATTCGATTCGATGCGCCGGCGATACCCGGCCGAGGCGACCTCGTCGCTGGTGCTGCCTTGCCTGCGCCGCATCCAGGAAGACCGCGGCTTTGTCGCCGACGACGACATCGCCGGCTTGACCGCCTACCTCGGCGTGCCGCGCATCCAGATCGAAGAGGTGCTGGCGCACTACACCCAGTTCCGCCGCGCACCCATCGGACTGTGGCATCTGCAGGCCTGCCGCAACCTGAGCTGTTCGATGCACGGCGCGGAGCGCGTCATCGACCACCTGTGCCACAAGCTGGGCGTGCAGCCGGGTCAGACCACGGCCGATGGCCGCTACACGCTGAGCACGGTCGAGTGCCTGGGGTCCTGTGGCACCGCACCCGTGGTCATGCTGAACGACGCCTACCTGGAAAACATGGACGCCGCCAAGCTCGACGCGCTGATCGCAGGGCTGCCGACATGAACGGCCGCAAGGTGATCATGAATTTCCCGGTCACGGCGACCTCGCACAGCCTGGTCGACTACCGGGCGCGGGGTGGCTATCAGACGCTGGCGAAGGTGCTGCGCGAGATGCGGCCCGAGCAAGTCACCAAGGAAGTGCTCGCCTCCGGCATCCTGGGCCACGGCGGCGCGGCCTTCCCGGCGGGCCGCAAGTGGGGCGTGATCAAGCTCAACGACGCGCAGCCGCACTACCTGTGCGCCAACGCCGATGAAGGCGAACCGGGCACCTTCAAGGACCGCTGGATCCTGGAGAACGCGCCGCATCTGTTGCTGGAATCGATGCTGATCTCCGCCTACGCCCTGCAGGTGCGCCACGCCTTCGTCTACATCCGTGGCGAATTCGACCTGCCCTACCGGCGCCTGGCCGCGGCGGTGGAAGAGGCCTACGCGGCGGGCTACTTGGGCCAGCCCGTTGGCCAGGCCCGTGAAGGCAGCGACTTCGCCTGCGACATCGTCATCTACCGCGGCGCCGGCAGCTATGTCTGCGGCGAGGCCTCGGCCCTGATCACCTCCATCGAGGGCAAGAAGGGCTATCCGCGCAACCGCCCACCCCGGTTGACGGTGCGCGGCCTCTACCAGCGGCCGACCGTCATCAACAACGTCGAGACGCTGGCCAACGTCACCGCCATCGTCGCGCAGGGGGGCGAAGCGTTCCGCAGAGTCGGCACGGCCAAGAGCCCGGGCACGCAGTTGGTGTCGATCTCGGGCCATGTCAACAAGCCCGGCGTCTACGAGGTCGAGTATGGCTACCCGCTGGCCCAATTCATCAATGACGACTGCGGCGGCGTGCTCGGCGGCGGACGGCTCAAGTGCATCGTGCCCGGCGGCATCTCGACCAAGGTGCTGACGGCCGCCGAGATCGCGACCGTGACCTACGACCACGCCTCGCTGACGGCGGCCGGTTCGGGCGTCGGCTCGGGCGGCATGGTGGTCATCGCCGAAGGGACCTGCATGGTGCGCCTGCTGCAGATCCTGCTGCGCTTTTACCACCACGAAAGCTGCGGCCAGTGCACGCCCTGCCGCGAAGGCATGGGCTGGATGCACCGCATCATCGACCGCATCGTGGCCGGCCAGGGCCGCCCCGAAGACATCGAACAACTGGCGCGCATCAGCCGGGCCAACGACGGCACCACCATCTGCGGCATGGGCGATGCAGCGGGCTACGCCACGCTGGGCATCCTGGCCAAGTACCGCGACGAGTTCGAGTACTTCATCCTGCACAAGCGCTCGAAATTCGGCGGGCGGCTGGAAGTGGAAGAACAGGAGGCGGCGCATGCCTGAGTTCTTCATCAACGGCAACGCGGTGCAGGCCGAAGACCAGCAGACCGTGATGCAGGCCGCCACGGCGCACGGCTACTTCATCCCCTACTTCTGCTGGCACCCGGCACTCTCGGTGCCCGGCAACTGCCGCATCTGCATGGTCGAAGTGGCCGCCGAGGGCCAGGCCGAAGGCGAAGGCTGGCTCGACATCGCCTGCAACATGCCGGTCACCAAGGGGCTGCGCGTATTCACCGATTCGGCCAAGGTGCGGGCCCGGCGCAAGGAAACGCTGCAGTTCGTGACGCTGAACCACCCGGTGGACTGCGGTATCTGCGACAAGGCCGGCGAGTGCAAGCTGCAGGACTACCACTACGCTTACAACGGCTCACCGTCGATCTCCATCGACGCCAAGGTGCACGCCACCAAGCACCACGACCTGTCGTCGCGCATCGTGCTGGACAACGAGCGCTGCATCTTGTGCACGCGCTGCGTGCGCTTCACCAGCGAAGTCTCGAAGTCGCACGCCCTGGGCGTGCAGGACCGCGGCGACCACTCGCTGATCCGTGCCGTGAGCGACGGCGCCTTCGAGTCCGACGCCTATTCTGACAACGTCATCGACCTCTGCCCGGTGGGTGCCTTGCTGGCCAAGGCCACGCTGCACCAGACGCGCGTGTGGTACCTGAAGCCCACGCCCTCGGTCTGCCCGGGCTGCGAACGCGGCTGCAGCATCAACATCTGGCACCGCAAGAGCGAATGGCGGTTGCAGGCGCTCGACGCCCGCCGCAATGCGCGCATCGACCGCGTCACGCCCTTGGAGAACCCGTCCGTCAACGGGCCGTGGATCTGCAACAAGGGCCGCGACCTGGCGCAGATCTTCGAACGCGCGCGCGCCACGCAGGCCCTGCTGAAAGGGCGGCCGACCGATCTGCAACAGGCCATCGCCGCAGCGCAGGCGCTGATCGCCGTGGCGCGTCGGCCGATGGCGCTGGTGTCCAGTTGGGCCTCCAACGAGGAACTGGCGGCCTTTGCACAGGCCCTGGGCCCGCGCATGCGCTGCTTCGTCAAGCCTGACTGCCAGGCGGCGCCGGGCGAGGTTCTGCAAGACGGGCTGCTGATTCGGCCCGACAAGAACCCCAACACCACGGGCGCACGGGCGCTCTTCGACGCCCTGCCCCAGGACCCCCAAAGGGCCTTCGCGGCCGACACCGACCTGGTGCTGGTCTGGGGCGAGGGTTTCAGCTTCGCGCAACTGCCACCGCAGGCCCGCATCGTCCACCTGAACAGTTACCTGCAAGCCGAGAACGGCCACGCCGACGTGTTCCTGCCGATCAGCGTGCAGACCGAACGCAATGGCCACTACACGAACTTCCAGGGCGTCAACAGCGCCTTCACGGCCTGCTTCCCGAAACCGCCCGGGGTGGCCGACGCCCAGGGGCTGTTCGAGGCCCTCGGCGCGATGCCCCTGAAGGCGCTGGCGTGAAGCAGGACCTGCTCGTCCACGCCATCTTCGTCGCCTACGCGGTGGTGATGCTGGTGACCTTCGGCACCGTGCTGACCTGGGTCGAGCGCAAGCAGGCGGCCGTGATGTCCGACCGCATCGGCGCCAACCGGGCCTACATCCGCATCCCCCACACCCAGATCAAGCTGGTCTGGCTGGGCTTGTTCCACGGCATTGCCGACGGCATCAAGATGCTGGTCAAGGAAGACTTCAAGCCGCGCACCTACGACGCCATCGCCTACGCCGTGGCGCCCTGGGTGGTGTTCACGCCGGTGCTGCTGGTGTTCAGCGTGGTGCCCTTCGGCGGCCTGCTCGACCCCGGCCGCCTGTTCCCGGCGCTGGCCGACTGGTTCGGTGGCCGCACGTATTCCATGCAGATCGCCAAGCTGGACGCCGGCCTGCTGATCGTCTTTGCCTTCAGCGGCCTGACCATCATCGGCAGCATGCTGGCGGGCTGGTCCTCGGCCAACAAGTTCTCGCTGCTCGGCGGGCTGCGCGCCGGCTCGCAGATGATCTCCTACGAACTGGTGATGGGCCTGACGGTGCTGGGCCTGATCCTCATCTTCGGCACCGTCGACCTCGACGCCATGGTGCGCCAGCAGTCGGGCGTCACCTTGGGCTTCCTGCCGGCCTGGGGCGTGGTCTACCAGCCCTTCGCTGCGGTGCTCTTCCTGACCGCGGCCATCGCCGAGAACAAGCGCATCCCCTTCGACCTGCCCGAGGCCGAGTCGGAACTCATCGCCGGCTACTACACCGAGTACAGCGCGATGAAGATGGGCCTATTCATGTTCGCCGAATTCATCGAGATCGCCATCATCGGCGCGCTGTTCGCGACCCTGTTCCTGGGCGGCTACAACCTGCCCTACATGAACGACCAGGGCTTCACCTGGCCGGGCGGCGGCACCTGGGCGCTCAGCCACGGCGTGGTGGTGGTGACGCAGGTGGTGGTCTTCCTGCTCAAGGTGCTGGTGCTGTGCAGCTTCCAGATCCTGATCCGCTGGACCCTGCCGCGCTTCCGCTACGACCAGGTGCTGGCCTTCGCCTGGAAGTTCCTGCTGCCGCTGGCCCTGGCCAATTTGACGCTCACGGCGGTGCTGGTGTGGTCGCACCACACAGGGGGTCCGGGATGACACCCTACAAGCGCAAGACCTACTGGAACGAGCCGCAGATGTCGGCCTGGGAGCGCGCCTACCTGCCCGAGATCCTGCGCGGCCTGGCCATCACCAGTGCCGTCTTCCTGCGCAACATGGGCCGCTGGCTGACCGGCCGCAAGGGCGCGCTGACCACCTACTACCCGGAAGAGACGCGCGCCGACTACGCACCGCGCAACCGCGGCAAGCACGTGCTGACGCAAAGGCCCGACGGCAAGCCGCAATGCATCGCGTGCAACCTGTGCGCCACCGTGTGCCCGGCCAAGGTCATCGAGATCGAGGTCGGCTTCGACCCCGCCGACACGGCGCACCCCAAGTTCCCGGTGCGCTTCGAGATCGACTATTCGCGCTGCGTCTTCTGCGGCCTGTGCGTGGAAGCCTGCCCCGAAGACGCCATCCGCATGGCCAAGGAGGTGCCGGGGTTGCCGGCCGAAGACCGCCACCAGATGTGGCTGACTCTGGACGAGATGCTGCACTGGCAACCGCAGCGCGATGTGGCCAAGCCCTATCCCGCGTCGAACGGAGCCCCTCGTGATTGATGCCCTGCTGCAGCAACTCGACAGCCTGCTGCTGGTACTGTTCGGTGCCGGCGCCCTGGCCGGGGCCGTGCTGATGCTGGTCCTGCGCCAGCCCATGCGCGTGGCCATGGCCCTAATCTCGACCATGGTCTTGCTGGGCGGCATCTACGGCCTGCTGGGGGTGCATTTCATCGCCGCCTTCCAGGTGCTGATCTATGTCGGCACGGTGATGGTGTTCATGGTCTACGTGATCATGCTGCTGGAGGTGCGCGAAGCGGTCGCGGCGCGCTACTCGAACTGGCTGGTGCCCGGCATCGTGGCGGGCGTGCTGCTGCTGGGCACGCTGTGCCTCAGTGTCTGGGGTGGGCTGGCCGCACAGCCCGTGGCACCGGTTCCTGCCAGCGGCTCGGGCGCTGCGGCCTTCGGCATTGCCCGCTTTTCGGCCAGCTTCCTGAGCGAATACTGGTTGCACTTCGAGCTGACCTCGGTGCTGCTGCTGGCCGCCGTGGTGGCCGCGCTCGCCGTCATCCGGGTCAGCCGCCGCAGCCGGGGGGCAGCGCCCCGTGGATAAGACCTCGCTGCTGCTCGGCCTGGCCATCGCGATCTTCGCGCTGGGGCTGCTGGGCGTGATCGTCAGGCGCAACGTGCTGGTGATGCTGATGTGCATGGAGCTGATGCTCAATGGCGTCAACCTCAGCCTGGTGACCTTCTCGCAGCAAAGCGGCAACACGGCCGGTGCCGTGCTGGTGTTCCTGGTTTTCGTGGTCGCCACCGTCGAGATCGCTCTGGCCATCCCCATCGTGCTGCTGCTGGTGCGCGACAAGCGCACGCTGGACGTGGCCGCCTACGGCGACCTGCAAGGCTGAAGCGGCCATGCCCGGCACCCTGACCCTCATCGTCCTGCTGCCGCTGCTGGGTTTTCTGCTCAACGGCGTGCTGGCCACGCAACTCGGTGGCAACCGGGTCGGCAAGCGTTTCGTCACCACCGTGGGCTGCGGGCTGCCGCTGCTGTCCTTCGCCCTGGTGCTGCTGGCTTTCGGGCAATTGCAGTCGGCGCAGGGCGCGCCGCTGCTGGAGGTGGCCTACCGCTGGGCGCTGATCGGCAACAGCGCTTTCGAGATCGCCTTCTACTTCGACCGCCTGACCGCGGTGATGGCCCTCATCGTCACGGGCGTGGGTTCGGTGATCCACATCTATGCCGTCGGTTACATGGCCCACGACAAGAGCATCGGCCGCTTCTTCGCCTACCTCAACCTGTTCCTGTTCTTCATGCTGCTGCTGGTGCTGGGCCGCTCGCTGCTGGTGCTGTTCGTCGGCTGGGAGGGCGTGGGGCTGGCCAGCTACCTGCTGATCGGCTTCTGGTTCGACGACGGGGCCAATGCGCGCGCCGGCAGGAAGGCCTTCATCACCAACCGCATCGGCGACGCCGGCTTCCTGCTCGGCATGTTCCTGCTGTACACCGCCCTGGGCACGCTGGACATGGACCGCATCAACGCCGCCTTCGCCTTGACGGGCGGGGCAGCGCCGGTGGTCAGTGCCAGCCTGGTGGGCATCCTGCTGTTCATCGGTGCCACCGGCAAGTCGGCGCAGATCCCGCTGCACGTCTGGCTGCCCGACGCCATGGCCGGTCCGACGCCGGTGTCGGCCCTGATCCACGCCGCCACCATGGTCACCGCCGGCGTCTACCTCGTGGCCCGCCTGTCCGGCGTTTACCAGCACGCGCCCGAGGCCTCGGCGGTCATCGCCGTGGTCGGCACGGCCACCGCCTTCTTCGCCGCCACCGTGGCCCTGGTGCAGACCGACATCAAGAAGGTGCTGGCCTATTCCACGGTCTCGCAGCTGGGCTTCATGTTCCTGGCCCTGGGCGTGGGCGCCTACGGCGTGGCGATCTTCCACGTCATGACCCACGCCTTCTTCAAGGCCTGCCTGTTCCTGGGCGCGGGCAGCGTCATCCACGCGCTGGGCGGTGAGCAGGACCTGCGCAAGATGGGCGGCCTGGCGCGGCGCATCCCCGTCACCTTCATCACCTTCGCGGTGGCCACCGCGGCCATCGCAGGCATCCCGCCGCTGGCCGGCTTCTTCAGCAAGGACGAGATCCTCTGGTACGCCTTCGCCAGCGAACGCGGCGGTTCGCCCCTGCTGTGGTTCGTGGCGGCCGCCACGGCCCTGATGACCGCCTTCTACATGACGCGCCTGTTGTGGCTGGCCTTCATGGGCGCTTCGCGCATGACAGCCGAGGTCGACCACCACGTCCACGAATCGCCGGCCAGCATGACAGCCGTGCTGGCGCTGTTGGCCGGGCTGTCGGCGGTGGGCGGCTTCATGGCCGTGCCGCACTTCCTGGAACCGCTGCTGCCGCTGCCGGCCACGCACGAGCAGCTGCATGCCTACGAGACGCCCTTGCTGGTCGTGTCGTTGCTGCTGGCCGTGGCCGGCGTGGCTGCGGCAGCCTGGCTGTTCGGCGGCGACCCCGCACGGGTCAGGGCCCTGGGCCTGCGCTGGGCAGGCCCGCACCGCTGGCTGGCCGGCAAGTACTTCATCGACGAGTTGTACGAGAGGGTGCTGGCCCGCCCGCTGGTCTGGGTCTCCGAAGCGGTCTTCCTGCGCCTCGTCGACCGCCGGCTGATCGACGGCGCCCTCGACGGCCTGGCCGCGCTGGGCCAGCGCTGCGGCGGCTGGTTCGCCCGCTTGCAGAACGGCCAGTTGCACGCCTATGCGGGCCTGGTGCTGGTCGGCCTGGTCGGCGCCTTGCTGTGGAGTTGGCGCCATGCTTGAGGCCGTCGTCCTGAACGCGGTCCTCTTGCTGCCGCTGGCGGGCGCGGGCGCGCTGCTGCTGGTGCCCGGCGACCAGCCCGCCCTGGTGCGAAGGCTGACGCTGGTCGTGATGACGATCGGCCTGGCGCTGACGGCCTGGCTGTACATCCGCTACGACAGCAACGCCGCCGGCCTGCAGTTCCAGACCCGCGTGCCCTGGGTGGCCGCCTGGGGCGTGAACTACCTCATCGGGCTGGACGGCTACAACATCCTGCTGGTCATGCTCACGGCCTTTCTGGGGCCCCTGGTCACGGCCAGCGCGTTCACGGCCATCACCCAGGACGTGAAGCTCTTCTATGCCATGGTGCTGCTGATCCAGTTCGCCATGCTGGGCACCTTCCTGGCCCAGGACCTGTTCCTGTTCTACGTGTTCTGGGAAACCATGCTGATCCCGATGTTCCTGATGATCGGCATCTGGGGCGGCGAGCGGCGCATCTACGCCACCCTCAAGTTCTTCCTCTACACGGCCTTCGGCAGCATCCTGATGCTGGCCGCCATCATCTTCCTCGTGGTCTCGCTGCCGGGCGCCGATGGCACGCTGTCCTTTGCCTTTGCCGACCTGGTCAAGGCGCGCCTGCCGCTGCCGGTGCAGGGCTGGCTGCTGGCCGCCTTTGCCTTGAGCTTCGCCATCAAGGTGCCCATGGTGCCGCTGCACACCTGGCTGCCCGACGCCCACGTGCAGGCGCCCACCGCGGGCTCGGTCATCCTGGCCGGCGTGCTGCTGAAGATGGGTACCTACGGCTTCATGAAACTGGGTTTCCCGCTGTTCCCCGACGCCACGCAGCTGTTCACCCCGGCGCTGATGACGCTCGCCGTGGTCAGCATCGTCTACGGCGCCTGCCTGGCCCTGGTGCAGGACGACATCAAGAAGATCATTGCCTACTCGTCGATCAGCCACCTGGGCTACGTGGTGCTGGGCCTGCTGAGCCTGGAGTTGACCGGCATCCAGGGGGCGGTGATCCAGATGGTCAGCCACGGTCTGGTGGCGGCGGGCCTGTTCCTGATGGTGGGCATGATCTACGAGCGCTGCCACACGCGGGAGCTGAGTGCTTACGGCGGCCTGGCCCGGCTGCTGCCGGTCTATTCGGTGTTCTTCATGGTCCTCACGCTGGCCTCGGTGGGCCTGCCCACCACCAGCGGCTTCACGGGTGAATTCCTGGTGCTGCTGGGCGCCTTCACCGCCGCCTGGCCGCAGCACCTGGCTGGCCACCCGCTGCCGCTGGCGCTGGCGGTGGTCGCGGTGTCCGGCGTGGTGCTCGGGGCCTTGTACATGTTGCGCTTCGCCCTGGGTTTCCTGTTCGGCGCCGCCAAGGCCCCGCACGCTGAAGCGCATCCGCTGGCTGACCTGGACGGCCGTGAGAAGACCATCCTGGCCTTGATCGTCGTGGCCGTGTTTGCGCTCGGCCTGTTTCCGGATGAGCCCCTGCGCAAGACTGCCATCGCGGCCCAGCAGTTCCGCCAACTCTTCACCACGTCGCGGCTGCCCGCGCTGGCACCATGAATACCGCCGACGCCGCGCTGGGCTTCACAGCCATGCTGCCCGAGCACCTGCTGCTGCTGGGCATGGTGCTGCTGGTGGGCCTGGAAATTGCCGGCCGAGGCGGGCGGCTGTCGGGGACCGTCGCGCTGGCTTGTGTCGGTGCCGCGGCCGCCACGGCGGCCGGCCTGGCGCTGCAGGGCTACAGCGCCACGCCCTTCGCAGGGCATTTTTCAGTGGCACCGGCCGCGCTCATGGGCAAGGCCGTGGTGCTGGCCCTGGCGCTGCCCGTGTTGCTGATGGCCCGCGGGGAATTCACCGGCGGCGAGTTCCCGGCGCTGCTGCTCGCGTCCTTGTACGGCGCTGGCCTGATGCAGTCGGCGGACAGCTTCCTCACGCTCTTCCTGGGACTGGAAATCCTGTCGCTGCCGGTCTACGTGCTGGTGCTGCTGGCCTATCGCCGGCCGCAATGCGCCGAGGCCGCGCTGAAGTACCTGGTGCTGGGTGGCACCGCCAGCGCGATGTTCCTGATGGGCGCGTCACTGCTCTACGGCAGCGCCGGCAGCCTCGGCTTCACGCCCGGACAGGCGATGGGCATCCGCAGCCTGGGCATGGCCCTGGGCTCGGGCGACAGCATGGCCCGCGCCGCCGCAGTGCTGATCCTGGTGGCCTTGTTCCTGAAGGCGGCCATCGTGCCCTTCCACACCTGGGCGCCCGACGCCTACGAAGCCGCCAGCGTGCCCGTCACGGCCCACATGGCCGTCATCGTCAAGGCGGCCGTGCTGCTGGCTGCCGTACGCCTCTTCGGCGCCACGGTGCTCGCCACGCCGACCTTCGATCTGGTGGCTGTGCTGCCGCTGCTGTCCATCGTCTGGGGCAACCTCGCCGCGATGCGCCAGACCAGCCTGCGCCGCATGCTCGCCTACAGCTCGATCGCCCACGCCGGCTACCTGTTCTACGCGCTGCTCGGCGCACCGGCGGGGCGCCTGCAGGCCACGGTCTTCTACCTGCTGGCCTACGGCCTGTTCAACCTGCTGCTGTTTGCTGCCTTGCCTGCGGCCGGTGACGACCGCGAGCGCGACCGCCTGCCTCAGCTGCAAGGCCTGTTCCAACGCTCACCGTTCGCCGCACTGATGATCGGCATGGCCATGCTGTCGCTGGCCGGCATACCGCCCTTCCCCGGCTTCGTGGGCAAGTTCCTGATCTTCAAGAACGTCATCGCCGCCGGCCACACGGGCTATGCCGTCCTCGGCTTGCTGGGCAGCTACCTGGGCATCTACTTCTACCTGCGGGTGATCCAGCTGATGTTCATGAGCCCGGACAGCCCCGGGCAGGTCACGGGCACCGTGGCCCGTTCCGCGCGGGTCGCCAGCCTGGTCTGCGTGGCCGGTGCCGTGCTGCTGCTGATCTTCCCGGGCTGGATGCTGGGGCGTCTGCTGCCTTAGCAGCCCGCCCCGCCGCCGCCAGGATGGCGGCGGCAGGCCCGGTCAGGCGCCGGAACGCCGGGCCTCCGGCGACACCATGTCCAGCAGCTGCAGGCGGGTGGCGCGCAGGCGCTCGGAGACCACGCCCATCAGGCGCAACATGAAGGCCAGCCCGAACTCGGGGTCGGCCTTGAAACTGGCCAGCAGCTCGTCGCCCTCGAAAGCCAGCGCCGTGGTCGGCTCCAGCGCCCGGGCCTGGAAGTGCTTGCCGGCGTGCGGCAGCACGGCCGACCAGTCCAGCTCGTCGCCCGCGTACAGCGTCTGCACGCGCAGGAGCTGGCCGGGTGTGTCCAGTTCGAGCGCCACCATGCCGGCGCCCAGCAGGTAGAAGACCGAATAGTCATCGCCTTCATGGAAGACGACCTGGCCGGCCTGGAAATCGACTTGCCGGGCCATTGCGGCCAGGCGCGCCGTGTGTTCGGGCCGGAAGTCGACCACGAAGGGGTGGGTCTGCAACACGCTCAACAGGGCTGGCGTCATGGCGGGCCTCCGGGCAGGGCGGTGAAGAGGGGATGCGGCGCAGCGGGGCAGCGGGACAGGGCAGCCCGCCTCAGCGCAGCACCAGCAGGGGCAACTTGCAGCCGACCAGCACGGCCTTGGTCTCGGAGCCGAACAGAAACTCGCCGAAGGCACCCCGGCCGTGGGTGGCCATGACGATCATGTCGCAGCCGCGCGCCTCCGCTGCCGCGATGATGGCGTGCGAAACCTGGGGCACCTGGTCGTGGTAACCGTCAAACGGAACGCCAGCCGCCAGCGCGCAGGCCTCGAAGTGCTGCAGGATCAGCCGCGCATGGGCGGCAGTCATGGCGTCGTGCTCCAGCGATTCCTGCAGCATCTGCGAACGCGGAAACGGACCGGACACCATCGGTGGCAAGGGCTCGGCGACAAAACCTGTGAGGGCAGCGCCCAGTTGGCGGGCCAGACTGACACTGACCTGGATGGCCTTCTCAGAGAGCTCGCTGTCATCCACAGGAACCAGGATGCGCTTGAACATGGGCATGCTCCTCGCGGTACGTGCTTCTGCAGCCAGAAGCGGAGTTCACTCTATGCCGGCGCTGCTGCGCCAGGTTTGCGCCAGTGCAAATCCGGTGCGAATGGACCTTGCAGCAGGGTCCGGTCCGGTGGCCGCAGGAATGAGGTGATGGACCATGCCCAGGTGCTCGGCGCGCTCGGCCGAAATGGGAAGGACGGTGAACACCATCTCCTTGACGATGCGCAGGTCCGCCGAGCTGAGGACGGTCAGCCTGCCGCTCACGTTGCTAGCGGATGGGCAGGTGCAACTCGGTCACGAGACCGCTGCCGCCCAGAGCGGTAAGGAGGCCCACGCAGCGCTCGAAAGGCGGGCGGCTGGGGTCCGGCTGGATGCCCTCGGCCCGCAGGCGCTGCATGGCCCCGTACCAGGCCACCTCCAGTCCGGCGCGGCTGCCTTCGAGCCGCACCACGTAGGCGCGATGCGCTGCCAGCTCGCGCGTCGGCAGGCCCGCCAAATCCGTGATGGCCGCCGTGCCGACCGGGATGCCGATGTGGCAGACCGCCGTGCGCCTGCGGATGTCGGTGCTGGCATAGACCGCGATGGGGTCACCGCAGGTCGGCACCTGGCGCTGCGCCAGCTGCTGGCGCAGTTCGGCCATGCGCGCCGGCACGGCATCGCCCAGCGCGTCGATGGGCCCTTCGTGGCGCAGGCTGGCATAGCGGGTGGCCGCGACTTCGCGAACACCCAGGTGGTTGATGGCGTAACGCGGCATGCCGGCGGGCTCGAGCAGGCCGGCCAGACGGTCCAGGCCGTGGCGGAAATCGAGCGCAATCGCGCCCTGCACCGTCGGCGCAAAGGCCCGCATGGCAAAGCCGACCCGTCCCTTCAGGCTGCAACTCACGCGGGTCTTGCCGTCGACCTCGGCGAAACGCCAGACACACCGCCCACGGAAGGGCAAGGGTTGCCGGACGCGCATCCGCTGCTCGATCTGCCTGCGGGCGGCTGTGCGCAGGTGCTCGACCGTGCCGCAACTCAGGCGTGGACTGTCCCAGCTCAGACGACCGCCGACCTGGTCAGCGGGGCCGGTGTGGCCGAGCTGCGGGCCGGCGTCCGCGTCCAGCCAGGGGCTCCACGCCGGCCAGTGGCCCAGGTCGATGACCTGGGCGTAGACCGCCCCCAGCGGCGCGGCGATGAGGCGCACCTGCTCGACGCGCAAACGGCCGCTGTAGCGGGCCATGTAGACGAAGACCGCGACCCCGCAGAAGGCCATGACGAAGACGATGGTGCTCATGGCAGCGCCCTACATCATGTTCATCGCGCGCGGCACCACCAGGGTCAGCCACGGCCAGTAGGTGACGATGATCAGGAAGATGATCATAGTGAACAACCACGGCAGCACCGCCTTGGTCAGCTCGGTGATGCCCAGCTTGGAGATGCCCGAGGCGACATACAGGTTCAGCCCGACTGGCGGGTGGCACAGGCCGACTTCCATGTTCACGTCGATGAGGATGCCGAAGTGCACCGGGTTGATGCCGAGCTGCACGGCAGCCGGGAAGAAGATCGGCGCCATGATCAGGATGATCGACGACGGGTCCATGAAGTTGCCCGCGGCCAGCAGGATCAGGTTGACCACGAAGAGGAAACCGGTCTGCCCGAGGTTCATCGACAGCAGCCATTCGGCCAGCCGGTGCGGCATGTTCTCGTTGGCCAGCACGAAAGAAAAGAGCACGGCGTTGGTGATGATGTAGAGCAGCATCGCCGACATGTTGGCCGAGTCGCGCAGCACCTTGGGCACGTCCTTCATGCCCAGGTCCTTGTAGACGAAGATGGCCACGAAGAAGGCGTAGACCGCCGCCATCGCGGCGGCCTCGGTGGCCGTGAAGGCGCCCGAGTAGATGCCGCCGACGATGATGACCACCAGCATCAGGCCCCAGACGCTCTTGCGGAAGAAAGTGAAGCGCTCGCCCCAGGTGGCCTTGCGCATGCGCGGGTAGTTGTTCTTGCGCGCGATGGCCCAGGTCACGGCGCACAACATGATGGTCAGCAGCGTGCCAGGGAGCAGCCCGGCGACGAACAGCGCCCCGATGGAGGTGTTGGTGGAGATGGCGTAGATCACCTTCGGAATCGAAGGCAGCATCAGGATGCCCAGCGAGCCCGCGGTGATGATCACGCCGGCGCCGAAGCGCATCGGGTAGCCGTGCGCCACCATGGCCGGCAGCACGATGGAGCCGATGGCCACCACGGTGGCCACGCTGGAGCCGCAGACCAGCGCGAACATGGCGCAGGCCAGGATGGAGGCCAGCGCCAGGCCGCCGTGGAAGTGGCCGACGATGGAGGTGGCGAAGTTGATCATCCGCCGCGCCACACCGCCATGGGTGAGGAAGTTGCCGGCCAGGATGAAGAAGGGGATCGCCATGATTTCCCACTTCTCGATGCCGGTGAAGAGCTTCAGCGCCACCGACTCCAGCGGCACCTGGGTCAGCGTGAGAATGAAGGTCAACACCGTCAGGCCCAGCGAGATCGAGATCGGCATGCCGGTGAGCATCAGGGCCAGCAGCAGCCCGAAGAGGATGGCGGCGTTCATGGTCAGGCACCCCCGTTCTTCTTGTCGCCGCCTTCCACGGCCCCGCCGATCAGCGGGGCGTCGGGGTCGACGCCCTCGACATAGGCGTGGTCGTGGCGCGGCAGTTCACCGGTCTGCCAGAACGCCCAGGCGACCTGCAGGAAGCGCAGGCACATCAGCGAGGAACCGAGCGGGATGGCCGAGTACACCATCCAGGTCGGCCATTCCAGATCGGGCGTCGTGGGGCCCTCGAAGACCTCGCCCAAGGGCATGCCCATCCCCTTCAGAAAGGCGTAGTGGGCACCGTTCTCCCACACGAAGTGACCACCCAGTGTGGCGATGGCGCCGGTGAAGGTGGCGCCGGCCAGCAGGCCGAAGATCACGAAGCGGCCGCGGTTGCTTTCGTCCAGGCGGTTGATGAGCACGTCCACGCCGACGTGGATGCCGGTGCGCACGCCGTAGGCCGCGCCGAACTTGCACATCCACACGAACATGATGATGCAGAGTTCCTGCGCCCAGTTGAAGTTCAGGCTCAGCATCCAGTCCTGCACGCCGGGTATGGGCGTGGCCGCCAGGTAGCGGTGCAGCACGGACAGGAAGATGATGAGCGTGGCACCGCCCATCAGGAAGGCGATGAACCATTCCTCCAACTGATCGAGCACCTTCATCGCTGGGTCTCCTTGCAGAGTGCCGCGCGCTGCGCGGCGGGGCCGGGCAACGGGTCTGTCGGATCAGAGCTTGTTCGGGTCGAAGCCGGTCTGCTTGTAGATGTCCTTGATCAGGTCGGCGCCGATGCGCGACTCCATCTTCTGGTGCACCGGCAGCAGCGCCTTCTTGAAGGCCATGCGCTCTTCCGCGGTCGGCACGACGATCTGGGTCTTGCCGGACTTCCTGACGAGTTCCAGGTCGGCGTCGTTCTGCTCCTTGGCCAGCTTGTTGGCGTAGGCCGTGGCGTCCTTCATCGCCTGGTCGAGCGGGCCCTTCAAGTCGGCCGGCAGACCGTCCCAGAACTTCTTGTTCACGATCACGGCATAGCCCAGGTAACCGTGCTCGGTGATCGTCAGGTGCTTCTGCACCTCGTGCATCTTCTGCGTGTACAGGTTGGAGATCGGGTTCTCGGTGCCGTCCACCACGCCGGTCTGCAGCGCCTGGTAGACCTCGGAAAAGGCCATCACCTGGGGAATGCCACCGAGTGCGCGCACCTCTTCTTCCAGCACCTTGGACGACTGGATGCGCAGCTTCAGGCCCTTCATGTCGCCCGGCGCGCGGATCGGCTTGTTGGCCGAGAAGGACTTGAAACCGTTGTCCCAGAAGGCCAGGCCGCGTATGCCCTTGGCTTCGAGCTTGGCCAGCATCTGCAGGCCGATCGGACCCTGGGTGACCTTGTGCAGGTCGGCATAGCTGTCGAAGATGAAAGGCAGGTCGAAGACCTCGAATTCCTTGACGCCCAGCGGACCGAACTTGGCCAGCGAAGGCGCCAGCATCTGCACCGCGCCGAGCTGCAGCGCCTCCATCTCTTCCTTGTCCTTGTAGAGCTGGCTGTTGGCGTAGACCTCGACCTTGACCTTGCCCTTGGTGAGTTCGCCGGCGCGCTTGGCGAAGAACTCGGCGGCATTGCCCTTGGGGGTGTCGGTGGCCACCACGTGGCTGAACTTGATGATGAGCGGAGCCTGCGCCCAGGCGGGCAGGGTCACTGTTGCGGCAAGCCCGGCAGCGGCGGCCAGCAACTGGCGGCGGCCCACTGAATGTTCTGCGTGCATGTCTGTCTCCTTCTTCTGGGTTTTTGGAAACGGCGACCGCCATTCATCGCCAGGCCATGGCCACCATCTTTCGGCGCACAAAGGCGATCTGCGTCTGCAGCGGCAACTGCTTGGGGCACACGTCGTGGCAGCCCAGCAGCGACATGCAGCCGAACACGCCGTCGTCGTCGCCGACCAAGTCGTAGAAGTCGGCGTCGTCGCGCGTGTCGCGCGGGTCGAGCCTGAAACGCGCGATCTTGTTCAGGCCCACCGCGCCGACGAAGTCCTCGCGCATGCGCGCCGTGCCGCAGGCCGACACACAGCAGCCGCATTCGATGCAGCGGTCGAGCTCGTAGATGTTCTCGGCCAGTTCGGGCTCCATGCGTTCTTCCAGACGCGCCAGGTCGGGGCTGGCTTCCAGCTGGTGGACCCAGGTCTGCAGCCGCTCGCTCATGCCGCGCATCCACTTGCCGGTGTTGACCGACAGGTCGCCGATCAGCTCGAAGACCGGCAGCGGCGCCAGCGTGAAGCTGCTGCCCTGGTCCTTGGTCAGCGTGCGGCAGGCCAGCGCCGGGCGGCCGTTGACAAGCATCGCGCAACTGCCGCAGATGCCGGCGCGGCAGACGAAGTCGAACTGCAGCGAGGGGTCGAGCTTCTCGCGGATCTCGCTCAGCGCGATGAACAGCGTCATCCCGGTGGCGTCGTCCAGGGTGTAGGTCTGCCAGTGCGCGGCCACCTCGGGTCGCAGGGGGTCGAAGCGCAACACCCGGATGTTCAGGCGTCGCGCCACCGTGCCGGGGGCAGCCGCGCCGGCGGGCTCGGCAGCCTGCAGGCAGGACTTGAGTGCAACGATCGGGATGGTGGTCATCGCAGCGGCTCGTCGATGCGTTCGTTGGGTCCGCGCAGGGGCGGGGGCAGCATCTCTTCGTAAGGCATCAGCGCCTGTTGCACGGCTGCGCGCGGCTGGCCGGCCATGCGGTCACGCAGGCCCGCCACCTCGGCCGCGCGGGCGGGGGTGTCCGGGTGGTCGACGTAATCCCTCGCGCCGTAGCCGCGCCAGCCGGGCGGCAGCTCCATGGCGCCGACGTCCAGCGCTTCGTAATTCAGCGTGGGCAAGGTGTCCAGCGCCGCCGGCCAGGTGGCCAGCGTGCGCTGCAGCCAGCGCGCATCGTCGCGGTGCGGAAAGTCCTCGCGGAAATGCGCGCCGCGGCTCTCGGTGCGCTGCGCTGCGCCGTGCGCCATGCACAGCGCCAGCTTCAGCATCTTCTGCGTGCGGTAGGCGGTGGCCAGCTCCGGGTTGGCGCCGGCGGCCTTGTGGCGCAGGCCGATGTGGCGGCTGCGTTCCAGCAGGCTTTGCAGTTCCGCGACCGCGGCGGCGAGGTCGGGCCCGGTGCGGAAGATGCCCACCTTGTCGGTCATGATCTGCTGCATCGCGGCGCGCAGCACCGACGCGTCCTCCGTGCCCGGGCCGCTGACCAGGTGGTCCAGCTTGGCCTGCTCGGCAGCGACCTGCTCGCGCACCAGGCCGATGGAGATGCGCGGCTCGTTCTCGGGGCGGTCGCAGAAGTCGGCCACGAATTCGCCGACGATCATGCCGGCCACCACCGTCTCGGCCACCGAATTGCCGCCCAGCCGGTTGAAGCCGTGCAGGTCCCAGCAGGCGGCCTCGCCGGCGGCGAACAGGCCGCGCAGCGTCGGGCTCTCACCGGTGTGCTGGGTGCGCACGCCGCCCATCGTGTAGTGCTGCGCCGGGCGCACGGCGATCATGTCCACCACCGGGTCGATGCCCAGGAAGGACTCGCAGATCTCCTTGACCTCGCGCAGGTTCTTCTCGATGTGCGCGCGGCCCAGCTGCCGGATGTCCAGCCACAGGTGCTCGCCGAAGCGTGTCTTCACGCCCTTGCCCTTGCGGATGTGCGTTTCCATGCGCCGCGAGACCACGTCGCGCGAAGCCAGCTCTTTCTTCTCGGGTTCGTAGTCGGGCATGAAACGGTGGCCGTCCACGTCCTTCAGCAGCCCGCCGTCACCCCGGCAACCCTCGGTGACGAGGATGCTGGCCGGGAAGATGCCGGTGGGGTGGAACTGCACCGCTTCCATGTTGCCCAAAGCAGCCTGGCCGGTTTCCAGCGCGATGGCCATGCCGATGCCTTCGCAGATCACGGCATTGGTGGTCACGCGGTACAACCGCCCGGCGCCGCCGGTGGCGATGACCGTGGCCTTGGCAACGCAGGCGCTGAGTTCGCCCGTCATCAGGTTGCGCACGACGGCACCGTAGCAACGCCCGCCGTCGACGATCAGTGCGATGGCCTCCATGCGTTCCTGCACCGGTATCGATTCGGCGATGGCCCGGTCGCTGACCGCGAATAGCATCGCGTGGCCGGTGCCGTCCGACACGTAGCAGGTGCGCCACTTCTTGGTGCCGCCGAAGTCGCGCTGGGCCACCAGCCCGTGCGCCGCGTCGCGCTCGGTCAGCGTGACCTTCTCGCCGTTGATGATGACCTCGCGGTCGCCGCGCTGCACGCGGCTCCAGGGCACGCCCCAGGCGGCCAGTTCACGCACCGCCTTGGGCGCGGTGTTGACGAACATGCGCACCACGCGCTGGTCGGCGCCCCAGTCGCTGCCGCGCACGGTGTCTTCGAAGTGCACGTCCTCGTTGTCGCCCTGCCCCTTCATGACATTGCCCAGCGAGGCCTGCATGCCGCCTTGCGCGGCGGCCGAATGCGAACGCTTGGGCGGCACCAGCGACAGGATCACCGCCTCATGCCCGCGCCGCTTGGCGGCGATGGCCACCCGCAAGCCGGTCAGGCCGCCGCCGATGACCAGCACGTCGGTGTAGTCAATCTTCATGGTGCCGTGCTCACCGGGCCGCCGGCGGGGGCGTCTGCACCCACGACGGCACATAGGTCTCGCCCGCACGCGGCGCGTGCTCGATGCCGATCCGGACGTAGGCGGCCAGCGTGGCCAGGCCCAGCACCAGAAAGAACACCGTCAGGCCCCACTTCAGCGTCTTCAGGCGGCGGCGTCCGGCCGCCGGGTCGGGCCCGGCGAACCAGCCCCACTTCACCGCCAGCCGGTACAGGCCGATGCCGCCGTGCAGTTCCACGGCGAAGAGCAGCACCAGGTAGAGCGGCCAGAAGCTGTCGGTCAAGATGCGGTCGGCGCTGCCGTAGGGGCCGATGCTGCCGGGCCGCGTGAGCATCACGTAAAGGTGCACCGGCACCATGAAGAACAGCGCATAGCCCGTCACCACCTGCCACCACCACAGCGTGGTGTCGCCGTGCTGCATGGCGCTGGCATGGTCGCGGAAGGCGCGCACCTGGCGGTAGCTGCTAGGGAACTTGCGCAGCGCCAGCAAGGCATGCAGCACGACCAGCGCGAAGATGACGGCCACCACCAGCGACACCAGACCCGGGTGGGACTGGCCCAGGATGAAATAGCCTTCGAAGGTCTTGGTCACGGTCCACATCGCGTCCTTGCCGAGCAGGATCGATGAGACGAAGACCATGTGGCCCCACATGAACAGCGCCAGGACCAGGCCGCTGGCGCTTTGCAAGCCGTCCAGCCGCGCCGGCCACAGGCTGGCGCGGGGGCGTCGGGCGACACCGACAGGCCGACCACGCGGGCCCGGTGCGGCCGGCAGGACGCTTTTCATGCGCAAGGTCTCCTCGGCCGGCGATGGTTGTACTTCGGGTCACCGACGGCAGATCTTGGTCCTGTGCGCAGCCCGCACTGTTGATGCAGGTCATATCCGATGTCGGGTGAGCTTCCTAGGATCAGCCCCCAAGCGCAACAGCGAAGGTCGGCGATGCTGCAGATACGGATACACGGGCGAGGCGGCCAAGGCGTGGTGACGGCGGCCGAGTTGTTGTCGGTCGCGGCCTTCGAACAAGGCCGCCATGCCCAGGCCTTTCCCAGCTTCGGCTCGGAGCGGACCGGCGCGCCCGTGGTGGCCTTTTGCCGCATCAGCGACCACGAGATCCGCCTGCGCGAACCCATCCTGGCGCCCGACGTGCTGATCGTGCAGGACCCGACCCTGCTGCACCAGGTCGACGTCTTCCAAGGCCTGCAGCCCGACGGCTACGTGCTGATCAACAGCCAGCGCAGCTTCGACGAACTGGGTCTGGCCGAGGTGGCCGGCCGCTTTCGCCACGAACGCCTGACCACCGTGCCGGCCACCGAGATCGCGCTCCAGCACCTGGGCCGCCCGCTGCCCAATGCGGTGCTGCTGGGTGGCTTTGCCGCCTTGTCGGGCCTGATCACGCTGGACTCCCTGGCCCATGCCATCCGCGACAAGTTCAGCGGCAAGGTGGCCGAGGGCAATGTCGCGGCGGCCAGCGCCGCCTACGACCACGTGCAGCGTGAGATGCAGGAGTTGACCCATGCTCAAGCAGGTTGAGGGCTCGCAGGCGGTGGCCGAAGCGGTGGCCCTGTGCCGCCCCGAGGTCATCTGCGCCTACCCCATCTCGCCACAGACGCACATCGTCGAAGGCCTGGGCGAGCGGGTCAAGGACGGCAGCCTGGCGCCCTGCGAGTTCATCAACGTCGAAAGCGAATTCGCTGCCATGAGCGTGGCCATCGGCAGCAGCGCCGCCGGGGCGCGCACCTACACCGCCACCGCCAGCCAGGGCCTGCTGTTCATGGCCGAGGCGGTCTACAACGCCAGCGGCCTGGGCTTGCCGATCGTGATGACGGTGGCCAACCGGGCCATCGGCGCACCGATCAACATCTGGAACGACCACAGCGACAGCATGAGCCAGCGCGACTGCGGCTGGATCCAGTTGTTCGCCGAGAGCAACCAGGAAGCGCTGGACCTGCACATCCAGGCCTTCAAGCTGGCAGAAGAGCTGTCGATGCCGGTGATGGTGTGCATGGACGGCTTCATCCTCACCCACGCCTACGAACGGGTGGACATGCCGGCCCAGGCCGAGGTCGACGCCTTCCTGCCGCCCTACGAACCGCGCCAGGTGCTGGACCCGGCCGAGCCGGTGTCCATCGGCGCCATGGTCGGGCCCGAGGCCTTCATGGAAGTGCGCTACCTGGCGCATGCCAAGCAGTTGACGGCGCTGGACGTCATCCCGCGCATCGCCGAGGAATTCCGACTGCAGTTCGGCCGCGACTCGGGCGGCCTGGTGCGCGGCTACCGCTGTGAAGACGCCGAGACCATCGTGGTGGCGCTGGGCTCGGTGATCGGCACGCTGAAGGACACCATCGACGGCATGCGCGACCAGGGCTTGAAGATCGGCGTGCTGGGCATCCGCTCGTTCCGGCCGTTTCCCTTGGCCGCAGTGCGCGCCGCGCTGCAAGGTGCGCAGCGCGTGGTGGTGCTGGAGAAGAGCTTCTCGGTCGGCCTGGGCGGGGTGGTTTCCACCGACGTGCGGCTGGCGCTGTCGGGCCTGCAACTGCACGGCTACACCGTGGTGGCGGGCCTGGGTGGCCGCGCCATCACGCTGGCCTCTCTGAAACGCACCCTGCTCGAAGCCATGGCCGACACCCTGCCGCCGCTGACCTTCCTGGACCTGGACTGGCGCATCGTCAACCGCCAGTTGGAACGCGAAGCGCAGGTGCGCCGCAGCGGCCCCATCGCCGAAAACCTGCTGCGCGACGTCGGCACCGTGGCCTCGAAAGTGAGCTGACCATGGATACCACCGTCAAGTTCTACCAGACCGGCACCTTCACCGTCGGCAACCGCCTGCTGGCGCCCGAGCAGCGCAGCCTGCAGGCCAGCACCGAACGCAGCAATGCGCTGAACAGCGGCCACCGGGCCTGCCAGGGCTGCGGCGAGGCGCTGGGGGCGCGCTACGCCATCGACGCCGCGATGCGGGCCACGCAGAACCAGTTGATCGCGGCCAACGCCACGGGCTGCCTGGAGGTGTTCTCCACGCCCTATCCCGAAAGCTCGTGGCAGCTGCCCTGGATCCATTCGCTGTTCGGCAACGCGGCCGCCGTGGGCACCGGCATCGCCGCCGCGCTGAAGGTCAAGGCCATCAAGGCCGGCCAGGCGCAAAGCGACGTGCGCGTGGTGGCGCAAGGCGGCGACGGCGGCACCACCGATATCGGCTTCGGCTGCCTGAGCGGCATGTTCGAGCGCAACGACGACGTGCTCTACATCTGCTACGACAACGAGGCCTACATGAACACCGGCGTGCAGCGCAGTTCGGCCACGCCCTATGCCGCGCGCACGGCCACCACGATGGCCGTGGGCCCGACGCCCGGCGCAGAAAGGGGCAAGGGCAAGAACCTGCCGCTGATCGCCATGGCCCACGAGATCCCCTACGTCGCCACGGCCACCGTGGCCGATCTGCACGACCTGGAAGCCAAGGTCGAGAAGGCGATGGGCGTGCGCGGCGCGCGCTACCTGCACATCCTGGTGCCCTGCCCGCTGGGCTGGGGCTCGGCCAGCCACGACACCATCAAGCTGGCCCGACTGGCGCGCGAGACCGGCATCTTCCCGGTCTTCGAGGCCGAACACGGCGAGGTCACGGGCGTGAAGAAGATCCGCCACCGCGTGCAGGTCGAGGACTACCTGAAACCCCAGAAGCGCTTCGCCCACCTTTTCGGACCGCAAGGCCACCCGGCGATGCTGGCCTGCATACAGGCCGACGCCGATCGCAACATCCGCCGCTTTCATCTGCTGGACGACATCGGGAGCGACTGAGCATGCAAAAGCCCTTTGCCATCACCCTCGACCCCGGCTCCTCGCTGGCCAACAAGACCGGCAGCTGGCGCACCGAACGGCCGGTCTACATCAGCCGGCTGCCGCCCTGCAACGCCCAGTGCCCGGCCGGCGAGGACATCCAGGGCTGGCTGTTCCACGCCGAGGGCGGCGACTACGAAGCGGCCTGGCGCCACCTGACGCGCGACAACCCCTTCCCGGCGACCATGGGCCGCGTCTGCTACAACTCCTGCGAAAGCCAGTGCAACCGGGCCCAGATCGACGACCCCGTGGGCATCAACTCGGTGGAACGCTTTCTGGGCGATGAAGCGCTGAAGCAGGGCTGGCACTTCACGCCACCCGAAACGGAAAGCGGCAAGCAGGTGCTGGTGGTCGGCGCCGGGCCCTCGGGCATGTCTGCGGCCTACCAGCTGCGGCGGCTGGGCCACCGCGTGACGGTATTCGAAGCCGGGCCTGCGACGGGCGGCATGATGCGTTTCGGCATCCCCAAATACCGCCTGCCCCGCGAGGTGCTCGATGCCGAGATGCAGCGCATCGTGGCGATGGGCGTGACGCTGCAACTCAACACCAAGGTCGACGACATCGAACAGGCCATGCGAGAAGGCGGCTACCACGCCGCCTTCCTGGCGGTCGGCGCCCACATCGCCAAGCGCGCCTACATCCCGGCCAAGGACTCCTCGCGCATCCTCGACGCGGTGGCGGTGCTGCGCTCGATGGAAGACGCCGAACAGCCCATGCTGGGCCGCCGTGTCGTCGTCTACGGCGGTGGCAACACCGCCATCGACGTGGCACGCACGGCCAAGCGCCTGGGCGCCACCGAGGCCATCATCGTCTACCGCCGCACCCGCGAAAAGATGCCAGCCCACGACTTCGAGGTCGAAGAGGCGCTGGAAGAAGGCGTGATGGTGAAGTGGCTGTCGACCATCAAGCAGTCGGGCGACGGCGGCGCGCTGACCATCGAGAAGATGAAGCTCGACGAGCAGGGCAACCCGCAGCCCACCGGCGAGTTCGAAACGCTCGAGGCCGACTCGCTGGTGCTGGCGCTGGGCCAGGACGTGGACCTGTCGCTGCTGGACGCGGTGCCCGGCCTGACGCTGAAGGACGGCGTGGTGCAGGTCGATCCGGCCACCATGATGACCGGCCACCCGGGCCTGTTTGCGGGCGGCGACATGGTGCCGGCCGAGCGCAACGTGACGGTGGCCATCGGCCACGGCAAGAAGGCCGCCCGGCACATCGACGCCTGGCTGCGCGGCGTGACGCTGGCGCCGCGGCCCAAGCCCGCGGTAGCCGGCTTCGAGCAGCTCAACACCTGGTACTACAGCGACGCGCCCAAGACCGTTCGCCCCCAACTCGACCTGGCAAGGCGCACCAGCAGCTTCGACGAGGTGCAGGGCGGTCTGACGGCCGACAACGCGCTCTTCGAGGCCCGCCGATGCCTGAGTTGCGGCAACTGTTTCGAGTGCGACAACTGCTACGGCGTGTGCCCCGACAACGCCGTCACCAAGCTGGGCCCGGGCCTGGGCTTCGAGTTCAAGCTGGACTACTGCAAGGGCTGCGGCATCTGCGTGGCCGAGTGCCCTTGTGGCGCCATCGAGATGGTGCCCGAGCAGGTCTGACCTGCAAGGCGGACGCCGCTCAGGCGGCTGTCACGCCATCGACGATGTTCTGCAGACCGGCAGCGTCGGTGATCTCGATGTGGCGGTGGCGCACGGACAGCAGCCCCTGGGCCTGGAATTTCGAAAACGTGCGGCTGACGGTTTCCAGTTTCAGCCCCAGGTAACTGCCGATCTCTTCGCGGCTCATGCGCAGCACGATGGCAAATGCCGAGAAGCCGCGCGCCTTGAGGCGGTGCATCAGGTTGAGCAGGAACGCCGCCACCCGCTCTTCGGCGTGCATGCTGCCCAACAACAGCATCACGCTCTGGTTGCGCACGATCTCGCGGCTCATCACGCGGTGAAACTGTTGCTGCAGGGAATGAACCTCGAGCGCCAAGGTCTCCAGTTCTTCATAAGGAATCAAGCAAACCTGCGAGTCCTCCAGTGCCACGGCGTCAATTTCGTGCACGCGCTGGCCGATGCCGTCCAGGCCCACGAGTTCGCCACTCATCTGGAAACCGGTGACCTGCTCGCGGCCGTCCTTGGACGACACGCAGGTCTTGAAGAAACCGGTCCAAACGGCATACACCGCGTTGAAGGGGTCACCCGCCTGGAACAACTTGGCACCGCGGGCGACCTTGCTGCGCGCCGTGACCAGCCGACCATCGATGTGATCGAGTTCTTCCTTGGTCAAGCCGACCGGCAGGCAGATCTCGCGCAGGTTGCAACTGGAACACACCGCCGTGCAGTGCGCTGTGTGCAGGGGCTTGAAGACAGGATGGTCCATGGCGTCTCGAGCGATGACCGGGGCAAACCACACCCACGTAATTTCGATGCTAGCCATATTAGTCCAGACGGCGACGTCGGTGCGCCAGCGAACCCGGGAATACCAGATGGGCCAAGGCGCCCTGCCTCTGATCTGCATCAAGTTGACGGCCAGCGTCATCTTTAGAGTCGCCGACAGAGGCCACACGGGCCCGGCAACCCGGAGACGAACGTGAACCAGCGTGACCCGCTGCGGGTGGGGCTCTTGGTCACCTGCCTGGCCGATCTGCTGCGCCCCAGCGTGGCTTTTGCGGCGGTGAAGTTGCTGCGCGATGCCGGTTGCGTGGTGGCCGTGCCGCCGGGCCAGACCTGCTGCGGCCAGCCCGCGCTGAACAGCGGCGACAGCCGCGACGCCCGCCGCATCGCCCAGCAGGTGATCGAGGCCTTCGACGGTTTCGATGCCGTTGTCGGGCCTTCGGGTTCGTGCATGGGTACGCTGCGCCACGACTACCCGGCGCTGTTCGCCGACGACCCGGCCTGGCGCAGCCGCGCCGAAGACCTGGCCAGTCGCAGCCATGAATTGCTGAGCTTCCTGGTGGACGTGTTGAAGGTGGACACCGTTTCTGCACGGCTGGACGCCCGCGTCACCTACCACGACTCCTGCGCGGGGCTGCGCGAGATGGGCTCGAAGAGCCAGCCGCGCAAGCTGTTGTCCAGCGTCCAGGGCCTGGACTTGGTCGAGATGCAAGGCACGGAAGTCTGCTGCGGTTTCGGCGGCACCTTCTGCGTGAAGTACCCCGACATCAGCACCAAGATGGTCGACGACAAGATCGCCCACATCGTGGCCAGCGGCGCCACGGCGGTGCTCGGCGGCGACCTGGGCTGCCTGCTCAACATCGCCGGGCGCATCCAGCGGCGCGGGCTGCCGATCCGCGTGCTGCACACCGCCGAGGTGCTGGCGGGCCTGGGCGCGGCGCCGTCGATCGGCGTCCCCGAAAGCGCCTGATGCACGCCGCGCCCACGGCTGCCAACAACACCTTCCCGAAGCGGGTGGCCCTGGCCATCCACGACCAGCGCCTGCAGGCCGCGCTGGACCATGCCAGCGGCGGCTTCGCCGCCAAGCGCCAGGCCCAGGTCGATGCGCTGCCGGAATTCGAAGCCCTGCGCGAACGCGCACGCCTCGTGAAAGACCATGTGCTGGCCAACCTGGACGGCTATCTCGAGCGTTATGAGGCCGAGGTGCTGCGTCAGGGCGGCCATGTGCACTGGGCGTCGACGGCCGAGGAAGCGCGGCAGATCGTGCTCAACATCTGCCAGGCCGCGGGCGCCAAGACCATCACCAAGGGCAAGTCGATGGTCAGCGAAGAGATCGCCCTGAACGACGCGCTGGAAGCCGCCGGCTACCGGGTGATGGAGACCGACCTGGGCGAATACATCATCCAGTTGGCCCAGGAACCGCCCAGCCACATCATCGTGCCGGCGGTGCACAAGACCCGCGAACAGGTCGCCGACCTCTTCGACACCCACCACCGCCCACTGGGCTACACGCGGCACCTGACGGAAATCAGCGAGATGGTGGACAAGGCCCGTCAGGTGCTGCGCGGCCACTACTTCGCCGCCGACGTGGGCATCACCGGCGGCAACTTCCTGGTCGCCGAAACCGGCAGCAGCATCATCGTCACTAACGAAGGCAATGGCGACCTGACGCAGACGCTGGCGCGTGTGCACATCGTCACCAGCGGCATCGAACGCGTGGTGCCCACGCTCGACGACGCAGTGACCTTCCTGCGCCTGCTGGCGCGCAGCGCCACCGGGCAAGAGACCGAGACCTACACCACCGTCAGCACCGGGCCGCGCCGGGCCGACGACCTGGACGGGCCGCAGGGATACCACGTGGTGCTGGTCGACAACGGCCGCTCGAAGATGCTGGGCGGCGCCTTCCGCGAGATGCTGCGCTGCATCCGCTGCGGCGCTTGCCTGAACCATTGCCCGGTGTACACCTCGATCGGCGGCCACGCCTACGGCTGGGTCTACCCGGGGCCGATGGGCTCGGTGCTGACGCCGCTGATCAACGGCCTGTCCCAGGCCTACGACCTGCCCAACGCCTGCACGCTGAACGGCCGCTGCCAGACGGTGTGCCCGGTGAAGATACCCCTGCCCGGTCTGCTGCGCGAGATCCGCCGCCAGCAGTTCGAGACCGGCCTCACGCCCGTGCGCACGCGCTGGGCCTTGCAGGCCTGGGCCTGGCTGGCGCGGCGCCCTGTCCCGTACCACGCGCTGATGCGCATCGGCATCCCCGTGCTGCACCGCATCGGTCGCCGAAGGGGAAGCTTGCGCTGGCTGCCGCTGGCCAGCGGCTGGACCGACACGCGCGACCTGCCGGCGCCACAGGCCCGCACCTTCCAGCAGGCCTGGCAGGCGCAGCAGGGGGCCAAGCGGTGAGTGCGGCCGGCGCCGGCTCGCGCGAGCAGGTCCTCGGGCAGATCCGCCTGTCGCTGGGCCGCGCTGTCGACAGCGCACCTCCCATCGCCGTCCTGCCCGGTGCGGGCCCGCGGCCGGCTTTCAGCGGCTCGCTGGTGGACCGTTTCATCGCCAAGATGCAGGAGAAGTCGGCCACCGTGGAAAGGTTGGCCGACCTGGCCGAGGTAGGCGCTGCCGTGGCGCGCTATGTCACTGCAGTGCCGTCGGTGCCGTCGGTGCGGGTGTCGCGCGCGCTGGCCGACATCGCCTGGCCCGCCACGCTGACGGTGCTGCACGGCGCCGCCGTCCGCGAAGACCCGACCAGCGTCACGCCCTGCTTTGCCGCCGTGGCCGAGTCGGGCGGCATCGTCACGCTGTCCGGCCCCGACACACCCAGCACGCTGAACTTCGTGCCCGACACGCACATCGTGGTCATGCACGCAAACCAGGTGGTGGCGCACTTCGAAGACGTCTGGGCGCAATGGCGGGCCAGCGGCCTGCGCCTGCCGCGCACCGTCAACATCATCTCGGGGCCGTCGCGCACGGCCGACATCGAACAGACCATTCAGCTGGGCGCGCACGGACCGCGCCGGCTGCACATCCTGCTGGTCGGCGCCTGAAACCCACGAAGGAGACACCCCATGGTCTGGCAACAAATCTACGACCCGTTCGGCAATATGGTGGTGTCCACCGCGCTGGCCGCCGTGCCCGTGGTGGTGATGCTGGCCTGCCTGGGCTTCCTGCACATCAAGGCCCACATCGCAGCCGGCCTGGGTTTGCTGGCGGCCATCGCCGTGGCGGTGTTCGCCTACGGCATGCCGGCCGGCATGGCCGGCCGCGCGGCGATGTACGGTGGCTTCACCGGCCTGCTGCCGATCGGCTGGATCGTGCTCAACATCATCTTTCTGCAGCAGCTGCTGGAACAGAACGGCGGCTTCAAGATCTTGCAGGACTCGCTGTCGGGCATCACCGAAGACCGGCGTTTGCAGCTGCTGCTGATCGCCTTCTGCTTCGGTGCGTTCTTCGAAGGTGCGGCCGGCTTCGGCACGCCGGTGGCCGTGACCGCCGGCATCCTCATCGGACTCGGCTTCTCGCCCTTGGCCGCCTCGGGCCTGAGCCTGATCGCCAACACCGCGCCTGTGGCCTTCGGCGCCCTGGGCACGCCGGTCATCACGCTGGCCAAGGTGCACGGCTACGACCTGATGGCCGTCACCGCGATGATCGGCCGCCAACTGCCGTTCTTCAGCCTGCTGGTGCCCTTCTGGCTGATCTGGGCCTTTGCCGGGCGCAAGGCCATGCTGGAGATCTGGCCTGCCATCCTGGTCACCGGCCTGGCCTTCGCGATCCCGCAATTTCTGGTGTCGAATTTCATCGGCCCTGAGCTGGTGGACATCATCGCCGCCATCGTGTCCATGGTCTGCCTGATCGGGTTCTTGCGCGTCTGGCAGCCGAAGCAGATCTGGACCTCGCCGACGATGCGCGGCAACGACGTCAGCGCGAACGAAGCCAAGCCGCCGACGCCGATCGCGCGCCATCCGCGGGCCGACCTGATCCGCGCCTGGACGCCGTTTGCGATCCTGACCGTGTTCGTCTTTGTCTGGGGCCTGCCGCCGGTCAAGGACTTCCTCAACGGCCTGTTCGCACCCAAGTTCCCGATCGACGGGCTGCACAACCTGGTGGAAAAGATCCCACCCGTGGTCAAGGCGCCGACCAAGGAAGGCGCGGTTTACGTGTTCAACCTGCTGTCGGCCACAGGCACCGGCATCCTGCTGTCGGCCATCGTCGGCGCGCTGGTGATGAACTACAAGCCGTTGCAGATCGTCACCACCTGGCTGCGCACGCTGTGGCTGGTGAAGTTCTCGCTGATGACCATCGTGCTGATGCTGGGGCTGGGCACGCTGACGCGCTACTCGGGCACCGACACCACGCTGGGCCTGGCCTTTGCCAACACCGGCGTCTTCTACCCCTTCTTCGGCACGCTGATGGGCTGGATCGGCGTGGCCATGACGGGCTCGGACACCGCCAGCAACGTGCTCTTCGGCGGCATGCAGAAGGTGGCGGCCGAGCAGCTGGGCCTGAGCCCGAACCTGATGGGCGCGGCCAACAGCAGCGGCGGCGTGATGGGCAAGATGATCGACGCGCAGTCCATCGTCGTGGCCAGCACGGCCACGCGCTGGTTCGACCACGAAGGCGACATCCTGCGCTATGTCTTCTTCCACTCCATCGCGCTGGCCTGCCTGGTGGGCCTGCTGGTGAGCCTGCAGGCTTACGTCTGGCCGTTCAGCCTGATGGTGGTGCACTGAGCGCGTGAGCGTCTTCAGCGCAGCGAGCTCGTACACGGAGGACGTTCATGCTAAAAGCCCCCTACGACGAACTGGCCCGCCGCCTGGCGCGCAGCCTGCCGTCCCAGCGGCTGGTGACCGACCCGCTGCGCCTGCTGACCTGGGGCAGCGACGCCAGCTTCTACCGGCTGATCCCGAAGCTGATCGTGGTGGTGGAAAGCGAAGCCGAGGTGCGGCTGGTGCTGCAGCACGCGGCCGAACTGGGCACGCCGGTGACTTTCCGCGCCGCCGGCACCAGCCTGTCAGGCCAGGCGCTGAGCGATTCGGTGCTGGTGCTGCTGGGCGACGGCTGGCAGGGCCTGCGCGTGGCGGACGATGCCGCAACCATCACCCTGCAGCCGGGCGTGATCGGCGCCGCGGCCAACCGCCGCCTGGCGCCGCTGGGCCGCAAGATCGGGCCCGACCCGGCCAGCATCGACGCCGCGATGATCGGCGGCATTGCCGCCAACAACGCCAGCGGCATGTGCTGCGGCACGGCGCAGAACAGCTACAACACGCTGGCCGGGATGCGCATCGTGCTGGCCGACGGCACCGTGCTGGACACGCAGGACACCGCCAGCCGGGCGGACTTCCTCAAGGCACGGCCTGATCTGGCACGGGGATTAGCCGAACTGGGCCACCGCACGCGGGCCGACGACAGCCTGGCCGCGCGCATCCGCCACAAGTACCGCCTGAAGAACACCACCGGCTACGGCCTGAATGCGCTGGTCGACTTCACCGACCCGGTGGACATCCTGGCGCACCTGATGATCGGCAGCGAAGGCACGCTGGGCTTCATCAGCGAGATCAGCTACTTCACGGTGGAAGAGCACGCCCACAAGGCCAGTGCATTGATTCTTTTCGACCATCTGGAAGCCGCCTGCAGCGCCGTGGCGCAGCTGAAGCACACGCCGGTGGTGGCCGTCGAATTGCTCGATCGCGCCTCGATGCGCGCGGTGCAGGACCAGCCTGGCATGCCGGCCGCGCTGCGTGCACTGCCGCCCGACGGCGCCGCGCTGCTGGTGGAAACGCGCGCCGCCACGGCGGCCGGGTTGACGGTGAAGATCGCCGCCATTGCCGGCGTGTTGGCAGACGCGGTCACGGCCGTGCCCTGGTCCTTCACCACTGACGCCAGCGAAGCCGCCGCGCTGTGGAACGTGCGCAAGGGCATCTTCCCCGCCGTCGGTGCCGTGCGCCCCACCGGCACCACGGTGATCATCGAAGACGTCGCCTTCCCGGTCGAACGGTTGGCCGAAGCCACGCTGGACCTGCAGGCCCTGTTCGCCGAACACGGCTACCCCGAGGCCATCGTCTTCGGCCATGCACTCGAAGGCAATCTGCACTTCGTCTTCACCCAGGACTTCGGCAGCCCGGCCGAGGTGAAGCGCTACAGCCGCTTCATGGACGCCGTGTGCGCCATGGTGGTGAACACCTACGACGGCAGCCTGAAGGCCGAGCACGGCACCGGCCGCAACATGGCGCCTTTCATCGAGATGGAATGGGGCGTACCGGCCGTGGGCGTGATGCGGGAGATCAAGGCCCTGCTCGACCCGCAGGGCCTGCTCAACCCCGGGGTGATCCTGAACGCCGACCCGCAGTCGCACCTGCACAACCTCAAGCCGCTGCCGGCCGCCGACCCGCTGGTCGACAAATGCATCGAGTGCGGTTTCTGCGAACGCCTGTGCCCGTCGCGCGGTCTGACCCTGTCGCCGCGCCAGCGCATCGTGGGTTGGCGCGAGATCAGCCGGCTGGACGCCGACGGCAGCGAACCCCAGCGCTCGGCCGACCTGAAGCAGTTGTACGACCACCAGGGCCTGGACACCTGCGCCGGCTGCGGCCTGTGTGCCACGGCCTGCCCGGTGGGCATTGAGACCGGGCTGCTGATCAAGGCCCTGCGCGGGCGCCGCGCCGGGGCGCTGGCCCACGGCGTGGCCGACGTGGCCGCACGCCACTATGGCGCGCTGACCACCGGTGTGCGCTGGGGCCTGGGTGCGGCCGACCTGCTGCATGGCGTGGTCGGCACGGCGGTGATGAAGGGCGCGCTGGACGGCCTGCGCAAGGCCTCCGGCGGGCGCCTGCCCAAATGGTCACCCGCCCTGGCGCGCCCGGTGCACTTCGTGCCGCGCATTCAGGCCAGCCACGGCGCTGAGCGCGTGGTCTATTTCCCCAGTTGTGCGGCCCGCAACATGGGCCCCCAGCGCGGGGACGACGGCGTGGACGCCCTGCCCGACGTGGCCGAACGCCTGCTCAGACGGGCCGGCTTCGATGTGGTCTAGCCGCAGGGCCTGGCTGGCCTGTGCTGCGGCCAGCCTTTCGAGAGCAAGGGCCTGATGGACGCGGCCGACTTCAAGTCAACGGAACTGGAAGCCGCGCTGGCGCAGGCCAGCGAAGGCGGCCGCTGGCCCATCGTCTTCGACACCAGCCCCTGCGCCTACCGCATGAAGAAGTTCGGGGCCGGCCGGCTGGCGGTGACCGACAGCGTCGAGTTCGCCCACGACACCCTGCTGCCGCGCCTGCACATCACCCCGCAGGCTGCAGCCGTGGCCGTGCACCCGGTGTGCAGCGTGCGCAAGATGGGCACGGCCGACAAGCTCGAGGCGATCGCCCGCCGATGCAGTGCGGACGTGGTCACCGTCGATGCCGTGAGCTGCTGCGGCTTCGCCGGCGAGCGCGGCTTCATGCGGCCGGAATTGAACGAGCATGCGCTGCGCCACCTGAAGACCGCCCTGCCCGAGGGCTGCCACAGCGGCTATTCCACCAGCCGGACCTGCGAGATCGGGCTGTCGGAGATGGCCGAGATGCCCTACCAGTCCATCTTGTACCTGCTGGAGCGCTGCAGCGCGGATCAGCCCGACGGCGGCAGCAAAGCCGCAGCCACCAGTTCGGCCAGGTCCTGAGACTGCACACCGCTGCCCTGCGGCAGCGCCCCGAGCCCGTCGCCGACCATCACCGCGCAATAGGGGCAGGCCGTGGCGATGGTGGCCGGTGCCGTTTCCAGGGCCTGCTCCGCACGCAGGATGTTGATGCGCCGGCCGATGTGCTCCTCCATCCACATCCGGCCGCCGCCGGCGCCGCAGCACATGGCCTTTTCGCGTGACAACGCCATCTCCAGCGGGGTGTCGGTGCAGAGTTGGCGCAGCACCTGGCGCGGCGCTTCGAACTCACCGTTGTGGCGGCCCAGGTAGCAGGGGTCGTGGAAGACCACGCGCTGCAGTTGCGCGCGCACGGTGATGCGCCCCTGGGCCAGCAGTTCGGCGATGAACTGGGTGTGGTGCAGCACCTGGTAGTGCCCGCCCCGCTCGGGGTATTCGCTGCGCAGGGTGTTGAAGGCGTGCGGGTCGCAGGTCACGATGCGCTGCACGCCCAGGCCGTTCAGCGTGCCGACCAGCGCGTCAGCCAATTGCTGGAACAGCACTTCGTTGCCGACGCGGCGCACACACTCGCCGGTCGAGCCTTCCCCACTGCCCAGGATGCCGAAGCGCACGCCGGCCGCTTGCAGCACCTGGACCATGGCCCGCGCGATCTTCTGCCCGCGCGGGTCGAAGGACATCGCCGAGCCAACGTAGAACAGGCATTCGAGGCCGACCATGTCGTCGGCGGTCCGCACCAGCGGCACCCGCAGGCCCTGCGCCCAGTCGCCACGCTGCGCGGCCTGCAGGCCCCAGGGGTTGCCCTGAGATTCGTAGGCCTCGAAGACCTTCTTCAACTCATGCGGAAATTCGCCGGCCATCATCACCTGGTGCTGGCGCATGCGGAAGAACTTGTCCAGGTGTTCCAGCTCGATCGGGCAGGCCGCCTCGCAGTAGCCGCAGGTGGTGCAGGCCCACAGCGTGTCTTCGCTGATGACCGCAGCCACCAGCGGCGGCAGTTGCCGTTCCGGGTCACCCGACAGGATCAGCGCGCGCTGCGCCGTCAAGTGCTGCTTCAGGCGGTCGTTCACGCCCTTCAGCGACAGCGGCTTGCCCGTCAGGTGCGTCGGGCAGGCGTCCTTGCAGCGGCCGCATTCGGTACAGGTGTAGGCGTCCAGGCCGTCCTTCCAGGTCAGGTCGAGCACATCGCGCACACCGGCCTTGATGTCGGCTTCGTCGCTGGCCGCCATCAGCTTGTCCACATCGACAGCCGGCACGCGGTGGCCCGGCCGACCACGGCGAAAGTACAGCGTGGGCAGGGCTGTGACGATGTGGAAGTGTTCGCCCGCCGGCAGCAGCACCAGAAAGGTCAGCACCACGACCATCTGGGTCCAATAGGTGAGCACATAGCCGGCCGTCAAGGCTTGCGGCGACCAGCCCTGCAGCGCCTGGGCGATGGCGCCGCCGATGAAGGCATAGCCCTGTTCGTGGCCGATGCCGGGCACGGCGGCACCCAGCTTGGCGTAGCGAAAGCCGTCGAAAGCGAAGTCCGTCAGCATGATGGCCCCGATCAGACCCAGCACCAGCAAGGCTTCGCGGTTGGGTTCCAGCCGCGCCGGACGCAGCCACAGGCGGCGCCAGAAGGCATACAGCACAGCCAGCGTCACGGCCAACTCGACGCCGTCCTTGAAGGCCGCGAAAGGGCCGCCGATCGCAGCGGGGAAAGCGGCGCCCTCGTCGTAGCCGATGGCCAGCAACTGCAGCTTGCGCAGCAGCAGCGACAGGAAGCCCAGGAAGATGACGCTGTGCATCAGCCCGGGCCGCCATTCGCGCCGCAGCATGCGGCGCTGCAGCAGGCCATTCACCAGCACCGTGTGCAGGCGCTGCAGCGGCGCGTCCCAGCGTGCCTGCGGCTGCAGGGCCGCAACGACCTGCAACTTGCGCCAGGCCAGCACGGCAAAGCCGGCCCCGGCCGACAACAGCAACAGACTGATTCCGAGAGGCCCCATGCCCGATCGCGCCGGGCTGTTCAGTAACGCCCGTGCTGCTTGACAATGTAGTTCGTCAACTCGCTGGCCTGCAGGGCCATGCGGGTCTGGACGCGGTGCACGGTGCGCACGATGGCGCACATCACGCCGTACAGGATGCGCGGGTGCGTGTCGATGAGGCTTTCGATCTGCTCGCGTTCCAGGACCAGCACCTGGCCGTCTGTGGTCGCCAGCAGACTGGCGTGACGCGGCGTGCCGTCGAGAAAGCCCAGTTCGTGGGCGAGATCGCCGGCTTCCAGCGTCACCAGGGTCGCCTGCTCCGTCGTGCCCAGGTTCTTCACGATGGCCAGAGAGCCCTGCACGACGGCGTAGAGCCGGCTGTCGGCGGCGCCCTCGCGGGCCAGCACCTGTTGCGCTTGCACCGTCTCCAGCGTCAGCCGCTGCGCGAGCACGGACAGCTGTTCGGGGGTCAATCCTTCAGCGAGGCGGCTGGCCTTGACAGCTTCAATCCTGAGCAGGGTGGTGATGTCCATGGTGGTGAACCATAGTCCGCAGTACCGAGCTGCGCCAGACGCCCAGCCGGCGGCAACTTGATCTCGGTCAGTGAATGGCGAAGTGCCTGATGCAAGCCGAACGCGCGTGACTACGATGGCGGCGTGGTGGCGAGCCTGTTCCACCCTTGGCCTTTGGCACTGGAGCATCGAACATGAAGCTGAACCGACAGGCACCCGCCGCCCAGCCCATAGCGGGCACAAGATGGCTGTGAACCGAGACACCGTCAACGGCACCCGGGCTGTGCGCTCGGGCTCGGTGGCGGCCTGGCTGGTGGCGATCCGTCCGCGCAGCCTGCTGGTGGCCTTCAGCCCGGTGCTGGTCGGCGCCACGCTGGGTTTCGCGCACCACGGCGCCATCGACGGCGTGGCGGCCCTGTTGGTGCTGGGCTCGGCGCTGCTGGTGCAGGTCATCACCAATATGCAGAACGACGTCGGCTACACCGTGCGCGGCGGCGATAGCAGCGGCACCCGAACCGGCCTGCCACGCGCCACCGCCAAGGGCTGGTTGAGCGTGCGCCACGTGCGATGGGGCATCGTGGCGGCTGCGCTGGTGGCCACCGGCCTGGGTCTGGCCCTGGTGGCCTACCGCGGCTGGCCGGTGCTGGCCATCGGCGTGAGTTCTCTGCTGGCCGCCCTGGCCTACATGGGCGGGCCCAAGCCCATCGCATACACGCCTTTCGGCGAGCTCACGGTGTTCGTGTTCTTCGGGCTCGTGGCGGTGATGGGCACGGACTGGGTCCTGACCGCGACCATCGCACCGGTCAGCGTGCTGGCGGCGGTGGCCATCGGCGCCCTGGCGTCGGCAGCGCTGGCCGTCAACAACCACCGCGACGTGGCGCACGACAGGCTGGTCGGCCGGCGCACCTTCGCGGCTCTCTTCGGCGAAGCGGCGTCGCGCAGGCTGTACGCCGGGCTATTGTTCGGGTCGATGGCACTGGTGCCGGCCATGGCCCTGCTCGGGCGCGCACCGGCCTTGCTGCTGCCGCTGCTGCTGTGGCCCACGGCGCTGCAATTGCGGCGCGACTTCAACCGCTGCCCGCCGGGCACGGCTTTCAACGAGATCCTGTTCCGCACCTTTCGCCTGGAACTGTGGTTTGCCGCCCTGCTGTCGGCCGGCGCCCTGCTGAGCCGGGCCCTGGCATGAGCGTCGCCTGCGTCTCACGGCGTTCCCTGCTGGCAGCGGGGCTGGCCGCCGGCTCGGGGGCGGCCGCCTGGGCCGCCGACCGGAGCGGCGGTTTCCCGCAGCGCACGGTGCGCCTGGTGGTGCCCTACTCGGTGGGCATAGGCCCCGACGTGGTGGCACGCAGCGTGGCCGAGCAACTGCGCCTGCAGTGGCAGCAGACCGTGCTGGTGGACAACAAGCCCGGCGCCTCGGGCATCGTAGCTTTCGCGGATCTGCGCCGCACGCCGGCCGACGGCCACACGCTGTTCCTGGCCGACACCGGCAGTCTGGTGGTCAACCCGCTGCTGCACGCGCAGCTGCCCTATGACCCGCTGCGCGACCTGGAACCGCTGACGATGCTGTTTCGCGCCACCTTCGTGCTGTGGGTGGGCGCCGGCAACCGGCTGCGCAGCGTGGTCGAGCTGCAGGACGCCGCGCGCCGGGCGCCCGGCAGGATCAGTTACGCCTCGCTAGGCCACGGTCACCCCAGCCAGGTGGCCGTGGAGAGCTACGCCCACGCGGCCGGCCTGCAGTTGCTGCACGTGCCCTTCAAGGACGCCGGCGCCCTGATGTCGGCCGTGGTCGCGGGTGACGTGGACTTCACCACCTTCTCGGTCAACACCATGGCCCCGCTGCTGGCCAGCGGGCGCCTGCGGCCGCTGGCCGTCGCGGCGCGCGAGCGTCTGGTCAGCCACCCCGAGATCCCGACCCTGTCCGAGGCCGGCGGCCCGCCCGTCGAGATGCACCCCTGGGCAGCCTTGATGGCGGTGGCCGGCACGCCGGCGCCGGTGCTGCAGACGCTGCAGCAGGACATCGCGCTGGCCATGGCCAGCGACAGCCTCCGCCAGCGCACCGAAGCGGCGGGTTTCGAACTGATCCCGTCGTCGCCGCAGGCCGTGCACGACCGCATGCTGGCCGACGCGGCGATGGTCAGCCCGCTGATCCAGGCCGGCCGCATCACCCGGCTCTGAACGCCCGCCAGAGCGGGGCGGCTTCGGGTGCACAGCCCTTGACGCAGATCATGTTCTTCCGACCGCATCGGGACAAACTGCCCAGCGTCTTGAGGCCCCCGCGCAGGCGGTCATGCAGTCGGTCACGCAGGCGGCCTTCCTTGATCCGGCGTAAGCCGCTGCCGCAGTCGCTGCGAACAATGGACGCCACCGCCAGGAGATGCCATGAATGCCATGCCTGCAACCCGGCCCGCCCGCCCGCCCGTTCCGCCGCTGCCTGAATTCGAGAAGCTGGACCACACGCACCGCGAGGCGCTGAAGATGCTGCAGGCGCTGGGCCGCTTGCTGGAGCAGCTGCGCCAGACCGACCCGGATGAGGCGGCGCGCGCCAGCGCGCTGGAGATCCTGGGTTTCTTCAACGGCCCCGCGCGCGGCCACCATACCGAGGAAGAAACGCGCGTCTTCCCCGAGTTGCTGGCCGTGGGCGATGCCACGTTGACACAGCAGGTGCTGCGCCTCAAGCAGGACCACGGCTGGCTGGACCAGGACTGGCGCGAACTGGCGCCGCAGATCGAGGCCATCGCCAGTGGCTACACCTGGTACGACCTGGACATGCTGCTGGCGGCGCTGCCGGTCTTCAACACCTTGTACGAAGAACACATTGCGCTGGAAGAGACCCTGGTCTACCCCGAAGCGCGACGCCGCCGCGCGGCCGCACGGGCCGCCGAGGTCCACCGCGCCGGCTCGGACTGAACCGGATCGCCGCTCTGGCCGGGGCGCGAGGCCAGCCCGGGCCGCGACGCGACGCCGACAACTTGTCGAAGGAGCCGCCATGACACCGAACCCGCTACAAGGCCCTTCGATCGCGTGGCTCGCCGCTGCGCTGTGCATGGTCGCCGGCGCGCAGGCGGCCACGCCCGCCGAGTTGCTCGCCGCCTACACGGCGCAGGCCGGTGTGCCGCCCTCGCCCGAGCGCGGCCAGCGCCTGTTCACGACGAATTTCGGTCGCCCGCTGGACTGGAGTTGTTCGTCCTGCCACGGCGCCGTGCCGGTCAAGCCGGGTCGCGACGAAGTCAGCGAAAAGCCCATGGCGGCCCTGGCCCCTGCGGCGAACCCGGCCCGCTTCACCGACCAGCGCCACGTCGAGTCCAAATTCAAGCTGAACTGCATCGACGTGGTCGGCCGCGAATGCAGCGCCGGCGAAAAGGCCGACGTCATCAGCTGGCTGATGTCGCTCAAGCCTTGAGACTGCAGGCTGCGCCCGCAGGCCTGCCCGGCTGGGTGAAGCAGGCCAACGCTGCCGCCCAACAAGATGCGCAGTCAGCCCCACCAAAAAAGAAGGGAAGCCGAAGCTTCCCTGTCTTTGAAATGTGGAGCGGGATAAGAGACTCGAACTCTCGACCTATACCTTGGCAAGGTATCGCTCTACCAACTGAGCTAATCCCGCAATGTCTTGCGTCTTGGCCGCGTTGCAATACACCGCGTCAAGCCTCGCAGTATATCCCACTTTTTTCGGCAACTGCAACTTCCATCAGGCCGATCGGATGGCCGCAGCGGCTACAGTGGCCCGATGACACCTCGACCCCACACCCAACAACCCAGCGCCCAGGGTCTGGCCTGGGCGCAGCGCCTGGTGCGCCTGAACACCGTCAGCCGTGAAAGCAACCTGGCACTGATCGACTGCATCGCCGACCACTTGCGCAGCCTGGGTGTGCCGCTGCGGCTGACCTACGACGAGACCCGGCGCAAGGCCAACCTCTACGCCACGCTGGGCGTCGGCAAGCCCAACGGGGTGATCCTGTCGGGCCACACCGACACGGTGCCCTGGGACGGCCAGGCCTGGACCGTGGACCCGCTGGCGGGCGAAGTCAAAGACGGCCGGCTCTACGGCCGGGGCAGCGCCGACATGAAGGGCTGGATCGGCCTGGTCGTGGCCCAGGCGCAGGCCTGGCTGGAAGCCGACCTGCCGCACGCGCTGCATTTCGCCTTCAGCTATGACGAAGAAACCGGCGGCTTCGGCGCGCGCGGGCTGATCGCCGACCTCGAAGCGGCCGGCCTGCTGGCGAACGACGCCGCGCCGCGCCTGTGCATCGTCGGCGAACCCACCAGCATGGTGCCGGCCATCGCCCACAAGGGCGTGCACCGCTGGCGCTGCTGCGTGCGCGGCAAGGCGGCGCACTCGTCGCTGACACCCAGCGCCGTGAATGCGCTGGAAGCTGCGGCGCGCGTGGTGGCGCACATCGCCGGCATCGCCGACGAGCTGCGCGATCATGAAACGCGCCAGGCCGGCTTCGACGTGCCCTATTCCACCGCCGCGGTCTGCGTCATCGAAGGCGGCATTGCCGACAACGTGGTGCCCGAGGACTGCCGCTTCCACTACGAATTCCGCGACCTGCCGGGCGCCGACGCGGCGGCGCTGCAAGCCCGCGTCACGGCCTATGCCGCGACGCTGCAAGGGGCCATGCAGGCGGTCGAGCCCAGCGCCGGTTTCCGCTTCGAGAACATCGCGCTGATGCCCTCGTTCAAGGCCCGCCACGACGAACCGGCCGTGCAGCTGGCGCAGCGCCTGGCCGGCACCCAGCAGACCACGCTGGTGGCATTCGGCACCGAAGCCGGCTTGTTCCAGCGTGCGGGCCTGTCCACCGTGGTCTGCGGGCCGGGCTCGATCAACCAGGCCCACCAGGCCGACGAGTACGTGAGCCTGGCGCAGCTGGCCCAGGCCGAGGCCTTCCTGCAAGGCCTGCTGTCGCCAGGCTGACCGCACATGGCGGTACAGCGCACCGGCCTGGTGGTGATCGCGCGCAACGAGGCGCCGCGCATCGCCCGGCTGCTGGACAGCGTGGCGCCCTGGGTGGACGGCATGCTGGTGCTGGACACGGGCTCCAGCGACGCCACCGTCGCCATCGCGCAAGCCTGTGGCGCCGTGGTGCGCCACTTCGTCTGGTGCGACGACTTCTCGGCCGCCCGCAACGCGGCGCTGCAGCAGGCCGACGCCGACTGGCACGTCGTACTGGACGCCGACGAATGGCTGGCCGATGGCGGCCCGGCGCTGGCCGCCCTTCGTCAGCGCTCGCCCGACTTTGTCGGCAGCGTCCTGCTGGCCGACCACGGCGCGGCCGACGGCGTGGTCTTCGAGCGACTCAGCCGCGTGCTGCCCGGCGCGCTGCGTTACGCCGGCCGGGTGCATGAACAGCCGCAGCACGCGCTGCCGCTGCGCCACCTGGACATCACCATCGGCCACGACGGCTACAACGCCGCCAACCGGGCAGCCAAGCGCGGGCGTAACCGGGCGCTGTTGCAGATCGAACTGCAGCACGCGCCCCGCGATGCCGGCTTGTGGTTGGCGCTGGGCAAGGACCACAGCGCCAACGACGAACATGCTGCGGCGGCGGCGGCCTACGCCCGCTCCGAGGCTTTGCGGCCGGCCGGCGCCGCATGGCGCGGCGACCTGGCCGCGCGCCACCTCTATGCCCTGAAGCGGGCCGGCCGGCATGCCGAAGGCGCGGCCTGCGCCGAAGCCCGCCTGGCCGACTGTGCCGACTCGCCGGACTTCTTCTTCGCCCTGGGCGACCTGATGCTGGACTGGGCCGCGCTGGACCCGGCGCAGGCCGCCACGGCCCTGCCGCTGGCCGAAGCCGCCTGGCTGCGCTGCCTGGACATCGGCGAGCGGCCCGACCAGCCCGGCAGCGTGCAAGGCCGCGGCAGCCACCTGGCGGTGCACAACCTGGCAGTGATCTACGACGGCCTGGGCGACCGCGCGAAGGCCCAGGCACTGCGCCAGCGCCACCCGCCGCCGGCCTGAAGGCCGCTCATTCAGGGTCTGGTCTGCAGGGCCGGTTGCGACCAACCGGCCGGCAAGCAGATCTCCAGCGCCTGCTTGGCGACACGGTCCCAGGACAAGCTGTCGAGCAGATGGTCCCAGGCCGCGCCCGACAGCCGGCGCTCGGCCGCCGGCGCCAGCAGGCGGTCTTGCATGGCCTGAACCAGCGCATCGGGGTCGACCTCGATGCACAGGCCGCCTTGCAGCACGCCGTCAGGCGTGTCGCACAGGCGCCCCGCCACCCGCGTGGCCCAGGGTCCATGGCAGAAGTCATCGGTGGCGCCGCCCGCCGTCACGACGACCGGTGTGCCGCAGGCGATGGCCTCGAGCGTCGGCACGTTGAAGCCTTCCGCGCGGTAGGGCGAGACATAGCAGTCCGCACAGGCATACAGCTCGCGCAACGCAGACTGATCCAGGTTGGTGTTGACGATGAGGATCGCCGACATCACCGCCTCGTCCACCAAACCGGGGTGCGTGCCGGTGAGCAGTTCCAGCACCGACTCGACACGGGCGCCGTACATGACCTGGTTGTTCTTGATGATCAAGCGCGCATGCGGGTGACGCTGGTGCACACGCGCAAATGCCACCAGCAGGTGATCGATGCCCTTGTTCCAGCTGGCCAGCCCGACATTGGCGAAGACGAAATCGCCGTCCTCGAAGCCCAGGGCCTGGCGCCGCACACGACGTTCGTCGGGTTCGTAGGGTGCGTAGGTCTGCCGCTGCACGCCAAGCGACACGACATGCACGTGCTCGGCCGGCAAGCCGAATTCCACGATCAGCCGGCGCGACCAGGCCGAGGGCGTGACCACGGTGTTACCGTCGCGCACGAAGGCCTGCAGCTCGGTCAAGGGGCCGCCGATGCTGCCGGTCTGTACGCCGTACTCGGTCACCATGAAGCTGATCTGCCGAGTCTGCGCCGCCCGCGCGGTCCGTTGCGGCAGGGGCGTCGGGTAGGCGATGCTGTAGATGGCGTCCACATCGCCGCCATCGGGCGGCGGGATGGCGGCCAGCCGTGCCGTGTCTTCGGGCGTGTAGCCGGCGCTCATCTCACGGCTGTTCCAATTGGGCGAGTAGGTGCTCATGTCCTGGTGCAGGACCTGCAAACCCGGCAGGCGCAGCCAGGCCAGCAGCTGATTCTGGTTGGCCATGGCAAAGGAATGGCTGATGCCGCGCCACCCTTGCACCAGCAAGCGCTGGTCGCGGGCGCCATGCCCTTGCGCGCAAGCTTGGGGCGCGGCGGCCACCGAGGCGCTGGGATCGCCCGCCTGAGGCCGACGCGGGCTCCGCAGCGCGGCCTGGCCCTCGTCAGGCAGGCTCTGCGCAGCCAGGTGTTCGCAGGGCAGGCCCGCGCGCCAGCGGCTGACCATGCGGTCAAACAGCGCTTCCAGCTCGCGGGTGTAGCGCGGCGCGTCGAACAGCGGCAGGACCTGCCGCTGCGTGTTCAGGTGCTGACGGTAGCTGGCCAGCAAGGCCGGCTCCAGCGCCAGCGCCAGGATGGCGCAGCGGTAGTCGTCCACCGTCGCGAAAGCCAGCTCGGCCAGACCGGCGGCGTTGAGCACGCTGGCCGCCACGCGCGAGGCATAGCTGTCGCCGTAGTGGGTGACCACCGGCACGCCGGCCCACAGCGCATCGCTGGCCGTGGTGTGGGCGTTGTAGGGCCAGGTGTCGACGAAGACATCGGCCAGTGCCAGCCGCGAGAAATGGTCGGCATAGGGAACCATGGGCGCAAAGACGATGCGTTCGGCGGCCACGCCGCGGTCGGCCGCCGCCTGCAGCAGCTGAGCGTGGAACTGCGGGTTGGTTTCCCTGAACCAGAGCACCGCCTGCGGCAGTTCGCGCAACAGGCTGCACCAGACGTCGAAAGCCCCGGGACCGATCTTGTAGGTGTGGTTGAAGGCGCACATCACAAAGGCCCCTTCGGGCAGGCCGGCCTGGGCCCGCGTCATCGGCTGGGGCAGCGGGCGGTCGGCGCCATTGGGCTGCATCGTCAGCGGCAGCAGGGCCAGCTTTTCACTGTAGTGGGCGGCCAGTTCCAGCGGCGTGACCAAGGGGTCGCCCACGATGTAGTCCATCGCCGCCATGCCGGTGCTGCCGGGGAAGCCCAGGTAGGCGGCCTGCACCGGCGCCGGCCTGCGCGCAAAGATGCCGGGCCGCGCGCCGCGCGTGTGGCCCATCAGATCGACCAGCAGGTCGACACCGTCGGCGCGGATGCGCTCAGCGGCCTGTGCGTCGGACAGGCCGTGCAGTTCGACGAAGTGGTCGGCGACGCGCACGGCCCGTTCGCGCCACGGCGAGCGGTCGTCCGGGCCGCTGGCGTAGAGCAGCAGCTCGAAACGCTGGCTGTCGAGTTGCTCGAGCACCGGCAGGAGCAGTTGCGCAACGGGGTGGTCGCGGAAGTCGAAGGAGACCAGGCCCAGGCGGATGCGCGGGTCGGGACGCTGCGCCGGCAGCACGGGCGGCAGGGCTTGCACGCCGCCGCACAGGGCCAGCGCATCGCCTTGCGCCGCCTTGAGCTGGAGGGCCGGTGGCAGCGGCAGCGACAGCAGGCTGAAGGTGGCCGCCAGCACCGGCCGGTCCGCCGGCTGCGCTTCCAGGGTGGCCCGCAAGGTCAGCAGGTCGGCATCGAAATCAGCCCAGTCGCAGAGGTGGCGCTTCTCCAGCGACAGGCGCGCCAGGGCCTCCAGGTTGCCGGGCTCCAGGGCCAGCACGGTCTTGATGCACTCCACGGCCTCGCGCTTGAAGCCACGGTCCCGGCAGATGTCGCCCAGCATGGCGTGGCCGCGCACCAGCGCCGGCTCTTTGGACAGCGCACGCAGCAGCACCGCCGTCGCTTCGTCGTAACGGCACAGGGTGTGCAACAAGGAGGCATGCTGCAGCATGGCGTCCGTCTCGCCGTGGCCGGCCGCTTCCAGCGCGCCCAGGGCCTGGGCACCTTCGGCGTAGCGGTGCAGGCCCAGGCAACAGTCGCCCACCAGGCGCAGGGCCAGCGGGTTGCTGGCATCGAGCACCAGGCAACGGCGGGCGGCGGCCAGCGCCTCGGTCAGCGCGCCGGCGCGGCGGTGTGCGTTGGCCAAGTTGATCCAATACAGGGCATCGTTGGGCGCTGCCCGGGTCGCGCGGTCAAAGGCCAGGGCGGCCTGCGGCCAGGCGCTGGCTTGGGCCAAGGCCATGCCGCGGCGCCAATCGCGTCGGGCGGCGGGGCTGGAATTCGCTTGCATGGAGAGGGCCTCGATTCAGGTTGGCGGCACGGCGCGCCGATACAAGGCGGGTCCGGCCACGCGCCGTTCGCACGGCGGGCGAGCTGCAGTCGCATCTTCGGGCCGCACGGCCAGGGGCCAGTGTCTGAAATGCGGCGGGCTCGACCCTCAATTCCAACCCACAGGTCCGCGGGCCGCGTTCAAGGGATTTGCGCGAAACGCTAAAGGTTTGCGGGGTGCTGACGAAAACGGCTTCAACGCGCCGACGAATGTGGGTGCGGGGTCCGGACCGAAGCGGGCCGAGCGACAGTCACCCGGAAAGGACCGGGGCGCTGGCGTATCGGCTGCAGGAGGCCCGGGCGAGTTCTGCGACGCCAGGCATGCCAGCCCAGCGCCGCAGATTTGCAGGCAGGCACCGCACGACGGGCTGTCAACAACGGCGTTGCCTGCCAGGCATTTGCCTGTGGTCATCAACCGATCGGAGATTTTTTCATGCCCCAGACTATCAATACGAATCTGAACTCACTCAACGCGCAGAAGAACCTCAGCATGAGTCAGTCTTCGCTCGCCACCTCCATGCAACGCCTGTCGTCGGGTCTGCGGGTCAACGGCGCCGCCGACGACGCCGCCGGTCTGTCGATCGCCGAGCGCATGACCTCGCAGGTCCGTGGCATGGCGGTGGCCGGCCGCAATGCGAACGACGCCATCTCGATGTCGCAGACGGCTGAAGGTGCCTTGGGCTCGGTGGGCAGCCTGTTCCAGCGCATGCGGGAACTGGCCGTCCAGGCGTCCAACGCGACCAACACGACCGGCGACCGCGCCAGCTTGAACCAGGAGTTCAACCAACTGGCTCAGGAAGCGACACGCACCCTGGGTGGCACGCAGTTCAACAAGGCGTCCATCCTGGCCACGACGCAAGACTCGGTGTTCCAGATCGGCGCCAACAACACCACCGACGTCGACCAGATCACCGTCAAGGCCTTCAGCTGGGCGGCCAACACCGACATCTCTGCGGTGCTGGGCACGACGGTGCTGACCGGTACCGCGGTGGCCACGCCCCAGCTCAGCGGCACCGACGGAACGGGCGCGCAGGCAGCGATCACCTCGCTGGATGCCGCCATCGATGCGGTGAACACCCAGCGCGCCGCCTACGGCGCGGTGCAGAACCGCTTCAGCAACGTGGTGTCCAACCTGCAGTCCGCGTCCGAGAACCAGACCGCCGCCCGCAGCCGCATCATGGACGCGGACTACGCGGTGGAAACGTCCAACCTGTCGCGCGCCAACATCCTGCAGCAGGCCGGCAACGCCATGGTGGCGCAAGCCAACCAGCTGCCGCAGCAGGTGCTGTCTCTGCTGCGTTGAGCCGCGGCTCCGAGGCCACTTGAGTGGCCTTGGACGGCGAAGCGGATCCGAGCTCTGCGAGGAGCGTTGAGCCGCGTCGTTCAGTCTCGCAACTGAGCACAGGCTGCAAGAGGGCCCACCGGCAACGGTGGGCCCTCTTTCGTTTCCGACCCGATTCTGGGGGGCAAACGGGGCCCTATTCCGGCGTATGACCCGGGCCTGGCGGCCGTAATCTTCAACCATCGATTCGGAACCCCGCAGTGGCTGCGTTCAGCCACCAGACGCCCGACCCGCCAGGAGCCCACGCCGTGACCCAGACGATCAACACCAATCTCGCTTCACTCAACGCGCAGCGCAACCTGAGCGCCAGCCAGGCGCAACTCGGGACCGCGATGCAGCGCCTGTCCTCGGGGATGCGGGTCAACAGCGCCAAGGACGACGCTGCCGGCCTGTCCATCGCCGAGCGCATGAGCACCCAGGTGCGGGGCATGACGGTGGCGATGCGCAATGCCAACGACGGCATCTCGATGGCGCAGGTGGGTGAAGGCGCGCTGGGCTCGGTCAGCGGGCTGTTCCAGCGCATGCGGGAACTGGCCGTGCAGTCGGCCAACGCGACGAACTCGCCGACCGACCGCGCCAGCCTGAACCAGGAATTCAACCAGCTGGCCCAGGAAGCGACACGCACCCTGGGCGGCACCCAGTTCAACGCCAAGTCCATCCTGTCATCGACCATCGACTCGGTGTTCCAGATCGGCGCCAACAGCAGCACCGACGTCGACCAGCTCACGATGCCGGCCTTCAGCTGGGCGGCCAACACCGACCTCGGCGCGGTGCTGGGAACGGCGGTTATCACCGGCACCAGCCTGCCGGTGGCGCAGATCGCCGGCACCGATGGCACCCTGGCCCAGAGCGCCATCCAGTTGCTCGACAACGCCATCCAGGCGGTCAACACCCAGCGCGCCAACTTCGGCGCGGTGCAAAACCGTTTCGAGAACATCGTGTCCAACATGCAAGTGGCTTCGGAAAACCAGTCGGCTGCGCGCAGCCGGATCATGGACGCCGACTACGCAGCAGAAACCTCGGCCCTGTCGCGCGCCAATATCCTGCAGCAAGCCGGCAACGCGATGGTGGCCCAGGCCAACCAGTTGCCGCAGCAGGTGCTGTCGCTGCTGAAGGGCTGACGCGGCTGAGCAGGCCGGCGGCTGAAACAGCTGCAAACAATTGGGCCTCAAGCCCGCGCCTAAGCGGCCGATACAGGGTTCCAAGGGGCCGGCTCCGTGCCGCCCCTGGGGCCCTTGGTGCATGGAGGGGCCACTGACCTTTCCTCTCGAAGGAGCACACCATGGCCACATTCACTTCACTGGGCGTCGGCAGCGGGCTGGACCTGAACACCATCGTCACCAAACTGGTGGCGCTGGAGCGTCAGCCGCTGGGCTCGATGCAGTCCAAAGCCAACCAGCTGCAGACGCAGGTTTCGTCCTTCGGGCAGATCAGCAGCCTAGTGAGCGGCATGCAGACGGCCGCCAACGCGCTGACCAACCCGCTGCTGTGGTCGGGCTCCACGGCAGCGTCCAGCGACGCCAGCACCGTTGCGGTGTCGGCCAGCAACAACGTCGCACCGGGCAACTACGCCGTGGCCGTGCAGTCACTGGCCAACAGCCAGACGCTGGCCTCGGCCACCACCTTTCCCGACAGCAGCGCGCTGCTGGGCAGCGGCACGCTGACGCTGCAACTCGGGACCTGGGACACGGGCCAGGCCAACTTCAGCCCGAAGAGCGGCAGCAGCGCGGTCGACATCCAGATCGCGGCCACCGACACGCTGGCCGACGTGGCCAGCAAGGTCAACGCTGCCGGGGCCGGCGTCACGGCGTCGCTGATCACCGACTCGTCGGGCGTTCGGCTGTCACTGCGCTCCACCGCCACCGGCGCCAGTAACGGCTTTCGCCTGACCGCGGCCGACAGTGGGGGCCACAACACCGACGGCCTGGGCCTGTCGGTGATGGCCTTCGACCCGCCCAACGGCGCCACCGCCATGCAGTTGATGCAGGGCTCGACCGACGCCAAGGCCACGGTCAACGGCATCGCGGTGACATCGGCGACGAACGCCATGACAGGCGTGATCGACGGTCTGACGCTGAATCTGAACAAGGTCAGCAGCACGCCGGTCAACGTCACGGCCACGCTCGATACGGGCAGCGTGCAGACGGCGATCAAGACCTTCGCCTCGGCCTACAACGCCATGGTCACCTACCTGGGCAACCAGACGAAGTACGACCCCGGCTCCAAGGCGGCCGGGGTGCTGCAGGGCGACAGCGCGGCCACCAACCTGCAAGAGCGCCTGCGGGCCATGGCGGGATCCAGCAGCAGCGCCGCCAGCGGCTTTGCGCGCTTGTCCGACATCGGCCTGGAGGTCCAGCGCGATGGCACGCTGACGGTGAACCAGACCAAGCTCGACGCTGCCACGGGCAAGCTCTCCGAGCTGAAGAAGGCCTTCTCCAGCAGCGACGCCACCAACAGCACCAACAGCGGCTTCGCCCGGCGCTATTCCGAGCTGGCCACCCAGGCGCTGGGCGTGGACGGCACCGTCACCACGCGCACCGCCGGGCTGCAGAAGCTGATCGCCAAGAACGGCGAAGAGCAGACCGCGCTGAACACCCGCGTGGACGCCTTCCAGTCGCGCCTGGTGGCGCAGTACACGGCGCTGGATGCCAACGTGGCCAAGCTCAATTCACTGAGCTCCTACGTGACCCAGCAGATCGCGAACTGGAACAAGAACGGCGCCTAGAAACAAGGTGGCAGCAGACGGTTGATCCCGTCTCAAGTGGGCTCGGGGGCGGGCCGATAACAAGGGCATCACAGGCCCACTGAGCACCGCCCAGCCGATGTTTGCCAACACCTTCTCCAGCCGACCTTCCCGCGCTGCCCTGCGCAGCGACATGTACCAGCAGGTCAGCGTCGAAACCCGACTCGCCGGTGCCACGCCGCACGCCCTGGTGGCCATGCTCTTCGATGGCTGGATGGAAGCCGTGGCCCAGGCCCGTGGCGCCCTGCGCAGCGGCGATGTGGTGACCAAGTGCCACGCCATCGGCCGTGCCGTCCGGATCATCGACGAAGGCCTGCGTGCCGGTCTCGACCTGAAGGCCGGCGGCGCGCTGGCGCGCGATCTGCACGACCTCTACGGCTACCTCACCCTGCGCCTGACCACGGCCAACCTGCGCAACGACGAAGCCGCGCTGGACGAGTGCCAACGCCTGATGCGCCCGCTGCAGGAAGCCTGGACGGCGATCTCGCCCGACGACCCCTCGCGCCGCTGAAGACGCCGCCCAATGAAGCGCCAACCGCCCACCCCCTTTCCCATGCCGACCGCCCGACCGCCCAAGCGCCGATCGCCTTACAGGAACACCACCATGGACCCGCAACTGCTCAGCTACTACGAAGCCATCGAACGAGCGAGCGCCGACATGCTCAACGCCGCGCGCGACGGCAAATGGGACGAAGTGCTGAAGCTGGAAGGCGCCTGCGTCCTGCTGATCAGCCAGCTCAAGCATGCCGCGCAGCAGCCCGAGGACGAGGTCCCCGCTGGCCCGGCGCCAGGACTGCCGGCCGACCCCGACGCCGCGAAGGTCAAGTCGCGCATCATGCAGCGCATCCTGATCAACGACGCCGAGATCCGCCATCTCGCCGAGCCCTGGCTGCAGGACCTGGACGACGCACTCACGGGCCGCAGCGCCACGCTGCACTGAGCCGGAGCCCCGCGCCATGAACGCCACTGGGCCCGACCCCTGGGCCGGGTTTCGCGTCGCGCACGCGCCGGACTGCCTGCAATTGCTGCACGGCTTGCGTGACGGCCAGGTGCCGCTGGTGCTGAACCTGCCTGACGGCAGTGCCCTGCCCACAGCCCTGTGGACGGTGGACGCTGCCACGCAGCGCCTGGCCTTCAGCGCCGACATCGATGGAGGCGGCATCGCCCGCCTCGTCGAGGGCAACGAAGCCACAGCCGTCGCCTACCTGGAAAACGTCAAGCTGCAGTTCGACTTGCAAGGCTGGATGCTCGTGCAGGGCACGCAGGCCCAGGTCCTGCAATGCCAGTTGCCGCGCGAGATCTACCGCTTCCAGCGCCGCAATGCCTTTCGCGTGAGGAGCAGCGCCCAGCCCGACCCGCTGGCCCGCTTCCGCCACCCCGGCCTGCCCGAGATGACGCTGACGCTGCGCCTGCTGGACGTCAGCCTCGGTGGCTGTGCGTTGTGGCTGCCCTCGGATGTGCCGCCGCTGCAGGCAGGCACCCTGCTGGGTGACCTGCAGGTGGAACTGGACGCACAGACCCGTTTCAGCGCGCCGGCCACACTGCAGCACATCAGCTCGCTGAACGGCGGCGACACGCCGGGCGAACGCGGGCCAGGCGGTGTCCGCATCGGCTGCGAGTGGCGGGCACTGCCCGGCCGGGCAGAACGTTTGCTGCAGCTGTGGATCGACCGCGTGCAGCAGCGCCAGCGGCTCCTGACGCGGCGCTAGCACCGGCCAGCCCCCCCATGCTGCCCCAAGCCCACCCCGGCTACACCCTGATCGAGTGCCTGATCGTGCTGGCCATCGTCGCCATCCTGGCCGGCCTGACCGTCCCTGGTTTGCGCGGTCCCGAATTGCGCGTGGCCAGACTGGACGCCGTGCAGGCCCTGATGCGCGTGCAAAGCGAGCAGGAAAGCCTGCGCGCCCTGAGTGGCCTGTACACCGACGACCTGGGCGCGCTGCGCGGCGTCCAGCGGATCAGCGCGCAGGGCCGCTACACGCTGAGCCTGGCCACCCAGGGCCCTGAGGCCTACCGCGTGGTGGCGCAGGCCACCGGCGTGCAGCAGGCGGACCGCGATTGCGCAGCCATCACGCTGGACGTGAACCTGGGCTTTGCCACACGCGGGCCGACACCCGCCTGCTGGGGCCAGTGATGCACAGCACGAGCGAGCCGCGCCAGTGCGGTCTGACCTTGCTGGAACTGATCCTCTGCGTCGCGGTGCTGCCGGTGCTGGGCCTGATGGCCCTGCCCGGCCTGGGCGCCCAGTTGGAAAAGCAGCGCCTGCGGCATGCCGCGCAGAGCCTGGTCGGCGACATCACCGAGGCCCGCTTCCTGGCTGCCCAACGCGGGTTGCCTGTGCACCTGCAGGCCCAGGACGGAGCGCAATGGTGTTGGGGTGTTTCGATGAGCAGCGGCTGCGACTGCGGCGCCGCGCAGGCCTGCCGCGTCCACGCCGTCGCGGCCGTCAGCCATCCCGGCATCCGCCTGCTGCAGCCGATGGCCGTGCAGATGCAGCCGGCGGGTGAAGCGCTGGCCAGCGCCAGCACCACCTTCGAGTCGGCCCATGGTGACCGCCTGCGGGTCGACGTGTCGCCCCAGGGCCGACCCCGGATCTGCGCGCTCAGCGGCAACTGGCCGCAACTGCCACCCTGCTGAGCCGGCCGGGAACTCTAGACCTGCAGGTTCATGATGTCGCTGTAGGCCTGGGCCAGGCGGTTGCGCACCTGCAGCGCGGCCTGGAAGCCGATCTGGGCCTTTTGCATCGCCATCACCGTCTGTTCGACGCTGACCGTCGGGTTGTCCAGCGTCAGTTCGCGTTGCAGGCTGTCGGCCTGCATCTGGCTCTGGCTGACGCCTTTCAGCGCGTCGGCCATCGCGGCACGAAAACCGCCGGCCGCGACTTCGCCCGCCGCACCGGCGCGCGGCATGCCGTCGGGGCGCAGCCCGGCGCGGGCCAAGGCAGCCTGGAAGTCGAAGGGTTTGATCTGCATGTCGGACATGGTGCTGAGTCCTTTTCCAGGTTGGCACTGTAGGTCGGCGCGCAAGCGGTTCAAGAACCGATCAGCGGCGTCTTTGCGGTCTTACTCGCACTTATGTCTGGGTGAACGGCGACGAACAATGGCACCGAACCCGGAGATTTGCGCACCGCCCGACACATGGAAAACGCCCTCGCGACCACCGCCCCGAACGCCATCGTGCCCCTCGACGCCGGCCGCGCCGTGCCCAGCCTGGGCGGCCGCTGGCGCGAACTGCCCGGCCGTACGCAGGCCATGGCCCTGCTGGGCGTGGCTGCGCTGCTGGCCATCGTGGTGGCCATGGCCTTCAGCGCCAAGGACGCCGACTACCGCGCCCTCTTCCCGACCCTGTCGGAGAAGGACGGCGGCGTCATCATCGATCGCCTGACCCAGATGAACGTGCCCTACCGCTTCACCGAAGGGGGCAGCGTGATCATGGTGCCGGCCAACCGGGTCCATGAACTGCGCATGAAACTGGCCGCTGCCGGCCTGCCCAGTGCAACGGCCGGCGGCTCAGGCTACGAACTGCTGGAGAAGAACAGCTTCGGCCAGACCCAGGGCCAGGAGAATATCAAGATCAAGCGTGCGCTGGAAGGCGAGCTGGTGACCACCCTGCAGGCCATGGACGGCGTCAAGTCGGTCCGCGTGATGCTGGCCATGCCGCAGCAGAACGGCTTCTTTCGCGAACAGCAAAAACCCAGCGCCTCGGTGATGCTGACGCTCTACCCGGGCCGCACGCTGGACCGCGGGCAGGTGGCCAGCATCGTGCACATCGTGTCGTCGGCGGTGCCCGAACTCAACCCCAAGTCGGTGACCGTGAGCGACAGCGCCACCGGCATGCTGACCAAGACCGGCGAAGAAGACCTCGGGCTGGACAACCAGCAGCTGCAGTACCGCCGCGAGGTCGAAGCCCAGCACCTCAAGCGCGTGCTGGAACTGCTGGAGCCGGTGGTCGGCCGCGACAATGTGCGCGCCACCATCAGCGCCGACATCGACTTCTCGCAGGTCATGCAGACGGCCGAGGCCTACCGCCCCAACCAGGGCGCCGACGCCAAGGCCACCGTGCGCGAACTGCGCACCGAGGAAAGCAACGGCCCGGGCAGCGCCACGCCGGCCGGCGTACCCGGCGCGACCAGCAACCAGCCGCCGACGCCCGCCTCGGCTCCGATCAACGGCACGGCGCAGGCGCTGCAGGCGGCGCAGGGCGGCACCTCGGGTGGCAACGCACGCCGCGAGGCCGCCACCCGCTTCGAGGTCGACAAGACCACCACCGTCACGCGCAATGCCGTGGGCGCCGTGCGCCGGCTGAGCGCGGCCGTGGTCGTCAACCACCGCACCGCGCCGGACGCCAAGGGCAAGCCGGTCACGGCACCGCTGTCCGACAAGGAAATCGAGCAGCTGACGGCGCTGGTGCAGCAAGGCATCGGCTTCAACAGCGAACGCGGCGACGTGGTGAAGATCATCAATGCACCCTTCCGCGTCGAAACGCCGCCGGCTGTCGAAGAAGTGCCGGTCTGGAAGCAGCCCTGGTTGGTCGACCTGCTGAAGAGCGCCGCAGCACCCGCCGCGCTGGCGCTGGTGGCCCTGATCGTCGTGTTCAAGCTGATCCGCCCGGCACTGACGACCTTGCTGGCGCCACCGCCGCCACCGCCCGAGCCCGTGGTGGGCAGCCAGCTCAGCGAAGTGGTGCAGGACGACGCTGCGGCCGCCGAAGACGCCGAGCGAGCCCTGATGAACCAGACCCAGCTCGGCCGGCTGGAAAGCGCCCGGGCGATGGCCCGCAGCAACCCGGCCGCCGTGGCGCACATCGTGCGCGGCTGGGTCAACGGCGAAGTCGCCTGAAGGCGCCGGAGCACACAAGCGATGGCTGGCGCACTCGACGAAAAAGGGCTGGAAGACGCGGCCATCCTGCTCATGACCTTGGGCGAGGAAGAAGCCTCCGAGGTCTTCAAGCACCTGTCGCCCAAGGAGGTTCAAGGCCTGGGCGAAACCATCGCACGCATGAAGACCGTGTCACGCGACCGGGTCTCCGACGTGATGGGGAAGTTCGACAAGCTGTCCAGCTCGGAACACATGCTGGTCGAGGACAGCAACGAATACGTCAAGGCCGTGCTGCGGCGGGCCTTGGGTGACGACAAGGCGAATCTGCTGATCGACCGCATCCTGCAGGGCAGCGACATCACCGGCATCGAAGGCCTGAAGTGGATGGACCCGCAGAGTGTGGCCGAACTGCTGCGCAACGAACACCCGCAGATCGTGGCCGCGCTGCTGGTGCACCTGGAATTCGAGCAGGCCGCCGAGGTGCTGAAGCTGCTGACCGAGCGCCAGCGCAATGAAGTGATGGTGCGCATCGCCACCCTGGACGGCATACAGCCCGCCGCGCTGCGCGACCTGAACGACGTGATGAGCAAGGTGCTGGCGGGCGGCGACCGCCAGAAGAAGAGTTCGCTGGGCGGCGTGAAGGCCGCGGCGGAAATCATCAACACCCTGGGCAACGCGATCGAAACTTCGATCCTCGACTTCGTCCGCGAGTCCGACGCCGACCTGGCGCAGAAGATCCAGGACAACATGTTCACCTTCGACGATGTCGAGCGCATCGACGACAAGGGCATCCAGTCGCTGATGAAGGAAGTGCAGAGCGAATCGCTCATCGTCGCCTTGAAGGGCGCCAGCACCGAACTGCGCGACAAGATCCTGCGCAACATGTCCAGCCGCGCCGCCGAGACGCTCAAGGAAGACCTCGAATCGCGTGGCCCGGTGCGGCTGTCGGAAGTCGAATCCGAGCAGAAGGAAATTCTCAAGATCGTCCGCCGCCTGGTGGACGAAGGCCAGATCGTGATCATGGGCGGTGGTGATGAGCAGTTTGTATAAAGGGCCCCCAAGCTCGCTGGCGCTCGCTGCCCCCCGGGGGGGGTGCTCCGCATCGGACCGGCGGAGCCGGATCCTTGCTCCTTGCTGGGTCGCGCCATGAGCAAGCCCGGCAGTTTTCGGAATATTCCGCCGCCGGAAGGTTCGAAGTCGGCGGCGTCTTACCAGCGCTTCATTCCGCGCGAGGAACTGGGCGCCTTCGCCAGCTGGCAACCCGGTGCCATCGGCCCCGATGCGCAGGTAGAAGCCGCGACGGTGCCGGTGCCGGCGCCGCCGCCGGCGCCCAGCGCGGCCGACTGGCAGGCGCGCATCCACGCCGCCCGCCAGGCCGGCTATCAGGAGGGCTACCGCGATGGCCTGGTGGCGCTGGAAGGCTTCAAGGAAAGCTTTGCGCAGCAGGCCACATCGCAGATCGGCGCGCTGCTGACGGCTTTCGATGAACAACTGCAGTCACTGGACGAGCAGATGGCGCAAGCCCTGGCGGCCAGCGCGGTGCAGTTGGCCCGCCAGGTCTTGCGCAGCGAACTGCAGAGCCAGCCCGAACTGGTGGCCCGGGTCGCTGCCGAGGCGGTCGGCGCGGTGATGCTCAGCGCGCGGCAGATCACGGTGCAGGTGCACGCACTGGACCTGCCGCTGGTGTCCGAAGGGGCTGCCGAAGTGCTGGCCCTGCGCGGCGCGCGCCTGGTCGCCAGCCACAGCATCGCGCGTGGCGGTGTGCTGGTGCAGAGCGACGTGGGCAGCATCGACGCGCGCATTGCCGGCCGCTGGGCGCAAGCCGCCGCGGCGCTGGGATCCAAGCTGCCCCTGGAAGGCCACGACGGTGACGCCGCTGCCGGCGACGGGGCGGCGCCATGACCCTGCACGTGCACAAGCCGCTGGACCAGCGCCTGGCGGCCCGCGAAGGCCGCTGGCAGCGCTACCTGGCTGACCTGCAGACCTATGCGGCCATCGCCCAGCCGCTGCAGGCCGAAGGCACCTTGCTGCGCGTGACCGGCCTGGTGCTGGAAGCTGCCGGTGTGCGCGTGCCGGTCGGCTCGGTCTGCGAGGTCATCGGTGACGGCCCGCCCCACGCACCGGGCAACTCCGTGCTGGCCGAGGTGGTGGGCTTCAGCGGCGACCGCGCCTACCTGATGCCGATGGGCGAACTGCACGGGCTGAGCAGCGGCGCCCGCGTCATCCCGCGCCCGGCGCCCATCACGCCACCGCGCTGGGGCGAGGACAACCACCCCTGGCGGCGCAGCGAAGACCGCGGCCTGCACCTGCCCATGGGCCTGGGTTTGCTGGGCCGTGTCGTCGATTCACACGGCGCGCCGCTGGACCGCCTGGGCCCCTTGCAGGACGTGCACACCGAACCGCTGGTGCGCCGCGCCATCAACGCCATGGACCGCGACCCGGTGCGCACCCCGTTGGACACGGGCGTGCGCGCCATCAACGCGCTGCTGACCGTGGGCCGCGGCCAGCGCATCGGCCTGTTCGCCGGCACCGGCGTGGGCAAGAGCGTGCTGATGGGCATGATGGCCCGCTACACCGAGGCCGATGTCATCGTCGTCGGCCTGATCGGCGAGCGCGGCCGCGAGGTCAAGGAATTCATCGAGGACATCCTGGGCGACGAGGGCCGCGCGCGCAGCGTGGTGGTGGCCGCGCCGGCCGACGCGCCACCGCTGATGCGCATGCAGGGCGCGGGCTATGCCACGGCCATCGCCGAGCACTTCCGCGACCGCGGCCTGCATGTGCTGCTGCTGATGGACAGCCTGACGCGCTACGCCATGGCGCAACGCGAGATCGCGCTGGCCATCGGCGAGCCGCCGGCGACGAAAGGCTATCCGCCCAGTTGCTTTGCCAAGCTGCCGCAGTTGGTGGAGCGCAGCGGCAACGGCCTGAACGGCGTCGGCTCGATCACGGCCTTCTACACGGTGCTCAGCGAAGGCGACGACCAGCAGGACCCGATCGCCGACGCGGCGCGCGGCATCCTCGACGGCCACATCGTGCTGACGCGCGAATTGGCCGAAAGCGGGCACTACCCCGCCATCGACGTCGAGAAATCCATCTCGCGCGTGATGACAGCCGTGGCGGGCCGCGAGCACCTGCAGGCCGCGCGCCGCATGCGCCACCTGATGGCCAAGGTCAACAAGGCCCGCGACCTGATACAGCTGGGCGCCTACCAGCCCGGCCACGACAACGAACTCGACACCGCGGTCCGCCTGCAACCGCAGATGAATGACCTGCTGCAGCAAGGCATGCACGAACGCGCCGCGCTGGACGCCAGCCGCGCCCACCTGTGCCACCTGATGACACCGTGACCGGCCGAGTCCGCCAGCGCTGCCACCCCCGCACCCCCGACCCCCACCGCATCCAACCCGGTCCGCCATGACAAAAGCCCTGCACACCTTGCTGGAACATGCCGAGCGCCAACGCGACGAGGCGCTGGGCCTGTTGCTGCAAGCCGAAGAGTCCGCGCGACGCTTGCAGCAGCAGGCGCTGCAACTGGTGGCCTACCGCGACGAATACCGCCAGCGCCAACCCGGCATCGGCGGCCACAGCGTGGCCATCGAATTGCTGCGCAGCCACCACGGCTTCATGCAGCGGCTGGAGCAGGCCTTGTCCCAGCAGGAAGGCCAGATGGCGCAGGCCGAGAGCCGCCTGACAGCGCGGCGAGCGGCCCTGCTGGCACTGGAAACCCGCGTGGCTTCGGTGCGCAAGTTGATCGACCGGCGCAGCAGCGACCTGCGCCGCAGCCACGACCGACAGGAACAAAGGCTGAGCGACGCCGCCGCCCAGCACCCGTCGCGCATCGACAACCCGCTGGGCAACGCCTGGTCGGGCCACGCCGGCACCGTGCCGCTGGCGCACCACTGAAGCCGGCCTCGGTCCAGCCCCGCTCTTGCCCCGCTGTTGCCCCGCTGTCGACCCGCCACAGCCCTGTTCCTGACCCGTTCCTGCCCGCCTGACGAAGGTCCGCCATGATCGCCTCTGCCCTGCCCTCCTTGTCCGTGACACCGGTCGCCAGCGCCGGCAGCGGCCCATCCACAGGCGCTGCGGCCGGCACCGCCGAGCCCGCCGCCGAGGGCTTCGCCCGCTGGCTCGATCAGGCCATCCACACCGAGGACGCGGGCCCAGGCGCGCCAGCCAGCCCGATCGCTGCCCCAGGGAACGACAAGGCCCCGCTCGACGACGACCGCGGCGCACCGGATGCCCACAGCGCCGCCCCACAGCCCAGCCCGCCGGCGACCCCAGCGCATGCCGCCAAGCTCGGCGGTCGGTCCGGGTCCTTGCCCGTGCAGCGGCCACCGGCACGGCCCGGCCCGGGTGTCGAAGCAGGCCAGCCTGACGGCCTGAGGCTGGCCGGGGTGTCAGCCTCAGTCGACACGGGGTCGGCGCCCGGCACAGACCGCCCTGCCCAGACCGACAGCGCCGACCCGATGCCGACCGCCACCGCACCCCTGCCGGTGGTGCCGACCGTCGACGTCGGTGCGCTGCTGGCCGCCTGGACTGGCGGCGCCGTGCCGGTCGACGCCGCGCTGGCGCAGGCCCTGGCAGCGGGCAACGGGAACACGGCCGACGCGGCCGAAGCGGCGCCAGGCGGCGCGCCGCCAGCCGCCAGCGCCGCTGCGCGGGCCGGCGTCGCGAGCCGCCTGGGTGGCAGCCCGCGCGCGTCCGACCTGACCGGCGGCACACCGGCCGCACGCCGTGGCAGGGCCGCAGCCGACGAACCCGCCGCCAGCGCAGCGGGCGAGCCCGGCAGGCCAGCCACGGCTGAAGCGCAGCGGCCGGCTGGCGACGCCAGCACCGCGGAGGCGGCGGCCAACGCAGCCCAGGCTGCGACCGCCGCCGTGGCCCTGGCAAGCCCTGCGGCAAGGCCTGCCACAGCAGCCGGGGCACCCGACGCCGGCACGGCCGCTGCGGCGGGTGCCGCAGACCGTCACGCCACCCCCGGCGTCGCCTTGGCGGCCGACGGGCCGCGCGCCCCGGCCAGCCTGCAGGCTGCGGCTCAGGGCCCGACGGCTGCGCCGGACACCGCGACGGGCCCCACCGCCAAGTCCGCGGCCGCCGGTCTCAGCACGACGCCCACGGGGGCTTCCAGCGCCAGCCCCGCGGTCGGTGCCATCTGGGGGCCTGTGCCCACAGACCCCGCCTCGGTCACACCACCGACGGCGAGCGCCACCCCGCTGTCGTCGGCAGCGGTTGCCGGTGCCATCGATGCCACCGGAACCGACGCAGCCGGCCAGCCGGCAGCGATGCGGGTGGCCGCGGCGCCCGGCAGCCCAGCGCCCGCCACCGAGCCGGTTGCAGCCCTGCAACGCCAGCTTGCAACGGCCCCGGCGACGGCCAGCTCGGTCATCGACGCCGCCGCGCGCGCATCAGACCGGCCGACCGGTGACACGCCCAGGGCTGCCGACGCGGCCCCGAGCACCCGCCGCACCGGCAGCGATGTCGACGGCCCGACGCCGACACCGAGCGACGCGGCACGAACTGCAGCGCGCGCTGTGGCGCTCGGCGGCGCTGACGGGCCTGTCGCCACCGGCGACGGCGGGCCGTCCAGCCGCGCCGACGGGACACCGGCCCTGCAGACCGAGGCCCGCAACGGCGCGCTGACGCGCAGCGCAGGCGACCGGCGCGCCGCCGTGGCGGAACCCGCGGGCCCTGCGTCGGTCACGTCCGCTGCGGCAGCGGCGGTGCTGTCGTCACGCGACACCGGCAGCATCCGGCAGCGCGATGGCGGGTCCGAAAACGGCGGCAGCGCCGCGAACATCGGTGCCAGCTCCGGGGCACCCTGGAACGGCGCCCTGGCGTGGTTCAGCGGCGCCACGGCGGGCATGACCGCGGCCACCGAACGGGCCAGCGACGGACGCATCATGGACAGCCCCGGCAGCACGGGCTTCGCGCCGCAGCTGGCCGCCCACATCACCACCTGGGTCCGCGACGGCGTGCAAGAGGCCCGCCTCGAACTGAACCCGGCCGAGATGGGCCCGCTGACGGTGCAGATCCAGCTCGACGGCAATGCCGCGCGGGTGCACCTGGCGGCAGAACACGCCCAGACCCGGGCCGCCCTGGAACAGGCCATGCCGCAGCTGGCCGGCAGCCTGCGCGAAAACGGCCTGACGCTGAGCGGCGGCGGTGTCTTCGAGCAGCCGCGCCAGTCCCAGCCGTCGCAGACGGGCACCGGCAGCGGCGACGGGGGCAGCCAGGCCAACGGTGGCGGCCAGCAAGGCCGCGGCACGCAAGCCGGCCGCGACAGCGCCAACCCGCAGCCGCCCGGCGCCAACGCAACAACGGGCCGGCGCCGCAGCGGCGTCGTCGATCTCGTGGCCTGAGCCGCGCCATGCCCGGACACCGGCCGACCAGCCCGCGCCAGGCCCGATGACGTCGCCCGCACCAGGGCCCGTTTAGGGCCCTTTTCGCTGCCCTTTTCTCGCTCATGATTGGCCAGAGGACTCGCAGAATGGACAGCAATCGGGCACCAAGCGCCGCCACTGCGGCGACGCCGTGTGCCCACCAGCAGGAGTGTCCATGTCCGCAGCCCAAGCCGCTGAAGCCGCAGCCCCGCCCGCCAAGGGCAAGAAGAAACTGATCATCATGGTTGCCGCGGCCGTGCTGGTGCTGGGCGGGGGTGGTGGGGCCGCCATGGTGTTGCTGAAGAAGAAGGTCGACCCCGATGCCGAAGTCAGCGAAGACCACGCACCGGCCAAGGGCGAGCAGGCCAAGGCCGCCAAGCACGACCCCAAGGCGGTGCCGGTCTTCGTGCCGCTGGACCCCTTCACCGTGAACCTGGCCGACCGCACCGCCGAACGCTTCGCGCAAGTCGGCGTGACGCTGGAGCTCGAGGACGCCCGCCTCAGCGATCAGATCAAGAGCTACATGCCGGCCATCCGCAACAACATCCTGCTGACCATTGCCGACCGCACGGCCGGTGAGCTGATGGGCCGCGAAGGCAAGGCCAAGCTGGCCGAGCGCATCCGCCGGGCGGCGTCGCGGGCCCTGGGCGCCGAGGTCGACGAACTGGAAGAAGCGCCCGACGCCGCAGCGGTCGAGACCGATGCGGACACCGAGGCGGCGGCCAAGGCCAAGAAGAAGAAAAAGAAGACCCTCGATGTCGCCCTGCCGATCAAGGCGGTCCACTTCTCCAACATCATCATCCAGTAAACGCCACCGTGAACAACCAGATCCTTTCGCAGGACGAGGTCGATGCCCTGCTGCAGGGCATCACCGGCGAGAGCCAGAAGCTGGAGGCGGACGCACCGCCTGCAGCGGGCATGCGCGACTACGACCTGTCGAGCCAGGAGCGCATCGTGCGCGGCCGCATGCCGACGATGGAGGTCATCAACGAACGCTTCGCGCGCAACATCCGCCTGGGGCTGTTCAACTTCATCCGCAAGAGCCCGGAAGTGGCCATCGGCGGCATCAAGGTGCAGAAGTACAGCGCCTTCCTGCGCGAGATCGTGGTGCCGACGAACTTCAACCTGGTGTCCTACAAACCCCTCCGCGGCACCGGCCTCATCGTCTGCGACCCCAGCCTGGTGTTTGCCGTCATCGACGCCCTGTTCGGCGGTGTCGGCAAGTACCACACCCGCATCGAGGGCCGCGACTTCAGCCACACCGAACAGCGCGTCATCCTGCGCCTGGTGGAAACCATCACGCACGAGTACAAAAAGGCCTGGCAAGGCATCTACCCGCTCGAGCTGGAATACCAGCGCAGCGAAATGCAGCCGCAGTTCGCCAGCATCGCCAGCCCCAGCGAAGTGGTGGTCGCCTCGTCCTTCACGCTGGAGATCGGCGACACCACCGGGACCATCCATTTCTGCGTGCCCTACTCGACGCTGGAACCCATACGCGATGTGCTGTACAGCACCATCCAGGGTGACGCCGTCGAGCCCGACCGGCGCTGGGTCAATCTGCTCAAGCAGCAGATCCAGTCCGCCGAGGTGAGCCTGGTGGCCGAACTGGCCACCGCGCCGGCCACCGTCGAACAGCTGATGTCCTTCAAGCCCGGCGACTTCATCGAACTGGACCTGAATCCCATGATCCAGGCCAAGGTCGATGGCGTGCCGGTCTTCGACGCGCACTACGGCACCAGCAACAAACGCTATGCGATCAAGATCGATCGCATGCTCACCGGCTCTGACCAGGGCTGGATCGGGGAGTCACACAGTGGCTGAGAACAGCAGCATGTCCGAAGAGGACAAGATGGCCGCCGAATGGGCCGCCGCACTCGAAGAGAGCAAGCCGGCCGAGGTGGCCAGCGAGGTCCGAGCGCCGAGCGAGTCGGTGTCGCCGGCCGCGTTCACCAAGTTCGCGCCCACCGGCATGGGCACGGCGGGCAACGACATCAACATGATCCTGGACATCCCCGTCCAGTTGACCGTGGAGTTGGGCCGCACACGCATCCCCATCAAGCACATCCTGCAATTGGCGCAGGGCTCGGTGGTCGAACTGGAAACGCTGGCCGGCGAGCCGATGGACGTGCTCGTCAATGGCTACCTCATCGCCCAGGGCGAGGTGGTGGTGGTCAACGACAAGTTCGGCATCCGGCTGACCGACATCGTCACACCCAGCGAACGCCTGCGCCGGCTGAGCCGGAGCTGAAGCCGATGGCCCCACTCACATCCTTGCTGTGGTTCGTGGCGGTGATCGCGATGATCCCAGTGGCGCTCTGGCTGCTCAAGCGCACGCCGTTGGGCGGCGCCAGCGGCGGCCGCCCCGGCACGCCGCGCACGGTGGCCGTGCTGGCGCTGTCAGCGCAACAAAAGCTGGTGACGGTCGAGGTCGGTCAGGGTGACGAGCGCCTGTGGCTGGTGCTCGGCGTCAGCCCGCAGGGCATCCGAACGCTGCACACGATGACGGCACAGACGCCGGCCGACGAGCCCGCCCCGGCGACGCCGCCGAGCGCCGCCTTCGCGCAGTTGCTGGGTCGTATCCGGCAGGGCCAGCCGGGCAGCGGCAAAGACGGGCATGGGAACTGACATCCACTCGGCCGCGCGCCGACACGGGCCGACGCTGGCCGCGCTGCTGCTGTCGCTGGCAGCGGGATCGGTCTGGGCGCAAGGCGCCACCTCGGCGCCCTTGGGCAACAGCCTACCGCTGATGGTGGCGCAAGGCGCCGGCGGCACCAGCTATTCGGTCCCGGTGCAGACCCTGCTGTTCTTCACCGCGCTGTCCTTCCTGCCGGCCGTGCTGCTGCTGATGACGGCTTTCACGCGCATCGTCATCGTGCTCAGCCTGATGCGCCAGGCGCTGGGCACGCAGGCCGCGCCGCCCAACCAGGTCATCGTCGGCCTGAGCCTGTTCCTGACCTTCTTCGTGATGCAGCCGACCTTCGACCGCATCTACGACAAGGCCTACGCCCCGTATGCCGCCGGCACGATGGCGGCCGAAGAGGCGTTGAAGCAGGGCATCACGCCGCTGCGCGAATTCATGCTCAAGCAGACCCGCCAGAGCGACGTGCAACTGTTCGCCAAACTGGCCCGTCTGCCGGCCGAAGTGAAAGGCGCCGACGTACCCATCAGCGTGCTGGTGCCGGCCTTCGTGACCAGCGAACTGAAGAGCGCCTTCCAGATCGGCTTCATGATCTTCATCCCTTTCCTGGTGATCGACATGATCGTGGCCAGCGTGCTGATGAGCCTGGGCATGATGATGTTGAGCCCCGTTCTGGTGGCCCTGCCCTTCAAGCTGATGCTCTTCGTGCTGGCCGATGGCTGGAACCTGCTGCTCGGCTCGCTGGCCGCGTCCTTCGCGACATGAACCAACATGGCTAGGCCGGTCTAGACAAGATGGATGCACAACAGGTTCTCACCGTCGGCCAACAGGGTCTGACGCTGCTGCTGATGGTCGCCGCGCCGGTGCTGCTGGTGGTGCTGGTCGTCGGCCTGGTGGTCAGCGTCTTCCAGGCTGCCACGCAGATCAACGAAGCCACCTTGAGCTTCGTGCCCAAGGTGATCGCCGCCGCGGCGGTGCTGGCCCTTGCCGGCCCCTGGATGTTGAGCACGCTGGTCGAATACATCCGTAGCACGCTGATGGCCATTCCGGCTGCGGTCGGGTGATCAGCTTCACCGAAGCCCAGATCCTGGGCTGGCTGAACCCGCTGCTGTGGCCTTTCCTGCGTGCGCTGGCGCTGTTCTCGGCGATGCCCATCCTGGGCACGCGCAATGTGCCGATGCCGGTGCGCATCGGCCTGGCAGGCTTGATCGCCTTCGCCGCCCAGCCCACGCTGCCCGTGGCGCCGGTGGTCGCGCTGGACTCGGCCCTGGCCATCACGCTGATCGTGCAGCAGGCCGTGATCGGCCTGTCGCTGGGCTTCGCGGTGCGCCTGGTCTTTGCATCCATCGAGTTCGCCGGTGAAGTCATCGGCCTGCAGATGGGCCTGAACTTCGCCGGCTTCTTCGACCCGATCTCGGCCGCCACGGCCACCGCCACCAGCCGCTTCTTCGGTACCACCGTGGCCTGGCTGTTCATCGTTATCAACGGGCATCTGCTGGTGATTGCCGCGCTGGTGCAAAGCTTCAGCGCCTTTTCGGTCGGGCCCGAACCTTTCGCTTTCCTGCACCAGGTGCAGCCGCAGCGCTGGGGGGCCGAACTGTTCAGCACGGGGCTGTGGATCGCGCTGCCGCTGATCACCATGCTGCTCTTCGTCAACCTGGTGCTCGGCGCCATCAGCCGCGTGGCGCCGCAGATCAACATCTTCGCCGTGGGCTTCCCGGTCACCCTGGGCGTCGGCCTGCTGGGCCTGCTGCTGACGCTGCCCGCGCTGCAGATGCCGTTCACGATGGCGCTGGAACGCCTGCTGGGCTATTTCCGTTAGTGTCCCGCCGAGTCCACACAGTGATCGCTTGTTGAACTGACTCCCTCTCCCTCTGGGAGAGGGTAGGGGTGAGGGTTTACGAAGCGGCGCTGTGCCCGCCGATCACCCTCACCCCAACCCTCTCCCGCAAGCGGGAGAGGGAGCAAAACAAGGCGCAGGGAGAACGCTCACGCTCTCAAGCGAAGACGCCTTCGCGCAGCCACTTCGTCGCCACCCACTTTTCACCCGCCGTCACCAGCGCGCCGGCGTGCAGCGTCTTGGTGCTGGCATGGGGGCGGTCGTAGCTGAAGAAAACGGCGTTGCCGCGCACCGGCGCCACCTCCAGGCCGGCGTCGGGGAACAGCGTGCTGCCCCCGCCTTCAGGCGTGTTCAGGTAGATGACCAGGGTGCCCACACGCTGGCCACCGCGTTCCAGGATGCGCGGCGTGCCGGGGTGCTGGGGGTCGAAGAAGTCGAAGTGGGGGCGGTATTCGGCGCCCGGCCGGTAGCGCAGGATCTGCAGGCCTTCACCCTGGCTGACCGGCCAGCACAGCAGTTCGGCGATGCGCGTTTCGATGCGCGCAATGAGCGGCTTTTCGCCGCGCTCGAAGAACATGCCGTCGCTGGTGCGCGCGGCATGCACCTCGCTGCCACCGGTCTCGTTCTGCACGGTTTCCGAACGCGCCAGCCGGGGCTGCGCCAGCGCCATCAATTCCACGCACTCGGCGTCGCTGAGTAGCCCGCCAAAAACCACCACCCGGGGCTCGCGCAGGCTGCTGACCCAATCGACCCGGTGGCCGTCGCTCGTCAGCAGGCTGGGTTTGCCGTCGAAGGCCGGCTCGGGCACCGCGCGGGCGGGCGACAGCGCCAGGTCGCCCGTGCCGGGCGAGGCCGCCGCAGCCGGTCGCAGCACCGCTTCCATCGCGGCCTGCGCCGCGGTCTCGTGCCAGCCGCTGGCCCGCATCGCAGCCAGCACGTCTTCGGGCCGGCAGCCGGCGCGCACCTGAGCCGCAATCCAGATGCGCAGTTCCTCGGTGATGTGCTGCTGGGCTGTCGTCATGCCGGCATTCTGGCGCAGGCCGGCGGGCCTCAGGCGCCCGCGGTGGCCTGGGCGGCTGTCGTGCGCGGACGGCGAAAGACCAGGCGCTGCGGCTGCGTGGCAGCGCGGTCCAGCGCATAGCCATCGGCCTCGAAGGCCTGCAGCGCCTTGACCGTCCGGGCACGGCTTTCAATGGCGTAGCGGGCCATCAGTCCGCGCGCCTTCTTGGCGAAGAAGCTGATGATCTGGTGGCTGCCGTCGGGGTTGGTTTCCTCGAACACGCAGTCCACGACGCGGGCGCGCAGGCTCGGCCGCAGCGCCACGCGGGCGTATTCGATGGAGGCCAGGTTGACGACGACCGGCGCGGCTTCGTCGGCCTGCAAGGCGTTCAGGTGCTCGGCCACGCGGTCGCCCCACCAGGCGTACAGATCCTTGCCGCGCGGATTGGCCAGTGCCGTGCCCATCTCCAGGCGGTAGGGCTGCAGGCGGTCCAGCGGGCGCAGCACGCCATACAGGCCCGACAGGATCACCAGGTGCTGCTGCGCCCAGCTCAGGTCGGCCGTCTTCAGCGTGCGGGCCTGCAGGCCGTCGTAGACGTCGCCGTTGAAGGCCAGCACCGCCGGCTTGCTGTTCTTGGGCGTGGCTGCGGCTTGCCAGGCGGCGTAGCGGTCGACGTTCAGCGTGGCCAGCTTCTCGGACAGGTCCATCAGCCAGCCGATATCGCTGGCGCTTTTGGTGCGCAACAGGCCGATCAGCGCCGCGGCCTGCTCGGTGTAAGCCGGCTCGGTGGCCTTCTTCAGCAGCGCGGCCGGCACGCGGGTTTCGTAATCCAGGGTCTTGGCAGGGGACAGCAGGAACAGCATGGGGTGGCGTCTCGGTCGGTGTTCAGTCGTCGTTCGGGCGGGAAGCGGGCACGCCGGCCTCGCCATCCCGGGCGGCACCGAGTGCGGCCTGCCAGGTGCGCAGCGGGATGTGGGTTTTCAGGCGGTGCAGCGCGCGGGCGATCAGCACCGGGTGCAGTTCGTGGGCGATGCCCTCGGCGATGTCGATGGTGGCGTCGCCCTGCAGCGCGCCCAGGTGGGCCAGCGCGTCGCGCGAACCGCTGTCGGGTATGACGGTGTCGGCGCTGCCGTGGAAAAGGTGGATGGTGGTGTGGCGCGGCGCGGCAGCCGGCGGCGCCACGTAGCGCCCGCCGAAGGCCAGCACGCGGCCGGCAATGCCGTCTTGCCGCGTGGCCAATTCCAGCGCCAGGATGGCCCCCTGCGAAAAGCCGCCCAGCGCCGTGGCCGCCGGCGCCACCCGCAGGCGCTGCTGCTGCGCCCGCACCCAGGGTTCCAGCACCGTCAGGGCTGCGGCCACGCGCGCCGGCCAGCTCACCGCATCGAGCTGGCGTATGCCGTACCACTGCCGGCCTCGCCGCTCTGCGCTGGTCAGGTCAGGTGCATCGGGCGCCAGCACCGCCGCCTGCGGAAACTGCGCGCGCAGCGCCTGGGCCAGCGGCGCCATCGCGCTGCCCTCTTCGCCCCAGCCATGCAGCAGCACGATGAGCTGTTCGGGGTCGCCTTGGGCGGGGAGCCATTCGATGGGGAGTTGCATGGCCGGCATTGTCTCGCTGGCGCCGTCGTCTTGGGCCGGGCGGGCCGACCCCCTGCATTCGTGGGATGGTTGACCGCCCTGGGCAGCCGCACATTGCCGGGGGGTGATGGACGCGCTGACCAAGTCGAGAGGAATGGCCATGAACCTGGGAAAACCACTTTCCACACTCGCCGCCCTGACCTGGCTCTTGATGCAGGCCCCGGCAGGCGCTGTCACCTTCAGCGACAGCCAATTCAACCTCGCCGACTACACCATCAGCGGCCCGTTGACCACCGACGTCATCCTGACGCTGGAACAATGCGCCAGTTGCGGCTCGGCCGCCGACACCGCCTTGCGCGTGGCGGCGCTGTACCCAGGCTTCACCGGCAGCTACCGCACGGCATTGCTGAACACCGGCTGGACCTACGACCCCGGAACGCAGGGTGAGCTGCTGTCCGTCGACGCGGCCACCGACAAGCGCGTGATCCTGAACTTCGACATTCCGGCCGGCCTGGGCAATTCCTTCCGACCGCTGATTTCACAAGGCGGGCTGCTCTACGCCGCCCTGCTTGCGGGACCGGTGGTCCACACGGCCGATGAAGGCTGGAAGTCCATCAGTGGCAACCTGACCGCCGCCAGTTTCCAGCTCTACAACTTCGCCGCCGGCAGCTTCGGAAGCGGCACGCCCGATTTCAGCCATGGCGTCATGACCTTCGGACTGCTGCAACTGGGCAGCCGCAATTCACCGTTCACGGGTGACAGCATCGAAGCCGACTACGACAAGCTGTCGCTGACCTTGAACCCGGTGCCCAAAGCCGGTAGCGGCGTCCTGCTGCTAACCGGGCTGGCTGGGCTGGGCGTCCTGCTGAAGCGCCGTCAGGCGGCCTGAAAGACGGGCAGCTGGCCTGCTGGACCGGGTAGGTCGGCGGGCTGCTGCTGCCCGTCTCGCAGCCAACTTCCGCGCCGGCCGCGCCGCTGAAGGACAAGGACGTCAGAAGACGATGGCCGCCTGCCCCCCAACGCACCGCAGTCGCAGGGCACAGAATCGCCCCCGGCATCTTCCGCCCGTCATCCAGAACCCACTTGAACATGAAGCACCTTCTGACCGTCCTGGCGCTGGGCCTGCTCGGCCTGGGCAGCCCCCTGGTCTCGGCCCAGCCCGCAGTGCTGCGCGCCCTGCCGCTGCCGCCCCCCATCGCGCCGGCCCAGGCCACACCCTATCCGGGCGTGTTGACCCTGAACGTCGACGCCACAGATATCGCGCGCCACCTGTTCCGCGTGCGTGAAACGGTGCCGGTGAGCCGGCCCGGCCGCATGACGCTGTCGCTGCCGAAATGGCTGCCGGGCGAGCACGCTCCCAACGGGCCGATCGCCCTGCTGGCGGGCTTGGTCATCAGCGCCAACGGCCAGCGCCTGGCCTGGACCCGCGACACGCTGGAGATGACCGCTTTCCACGTCGACGTACCGGCTGGTGCGAGCGAACTGAACATCGAGCTGACCCAGCAGACCGGCAGCCAGACGGCCTTCGCCGGCACCACCGCCACGCCCGACATGCTGGTGCTGAAGTGGCACGCGCTGGCGCTCTACCCGGCCGGCTACGCGGTCAGCGGCATCCGCATCCAGCCCACCGTGCGGCTGCCCGCGGGCTGGGGCCACGCGTCGGCGCTGGACGGCGCTCGCACGGCGGGCGACACCACCACCTTTGCCGCCACGAGCTTCGAAACGCTGGTCGATTCGCCGCTCTACGCCGGCCGCCACGTGCGCACCTTCGACCTCGACCCGGGCGCTGCGGTGCCGGTGCGCCTGAACGTCTTCGCCGACAGCGAAGCCAACCTCAACGCCAAGCCCGAACAGATCGAGGCCCACCGCCGCATGGTGCAGCAGGCCTACAAGCTGTTCGGCGCGCGCCATTACGACCATTACGACTTCCTGCTCAGCCTGAGCGAGGAAATGGGCTTCGTGGGCATCGAACACCACCGCTCCAGCGAGAACGGCTACCTGCCCAAGTACTTCACCGACTGGGACGCCATGGCGCCGGGGCGCGACCTGCTGCCCCACGAGTACACGCATTCCTGGAACGGCAAGTTCCGCCGGCCGGCCGACCTGTGGACCCCGGACTACAACTCACCGATGCGCAACAGCCTGCTGTGGGTCTACGAAGGGCAGACGCAGTTCTGGGGCAAGGTGCTGGCTGCGCGCAGCGGCCTGCAGACGCCACAGCAGGCGCTGGACGGACTGGCGGCGCTGGCCGCCCGCCTGGACAACTTGCCCGGACGCCGCTGGCGCAACCTGCAAGACACCACCAACGGCGAGATCCTGGGCGCCCGCAACCTGCGCGGCGCCGGCAGTTGGTCGCGCAGCCTGGATTACTACGACGAAGGCATGATGATCTGGCTGGACGCCGACACGCTGATCCGCGAGAAGACCGGCGGCAAGAAATCGCTGGACGACTTCGCACGCGCCTTCTTCGGCATCGCCGACGGGTCCTACACGCCCGTGACCTACACCTTCGACGACGTGGTGGCCGAGTTGAACGGCGTGATGCCCTACGCCTGGGCCGACTTCCTGCGCAGCCGGCTGGACGGCACGGGCCCGGGCGCACCGCTGGACGGGCTGGCGCGCGGCGGCTACAAGCTGGTCTACACCGACACCCCTACGGCCTTCCTGAAGGCCGAGGAAGAGATGGACAAGCGGACCAGCTTCACCTTCTCGGTCGGCCTGACGCTGGGCAAGGACAACGAAGTCACGGACGTGCAATGGGAAGGCCCGGCCTTCAACGCCGGCTTGACCGTGGGCGCGACCGTGGTGGCCGTCAACGGCGTGCCCTGCGAACCCGGGGTGCTGAAGGACGCCATCGTGGCCGCGGCCCAGCCCGGCGCCCCGGCCATCGCCCTGCTGGTCAAGGCTGACAACCGCTACCGGACCCTCCAGGTGGACTACCGCGGTGGTCTGCGCTACCCCAAGCTGGAGCGCGTCGGCAGCGGGCCGGCATTGCTGGACACGCTGTTCGCCGCCAAGCCCTAGCCCGCCACGCCGGCCTGCCGGCCCGGCGGCGTCGACGCGCCAGCAGGCGGCTGGCAGCAGACCTACTTCAGGTGCTGGGCCAGGAAGGCCTCGACGCGGCGGTAGTAGTCATAGGCGTTTTCGGGGAAGAAGAAGCCGTGCCCTTCGGCCTTGTATTCGACCCAGTCCACGGCTTTGCCGTTCTTGCGCAAGGCATCCAGCATGCGGGTCGCGTTGTCCAGCGGAACGCGACGGTCCTGCCCGCCGTGGCCCAGCAGCAACGGTGCCTTGATGCGCGCCACCTGCTCCAGCGGTGAGGTGGCGATGAAGCGCGGGGCGTCCTTTTCCCGATCACCCAGCAGGACCGGCAGGTTGTACTGGCGGGTCTGGCTGGACAGGTCCGACCAGTGGAAGTCGAACATGAACCGCGGATCGCTGACGGCGGCAAAAGCCACCCCGCAGCGGTACTGATCGGGGTCCTTGGCCAGGCCCATCAGCGTGGCGTAGCCGCCATAGCTGGCGCCCATGATGCAGGCCCGCTGGCCGTCGGCCCAGCCTTGAGCCACAGCGAAACGCAAGGCGTCGGTGAGGTCGTCCTGCATGGTCAGGCCCCACTGCTTGAAGCCGGCCCGGTAGTGCCGCACGCCGTAACCCCGGCTGCCCCTGAATTCGGGTTCGATGACGACATAGCCCCGCGAGGCCAGAAACTGCGCCTCGCGCCGCCAGGCCCAGTCGGCACCCCGCACCCAGGGGCCGCCATGCACCAGCACCACGGCGGGGGCCGGCTTGGCGTCGGGTCGCTGACTGGCGGCCGGGCGCGTCACCCAGATCGGCAGGTCGCCGCCATCGCGCGCCTTCGTGCGATGAAATTCCAGCGGCTGCATGCGGCGCGGGTCGATGTCGGGGTGGGTTTCGCCGACCAGTTGCCAGCGGTCGGTCTCGGGGCGGTACAGCACGTAGCTGGCCGGTTGCGTGTCGGCGTACACGCGCACCAGCACCGGGCCCGTGCCGTCGCAGCGGCTGCACTGGATGGTGTTGACCGTGCCCTGGAACTTGGCATCGACCTTGGCCTGCATGGCCTTCATGGACGGCGACAGCCAGACCTGCGAGACCGCGTCCGTGGTCACCGTGAAACCCAGCACACGGCCCGTCTCACGGTCGAAGACGGTGTTGTCCAGGGTGTCGAAGCCCGGGGTTGCCACGATCGGCGTGGTCTCGGGCAGGCCGGTCTTGAAGTCGAAGCGGCGCAATTGCAGGGAACCGTCGGCGCGGGCCCGGGTGGTCACCAGCAGGTCGTCGTCGCCGTCGGCGGCGAACGGCATGAACGGCATTTCAAAACTCGGCGCCTTGACGATTTCCCGCCAGACGCCGTTCTTGTCGGCCCACCACACGGTGGTCTCGCCCTTTTCCGTCTGCGATGCCACACGGGCCCGGCCTTGGGCGTCGAAGAACCAGTCGCTGGCACGCGGACCGTCCGCAAGCAGGGTGCGCGTGCCGCCCGTGGTGATGTTCAGGACCAAGGGCGTGATGTGCGAGAACTGGCCATTGCGCCATTCCCACTTGCCGACGATGACCTCGTCCCGGCCGGGTGCGGCGGGCGCCAGGTAAGCGTGGTCAGGCTCCAGGTAGCGGCGCTTGGAGAACGGGTCTTCGTTCTCGTATTCCCGCGCGATCAGGCGGCGGGTGCCGCTGCCGTCGCGCTGCACCGCCATCAGGCCGTTGCCGCCGCGGTCGTTGCTGCGGTCATTGGGGCTGCTGAGTTCGAAGACGAGGCGCTCGTCACCCACCCAGCGGAACCAGGTCACGTCGTCCTTGGGCGAAGCCTCGATGAAGCGCGCTGGTTCCTTGCCGTCGAGATCGATGATCTGGAAGCCCACGCGCCGGCCCGGCAAGGCCGTCAAGGCGGCCAGCCAACGTCCTGAGGACGACAGCGCGGCCTGCTGCAACTTGGCCGGCGAGAAGAAGGCTTCGACCGGTATGGCGGCAGGCGGGCTCGCGGCCCGGTCCGGCGTTTGCGCTGGCGCTTGCGCAGAAGCACCGACCAGCAGCAGGCCAGTCAGAGTCAACCGCGCCCAGTGGGCCTTGACCGGGTTCCGCTTGCGCATGCTCGATAAGCTCCATGGGGATGAACACAAAGACAGACTGCGCCAACCAGGTGCGCAGCGCACGGCGATTTTGCCTGCCTCGTTCTCAACTTCGCCCACGCTGCGCACGATGCCAGGGCAAACCCTGATTACCCAATGACGGCCGGATTCAGGCACCCCCCTATACCCGTCTGGTGCGTTTTCCCCACACCTTGCTTATTAGCTCAGGTCGCCTGAGGCTTCTGCTTAAACTCGTGGTTGCACCGTCGATGTCCAGTGACGAGCAAATTTCTTCCAGGCCAAATTGGCAATAACCGGAGAGATATATGTTCAAGAAATCGAGAGTTTGCAGCGGCGTCATGCTGGCCCTGGCTGCGTTGGCCGCCCAAGAGGCCGCCGCCCAGTCGTCCACCACCCAGAGAATCGAGGTAACGGGATCCAGCATCAGGCGCACCGATGCCGAAACCGCTTCCCCCGTTCAGGTGATCACCAAGGCTGACCTTGAACAATCCGGCAAGAGCACGGTTGCCGAATACCTGCAGACCCTGACCTCCGACGGTCAAGGCTCGGTGCCCTTCACCTATGGCCGGGGCTTCTCGGGCGCGACCTCGTCGGGTATCTCACTGCGCGGCCTGGGCGCCAATGCCACCTTGGTGCTGATCAACGGCCGCCGCGTCGCTACCGCCGTGCTGGCCGACGACTTCCAGCGCAGCTACGTCGACTTGAACCAGATCCCGATGGAGGCCGTCGAACGCATCGAAGTCCTGAAGGACGGCGCTTCTTCGACCTACGGGTCCGACGCCGTCGCCGGCGTGGTCAACGTCATCCTGAAGAAGAGCTACAACGGCACGATCGCCAAGCTGACCTACGGCACCTCGCAAAAGGGCGACGGCAACGAACCACGCCTGGCGATCACCAGCGGTTTCGGCGACCTCGCTTCCGACGGCTACAACGTGCTGCTGAACGGTGAAGTCGGCAAGCGCGACTCGATCTATTACCGCGACCGCACCGGCCGCGGATCGGTCGGCGTTTCCGCTCTGGCGCAAGGCTTCGGCTTCAGCCCGACACAGGGCACGAACAACATCGCCTTCGCCGGCGGCAATGGCTGGATGACGAATCCTGGCACCTCGCCCACCATCAACCAGACGACGCCCTCCATCATCGGCAACGTCCGCAACCCGCTGGCCGGCCAGACCAACTGGTACAGCCGCTCAGACCCGACCAACGGCAACTTCGCGCGCCGCTTCCCGGGTGCCGCGACCTTCTGCACCGCCAATGCCAACCTGCCGCAGAACAACCCGAACGGGGGTTGCCTGATCGACGCCCGACAGTTGCTCAACCAGATCCAGCCGGAATCCGAGACGGGCAACCTGTACGCCCGCCTGACGAAGACGATCACCCCGGACATCGAGGCGTTCGCCGAACTCGGCTACTACCAGACCAAGTCGGGTGTCGACGGCCTGCCGATTTCGCCCAGCGGCGCCTACAACACCGTCACCGGTGCGGTTTCGCGTTCCAGCACCTCGCTGGGTGCCACCCACCCCGACAACCCTTACAACGCGGCCGCACGCCTGAGCTACCTGCCGCTGTACGACACGGGCATCACCGGCACCAACTCGAAGTCGCACTCCACGCGCGCTTTGGCCGGTGCGAAGGGCCTGTTGGCCGGCTGGGACTTCGACACGGCCATTTCCTGGTCCGAGTCGAAGCAGACCGACACGGCCCGCAACGTCATGAACTGGCGGGTTGCCGACGGCCTGTTGAACCCCACCGCGCTGGTGGCCGGGACCACGACAACCTTCGCCCAACGGGCTGCAGCCTTCAGTCCTCAGTTCGCGGCACTGCCGGCCGGTACGTTCTGGCGCATCGGCGAAAACGCCGGCTTGAACTCGGCGGCGATGTACGACGCGCTGCTGGACGCCAAGTCGCGCGACGGCAAGTCCTCGCAGTACGGCATCGACTTCAAGGTGTCGCGCGAATTCGGCAAGCTCGAAGGCGGCGCCATCGGCGTGGCTTTCGGTGCCGAACTGCGGCACGAATCGACCAAGCTGGGCCTGTATGACGGCCTGGGCGACTACACCGGCCTGTCGCTGACCTCGTACGAAGGCAAACGCGACATCAAGGCCGCCTATACCGAGGTGCTGCTGCCGGTGTTGAAGCAACTCGAGATCAGCGGTGCGCTGCGCATCGACAGCTACTCGGATGCCGGAACGTCCACGAATCCGAAGCTCGGCTTGAAATGGAAGCCGGTGGATTCCTTCGCCATCCGTGCCACCGCAGCGTCGGGCTTCCGCGCACCGTCTTTCCCCGAAGTGTCACCCAAGGTTGTGGCCACGTTTGGCGGCACGAACGTGCTCGACAAAGTCCGCTGCGCTGCGGGCGTGACGACGGCTTGCACCTTGACCCAACCGACGTTTGCGGCCACCGGCAACCCGGACCTCAAGCCCGAAAAGTCGACCAGCTCCACGCTGGGTCTGGTCTGGGACGTCACGTCCAAGACCAGCCTGACGGCCGACCTGTGGCAAATCAAGCGCAAGGGCCTGCCGGTCACGGGTGACGGGCAAGTGGCACTGGATGCAGGTCGTGTGCTGCGCGATGCAACTGGCGCGGTGACGCCGACGGATCCGGGTCCGATCGTCAATGTCTTCGTCGGCTATGCCAACTCGGATGAGTCGCTGACGCGCGGCTTCGACATCGAAGCCAGGCACCGCATGGACCTTGGTGACGGCATGGGCCAGCTCACGGGCACCGTCAACTGGTCGCATCTGCTGGTTCAGCGGGTGATCTCCGACGGCGTGAAACACGACTACGCCGGCACGCACGGCAACTGCGACATCACGAACTGCATCGGCTCGCCGAAGGACAAGGTCAGTCTGTCGGCCACCTGGGACATGTCGGCTTTCCGCTTCGGTGCCAATATCAACCACCGCGGCTCGATGTCGAACAAGCTGGAGCAGTCGGACACGACCTGTGCGCAGAGCTTTGCCGACGGTTCGGACGCCCCGGCCGGTTGCACGGTGAAGTCCTTCACGACGCTCGATCTGTCGGCCGCCTGGAAGTTCGGCAAGAACAGCGAGATCTTCGGTTCGATCGCGAACGTGACGGACGCCAAGCCACCGTCTGACTTCGAAACCTACGGCGCTATCGGCTACAACCCGCTGGACTACTCGGGTGCCATCGGCCGGTTCTTCAGGGTTGGCGCGAAATACCAGTTCTGAGCGGGCGCCCGGCCGTCAGCACAGGCTGACGGCGCAGGGCGGCGAACGGACAGGAAGGGCTCCAGGCGACTGGGGCCCTTTTTTTCGCCCAACGGAAGTGCGGCTGTGCGGCGGCCTGCCCGAATTGGGCCCTTGGGCCGCCATGACCACTGTGGTGCGGGCCCGACACTATGGGGAACCTGAGTTCAGGCCCGCTTGTTGCATGAAATATCTTTGGTATGGTCTAGGTCGCTCAAGGTAGCGGCTGACACACGCCTTGATGGTCATCAACAGACAGGAATCACATATGTTCAAGAAAACGGTCATGGCGCAATCGGTCGCTATCGCCTGCGGCGTCTTGGTTCTGGGGCCTCTGGCACTGCCCAGCGCGCATGCACAGTCCAACACCACCGGATCGATCTATGGCCAAGTGAATGCGCCTGACGGTGCTGAATTGGTCATCGAAAACACAGGCACTGGCGTCAAGCGGTCCATCAAGGTCGACAGCAGCGGCCGCTACAGCATCCCGTCCCTGCCCACCGGCACCTACCGCGTGTTGCTGCTGCGCAAGGGCGTGCAGGCCGAGAAGCGCGAAGATGTAACGGTGCTGATCAGCCAGGGCACTGAGGTCAGCTTCACGGGCACGACGGTGATCGAAATCCGCGGCAGCGCCATCCGCAAGCTCGACCTGTCGACCGCCATGTCGTCCACGACCTTCACGGCCAAGGACCTGGACCGCATCCCGGTGGCCAGCAACGTCGGCGCCATCATCCAGTTGGCCCCCAACACGACGCGCGGCGACAGCCGCTACGGCGGCGCGGGTGCACCCAGCTTCGGCGGTGCTGCGGCTTCCGAGAACGCGTACTACATCAACGGCTTCCCGGTCACCACCCTGCTGACGCAGGTCGGTTTCTCGCAACTGCCCTACAACGCCATCGGCCAGGCCCAGATCCTGACAGGCGGCTACGGCGCCGAATTCGGCCGCTCGGTGGGCGGCGTGGTGAACATCATCACCAAGCGCGGCTCCAACGCCTTCGAAGCCGGCGGTGCGGTGTCCTTCGAGCCCAACAGCCTGCGGGCCAAGCAGCGCAACCAGTACTACGAAACCGTGGGCACCGCGCTGGACGGCAAGCTGCGCTTCTACAACGATGGCAACACCCAGGACCGGTCCGTCGTCAGCGCCTACGGCAGTGGCGCGCTGATCAAGGACAAGCTGTTCTTCTTCGCCACCATCGAGCAGACCAAGACCAACAGCGCCTTCGTGAACGCGGGCAACGCTTCGGCCACCTACACCGCATCGGCCGCCGCGCAGTCGACCGCCTTCCAGGAACGGGCGCTGACCAACCCGCGCTACCTGATCAAGCTCGACGCCGAGATCACCGACAACCACTCGTTGGAATACACCCGCATTTCGGACAAGTACGAAGACGCGCGCAAGAGTTTCGGCTTCGACTACTCGACGCTGCAGCGGACCCGGGTGCAGAACGGTGGCACGACCTACACCAACTGGGGCCCGACGCCGGTGGCCGCCCAGCAGGGCTCGGTGGTTGACATCCTGAAGTACACCGGCAACCTCACGCAGGACTTCACCGTCACGGTGCTGGCTGGCAAGACGCGCACCGACCACGCCGCCCTGCCCGTGGGCTACAACCCGTCGATCCCGCAGGTGGCCTACAGCAGCGCCGTTCAGGCGCCAGGCCTGACCTACACCACCGCGCAAGGCGTCACCGCCAACCAGTTGCTGCCGGGCGCCTATGACGAGAACAAGGGCCTGCGCCTGGACTTTGAATACCGCCTGAACAACGCGCACACGCTGCGTGGCGGTCTGGACGCCAACAAGATCAAGAGCCTGACCGGGTCCAGCACCGCCGGTGGCGTGCTCTGGAGCTACCTCAAGTCGAGCACGCCCACCGCGGCCATCGATGCCAAGACGGCGGCACCGGCCAGCATTACCGGCAACGCGCTGGCCCAGCAGGGCTACTACGTGCAGCGCAGCGTCAGTTCCACCGGCGCTTCGCCTTCGGTGGACCAGACCGCGCAGTACATCGAAGACAAGTGGCAGGTCAACAAGGATCTGCTGCTGATCATGGGTCTGCGCAATGAAGGCTTCAACAACAAGAACGGCGACGGCGAGTCCTACATCAAGCTGAACCAGCAGATCGCCCCGCGCCTGCAGGCCACCTGGGACCCGGCTGGCGACCAGCAGACCAAGATCTTCGGTGCCGCTGGCCGTTACCACGTGCCCTTGCCCACCAACGTGGCCATCCGTGCAGCGGGTGCTTCGCTGAATGCACAGCAGAACTACGTCTACACCGGCACCGATCCCGTCACCGGGGTGCCGACTGGTCTGACGCAGATCAGCCCCTTCTACTCGCCCAACAATGAACTGGGCCAGTCGAAGAACCCGGCTGAAGTGGCGGGCAAGAACCTCAAGGGCAACTACCAGGACGAACTGTCGCTGGGCATCGAGCGTGCCTTGGTGCCGGGCGTGAATGCCGGCGCGAAGTTCACCTACCGCACCTTGCAGACGGCCATCGACGACCATTGCGACGACCGCCCCTTCATTGCCTGGGGCAAGCGCAACGGCGTGGATGCCTCGAACTTCGGCTACAACTGTGCGCTGTTCAATCCGGGCATCGACAACCGCTTCACGCTGGACCTCGACGGCTCGGGCAAGCTGCGCGACATCTACCTGACTGCGGCCGACATCGGCATCCCGAAGGTCAAGCGCGTCTACTCGGCGCTGGACTTCTTCCTGGACAAGCCGTTTGACGGCAAGTGGGCGGGCAAGGTCACCTACACCTACTCGAAGAACTACGGCAACACCGAAGGCCAGACCCTGTCTGACATCGGCCAGGCTGACGTGGCGACGACACAGGCCTTTGACTTCCCCGAGTTCTCGGTGGGCGCCAACGGTCTGCTGCCGAACAACCGCACGCACAAGCTGAAGGCCTTCGGTTTCTACCAGGTGACGTCGGAAGTGGGTGTCGGCGGTGCGATGGTGCTGTCCAGCGGCCGGCCGAAGAACTGTATCGGCAATGCCCCCGTCAGCACGGCACTGACCACGCCCTTCGTCCCTGGCGTCAGCCCGGTCACGACCTACTCGGGCTACGGTTCGGCCTACTTCTTCTGCAACGGCGTGGCCACACCCCGCGGTTCGCAGGGCACGCTGCCGATGGAGTTCACGACCGACACCAACGTGGTCTATGCGCCTGAGTTCGCCAAGGGCCTGAAGCTGCGCGTGGACATCTTCAACCTCTTCAACCGTCAGGTGGCTGAAGTGATCGAAGAGCGCTTCAACAGCGGCGCCGGCCCGCGCACCAGCTACACGGCGGTTCAGTCCTACAGCGCGCCGCGCTACCTGAAGTTCACGGCCAGCTACGACTACAAGTTCTGACCGTCATTCCACGCGGCGCTGTGCGCCGCGTCGGCAGCAAGGGCCCCAATTTCTTGGGGCCCTTTTTTTCTGGCTGCTAACGAAAATTGCGGCTGTGCGTGGCCAAGCCCTGCAACAGGGTCGAGTGGTCGACCAGGGTCTTGGCCACCAGGTGGCGCACCGCGCCCTGGCATTGCCAGACGCCGAAGACTGTCAGCAGCGTGGCCGCCAGCAAGGGCCGGCGCTGGGCCTCGGCCACGCTGCGCCAGACGATGACGTTGACCGCGCCGGTCTCGTCTTCCAGCGTCACGAAGACCACGCCCTTGGCGGTCTCGGGCCGCTGGCGATGGGTGACGATGCCACTGGCGCGGGCCAGCCGGCCGTCGGGGAAATGCTGCAGCAGCGAAGCCGGCAGCACCTTGAAGGCCGCCAGTTGTGTGCGCAGCAAGGCCACCGGGTGCTGGGTCAGGCTGAGGCCGGTGGCGCGGTAGTCGGCCAGCACCGTGGTGGCGGCGTCGGGCGCAGGCAGAACGGCTGCGGCTTCGAAGGTGCGGGTGCGGCGCAACAGCGGGGTGGCGCGGGTGTCGATGCCGGCCACCGCCCAGGCCGCCTGGTGGCGGTGACCGGCCAGCGGCGCCAGGGCGTCGGCCTGGGCCAGCAGCGCGAGCTGGTGGGCGTCGAGTTGCGCGCGGCGGGTCAGGTCTTCGGGGCTGGCGTAAGGCGCGGCGGCGCGCGCGGCGATCAGGCGTTCGGCGGCAGCTTGTTCAAAGCCGCTGATGCGGTTGAAACCCAGGCGGACGGCCCGCAGGCCTGTGGCATGCGGGGCACCCTCACCCCTGCCCTCTCCCGCAAGCGGGAGAGGGCGCCATTCGGGCTGCAGCAGCGTGTCCCACGCGCTCTGGTTCACGTCGACGGGCAGCACCGTCACGCCGTGCAGCTTGGCGTCGCGCACCAGTTGCGCGGGTGCGTAAAAGCCCATCGGCTGGCTGTTCAGCAAGGCCGCCAGAAAGGCATCCGGGTGGTGGCATTTCAGCCAGGCGCTGACATAGACCAGCAGCGCGAAACTGGCGGCGTGGCTTTCCGGGAAACCGTATTCGCCGAAGCCCTGGATCTGCTTGAAGATGCGCTCGGCGAAATCCAGCTCGTAGCCCTTGGCCACCATGCGCCCGACCAGCCTTTCATGGAAGGGCGTGAGACCGCCCTTGCGCTTCCAGGCGGCCATCGCGCGGCGCAACTGGTCGGCTTCGCCGGGTGTGAAGTCGGCGGCCAGGATGGCCAGCTGCATCACCTGTTCCTGAAAGATCGGCACGCCCAGCGTGCGCCCCAGCGCCTGGCGCACCTCGTCGCTGGGGTAGTCGACCGGCTCTTCGCCGTTGCGCCGGCGCAGGTAGGGGTGGACCATGCCGCCCTGGATGGGCCCGGGGCGCACGATGGCGACTTCGATGACCAGGTCGTAAAAGCAGCGCGGCTGCAGGCGCGGCAGCATGCTCATCTGGGCCCGGCTTTCGACCTGGAAGGTGCCCACGCTGTCGGCCCGGCACAGCATCTCGTAGGTCGCCGCATCGGCTTGTGGCACCTGGTGCAGGGCCATCGGCTCGCCTTGTTTGGCGCCGACGAATTCCAGCGCCCGGCGGATGGCGCTGAGCATGCCCAGGGCCAGGATGTCGACCTTGATCAGGCGCAGCGCGTCCAGGTCATCCTTGTCCCACTGGATCACGCTGCGCTTGTCCATGGATGCGTTTTCGACCGGGACCAGTTGCGCCAGGTCGTCGCGCGCGATGACGAAGCCGCCCGGGTGCTGCGACAGATGGCGAGGGAAGCCGATCAGCGTCTGCGTCAGTTCCACCCACAAGCGGCACAGCTGCGATTCCGGGTCGAAGCCGTTCTCCAGCAGGCGTTCGGGGTGGATGGTTCTGCCGTCAAACCAGTGCTGGCTCTTGGCCAGGGCCAGGATGCGGTCGAGGTCGATGCCCAAGGCGCGGCCCATGTCGCGCAGCGCCGAACGCGGACGGTAGCTGATGGTGACGCCGGTCAGCGCAGCGCGGTGGCGGCCGTATTTTTGATAGATGTACTGGATGACTTCTTCACGGCGCTGGTGCTCGAAGTCGATGTCGATGTCGGGCGGCTCCTTGCGTTCGGCACTGATGAAGCGCTCGAAGAGCAGCATGGTGTGTTTTTCGGGGTCTACCGCCGTCACGCCCAGGCAGTAGCAGACCGCCGAATTGGCCGCGCTGCCGCGGCCCTGGCACAGGATGCCGCGGCCGCGCGCCCAGTGCACGATGTCGGTGACGGTGAGGAAGTAGGCCTCGTACTGCAACTGGGCGATGAGGGCCAGTTCGTGTTCCAGCATCTTGCGCACGGCGGGCGGCAGGCCCAGCGGGTAGCGGCCCAGCGCGCCGTCTTCGGTCAGCTGGCGCAGCCAGGATGTGGGCGTCTGGCCCTCGGGCACGATTTCCCGCGGGTATTCGTAGTGCAGTTCGGCCAGCGTGAAGGTGCAGCTCTGGGCCATGGCTTGCGCCTGGGCCAGCCACTCCGGGCGGTAGAGCGCAGCCAGGCGCATGCGCGACCGCAGGTGGGCCTCGGCATTGGGCGCGATGGCGAGGCCGGCCTCGGCCACGCTGCAGCGCAGCCGGGTGGCGGTCAGCGCGTCCAGCAGCGGCTTGCGCGAGCGCAGGTGCATCTGCACGCTGCCCACGGCCACGATGGGCAGGCCGGTGCGTTCCGACACCTGCTTGACCAGTTCGACCAGCAGCGCGTCATGCGGCAGGCGCAGCAGCGGCAGGGCGATGGCCGCCCGGTCGCCCAGCCAAGTCTTCAGCCACTGCGCCTGCGCCAGCAGCGTGGCCAGGGGCTGCGCCGCAGCCAGCACCGGCGGCGCCAGCAGCAGGGCCAGGCAACCCGGCAAACCGGCCAGCATGGGAGCGCGCGCGACCTGGCCTTCCAGGTCGGACATCCAGGCGATGTACTGCCCCTTGGGCGCGCGGCGGCGGGCCACGGTGATCCACTGCACCAGGTTGCCGTAGCCGCGGCGCGTCTGGGCCAGCAGCACCAGGCGCGGGCCGGGTTCGACGGATTCCGGCGCAGGGGCCAGCGCCATCTCGGCGCCGATGATCAGGCGCATGCCCAACTTCTGCGCCTCGACATGGGCGCGCACCACCCCCGACAGCGAACAGTCGTCGGTGATGGCCAGCGACGAATAGCCCAGCGCCTGCGCGCGGGCCACCAGTTCCTCGGGGTGTGAAGCCCCGCTCAGGAAACTGAAATTGCTGCGGCAATGCAGTTCGGCGTAGCCGGGAAGAGCGGCAATGGGACGGCGTAGCACGGGACGGGTTCGCGGGCACGGGTTGGAGGCCGGTCGGGACGGTGAGCGAGACCAGGCGGAAAGTGGGCACAGCAGGATCCGGCCGGTTGGCCGCCCCAGGCGCGGTGGCCAGGCTGACCAGCGGGCGGGAACATCCACCGCGCTTGAAAACTGTGTTTATACACAGTATCAAAAACCGTCACTTTGCGCAAGCATCCGCTCAGGCGCCAGCCCCACGGCAGGCCTGAAGGGCGGCGAGCTGCCCAGCCCCTGCCACTTCCGAGGCAGACGTAAAAAAACCCCCAAGTCGTTGATGACTTGGGGGCTTCTTGCTTGCTGGCCCCTTGCGGAGCCTTGAATGGTGGTGGGATGGTACCCGGTGCCAAACCGGGTTGAAAGTACGCAATGCAGGCCCTGCGGGCTGGCGCGAACTCCTGCGGAAACGAGTGAAATCCCCCCTCAGGGCGCAGACGTTCAAGCGGTTTTGTTGCCGGGCTGGCTGTCAATGTCGGCAGCTCAACTCTGCCGGGAATGCTAGCAGTTCAATTCCCATTCGCGGAATCGAACCCGCGTCCGCACAGGTGGCGATGCGGCGAAAAGGCCGCTCTATCGCCGCACGCTATGCGGTGAATAACTTGCGCATGCGGAGAATACGACTCATAATCTCCGCATGAACGGCGGCGATTACACTTACATCTGGCAGGCCAGCGACTGGCCAAGTTGGCACTACGACCTGGCTGCCCTGGCCCAGTCGTTGGCCGACGTCAGCCGCGCCCAGGGTCTGTTGATGGGACGACTGGCCGATGTCGGAATGGCTCTGCGCGACCAGGCCAGCCTGTCGGCGCTGACCGAGGACGTCATCAAGACCAGCGAGATCGAGGGCGAACAGCTCAACCTCGAGTCTGTGCGCTCCTCCATCGCTCGCCGACTGGGCGTTGACATCGGTGCCCTGGCCCCGGTGGACCGTCACGTCGAGGGCGTAGTCGAAATGGTGCTCGACGCCACCGCCAACTGCAACGCCGGGGTCACCCGGGATCGCTTGTTCGGGTGGCACGCAGCACTCTTCCCCACCGGCTACTCGGGCCTTGTCCGGATCAATGTGGGCGGCTGGCGTGACGATGCCACCGGTCCGATGCAGGTGGTCTCTGGCCCGCTGGGGCGCCAACGCGTGCATTTCGAAGCGCCGCCGGCCGATCGACTTCAATCCGAAACCGACCGCTTTATCAACTGGGCCAACAGCGCGTCGAACGAGCCGCCGCTGATCAAGGCTGGGCTTGCGCACCTTTGGTTTGTCACCCTGCACCCGTTCGACGACGGCAATGGCCGCATCGCACGCGCTGTCGGCGACCTGTTCTTGGCCCGCGCTGATGGCAGCCCACAGCGCTTCTACAGCCTGTCGGCGCAGATCCAGCGGGAGCGCAAGGCCTATTACGACATCCTGGAACGCACGCAGAAGCAATCGCTCGATGTCACCGAGTGGCTCGCCTGGTTTCTCGAAACCCTGCGCCGCGCCGTCGATCAGGCACAGCACACGCTGGATGCTGTGCTGTTCAAGACGCGGTTCTGGCAGCGCTGGGCTGCACCGGGTTCTGCGCCGCTGAACGAGCGACAGGTGAAGCTGCTCAACAGGCTGCTCGACGGCTTCGAGGGCAAGCTCACCAGCAGCAAGTGGGCGGCGATCGCCAAGTGCTCGCCGGACACCGCGCTGCGCGACATCACGGATTTGCTGGCCCGTGGCGTCCTGCGCAAATCGGACGCGGGTGGCCGCAGCACCAGCTACGAGCTGAACCACTCACCAGAGTAGGCCGACCTTCGGGAATTGCCTTGGCTTGCTGGCGGAACAGCGCCTTCATGGACTCCTGCCAACTCATTCGGAAGGAGACCAAGATGGAAGTCGTGCACTTCAGTCAGCGCCAGCTCGCCGCCCGCTGGGCCATCAGCGAGGCAACCCTTGAACGCTGGCGCTGCGAGGGTATCGGTCCCAAGTTTCTGAAGCTCTGCGGCCGCGTCCTCTACCGTCAGGTCGACATTGAAGCCTACGAGGAAGCGTGTCTGGCGACTTCGACCAGGACCCTTGCGGCGACCGCCAGGGATAGCTGAGCAGTGTTCCGTTTCGTCATTTGATGTCAGCAAGTAACGACGTTTCGGAACAGGCGACCCTGATCGACGGTCAGGCCGCCAAAAAGCGATCCTGAAACGATTGCCTGCCCCGGTCGTAGGGCGCCGGGTTGGTGGCATGCGGTACCGCCGCCTTACGATCGCCAATGAGGTAGTTGATCCGGTAGGTGCAGTTGCCAGACGGATGCAGCATCCCGCCGATGACCCGATCCGTGTTGATGACACCCTCCTGGCCAAGGCGGTCCAAGACCTTCTGGACAAGCGGCCCGAGCCCAACAAAGACGGCGTCCTTCAGTTGCTCGACCTCGGCCGCGAAGTTCTCCAGGAGGTACTTGCGCAAGATCGGGTGCCTGGTCATGTCCGGTGCCCCCCGGTAGTCGTCGTCGTTCACGAAGACCGGATACCGCAGAAGAGACGTGGTTTGCACAAGGTGCCGGGCAGTCGAGAAGAGTTCAGCGGAGTCACCAAGACCCAGCCACTTGTGGAAGCCCCAGTGGTTCAGTTGATTGACCAGGTTGCTTCGCAGGGGCTCCCCGCTGAAGGCTCCGACGCTCTTGGCCGCCTGGATTGCATCCCCGCTGGACTTGCCGGCCAGCAAAACACGCCGAGCCTCGTTGTTCGCATTCACCATCTGGGTTGGACCAGGCGTGATACCGACCAGCACGATCCGCGCGCTTGGATTGATGTACTCGAACGGGGCGTAGTAGACCTTCACCGGCCCACTGGCATTGAAGTTGAAGTTCCCCCGATTTCGCGGACACTTTTTCACTCGATAAGGAGTCC
>JBBAPI010000004.1:0-264181 GCA_040400915.1 Rubrivivax sp.
GGGGGGGGGGGGGGCTTTCCCCCCCCCCCCCCCCCCCCCCGCGATCGAGGGGGCTGCGGGCCTCAGCGGGGGGTCGGTGATCGGCGAACATCCCCTCGCGCCCTAGCAGCGTCCTGCCTGCGCCGCTGCCCCTTCCGTGGGCTGTCGGCTGCAGGCTCATTTCGGAGTAGCCCTTGAATACCGATGCAATCCGGCGCCCCCCGAGCGCCCTGGCCCTCGCCACAGTCGGCCTGATCGCTGCGCCCGCTGCCCATGCGCTGACCTTCGTGTTCAAGGACACCACGGTCGGTGGCAGTATGACGGCGGCCCAGCTGGGAGCGGTCACCGCGGCCGGCAATTACTGGTCCAGCCAGTTCACCGACAACGTGACCGTCTATGTCGACATGGGTTTTGACCACCTGGGCGCCAACGTCCTGGGCCAGACGGGCTCCAATTTCGCTGCCATCGGTTACAGCGCGCTGCGTTCCAGCCTGGCCGCCGATGTCACCTCGGCGCGTGACGCCACCGCCGTGGCCCACTTGCCAACTGGCTCCGCGTTGGCTTTCCATGCCACCCAGGGCGACCTCAGCAGCCGCTACGACAACGACGGCTCGGTCAACAACACCTTGCTGGGGCTGACCACCGCCAACGCCAAGGCCCTGGGTTACACCGTCGGCACCAGTGCGGCTATCCCCGACGCGACGATGACCTTCTCCAGCGATTTCCCCTTCGCCTACAGCCGCGTCGGCGGGACGCCGTCAAACCAGATCGACTTCATCACCATGGTCCAGCACGAGCTCGGCCACGCCCTGGGCTTCGTCTCGGGCGTGGATGACATCGACTATTGCGCCGGCGCGGGTCGCGGCACGGCCTGCCACATCAGCAACACGGCCGACCGCTTCGAGACCGACTGGTGGTACGAGCCGCTCGACCTCTACCGCTACACCGCCGCCGGGCTGGACATGCGGGTTGGTGGCAGCCCGTATTTCTCGATCGATGGCGGTGCCACGGCGATCGAGACCTTCTCCACAGGCAAGATCCATGGCAACGGCTTCCAGGCCAGCCACTTCAACCCCGATGTGTTCAATCTGATGCGCCCCACGCTCGACTACGGGCGGGCTTACGACGCCACCGACGCCGATCTGGCGGCCCTCGATGTGATCGGCTGGAATCTGGCCACCGCCGTGCCCGAACCTGGCAGCTGGGCCTTGATGCTCGCCGGCATGGCCGCCGTCAGCGGCCTCGCCCGGCGCCGCCGTGCCGCGGTCTGAGTCTGATCAGCGCGGCGCGGCCGCCGGCTGCGGCAGCGCCACCCGGGTGTCGAACTTCGCCTGTTTCACGCTGAAGAAGGCCTTCACGTTGCGCACGTTGGCGTCCTGCGTGAACAGCCGCTGCACCAGCGCGTGATAAGTCGGCATGTCGGCCACCTGCAGCACCAGCATGAAGTCGGGGCCGGGTGACACGCGGTAGACCTGGCGCACAGCCACCTCGGCCACCGCACGGGCTTCGAAGGCATCGAGGTGTTCGGCGCCCTGGCGGTCCAGCGTCACCTCGACCAGCGCGGTCAGCCCGGCAGCCGCGCCCGCCGCAGCCAGGTTGACCAGGGCCACGCGGCGATCGATCACGCCCGCCTCGACCAGGCGGCGCACCCGGCGCAGCGCGGTGGCGGGTGAGGTCAGGGCGCGCTCGGCCAGGTCCTGGTTGGACAGGGCCGCGTCGCTTTGCAGCAGTTCCAGCAGGCGCAGGTCGGTGGCGTCGAGTTCCATCTGGAAATAGTACGTCACTGCACTTGGTTTTCAACTGCAAAAATTTCACCTACGCTAAGAAGTGGAATTTTCAATTTATTGGGTTCATGTTTTTGGCATCAAACGCCAAGTCATTCGGCCTAGGATGCGCCACCCCCTACCCAAGGACATCGCACCATGTGTGGCATCGTCGGCGCCGTCAGCACCCGCAACATCGTTCCCATCCTGCTCGAAGGCCTGAAGCGGCTGGAATACCGGGGCTACGATTCCTGCGGCGTGGCGGTGCACCAGGGCGGCGAACTGCGGCGCGCCCGCAGCACCTCGCGCGTGGCCGAACTGGAAGCCGGTGTGGCGGCTGAAGGCATCGCTTCGGGCACGGGCATCGCCCACACGCGCTGGGCCACGCACGGCGTGCCGGCGGTGCGCAACGCCCACCCGCACTTCTCGGGCGGCCTCGACGGCGGTGACGATGCCAGGCTCCTGGCCCCGGTCGCCCGCATCGGCCTGGTGCACAACGGCATCATCGAGAACCACGACGAACTGCGCCTGGAACTGCAGCAGCGTGGCTATGTGTTCGCCAGCCAGACCGACACCGAAGTCATCGCCCACCTGGTGCACAGCCTGTACAGCGGCGACCTCCTGGAAGCCGTGCAACAGACCCTGCCGCGCTTGCGCGGCGCCTACGCCATCGCCGTGTTCTGCCGCGACGAACCGCAGCGGGTGGTGGGCGCGCGCCAGGGCTCGCCGCTGGTGCTGGGTGTGGGCGCCGTCGACTCGGGTGCCACCGAGAACTTCCTGGCCAGCGACGCCATGGCACTGGCCGGTGTCACTGACCAGATCGTCTACCTGGAAGAAGGTGATGTCGTCGACCTGCAACTCGGCAAGACCTGGATCAGCGCCGCCGACGCGCAGGGCCGCTACCGGCCCGTTCAGCGCACCGTGCGCACCGTGCACGCCCACAGTGGCGCGGCCGAACTGGGGCCCTACCGGCACTACATGCAGAAGGAAATCTTCGAGCAGCCGCGTGCGCTGGCCGACACGCTGGAAGGCGTCGAGGGCATCAGTGCCGACCTCTTCGGCGACAGCGCCCACCGCGTGTTCAAGGACATCGACCGCGTGCTGATCCTGGCCTGCGGCACCAGCTTCTACGCCGGCAGCACCGCGCGCTACTGGCTGGAAAGCATCGCCGGCATCCCCACCACCGTGGAAGTGGCCAGCGAATACCGCTACCGCGACAGCGTGCCCGACCCGCGCACCCTGGTCGTGACGATCACGCAAAGCGGCGAGACCGCCGACACCCTGGCCGCGCTGAAGCATGCCCGCAGCCTGGGCATGCCGCACACGCTGACCATCTGCAACGTGGCCACCAGCGCCATGGTGCGCGAGTGCGAACTGGCCTACATCACGCGGGCCGGCGTGGAAATCGGTGTCGCCAGCACCAAGGCCTTCACCACGCAACTGGCCGGCCTGTACCTGCTGACGCTGGCCCTGGCCCAGGTGCGCGGCCGCCTGACCGAGGCGCAGGAAGCGGCCGAATTGAAGGCCCTGCGCCACCTGCCCGTGGCCCTGCAGGCCGTGCTGGCGCTGGAGCCGCAAGTCATCGCCTGGAGCGAAGATTTCGCGCGCAAGGAAAATGCTTTGTTCCTGGGCCGCGGCCTGCATTACCCGGTGGCCATGGAGGGTGCGCTGAAGCTCAAGGAGATCAGCTATATCCACGCCGAAGCCTACCCCGCCGGCGAACTGAAACACGGCCCGCTGGCGCTGGTGACCGACCAGATGCCGGTGGTGACGGTGGCACCCAACGACGCGCTGCTGGAAAAGCTGAAAAGCAATCTGCAGGAAGTGCGCGCGCGCGGCGGCGAACTGTATGTCTTTGCCGACGGCGACACCCAGATCGCCAACGAGCCCGGCGTGCACGTCATCCGCATGCCCGAGCACTATGGCGCCCTGTCACCCATCCTGCATGTGGTGCCGCTGCAATTGCTGGCCTACCACACCGCCTGCGCGCGGGGCACCGACGTCGACAAGCCGCGCAATCTGGCCAAGAGCGTGACGGTGGAGTGAGGCGCTGGGGCGGCTGTCAGCCGCCGCTGTCTCGGCTCTCGGCTGCACGCAACAAGGTCTTGACACGGCCCACCTAGGTGTCGTGCCCGATGCCGGCGCCGCATGCGGTCGCATACGATCCTGGCAAGACCGCTGGCTCCGGGGCCGGGGCCGCATCAGCAGGAACAAGCGCATGCAAACCGAAACCATCGCGAAGGGCGCCGAGCGCGCAGCACCGACACTGGCCCTGAAGCCGCTGCACCCGGCCCTGGGGGCCGAAGTGGGCGGCATCGACCTGTCGCAGACGCTCGACGATGCGACCTTTCGCGCCATCGAAAGCGCATGGCATGAACACGGCGTGCTGTTGTTCCGCAAGCAGTCGTTCGACGACCTGCAGCAGGTGGCGTTTGCCGCGCGCTTCGGCGAACTGGCCACCACCCTGAAGGCCTACGAAGGCGCCAAGGTGCATCCGGCGCTGATGTTCGTCACGAACGAGATGCGCGACGGCAAGTACATCGGCGCGCTGCCCGACGGTGAAATGTTCTTCCACTCCGACATGTGCTACCTGGAACGCCCGCTGTCGGCATCGATGCTCTACGCCATGGCCTTGCCGCCGACGGGCGGCAACACCTTGTTTGCCGGCATGCACGCTGCCTTTGAGGCGCTGCCGGCCGATCTGGCGCGGCGGGTCGAGGGGCGCCTGGCCGTGAACAGCTACGAACCCGGCTACGGCGCCAGCAACGTCAGGATGCGCATCGAGACCGCGCCGACCGAACACACCAAGACCTTTGCGCACCCCATCGTCCGCACCCACCCGGCCACCGGGCGCAAGTCGCTGTTCGTCAACCGGCTGATGACCGAATCCATCGTCGGCCTGCCGCGCGATGAAAGCGACGCCTTGCTGAAGGCGCTTTTCGACCACCAGGAACAAGCCCAGTTCCAGTACGAACACCGCTGGCAACTCGGTGACCTGCTGATGTGGGACAACCGCTGCACCTTGCACGCCCGCCGCGAATTCCCTGCCACGCACCTGCGCAAGATGCGTCGCGTCGCGGTGCGGGGCGAACGGCCGGTCTGATGGCAGCGGCGGTCGCGGGCCCCCGCGCGGTCGGGCGCAGCGGGCACGGCGGGCAGACGACGCATCGGGCGCACCGGGCGCGGCTGACCGGCCTCTTGGCCCTGGTTTGCCTGTGGGGTGGCATGGCTGCAGCGCAGCCCGCTCCGGCGCCCGGCTACCCGCTGCGCCCCATCAAACTGATCGTGACCTACCCGCCCGGTGGCGGCAATGACATCATTGCCCGGCTGCTGGCGCAGAAAATGTCGCTGGCGATGGGACAGCCGGTTGTCGTCGAGAACATCCCCGGCGCGGCCGGCACGATAGGCACCGCCCGCGCCGCCAAGGCCGCGCCCGACGGCTACACCATCGTGCTCGTCAGCACGCCGTTCGCGATGGCCCCGGCGCTGTACCCCGAACTGGGCTACGACACGCTGAAGGACTTCGCGCCCATCACCGTGGTCGGCACGGCGCAGAACGTGCTCGTGGTGCATCCCTCGCTGCCGGTGAAATCGGTGGCCGAGCTGATCGCCTATGCCAAGGCGCAGCCTTTGAAGGTGAACGCCGGCACGCTGGGCGGCGCGACCACGCAGCACCTGGCGGCCGCGCTTTTCAACCAGGCGGCCCGGACCGACATCCTGCTCGTGCCCTACAAGGGCAGCGCGCCGGCGATGAACGACCTCATCGGTGGCCAGGTGCAGATGATGTTCAACGCCCTGCCGTCCACCATGCCGCAGGTGGCGGCCGGAAGGCTGCGGGCACTGGCCGTGACGGGCCTGCAGCGCGCTCCGCAAACGCCCGATTTGCCCACCGTGGCCGAGACCCTGCCGGGCTTCGAGATCGTCACCTGGTGGGGCCTGCTCGCACCGGGCAAGACACCGCCGGCCGTGCTGGAACGCCTGAACCGCGAGGCGCTGAAAGCACTCGACCAACCCGACGTGGCCGCCAAGCTGGCCGAGATGGGCGTGGCCGTGGATGTCGCCAGGGGGCCGGCCGCCTTCGGCGCGTTCGTGCGCACGGAAATCACCCGCTGGTCGGATCTGATCCGAACGCTCGGCGTGAAGGCCGAATGAGGACGATCGGGACCTGACTCAGCGCTTCAGGACCAGTCCATTCCAGACCTTCTCCCAGGCCGCGTTCTCGGCGATCTCGAGGCCCGGGTCCATCATCACCGACTCGAAGTTGCCGAGGTCGGACTTGACTTTCTGGTTGGCCGGTGGGCGGCCGAGCGCCTGAAAGAGTTCCTGGCCTTCGGGTGACAGCAGGTAGTCGGCGAAGAGCAGCGCGGCGTGCGGGTGCGGTGCCTGCTTGGCCAGTGCCACGCCCAGCGGCTGCGCGACCACGGGCTCGATCGGCGCCCACTCGATCGGCGCCCCTGCGCGCCGGGACGACGTGACCCCGCTGCTGTAGACCGTGAGCCCGACCGGGATCTCGCCCGCCGACACCAGTTGCGTCAGCAGCGTGTGGCCCATGCGCACGTCGGGCTTCATATCGGACAGGCCCTGGATGAACTTCAGGGCGCGCTCACGGCCCCAGGCCTTGACGATGCCGGCCAGCCAGACGACGTCGCTCGACTCGATGCTCAGCCGCCCCTTCCAGCGGGCATCGATGAAGCCTTCGATCGTCCTGGGCAGTTCGGCCTGCCGCACCAGCCGGGTGTTGTAGGCCACGCCCAGGTACGACAGCCGGTCGGGCATCCAGGTGCGGTGCGCGGGTATGGCCGACGGCAGCAGGTCGGCGATGTGCGGGCTGTGGAACTCGGCAAAGATCTTCTCGCGTGCCATCCGCTCGAGGTCGGTGCCGATGGTCTCGATCACGTCGACCGCATGACGCCGGCCACGCGCCTCGGTGACGGTGCGCTGCGTGACTTTCTCGCTGTTGGCCCGCCAGAGTTCGACCTTGACCCCGTACTTTTTCTCGAAGGCCTGCGTCAGCGGCCCGGATTCCGGTGGCGCCAGCGAGGTGTAGAGCACCACGGCGCCTTCTCGCCTGGCGCCTTCCAGCACGCGCTGGTCGCGATCGGCACCTCGGTAAAGAAAAAGGCGTTCGGTGTCGGTGGGTCCTGTCTGGCCTGTGACCGACGTGGCCGGTGCCAACGCCCAGAGGGCCAGCCACGCCATCCGTCTTCTGCTGTTTGACTGCATGGGGCGCATGCTAGGAACTCGCGCCGCGGCAGGCGCGGGTGCAAACCCTGAGGAACCGGCTTGTGCTGCCCCAACTGGGTGGGCCTGGACCACAAATCAGGCGGTGACGGGCGCCGGGGGCGAGGTTTCCCGAAGATGCTGGTCCCCTTTTGTCTGCTCATAATCGCATGGATTCGTATCAGAGGAACGCCGTTCCTCATAGGAGAACAAACATGGGCAGACTCGAAGGCCGTGTGGCCATCGTCACCGGCGGCGGGCACGGCATCGGGCGCGCCTATGCGCTGCGCCTGGCCAGCGAAGGCGCCCGGCTCGTCATCGCCGAGCTCGACGAGGCCGCCGCGCACGCGGTGGCCGCCGAGTTGCAGGCTGCCGGCCACGAGGCATTGGGCTTGCGCACCGACGTGGCCGACAAGGCGAGCTGCGAGCAGATGGCGCAGGCCGCGCTGCAGCGCTTCGGCCGCATCGACGTGCTCGTCAACAACGCCGCGATCTTCGCGACGGTGCCGATGTCGCGCTCGCCTTTCGACCAGATCGCGGTCGATGAATGGGACCGCATGATGACCGTCAACCTGCGCGGCACCTGGCTGGCCAGTTGCGCCGTCATCCCGCAGATGCGCGCGCAGGGCGGCGGCAAGATCATCAACATCAGCTCCGGCACCGCCATCAAGGGCTCGCCCAGCCGCATCCATTACGTCACCTCCAAGGCCGGCATCCTGGGCTTCACCAAGACCCTGGCCAACGAGGTCGGCAAGGACAACATCTGCGTGAACTGCGTGGCGCCCGGCAGCACGCTGTCGGAAGAGAACCCCGACGAAGGCATTGTGAAGATGCGCCAGGCGGCCACCGCCACGCGCGCGCTCAAGCGCGTGCAGACGCCCGAGGACCTGACCGGCGCGGTGGTCTTCTTCGCCAGCGCCGACAGCGACTTCATCACCGGCCAGACGCTGGTGGTCGACGGCGGCTCCTGCATGCACTGAACTGGACAAGGAATCCCCATGCGACTGAGCGACCCCTACGCGCTGCAGGTGCTGCAGCAGGCCGAGGCCGAGACCGAAGGCTGGAAGATGACGATCGGTGGCCGCTTCACGGCCAGCCGCTCGGGCGCGACCATGCCCACGCTGAACCCGGCCCATGACGAGCTGATCGCCCACGTGCCAGCCGGCAACGGCGAGGACATCCAGGCCGCGGTCGACGCCGGCAAGGCGGCCTTCCCGGCCTGGTCCGCGATGCATGTGGACGATCGCGTCAAGCACTGCAAGCAGTTCGCCAACGCCGTGCGCGCGCGTTCGCGCGAACTCGGCATGCTCGACGCCATCGACAGCGGCAACGCCTTCCTGCCGATGATCGACGACGCGAAGAAGGGCGCCAGCCTGCACGACTTCTTCGGCGGCCTGGGCATGCAGATCAAGGGCCAGACCATCCCCACGCCCGGCGGCGGGCTGGACTACACGCGGCCGCAGCCTTTCGGCGTGGTGGCACGCATCATTCCCTACAACCACCCGGTGTCGTTCGCGGCCGGCAAGATCGCGCCGGCGCTGGTGGCCGGCAACACCGTGATCCTCAAGCCCGCCGACCAGACGCCGCTCTCGGCGCTGTGGCTGGGCAAGCTGGTGCAGGACTGTTTTCCGCCCGGCGTGGTCAACATCGTCAGCGGCGACGGTCCGGGCTGCGGTGGCGCGCTGGTGGCGCACAAGGAGGTGCGCCGCATCGCCTTCACCGGCAGCGTGGCCACCGGGCTGGCCATCACGCGCACGGCGGGCATCAAGTCGCTGTCGCTGGAACTCGGTGGCAAGAACCCGCTGATCGTGTTCCCCGATGTCGATGTCGAGAAGGCCGCCGCGGCGGCCGTGGCCGGCATGAACTTCAGCGTCTCGCAGGGGCAAAGCTGCGGATCGAACTCGCGCGTCTTCGTGCACGCCTCGATCCGCCAGCGCTTCACCGAGGCGGTGCTGGCGCGCACCGAGCGCATCGCCATCGGGCTGCCCGAACTCGAATCCACGCAGATGGGCCCGCTCATCACGCGCCGCCACTACGACCGCGTGCTCAGCTACATCGATATCGGCCAGCGTGAAGGCGCACGCCTGCTGCGCGGTGGCGGGCACGTGCCGGGTGCGGCGCTCGAGCACGGCTACTTCGTCGACATCACGGTCTTCGACAAGGTCAAGCACGGCATGACCATCGAGCGCGAAGAGATCTTCGGCCCGGTGATGGGCATCGTCGAATGGGACGACGAGGCCCAGATGCTGCAGGACGCGAACGACAGCGACTACGGCCTGTGCGCCAACATCTGGACGCAGGACATCAGCCGCGCGCTGCGCCTGGCGGATGCGGTCGAGGCCGGCTACGTGTGGATCAACGGCCATGGCGGCAAGCGCTTCAAGGGCGCGCCCTTCGGCGGCTTCAAGGACAGCGGCATCGGGCGCGAACACTCGATCGACGAGCTGATGAGCTACACGCAGTTGAAGAACATCAACGTCGCTTACTGAAGCAGCCAGCGGCCATGATCAGAACCGTCGCCGGTGACGTGGAAGGCCTGCGCGGCCCCTGGCTGTGCCATGAGCACCTGCAGATCGACCTGTGTTGCCAGAAGGGGCCCGAGGTGGTGCTGGGCGACGCCGAGCAGGCCGACGTGGCGTCTGACCTGCAGCGGGCGCGGCAGCTGGGCCTGTGTGGCGTGGTCGATCTCAGCGTGCACGGCTCGGGCCGCAAGCCCTCGAACCTGCTGAACATCAGCCGCCTGGCCGAACTGCCTGTGGTCTGCGCCGCAGGCTACTACTGGGACCCGTTTCCAGCCGAGGTCCACGCGGGCACGGTCGGCGCGTTGCGCGACGCGCTGGTGCGCGAGGTGACGCAGGGCATCGGCGACACTGGCATCCGCGCCGGCGTCATCAAGATCGGCACCGGCCCTGGCGCCATCGACGGCGCCGCCGAACACCTGTTCGAGGCGGCCGCGCTGGCGGCGCTGGCAACGGGCGCGGCGGTCGTCACGCACACATCGGCCGTCGAACAAGCCCACTGGCACCTCGAAGCGCTGTGCTCGGCCGGCCTGCCCGCCGAGCGCATCCTGATCAGCCACATGGGCGCGGCGCAGAACGTCGAAGAACTGCTGGCGGTGGCGCGGGCCGGCTCGCTGATGGGCATCGACAAGGTGGGTTTCATCGCGCGCCGCTCCAACGCCGAACTCGCCGACCTGGTGCGCGATGCCTGCGCAGCCGGTCTCGCCGGGCAGCTCATCCTGTCGTCCGACGTCGCCCGCAAAGACCGCTTGCTGGGCCGTGGCGGGTCGAGCTACGGCGCCGTGTTCAGCGATTTCATCCCGATGCTGCGCGAGCGCGGCGTGACCGAACAGGACATCGAGCTGATGATGTGCGACAACCCGCAGCGCCTGCTGCATCTGGCCAGCCCGCTGCCGCTGAAAGACCGGTCATGAAACGCCGCACCGTGGCTGCCGCGCTGGCGCTGGGCGCGGCACCAGCCTGGTCCCAGGTCAAGCCCACGCCGGCTGCGCTGGTGGCCGCCTACGAAGGCGCCGACCGGCAGGAAAGGCTGGTGGCCGGTGCGCGCAAGGAAGGCACGCTGAACCTGTACAGCTCGATCGCCGCAGCCGACGTGAGCCTCTTCACCGGCCAGTTCGAGCAGCTCTACGGCGTGAAGGTCAACGTCTGGCGCGCTGCCAATGACAAGGTCCTGCAGCGCGTGATCGGCGAGCAGGCCGCCGGCCGCCACGAGGCGGATGCCATCCAGATCGCCAGCCTCGAGCTCGAAGCCCTGGCGCGCGAGAACCTGCTGCAGGCGCTGCGGGTGCCGGTGCAGGCACAACTCATCGCGCAGGCCGTGCCCCGGCATCGCCTATGGGCTGCGCATTACCTCAACGTGTGGGTGCAGGCCTACAACACGCAGAAGGTGCGCAAGGAAGACCTGCCGAAGACCTATGCCGATCTGCTGCACCCGCGCTGGAAAGGCAAGCTGGGCATCGAGGCCAAGAACGAGGAATGGTTCTTCACCGTCGTCGAGGGCATGGGCGAGGCCGCCGGCCTGAAATTCTTCCGCGACCTCGTCTCGACCAATGGCCTGTCGGCACGCGCCGGCCATTCGCTGCTGAACAACCTGGTCGTCGCGGGCGACGTGCCGCTGGCGCTGACCGTCTACAACTACATGCCCGAGCAGGCGAGGCAGAAGGGTGCGCCCATCGACTGGTTCGTGATCGAGCCGGCCATCGCGCGTGCCAACGGCGTGGCCGTGTCGCGGCAATCGCAACGCCCCCACGCGGCCGTGCTGTTCTACGAGTTCGTCCTGGGCGAGGACATGCAGCGCCTGATGGCCAAGAACGGCTATGTGCCCACGCACCGCGGCGTCGAGTCGCCGCTCAAGCAGGTGACTATCAAGCTGGTGGACACCGAGGCCGCGCTGAACGCGGCCGACAAGTGGGCCGCGACCTTCGAGGCCATCATCAAGGGTGGGAAGTGAAAACATGAACAGGCGCAGGGCGGCTGTCATCGGCGGGGTGTTGTCGGCGGCGAGCCTGCTGGCGTGGCCGACGCCGGGCCAGGCACAAACCAGCAGTGCCATCACACCGAAGCTCGTGGAGGCGGCGCGCAAGGAAGGCTCGCTGCTGCTGTACACCACCACGCCCACCGAATACCTGAAAGAACTGGTCGAGCCCTTCGAGAAGCTGTACGGCATCAAGGTCCATGTCTGGCGCGCACGCTCCGAAGTCATCCTGCAGCGCGTCATCAACGAGGCGCGCGGCAACAAGCCGCTGGTCGACGTGGTGCAGAGCATCGCACCGCCGATGGAAGCCTTGCAGCGTGAAGGTCTGCTGCTGGCAGTGAACTCACCGCAACACGCGCAACTGTTGTCGGGCTCGGTGCCGGCCCACCAAGGCTGGGCCTCGACGCTGCGTTATGTTTTCGTGCAGGCCTACAACACCGGGAAGGTCGCCAAGGACGAGTTGCCGAAGACCTATGCCGACCTGCTGCACCCGCGCTGGAAGGGCCGCCTCGGCATTGAGTCCTCAGACCACGAATGGACCAGTTCGGTCATCAAGGACATGGGCGAGGAAGCCGGCCAGCGTTTTTTTCGCGAGCTGGTGCGCGGCAACGGCCTGTCGGTGCGCACGGGGCACCCGCTGCTGACCAACCTGACGGTCTCGGGCGAAGTGCCGCTGGCGCTGACGGTCTACCAGTACAGCGTCGAGCAGGCGAAGAAGAAGGGCTCGGCCGTCGAGTGGTTCGCCATCGAGCCGGCCGTGGCCATCGCCGACGGCATGGGCGTGGCGAAGAAGGCACCGAGCCCCAACGCCGCCCTGCTGTTCTACGAATACATGCTGGGTGTCGATGCCCAGCGCGTGCTGGCGCGCATCGGCTATGTGCCGACCCACACCCAGGTCGAGTCGCCGCTGAAGGGCGTGAAGGTCAAGTTGCTGGACGGCGCGGCGCTGCTCGACGAGCAGGACAAGTCGTCGGCGCGCTACGAGGCCTTGCTGCAGGGGCGTTGAGGCCGGGCCGTCGCCACGCGCAAGACGGCAACGGGGACGCCCCTGATCTGCGCCGCCAGCCCCCGGGGCAGGGCGCCTTCGGGCGCCCGGCGCTCAGAGTCCGGCCGGCAGGCCGGCCCGCCTGTTGACCTCGGCGCGGTCGACGCCCAGTCGCGTCGCGGCGCCCAGGATCTCCTGCCAGGTGGTGGCATCCACCGGCACACCCTGCGCCGTGCGCTCGGCGCGCCGCGCGCGCTCCGGTTCGCCGCCCACCTGCACGGCCTCGAAGCCGGCGCGGGGCGGCGAGCCCTTGACCCAGTCCAGGAAGGCCTGCACCTCCTGCTCATAGGCCGCGCGGTCGGTCAGCATCGCCGGGTCGAGCAGCACGCTGAACATGCCGTTCAACACGCGGCGCCGGCTGGCGTCGTTGTCGCGCTGCGTCATCCCGGCGGCCAGCGCGCCGCCCAGCAGTTCGCAGATCAGGGCCAGGCCGTAGCCCTTGTGGCCGCCGAAGGTCAGCAAGGCACCCCAGGGAGGCGTCACGGCGTAGCGCGGATCGCGCGTCGGCTGGCCCTGGTCGTCGATCAGGCAGTCGGGCGGCGCCAGCTCGCCCTGGTTCAACGCCACGCGCGTCTTGCCCTGAGCGATCATGCTGGTCGCGAAGTCGACGATCACCGGCGGCCGCCCGGCCAGCGGCACACCGGCGCAGAAAGGGTTGGTGCCGAAACGCGCGGCGGCGCCGCCATGCGGTGCGACGATGGCGCGCGCGATGACGTTGACGAAGTGCAGCGAGACCAGCCCGGCCGCGGCCGCCTGCTCGGCCCAGGCGCCGATGCGGCCCAGATGGTGGCTATTGCCCAGCGCGACGATGCAGCTGCCGTGTTCGCGAGCCCGCGCGATGCCCAGGGCCATCGCCTCCCGGCCGATCACCTGGCCGAAGCCGGCGCCGCCGTCCAGCCGCAGCAGCGTGCCGCCGTCGTGCAGCACGCTGAGCTGCGCTCCGGGCTTGAGCCCGCCCTCGAGGTAGGCCTCGGCATAGCGCGGCAACATGCCGATGCCGTGCGAGTCGTGGCCGCAGAGGTTGGCTTCGATGAGGTTGCCGGCCACCGCCTCGACCTCGTCGTCGCGGCTGCCGAAGCCGCGCACGACGCGGCGTATCGCGTCGCCGAGCGGCGCCAGGGCGATGGTGTGCATGTCGCTCACGGGGGGCTTTCCGGGGCTGGGAAGGGGGACCCCAAATCGTAGACTGCGCCGCGCTGCGACCCGAAGGCGTCAGCCACGGACCGTCGCAGCCGTGGCGCGGCCAACAACCAGGCCGCCGCCGCTTCAGGGCACAGGGGGGTCACCCGTCCGTTGCGCCCAGTCGCCAAAGCGATGTGACTTCGGCCGAACGGGCTGCGTGCAGCGGGTCCTGGGTGTCGAAGGCTTTGCGGTGCACGGGCCGGCGGTCGATGCGGCCCAGCACCCGCAAGCCACCGGCCTCGATGGCGCCCAGCAGTTCGGCGCGCGTGCGCAGGCCCAGGTGTTCGGCCAGGTCGGACAGGATCAGCCAGCCTTCGCCGCCGGGCGCGAGGTGGGCGGCCAGGCCGTTCAGAAAGCCCAGCAGCATGCGGCTGTCTTCGTCGTAGACGGCGCGCTCGATGGGCGAGCCCGGGCGGGCTGGCAGCCAGGGTGGGTTGCAGACCACCAGCGACGACCGGCCCGGCGGGAAGAGGTCGGCTTGCAGCAGGTGCACGGCGGGCGTCAGTGCCAGCCGCTGCAGGTTGTCGCGGGCGCAGGCCAGGGCGTTGTCGTCCATGTCGGTGGCGGTCACGCGCAGCCCGCGCCGCGCCAGCACCGCGGCCAGCACACCGCTGCCGGTGCCGATGTCGAAGGCCGTGCCGTCGCCCACCGGCAGGCTGGCCTCGGCGACCAGTTCCACGTATTCGCCGCGTACCGGGGAAAACACGCCGTGGTGCGGGTGGATGCGGTTGTCGGGCGCGGCACCCAGCGCCGGGACGAGCACGCCCTTCTTGCGCCATTCGTGGGCGCTGACCAGCCCCAGCAGTTCGCGCAAGGCAGCCACGTTGGCGCCGCCGTCCGGGTCGGGCGGGCCCCAGACCTCGGCGCAGGCCTGCCGCACCACCGGTGCGCGGCGCAAGGGGATGGCGTAGCCGGCGTCGAAAGGGATCAGCAGCATGGCCAACACCCGGGCCCGCTGCGCCTGCGCCTGCCGGTGGCGGTGGAAGGCCGCGCCCGCTGTGCTGTCGACCGCTACGGGTGACCCCCGCCGGGATGGCCGGTCGGCGCGGCGCGCCATCGCCGTGAGCAGTTGCCGCGCGTTCTGGAAGTCGCCGCGCCACAGCAGCGCGGTGCCTTCGCAGGCCAGGCGGTAGGCCGCGTCGGCGCTGAGCGTGTCGTCGGCCGTCACCACGCGGGCGGGCGGCGGGCCCGGGCGCTCGCAGCGCCAGCGCGCCTGGCGCGGCTCGCCGTCTTCGGTCCAACGCAACAGCGGGATGTCTTGCGCGCAGGGTGGATTTGGCGGGGGCGTGGGCATGGCCCGAGGTTACTGCGGCCGGGCGGCGCGGCAGGGCTTCAGGCTTTCAGCCTGCATGCCGATAAGCCAGTCTGCCGGGTCGTTTTGCCCCGGCCTGTCCAGAAGGTCCATCACCATGCCGTCCGTCTTCCGCAGCGCAGCCCTGGCCGGGGCCGCCCTCCTGTCCGCTCACGCCGCACAGGCTTCGACCGTCGTACTCAACAACTGGGCCTTCGGCCGTGGCAACAATGTGCACGCCGTGCAGTCCGCCTACGAGGATGCAGCCGGCGGCTTCACGGGCAAGCTCGACGGCAAGGACCTGCTGAGCTATTGCGTGGAACTGAGCCAGGATTTCGACTGGAAAACCAGCTACACGAATTACACCGATCAAACGGCGCTGGCCTACTTCGGCGCGGCCAGCGACAAGGCGCTGAAGCTGGCCCGGCTGGTCAGCTATGCCTACTACGACAGCACCGTTCACGTCAGCACGGCCGCGCAGTCCACGTCGATGCAACTGGCGGTCTGGAACGTCATCTACGACGTCGACTACGCGCTGTCGAGCGGCACTTTCGCCGACACCAGCGCCTATGCCGCCTACGCCAGCAGCCTGCTCAAGGCCTCGCAGTCCTTCGTCAACGTGGCCAACGTCTGGATACTGGCCTCGCCCACCCAGCAGGACCAGTTGCATTGGGACCGGGTGAGCGTCGGGCGTTCCAGCAACGCACAGACGGCGGTGGCCGTGGCCGAGCCGGGCAGCCTGGCCCTGGCCCTGGCGGCCATCGGTGTGGCTGCCGCCGCCCTGCGCCGCCGCGGCTGAAGTCGGCCGTCCGGCGCCGGATCAGGCCCGCGGCATGCGGAACAGACCGCACAGCTTGTTGCCGTCGGGGTCGCGCAGGTAAGCCAGGTAGAGCTTGCCGTTGGCGCCTTCGCGCACACCCGGCGGGTCTTCGCAGGGGGTGCCGCCGTTGGCCACCCCGGCGGCATGCCAGGCGTCGGCCTGTTCGGCCGACTGGCAGGCAAAGCCGAAGGTGCTGCCGTTGCCCGTCGTGGCCGGCTGGCCGTCGATCGGCAGGCTCACCGAAAAAACGCCCGTCGGCGTGCGCCAGAAGACGCGGTGGCGGTCCACCGATCCGGCGGGCACGCCCAGCGCGCCCAGCGTGGCGTCATAGAACGCCTTGGCCCGTTCGAGGTTGTTGGTGCCGATCATGATGTGCGAAAACATGGCGTGTGGATCTCCAGGCGGACGCGCAGGGCGTCGGGTTGCAGGGCAGGGCGGAGGTCGGCTGGGCCGCTCCGCGGCGCATTGTGGCCGCCTGGCGCGCGGCTGTATCGCTGGGTTGACTAAGATGCCGTCAGTTCCCGCTGACAACCCGACCGCATCATGACCACCGCATCCGCCATCGTCTTCGAAGCCCCGCAAAACCTGTCGGTGCAGACCCTGGAACTCAAGGCCTTCGAGGACGGCGACCTGGACGTCGAGGTCAGCCACAGCGGCATCAGCACCGGCACCGAACGCCTGTTGTGGGACGGCACCATGCCGCCTTTCCCCGGGCTGGGCTACCCGCTGGTGCCGGGCTACGAGACGGTGGGCACCGTGGTGCGCGCCGGTGTCAAGGCCGAGGTGCCGGTCGGCAGCCCCGTCTTCATCCCGGGCTCGTACAGCTTCCAGGGTGTGCGCAACCTCTTCGGCGGCGCCGGTTCGCGCCTGATCGTGCCGCACGACCGCGTAGTGGTGGTGGCGCCCGAACTCGGCCCCAAGGCCGTGCTGCTGGCGCTGGCTGCCACCTGTTACCACACGGTGGCCATGGGCGGCGCCAGGCAGCCCATGGTGCCGCCTGACCTGATCGTCGGCCACGGCGTGATGGGCCGGCTGCTGGCGCGCATCTGCATGGCCCTGGGCTGGCCGGCGCCCACCGTGTGGGAGACCCAGGCGGTGCGCCGTGCAGGCGCCACCGGCTACCCCTGCATCGCCCCCGACGACGACACGCGCAAGAACTACCAGGCCGTGTATGACGTCAGCGGCGACGGCCGCATCCTGAACCAGTTGATCATGCGCCTGGCCCCCGGCGGCGAGGTGGTGCTGGCCGGTTTCTACAAGCAGGACCTCAGCTTCGCCTTCGCCCCGGCTTTCATGCGCGAAGCCACGCTGCGCATCGCCGCGCAGTGGAAGAAGCACGACCTGCTGGCCGTGACCGCGCTGGTGGCCAGCGGCGCGCTGTCGCTGGACGGCTTGATCACCCACACCATGACCCCGGGGCGTGCTCAGGAGGCCTATGCAACGGCCTTTGGCGACCCGCAGTGCCTGAAGCTGATGATGGACTGGCGGGCATGAGCCGACAGCGCGTCTTTGTCCTCGGCGCCACCGGCACCATCGGCCGCGCGACGGTGCAGGCGCTGGTGCGGCGCGGCCACGAGGTGGTCTGCCTGGTGCGCCCGCGGGCCGGTGTCGGCGGCGCGCTCAAGCCTGGCGACAGCGCGCGGCTGCTGGCCGGCGCCGAGTTGCGCGTCGGCGACGTCAGCGACCCCGCTTCGCTGGCGCGCGACGGTTTTCGCGGTGAACGCTTCGACGTGCTGGTGTCCTGCCTGGCCTCGCGCACCGGCGCGCCGAAAGACGCCTGGGCCATCGACCACCAGGCCCACGTCCACGCCTTGCAGGCCGCCAAGGAAGCCGGCGTCGGCCATGTCGTGCTGCTGTCGGCCATCTGTGTGCAAAAGCCGCTGCTGGCCTTCCAGCATGCCAAGCTGGCCTTCGAAAAGGTCCTGGTCGAATCGGGCCTGCGCTACTCCATCGTGCGGCCGACGGCCTTCTTCAAGTCCTTGTCCGGGCAGGTCGACCGCCTGAAGCAGGGCAAGCCCTTCCTGCTCTTCGGTGACGGCACGCTGACGGCTTGCAAGCCCATCAGCGACGCCGACCTGGGCGACTACATCGCCGGCTGCCTGGACGACCAGAGCCGCCGCAACCGCGTGCTGCCCATCGGCGGGCCGGGCGAGGCCATCACACCGCGCCAGCAGGGCGAGCAGCTGTTCGCGCTGCTCGGCCGTCCGCCGCGTTTCAAGCAGGTGCCCCTGGGCCTGATGGACGCCATCATCGCGGTGTTGAGCACGCTCGGACAGGTCGTGCCGGCGCTGGCCGCCAAGGCCGAGCTGGCGCGCATCGGCCGCTACTACGCCACCGAATCGATGCTGGTCTGGGACCCTGTGACGGACCGCTACGACGCCGCCGCGACGCCGTCGACCGGCAGCCAGACGCTCTTTGAGCACTACGCCGATCTGGTCAGCGGCGCCGCGCAGACCGAACGCGGCGACCACGCCGTTTTCTGAGCCAGGCGCACCGGCGTGCGGGCGGGGCGGCTGACCGCAGCGCGGCGCTGCGCTGCCGCAGTCCGGGTGGGCCGCTCAGCGCGCGCCGAGCGGCGCCAGCCCGGCCTTGCCGATGACCCCCGCCGCCTCGGGCGACGACAGGAAGCGGATCAGCGCCACGGCTGCGTCGGGCTGCTGCGAGTTGCGCGTGACGGCGCCGGTGAAGTAGATCACCGGTTGCAGGTCGGCCGGCAAGGTGCCGACGAAGGCGACGCCGGGCACGTGGATCAGCTCGGCCACCTGCTGGAAACCGAGCTCGGCTTCACCGCGCGCCACCACGGCGGCCACCGGCTCGCCCGACGGCGGGCCGCGCACCTTGCGCGTCTTGCCGGCCAGCTGCTCGGCGATGCCCATCTTGGCGAACATCACGGTCGACAGGTAGGTGCCGCTGCCGCTGTCGGAGTAGGCGATGGACCTGGCGGCCAGCAGCGTGCGGCGCAGCGCATCGACGCTGGCGATGTCGGGCTTGTCGGCGCCGTCGCGCACAACCATGCCGATCATCGAACGGGCCAGTTCGGTCTTGCCCTCGGCGCGTGCCAGCCCGCTCGCGACCAGTTCGTCGGCCGCACCGCCGTCCATGATCACCACGTCGGCCGCTTCGCCGCGTGCCAGCCGCGTGGGGATGGCCTCGGGCGAATCACCCATCGACGGGCCGCGCGTGGTCACCAGGCGGTGGCCGGTGCTGCGCTCGAAAGCCGGGCCCAGTTCGGCGTAGACGCCGAAGAAGCCGGCCGAGATCATCACGCGCACGTCGGCGGCGCGGGCTGGGCTGCACCAGCACAGTGCAGCCGTGCTGAGGGCGGCCAGCCAGCCGGCAAAGGATGGTTTCTTCATGGTGTTGTTGTCGTTAGTCTGGGTGCGTCGATGACGATGGCGCGGAAGTCGTTGACGTTGGTCAAGGTCGGCCCGGTCACGACGGCGTCGCCCAGGGCGCCGAAGAAACCGTGGCCGTCGTTGTTGTCCAGGCTGGCGCGGGGCGAGATGCCCAGCGCCCAGGCGCGGGCCAGGGTGTCGGGCGCGATGCAGGCACCGGCGATTTCTTCCTGGCCGTCGACGCCGTCGGTGTCGCCGGCCAGCGCGTGCACGCCGGGCAGGCCGTCCAGCGCCAGGGCCATCGAAAGCAGGCACTCGACGTTGCGCCCGCCGCGGCCGGTGCCGCGCACGGTGACGGTGGTTTCGCCGCCCGACAGCAGCACGCAGGGCGCCGCGAAAGGCTGGCCGCGCAGCGCCACCTGGCGTGCGATGCCGGCCAGCGTCTTGCCCAGGTCGCGTGCTTCGCCTTCCAGGCTGTCGCCCAGGATGTACGGCGTCAGGCCGGCGGCTCGCGCCACGCGGGCAGCGGCTTCCAGCGCCATCTGCGGTGCGGTGATCATGCGCACGGTGTTGCGCGCCAGGCGCGGGTCGCCGGGCTTCAGCGTCTCGCCTTCGGCGCTGGCCAGCAGCGTGCGCACGGCCGGTGGCACGTCGAGGCGGTAGCGGTCGATGATCGCCAGCGCCTCGGCGCAGCTGCTGGGGTCGGCCACGGTGGGGCCGGAAGCGATGTCCTGCGGCGCGTCGCCGGGCACGTCGGAAATCAGCAACGTCCAGACCCGCGCCGGGTGGCAGGCCGCCGCCAGCCGGCCGCCCTTCAGCGCCGACAGGTGGCGCCGCACGCAGTTTATCTCGCTGATGGTGGCGCCGCTTTTCAGCAGCGCCTGGCTGACCGCCTGCTTGTCGGCCAGCGTCAGCCCCGGCCCGGGCGCGACCAGCAGCGAAGAGCCGCCGCCGCTGATCAGCGCGATGACCAGGTCGTCGGGCGTCAGATCGCTGACCAGCGCGCGCAGCCTTTGCGCCGCCTGCAGGCCGGCCGCGTCCGGCACCGGGTGCGCGGCCTGCACGATCTCGATGCGGTCGCAGGGCACTTCGTAGCCGTAGCGCGTGATGACCAGGCCTTGCAGCGGCCCGTCCCAAACGTCTTCCAGCGCCCGCGCCATCGCCGCCGACGCCTTGCCCGCGCCGATGACCAGGGTGCGGCCTGGCGACGGGTTCGGCCTGGGCGGCAGATGCGGCGGCAGGCACAGCGCGGGCTGCGCGGCAGCGATGGCCGCGTCGAACATCGCACGCAGCAGGGCGCGGCGGTCGGGTGCTTGGGTGGCGGACATCGGCGTTCAGCCCTGGACGCGCATCTGGGCCATCACCTGCTGCGCGCCGGCCGCCATCAGGCGCGCGTCGGAGCTGACGGTGACGAACTGGAAGCCCTTGGCGATGCGCTTGCGTGCCGCCTCGGGCGTGCCGTTGTGGATGCCGGCCACCACGCCGTGCGCTTGCGCGCGGGCCAGGATGTGGTCCACCGCCTCGGCCGCCTTGGGGTCCAGGTCGTCGAAGGTGGGCCTGCAGCCCAGCGCCAGCGACAGGTCGGACGGGCCGATGTAGATGGCGTCCAGGCCTTCGACGGACAGGATCTCGTCCAGATTGTCCAGCGCCTGCGCGGTCTCGATCATGGCGAAGGTGACGATGGTGTCGTTGGCGTGTTGCGGGTAGTCGGCGCCGCCGTACAGCAGCGCGCGGATGGGGCCGTAGCTGCGCGTGCCCTGCGGCTGGTAGTGGGTATAGGCCACCAGCTTCTGCGCGTCTTCGCGGGTGTTCACCATCGGGCAGATGACGCCGTAGGCGCCGGCGTCCAGCGCTTTCATCAGGATGCCCGGCTCCAGCCAGGGCACGCGCACCACGGGCACCGTGGGCGTGGTGCTGATGGCCTGCAGCATAGTCACCATCTGCGCGTAGTCGATGACGCCGTGCTGCAGGTCGATGGTCAGCGTGTCCCAGCCCTGGTGGGCCATGGTCTCGGCGCTGAAGCTGCTCGGGATGGCCAGCCAGCCGTTGACGGCGGCGCCGCCGCTCTGCCAGATCTCACGCAGTTGGTTCGCTCTCACCGGGGTCTCCTTCAGCGCCTGTCAATGAAGCAGCGCTGCTTGCATGGGGTTGAATGGCCACCCCGGGATGATGAACTGCAGGGCCGCGGCTGCAGGCTGCGACGATCTTGCCGATCTCGATCACCCGCTTCCGGCGCTGTTCAGACCGAGGTCGGTCCGGCCCCGGCCTGCACCTGCAGCGCGCTCTCGAAAGCCTCGAAGCTGAGCTTCGTCGGGCCGACGAACGAGGCCGAGCGCACCTGCTGCGACCCGGTCGCGACGCCCGGCGGCGTCTCGCCCCCTGGCAGCGCCGCCGCGGCGTCGAGCAGCAGGCGACGGGCCCGCACGATGGCCACGTCGGTGGCGACCAGAAACTCCCGTTCGCGCTCGACGATGCCGCCCATGCTTTCCTGCAAGGACGCGTCCTGCATCGCGATGCCCTGCACGCCGCTGAAGTAGCGGCCGCTCTTCTGCGCTGCGCGGTCGATCAGGTAATCGTTGTCCTTGTTGGCCACGGAGCGGAAGCTGCCCGGGATCAACTTCGCGAAGGCGCCTTCCTCCTGGGCCATCGTGTCCACCTCGTCGGCCGTCAGCGGTCGTGCCGGGTGGTGGGCCCAGTTCCAGGTGGTGCAGTTCTCGTCGTCGATGGGCACCCAGGCATGGCCGCGGATGGCGTTTTCGCCGTAGGGCGGGATGATGGTGTACCAGGGCATCAGCCACTGCGTGACGCGCCAGTAGCTCTGGGCGGCGTCAACCTCACGCTTGGCCGAGATGGCCAGGCCGGCGCCCGTCTTCTGCAGCTCGAAACTGGGGCGCTGGTTGGCGATGTGGCGCGCGCCGTCAGTGCCGACATGCAGCTTGTCGGTCTTCAACTCGCCGCTGTGCAGCCACGACACGTGGCTGGAATCGATGCCGCCTTCCATGCCCTGCAGGTAGTTGCTTTCCTGGATGCGCTTGCTGATGTAGCGGTGGGCGTCGGGCACCATCGCCCATTCGTACTCGGGCGGCACCGGCTGGTGCTCGGGCGGCCCCATATAGGCCCAGACGATGCCGCCGCGTTCGACGCAGGGGTAGGCCTTGAGCTTGACCTGCTGGCACAGCGGGCTGTCGGCGGGTTCCGAGGGCAGCTCGACGCACTGCCCGCTGGCGTCGTACTTCCAGCCGTGGTAAGGGCACCGGATGCCCGACTGCTCGACCCGCCCGAACCACAGCGACACGCGGCGGTGGGCGCAGAACTCGTCGATCAGGGCCAGCCGGCCGTCGCTGTCGCGGAAGGCGATCAGCTTCTCCGACAGCAGCTGCGCGCGCACCGGCGGCCCGTCGCGCTCGGGCAGTTCGCTGGCCATCAGGGCCGGGATCCAGTAGCGCCGGAACAGCGTGCCCATGGGCGTGCCGGGGCCGGTGCGGGTCAGGGTGTGGTTCTGTTCTGCGGTCGTCATCTCGGGTCTTCCCTGGGTGATCGGTTCGGCCTCAATCGGCCGTGATGTGGCCTTTGACCACCACCTGCTTCTACATCACGAGTTCGCTGCGCACCAGGCTGTCCAGCCGCTCGGGCTTGCCGCCCGCCGGGACGACGCCCATGCGCGCCATCGCGTCCTTGACCTCGGGCAGCAGCAGCAGCGCGTTGACCTCGGTGTTCAGCTTGTCGATCACCGCCGGCGGCGTGCCCGCAGGGGCGGTGATGCCGTACCAGGCCTCGCTGGCGACGTTGGGCACGCCGGCTTCGGCGAGTGTCGGCACGTTCGGGAACTGCGCCGCGCGCTGCGTCCCGATCACCGCCAGCAGCCTGAACTTGCCGGCCTGCACCAAGGCCAGTGCGCTCTGCAGCGCCACCACGCCGGCCTGCACGTGCCCGGCCGCCAGATCGTTCAGCGCACCGGCGGTGCCCTTGTAAGGCACATGGTTCAGCGTCAGGCCGGTCTGCTGCTTGAAGAGTTCCATGGTCAGGTGGTGCACGCTGCCAGCGCCGGGCGAGGCGTAGTTGACATGGCCGGGCGGCTGCTTCTTCACATGCTCGACGAACTCGCGCACCGTGGTCGCCGGCACGCTGTTGGCCACGGCCAGCACCAGCGGGCTGCTGCCCAGCAGCAGCACCGGCGTGAAGTTCTTCAGCGGGTCGTAGGGCAGCTGGGGTTTCAGCGCTGGCAGGGTGCTGAAGGCGGTGGCGGAAAACAGCAGGGTGTGGCCGTCGGGCGCCGCCTTGGCCGCAGCGTCGATGCCGATCAGGCCGCCAGCGCCGGCCTTGTTGTCGACCACCACCGGCACCTTCCAGCGCTGCGCCAGCAGCGGGCCCAGCAGCCGCGCCAACTGGTCGCCGGTGGTGGCCGGCGTCGACGGCACGATCAGCTGGATGGCGCGCGAGGGGTAGTCCTGGGCCCACGCGGGCAGGCTGAAGACGGTGGCCAGCAGGGCCGCGGCGAGCAGGGGTTGGAGCGACATCGGTGCCTATTCCGCTTGGACCGGGGCGCCATTCGCGGCGCCGGTCTGTCCGTCGTCACAGCAAGCCATGTTCACCGCCAGCCCCTCGTTGTGAAAGCTGGGATGCTAGCTTCAATTCGCGAGAGCGAAACGGCGTTCCGCATAACAGAACTATGCCGGTTGGCGGACCGACCGCCGTGCACCGGTCGGACCGCTGGGTGCGGTCATGTCCGGCACCCGCCTCGAGCGGGTAGCGGGCTACCCCGCATCACGGAGACAATGATCGGCATCGACATTTTCGACCCCGACTCCCCCCTGGGCCGCCGCCACCTGCTGCTGGGCGGCCTGCTGGGCGCCCTGGCCCCGTCAGCGGCCTGGGCGCAGGCTGCGGCCAAGCCCAGCACGGTCCGCCTGGTGGTGCCTTTCACACCGGGCACCGGCATCGATCTCGTCGCCCGGCAGATCGCGCCGCCGCTGGCTGAGCGCCTGAAACGCCCCGTCTTCGTCGAGAACAAGGCGGGGGCCTCGGGCAACATCGGCACGCTGGATGTCGTGCGGTCGGTGCCCGACGGCAGCACGCTGATGGTCAGCGTCAACACGCTGGTCATGAACCCGGCGCTCTACCCCAAGGCCGGCTTCAATCCTTTGACCGACCTGGCCCCGGTCAGCCTGACCAGCCGCGGGCAGTTGCTGCTGGTGGCCGGCAGCGCCACGAAGATCGACACGCTGCAAGCGCTGCTGGCCCAGGCCCGGGCCCGGCCGGGCGCGCTGAACTACGGCTCGCCGGGTGCCGGCACGCCGCACCACCTGGCGATGGAGTTGCTGAAGAACCGCGCCAAGGTGTCCTTGACCCACATCGCCTACCGCGGCACCGCGCCGGCGCTGACCGACCTGCTGGGCGGGCAGATCGACCTGATGTTCCTGCCCATCCACGTCGCGCTGCAGCACGTGAAGGCCGGCAAGCTGCTGGCGCTGGCCATCAGTTCCGACCAGCCGCATCCGCTGCTGCCGCAGGTGCCGCCGCTGGGCACGCTCAAGCTCGGCAACCTGAATGTCGACATGTGGTACGGCGTGCTGGCCCCGGCCGGCACGCCCCAGGCCGAGATCGACAGGCTGAACCTGGAATTGCGCGACATCCTGGCCTTGCCCGCGGTGGCCAGCGCTTTCGAGACGCAGGGCATGACGCCCGAACACAGCACGCCCGAGGCCTTCCGCCAGCTGATGGTGGCCGATGCCAGGCGCTGGTCCGACCTCATCAAGGCGCAGGGCATCACGGCAGATTGACCGGCATGAACATGAATCCCGCAGCACCACCCGACCTGCAGACCGAGGTCCTGATCGCCGGTGGCGGCCCGGTCGGCATGGGTCTGGCCATCGAACTGGGGCAGCGCGGCGTGCGCTGCGTGGTCGTCGAACGCCACGCCCAGCCGCAGCCCATACCCAAGGGCCAGAACCTGACGCAGCGGACGATGGAGCACTTCCATTTCTGGGGCGCCGAGGCCGCGCTGCGGGCCGCCCGCACCATACCGCCGTCCTACGGCATCGGCGGGCTGACGGCCTACGGCACGCTGCTGGGGCCGCATGTCCACGACTGGCTGCAGCGCGATCTGGTCAAGCCCTACTACCACACCGCCAACGAGCGCCTGCCGCAGTACGCCACCGAGGCGGTGCTGCGTGCGCGGGCGGCCGAATTGCCGGCCGTCCGCACGCTGTACGGCTGGGACGTGGCCGCCATCACGCAAGACGACACGGGGGTGACCGCCACCCTCACCGACCGCGCGGGGGGCGCGCCGCGCGTCGTGCGCGCCGCCTACGCCGTCGGCTGCGACGGCGCCCGCTCGCGGGTGCGCGAGCAGGCCGGGCTGACGCAGACGCGCACCGACCATGACCGCATGATGGTGCTGCTGGTCTTCCGCTCGACCGAGCTGCATGCGCTGCTCGAGCGCTATCCCGGCAAGTCCTACTACAACGTGCTGCAACCGGCGCTGTCGGGCTACTGGAAATTCTTCGGCCGTGTCGACCTGGGCAGCACCTGGTTCTTCCATGCGCCGGTGCCGCCGGGCACGACGGCCGACAACTTCGACTTCCGCGCCGAGCTGCACGCGGCCGTGGGTGCGGAATTCGCGGTCGAGTTCGAGCACATCGGCTTCTGGGACCTGCGTTTCGCCATCGCCGATGCCTACCGCGCCGGGCGCCTCTTCGTTGCCGGCGACGCGGCGCACAGCCACCCGCCCTATGGCGGCTACGGCGTCAATTCCGGCCTCGAGGACGCGCGCAACCTGGGCTGGAAGCTGGCCGCCGTGCTGCAGGGCTGGGGCGGTGCGCAGCTGCTCGACACCTACGACGCCGAGCGCCGCCCGGTGTTCCAGTCGACCATGGACGACTTCATCGCCAAGGCGATCGCGACCGATCGCGAATTTCTGGCCACTTTCAGTCCTGAGCGCGACCCGGTCGCCTTCGACGCGGCCTGGCAAGCGCGGGCGCAGGGCGCGGTCGGCGAAGTGCATGCCTTCGAACCGAATTACGCAGGCTCGCCCGTGGTGTGGCCGGGCAGCGGCGAAGCCGGCGTCTGCAGCGCCAAGGGCTCGCACCGTTTTCGAGGCCCGGGCCGGCCACCACCTCGCGCCCGCCACGCTGGGCTCGGGCGTCGCCGTGTTCGACGCATTCGGCTCCGGGTTCACCCTGCTGGCCCTGAGCGCCGCTGCCGACGCGGTGCAGGCTTTTCGCGAAGCAGCGGCCGAGCTGGCCCTGCCGCTGACGGTCGTCGAGGCGCCTGCTGAAGGTGATGTGGCCCGCTACGCGGCGAAGCTGGTGCTGGTCCGACCCGACCAGTTCGTGGCCTGGGCGGCTTCTGATGCGCAGATCGACCGCATGGCGGCCGTCCGGGTCCTCAGCCTGGCTGCAGGCGGGGTGGCAGCCGCTGACCGGCCCGCCTGACGAAGTCCGCCACCGCGTCGGGCGCCGACACGGGCAGCATGTGGCCGCCCGCCGTCAGCGTCAGCTGGATGACGGACGGGTTGCAGGCGGCGGTCTGCACGCCGTTGCGCTGCGGGTCGAGGATGCGGTCGCCGCGGCCGAAGAGGATGCTGACCGGGCAGCTCAGTTCGCCATAGCGTTCGGCCAGCGCGGGCAGGTCGGTCTCGACCGCCGCCATGTCCTGCGAGGCGTGGATGAAGTTGGCGGGCCGCAGCGTCAGCAGGCCGCCGCCGCGCGTGGCGAAATCCAGCGGACCGACTTGGGGCGAGAAGATGGCCTTCAGGATCTGCGCGCTGAACAGCATGGCCCAGGGCGTGGCCAGGGTCCAGGCCACCAGCGCGCGCAGACCGGCGCTGCGGATGGCCAGCAGCTTGAAGGCTGGCGGCGGTTCGGCCTGGGGCTGCGTCAGCGGTGCCACCAGGGCCAGCGTGCGCACGCTGCCGGGGTGGTTCAGCGCCAGCATCAGCGCCACGGCGCCGCCCAGCGAATGGCCGACCACGGCCGGCCGGCCCAGCCCCAGCGCGGCGATCAGTTCGGCCACCAGTGCGGCCTGGCGGACGATGCTGCCGTCGGCGTCGGGCGCGCGGCTGGAGTGGCCCGAGCCGGGGCGGTCGAAGACGACGACGCGGTGGTCCTGGGCCAGCCGGTCGACCAGCGAATGCGTGAAGTTGCCCATCTGCCCGCACAGGCCGTGGATCAGCAGCAGCGGCGGCCCCTGGCCCTTCTCCAGCCAGTGGATGCGTTCGCCGGCGGCGTGGATGAAGGCGCCGCGCGGCGGCAGCAGCCGTTGGACGGCATGGCCGACGACGGCGGTGACGAGGACGAGGCCGGCGGCCGTGCCCAGCACCGCCAGCGCCAGCCCGCCCAGGGCCGTGCCGATCATGGCGCCACGCCGACGGTTCCCAAGGGTTTGAAGGCGCGGGCTGACAGCATGCGCTGCATTTTGCGTTGCGGCGCGATCCGGCCCCCGGCCGTGGCGTCCAGGGGCCGACCGCGGTCGGGCACGCAGGCCCGTTTCAGCGTATGGCGACGCCCCAGGGCAGTTTGCCGACGGGCACGTCAACGATCTTCACGGCGCGGTCGACATCGATCACCGACACGGTGCCGGAGCGGCCGCAAGCGACGTACAGCTTCTTGCCGTCCGGTGTCAGCGCCATGTTCCAGGGCCGCTGCCCGACACCGACGGTGGCCATCACCGCCAGCGTCTGCGCGTCGATGATGGACACCGTCGCCTCGCCGCCATTCGAGACGAAGACGCGTCGGCCATCCGGGTGCACCGTGATGCCATTGCTGCGCTGCCCGGCCTTGGACTTGGCGACCGTGGCGAAGGTCGCCGTGTCGATGAGGTAGACCTCGCTCGAACTCTCGGCGGCCACGTAAGCGCGCTTGCCGTCGGGGGAAAAGCCGATGCCCCGGGGGCGTGCGCCCACCGCCACCTGTGCGACCTGCCGGCGCGTGGCGAAGTCGATGACGTCCACGGCATCACCTTCCTCGGCGCTGACGAAGACCAGCCGGCCGTCCGGTGAGAACACCGCGTGCTCGGGGTTCTTGCCGCGCACCCGCACGACAAAGGACCGCTCGGCGGTCCGCGTGTCGACGAAGGCGATGTCGTTGGTTTCCTCCACGGCGGCCGCCACCCAGCGGCCATCGGGCGAGATGCCCACGCCTTCGGGCGATTCGCCCAGTGCGATGGACCCCGTGACCTTGCGTTCGAGCAGGTCGACCACCACCAGGCGGTTGTTGGGCTGGTCGCTGACATAGGCTGTCTTGCCGTCGGGGCTGATGGCCGTGCCGCGCGGCTTGGTGCCGGCCGGAATCTCGGCCACGACCTGGTCGGTCGCCGTGTCGATCACGCTGAGCGTGCCCGACCCTTCGTTGGGCACGTACGCATAAGGCGCGGCCCCGGCCGACGGCAGCACGCCGACCAGCACCGCACCGATACCCAGCCACCTGGAATAAGCCATTTCGATTTCCTTGTTGAAGCCTGCAAGTTGTGAGGGCGGGCGGTGGCCCGGGCGCTGGAGCTCAGCGTGGCCAGCTCATGCGGCTGAACACGCCATCCCGGTCGACCCACCGGTGTTTCAGGGCCGCTGCCACGTGCAGCGCGACCAGCCCGATCAGCAGCCAGCCGGCGACGTGGTGCAGGCCATTGAAGGCGGCGTAGACCCGCGGCAGATCCGGTCCGAGCGGCGGCAGGGCGATGCCGAAGAACTTCACGCCATACTTGCTGAAGTTCGAGGCCACCCAGCCGGATGCCGGAAGGACCAGCATGCACGCGTACAGCAGGCGGTGACTCCAGGCCGCCGCGTGGCGCTGCCAGGTGGCCATGCTGGCCGGCCACGGCGGTGCGGCGTGCCGCAGCCGCCACGCCAGCCTGGCCAAGACCAGCAGCAATAGGACCACGCCGCATGACTTGTGCAGATTGATCACGCCGGCTCGCGCTGGCGTGCCGCGCGGCGCGATGTCGTCGAGGACAACGCCGAAGATCAACTGCCCGATCAAGGCCAAGGCCAGCACCCAGTGGATGACGATGCTCGCGCGGTTGTAGTGTGTTTGCATGGGGGCCCGACCTGGAGCGCGGCGCCGTCGGCCCCGCTGCTGCGCGTCATTCTGACGGCTGGCGCCGTCCGACTTCGCTGCGCTGCCCAGGGCCAGCAGATCCGCAACACCACCCGGCACACCGCAGCACAAGCTGTTGCAGACTACCGGACTTTTTGCTGCCACCCGGATGGCGTGCCCCGGCACGACCAGCAAGCCCGTCTGTATGCACCGTCCAGCACGCCACGTCTTCGCGCCTCGAACTGCCGCACGGGCGCCTGCCGTGGCCGCCTGGCTGATCCTGTGGGCCGGCGCCTTCCCGTCAGCCCGGGCCCAGGATGCGCCCGGGCTGCTGCAGCGCGTGGAGGTGATCGGCAGCACGCCGCTGGGCGCTGACGGCGTTCCGCTGACCAAGACGCCGGCCAACGCGCAGACCTTGAGGGCCAGCGACATCCGGGAGCAGGGTGCTTCCAACCTGGCCGACCTGCTGAACGACAACATCGCTTCGGTGAGCGTCAACAACGGCACCGGCAACCCCTACCAGAACGACATCAGCTACCGCGGCTTCCAGGCCACTTCGGTGCTGGGTGCGCCAGTGGGCCTTACGGTCTACTTCGACGGCGTTCGCCTGAACGAATCCTTCGGCTCGCTGGTCAATTGGGATTTGATCCCCACGAACGCCATCGCGCGCGTCGTGCTGATGCCCGGCTCCAACCCAGTGTTCGGGCTGAATACACTGGGTGGCGCCATCGTGCTGGGCACCAAGAACGGCAGGGACCATCCGGCGCAGGCGGTCGATCTGAAGTTCGGCGCTTACCAGCGCCGGGCGCTGTCCTTCGAGGGTGGCGGCACGGCCAACGAGCAGGTCGATTACTTCATGGCCGGCAATTTCGACAAACAGGATGGCCATCGCCTGCATGCCGGCAGCGACGTCCGGCAGCTGTTCGGCAAGGTCCGCTGGCGTGGCGACGGCAACCAGACCGATGTCCAGTTGTCGCTGACCCTGGCGGACACGCAACTCAGCGGGACGCAGGGCTTGCCCCTGGATGCGTTGCGCGATCGAAGGTCGGCCTACACCTGGCCCGACCAGACCGCCAACGCCATGGGTCTGCTGAACCTGAGCGGCAGCCACGGACTCGGCGCAGGCAGCAAGCTCGTGGGCAACGCCTACTACCGCGAGGCCCGCTCCCAAGTCGTCAACAGCAACGCCGTTCTGGACGACGGCTGCTACGCGGCCGACGGCACACTGGCCCTGGCTGCCGGTGGTGTGCCGCGGTGCAGCAACCAGGCCCCTGAGGGCACGGCGGTCAACGCGGTCACGGGCGCCGAGGCGCTGGCGCTGGGCTACGGGCGCTGGACGAATGCGATCAACAGCAGCCTGGTGCTGTCGTCCATCCGTCAGCGCACGGCTGGAAGTTCGCTGCAGTGGTGGCAACCGGGCCAGGTCCTGGGCCGGGACAACGCCTTCACGCTCGGCGTCAGCCTGGATGCCGCGCGGGTGAATTACGCGCAGGACGCCGTCCTGGCGCGCCTGATCAGCCACGAGGCGGTCGCCGTCGCGAACCAGGCCTACGCTTACACCGCCAACGGCCAGGCGCCTTCACCGAGCAACCGCCCGGCGTTCAGCGGCAGCCCGGTGCTGTCCCAGGTCGGGCTGAGGTCGACGACGCAGAATTTCAGCCTGTATGTCAGCGACAAGCTCGACCTCACCCGGCAGTTGACCCTCAGCGGCTCGGCCAGCTTCAACCTGACCCGCATCGATCAAGCCGGTGCCAACGCGCAATTCCTGAACAGCGACGGCGGGTATGCGTGGACGGACCCCGGCTCCGGCGTCCGCTACTACAACCCCGGCTACGCGGCGGCCTACCGGTACTCGAACACGGGAACGGGTGCTGCCACCGCACCGAATGGTGTGCCCGCCGGCGCTGTGGCCGGGCCTGCCACGAACACCCTGGACGGCGCGCACCGCTACCAGCGCTTCAACCCGGCGCTGGGCTACACCTACAACCCCGACCCCCGCTTCGGCCTGTTCGGTGGCTACAGCGTGTCGATGCGGGCGCCGACCTCGGTCGAGCTGTCCTGTGCCGACCCGAACCGTCCTTGCGCGCTACCGACCGGGTTCAATGGCGACCCTGAGCTCAAGCCGGTGACCGCCCGGACCTTCGAACTCGGCAGCCGTGGCGTGTGGGCCCGACGGGTGTCCTGGAACGTGGCGGTGTACGACACGCGGCTGAAGGACGACATCCAGTTCATCGCCGCGTCGTCCGCCTTCGGCTATTTCGCCAATGTCGGCAGCACCGAGCGCCGTGGCTGGGAAGCGGGCGTGCAAGCCGAGCTGCAGGGCCTGCACCTCGCGCTGAACTTCGGTCACGTCAAGGCGCTGTACCGATCGGCCTTCACCACCGCGGCCGGCGAGGCGGTGCCGGCGGGCCGCAGCATGCCCGGCATCCCGAGCCTGACCTTCAAGTTGCGGGCGGCTTACCAGGCCACACCGCAGTGGCGCATCGGCGGCAGCATCGTCGCGACGAGCGCCCAGTACGCCCACGGCAACGAGAACAACAGCGACCCGGCCGGCATCGTGCCGGGTTACGCCCTGGCCCACGGCGACCTGCACTTCCAGGCCAGCCCGCAGCTGGCCCTGAGCGCCCGCGTGACCAATCTCCTGGACAAGGCGTATTCGACCTACGGCCTGTCGGGCGTGACCAGTGTCTACAGCCTGGCGACGCAGCCCTTCATCACGCCCGCGCCGCCGCGCACGATCGGGCTCGGCTTGACCTACAAATGGGGTCGCTGAGCAGCGGCTTGGGCCGCTGGCCGAGAACTCAGACCCCGCCGTTGTAGGGCCGCGGCGGCAGCGGGCTGTCGGGCAGCGGCTGCAGGGCTTTCTGCCAGTAGCCCACGTCGCGCCAGGCGCCGTGCTTGTGGCCCACCTTGCGGTAGTGGGCGACGGGCTCGAAGCCCAGCGCGACATGCAGGCCCACGCTGGGTGCATTCGGCAGCGTGATGCCGGCCACGGCCTGGCAGTAGCCCAGCCCGGCCAGCTGTTCGAACAACCGCGTGTACAGGCGCCGGCCGACGCCACGGCCCTGGCAGTCGCTGCGCACATAGGCGGTGACTTCCACCGCCCATTGGTAGGCGGCGCGTTCGCGAAAGCGGCTGGCATAGACGTAGCCGCAGACGGCGCCGGATGGGTCTACACCGACCAGCCAGGGCAGCACGCGCAGCGTGGCCACGATGCGGCGGCGGACTTCGTCTTCGCCGGGCGGCTCCAGTTCGAAGGAGATGGTGGTGTCGCGGACGATGGGCGCATAGATCGCGGCGATGGCCGCGGCATCGTCAGGCTGGGCAGGGCGTATGCGCATGGTGCTGTCAGTTTGCGGCGTGGCCCGGTGCGGTGCCATACGCCCTTCAGCCTACACTGATCGATCGCCCCGCACGCTCGCTTTTCAACGCTGACCCAGGACCGCACGCCATGATCGTCACCACCACGCGCCGCCGCGTCCTGAGCTGGCTGGGCGCTGCAGCGGCAGCCGGCGCCGCTGGCTGCGCCACGCCGGCCGCCCTGCCTGCCGGCGCGGCGGCCGCGCTGGCTCCGACGGGCCGCCTGCGGGCCTCGATCAACCTGGGCAACCCGATCCTGGCGCGCAAGGACGCGGCCAGCGGTGCGGCGGTGGGTGTGTCGGTGGACCTGGCCCGTGCGCTGGCCGAACAGCTGGGCCTGCCGCTGGAGCTGAAGGTCTTCGACGCCGCAGCCAAATCGGTCGAGGCCGTGACCGGCAACCAGGCCGACATCGGCTTTTTCGCCGTCGATCCGCTGCGCGGCGAGGGCATCCGCTTTTCGGCGCCCTATGTGCTCATCGAAGGCGCCTACCTCGTCCAGCAAGGCTCGAAGCTGACCGACAACGCCCAGGTCGACCGTGCCGGCACGACGGTGATGGTGGGCAAGGGCAGCGCCTACGACCTCTACCTCAGCCGCGAGATCAAGGCCGCACAGCTCTTGCGGGCACCGACTTCGCCGGCCGTGGTCGACGCCTTTCTGGCGCAGGGCGCCGACGTGGCGGCGGGCGTCAGGCAGCAGCTCGAAGCCGACGCCGCGCGGCTGGGCGGCCTGCGCCTGCTGCCGGGGCGCTTCATGGTCATCGAGCAGGCCATGGGTGTGCCGGCGGGGCGGGGCGAGTTGGCGCAGGCGGCGCTGAAGGCCTTTGTCGAAAGCGCCAAGGCCAGCGGCTTCGTGGCCGAGGCCTTGAAGCGGCACGGCATCCAGGGCGCGCTGGTCGCGCCGCCGGCCGCGACTTACTGAACCGCTGCGCTGATTTCCAGCTTCAGACCGCTGGCGCCCAGGGCCATCGGCGCGCTCAGCACCTGCAGGTCGCCGGGGCTGGGCATCGCGTTGCCGGTCTTGCTGATGCGCGCCCCCACCACCACCTGGCTGACTGAGGACAAGCGCGCCGCCGGGCTCATGGCCAGGCTGTCGTCGAGCCTGAAGTCCAGCGGCAGGTCGCTGACCTTCTTGCGCAGGATGGCCAGCGGCATCTTCGAGCCCGTGGGTGCGCGGGCGAAAATGAAGACCGTGTCGTCGGGGCCGACCTGGCCCTTGAGTTCGGGCTTCAGCGTCAGGCGGCCGGTGATGGCTTCCAGGCCGGCGGCCAGCGCCGGTGCGGGCGTCGGTGCGGCCGCGGCGGCAGGCGGCGCGAACAGGTCGGCCGAGCCCGCCGCAGGCGCCACGGCCATGGGCGGCAGGCCGGCACGCTGGCGCGCCTCGTTCAGCGCGCCTTGCAACTGCTTGGCGAATTCTCCGGCCGGGTCGCTGCCCTGCACGGCGCGTTGCCAATAGTCTGCGGCGCTCTTGTAGTCGGCGTGGTTGAAGGCCACGGTGCCGGCCAGGGCCAGCGCCTTGACGTTCTTCGGGTCGATCTGGACCGCTTCGAGGATCAGCTTCTCCGGTTCGCCGTCCAGCGAGCGGTTGTTGGCCACGGCCAGGCCGTCGGCGTAGTCGGCCAGCACCTGGGCGTCCTTGGGGCGCAGCGCGTAGGCGCGCTTGTAGGCCGTCAGGGCCTCGGCGTAGCGGCCCTGCGCGTTGTAGGAACGGCCCAGCATGGACCAGCCCTCGGCGTCGTCGGGCTGGGCTTTCAGGCGTTCGGCCAGGCGCGCGACCATGGCCTCGATCTGCGCGTTCTCCGTCGCCCGTTCGGGGTCAGCAGCCGCCGCGGCGCCGGGCTCGCCGGGGCTGACGGCCCAGCCCGCGCGGTTGCCCAGCCAGGCGTAGCCGGCCAGGCTGAAGGCCAGCACGAACACGCTGACACCGGCCACCAGGCTGCGCGGGGCGCGCACGGGCGGCTCGGCGACCACCGGGTCTGCCGCCGCCGCCACGCCGCCTGACTGCAGCACGGCCGCGACCACCTGCCGTTCCAGGTCGTCGCGCGACTTCTTCGCGGCCGCGCCGGTCAGCACGCCTTCGGCGACCAGCGCGTCGAGCTGCGCCAGTTGCGCCTTGAGCTTAGCGAGGGGTGCGGGCTGGGCTGCCATCGGCAAGGTCCTCGGGGGTATCTGGGGCATCGGGTTCGAAAGCATCGGGGCTGGCGCGCTGGCGTGCGCGCAGCATCAGGAACAGGCCGATCAAGGCGCCCGCCAGCAGCAGCGGCGGGCCGACCCACAGCAAGGCGGTGGTCGGCTTGAAAGGCGGCTTGTAGAGCACGAAGTCGCCGTAGCGGGCGGTCATGTAGTCGCGGATCTGGTCTTCGCTGCGGCCCTGGGCCAGCTGCTCGCGGATCTGCTTGCGCAGGTCCACGGCCAGGTCGGCGTGCGAATCGGCGATGGTCTGGTTCTGGCAGACCAGGCAGCGCAACTCGGTGGCCAGTTGCATCACCCGGGCTTCGAGCACCGGGTCTGCGGAAACCGCTTCGGCTTCCTTGGCCGCCGCGGGATGCAGCGGGCTCAGCGCCAGCAGCAGCACGGCCAGCACGGTGGTGATCAGGCGTTCAGCCATGTTGGCTCAAACGCTTGAGCAGCGGGTCGATCTTGTCGCGCAGCACCGCGGGCGTGATCGGGCCGGTGTGCTTCAGGCGCACCACACCCTGGCTGTCGATGACGAAGGTCTCGGGCACGCCGTAGACGCCGTAGTCGATGCCGATGCGGCCGTCGGGGTCGGTCAGCGACTCGGCGTAGGGGTTGCCCAGCTGGCGCAGCCAGGCAACGCCGGCTTCGTTCTTGTCCTTGTAGTTCAGGCCGTAGATGGGCACCGGTGAACTCTTGGCGTAGGCCACCCACAGCGGGTGCTCGTCGCGGCAGGGTGCGCACCACGAGGCCCAGACGTTGAGCACCCAGGCCTTGCCCTTCAGGTCGCCCAGCGTCACCCGCTGGTCGGGCTGCGACAGCTTGGCGGCGCTGAACGCCGGCGCCGGCTTGTCGATCAGCGGGCTGGGCACTTCATGCGGGTCCAGCTTCAGGCCGAAAGCCAGGAAGCCAGCCAGCACGAGGAAGCCGACCAGCGGCAGCAGGTAACGGTTCAAGCCATCGCCTCCTGATCGCGCGCAGCGGCCGTCGCGGCCTTCTTCACCCGATAGCGGCGGTCGCTCATCGCCAGCACGCCGCCGGCCATCATCATCAGGCAGCCGCCCCAGATCCAGACGATGAAGGGCTTGTACTGCACGCGCACGATCCACTCGCCGGTGGGCAGGCTCTCGCCCATCGAGATGTAGAGGTCGCGCAGCGGGTTGCTGTCCACGGCCGCTTCCGTCATCGGGTTGCTCTGCACGCGGTAGATGCGCTTTTCCGGCAGCAGCGTGGCGATGACGCGGTCGCCCTGGCTGACCTCGATGGTGCCCTGCATGGCCGCGTAGTTGGGCCCCGGCACCTCGCGCAGGCCGGTCATCTTGAAGCGGTAGCCGGCGATCTCGGTGCTGTCGCCGGGGCCCATCTTCACGTCGCGCTCGGTCTCGTAGGTCTTGACCATGGCCACGCCGAAGGCGAAGGCGGCCACGCCCAGGTGGGCGGCCAGCATGCCCCACATGGCCAAGGGGATCTGGCCTGCACGGTGGCCGACCTGCTTGAAGCTGCCGCCAGCGGGCAACAGCTTGTCCTTCAGGTCGACACCCAGCGAAGCGACGATCCAGAAGGCCATCAGCAGGCCGCCCGTGGTGAGCAGGGTGATGCGGCCGGCCCAGGCGCCAACCCCCAGGGCCGCCACCAGCGCGATGACCAGCGCCGGCGCCAGGCGTTTGACCAGCGGGGCGGCCTCGTCCTGCTTCCAGCGGGTCAGCGGGCCGATGCCCATCACGAAGACCAGCGGCGCCATCAGCAGCGCGAACACGGCGTCGAAGTAGGGCGGGCCGACGCTGATCTTGCCCATGCCCAGGGCGTCGATGAACAGCGGGTAGAGCGTGCCCAGCAGCACCGCGCCGCAGGCCGCCGCCAGCATCATGTTGTTGGCCAGCAGCAGCGATTCACGCGACAGCAGGCCGAAGCGCTGGCCCAGGCCGACCTTGGGCGCGCGCCAGGCGAACAGCGCCAGGCTGCTGCCGATGACGACGACCAGGAAGCCCAGGATGAAGAGGCCGCGGCGCGGGTCCGTGGCGAAGGCGTGCACCGAAGACAGCACCCCCGAGCGGACCAGGAAGGTGCCCAGCAGCGACAGCGAGAAGGCCACGATGGCGAGCCACACGGTCCAGACCTTGAAACCGCCGCGCTTCTCGCTGACGGCCAGCGAATGGATCAGCGCGGTGCCGGCCAGCCAGGGCATGAAGGAGGCGTTTTCCACCGGGTCCCAGAACCACCAGCCGCCCCAGCCCAGTTCGTTGTAAGCCCACCAGCTGCCCAGGCCGATGCCGAAGGTCAGGAAGACCCAGGCGGCTGTCGTCCAGGGGCGCGTCCAGCGCGCCCAGGCGGCGTCGAGGTTGCCGCCCAGCAAGGCCGCGATGGCGAAGGCGAAGGCCACGCTGAAGCCGACGTAGCCCATGTAGAGCATCGGCGGGTGGATGACCATGCCCGGGTCCTGCAGCAGCGGGTTGAGGTCGCGGCCGTCGGCGGCGGCCGGGATCAGCCGGTCGAAGGGGTTCGACGTCAGCAGCATGAACAGCAGGAAGCCGACCGAGACCAGGCCCATCACAGCCAGGATGCGCGCCGCGAAAGGCAGCGGCAGGCGGGCACTGAAGCGCGCCACGGCCACGCTCCACAGGTTCAGCATCAGCACCCACAGCAGCAACGAACCTTCGTGCCCGCCCCAGACCGCCGCCATGCGGTAGGGCAAGGGCAACGCGCTGTTGGAATTGCTGGCCACGTAAAGCACCGAGAAGTCGTTGCGCACGAAGGACGCCGCCAGCAGCACGAAGGCGATGGCGATGAACAGCCCCTGCCAATGCGCCAGCGGGCGCGCCAGCACCATCCAGCTGGCCTGACCGCGTTGCGCGCCGACCAGTGGCAGCACGCCTTGTGCCAGCGCGACGGCCAGCGCCAGGAAGAGGCAGAGGTGACCGAGTTCAGGAATCATGATGGGAACCTCATTTCGCCGCTTGGACCAGCGTCTTGGCCTTGGCCGCGCGCTGCATGGCGTCGGCCGCTTCGGGGGGCATGTAGTTCTCGTCGTGCTTGGCCAGCACTTCGCGGGCCACGAAGACGCCGTCGCTGCCCAGTTGGCCCTGGGCGACCACGCCTTTGCCTTCCTTGAACAGGTCGGGCAGGATGCCTTCGTAGCGCACCGGCACGGTTTTCGCGGTGTCGGTGACGGTGAAGCGCACGGTCACCCCGTCACGCGCCACGGTGCCGGCCTGCACCAGGCCGCCGACGCGGAAAGTGCGGCCCACTGGCGCTTCCTTGGCGGCGATCTGCGTCGGCGTGTAGGAAAACTGGATGTTGCTGTTGAAGGCTTGCAGGATCAGCCCCACGCCGACGCTCACGACGCCCAGCAGGCCCACGGCGATGGCGATCTTCTTGTGCCGCGGCTTCATGCCGTCTCCCCATCACCCGCTTGCGCCAGCGCCCGGCGCCGGCGTTGCACGACGAGCAGCGGCTCGATCAGCATCAGCACCAGCGCCGCGCCGTAAGAGCCCCACACGTACAGGCCGTAGCCGCCCATGTGGACGAAGTCGGCGAAGGAATTCCAGTGCATGGTTCTCGTCCTCAAGCGCGGGCCTGTCGCGCCGCCAGGGCACGCACCCACTCGGTATCACCCTCCTGCTCGAGCACGATGGCGCGGGCACGGGTGAAGACCACCGCGAAACTGTAGGCCCAGAAGGCCAGGGTCATGATCAACATGGCGATCAGCATGGTGGCGGCCATCTTGGGCGCGCTGTCCATGCTGATGGTGGCGCCCTGGTGCAGGGTGTTCCACCACACCACCGAATAGCGGATCACCGGCAGGTTGACCGCACCGACCAGCGCCAGCAAGGCGCCGGCATTGGCCGCCCGGCGCTCGTCGTCGATGGCCTCGGTCAGCGCGATGTAGCCGACGTACAGCAGCAGCAGGATGAATTCGGTGGTGATGCGGGCGTCCCACACCCACCAGGTGCCCCAGGTCGGCTTGCCCCAGAAGGCGCCGGTCCACAGCGCCAGGACGGTGAACATCGCGCCGGTGGGCGCCAGGGCCCGCGCGTACATCGAGGACAGCCGGGTGTTGAAGGCCCAGCCGAGCACGGCGAACAAGGCCATCACGCCGTAGATCACCATCGACATCCAGGCCGCCGGCACGTGGATGAAGATGATGCGGTAGGCGTCGCCCTGCTGGAAGTCGCTCGGCGCGATGCCGAAGCCGATGAACAGGCCGATGGCCGACAGCACGATGGTGGCGGCCCAGAACCAGGGCACCAGCTTGCCGGCCAGCGCGTAGAAGCGCGACGGGGCGGCGTAGGTGGACCAGCGCAGGCTGGTTGGACGGCTCATGATCTCAATCCAAGGAAATGCGCAGGGCGGCCGCGGTGGCCCAAGGTGCTCCCAGCGCCGTGAAGATGAGGATGGCCCCCATCAGCGAGAAGTGCGCGCGCGGCGACAGGCCGGCTTCCACCGCGCCCACGGCGCCGGTGCCGAAGATCAGCGTCGGGATGGTCAGCGGCAGCACCAGCAGGAAGACCAGCGCGCCGCCGCTGCGCAGCCCCAGCGTCAGCGCCCCGCCCAGGGCGCCCAGCAGGCTGAGCACCGGCGTGCCGACCAGCAGCGTGGCCACCAGCGTGGCGATGGCCGCGCCGTTCATGTCGAAGGCGATACCGAGCAGCGGCGCCGCCAGCACCAGCGGCAGCCCGGTGCTGAGCCAGTGCGCGCAGACCTTGCCCACCACCAGCAGCACCAGCGCCTGCGGCGCCAGCAGCATCTGTTCCAGCGAACCGTCGTGCTCGTCGGACGAGAACATCTGCGTCACCGACAGCATGGCCGCCAGCAGGGCGCAGACCCAGACCACGCCCGGCGCGATCTGCCGCAGCATCTGCGGTTCTGGGCCCACGCCCAGCGGGAAGAGGCCGGCGGCGGCGATGAAAAAGCCCAGCGGCAGCAAGGCTTCGACGCGGCGGCGGCCCGCCAGCCGCAGGTCGCGGTGGGTCAGCGTCCAGATCGGCGCCCACAGGGCCAGGCCGCCAGCCGGCTGGCTCATGCGCGGCGTCCATGGGTGTCAGTGGCGGCGGAGGAAAGGCAATCACACATCGGCTGGAATCATTGTAGGGAGGCGATGCTGAAGCCAGGCTTATAGCCCTGCCGGCCTTCCCGCTGTCTGGCCCAGATCAGACTTGGGCGGCATCGCGGACACGCCCGTCCGGCGAGGTCAAGCGGTGTTCACGCAAACCCGGCAGCGCGACGTCCTGGTGGCTGGTCAGCAGCACGGCACCGCCGCGCGCCGCATGGCCGGTGATCAGGGCCGACAGCAGCTGCGTGCTGTCGCTGTCCAGCGCGTCATAGGGTTCGTCCAGGATCCAGGTGCGCGGGGCCTCGTCCAGCGCCAGCCGGGCCAGCGCGCCGCGCCGCCGCTGGCCTTGCGACAGCGTGCGCACGGCGGCCTTGCGCCGACTGCCCAGGCCCAGCCTGTCCAGCGCGGCGCGGGCTGCGGCTTCGGGCTGGCCGTGCTCGGCCAGGCGCGCCAGGAAGGCCAGCGCCTCTTCCAGCGTCAGATCGTCTTTGAGCGCATTGGCGTGGCCGATGTAGAGCACCCCCAGGCGCGCCGCGCGGCCGGCCCGGCTGAGCGGCTGGCCGTTCCACAGCACCGCGCCCTCGGCCGGTGCCGACAGGCCGGCCAGGATGCGCATCAGGCTGGTCTTGCCGCTGCCGTTGGTGCCGCGCAGCCAGGTGATGGAGCCCGGCGGCAGCGCGATGTCGAGTTGTTCGAACAACAGCCGGCGCCCGCGCCGGCAACTCAGTGCACGGCCTTCGAGCAGCCCGCCAGGGCTCGGTTCGGTTCGGGGGGCAGCGGCGGGCTGCTGGCTGGGTGCTGGGGCCAAGGCTGTACGGTGACCGGTGTGGGTGCGAGGGCGCGCGCCGGGGCGGCATCGGGGTTGGGCGACTCTAGCCCAGGCGCCGTGCCGTCGGCTGCTGGGGCCGGCCGCAGTTTCACCCAGGCGCGGGCCACGTAGTGGTCGGCCAGGTCTTCGGCGTCGGCCCGCGACGGCCCGCAGACCATCACGCAACCCAGGCTGTCGGCGTCGTTCAGCGGCGGGCCGACGGCCTGCCCGGGCTGGCGGGCGATGTCGACGCAGCGGATGGCCGGGTCCTGCCAGGTGGGCAGCACGACTTCGTCGAGCAGGCCATGGCGGGTGGCCTCGATGGTGCGCAGGACGGCGACCTGCGGCGACGCGCCCGAGCCCACGGGCAGCGCCTGGCCGCAGTGCAGGGCGATCAGGTCGGCCTGCAGCGAACGCCCCAGCGCATAGCCCACCAGCTGCGCCCGGCGGCCACCCGGCACACCGGCCGTGATGCGCGCCACCTGCAGGCCGCGCGCGGTGATCACCAATTCGGTGTGCGTGGCGCCGTGGTCCACGTCCAGCGCGTCCAGCACCGCGCCCAGGTAGCGCTCGATGGTGTCAGGCCCGGCGCGCGAGCTGCCGCTGTGCGGCGTGAAGGTGCTGCCGCGCAGTGCGGTCGACGGCCCGGCCTGCCACAGCGGGTCGTGCACGCCAAGCAGGCGATGGCGGCCGGCCTGCGTCAGGGTGTCGCAGGCGATGACGCGGCCGCTGCCGGCTTCGCTCAGGGCACCGAAGGCGCCGGCGCTGCCGACCAGGCCGTGCTGCGGCAGGCCGCGCAGCTGCAAGCGCTGCTGCCAGAGCAGCGGCTCGCGCAGCAAGGCGGCCGTGGCGGGATTCAGGAAGGCGCAGTGCAGGCGCTGCGCCAGCAGGGCGATGTCGGCGTGGTGGGCGCCGGGCCCGCACAGCACGGCGTCGAAAGGCTGCACGGCATGCAGGGCCAGCACGCGCTGCGCCACCGCTGCGGCGGCCAGGCCGGGCACTTCGATGCGATGGCGGGCGCGGTCGAGCAGGGCCTGCAGCGCCGGCTGGCTGCGGTAGGGCGCCAGGTCAGGACTCAGGAAGGTGTAGCGGTCGCCACGGGCCAGGGCGGCCCGCAACAGGTCGCTGACGGGGTCGCCGGGCAGGTCGATGATGAGCAGGTGGGCCAAGGCGATGCGCTCTCGTAGGCGTTTCAGTGGCCAGGGCGGCCTGTTCAGACAGCGCTGATGATCCCGCTTCGGGCGCCGCGGCAAGCCTCGAAAAGCCGCCTGTTCGGCCGCCTGCTGTCGGGCGCCAGCGCGGTGGAGACGGCTGCAGATGGCGTCATGAAGCGCGGCGCCGCCCGATTCCGGCACCGTCTGCACCGCCTGCAGGTCATCGACGATGGCCAGGCGCGCCCGGCGCGCCCGGCGCGTTGCAGGGCAGGCGCTACGGGCCTTGGCGGCGCCAGGCCGCGCGCACCGCGGCCCAGCGCTCGCGCTGTGCCGCATCCAGACCGCGACAGCCGAGCAGCAGGGCCATGGCGGCCAGCGGGGCGTGGCCTTGCGGCACCGCTGAACGGCGGCCTTCGAGCGACAACTTCATGGCCAGCAACTTGCGCGCGCGGCGCGCCGCTTCGAAGGCCGGCGGCGTCGGCAAGTCCCAGGCGATCTCGATATCCAGCAGCAGACCGTCGACATCGGGCGCCGCGACGGGGCTGCTGCTGCTGGCTGGCGCCAGCCCGGCGCGGCGGCGCAGCGCGTCTTCCAAGGCGTCGGGCAACACCGGCAAGGCCGACCACGCGGCCGTGGTGGCCGCCGCGTCGGCGTCGGCGCCTTCGGCCCGCCGCTGCTCGCCCGCCAGGCACAGCGCCAGCTTGGCGTCCAGCGCATCACAGAGGGCGCCCCAGGCGCGCTGCTGGCTGCCTTCCAGGCTCAGCCTGAGCGCATCGCGGGCGGCGTGGAACGCGGCATCGAGCGCGGCGGCCCGGGCGCGTGGCGCCGGTCCGCAGCGGCGCCACGCGGCATCGATCTCGGCCAGCAGGCGGCGCTGGGCCGGCGCGCTGTCGTCGACGCCCGAGCGCAGGCGTTCGATCAGCGCCGAGCGCTCGGCCCCCTGGGCCTCGATCTCGGCGTCGCGCGCACTGTAGACTACTTCGCGGGCCGCGAAGGCGGCGTCGATCGCGGTCTTGAAGTCGACCCACAGAGCCTGTTCCTCGGCGCGGGCCAGCGGCAGCCCCTTCGCCTGCTGCTGCCATTCGGCCTGCAGGACCCGCACCTCGCCGACCAGATCGCCACCCGGTCCGGGCCCGTCGCCGGCCAGCGCGCGGGCGCGCGCCACCAAGGCCAGCCGCTGCGCAGCGGCCCGCGCCCGCGCCGCCTGCAAGGGCGCTTCCAGCCGGCTCACCGCCGCCTGCATGCGCGCGACGAGCGCCTCCTGCGCCGCGCGCGGCACCGTGTGTGCCAGCGGACCGAGCTTGCGCCATTCGGTCTGGAAACGGTCCAGGGCGCTGGCCAGCCGGCGCACCGGCTCCGGGGCTGGTGGCTCGGCGTTGGTCTCCTGGGCTGCCATGGCCTGCGCCGGGCCCACCCCGCCTGCGCCATCTGGCAGACCCGGTGCAGCGGCACCGCCGGCCGCTTCGAGGGCGTCGAGCAGGGCCAGGCGGGCCGACAGATTGGCCTGGCGCGCCGCGCGCTGCGTCGCGATGTGCGCCGCCACCGGCTCGCCCGCAGCCGTCAAGGCGGCGTCGAAGCGACGCCACAGCGCTTGCTCGCCGCCGCCACCCAGGCTGTCGATTTCCTTCCAGCGCAGGCGCAGGGTCAGTATGAGATCGGCACGCTGCCGGATCGACAGCCGGGCCACTTCGGCCAGGACGCCGGGGTCGCGCTGGACCGGGCCCTCGACCGGGCCGTCGCCCCCGACCGTCGCGGCCGCCAGCGCTTCGGCCTGCAGCAGCAGTTCGTCGCGCGCCCGCCCGCCGGCCCAGTGCTGCCAGCCACGCAACTGGGCCAGCCGCGCCTGGGCCGCCTGGATGCGGGTCTGCAGGGCATCCGGCGCATCGGCCCCTTGCGGCGCGCTGTCGATGGCGCTCAGCTGGCGCTGGGCGACGCCCAACTGCCCGCCGTCGAGTGCCGCCTCGGCCTGCGCCAGATGGTCGACCAGGGCCGTGAGCTGTTGATCTTGGCGGCCTCGCTGCTGTTCACGGGCCTGTACGCGCCGCTGCGACTGCCGTGCCTGGCGCGCCCGATCGCGGGCCTCTTGCCAGTGCGCATGCCGGTTCTGCAGCAGCGCGGCCAGGCCGGCGTCGGCCAGTGGCGCCAGGGCCTGCCAGGCGCGCGCCGCATCGTCGTCACCCTGGGGTGGCGGGTCGCCCGCTGAATCGCCGGACGCCAGAGGCTGGCTCACATCCGCATCGGCCAGCAAGCGATCGAGAACCCGCACGTGGCCGTCGAGCGCGGTCGCGGTCTGGATGGCGTTCTGCAGGTCGGTCAGCGCACGCGCCGTCGCGGGGTCAGCCGCCGCCTCCGGCGGCAGCGCATCGGCCACGCCGCGGGCCGCGCTGGCTGCGGCGCCGAGCCCCTCTCGGTCCTGCGTTCCCGCCGCGGCCGCTGTGCAAGCCGCCTGCAGATGCTGCACGGCGGCCACGGCAGCGGCCTGCCAGTGCTTGCGCTGCTGCGCGAGGTCGGCGCGCTGTCGCAGTTGCGCGGTCAGGCTGGCCGACAGGGCGTGGAATTCATCGCGCTGGGCGGTGGCCAGGGCGGCGGCGTCCAGCGCCGCCCAGGCCCGGTCCAGCTCGACCACCCGGTTGGCCGGCACGTCCACCTCGCCGGCCAGACTGCGCGCGTCCTGAAGCAGGCGTTCGGCCTGCTCCCAGGCGACGCGCTGGGCCACCTTGGCCTGCAGCCGCTGCTTGGCCAGCTGATGGACGCGCCGGTCGTGGTTGCGGAAGGCGCGCTCGGCGCGTCGCAGCGCCGCTTCCCCGGTCAGGGCCTCGACGGCGCCTTGCTTGAACGGGAGCGGTGCCGCGGCGGTTCCGGCCAGGGCCAGCAGGGCCTCGTCGTCACCGCGCGCGCTGGCCAGCGCGGCCGTCCAGTCCACCGGGGGTGGGGCCACCGCCGCAGCCGGGCGGCCTGGGGCTTGCGCGGGTACCGGCCCGGGCTTGCTGCCCTGCCTCTTGAAGATCCAGCCCAGCATGCTTGTGCCCTGTGCGCGCCGTCGTGGCGCCGAAGCCGCATTCTCGGTGCAAGCGCCGCGCCAACGACCCACGAACACCCGGGGCTGATCGCGTGCGGGGCGCCGCGGCGGCCCCCGCTACAGTCCGCCGCTCACCTTTTTCGCACCTGCATCCCGATGAGCCTTGCCGACCTGCGCGCGGCCCTGAGCGCCGAGCTGGCGGCCACGCCCGAGTATTACGACTTCAAGGTCCTGCGCAGCGAGCGCGATGGCGTGCTCTGGCGTGTCGCCCTGGAGCCCGGTTACGTTTACGCCGAAGGGCAGCGGCCGGGTGCGGCCTCGGCCCAGGCGCTGCTGGACGACCGCCTGGACGGTGCGGCGGCCTGGTGGGGTGCGCCGGTGAAGGGCGGGGCCAGCGTGCTGGCCGTGGTGGTGGAGGACGACCAGCTGGTGCTGCAGAACGCCAGCAGCCCGCCGCCGGGGCCTGACGGGCTGATCCGCCTGTACCCGCCGCGCTTTCTGAACGCGCTGGCCGACGCCTGGTGGGACACGCCCTGGGCCGAGCGCGCGCTGGCCTGCCTGCCCGATCTGGCGCGGCCGCAGGCGGTGGACGACGGCCCGCCGCTGACCGGTGCGCCGTTCCGCTGGCTGCGGCCCGCCCAGCGCCAGGCGCTGGGCCTGGTGCAGCACAGCAGCGCCTTTCTGTGGGGGCCGCCCGGCACCGGCAAGACCACCACCCTGGGCGTGCTGCTGGCCGAGTACCTGGACAGCCGGCCCCATGCCCGCGTGCTGCTGCTGTCCACCACCAACCAGGCGGTGGACCTGGCGACCATTGCCGTCGACAAGGCGCTGCAGAAAGGCCGGCGCGAGCATTGCCGAGCGGGCGTGCAGCGCCTGGGCACCCGCTTCGATGCGGCGGCCTATGCCGGCCGCGAGCACCTGATCTCGACCAAGGACCGCGAACTGATCGCCCGGCTGGCGCGGGCCGAGGCCGCGCGACCGGCTGCCTCGTCGCGGGACGCCTCGGCGCTGAAGGCCTGGGCCGACCGTGTGGCCGCCCTGCGCGACGAATTGCGGGCTTCGTCGCTGCAGGTGCTGCAGCACTGCCGGCTGGCCAGCATGACCACGACGCGCGCTGCCTTCACGCTGAAGACCTTGCGCGAGCTGGCGCCGGACGGCGAGCCGCCGTTCGACCTGCTGGTCTTCGACGAAGCCAGCCAGGTCAGCCTGGCGCATGCGCTGGCCCTGATGCCGCTGGGCCGCGCGCGGCTGTTTGCCGGCGATCCGCAGCAGCTCTCGCCGGTGCTGCGCAGCAGCAACGACCGCAACGCACGCCGCTGGCTGGGCCGCTCGGCCTTTGCCGAGAAGCCGCGGACGGGCCCGTCGGTGGCGCTGCTGGACGAGCAGTCGCGCATGGCCGGGCCGATCAGCGCGCTGGTCAGCGACATGTTCTACGACGGCGTGCTGCGCGTGGCCGCCGACGGGGCCGCCCAGCCGGGCTGGCAGGCCGCACGCTGCCGGGCGCTGGGTGACATCGGCGCCGACACCCATATCCACGTTCACCGGCTGAAGACCGACGGCGCCTGGTCGGCCGCCGAGCGCGGCCCGGTGCGTGCCGAATCGGCCGCGCTGATTGCCAGCCTGGTCGCGGCGGCGCTGGCCGGAGGCGAATGGCAGCCGCATGAGCTGATCGTGCTGACGCCCTTCCGCGCCCAGCGCGCGCTGATCCGCCAGCGCCTGCGGGCCTGCGGTGTGCCGGAGTCGCTGAAGGTCAGCACCGTCCACCGCGCCCAGGGCAGCGAGGCCGCCGTGGTGCTGTTCGACCCGGCCGACGGCAGCCAGCCCTTTCTGCAGACCGAGGAGGCGCAGCGCCTGGTGAATGTGGCGCTGAGCCGCGCGCAGGCCAAGGTGGTGGTCTTCCTGTCGGCGGCCGACGCGGCCAATCCGCTGCTGGCGCCCATCGTGCAGCGGCTGCGCCTGGCTGGCGACGGCCGGGTGGCCGTGCCCTTGCTGACGCTGGCCCGCCAGCCCGGCTTTCCCGCCAACACGCTGGGCCGCCGCGTCACCGCCGGCCGTCACACCGGCGAGGTCGCCCGGCTCAGCCCCGACGGCCGGCAGTTCTGGCTGGTCAATGAACGCAGCGGTGCCGAGCAGTTGATCGACGCCGGGTTCTGGCAGTTGCGCGCCGACGCCGAGCGGCAGCTCTCGGATTCGGTCAAGGCAGATGGATGCGGTTGACCTGATGCGCTGCCAGCCAGCGCATGGCGGGCACCGTCAGCCGCAGATCGCCCAAGGCCGTGACCTGGGCGCCGATGTCCAGCCCGGCAGCCGGCACGCCGTGCGGGCGCAGGTCGATGAACGAGCCGGTTCCCGGCATCACGCCCTTGGGCTCGCCGCGGTGGGCGTGGTCAAAGGCTGAAACCACGTCCTGGATCGCCGTGTTGGTGCCAGCCCCTTGGAAATCGCTGTCCCTGCACCGCCCCAAGCGATGGGGCTGCGAGCAGGACACCAGCGCAGCCGGCGGTCGAGCGTTGACGTGGCCAAGACCCTGGCCGGCCGGCGGGAGAAAGGTGAGGCTGTCCGGCAGACCGGTGTGACTTGCACGCCGGAACGTCGACGCCGAACGATCGGTAGGTGCACCTCAGCGGTCAGCCGCCGTGGTTCGCTGGGTGGCGCTTGACGGCCATCTGCTGTCGCTGGTCACGGGCAGCTTGGCGTTGGGTGCCAGCACACCATGAAAGCGGATCAGGTGCAGCCGTGGCCTTTGCACCAGCGCTGCCAGCCGCTGCATGAACTGCAGCGGCGACATGACCAGATGCGAGGTGCCGTCACGCCAGGGGGACTTGAGCTTGAGCACCATCTGTCCGACGGCGTTGGTCTGGACACGCTCGTTGGCCGGTGCGGCGCGGGTGGTGCAGCGGCACCGTTGCCCCAGCGCCTGGCGATCATCAGCCCCGCAGCGCACGTCAGCGTGAACACTGACACCGTCGATGTCGGCGCACAGCGTCTGCTTGAGATCCTTTTCTCTGGACCTAACGCCTTGCACCGTCAGTGACGGTGCGCAACAGCGTCGTCGCCCTGAACCGGCTGTACGTGGCCTGCGACCTGTGGTGGCACGAAGGCCACGAGCCGCGCACCCTGGCTCGCGCAACCTCTCAGGTGCCGGCCGACTGCAGCGCGCCGCCCGTGGCGCAGTTGCGCGACAGGCTCAGGCGCGAGGCCTGGAACTCTGGCCGCGCCGGCGGCGCAAGGAGGCAACGACGCCCGCGCCAGCCAGCATCAAGGCCCACGGCGCCGGCTCGGGCACCGACGGCGTGACGTTGGAGACGTCGCCGTTGTTGCCCAGCACCAGCGTGGCGTTGATGCCGCTGGTCAGCGTGACCTGCGGGTCGATAAAGGCACTGAAATTGCCTGCATAGCCGCCGCTGCAGCAGGCCGAGATGCCGGCCTGTGCTGTGGCCTGGATCGAGATGGTGGACACGAAGGACAGCGGGTTGCCACCCGCGAAGCTGCTGCCGGCGACGAAATTCAGCGGCAGATTGAAGCTGCCTGTGCCGCAGCCCGGTGTGCCGGGGCCTCCCAGCACGCCATAGGCGCCGCAGGCGGTGTAGGACGATGCGCCCAGACTGGCGTCCAGACCGGCCAGGGCGCCGGTGACGGCCTGCACCGAGCCGTAGCCGTAGCCCGTGGACACGAGATTGAAGGAGCCCGAGACACTGGCGATGGCGCCGCTGGTGCCCAGGAGCGCGCTAATCTGGCTCGCGGCCTGCGCGTCGGGTGCCACCAGCAGCACGCGGTAGCCGAGAATGATGTTGCTCTGCGAGCGGCCATACGCATTGCTTTGTGTGGCCACCGCCAAGGCCGAAGCCACGGGCGCCAGCACCGTCTGCAGTTGCACCTGCGACCAGCTGTTGCCGAAGGTCAGCAACTGCCCGGTGTAGGGCGTGCTGGGGCCGCCGCCGAAGGTGTAGTAGCCACCGTTGGCGATGCCACCTTGCAGCACGTTGCCGTTGGGGTAGGTGAAGAAGCTGCCGCTGGTGTCGGTGCCCGCGGGCAGAACAGGAGGCGTCGTCGCGGCCGGGCTGTCGGCGGCCCAGGCTCCGTGCGCGCAGGTCAGGCCAGCCAGAAGCGCACAGGAGGCCAGACGAAATGTTTTCGGCAAAGTCATGGCGAAACCCCGCAGGAATGATGCGTTCGGTTAGACCCTACGCAGGCGAGGGTTGCTGATCAGTTAACCCGCCCCTTGAACAGGGGGGTCGCGGGCGCAACAGTTGCAACTGCGCAGTTCGCGCAGGTCGGCGCCGGCAGCGTCTTCGGCCTACGCCAAGAAGGTCGATGCGTGCCGCTGCACCAGGCAGTACAGCGTGGTTTGTTCCGGGCGGTGGCGCTCTGAGTGAACAGGGGTGCAATCCGGCGTCCGCTGGGGCTGCCGGCGAATGACTTGCACACGAGACTTTGGAAGTGGTGAGCCCGCACGGTCTCAAGCCCTGCGCTGTACCTCAATCGCACTGTGTGTTGCCCTCCGATGCGCGCCCTGCTCTGCCGGGCCGCCAACGGGTGCCTGTGTGCGGGTCTGACCGGCAGCTTCGGGGAGGCGAGATCAGGACCGCGAATGTCTCTTCAGGGTCGCCAGCTATCCTTCGTCAGCCACCGGCGGGCGGCAGCTGACCGCTCGAAGCCGCCTGCTGCCGCTGCCGAAAGCCTCGGCACCCGAGACCTGCTCTCGCCCAAGCGCCCAAGCGCCAACCGGCCGGCCGGCCGCGCAACCGGTCACAAGGCACAGCAATCCGGTCTTAACACGCAGCGCCGACCATGCACCCTGCCGCCCGGCTTGAGACACTTGCCTGCTTCCGACCATGCCTGCCCTGCATCCGATCATCCGTGTCCGCCTGCCGTCTGCGCCGGCCCTGCTGGCCGTCATGGCCGTGCTGGCCGGGGTCGCTGGCTGCAGCAGCGCGCCGCAGCCGCAGGCCGTCGACCCGGCCCCCTTGCGGGCCTTCGCGGCGCGCGGCTACGCGCCGGCGGAGCACGGTGCGGTGAGCCGCAGCGTCCACCGCTGGCCGCTCGCCGGCCAGGTGCAGACTCTGGTGCTGCTGCGGCCTGCGCAGCCCGCGGCGGGCGGCACGCCCTTGCTGGTCTACCTGCCGGGCCTGGGCGAGACCGCTGAGGCGGGCGCGGTCTGGCGCGAGGCCTGGGCTGAGTCGGGCTACGCCGTGCTGTCGCTGCAAGCGCTGCCCGAAGACGCCACCGCCTGGCAGTCCGACCTGGCGCGCGACGGCGCTTTTCGCCTGCTGGGCCAGCGCCACTATGCGGGCGCCGCCATGGCGCGCCGTGTGCAGGCCCTGGCCGGCGCGCTGGCCGAGGCGCAGCGCCGTGCCGCGGCCGGCGAAGCCGACTGGCAGGGCATCGCCTGGCAGCGCCTGGCCGTGGCCGGTTTCGACCTGGGCGCCTACACCGCCATGGTGCTGGCGGGCGAACAGGTGCGCGGCGCCGAAGGCAGCGCAGGGCGCCTGCCCGTGCGCGCGGTGATCGCGCTCAGCCCCTACGCCAATGTGTCGGAAGGCGGGCTGAACACGCGCTACCAGGCCATCCAGGGGCCGGTGCTGTCCGTCACCAGTGACAACGACGTCGACCCGCTGGGCCTGGTTGCCGGGCCTGCGCAGCGCCTGGCGCCTTTCGAGCACACCGCCGGGCCCGACAAGTACCTCTTGTCGCTGCAAGGGCTGGCGCACGCTCGCCTCAGCGGCAGCCCTGCTGACGGCGCTGTGGCGGATCGGCCGGCCGGCGGGCGCAACAAGGCGGCGGTGGACGGCGGGGGCAGCAGCCCCGGCAGCGACGACGGCGCCCAGCGTGGCCGCAGCCGCGGCAGCAGCCCCGACAGTGGCGCCCGCCGCCGCGGTGGCTCGCCGACGGCGGGCGCGGGCGCCGAATCCGCATCTGGGCGCGGCGGGTCATCCACCAGCCCGGCCGCGCAGGGTGGCCTGACGGCCACCGCGGCGCAGTTGCGCCTGCTGGCCGCCGAAGGCGTCAGCACGGCCTTTCTCGATGCCTACCTGCGCGACGACCCGCTGGCGCGGGACTGGCTGCACACCCACGCCGCCCGCTGGCTGGGCAGTGCCGGCGAACTGAGGCAGAAATGAAGCGACGCACAGCCCTTGCTGCCGCGCTCGGCTGCCGCGCCATGGCTGCTGCTGCGGCTGCTGCTGCCGCGCCCCGGTCAGCAGCCTGGCCGGACGTCAATCTGCAGGTCGACGTGCGGGTGATCGACGAAGCCGTGGCCAACGGCCATGGCGACTACACCGTCAGCACGCGCGGGACGGCGCAGCCGGCGGCGCCAGCCCTGCAATTGCAGGTGCAGAACGGCCACAGCGGCAGCCTGCAACTGGGCCGCGCGCTGCCCGTGCAATGGCTGCAAGGCGCCGCACGCGGTGCTGGCGCGGCGTCGTCGGCCGTGGGGCCCGCCGAACGGGCCGGCGCAGTGGACTATGCCGTGACCTGGGTGCAGGCCGGCCAGAGCCTGACGGTGCGCCCGAACTGGCCTGGGGGTGACAGCCCGGTGACGCTGGAACTGCAGTTCGGCCGCAGCACCGTGCAGACCGCCCCCGCCGCAGCGCTGCCCACCACGCGCAGCCTGCAGGCCGGCAGCACGCTGCGCCTGCCGCTGGGCGTGTGGACGACTTTCGCCGCCACCGGCGTGCCCCAGGCCGCCGGCGAGCCGGGCCGCCTGTCCACCTGGAGCCTGGCCGAGCGCGGCCGCCAGCTGATGCAGGTTCGCGTGTCGCTGCCCTGATCGGGCGGGCCGCGGCGCTGTGATAGCGTGGTTTGGTCATCTACAGGACCGCCACCATGATCGCCAGCAGCACCCCCGTCGCCGCCTCCAGCTTGGCCGAACAGATCGAAACCGCGGCCGCCGCGATCGAGGCTGCCGTCATCGCCTGGCGGCGTGACTTTCATGCCCATCCTGAACTGGGCAACCGCGAATTCCGCACTGCCGCCATCGTGGCCGAGCACCTGCACCGCATCGGCCTGGACGAGGTGCGCACCGGCGTGGCGCACACCGGCGTGGTCGGCCTGCTGAAGGGCGCGCTGCCCGGCCCGGTGGTGGCGCTGCGCGCCGACATGGACGCCCTGCCGGTGGCCGAGCAGGTCGATGTGCCGTTTGCCAGCAAAGCCACGGCGCCGTGGAACGGTGAAACCGTGGGCGTGATGCACGCCTGCGGCCACGACTGCCACACCGCCATCCTGATGGGCGTGGCGCAGGTGCTGGCCGGGCTGCGTTCACAGCTGCGCGGCAGCGTCAAGTTCATCTTCCAGCCGGCCGAGGAAATGCCGCCCGAAGGCGAAGACGGCGGCGCCAAGATGATGATCGCCGAGGGCGCTCTGCAGTACCCGGTGCCGCAGGCCATCTTCGGCCTGCACGTCACCTCGCGCCTGCCGGTGGGCTTCATCGGCTACCGGCCGGGGCCGACCATGGCCAGCGCCGACTCGCTGAAGATCACCGTGCAGGGCCGCCAGACCCATGGCGCGGCGCCCTGGCTGGGCGTCGACCCCATCGTCACGGCGGCGCAGGTCGTGCTCGGTTTGCAAACGGTCGTCAGCCGCACCCAGGACCTGACGCAGGAACCGGCCGTGGTCACCCTGGGCACCATCCGCGGCGGGCTGCGCGACAACATCATTCCCGACAGCGTGGAGATGCGCGGCACCATCCGCACCTTCAACGAAGCCATGCGCGACGACATCCACGAACGCGTGACGACGCTGGCCGAGTCCATCGCCAAGGGTTCGCGCGCCACCTGCCAGGTCTGCATCAGCAAGAACTACCCGGTCACCATCAACGACCCGGCGCTGACCGAAGCCATGGTGCCCACGCTGCAGCGCGTGGCCGGCCCGACCACCGCCGACTCGGGCCTGCTGCTGGTGCCCAAGGTGACGGGTTCGGAAGACTTCAGCTTCTTCCAGCGCCTGGTGCCGGGTTTGTTCTTCTTCATCGGCGTGACGGCGCGCGGCATCGACCCGGCCCAGGCGCCGAGCAACCACTCGCCGCGCTTCGCGGTGGACGAAGACGGCCTGAAGCTGGGCCTGCGCGCGCTGACCCATCTGACCTGCGACTACCTGGAAGCGCGGGGCTGAACGGCAGCCCGGCGCTGGAGCCGGGTCGTGAGCGAACGTAACCCAAACGCAATACACTCGCCCGATGAAATCGGCCGTGATACCCCAGATCCGCGTTGAGCCCGAGTTGCGCGCTGACCTGGAGTCCGTGCTCCGGCAGGGCGAAACGCTGACCGACTTCGTCGAAGCGACGGTGCGCAATGCCATCGCGTTCCGGCGCGTCCAGACCGCATTCCAGGCCCGTGCACAAGCCGCGTCCGAGGCCTACCACCAGACGGGCGAGTCAGTGCCTGTCGAGACCGTCCTGGACAGGCTGCAGGCCAAGCTCGACGCCCGGCGCAAGCAGCTGGGCCGATGAGCTGAGCCGATGGGCTTCGTCGTTGAGCTGTCGCCTTCAGCCGCAGCGGACCTGGAGCGCCTCTTGGACTTCTTGCTCGAGACGGCCGACACCAGCGAAGACCTGGATCGCGCCCAGGCCGCGATCGACGCGATCAGAGCGACGGCGCAACACCGGCTGGCGGTTACGCCCTTCAGCTTCCGCAAAGCGGCCCAGAACCCTGCACAGCGGGAATTGATCATCCCGTTCAGCGGCACGGGCTATGTCGCACTGTACGAAATCGTCAGTCTGGCGAAAGTCGTCGTGCTGGCGGTGCGCCATCAGCGTGAAGAGGACTACCACTGACCTCCGTCATCGATGATGTCGACCCGAGGCCGGGCTTGTGTGCGCCGGCCCACCCGATCTGCAGCAAGGCCCTGACGCCCACTCGGGTCATGATGGCGACCTTGCACCCCAGCCTCCACCGGAACCCACCATGAAGCTCCACAAGCAAGTCTGCATCGTCACCGGCGCCGCCAGCGGCATCGGCCGTGAAATCGCGATGACCTACGCCCGCGAAGGCGGCAAGGTGGTCATCGCCGACCTGTCCAAGGCCGCCGCGCAGGTCGTCGTCGACGACATCGCCAAGGCCGGCGGCACGGCGATGGCCGTGGCCATGGACGTGACCAGCGAAGAGCAGGTCAACGCCGCCGTGGCCGAGGTGGTGGCGGCCTGGGGCACGGTGCACGTGCTGGTCAGCAACGCCGGCATCCAGATCGTCCACGCCGTCGAAGACTTCCCCTACAGCGAGTGGAAGAAGATGCTGGCCATCCACCTGGATGGCGCCTTCCTGACCACCAAGGCCGTCATCCCGCACATGAAGCAGATGGTGAATGGCAAGCCGCAGGGCGGCAGCATCGTCTACATGGGCAGCGTGCACAGCAAGGAAGCGTCGCTGCTGAAGTCGGCCTACATCACGGCCAAGCACGGGCTGATCGGCTTGTGCAGGGCGGTGGCCAAGGAAGGCGGCGAATTCGGCATCCGCGCCAACGTGGTCTGCCCGGGCTTCGTGCGCACGCCGCTGGTCGACAAGCAGATCCCGGAACAGGCGAAGGCCCTGGGCCTCAGCGAAGACGACGTCATCAAGAAGGTGATGCTGAAGAACACCGTGGACGGCGAATTCACCACCGTGCAGGACGTGGCCGAGGTGGCTTTGCTCTTCGCCAGCTTCAACAGCGCGGCGCTGACCGGGCAGAGCCTGGTGGTCAGCCACGGCTGGTTCATGCAGTAGCGCTGCGGCGCGGCCGGTGACGGTGGGCACGCACGACCTGGGGGCCGCTCGCACCCCGTGCCAGGGTTAGTCCCGGGCAGGATTTTCCCTGAGACCCTGGGCGTCTCTGAGGGCCCCTGCTGGGCCCATACGGGCTGGCCAGCACGGCGTTCAGCAGTGATGCACGGCGTGCAAATGGCGGGTCACAGGCGCCCGCAAGGGCTGTCGCGGCACAAGACCCAACCCGCACACGGCGGGCGCTATTGGGTCAAGAATGCGCAGTTGTTGCCAACCCCAAGCCGGAGACCGCCGATGATCCCACCCGCATTCGACTACCACGTGCCCCGTACCGTGGGTGAAGCGATCTCGCTGCTCGGCAGCCTGGGGCAAGACGCCAAGCTGCTGGCCGGCGGCCACAGCCTGCTGCCGATGATGAAGCTGCGCTTCGCCCAGCCTGCCCACCTGATCGACATCAACCGCATTCCTGAACTGCGCGGCATCCGCGAAGACGGTGCCGACGTCGTCATCGGTGCGATGACGGTCGAGAACGATCTGATCAGCAGCGCCATCCTGCAAGCCCGCGTGCCGCTGCTGGCCGACGCGCCCAAGCTGATCGCCGACCCGCAGGTGCGCAACCGCGGCACGCTGGGCGGCGACATCGCACACGGCGACCCCGGCAACGACCACCCGGCCATCAGCCTGGCGCTGGACGCCACCTTCGAGCTGCAGGGCCCGCAAGGCAAGCGCAGTGTCAAGGCCGACGACTTCTTCCTCGGCACCTATGTCACGGCGCTGGCCGACGACGAAATCATGGTCGCCATCCGCGTGCCGGGCTTCGCGCCCGGGACCGGCTGGGCCTACGAAAAACTCAAGCGCAAGACCGGCGACTGGGCCACCGCCGGCGCTGCCGTGGTGATGCGCATGGCCGGCGGCCAGGTCACGCAGGTTCGCATCGCGTTGACCAACGTGGCGCCGATGGCCATCCGCGTGCCGGCCGCCGAAGCCGCCTTGATCGGCCAGCCGCTGAACGCCGCCATGCTGGCTGCGGCCGGCGCTGCGGCGCAGGCCGCCTGCGACCCCGCCGAAGACCTGCGCGGCGACATCGCCTACAAGACCGCGATGGCCGGCCAGATGGTCCAGCGCGCGCTGAAGGCCGCGGCCGCCCGCTGCGCCTGACCCCCCAGTTCATCACGGAGACGAAAGACACCCTATGGCCAAGAAATTGATCAACGTGAAAGTCAACGGCCGCGTGCAAGAGAAGGCCGTCGAGCCGCGCACGCTGCTGGTCCACTTCCTGCGCGAAGAACTCAACCTGACCGGCGCGCACATCGGTTGCGAGACCAGCCACTGCGGCGCCTGCACCGTCGACATCGACGGGCAAAGCGTGAAGAGCTGCACCCACCTGGCGGTGCAGTGCGACGGCGGCGAAGTGCTGACCGTGGAAGGCCTGGCGCAAGGGCCGGTGCTGCACGCGGTGCAGGAAGGCTTCTACCGCGAGCACGGCCTGCAATGCGGTTTCTGCACGCCTGGCATGCTGATGCGCGCCTACCGCTTCCTGCAGGAAAACCCCCAGCCGACCGAAGCCGAGATCCGTGCCGGCATGGCCGGCAACCTGTGCCGCTGCACGGGTTACCAGAACATCGTCAAGGCCGTGCAGTACGCCGCGGCCCAACTGCAAGCCAGCGAAAAGGTGGCCGCATGAACGCCCCGATAGAACCGAGTCTGCTCGAACGCGAAGATGCGCTGCAAGGCCTGGGCGTCAGCCGCCTGCGCAAGGAAGACGCCCGCTTCATCCAGGGCAAGGGCAACTATGTCGACGACATCAAGATGCCCGGCATGCTGCACATGGACATCGTGCGCAGCCCGTTTGCCCACGCCCGCATCAAGTCCATCGACAAGAGCGCGGCGCTGAAAGTGCCCGGCGTCATCGCCGTGCTGACCGCCGACGACCTGAAGCCGCTGAAACTGCACCGGATGCCGACGCTGGCCGGTGACGTGGCGGCCGTGCTGGCCGACGAGAAGGTGCACTTCCAGATGCAGGAAGTCTGTGTCGTGATTGCCGAAGACCGCTACGCCGCGGCCGACGGCGTCGAAGCCGTGCAGGTGGAATACGAAGAGCTGCCGGTGGTGATGGACCCCTACGAGGCGCTGCTGCCCGGCGCCCCGGTGCTGCGCGAAGACCTGGCCGGCAAGACCAGCGGCGCCCACGGCCCGCGCGACCACCACAACCACATCTTCACCTGGGACGCCGGCGACAAGGCCGCCGCCGACGCCGCTTTCGCGCTGGCCCCGGTGGTGGTGAAAGAGCACATCCACTACCCGCGCGTCCACCCCTGCCCGCTGGAAACCTGCGGCTGCGTGGCCAGCTTCGACCCCATCCGCGGTGAGCTGACGACCTACATCACCAGCCAGGCGCCGCACGTGGTGCGCACGGTGGTGTCGCTGCTGTCGGGCATCCCCGAAAGCAAGGTCCGCATCGTCAGCCCCGACATCGGCGGCGGCTTCGGCAACAAGGTCGGCATCTACCCGGGCTATGTCTGCGCCATCGTCAGCAGCATCGTGCTGGGCAAGCCGGTGAAATGGGTCGAAGACCGCATCGAGAACATCAGCTCGACGGCCTTTGCCCGGGACTACCACATGGACGGCGAGATCGCCGCCACCGCCGACGGCAAGATCACCGGCCTGCGTGTCAACGTCGTCGCCGACCACGGTGCCTTCGACGCCTGCGCCGACCCGACCAAGTTCCCGGCCGGCCTGTTCCACATCTGCTCCGGCTCCTACGACATCCCGGCGGCGCACGCCAGCGTGAAGGGCGTGTACACCAACAAGGCGCCGGGCGGGGTGGCTTACCGCTGCAGTTTCCGCGTCACCGAAGCCGTGTACCTGGTCGAGCGCATGGTCGACAGCCTGGCGCAGAAACTGGGCATGGACAAGGCCGAGATCCGCGCCAAGAACTTCATCAGGAAGGAACAGTTCCCCTACACCAGCGCCTTCGGTTTCGAGTACGACAGCGGCGACTACCAGACCGCACTCGACAAGGTGCTGAAAGCCGTCGACTACCCGGCTTTGCGTGCCGAGCAGGCCGCCAAGCGGGCCGACCCCAACTGCCCCACGCTGATGGGCATCGGCCTGGTGACCTTCACCGAAGTCGTCGGCGCCGGCCCCAGCAAGATGTGCGACATCCTGGGCGTGGGCATGTTCGACAGCTGCGAGATCCGCATCCACCCGACCGGCTCGGCGATCGCCCGCATGGGCACCATCACGCAAGGGCAGGGCCACCAAACGACCTACGCGCAGATCATCGCCACCGAACTGGGCATCCCCAGCGAAGTGATCCAGGTCGAAGAGGGCGACACCAGCACCGCGCCCTACGGCCTGGGCACCTACGGTTCGCGTTCCACGCCGGTGGCCGGCGCAGCCATCGCGCTGGCCGCGCGCAAGATCCACGCCAAGGCCCGCAAGATCGCCGCGCACCTGCTGGAGGTGGGCGAGAACGATCTCGACTGGGAGATCGACCGCTTCAACGTCAAGGGTGACCCGGCGCGCCACAAGACCATGAAGGAGATTAGCTGGGCGGCTTACAACAATGTGCCGGCCGGCCTGGAAATGGGCCTGGAAGCGGTGCATTACTACGACCCGCCCAACTTCACCTACCCCTTCGGCATCTACCTGGCGGTGCTGGACATCGACCGCGCCACCGGCGAGACGAAAGTGCGCCGCTTCTACGCGCTGGACGACTGCGGCACGCGCATCAACCCGATGATCATCGAGGGCCAGATCCATGGCGGCTTGACCGAAGGTTTTGCCGTCGCGATGGGCCAGCAGATGCCCTTCGACAAGCAGGGCAACCTGCTGGGCAACACGCTGATGGACTACTTCCTGCCCACCTTCGTCGAGACCCCGCACTGGGAGACCGACCACACGGTCACGCCCAGTCCGCACCACCCGCTGGGCGCCAAGGGGGTGGCCGAGTCGCCGCACGTCGGCAGCATCCCCACCTTCACCAGCGCGGTGGTCGATGCCTTCGCCCACCTGGGCGTGACCCACATGACCATGCCGCACAGCGCCTACCGCGTCTGGCAGCAACTGGTGAAGAGCGGGGTTGCGCTCTAGATGGAAGTCAAACTCGACAAGCGTTATGAGCTGGCCGTCGGCACCGAGCAGGCCTGGGCGGTGCTGTGCGACATCCACGCGGTGGCGCGCTGCATGCCCGGGGCGCAGATCACCGAACAGCTCGATGCCACGCACTACAAGGGCACGGTGAAGAGCAAGGTCGGTCCGGCGGTGATGCAGTTCGGTGGCGACATCGAGGTGCTGGGGCTGGACGCCGCCGCGCTGTCCATGCAGATGCTGGGCAAGGGCGCCGACAAGAGCGGCTCCTCGGCATCGATGAACCTGCAGGCGCACCTCGAAGCGGGCGCCACCGCCGGCACCTCGGTGCTGGTGGGGGTGGCCACCATCGTCGTCAGCGGCAAGCTGGCGCAGTTCGGCAGCCGGCTGCTGGTGCCGGTGTCTGACGCCATGCTGGCGCAGTTCGCGGACAACTTTCGCGCGGCTGCGGCGGCCGTGGTGGTGGCCACCGCAGCGGCTGCTGCAGCGCCCGAAGCAGGGCCTGCAGCGGCCGGCGTCGATGCGGCAGCAGCAGCGCCGCGCGCCGCCGTGCCAGCGGCGCCGGCGCCGGTGAAGGAATTGAATGCGCTGGCGCTGATGTGGACGGTGTTCAAAGGCTGGCTCGCCGGCCTGTTCGGAAAGCGCCCGTGAGCGACGGGGCCGGCCTGCGTGAACGCTTGCACCGGGCCGGCTACATCGCCGACGAGGCGCTGGCCACCACACTGTGGCTGGCCGACGAACTGCAGCGCCCGCTGCTGATCGAAGGCGATGCCGGCGTGGGCAAGACCGCGCTGGCCATCGCCCACGCCAGCGCGCTGGGCCGCCGCCTGGTGCGCTTGCAATGCCACGAAGGGCTGGACCTGGCGCAGGCCGCCTACGAATGGAATTACGGCCGCCAGCTGCTGGCGATCCGGCTCCATGAAACCAGCACCGAGCGGGTCGCCGAAGCCGACCTCTTCGCGCGCGACTACCTGCTGGAACGCCCGCTGTTGACGGCGCTGTCCAGCGAACAGCCCTGCGTGCTGCTGATCGACGAAGTCGACCGCGCCGACGAGGCCTTCGAGGCCTTCCTGCTGGAAGTGCTGGCCGACTGGCAGATCACCGTACCCGAACTCGGCACGATCAAGGCGCGCCACGTGCCGGCGGTGCTGCTGACCAGCAACGGCACGCGCGAACTCAGCGACGCGCTGCGCCGGCGCTGCCTGTACCACTGGCTGGACTACCCGACGCTGGCGCGCGAGATCGCCATCGTTCGGGCCACGCTGCCGAACGCTGAAAGTGCGCTGGTCGAACAGGCTGTGGCCTTCGTGCAGCGCCTGCGCCAGGAAGACCTGGGCAAGACGCCGGGCGTGGCCGAAACGCTGGACTGGGTGCGGGCGCTGCACCGCCTGGGCCACGCAGCCCTGCCCGACGACCCGCACGCGCTGACGCACACGCTGGCCTGTCTGCTGAAGACGCGCGAAGACCGCTTCCAGCTCGGCCCCGATCGCGTGCGGCAATTGCTCGAAGGCCGCAACCGGCAAGCCAGCGCCGGTGTCGCTGTGAAGGCGGCCAGCCCGGCCTGATGGCATGCCGGATGCCATGCCAGACGCCCTAGCGCCGCTGCGCCACGCCGAACCGCTGCAGGCCATCGCCGGCTTCGCTGCCTTGTTGCGTGAACACGGCCTGAAGGTCGGCGTCGCCGAGCAGCAGGCCTTCGTGCGGGCTGCGCTGGCGCTGCCCGTGCAGCGCAGCGCGCAGGTCGGCGCCGCCTGGCGCGCCATCGCCTGCCACGACGCCCGTTCGTGGCGGCAATGGCCCGAGCTTTTTGACCGCTACTGGATGCCCCACCGCAGCAGCGGCCGGGTGCGGGTCAGCGGCCAGACAAGGCCGGCGCGCGACATCCGGCAGATGGTGCAAGAGTTGCAGCAGTCCTTGGCCGACAGCGGCGCGCCGCCGCCAGGCCGCCAGGCGCTGGACACCGCGCTGCAGTCGGCGCCCGAGGCCGAAGGTGCCAGCGAAAGTGACGCCGCACCGCGCGCCCAGGGCGGAGCCAGCCGCACCGAAGCCCTGCACGACCGCAGCCTGTCGCAGTGGCTGCCGCAAGACCTGCGCCTGCTGGACCAGCTGGCCGAACGCATCGCCCGCCGCCTGCGCGTGCGCCTGACGCGGCGCTGGCACGACCACCCGCGCGGGGCCCGCCTGGACGTGCGGCGCACCCTGCGCGCCAGCCTGAAGACCGGCGGCATCCCCATCACCCCGGCCTGGCGACGGCCGCGCCGCGAGCGGCCGCGGGTCTTCATCCTGGTCGACGTCAGCCGTTCGATGGAGACCCATGCGCAGCTGTTCCTGCGCATCGCGCGGGCCTTCGTGCAGGCCGTCGGCGCCCGTGTCTTCGTCTTCCACACCCGGCTGGCCGAAGTCACGCCGCTGCTGCAGCGCGACTCCGCGAACGTGCAGGAAAAGATCAACGCCGTGACGGCCGGTTTCGGCGGCGGCACGCGCATCGCCACCAGCCTGGCCGATTTCCACGGCGTGCATGCCCGCGCGCAGCTCAAGCGCAGCGCCCAGGTCTGGCTGCTGTCCGACGGCTTCGACGCCGACGAGCCGCAGCGGCTGGCCGAAGAACTCGGCGCGGTGCGCCGGCGCGGTGCGCGCATCATCTGGTTCCACCCGGCCGATCAGCGGCCGGCCTCGCAGGCCGTGCAGGCCGCGCTGCCGCTGGTGCAACGTTTCGTCCGCCTGAACAGCCTGCGCGATCTGGCGCAGGCTGCCGACCATCTGCAATGACCCTTGAAGACCAGGAGCCACCCATGAACAGCACCGACATCCTGTCGGCCGCGCAGCATCTGCAGCAGCAGGGCCAGCCCTATGCGCTGGTCAGTGTGCTGCGCGTGCTGGCGCCCGCATCGGCCCGCCCGGGCGACAAGGCCGTGGTCACCGCCGACGGCATCCAGCAGGGCTGGATCGGCGGCGGCTGCGCGCAGCCCGCCGTGATGCGCACCGTTCGCCTGGCGCTGCAAGACGGCCGCGCGCGGGTCATCCGCATCGCGCCGGCGGCCGACGGCAGCGTGCGTGAACTCGACGACGTGCTGGAGTTCGGCATGGCCTGCCATTCCGGCGGCACGCTGGAATTGTTTGTCGATCCGATGCTGCCGGCCGCGCGCCTGACCGTCATCGGCGACACCCCCCTGGCGGTCGCGCTGACCGCGCTGGCGCCGCGTGTCGGCCTGCCCGTCACGGTGCTGGCGCAGGGCGCCGACGCCGCGCGATTTCCCGATGCACTGCGGGTGATCGCCAGCGACGAGCCCGATGCCGACATCGGCGCCGGCAGCTTCGTCGTCGTCGCCACGCAGGGCCGGCGCGACGTGCAGGGCCTGCGCGCGGCCTTGGCACTGAACGCCCGCCGGGTGTTCTTCGTGGCCAGCGCGCGCAAGGCCGAGGTGCTGAAGGCGGCGCTGCTCGAAGCGGGCGCCGATGCGGCCGCCGTCGCCGCCATCGTCGCGCCGGCCGGCCCGGCCATCGGTGCCCAGACGCCGGAAGAGATCGCGCTGTCGGTGCTGGCCGCGGTGGTGGCGGCGCGCCGCGGCTCGCCGGCATCCGCGCCGGCATCTGCGCCGGCTGCAGCGCTCGCCCCGCCCGCCGTCGTGGCGCCGCGCCAGCCGCTGCCGCTGCCCGATCTGCCCGTCATCGGCGGCTCGTGCTGCGGTGGCGGCAAGGCCTGAAGGCGGACCCCGATGGGATGCATCCTGAAAGGTGGCGGCGGCCTGTACAGCCGTGTCGTGATCGGTGCCGTGCTGCTGGCTGCGGGCAGCGGTTCGCGGATGGGCCACAAACCCAAGAGCCTGCTGGAACTGGGCGGCGTGCCGCTGATCCGCCGCCAGCTGATCGCGCTGTCGGGCGCGGGTGTCGATGAAGTCGTGGTCGTGCTGGGCCACCACGCCGACCTGATCGAGCCTGTCGTGCAGACCTTCCCGGTCACACTGGTGCGCAACCTGCAGCCCGACGAGGGCCAGGTGTCGTCCTTGCGGCTGGGGCTCGCGGCCTTGAGTGGCAAGCTCGACGCCGTGATCGTGGCCCTGGCCGACCAGCCCCTGATCAACGCGCAGGACATCACCGCGCTGATCGGTGCCTACAAGAAGCGACCGCAAGGCGCCTCGGTGGTCTTCCCGCTGGTCGGCGGCGAGCGCGGCAATCCGGTGGTCTTCAGCGCCGATGTGCGGGAACAGATCCTGGCCGGCGCGGCGAACATCGGTTGCCGGCAGTGGCAGGCGGCCAACCCCCAGGCGGTGGCGCCTTTCGTCAGCGACAACCGGCGCTATCGCGTCGACGTCGACACCCCCGAAGACCTGGAAGCCTTTGCCCGCGACACCGGCCATGTGCTGCGTTGGCCGGCCGCGCTGATGCCGGCATGAAGCCGGGCGCGCACCTGCTGTGGCCCACGCCGGTGGGCTTGCACCAGTATGACCAGGGCGCTGCGCTGAACCCGCTGCTGGTGCGCATCTTCGGCGCCTTGCGCGCGGCCCAGCTGCATGCCCGCGGCCTGCCGCCGGGCGGCGCCTTCTTCGCCAGCGACGACGACCTGCTGCAGCGCGTGCAGTTGCCCGAATGGCAGGCCTTCGTTCGCTTCATCGTGGCCCGCTTGCGCGACACCGTCAGCGCGGCCAACGCACAGGCCTGGCCGGCTGGCGGGCTGGACCTGCAGGTGGCCATCGAAGGGATGTGGTTCCAGACCAACCGCCAGGGCGCCTTCCACGACGTGCACACGCATGGCAACTGCTCGTGGTCGGGCGTCTACTGCGTGCAGGTCGATGCCGATGCCTTGCGCTGCGCCCACCCGGTCTACGGCGCCGCCAACGGCGTCACTCGGCTCTACGGGCCGCCCTTTGCCACCCTGGGCGGCGCGCATGTCGATCTGGGCAATGCCTACTTGCAGCCGCCCCATGTCGACGTGCCGCCCTTGCCCGGTCAGTTGCTGGTCTTCCCGTCGTGGCTGGCCCACCAGGCCCTGCCCTATGACGGCGACAGCGAACGCGTCATCGTCTCCTTCAACGCCAGCGTGCATGCGGCCTCGGGCAGCGACAGGCTGCACGGCTACAGCGCCCGCTGAGGGCGCGAGCCGCACTGCCGCTGCGCCGGCTCTGCCGGCGACCTGCGGGGTCTTGCGCGCAGCAGGCCGGCCGGCGCCGTTCAGGCCTGCGTGCCGACGATGAACTTCGGCGTCCAGCGTCAGGCGTCGGCGTGATGCCGTCATGGAACTCGGGCGTCAGGCTGTCGTGGCGCTGGGGCAGCGTTTCGCCCGGGTAGCTCGCCGTGCGCGCTCCCTGGAAGACGACGTTGTTGTGCACGTCCACGCCGAACTGGGCGGCGGAACAAGCGGTGAGGGCGGCTGAACGGCATGTCGGGTGGCGGGTAATGGGTGATGGGAGTGGGGCGGATGGTCCGGCCCCCAGAATGGGGGCCATGTCTGTCGCTTTTCGCCCTCGCCTGACCCTGCAGACCCTGAGCCGTGGCGACGGCCTGCTGGGCCTGCGGGTGGTGCCCGGCAAGCCGGGCGCGGCGGGCTTCGGGCCGCGCGGCGGCCAGTTGACGGTGGCCCGCGTGGACTGGACCTACGCCCTGGGCAGCGGCCCGCCCTGGGCCACGCCGGCCCCGACCAGCGTGCTGCAGCCGCGGCCCTGGCCGGTGCCGCCGCACCGCGACCTGGGCGCCGAGCAGCAGGCCGCCGACCAGCTCTTCGCCACCGCCCTGCGCCCGCTGCCACCGCGGTCCATCCAGTGGCGCACGCCCGAAGCCGCCGTCGGCCACGACGACCTGTGGTGCCTGCCCGAAGAAGCCCATTACGCCGACTTCTTCGCCGAGGTCGTGCCCCGGCTGCAGGCCAAGGGTTGGACCATCGCCGTGCAGCCCGGCTTCGCGCATTTCAGCGTGGCCGTGCAGCGCTGGCGGCTGGTGCTGGACCCGGCCACCGGCGAGGCCACGGGCCGTGAGCTGGCCGAGCCGCTGGGCGCTCTGGCGCAGCCGCTGTCGGCGATGCGCCAGCCGCCCGGGCAGGGCTCGTGGTTGCTGAGCCTGGGCGTCGAGGTCGAAGGCGAACTGCTGGACCTGGCGCCGCTGCTGGCCGACCTGATCCAGCGCGACGGCCGCTGGCTGAAGGCCGAAGAGATCGCGCGCATCCACGACGAGACGGTGATCACGCTGCGCGCGCCGGGCGGGCGGCGCATCGAGGCACCGGCTGCGCCGCTGAAGGCCATCGTCGGTGCGATGGTCGACCTGCTGACCGACCCGCGCCGCGCCGCCGGGCCGGTGCCGCTGTCGCTGTGGGAAGCGCACCGGCTGGACGCCCTGCAGCTGCAGCTGGACGACACCCTGGCCCAGCGCGCCGGCGCGCGCGGCGCCTGGCAGGTGCAGGGCGCCGCCGGGCTGGCCGCCCTGGCGCAGCGCCTGCGTGCGGCCGGCACGCCACCGGCCGTTGCCATGCCCGCCGGCCTGGGCCTGGTGCTGCGGCCCTATCAGGAACACGGCGTGGCCTGGCTGCAGTACCTGCGCGCCCACGACCTGGCCGGCATCCTGGCCGACGACATGGGCCTGGGCAAGACGGCGCAGGTGCTGGCCCATCTGCTGATCGAGCAGCAGGCCGGGCGGCTCGATCAACCGGCACTCGTCGTGCTGCCCACCTCGCTGATCGCCAACTGGCAAGCCGAGGCCGCGCGCATCGCCCCGGCGCTGCGCACGCTGACGCTGCAGGGCGCCGCCCGCGGCCTGGACTTCGGCCGCATCGCCGATCACGAGGTGGTCTTCACCACCTACCCGCTGCTGTGGCGCGACATCGAGGCCCTGGCCGCGCAGCCTTGGCACCTGCTGATCCTGGACGAAGCGCAGATGGCCAAGAACGCCGGCAGCCGCACGGCCCGCGCGCTGCGCCAGCTGCGCGCCCGCCACCGCCTGTGCGTGACCGGCACGCCGCTGGAAAACCACCTCGGCGAGCTGTGGGCGCACTTCGACCTGCTGATGCCCGGCTTCCTGGGCGACGCGCGCAGCTTCCAGCGCCAGTGGCGTAAGCCCATCGAAGACAACGGCGAGACGCTGCGCGCGCAACTGCTGGCGCAGCGCGTGCGGCCTTTCATCCTGCGCCGCCGCAAGGACGAGGTGGCCACCGAACTGCCGCCGCGCACCGAGGTCATCCGCCGCGTGGTGCTGCAGGGCCAGCAGCGCGCGCTGTATGAAAGCGTGCGCCTGGCGGCCGACCACAGCCTGCGCAAGGTGCTGGCCAAGAGCAGCTTCGCCGGCGCGCAGATTGCGGTGCTGGACGCGCTGCTGAAGCTGCGTCAGGTGTGCTGCGACCCGCAACTGGTGAAGAACACGCAGATCCCGGCGTCGATGGAACGCGCCAAGATGGCGGCGCTGCTGGACCTGCTGCCGGCGCTGGTCGACGAGGGCCGGCGGGTGCTGGTGTATTCGCAGTTCACCGAGATGCTGGCGCTGGTGCAGACCGAACTCGCGGCAATCCAGCTGCCGCTGCTGGTGCTGACCGGCGACACCCCGCCGGCGGCGCGCGGTGACGTGGTGCAGCGCTTCCAGGCGCTCGAAGTGCCGGTGCTGCTGCTGAGCCTGAAGGCCGGCGGCATAGGCTTGAATCTGACCGCCGCTGACACCGTCATCCACCTCGACCCGTGGTGGAACCCGGCCGTCGAGGAGCAGGCCAATGCCCGCGCCCACCGTATCGGCCAGGACAAGCCGGTCTTCATCTACAAGCTGCTGGTCCAGGGCAGCATCGAAGAACGCATGCTGGCGCTGCAGGCGCGCAAGGCAGCGCTCAGCGAGAGCGTGCTGGGCAGCGACAGCGCGGGCGCGCCCAAGTTCAGCGCCGAGGATTTGCGGGGCCTCTTGCTGCCGCTGGAATGACGAAAATCAAGCCATGAGCAAGCCTTACAAAGCCAGCGCCCCGTCGGGCGGCCTGGTCTATTCCACCGACAGCGGCCGCACCTGCCCGGCCTGCCGCCAGGCCCAGGCCGACTGCCGCTGCAAGGCGCTGGCCGCTACGGCCGCGCTGGCCCAGGGTGACGGCATCGCCCGCGTCACGCGCGAGAAGCAGGGCCGCGGCGGCAAGACCGTCACCGTGGTGCGCGGCCTGCCGCTGGCCACCGAGGCCCTGGCCGCGCTGGGCAAGCGCCTGCGCAACGCCTGTGGCGCGGGCGGCACGGCCAAGGACGGCGTGCTGGAAGTGCAGGGCGACCACGCCGACCGCGTCACGGCCCTGCTGCTGGCCGAAGGCCACAAGGCCAAGCGGGCGGGCGGTTGAGGCCGGGCGGCGCACCAGAAAAAAGGGCGCCTCTCGGCGCCCTTGTCGGCGAACAGACCCCCACTCGCAGCGGGCCTGTATCGACTTACCAGCCCACATCCTTCAGCAAGGGCACCGTCAAGTCCTTAGGCGGCACCAGGGTTTTGGTCAGGTCGCTGTTGATGCTGGGTTCCATCAGCAGGTTGGGCGTGGCCGAGACATCCCAGTGCGAAACGGACGAGCCTGCGATCCGCGGGTTGGGCGTGTACAACAAAGGACGGCCCAGCGAATCAGCGCCGGCGATGCGCGTCGGGTCGGTGCCCAGCGAGGCCACCACGCCGGGGTTGCCCGGTGTGCCGCGCGAGCCGACCTTGGCCGGCGCTGCTGCCACCGCTGCCGACAGGGTGATGCCTGCCGCCTGGGTGATGCGGGCCGATGGAATGGTGATGGTCGGATCCGAGCCGCCCAACCCAGCCGGCGCGCCGGGGGCGTTGTCCTTGATCAACACGGCGGTCGCGCCGGCATCCTGGGCGTTCTTGACCTTGACCACGAAGCCGCAGGTGCCGCGGCTGATGAGCGCCACCTTGCCGAAAACGGCGGCGCGGCTGGCCGCATCGAAGGCGTTGCAACCGAGTTCGTTGTTCGACGCGGCGGGTATGGTCGCCAGGGTACCCAGGTTGCCCGAAGCCGGCAGTGCCGCACCGAAGCTGGCCGTGGCGTAGTCGTACTTGCCCGTCGCGCCCGGCGCGGTGGTCGCCACGTTGATCACCGGGGTGGGCTTGAGCGTGGCCAGCGCGCCAGCGACCGCGTTGACGCCGGTCCAGGCCAGCTTCAGCGGGTTGATGGCCGACACCGTCCGTTCGGCATCGGTCATGTTGACCCAGGACTTGTTCACCGTGTTGTCGAACATGAAGTCTTCCCAGAAGCTGGGAACGCCGCCGTTGGTCACGTAGGCAGAGCCATCCGCACTGACATGTCGCCCGCTCGCGGTGCTGGTCAGGCCGATGGCAAAGCCCAGGCCATGGCCCAGTTCGTGCAGCAGGGTGGTGACGAAGTTGACCTTGCTGCCGGCATTGCCGTCGACGCCCAGATAGAACGGAAGGCCATCCAGGCACCCGGTGTTGCCCAGGTTGATGTTGAACTGGGTCTTGATGTCGACGTTGCCATAGCCTGAGCCATCGTCAGGCTGGCCGGCCGACAGGTCAGACCCGTAGATCTTGTTGGCCAAGGCTTGCGGGTACCAGCGGTTGGGCGTGCCATTGCTGAAGTCGTGCCAGAAGTTCCAGGCGCCGGCGCTGCCCAGCGTGGCACTAGAGGCCGTACAAGTCAGCGCTTCCCAACCGGCGTTGACGGTGATGGTGGCCGGGCTGCTGATGGCCGCTTCCCAGAGGTCGGCGACATGGCGGTAGACGAACATCCGCTGCTCGCCAAGTGTGGTCTTGGGGTTGCCACCCACGGGTGCGACGACCGTCGGATCATTGAAGCCGACACCGGGCGCATCGCGGCTGGAGATGACGATGGTGGCAGCCTGGGCGCTCAGGCAGGCCAGCAGGCAGGCGCCGGCGAGAGCGGTCAGGGTGATGGATTTGGGGCTGTTGGAACGCATGGCTTACTCGGTTTCCAGCTTGGCGGAAAAAGATGGGCGGACTGCAAAGTCCGGGCGCTTCAGTGCCGCCTCGGCAGCGGCTTTCGACTCGAAACACCGCTTGCTGAGGCTGCCATCGGCGTTGCGCACCACCACGGAATAGCCCACCAGATCGTCCGTCACGCGGACCCCGCGGGCGCCGCTGCCGTGCACCTTGGGCAGATTGGCTTGCGTCGCGGCGCGGGTGCCCAAGCTCAGGTTGCGATCAGCCCGCAGTTGCATGGCATCCAGTTCAGCCGCGGTGGGCGCGCGCAATTGCCCGGTCTCGGCGTCGCGCACCACGGTCAGCTTGTCGCTCCCGGCGGGTTCCGTCGGGGTTTGCGCACTCACCTGCAGGGGCAAGGCCATGAGGGCGGCCATGGCGAGCCCAAGGCCTGGGAAGGGGGTCATCTTCTTGTCAACCATGTTGATCTCCGAAATTTGAGGTGAAGGATGCGGGCTTCAGGCTGCCTGGCGCCGGCGCCACGCAGCCACGCCGGTCAAGCCCGCGCCCATCAACAGCCAGGTGCTGGTCTCGGGCACAGCGGTGATGGTGACCGAGTCAATCCCCACGTAGTTGGAGGCGTCGGCGCTGCCGACGTACTGCACCGCGAAGCGCGCCGTGGAGACCGCGCTGCCCGCTGCCAGGTAGAAGGTGTAGGACGTCCAGCTGTCCGCAGCGATGGTTTGCGGGGCGCTCATGCTGAACGACGCTGGTGCGGCGGCGCCGTTGCTGAAACCAAAGCTCAGCTGGTCGCTGTAACCCACATCGCCGGCAGCACGCGCATACAGCGTGACTTGCACCGCCGTTGCGTTGGAGAACGACGGGGAGATCAGCCAATCGGACAAACTGCCGCCTGCCGCAGCGCTCGTGTAACTCACCGCGGTGTAGGACGTCGACGCCCCCGCTTGTGCTGCGAAGAGCGTGTCGTTGCCGGCGCTCCAATCGGTGGCGCCCGTGGGTGAGCTCAAGTTCTGTGTGCTCCAGCCCACGGTGCTGGGTGTGCCGGCGTTGTCGAAGCCTTCACTGATGAGGACCACCGGCAAGGCATGGGCTGTTGCTGCTGCCGTACACAAGGCCACCACGAGAGCGGGGGCTGCCAAGTTGCGCAAGTTCATCGGGACTCCAGGATCAAAAAAAGTGCAAAAAGATGTCAAAAGTCTGTTTCAGCCGAGGCTGTCACCTGTTGAAGAACAAGTGGCAGTGACTGTTCTGTGTCTGCCCGAGGCCGGGAATAGACGAAAACCCGCGCCAGGGCGCTTAGCGGGTCGAAAACCGCTGGAACCCCCCTGATTGAGGGGGGGGGTCGGCGGTTCGCGGGTTCATCGCCGTTTCAAGTTCGCGACCGGCCCGCTGCGGGCGCTGAATGGGCGCAGGCCTGGACGGCGTCAGTCGATGGCGCCGGAGGCTGCGAGCCGCCGCAGGTCGTCGATGGTCGGCACCAGGGCGATGACGGCCAGCAGCACCGCCAGCGGCACCGTGGAGACATAGCCCAGCAGCTTGAAGCCGAAGGCGCCGACGATGCCGCCGGCCAGGAAGCACAGGGCCAGCACCGCCAGCACGGCCATGCGCTCGCGGTCGGCCAGCACCCGGCTGTGGGTTTCGGGGTCGGGGTCGCGGTTCCAGTAGAGCAGCTTGCCGATCTCGATGCCCAGGTCGGTCAGGGTGCCGGTCAGGTGCGTGGTGCGGATGACGCCGTGCGACAGCTTGGTCATCACGGCGTTCTGCAAGCCCATGATGAAGCACAGCAGCAGCACTGTGAAGGGCACCAGCAGGCCCTCGTAGAGCGCCAGCTGCGAGCCCAGCAGGCCGAAGACCAGGATCAGCGCGGCCTCCAGCAACAGCGGCAGCGCGTACTCGCTGGCCAGGGCCTGGCGCCGCGCGAAGTTGACCATCACGGCGCAGCAGATGGCGCCCAGCAGGAAGGCCGTCACGCCGACGACGCCGTCGACCACCAGGTCGAAGTGGCGCAGCACCAGGTTGTCGGCCACCGCCGAGACCATGCCGGTGACGTGCGAGGTGTATTGCCGCACCGCCAGAAAACCACCCGCGTTGATGGCGCCCGCCACGAAGGCCAGCACCCAGCCGAGCTGCTTGTTGGCCGCCACGGTGCGGCGGTGGCCGGTCAGGAAGCGGGCATAGGCGATGGGCATGGCGGCACTGTAGCCCCCGCTGCTGGCAGCCGGGCCGAAGTGCCCGAAGTGCCCGAAGTGCCGCCCCCTGGCTGTGCCCCCCGGCCGGACCGCGCTGTCGCGCCGCCACACCGTGATGCCCTTAGCATCGCGCGTCATTTCTCTACGGGTCGAACATGCGGTACATCAGTCGGTCGGGTCTGGGATGGGTGTGGCTGTTTCTGGCGCTCTGCGCGGGCGCGCCCGCGTGGGCGCAGGATGGGGCGGCGGTGTTCAAGGTGTATTGCTCGGGCTGCCACGAGGCGCAGGGCAACGACCGGGCGCCGTCGCGCGATGTGCTGGGCCAGCTGTCGCCCGAGCAGATCCTGCAGTCACTCGAGAAAGGCAGCATGCAGGCGCAAGCCGCCGAGCGCAGCCGCGCGCAGCGCCGCGCCGTGGCCGAGTACCTGTCCGGCAAAAAATTCGGCGCGGATGCGGCCCAGCCCTTTCCCGACTCGGCCTTCTGCGCCAACACGGGCGTGAAGTCCGACGCGACGCTGCAGGGGCCGGCCTGGAACGGCTGGGGCGTGGACCCGGCCAACACCCGCTTTCAACCCGCCACCAGCGCAGGGCTCAGCGCCCGTGACGTGCCGGCGCTGAAGTTGAAGTGGGCTTTCGGCCTGCCCGGCGCCAGCTCGGGTGGAACGCAACCGGTGGTGGCCGGCGGACGGCTCTATTTCGGCAATGCCGAGGGCGACCTCTTCGCCCTCGACGCCAAGACCGGCTGCATTTTCTGGCGCACCGAAGTCGAGTCCGGCGTCCGTTCGGCGCCCATGCTGGGTTCGGGCAGCGGGGGCGGTGTCATCGCCTATATCGGCGACCAGGCGGCCAACGCCTACGCCATCGACGCGGCCAACGGCAAAGTCCTCTGGAAGGTCAAGGTGGACGATTACCCGCAGGCCGCCATCACCGCCACACCGCAGTTGCATCAAGGGCTGGTCTATGTGCCGGTGTCGTCGCGCGAGGAGTCCAAGGTCGGCGACCCGCGCTATCCCTGCTGCGCCTTCCGCGGCAGCATGGTGGCACTCGATGCTGCCACCGGCAAGCAGGTCTGGAAGTCCTACACCATCGACCAGAAGGCCGCGCCCAGCGGCAAGAACAGTGCGGGCACGGTGATCGTGGGCCCCTCCGGCTCGCCAGTCTGGAACACGCCGTCCATCGACGAAGCGCGCGGTGTGATGTACGTCGGCACGGGCAACAACTTTTCCCCGCCGGCCACCGCAACGTCAGACGCCGTGGTGTCCTTCAACCTGAAGAGCGGCGCCTTCAAGGTGCTGCGGCAATATGGCGAGAACGACATCTGGAACGCCAGTTGCCGCGGCGTCGACCGCGAACCGGCCGTGTGCCCGGACGCGAATTCGCCGGACGCGGACTTTGCGGCGTCACCCATGCTGGTGGCGACCCAGTCCGGCCCGCCCTTGCTGATCGCCGGCAACAAGGCGGGCAGCGTCTGGGCGCTCGACCTGACTGCGGGCGGCAAGACGGTCTGGGAGCAGCAGGTGGGCAAGGGCGGCACCGGTGGCGGCGTGCTGTGGGGCATGGCCGTGGGCGAAGACCGGGTCTACGTGCCGAACGGCGCTTTCGACGCCAAGAACCCCGATGCCGCCGGCGCGCTGACCGCCCTCGATCTGCGCACCGGCAAAGTGCTGTGGGCCACACCCAACCCGCCCTGCGGTGCGCGCAAGCCTTGCAAGCCCTCGCACGCCGCGGCCGTCAGTGCGATGCCTGGCGTGGTGTTCAGCGGCACCATGGACGGCCAGCTCTACGCCTACGAGGCCGCCACCGGCAAGATCATCTGGGACTACAACACCGTTCAGGCCTACACCACGCTCAACGGCGTCAGCGCCAAGGGTGGTTCACTCAGCAACGCGGGCCCCACCATTGCCGGTGGCATGGTCTACGTGCAGTCGGGCTATTCGCACCACGGGGCCGTGCTGCCCGGCAACGTCCTGCTGGCGTTCTCGGCGCCGTAACGCGGGGCCTCAGGTCCTGACCCCGCCTGCTCCGCAGTCCAGGCGCCGGCAGGCGGCGCCGCGGCAGCCGGCTCAGCGTGGGCGTTTGCCGCGCGACTTGGCGTCCGGCTTGGGCTGCGTCAGCGTGTCGTACAGGGCCTCGAATTCCAGCGTCAGCTTGTGCCGCGCGTCGAGTTCGATCATCGGCTTGGCCTGCTCGTGGGATTCCTTGATCTTCACGCTGGCACTCAGGTAGGGCTGCAGCACCGGCAGGCCTTCGTCGACCAGTTCCTGCACCGTGCGCTGCGGCAGGCTGGCGCGCGGCTGGAACTGGTTGACGACGATGCCTTCCACCACCAATTCGGGGTTGTGGTCGGCCTGGATTTCCTGGACGCTTTCGATCAGGCCGTAGAGCGCGCGGCGCGAGAAATCGTCGCAGTCGAAAGGAATCAGGCAGCCCTGCGCGGCGATCAGCGCCGACCGGGTGTAGAAGTTCAGCGCCGGCGGCGTGTCGATCCAGATCTCGTCGTAGTCGTCGGCCACGCTTTCCAGGGCCTTGCGCAGCTTGAAGATCTTGTAGCGGCTTTCCAGCTTGCTGTGCAGTTCATCCAGCGCCGGGCCGGCCGGCATCAGGCTCAGGTTGGGCCACGGCGTGGGCACGATGAAATGGGCCGCGCCCACCTCGCGCACACTGAACTTCAAGGTGGCTTCGAAGAAGCCGGCCGCGCCGGCTGCCTCGGCGTGTTCGCCGTCGGCCGTGGCGCCCAGCAGGTAGCGGCTGCTGTTGCCCTGGTGGTCGAGGTCGATGACCAGGGTGCGCCGCCCGCGGTGGGCCGCGATGGCCGCCAGGTTGCACGTGATGGTGGACTTGCCCACGCCGCCCTTCTGGTTGAAAACAACGCGCCGCATGCCGTCTCCCGGTGGGTGTCAAAACGCTATTGTGCAGTGCACCAAGTCGCTGGCGCGCCGCCTGCGCCGACAATCATGGCATGGACGAAACACCGAACGACGACGGCGCCGACGCGCCCATCCACGAACCCCGCCTGTGGCGCGACAACGGCTGGACGGCGCGCGTCATCAAGAACAACGACGACGAGGGCTGGGCGGTGGAAATGATCCGCCAGGGCGAGCCCGAACCGGCGCTGACCGGCCCCTGGACCATGGGCCGCGACAAGAAGAACCCCAAGCCGCTGGAAACCAACGCCTTCAACACGCTGGTGAAGACGGCCCACGAGGTGGTGCGCCGGCATGAACAGGCGCAGCACGCGCTGCTGCACAAGGAAACCTCGGTGCTGACCGAAGCCGGCCGCGTGAAGGTGGTGCTGGACATCGTGCCCGACGAGGACGACCCCTACGCCACGCTGGCGGCTTTCGATGCCGACGGCGGCGAACTGGCCCGCGTGCGGGTGGCCGCGAATTACCGCTTCAGCAACGCCAACGTCGAAGCCTGGGTGGCCAACGACTTCCGGCGGTCGGGCTGAAGCGGCGCGCCGTTCGCCGGTCAGATCGCCGGTCAGATCTGAGTCGAAGCCCAGGGGGTCGGGCCGGGTAAAATCGTGGGTTTTGCCCGATGTCGGGCAGGCCGGCCCCGTGCTGCGGCCGTCACCCCGCCTTCCCAGGCGACGGATCCAGATTCCGTTGCTACCTCCCCCCCTTATCCGCACCGCCTGGCTGTGCAGCCGCCGTGCGGCTGCGCAGTGTGGTGTCGGCTGTTTCTCCTGCAAGCCACCATGACCCAGCATTCCGCTATCGACATCGTCTACCTGTGGGTCGATGGCAATGACCCGGCATGGCGCCGCAAGCGCAGCGCTGCCGCCGCCCGGCAAGCGGCCCAGGGCCAGGGCAGCCTGGCCGCCTATGGCAATGTCGAGGGCCGCTTCCGCGACAACGACGAGTTGCGCTACAGCCTGCGCGCGCTGGAGCGCTACTTTCCCGAGCACGGCCAGGTCTATGTCGTGACTGACGCCCAGACGCCGGCCTGGCTGCGCGCCAGCGGGCGGCTGACCCTCGTCGATCACCGCGACCTGATCCCGGCGTCCGCGCTGCCGACCTTCGATTCGGCCCATATCGAGTCCTATGTGCACCGCATTCCGGGCCTGTCCGAGCGCTTCTTCTATTTCAACGACGATGTCTTCTTCGGCGCCCCGGTGCGCCCGGCAGAGTGGTTCTTCGATGGGGGCGTTTTTGCCGCCTGGTCCGACGAGCCGGCTGTCGGCGCCGGGCCCGTGCATCCCGGGGATTCCTTCCAGGCCAATGCCTGCCGGTGCTCGATCGAGTGGCTCGACGCCCGCGCCGCCCGGCCTGCGGCGCCGGGGCAGAGCCAGGCCCTGCGCTGGGCCCACACGCTGCGGACCTTTGCCCACGCACCGCGGCCGATGCTGCGCTCGATGCTGTTCGAACTGGAAGATCGGGCCCCCGATCTGTTCAGCGCCGTGCGCTCGACGGTGTTCAGGTTGTGGGACCAGCCGACCCTGGTCTCGGATTTCGTGATGCGCCAGGCCCTGGCCCACGGCACGGCACAGATCCGCGACTACCGCCATGCCTATGTCGCCAGTGGCGAAGCCGGCGCGGCCCAGGCCATGGCGCTGCTGGTCGCCGCGGTGGGCGAGCTGGACTTCTTCTGCATCAACGACACCACCGACGATGCCGATCCGCTCGACCCGCGCCTGCTGCACGTCCGCGAAAGGCTGCAGGCGCTGTTTCCGCTGCCCTCGAGCTTCGAGCGGGTCGCTCCGACCCCGCGGGCCGCTGCACGAGCGGTCTGGCCCCGGGTCCGCAAGGGGTCGACTGAAAGCCGGGCCCTGGGTTGATCTTCAGCCGCCCGACGCCGGCGCCGGCGCCGGCGCGGGCAGGGACCGGTGTTCGGGGTTCAGGCGGTGGGCGAGGGGGCTGGGCCCCGTTCCAGTTCGCGCGCCGTCAGCCACAGCCGGGTGTCGAATTCCAGCTGGTGGTAGTCGCCTTCCATGTGCAGGCACAGCGCATAGAAGGCCTTGTCGTGCTGGCGCTCCTTGAGGTGCGCCAGCTCGTGCACGACGATCATGCGCAGGAAGGCCGCCGGGGCTTCCTTGAACAGGCTGGCGACGCGCAGTTCGCGCTTGGCCTTGAGCTGGCCGCCCTGCACGCGCGAGATGGCGGTGTGGGTGCCCAGCGCGTTCCGCGCGGTGTGCAGCTGGCTGTCATAGGCCACCTTGGCCAACGGCGGCGCGCTGCGCATGTGGCGGGCCTTGATCTCGCCGACGTAGTCGACCAGCGCGCGGTCGCTGCGCACGGTGTGGCTTTCCGGGTAGCGCTGGGCCACGCTGGCGCCCAGGCGGCCGTCGCGGATCAGCCCTTCCACCTGCGCCAGCAGCGCCGGCGGGTAGCCCTGCAGGTACTTCAGCGCGGTCACGCCGGTCTGCGGCCGGCTGCCGCAGTGCCCCACACCAGCAGCAGGTTGTTGGCCGGCATGGCCACGCGTTCGCGCAAGTGCAGGCCGGCGGCTTGCGCCTGGGCGGCCACGTCGGTGAGCCGGCGCAGGCCCCAGGCGGGGTTGCGGGCTTGCAGGTCGGCGTCGAAGTCCAGGTTGCCGGGCGAGGTCGGCACGCTGTCTTCCAGGTAGGGGCCGTAGGTGATCAGCACACCGCCCCGCGCGAGGTGTCGGGCGGCGCCTTGCATCAAGGCGGCGGTGCAGGCCCAGGGCGCGATGTGCAGCAGGTTGGCGCAGAAGAGGGCGTCCACCTCGGCCGGCACGCCGTGCCACAGCGGGGACAACACATCCAGCGTCAGCGCTGGCCGCACCCGAGGCAGACCGGCGCACCAGGCCGCGATGGAGGCGAAGTCTGCGGCATCGCGGTCGGTCGGCTGCCACTGCCACGCCGGCAGGGCGGCGCTGCAGCAAGCCGCGTGCTGGCCGGTGCCGCTGGCGATCTCCAGCAGCAGGCCGTGCCCGGGCAGCATGCGCTGCAATTGCGCCGCGATGGGCGGGCCGTTGCGTTCGCAGGCCGGGCTGTGGCGGCGGGCGTCTTGCGGATGGGTCATGGCGAGCCTCAGCCCATGCGCAGCAGCCGCGCCGCTTCGTCCAGCCGCGCGTCTTCGATCTCGCGCAGCACGCCGCTCAGGTCCACCGCGCCCGGCTTGCGCAGGTAGCGGCCTGTCAGCGGCGTGTCGGGGTGCAGCATGCCGGCGGCGTACAGGTCCCACATCTCGGGGCCGTATTGCGTGGCCAGCAACTCGGGCGCGCTGCGGCCGAAGAAGTGGCGCAGGTTGTCGACGTCGCGCAGCAGCATGCGCGGGGCGTGGTTGTTGCCGGCGGCGTCCACGGCCTGCGGCAGGTCGATGATGACCGGACCGTCGGCGGCCAGCAGGATGTTGAATTCCGACAGGTCGCCGTGCACCACGCCGGCGCACAGCATGCGCACGACCTCGCGGATCAGCGTGGCGTGGTGGCCGCGGGCTTCCTCGGCGGTGAAGGGCAGGTCGTTCAGGCGTGGCGCGGCCTCGCCGTTGGCGTCGGCCACCAGTTCCATCAGCAGCACACCTTCGAAGAAGTTGTAGGGCTTGGGCACGCGCACGCCGGCGCCTGCCAGGCGGTACAGGGCATCGACCTCGGCGCTTTGCCAGGCGGCTTCCTGCTGCTGGCGGCCGTACTTGGTGCCCTTGGCCATGGCGCGCGCCTGCCGGCTGTTCTTGACCTTGCGGTTCTCGGTGTAGTCCACGGCCTGGCGGAAGCTGCGGTTGGTGGCTTCCTTGTAGATCTTGGCCGCGCGGATGTCGTCGCCGCAACGCACCACGAAGACCTCGGCTTCCTTGCCGCTTTTCAGTTGGCGCAGCACGGCGTCGATGAGTCCTTCATCGAGCAGGGTTTGCAGTCGGGCAGGGGCTTTCATCCGCGCATTGTCCGCTGCGCCCTCTGGCGGGCGCAGCGGGTGTGCCCGTTCAGCGGAAAAGTTGCGCCGGCAGGCTGGTCGGCTGCGCGCCGTTCAGACCCAGGGCCAGCAGCGCCAGCCACAGCAGCCCATAGACCCCGGCAGCCGCGTTCAGCCAGCGTCGGGCGCGGGCGACGGGCCAGCCCGACAGCGCCAGGCCCAGCAAGGGCAGGAACTGCTGCGCGTGGATGCCCAGGAAGTGCGCGGGGCGCAGGTCGGCGGTGCTGTGCCAGCCCGTGACGGGCAGGCCTGCACCCGCCGGCGGTTGCAGGCCACCGAGCACCGCACCGGCGCCAGCGCCCAGCGCCAGCGTCAGCCACAGGCCGCGCACCACGGCCATGCGCCAGGCCGGGTCCCCATCGCTGCAGCCGTGGCGGCTGATCTGGACCGCCAGCACGCCCTGGGTCACGCACAGCAGCAGCGCACCCGCCCCCATCGCCTGGTACATCACCAGGTGCGGGATGTCGCTGAAGTTGTAGTGCGAGGCCTGCCCCAGCGCCGCCTGCAGGGTGATGTAGCCCACCTCCAGCCCACCCGCAGCGACGATGCTGGCCACGATGAAGCGTACCGCCCGCGTCTTGCGCCGCGCCTCGGGCAGCAGGCCGATGAACCAGGCTGTGCTGAAGCTGAACAGCGCCAGCGCGGCCATGAACTTCAGCGGCTTGACCCAGACACTGACGCCGCGGATCTCGCGTCCGTCCAGGCCCAGCGCCAGTGCCGTCGGCAGCATGGCAGCCAGCAGCAGCAGGGCCAGCAGCGTCAGCGTGCGCTGGCGCGCCGCGGCTTCAGCCAGCACGGCGCCCGGTCCGGGCCAGGCGCGATTCAGGGTCAGGGTGTTCATGGGTTGCTCCACAGGAGGGGGGGTTACTAGACAGTGTCTAGTATGGCTTGAACCATAATGGCCGAACCAGACACTGTCAAGTCATCCCATGACGACCGCCCGCAAGACTGTCAGCCCGCCTCGGCGCCCAGCCGCCCGCAAGCCGCTGGCCCTGCGCGAGCGCATCCTGGCCACCGCCGAGGCCCTGCTCGAAGCCGAAGGCCTGCAGGCGCTGAGCCTGCGCGAGGTGGCGCGCCGTGCTGGCGTCACGCACCAGGCGCCATACCACCACTTCGCCGACCGCGAGAGCATCCTGGCCGAACTGGTGACGCAAGGCTTCGACGAACTGGCGCGGCGCATGGCCAAGGCCAATGACGCCATCGCGGCGGCCCACGCACCGCCGGCTGCCGGCGCGGCCGCCGCGCCCGATCTGCGGCGCGCCCTGGTGCAGGCCGGCAGCGCCTATGTGGGCCACGCCATCGAGCACCCGGGCGTGTTCCGCATCATGTTCAGGCGCGAGGTCTGCGACCCGGCCCGCTTTCCGGCCGCGATGGCGGCATCGGAGCGGTCACACGGGCAACTGCTGCGTCTGGTGGCCCTGCTGCACGGCGGCGCCCAGGACCTGTCGCTGACCAGCACCTACTGGGCGCTGGTGCACGGCCTGGCCGGCCTGCTGCTGGACGGCCCGCTGGCCGAACAGCTGCCCACGCTGGCCGCCAAGCGGGCACACATGCGCGCCACGCTGGCGCAATTCGCAGACCTGGTGCTGGGCCCGGCAGACGGCCCTTGAAGCCGCTGCGCAACGGCCAGCGCCCGCAGCGAGCCGGCCTTGAGGGTGGCCACATCGGTGGTGATGGGGTCGAACACGCTCTCCAGGCCCTGCGTCGCCTGCGCATGCAGGCATCGCGCAAAACGCAATCAGAGCAAACCTACATCGCCTGGGGGGCGGCCTGCGCCTAGAGTCCGCCGTCTGAATTTGAAGGCAGAACCGATGACGACCACCTCTCCATCCCCCAGCCGCCGCGCGGCGCTGGCCTTGGCCTGCGCCCTGGGCGCTCACGGGGCCCCGGCCCTGGCAGCCGACACCAAGCCCGACCCGCAACAGCTCGAACGCGGCCGCTACATGGTGCAGACCGGGCACTGCAACAACTGCCACACCGCCGGCTACGCCAACAGCGAAGGCCGCGTCGCCGAAGACCGCTGGCTGCTGGGCAGCGGCCCGCAAGGCTGGCGTGGTCCCTGGGGGACCACCTACGGAACCAACCTGCGCACCAACGTGGCCGCGCTGACCGAGGACCAGTGGGTGATCTACATGAAGGCCCTGCGGGCGCGCCCGCCGATGCCCTTCTGGAGCACCGCCGCCACCACCCCCGAAGACCTGCGCGCGATGTACCAGTTCATCAAGCAGCTGGGCCCGGTGGGCGAACCGGCGCCGGACTTCCTGCCGCCCGGCCAGGAACCCAAGCCGCCCTTCATCCAGTACCCGATGCCCCCGAAATGAAATCACATCCCTCGTTTGCAGCCGGCCTCGGGCTGGTGCTGATGGTGGCGCTGGCTGCGCCGGCCCGGGCCGACCACATGACTGGCCTGCCGGCTTCAGCGCGTCACCAGGAACTGCCCATCGAGCTCAAGCAGGTCGCCCCCGACCTCTATTTCCACTACCACGACAGCTCGTCGAATTCGGCCTTCCTGGTCACGTCCGAAGGTGTGCTGGTGGTCGACAGCGGGCAGCACCCGGCCGATGCGCGGGCGCTGATCGCGCGCATCCGCAGCGTCACCGACCAGCCCATCCGCTACGTCATCAACACCCACTTCCACGGCGACCACGTCTTCGGCAACACGGCCTTCCACGCACTGGGCGCGACCGTCATCGCGCACCAGGACACGGTGACGATGATGCGCACGCATTACGCGCAGGAAGTGACGCGCCGGATGGACTACTACCAGCGCTTCCAGCTCGACCCGGCCGAACTGCGCATGGACCTGCCCGACCTGGCGCTGCAGGGCGACATGACCATCACGCTGGGCGGTCGCACCATCCGGCTCGTGCACCCGGGCGCGGGGCAGAACCCGGGCGACCTGCTGGTGCACTTTCCGCATGCGCGCACCGTCTTCGTGGGCGGGCCCTTCGCCCGGCGCAACTGGTCGAACACCTCGTTCACGCCGTCGGTGGACAACTGGATCGCGGTGCTGCAGAAGATCGCGGTGATGGATGTCGACCGCTTCCTGCCCGGCCATGGCGACATCGGCACGAAGCAGGACGTGCTTGACGAAGCGCGCCTGCTGGGCGACTTCCAGGCCGCCATGAAGGCCGGCATCGCGCAGGGCATGAACCGCGATGCGCTGGTCAAGAGCCTGAAGTTCCCGCAATACCAGGACCTGCGCAACTACGACCGGCTGCACAACTTCATCAACGGGCTGTATACGCTGTACACGACCGGCAAGCCCGCTGTCGGTTTGCCCTGAGCCCGGGTGCTGGGCCCGGGCGCCTTCAGCCCTGCTTCAGGCTCACCGCAAAGCCACGCACCACTGCGGGCCTGGCCATCAGGGCCTGGTACCAGCGCTGCACGTTCGGGAAGTCGGCCAGGTCCACCTGGTGCCGCGCGTGCCGCCAGACCCAGCCCAGGATCGCGAAGTCGGCGATCGACAAGGCGCCGGCAAAGTGGGCGTGGGCCGCCAGTCGGCGGTCCATCACGCCATACAGTCGCCGCGTCTCGGCCATGAAGCGCGCCAGGCCGTAGCGGCGATCGGTCTCGTCCGGCACCGCCAGGAAGTGGTGGACCTGGCCGGGCATGGGGCCGAATCCACCCACCTGGAACATCAGCCATTCGTGCACCGCCACGCGGGCTGCCGGATCGCGCGGCATGAACTGGCCGGTCTTGTCGGCCAGGTACAGCAGGATGGCGCCGGACTCGAACACGCTGATCGGCCGGCCACCGGGCCCGTCGGGGTCGACGATGGCCGGGATCTTGTTGTTGGGGCTGATGGCCAGAAAGGCCGGGTCGAACTGCTCGCCCTGGCCGATGTCGAGCACCCGCACCGTGTAGGGCAGGCCCATCTCTTCCAGCGCCACACTGACCTTGCGGCCGTTGGGCGTGTCGAATGCAAAGAGTTGAATACTCACCCTGTCCCCTGTGCTGTTGCCTGAACCAACGCGGATTCTCCGTCCCTACCCATGACGCATGACGCCTGACCCATGACCCCTGACGCCCCCCTGAGCCGACTGGCCCGCGAATACCAAAGGCTGTTCCTGACCAGCGGCACGCCGCTGCCGGGCGCTGACGCAGTTCGTGCCCTGGTGCTGGACGTGTCCGGGCCGGCCGCCTGGCAAGCGTTGGGCGCGGTGTGGCAAGGCGTGCAGACCGACCTGGACCTGCCGGCCCCGGCCGTGGCCGTCAACGGCAGCGACGGCCTGCAACTGTGGTTCTCGCTGGCCGTCGCGGTGGATGCGATGCAAGGCCGGGCTCTGCTCGAAAACCTGCGCCGCCATTACATGGCCGAGGTGCCGCTGCACCGCGTGGCGATGCAGGTGGTGGCCGTGCCGGTGTCCATCCCCCGGGCTGTCCAGGCCGCGGGCCCGTGGTCGGCCTTCGTTGCCGCGGACTTGGCCCCCGTCTTCGAAGAAACGCCCTGGCTGGACCTGCCCCCCAACCAGGACGGCCAGGCGGAGTTGCTGTCGCGCGTGGTCCCCATCCAGCCGGCCTGGCTCGATGCCGCCCTGCAGCGCTTGCAGGGCCTGCAGGCAGCCGCGGTCGAGCCGGCTGTCGCCGACACGCGGCCGCCCGGCCGCAGCGACGTCCACCCCGCTGCCGCGCAATTCCTGCTGCGGGTGATGCACGACGAGGCCGCGCCCCTGGCGCTGCGCGTCGAAGCCGCCAAGGCGCTGATGCCCTACGGTCCGACCCGCTGACGGCCGCCGCGGGTCCGCTCAAGACCGTGACTGGCGGATCGGTTTCCGCTTGCACCGGCCGGGTGGTGGCGGCGCTCAGTAGAGGCGGATCGCCATGTCGAAGTGCCAGGTCCTGCGGATTTCGATGACGTCGTAGCTTCGCGCCAGCGCCGGTGAGAAGGGCGGGTAGGGTCGTTGGCTCTGCACGACGCGGCGGATTGCTTCATCGAGTTCGGCCACGCCGCTGGACCTGACGAAGGTCACCGACTCGATGGAACCGTCGCTGCGCACGGCCACGGTCACCAGAGGGTCGGCGTGAGGACGCCGGGCTGCTTCGCGCACCAGCTCGAAGGTCAGGTTCAGCTGGATCTTGCGCGCCCAGGCCTCTGCGTAGAGGATCAACTCGGTGTCCGGGTCGGCCAGGCCGAACAGCCGGCCGCGGCGCAAGGGGCTGGCCGAGGGCAGGGGCCGCGCCGACCCGGCCGCTGCCGCCGCCGTGTCGCGTTGCGCCGCTTCTTCGTCCAACTGCCGTCCGATGGCGCGCAGCCTTTCCTCGCGGCGGGCCTCGGCGGCTGCCGCAGCCTGCCGGGCCTCGCGCGCCGCGGTCTCGGGACTGGCTGCCGCCGGCGCCGCCGCGACCTCGACCGCAGGCCCGCGCGCTACGCTGGTCACGCGCGGCGCAGCGGCATCGGCGCGCGGCAGTGCCAGCAGAGCCGGCGCCGGGCGGAGCGCCGACGGCAGGCCGCCGCTGTCGGCGATGCGCCGCAGCGGATCGGACGCTGCCGGCACGGGCGCCGGCGCGGGTGGCGGCACGGCCGCTTTCGGCATCTCGGGCTCGGCTCGCGTGCTGGCGGGCTCGACCGGCGCGGCCGACGGGGCTGAAGCCGGCGCCGGAGCCGATGCAGCCGATGCAGCCGATGCAGCCGATGCAGCTGGCGTAGCCGGCGTAGCGGCGGCGCTGCGTGTCGGGGCCGGCGCAGAAGCCGCCAGCGCCGCCACCGGCCGCAGCGTGGCGCCGTCCCAGGCTGGTGCATCCGTCACCGCGTCTGTGGGCCCGGGCGGCGACCGCTGATCGAGCGGCAGTGGCAGCGGCGGCGGTGCCGCCAGCGCGGCGGCCGGTTCGAGCAGGACCCGGATCTCGGGCGCCTCTGCCCGCCGCGTCTGCCATGGCAAGGCCAGACCGGGCAGCCCCACCCCGTCACCGAAGTCCAGGCTCAACTGCAGCGCGTGCAGCAGCAGTGAGGCCAGCAAGGCCCAGGCCAGCCGCCGGTCATCGTGCGTCATGCAGCGGCCCGTCCGCCGGCCGGCCAGCGGCGGCCCTCCGCGACGGCCTCGAAGAGGCCCGTGAACCGCATTCGGTATGCTTCTTTGCTGGTGCTGACCATGTCGGCGCGGATTCTCGGCGTTCCACAGGCTGTCGTGGGCGCGGCGGCGCCACGGCGTTCTCGAGCAGTTGGGGCGCGCCGACGCTTCCATCACCGACCTCGCCCTGCCGTTCCGTATGACCCTCACGGGCATGAAGAAGCCTGTCGGTGTGCTGGCACAGGCGGGGCTGGTCACCACCGAAAAGGTCGGCCGCGTGCGGACCTGCAAGCTGGGTTAAAAACAAGGAGCGAGTCGATGGACGCAGAAAGAAGGAGTCAGCCTGGCCTGGTCCCGCATCCAACCTCGGTGGAGCGCACGACCGAGCGCGAGCAGGTTGTCACCCGAACCCTCAACGCCCCGCCGCGCCTCGTCTTCGAGGCCTGGACCCGGGCTGAACTGTTCCAGCGCTGGTGGGTGCCGAAGTCCTACAGCCTGACGCTGTTGAGCTGCGAGCTCGATGTGCGCGTGGGCGGCACCTACCGCCTCGTGTTCCGCCACCCGGCGGCGCCGGAGCCCATGGCCTTCCATGGCCGCTACCTCGAGGTGACAGCGCCCTCGCGTCTCGTCTGGACCAATGAAGAAGCGGGCGGCAGCGGGCAGATCACCACGGTCACTTTCGAGGACAGGGCCGGGCAGACGCTGCTCGTCATGCACGAGCTCTATCCGTCGAAGGCTGCGCTCGACGAGGCCATAGGCTCCGGCAGCACCGGCGGGATGGCCGAGACCTTCACTCAGCTCGACGCGCTGCTCGGCTCGACCCGCCTTTCGGCGTGAACCCGGCCTGGCGCGGCCGGCGGCACACCCACCCGGTCAGCCGAGCCTACGGCGTAGCGCCGCGCGCTGGCCGTCGAAAACATCACGCTCCAGCATCGCCGCCACGTGCGGCGTGATCAGACCCACCAGCGCCAGCGTCAGCACGGCGCCGTGCCAGCTTGCCAGACGCGCCGCCCCTGACCCGCCGGCCAGGTGTGGCCAGGCGGCCTGCCAACCCAGCAGGTCCAGGGCATGACCGCGATCGAGGACCAGCCACAGCCCGCTGATCGACAGCGCCGCCATGGCCAGCATCAGGTAGCCCAGGGTCATGTCGTGGCTGTCGAAGTTGGTGGCGGAAAGGCTGCGAACGTCCTGCTCCGCTCATAGCCTTGCCGGGCTGCTCGCGTGCGGCCCGGTTTCAGGCTCCGGTTGAGCCGGAAGTGGCCGGCAGGATCCATACGCCGGCCGGGGTCAGGGGGGGGGCACAGGTCGATGGTCTTGACTCTGTTGATGAAGAGGTTATGGATATTCAAAACATCTTCAAAAAGTCAACGAACAGTAACATCCAGCCTCTCCCAACTTCAGCACCCGCTCCCATGGATGTCATCTCCCCAGGCCAGTTCGGCCTCGTCTACAACGCCTTCTCGTTCACGATCGCCGTGATGGGTGCGGCAACGGTTTTCTTCTTTCTCTCGCGCTCGCAGGTGGCGCCGCCCTACCGAACGGCGCTCACCGTGACCGGCCTGGTGACCCTGATCGCGCTCTACCACTACGTGCGGATCTTCAACAGCTGGGAAGCGGCCTACACACTGGTGGACGGCTCGATGAAGCAGACCGGCGTCAAGTTCAACGACGCCTACCGCTATGTGGACTGGCTGTTGACGGTGCCGCTGTTGCTGATCGAACTGATCCTGGTGATGCGGCTGTCGCCTGCCGAGACGCGTGCCAAGGCAACCAAGCTGGGTCTGCTTGCCGCGCTGATGGTCCTGCTGGGCTACCCGGGCGAAATTTCGTCCGACCCGGGCACGCGCTGGACGTGGTGGGCGCTGGCCATGGTGCCTTTCGCCGTCATCGTCTATGACCTGTTCGTCGGCCTGAAGGCTTCGATCGCGACCCAGCCCAAGGATGCGCGCGGACTGGTCAGCGCGGCGCGCTGGGTGACCGTGCTGTCGTGGCTGTTCTACCCGCTGGTCTTCGTGTTCCCGATGATCGGGTTCACGGGTGGCGCGGCAACGACGGCCGTGCAGGTGGGCTACACCGTGGCCGACGTCGTCGCGAAGGCCGTGTTCGGTGTCCTGATCTACATGATCGCAGCGCGCAAGAGCGCCGCTGAAACCAGCACCCGCTGAGGGTTCGATGGCGGCTGGCGTCGTGACGTCAGCCGCCTTTTGAATCACTGCCACTTCCCTGTCAGACCCCTGCCAGACCCCCACCAAATCGCTGCCGAATTCCTGCTTGCTGGCAGGACGCCAAGATGAATGCCGAATACGCAAGAGCCCCCGTACGGGGCTATGAGCCGCGCGCCCGCGCGCCCGAGTCTGCCGCTCGCCAAGTGGCCGGCGTGCCGCATGCGGTCGTGGTCGGTGCCGGCTTCGGCGGCATCGCCAGCGCGCTGCGCCTGCGTGCCAAGGGTTACCGCGTCACGCTGATCGACCGCTGCCGCCAGCTCGGCGGGCGGGCCCAGGTCTTCGAGCGCGACGGTTTCCGCCACGACGCCGGACCGACCGTGATCACAGCACCCTTCCTGTTCGAGGAGCTGTTTGCCCTCTTCGGCGAGCGCTTCGCCGACCATGTCGAACTGGTGCCACTGAAGCCCTGGTACCGCTTCTGCTTTGCCGACGGCGAGCACTTCGACTACGGCGGCACCCTGGACGAAACGTTGGCCGAGATCGGCCGCATCTCGGCCGAAGACCGGGCCGGCTATCTGCGCCTGCTCGAGCACTCTAAGCGCCTCTTCGACATCGGCTTCACGCGGCTGTCGGACCAGCCCTTCGACCGCTTTGTCACCATGCTGCGCGTGATCCCCAGTCTGGTCCGCCTGCGCTGCGACCGCACCGTCTGGGGCTTGGTGACCACCTTCCTGAAAAACGAGAAGCTGCGCCAGGCCTTTTCCATCCAGCCCCTGCTCGTCGGCGGCAACCCCTTCGATACGACCAGCATCTACGGTCTGATCCACTACCTCGAGCGGGCGCACGGCGTGTTCTTCGCGATGGGCGGCACCGGCGCCATCACCCGCGCACTCGGCGCCCTGATGGAGCGGCGCGGCGTGGCCGTGCAACTGGGCACGACCGTGAGCCGGATCCGCGTCGAAGCCGGCGTCGCCACCGCGGTCGAGCTGGCCAACGGTGGCGTCATCGCGGCCGATCTGGTGGTCTCCAATGCCGACGCAGCCCACCTCTACACCTCAATGGTGCCGAAAGCCCAGCAGGCGTGGTCGTCACGGCTCAAGCTGGCCACGGCGAGCTACTCGATGGGTTTGTTCGTCCTCTACTTCGGCACCCGCCGGACCTACCCGGGCGTGGCCCACCACACGATCTGGCTGGGCGAGCGCTACCGCGAGCTGCTCGACGAGATCTTCAACAAGAAGGTCCTGAGCGACGATTTCTCGCTCTACCTGCACCGGCCGACGGCCACCGACGCGAGCTTTGCGCCTGCCGGCTGCGACAGCTTCTACGTCTTGTGCCCGGTGCCCAATCTGCAGGCGGACATCGACTGGGCCGTCGAGGCGCCGCTGCTGCGCGACCGCATCGTGGCTGCACTGGAGCGCACGATCCTGCCGGGGCTGTCGGAGACCATCACGGCCGAATTCAGCATGACGCCGCGGGACTTCAAGCACGACTACCTCAGCGTCAACGGGGCCGGCTTTTCGGTGGCACCGGTGTTCAGGCAGTCGGCCTGGTTCCGTTTCCACAACCGCGCCGAAGGCATCCGCAACCTCTACCTTGTCGGCGCGGGGACGCACCCCGGTGCCGGTTTGCCCGGCGTGCTGTGCTCGGCCAAGGCCGTCGACGCGATGATTCCAGTGGCCGAGCTGGTGGTGCGCACCGAGACGCGCGTCGCATGACCGCGCTCGCGTTGATGAAGCTTGCGGATGCGGATGTGGCTTACAGCGCCGCCGACGGGGTGCTGGCGCAGCGGGGTCACACCTTCCACTGGGCGCGCCGTCTGCTGAGCGCTCGCCATGCCGAGCGAGCGACACGCCTGTATGGCTACTGCCGCCACATCGACGATCTCGCCGACGAGGGCCTGCCGCCCGCCGTGGCCCGCGCCGAGCTGGCGAAGGCCCGCCAGGCGCTGCAAAGCGGCCAATCCGAAGATCCGACCCTGCGCGACATGCTGCAGCTGATGGCGGGTTGCGGCATCGATGCCGAGATCCCGCTCGAACTGATCCGTGGCGTCGAAGGCGACCTGGGCGAGGTTCGCATCGCCGATACGGCCGATCTGCTGACCTATTGCTACCGGGTGGCCGGTACGGTCGGCTTGATGATGACGGCGGCGCTCGACGTGGCCGCGTTCGAGGCGCTGCCGCATGCCATCGACCTGGGCATTGCGATGCAGCTGACCAACATCTGCCGCGACGTGCGCGAGGACGCGCTGCGCGGCCGCCGCTATCTGCCAGCGACGCTGGTGGGCGCGCTCGAGCCGGCGGCACTGGTCGACCCGGTCGGCGCGGTACGGGCGACGGCAGTGCAAGCTGTGTACGCCTTGCTGGCGCTGGCCGATCGCCACTACGCCAGCGGCGAGCAGGGCCTTCACCATCTGCCAGCCGCGGCGCGCGCTGGCATTCTGGTGGCCGCCCGCGGTTACCAGGAAATCGGCGTTGTCTTGCGACAGCGCGACGGCGACTGCTGGTCGTCGCGGGCGGCGGTTGGCAGCGCAGCCAAGGCAGCGGTCACGCTGCGCGCGCTGGGCGGGACGGCCGGCCCGCAGCGCAGCGACGCGACCGGTGCGACCGGTGCTGTCGGCTGGACCTACGGGATGGCCTTGCCTGCGCCGTCCGCTCACCCGGGCGCGGTCCACCTCACGTCGGCTGGCCATGGCGACTGACCTGGACCTGGTGGTGCTCGGCGGCGGCTGTGCCGGCCTCAGCCTGGCGCTGCGGCTGGCCGAGGAAGCCGGCCCGTGCCGGCGCGTCGCGGTGCTCGAAGCGCGCACGGCCTATCGCCACGACCGCAGCTGGTGCTTCTGGCGCGCGGGCCCGCACCGCTACGAGCCGCTGGTGAAACGCAGCTGGTCTCAGGTGGCCTTGCGCCATCGAAGTCAAGTCGTGCAAGTCGACTGCGCGCGCACGCCTTATCAGCTGCTGGAGTCCGGCGCTTTCTACGACCATGCGCTTCAGGCGATCCAGGCCAGCACCGCCGTGCGGCTGCAGACGGGTGTGACGGTGCAGGGGCCGCCCCGGCCGGTCGCGGGCGGCTGGCGCATCGAGACCTCGGCAGGCGGATTGACCACGGCGCGGGTCATCGATACCCGTCCGCCGAAGCCGCCGCGGCGCGGTGATGCGCTGCTGTGGCAGTCCTTCCTGGGCGAAGAGCTGGTCTGCGACCGCGCGGTGTTCGACCCTGGGCGGGTCGAACTGATGGACTTCGCGAGCGACCTCCGTGGCGCGGTGGCCTTTACCTATGTGCTGCCGCTGGCCGCCGACCGCGCGCTGGTCGAAACCACGCTGTTCGATCCCCAGCCGCGCGGGCCGGCCGAGCTCGCCCAGCGCCAGCAGCAGGCCGTGCAGCGCCTGTGCGGCGGCGCGTCCACCCAGGTGCTGCGCACCGAGGCAGGCATCCTACCGATGGGCCTGACGCGGCAAGACGCCGCGCCCGGCTGCGGCCATAGGCAAGTCGGCCTGATGCGCGGTGCGGCCCGGCCCGCCACCGGCTATGCCTTCCAGCGCATCCAGCGCTGGGCCGACGGCTGCAGCGCGGCGCTGCGCAGCGGCAGCGACCCGGTGGGCCACTCTCCAGACCCGCTGCTGACGCGGCTGATGGACCGCCTGTTCCTGGACGTGCTGCGCAGCCACCCCGAGCGCGGTCCCGAGCTCTTTACGCGTTTGTTCGAGAGGACCGCTACGCCGCGCATCGTGCGCTTTCTCAGCGACCGGGGCACCTTCCTGGACCGCGTCGCCGTGGCGGCGTCGCTGCCGACCGGTCTCTTCCTGCGTCAGCTGCTGTGCGCCGTGTCACCCGGCACGGCGCAGGCCCAGACGGTGTGAAGCCCGGCGTGACACGCGTTCTGCGCTGGCAGGGCCGGAGCTTCTCTGCCATCGCGCTGGCGGCCGTCGTCGCCGGCCTTGCCGGGGCCCGCCTCGGCGCGCTCCAGGAACTGCTCGTTGCCGGCGTGCTGACCCTGTTGCTGGGCATGCCGCACGGTGCCTTCGACGCGGTGTTCGCGCGCAGGCTCTTCGGCGTCGTCGGTGTCAGGGCTTGGGCCCTGTTCGCGCTGCTCTACATCGGCCTGGCCGCCGCCGTCGTGGGCTGCTGGTACCTCGCACCCACGCCCTTCCTGTGCGCCTTTCTGGTGTTCTCCGCCGTGCACTTCGGGGGTGATCCGCCTGCCGGGGTCCCGGTGCTCGCGCGCGGCCTGTACGGTGGCGCCGTCATTGTCTTGCCGGCGCTCGGGCACCGCACGGAACTGCAGCAGCTGCTGGGCTGGGTCGCCGGCCCGGGCAGTGCGGCCTTCGTCACGCCAGTCCTGAGTCAGTTGGCTGCGCCTTGGCTGGCGGCCACTGCGCTGACTTGTGTGCTGCTAGCCCGGACATCGCGCGCTGCCGCCTGCGAGCTGGCGGCCCTGGCCGCGGTGTCGGTGACGGCGCCGCCGTTGGTGGCGTTCACCATTTACTTCTGCGCCATGCACAGCCCGCGGCATATTTTGAGGACCCTCGCCAGCCTGCCTGGCGCCGGGCTGCGCGAAGCCCTGGCCTTGGCACTGTGGCCGACGTTGGCGGTGCTGACGGCACTGGCAGGCATCGGCTGGCTGACACGCGGCATGGCGCTGGCGCCCTGGGTGATGCAGCTGGTCTTTGTCGGTTTGGCTGCATTGACGCTGCCCCACATGCTGCTGCTCGAGCGCGCGCGCCAGGTGAGGGCGCAGGCGCAGCGCTGAGAACCACGCCTGACGCCAGGCCTGTGGACGCATATCCGGTCGCGACTCGGGGGTGCGTGCCAAGCGCGGCAGATGGAGTGTTAGGGTCGGGTGATGGTGGTCAATAAGGACCGGACCGGGTTGGCACCGCCCCGTTCAGCGTGCAGAGTGCAGGGTTCAGAGAAGAGGAAAGAGGACCCGGCCGACATGAAATCTTGCTCACCCCGTGCCCCCGTTGCCAACGACGGGCAGTACCGGATTGCCGCAGTGTCCAAGCTCACCGGCATCCCGGTGCCGACCATCCGCGTCTGGGAGTCGCGCCATGCGGCGGTGGAACCAACTCGCAACGCCGGCAACGTGCGCCTGTACACGCGCGGCGACATCGAGCGCCTGTCGCTGATCAAGGCGGCCGTCGATGCCGGGCATGCGATCAGCACTGTGGCCGGCCTGAGCGATGTGCAGATCGCGGCCCGGTTCAAGGAGCTGCCGCTGCGCGAGTCGAGGTCACGCGCGACAGGCTGTCGGGTGCTGGTCTGCGGTGCCGCGCTGGCCGCTGTGCTGCAGGCTGCCTGGCAGGCGCGTTCCGACGTCCGTGTGCAGGACGTGTTGCCTGCGCTGCCGGCCAGCGAATTCGCTTCGCTGCCGGCGGTCGATGCCGTGATCGTCGACGCGCCTGTGGTCACCAACGACCTGCCTGCAGTCCTTCGACGCGTTCGGGCAGCGACCCGGGCCCCCGTCGTCATCGTGGTCTACGGCTTCAGCAGTCGCCAGGTTCTGGCTCGGCTCGATGCGGCCGATGTCATCGCGCTGGCTGCGCCCACCGACCCGGCCCAACTGGCGCGCATCTGCCAGCTCGGCCTGGCCATCGACCCGACGCCGCCGGCGGCGTTCTCACGCATGCTGCGGCATTCGGCGGCACCGCCGCGCTACACCGATGTCTTTCTTCAGCAGCTCAGCCAGATGCCGTCCCAGGTGCAGTGCGAGTGCCCGAATCACTTGGCCGACCTGCTGACCAAACTCAACGCCTTTGAGCACTACAGCCTCGTCTGCGAGAGCACCAACGCCAAGGATGCGGCCATGCACGCCATGATGTACAGCGCCAGCGGTCATTGCCGCGAGCTGCTCGAGGAAGTGCTGCGGCGCCTGCTGACGCATGAAGGCATACCCGAGCCTTCGGGCGGCGTGGTCAAGGACTGAGCACGCGTCGATGCCGTCGTTCAGGCGGCTGCGCAGCGCCAGCACCGAGTCCCGCAAGCCATCGGCCCCAGGTCGGCACGTAGACTGCGGCCCGACGATCCGATCCCGTTGACTACCGGTCTGCCCCGATGCCTTTTGCTGCCTGTCGCCTGTCCTGTCGTGCCGCGCTGGGCGCTGGGCTGCTGTCCACCCTCAGCGCCCTGGCCGCCGCCGCCCCGCCGCCGCAGCCCGCTGCCGGGCCGCTGACCACGCTGGCCGAGCGCAGCGGCTTTCGCCAGACCGGCCGCTATGCCGAAGTGCAGGCGCTGTGCCTGGCCTTCGCCCGGCGCTACCCGCGTCAGGTCCGCTGCGAGACCTTCGGCCGCACGCCCGAGGGCCGGCCGATGCAGGTGCTGGTGGTCACGCGCAGCGGCGCTCTGCGCCCGGCCGATGCGGCCCGCCGCCACCTGCCGGTCACGCTGGTGCAGGGCGGCATCCATGCCGGCGAGATCGACGGCAAGGACGCGGGCTTCCTGCTGCTGCGCCAGATCCTGGACGGCGAGGCCGGCGCCGGCGTGCTCGACCACCAGGTGCTGCTCTTCGTGCCGGTCTTCAACGTCGACGGCCACGAGCGCTTCGGCGCCTGGAACCGCCCCAACCAGCGCGGCCCCGAAGCCATGGGCTGGCGCACCACGGGCCAGAACCTCAACCTCAACCGCGATTACGCCAAGGCCGATGCGCCCGAAATGCAGGCCATGCTGGCCCTGGTCCAACGCTGGGACCCGCTGGCCACCATCGACCTGCACGTCACCGACGGGGCGCAGTTCGAGCACGACGTGTCGATCCAGGTCGAGCCCCTGCACAGCGGCGACGCGGGCCTGCACGAAGCCGGCCGGGCGCTGCGTGACGGGGTCATCGCGGCGCTGGCGGCCCAAGGGTCGCTGCCGCTGCCTTTCTACCCGTCGTTCCGGGTCGAGGACGAACCGGCTTCGGGCTTTGTCGACGGCGTGTCGACACCGCGCTTTTCCACCGGCTACTTCGCCTGGCGCAACCGCTACGCCATGCTGGTCGAGACCCATTCGTGGAAGGACTACCCGACCCGCGTGCGCATCACCCGCAACACCGTGCTGGCCGTGCTGGACCAGGTGGCCCGCCACGGCGCCGCCTGGCTGGCCGCGGCCGATGCGGCCGATCAGCGCGCGCTGCAGCTGGGCGGGCAGGCCGTGACCCTGGACTGGACCGCCAGCGCGCAGCAACGCCTGATCGATTTCCGCGGTTACGCCTACACGCGCACGCCGTCGGACATTTCGGGTGCGCTGATGACGCGCTATGACGAAAAGAGCCCCCAGGTCTGGCAGCTGCCGCTGCGCGACGACCTGCAGCCCAGCACCGTGGTGGTGGCGCCCCGGGGCGGCTACCTGGTCGCGCCGGCGCATGCGGCGGCAGTGGCGGCCAAGCTGGGCCAGCACGGCATCCTGTCGCAGGCGCTGGGCCTGGCCCTGCCAGCCCGCGACGTGCAGGTCTTTCGCGCCAGACTGACCCAGTTTTCCCCGGGCTCTTTCGAGGGCCGCCAGGCGCTGACGCTGGGCGGGGCCTGGGCGACCGAGCCGCGCGAGGTGCCGGCCGGCAGCCTGTTCGTGCCCATCGCCCAGCCCAAGGCCCGCCTGGTGATGGCCCTGCTGGAGCCGGCGGCGCCCGACGCCCTGGTGCGCTGGGGCTGGTTCAACAATGCCTTCGAGCAGAAGGAATACATGGAGCCCTACGTGGCCGAAGAGGTGGCCCGCAGCCAGCTGGCGGCCGACCCGGCGCTGGCCGCGCAGTTCCGCCAGAAGCTGGCCGAAGACCCGGCCTTCGCCGCCAGCCCCGCGCAGCGGCTGGCCTTTTTCGAGCGGCGCCATCCTTCCTGGGACGAGCGCTACCAGCTGTACCCGGTGCTGCGCACCGACACGGTGCCGGCGCGCTGATCGCGCCCCGGCCACAGGCCCAGATTGAGCGCGGTCTGGAATGACCCCACGGCCCCGTCACCGGGCGCTGGATGGGATAACCCCCGCTGACCGCTGGCGACGCGTCGCCAGACCCACCTTCTGCTCAGAGGCGCATTCATGACCCTGTCTTTTGCTGTGCTGGCCACGGCCTTGCTGTTCGGCGGCATGACCCTGTATTCCTTTGGTTTCGCGGCCTTCCTGTTCAACACGCTGCCAGCACCTGCCGCCGGTGCAGCCTTGCGCAAGGCCTTTCCGTGGTTCTACCTGTTCGTTATCGCCACTGCGGCCCTGGCGGCGGTGCTGTGGTGGCCGCATGACGCCGCCGCTGGCGCCTGGCTGGCGGCGGTGGCGCTCAGCACGGTGCCCGTGCGGCAATGGCTGATGCCGGCCATCAACCGCGCCACCGACGCCGGCCAGCGCCGGCGCTTCAAGTGGCTGCACGGGCTGTCCGTGCTGGTCACGCTGGGCCACATCGCGGCCACCGGGTGGCTGCTCGCGCATCTTGTCTGAGCCGCTGGTGGAGGGCCCCATCGCCGGCCGCGTCGACGCTGACGTGTGGGGCGATTCGGCAGCACCCGCCCCGTGGTGTGACGGGCCGTGAAACTGCAGCGTGGCGATGTCGTGGTCTGCCCCTTGTGCGACCGCGTGATTCCTCCGGCACAACGCGACGCGCACCACCTGGTGCCCAAGAGCAAAGGCGGGCGGCAAACCGAGTTCCTGCATCGCGTTTGCCATCGCCAGGTGCATGCGTTGCTGACCGAAACCGAGCTCGCGCGGCAGTACGCCACCGTGGAGGCTTTGCGGGCCCACCCTGAGCTGCAGACCTTCGTAGCCTGGGTCAAAAGCAAGCCAGCCGACTTCGTCGTGCACACGCGCAAGAGCACGCGGCTGCGCAAGGGCCGGCGCTAGCCCTTGAACCGCGACCGTTCAGCGGCGTCGGACAGCGACCGGATGCATCACCGGGGCCGGCTCAGGCAGCGGCGCGCCGCCAGACCGGCCAGGCCCAGTCCGAACAAGGCGTAAGTGCCCGGTTCGGGCACGGCGGCCAGGTTCCAGCCGATGATGTCGAAAGCCTGCAGGTCCGCAGCGCTGATGAACAGCGTTTCGCCGGTGGCGCCGTTCGGCTTCATGATGCCGATGACCGGACCGCCTTTCCAGTGGCTGGCCTGTTGCCCGTCGCCGTAGGTGCGGCCCGTGGACAGGCCACCGATGGCGGTGACGCCGCCGTCCAGCGAGAGGTACTTGTCGCGCGTGTCCGCGGTGAAATCGATGACACCGGAGGCTGCGCTCCAGGTGGAATAGCGGAACAGGTCGAGCGGGCTGACGACCCCAAATTGATCCGCCCGAAGCGGCCCTCTCGGCGGGGTCGAGTAGAAGTCGAGGGCGTCAACCCCGCTGACAAAACCCAGCGCATGGCCCAGTTCGTGGACGGCGACGCCGACGAAATCCCAGCGGCCCGCCGTGATGCCGTCGTTCGGATCGAAGTCGTAAGAGAGGGTGTCGTTGAACTGGATGCTGGCGTCGCAAGCCGAGGTGCAGGCGCCGACCAAGCCCGCGCCCGGCGCCAGGCCGATGGCCTTGGCATTGGCATTGGTGATCTCGATGGTGGTGGTGTTGGCCGCAGCTGCCATATCCACATAGGGCGTGGCCGAACCCGATCCGTTGGGGTTGTCGCTGGTGCGGTTGATCAGCATGCCGAAGGCACTGCCCTTGGACAAGGATGCCAGCGCTGTCGCGTCCGAAGTGCTGGTGGCGTCGGCCGTCAGCGCACGGCTGAAAGTGGCATAGCTGTAGCTGATACGCGTGGATGTCGCCTCAGCCACTGTGCCCGGCGTGAGCGTTGCAGCGCCCACGGTCATGTTCAGTGTGATGTTGTCGCTGAACACCGACGACCAGCGACCGCCTGCGTCGACAAATGCCTGCTGCGCCTGGGCATTCAGGCCGGGTAGGAAGGTGATGTTGAAGGTCAGGGCGTGTGCAGCACCGCTCGAGGCCAGCAAGGCTGCGCAGGCCATTGCGCGTGTCTGGAAATGCATGGGGGTCCCTTTGCAAAACGCTGCTCGCTGAGGACGAGCCGCAACTTGGCTACACGGCCAGGGACAGGATAGGTGCCCAGGGTGGCTGCCCGCACTCCCTCAATGAGGGGGGCTGATGCCACTTCTTCCGAATCGACGGAGCAGCCTGGTCACCGCAGGCGGTGTTCGCAGCCCGCACTTCGCTGATCGCGCGCAGCAGCGACGACACGCTGTCCCAGGTCTTTGGTGACGTCATCTCCGAGAGCACGCGGCGCGGCAGCGAGTTCGTCAAGGAACTCGAGCCGCTGCTGCAGTCCGAGCCGGAGAAGGCCGCTTACCAGGCTTCAGTCGGCTGGCGGAGCCAGTACCAGGCGGCCAAGGTGCAGATCATGGAAGCGCGCAAGGCCGGCAACACCGCCGAGGCCAGCCGCATCTATGGCGAGGTCTTCGAGCCGGCCGCGCGCCAGTACCAGGGCTCGGTGATGGCCTTCCTGGCGCTGCAGCGCCAGCAGATCGACGCCACGGCCCAGGCCATAGCGACCACGACCCAGCACAGCCTGCGCATGACGGTGACGCTGGCGCTGCTGCTGGTGGGCCTGGGCAGCGCCCTGGCATGGGCCATCTCGCGCAGCATCACATCGCCGCTGAAGGACGCCGTCGACGTGGCCACCGCCGTGGCCGGGGGCGACCTCACGCGGTCGAAGTCCGACGGCCACCAGGACGAGATCGGCGCGCTGCTGAACGCGCTGAAGACCATGACCGACAGCCTGCATGCCGCGGTTTCGGGGGTGCGCGCCGGCACCGAGACCATCGCCACCGCGTCGAGCCAGATCGCCAGTGGCAGCATCGACCTGTCGACGCGGACCGAGCGGCAGGCCAGCGCGCTGCAGCAGACCGCGGCGTCGATGGAAGAGCTGAGCGCGACGGTGCGCCAGAACGCCGACAACGCCCAGCAGGCCAACCAGCTCGCGCAGCAGGCCTCGCAGGTGGCCAGCAGCGGCGGTGATGTGGTGCGCCAGGTGGTCGAGACCATGCGCGGCATCGACGCCAGCAGCCGCAAGATTTCGGACATCATCGCCGTCATCGACGGCATCGCCTTCCAGACCAACATCCTGGCCTTGAACGCCGCGGTCGAGGCTGCACGAGCCGGCGAACAGGGCCGCGGCTTTGCCGTGGTGGCCAGCGAAGTGCGCAACCTGGCCAAGCGATCGGCCGATGCCGCCAAGGAGATCAAGAGCCTGATCACCGCCAGCGTGCAGCGCGTGGCGCAGGGCAGCAGCCTGGCCGACCAGGCCGGCACGACGATGACCGAGGTGGTGCAGGCGATCGAGCGCCTGACCCACATCGTCGCCGCGATCAGCGTCGCCAGCGCCGAGCAGAGCGACGGCGTGGGCCAGGTCGGCGAGGCCATCAGCCAGATGGACCAGACGACGCAGCAGAACGCCGCGCTCGTCGAGCAGACATCGGCAGCGGCCGAGAGCCTGCGCCAGCAGGCCGATCAGCTGGTGCAGTCGGTTGCGGTGTTCAGGCTGGGGTAGCTCAGGCGAAGCGACAGCGGGCCGCTTCCCGAAGCGAGACGGCCCATGCCGGGGTGCCCGAATGGCAAGATGTGCTCGGCGCCGTCCATCAGCTCACCCAGCTTGGGCAACCTGCGGCCCCAGCGCGGGCTGCCCATCAGCGCGCGTACAGATCGACTTCCGCAGTGCGCCAGTTGAGGATGTTGTCGGCCTGGCGGAAGTACAGGTACACGTAGCGGATATCCGAGCGTCGACCGCCACGCAGGTTGAGCACGGGCGTGCACGCGCCATTGTTGATCTTGTAGTTCAGGCGGAGATCTTGCTGGCCGTCTCTGACGAAGACGGCCTGGGCGCTGTGAAACCTGACGTCCGCGCGTCGCACGCAGAGCTTGATCGTTGAATAGCGGTAGCTGCCGTAGGCGTGGATGATGTCCTTGTCCGCGCCCTTGCCGGCTTCGGCAGAGCCCAGCCGGTTCCAGCCTTGGATGACGGCCGGGCGGTAGGCGTTGCCCGGGTTCCAGCCCTGCCCCTGATGGCCGTTCCAGGCACCATGACCACCGTTATGCCCCTGCGGTTGGGGGTTTGGGTTCCCAGGATAGGCCCCGCCGCTGGCGCCAGAGTCATGGGACGGTCGGGAGCCGCTGCTGCCCGGGTTGTAGCCACCACCGGCGCCACCACCGACGCCGGTACCGGGGTTGAACCCGGCGCCCCCCTCCCTCGCCGCATCGGGCTGCCCGGCCGGCGGGCGCGCCCACAGGCTGCCCGGCAGCGCCAACAGAGTCATGACGGAAGCTGCGGCCAGCACCACAGATGCGCTGATGGACTGACCCACCTGAAATCTCCAAAGCTTGCGGTGCTGGTACGCAGCACTGGCTGAAACTCGAAATATGCTAACCGTGCTGGGTGCGAAGCTCATCTGCAGGTCGCTCAGCGGCCCTTCGGATGGATGGGCCTCACCGCACACGCGCTGCTGCTGACCGGCTGGCGCCCCAGCTTCACCCTGCCGCAAGAATTCGCTAAACCGTCGCAGCGATTGGCCGACAACCAACGATCAATGCCTGCACGACGCAGGCCGGCCGAACCTGAAGGATTCCACCATGCAGTTTCTTCGCAGCGCCACCCGGCGGGTTCTTGATGCCTTCATGGACACGCAGGCCGTCATCAAATTCACACTCGACGGCCACGTGATCGAAGCCAACGAATCGTTACTCGCGGTCACGGGCTACGCTCTTGCGGAGATCAAGGGGCAGCATCACCGCAAGTTCATCGATCCGGTGTATGCCGCGAGTCCTGAGTACGCCCGGTTCTGGGAGGCACTGCGCGCCGGTGAGCCGCAGACCGCCGAGTTCTTGTGGCATCGCAAGGATGGCACGCCGGTTTGGCTGCGGGCCGGCTACATGCCCGTGCTCGGGCGCGGTGGTAAGCCCACCATGATCGTCAAGATCGCCCAGGACGTGACCCGCCAGAAGCTGCAGGAAATGGCCATCCGCAGCAAGGTCGAGGCGATTGAGACATCACAGGCCGTGATCGAATTCGATCTGCAGGGCAACATCCTGAGTGCCAACGACAACTTCTTGAACGCGATGGGCTACCAGCGCAACGAAGTCGTGGGACAGCACCATCGCATCTTCGTGGACCGCGCAGAGGCTCAGTCCGAGGGCTACAGGCACTTCTGGGACAACTTGCGCGCCGGGCGCTACCAGGCTGCCGAATTCAGGCGCATCCACAAGAGCGGGCGCGACGTGTGGATACAGGCGAGCTACAACCCGGTACTGGATCTCAAGGGAAGACCGGTGAGCGTGGTGAAGTTCGCGACCGACATCACCGAGGTCGTCCAGCAGCGCAAGATGTCGGAGTTGCTGTCCCTGGTTGCCGATGGCGCCGACAACTCCGTGGTGATCACCGATGCCAACGGGATCATCGAGTACGTCAACCGCGGGTTCATCACGACGACGGGTTACAGCGCCGAAGAGGCGATCGGCAAGAAGCCGGGGCGGCTCCTGCAAGGCGAGCACACCGACAAGGCGACGATCGAGCGCATTCGCCGGAAACTGGGTGCGCACGAACCGCTCTACGAACAAATCCTCAACTACAACAAGAGCGGGGAGCCGTACTGGCTGTCACTGTCCATCAATCCGATCCTGGATACGAACGGCCGGGTGGTTCGCTTCGTCTCCGTCCAGCTGAACGTCACCGAGTCAAAGATGCGCGCTGTCGAAGATGCTTCGCGCCTGGCGGCGATCCGTGGTTCCACGCCGACCGCCGACTGGAGCGCGAGCGGCCAGCTGCAGGACGTGAGCCCGAGCCTGCTGGCGCTGCTGCAGGTCGACCAGCCCGCGCAGGCCGCCGACGCGCTGCGGACCGCCTTCGATACGGCCATGGCCGACAGCCATCGCGCGGCGCTGCTGAGCGGCGCCAGCGTGGATGCGGAGCTGGCGTTGAGCACGTCGACCGGATCGCGCATCTGGCTGAAGGCCAAGTTCAACCCGATCTTTTCGGTCGACGGGACGCTATCGAAGCTCTCGATGTACGCGCAGGACATGACCCACCAGCGCCAGACCGTGGACCGCACCCGCGATGTCGTCGGCACCATCAACAGTCTGGCGATGCAGACCAACCTGCTGTCGCTCAATGCAGCGATCGAAGCGGCCCGGGCCGGGGAGCACGGACGAGGCTTCTCTGTGGTCGCGGGCGAGGTGCGCACCCTGGCCCGGCGCTCCGCCGATTCCGCCACCGAGATCGCCGGGATGCTGGGTTGACGGCCTGAGCGCCTGGCCTTGTTCGATCCTGCCGTGCAGGGCGGCGAGGCCATGGCGGTTGCGCCAGTCGGTCGTGAGGCGTAGTGACGGGCAGGGGCGCGGCCCCTGCGCCTGCCGAACCAGCGGCAGCCCAGAAAGCAGCGGCCAGGTCCTGGGTGCCTGAACGTCAAGATGTGATCTGGATTGACCCCGCTTTCGCGCAGCCTTGCTCGGTGTTGAACCAGATCATTAGCGTCGAATTGACGGGGCCAGCAGCCCTTCGATAGCGCAGCTCGACAGTCGGCTGTTGAGCGTCGAAATCGATGGCACGAAGGACGGCCACCGACCCGCAGCAGACGTCAGGTCGCTGAGACTGCGTGCCGTGAAGCGATCTGCCTACGCCGGCACCAGCAAGGTGAACCGCGCGCCGAGTGCGGGCCTCGAAGGGCGAATTCCATGAAGCGATTGAAAACATGGGCGGCTGCGGCCGCGATGTTGGCGCTGGCCGGCGCTGCGCAGGCGTCGCCGATGACGCTGGTGGACGGCGGCCTGGGGGTGCTCGACAGCGCCGCCAAGCTGGAGTGGACCTCCAACATGAATCTGAATGGCCCAATGACCTGGGCCGACGCGAATACCTGGATAGCCACGCTGAACACGAACAACTACGCCGGTCACAACGACTGGCGCCTGCCGACGCTCAACCCGTCGGACACCAGCTGCAGCGACAACGTCAACCCAGGTGGCGGCTATTCGCAGCAGTATTACGGCGTCGGCTGCACCGGTGGTGAATTGAGCAATCTTTTCGTCACTGACCTGGGCAACAAGAATTACGAATCTGTGCTGACCCAGACTGGCGATACAGCCGAGCAGATCGCGAACCTGGCGCTGTTCAGCAATGTGCAGTCCTACTACTACTGGTCCGGTACGGAGTACGCGGCGAATCCGACCCTCGCGTGGTACTTCCGTACCTACGACAACGGCCAGGGCCTCGACTACAAGAGCGATGCGTTGTATGCCGTGGCTGTGCGCCCCGGCGATGTGGCCGCCTCTGTGCCGGAGCCACAGACGTTGGCGCTGGTGTCGATGGCCCTGGGTATAGCAGGGCTGGTGGCGATGAAGAGGCGGCCGGTCTGACGATCAAGCCAAAGGTGATCGAGGCTGCAACACATTGGGCCTCAAGCCTCGGCCCTCCAGGCTGATTCGAGCGGCCGCTTGACAACTGGGCGCCCGGCCGCTCCTGGCCGCAAACAGCCCCTAGCAAACGCCGGTCGCAGCCCCGTGACTCAGCGCCGCGGCCTCCGCTGCTGCGCCAGCGGCCGCTTGCCCTTCAAGTGCCGCTCGATCCCGTCGTTGAGGCTGCTGCGTAAGGCCAGCACCTCGTCCAGGTGCCCGTAGACGTTCGGGAAGCGCAGATCCAGCCAGAGCCACAGCGTGCAGGCGCGCAGGGCTTGCTCCATGCGGTCCAGGCGGCTGTGGCCGTCCACAGCGTCCAGGAACCAGGGCTTGCCGGCGCGGCCGGCCGCGGCGTGGTTGTGGCTCCAGCTCAGGAACTCGTCGACCTGGCCTTCGGTGCGCGTGTCCACCGGCGCTTGCGCGTAGGTGAAACGCTCCTTCAGCGTCAGCCGGCCGGCACTCTTGTCCAGGGCTTCGGCCAGCTCGAGCATCTGCTCCAGTTCGGCCACCGCGAAGTGGGCGTCGTCGAGCTTGAGCTGGTCCATGAACACGCCCAGCACCTCGCGCAGCGCGCTCTTGCCCAGGCGCTGCGAGATGGTGTCCACGTGCCAGCCGTTGGGCGCCACCGGGGCCTTGAAATCAACGGGTGCTTCGGGCGTGCGCGGCAGCAGGTCCTTCAGGATCCGCAGCGCGGTGGGCTCGGCCTCGGCCAGCACGCTGACGAAGCCTTCCTCGTGCATGCCGTAACGCCCGGCGCGGCCGGCGATCTGGTGCACCTCGCCGACTTCCAGGCGGCGGTCGGCCTGGCCGTCGTACTTGGTCAGGGTGCTGAAGAGCACGCGGCGTATCGGCAGGTTCAGGCCCATGCCGATGGCGTCCGTGGCGACCAGGATGTGGCTCTCGCCGCTCGCAAATCGCTCCGCCTCGCGGCGCCGCACTTCGGGCGGCAGCGCGCCGTAGATCACGCTGACGGGGTGGCCGCCGGCGGCGATCTGGTCGCGCAGCATCAGCACGTCGCGGCGGCTGAAGGCCACCACCGCGTCGCCCAGTTTCAGCGCGGTGATGGGCACCGGCTGGCTCAGCAGCTGCACGTGCTGCTTGCGTTCGAAGTGGCGCACCTCGCAGCGTTCGCCGCACAGGCCCAGCAGGTTCTCGATGGCCGGCACCGCGTAGGCGCTGCAGATGATGATGACTTCCTGGGCCGGCACCGCCACGATGGCCTGGGTCCAGGCCCAGCCGCGCGCCTTGTCGAAGATCATCTGCGCTTCGTCGATCACCGCCACGTCGATGGGCGTGTTGGTGCCCACCATCTCGATGGTGCTGCTGACCACACGCGCGCCGTCGGCCGGCACGTTTTCTTCGCCCGTCAGCAAGCTGCAGGGCACGCCGTTGGCGACCAGGCGGTCGCGCCCTTCCAGCGCCAGCAGCCGCAGCGGCGCCAGGTAGGCGCCGTCCATGGCCTGCGCAAGCCGCTGGAAGGCGGCGTAGGTCTTGCCGCTGTTGGGCGGGCCGACGTAGAGCGTCACCTGGCGGTTCAGCCGGCGGGCTTTCTGGAAGGTGTCGGGGTAGCCCTGGAAGGCCAGTTCGCTGTTCAGGCCTTCCAGCGTGTCCAGCTCGGTGGACGCGTGTTCCCAGCGCTCCTGCGCGCGGCTGCAGGCGGCCAGCAGGTCGGGCAGGGCCTGCGGCAGCGCGCATTCGCTCTGCAGGCGCGGCAGCAGGCTGGCCAGGTGCCTGGACTTGTGCCCACGGCTGCGCTGCACCAGCGCGTTCAGGTGAGCGACGAGCTCGGCCGCGTGCGGGTAGCCCACCGGTGCGCCGACGGCCGCGCGCAGCGCGGCTTCGTCGCCGCTGCGGTACCAGGACCAGATGGCTTCGGCGTCGACCGCCACGCGGAAAATCACCGGCACGCGCCAGTCGGTCTCGGCCAGCGTCAGGGCGTGGCTGATCACGCGCGTCCACTGCCCGGTGTGGCGGGCAATGCCCAGGCGCTGCAGCACATTGCCGCGCTCGATCATCAGCGGCCGGCCTTCGGGCCCGGTGCCCACCGCGTCCAGGTGGGCCAGCGCGCTGTCGATCAGCCGCGGCTCGATCCAGCGGCTGGGCCGCGCGCCCGACACCGCCTTCTGCAGCAGGATGAAGCCCAGCTTGTCGAGGTGGTCTTCGAAACCAGGGCTGTTTTCGGCGGTGTAGTCGGCCGGTTTGACCACCTGCGGCAGCACGTAGGCGGCCTGGCGAACGCGCCCCATCTGCAGCTTGGTGATGTTCGGCGGCACGCGTTTGGCGTGGGCCGTGCGGGGCAGGTTGTGGTGTTCGGTGGGGGCGGTGGGGGTGGTGCTGGTGTTCAAAGAGGGATCTCAAGACCTGTAAACGTGGCCGTCGTAACGCCAACCACAAGGTCCCGATAATCGCTCATGAACGAAACCAACGCCAATCCGGCCCCCGGCACGTCCGCCGCCGACTCATTCTCCAGCCTGCCGCTGGCCCCGCACACGCTGCAGAACCTGGCCCGCCTGGGCTACAGCAGCATGACGCCCATCCAGGCCGCCAGCCTGCCGCTGGCCCTGGCCGGCCACGATCTGATCGCCCAGGCCAAGACCGGCAGCGGCAAGACGGCGGCCTTCGCGCTGGCCCTGCTGGCCAACCTGAACGTGCGGCGCTTCGCCGTGCAGGCCCTGGTGCTGTGCCCGACGCGCGAACTGGCCGAGCAGGTGACGCAGGAGTTGCGCCGCCTGGCCGCGGCCGAGGACAACATCAAGGTGCTGACCCTGTGCGGGGGCGCGCCCATCGCGCCGCAGGCCGTGAGCCTGGAGCACGGCGCCCACATCGTCGTCGGCACGCCGGGCCGCCTGATGGACCACCTGGAGCGTGGCAGCCTGGTGCTGGATGCGCTGAACACGCTGGTGCTGGACGAGGCCGACCGCATGCTGGACATGGGCTTCTTCGACGACATCGCGACCGTGGCCAAACAGTGTCCGAAGCAGCGGCAGACCTTGCTGTTTTCGGCGACCTATCCGGAAGGCATCGACAAGCTGGCGGCGGCCTTCATGCGCGAACCCAAGGAAGTGAAGCTGCTGACGGCCCACGCCAGCAGCAAGATCCGCCAGCGTTTCTATGAAGTCACCGAAGCCCAGCGCCTGAACGCCGTGGGCCTGCTGCTGGCGCATTACCGGCCGGTCAGCACGCTGGCCTTCTGCAACACCAAGCAGCAGTGCCGCGACCTGGTGGCTGTGCTGCAGGCCGCAGGCTACGCCGCGCTGGAACTGCACGGCGACCTCGACCAGCGCGACCGCGACCAGGTGCTGGTGCGTTTCGCCAACCGCAGCACCAGCGTGCTGGTGGCCACCGACATCGCGGCGCGCGGGCTGGACATCACGCAGCTGGAAGCGGTGATCAATGTCGACATCACGCCCGACGCCGACACCCACACCCACCGCATCGGCCGCACCGGCCGAGCCGACGAGGAAGGCTGGGCCTTCAGCCTGGCCAGCCTGGACGAGATGGGCCCGGTGGGCCGCATCGAGCAGGCCGGCCACTTCGTCAGCGACTGGCAGCCGCTGGCCAGCCTGACACCGGCCAGCAAGGACCCGCTGCTGCCGCCGATGCAGACCATCCAGATCCTGGGCGGCCGCAAGGAAAAGATACGCCCCGGAGACGTGCTGGGCGCGCTGACCAAGGACCTGGGTTTCAGCGGTGCGCAGATCGGCAAGATCAACGTCAACGAGTTCAGCACCTACGTCGCCGTGGCGCGCGAGATCGCGCCGGCCGTGCTGCGCAAGCTGTCCACGGCCAAGGTCAAGGGCAAGACGGTGAAGGTGCGGCTGCTGGAGGGTTGAGGCGCGGGGTGGCGGGCCGCCACGGGCTGCGGCACACTCGCCGTTTTCGACTTGCCCGACACCGCCGATGCGCAACTTGCACGCCCTGCTGGCTTTCTGGCTGCTGCCGTTGGCAGCGGCGGCCGCCGACACCTGGACCCTGCCGGTCACCACCACCACCCTGCCCAACGGCCTGACGCTGGTCGTCAGCGAAGACCACAGTTCGCCCACGGTGGGCATCAGCGTGGTCTACAAGGTGGGCATGCGGCGCGAACCGCAGGGCCGCACCGGCTTTGCCCACCTCTTCGAACACCTGATGTTCCAGGGCACGCCCAAGGCACCGAAAGGCGTGTTCGACCGCGTCGTCACCGCCGGTGGCGGCGACAACAACGGCAGCACGCGCGCCGACTTCACCAACTACATCGAGCGCGCGCCGGTGTCGGCGCTGGAAAGCTTTCTGTGGCTGGAAGCCGACCGCATGAAGACGCTGGACTTCAACCCCGCCACGCTGAAGAACCAGCAGGACGTGGTCAAGGAAGAGATCCGCGTCAACGTGAAGAACTCGCCCTATGGCGGCTTCATGTGGATCGACATCGGCACCCTGGCTTTCGACAAGTGGGAAAACAAGCACGACGGCTACGGCAGTTTCGAAGACCTGGAAGGCGCCAGCCTGGCGGATGTGCGCGCTTTCCACCGCGACTACTACGGCCCCAACAACGCGGTGCTGTCCATCGCCGGCGACGTGACGCCGGCCCGCGCGCTGGCCTTGGTGAAGAAGTACTTCGCGGCCATCCCGCGGCGTGCCACACCGGCGCTGGCCGACTTCAGCGAGCCCCTGGGCCAGGTGGAAAGGCGATTGACGCAGGGCGACCCGCTGGCCGAGGTGCCGGCCATCGCCGCGGCCTGGAAGATGCCCGCACGCGGCAGCGCCGACCATGCGCCCATGGTGGTGCTGGGCGAGGTGCTGACGGGCGGCAATGCCTCGGTCTTCTACCAAGGCCTGGTCAAGGGCCGCGAACTGTCGTCCAACCTGGAATCGCTGTGGGGCCTGACGGGCCCCTGGGAGTACGACGGCCCGACGCTGTTCACGGTCTTCGCGATGTACAAGCCCGGCGGCACTGCGGACGCGCTGCTGGCGGCGATGGACGAGGACCTGGCCACGCTGCGCAAGAACGGCGTCGACGCCGCCACCCTGCAGCGCGTGAAAACGCGCATGAAGGCCGATTGGTACAACGGGCTGGAAAGTTTCCTGGGCCGTGCCGACATGCTGGCCCGGCTGCAGGCGCTGTGGGGCGACGCCGGCGTGGTCAACCGGGTGCCGGACTGGATCGACGCGGTCACCGCCGACGAACTGAAGCGCGTGGCCGGCATCTATCTGACACCGGCCAACCGCGCCGTCATCGACCGCCGGCCCGCCCCAGTGGCCGCCCCGGCAGCCCCGCCAGCCCCGGCCGCGCCCGCTGCCGCTTCGGCCGCCAAGCCTTGAGGTCCGACATGACAAGCACAGCCCGACTGACCCTGATCGCCGCCGCCCTGAGCGCCGCCCTGGCCGCCCAAGCGGCCTCGCCGGCGCCGCCCGCGCTGCCGCGTGAACTGCCGCCCTTCGGCGCCGACCAGCCGCTGCCGGCGCCCCGCATCGTGCGCCAGCGCCTGCCCAACGGCCTGGAAGTCTGGGTCGTGCCGCGCGCCGGCCTGCCGCGCGTGGACGCCTTGCTGGTCGTGCGCGAAGCCGGCCTGTCGGCCGACGGCGCGCCGCGTGCCGGCTTCGCCACGCTGCTGGCCGGCTTGCTGACCGAAGGCACCGCGCGGCGCGACGCCCGCACGCTGGCGCAAGACGTGCAGGCCCTGGGCGGCACCTTGAATGCCAGCGCCGGCGCCGACGGCATCACGATCGACGCGCAGGCGCTGGCCTCGCAGGCCGAGACGCTGCTGAAGCTGCTGGCCGAAGTCGCGCGCGAGCCGGCCTTTGCCGACGGCGAAGTCAAGCTGGCCAAGGCCAATGCGCTGGAGGCCCTGAAGGCTGCCAGCGCCACGCCTGGCTTCCGCGCCGAGGGCGCGATGGCCCAGGCCATCTACGGCGGCCACGCCTACGCCGTCAGCCAGGCCACCGAAGCCGCCATCACGGCGACCACGCCTGCCGTGCTGCGCACGGCCCACGCCCAGCGCTTCCGGCCCGAGCGCAGCCTGCTGGTCATCGCCGGGCGCATCGACGCGGCACAGGCCCTGAAGCTGGCGCAGGCCAGCTTCGGCGACTGGCAGGCCACCGGCGAGGCTTTGCCCGTTCCGCCGGCCGCGCCGCGCAGCGCCACGCCCGTGCGCCTGCTGCTCGACCGCCCGGGCAGCGTGCAGGCCACGGTGCGCCTGGGCCGCCCCGGCATCCCCGCCACCGACCCCGACTACCTGCCGCTGCGTGTGACCAGCGGTGTGCTGGGCGACGGCTTCAGCAGCCGCGTCAACCTCAAGCTGCGCGAGGACAAGGGCTACACCTATGGCGCTTCAGCCCGGTCGCGCCATGCGCTGCACGGCGGGTCCATCGCGGCCGGCGCCGATGTGCGCAACGAGGTGACCGGGGCGGCGCTGCAGGAGTTCGACGCCGAGTTCCGCCGCATCGGCCGCGAACCGGTGCCGCGCCAGGAACTGCGCGAGACCCAGCGCTACATGACGGGCAGCTTCGTGGTGCGCAACCAGGTGCAGTCGGCTCTGGCTTACACCCTGGCCGGCAACTGGCTGCTCGGCCTGCCACCCAGCTTCGTGGCCGACTATGTGCAGCAGGTGAACCGCGTCACCGCAGCCCAGGTGCAGGCCATGGGCAGCAAATACTTTGCGCCCGAAACCCTGTCTATCGTGGTGGTGGGCGACCCGGCCGCGGTGGCCGGGCAACTCAAGGCCTGGGGCGCCTTCCAGACCGTCGCGAAGTAGGCACAAGCCGCCGCGCCGGCCGCCGCTGCTCAGCGGCTTTCGTTCAGCTTCAGCATCAGCCGCAGGTATTCCAGTTCGGCGTGCAGGCTCTGCATCTGCTCGCGCAGCTTTTCCCAGTCCTGCAACTGCTGGGCTGCACGGGCGGTGATGGGGGGCAGTTCGCGGGGGGTGTTGTGCGGGTTCATGGCCAGCATCTTTTCGCCGCGCGGGGCCGCGGTCAATCCCCGGCTTGCAGGCCCGCAAACCGGGGGGAGGGTGCGCAGCCCGGCGGTCAGCGCGCCGGCGCCGCCAGCGCTTTCGCAATGCGCTGCCGCGCCACCTTGGTCTTGGGCACCGGGAAGTCGAACCACTGCCGCACGTCCTCGTCCAGGCCGATGCCGTGCATGTAGTTGTAGATGGCCTTCTTCAGCCCGACGCCCAGCGCGTCGTGGTCCACGCCGGTGGGGTCGATGAAGCCGACATCGTTCCTGGCGAAGGTGACGGGCGCGCCGCCGTTCAGCGGCAGCAGGCTGACGCCGTAGGCCGCCGGGTCCAGGCCCACCGGCGAGTGCACGGTGCAGGCGAAGCGGTGGAAGAAGCCCGACTGGATGCAGCCTTCGGCGAAGAGCTGGCGCACCAGTTCCAGCGCGTCCATGGTGTCCTGCACGGTCTGCGTCGGGAAGCCGTACATCAGGTAGGCGTGGACCAGAATGCCCGCGTCGGCAAAGCCTTTCGTGACCCGCGCCACCTGGTCCACCGACACGCCTTTCTTCATCAGCGCCAGCAGGCGGTCAGACGCCACTTCCAGGCCGCCGGAAATGGCGATGCAGCCGCTGTCGGCCAACTGCAGGCACAGCTCGGGCGTGTAGGTCTTCTCGAAGCGGATGTTGCCCCACCAGCTGATCGCGACATCACGCTTTTGCAGTTCCACCGCCAGTGCTTTCAACGACTTCGGCGGCGCCGCTTCATCGACAAAATGAAAGCCCGTCTGGCCGGTCTCGGCGACGATGGCCTGGATGCGGTCGACCAGCGTTTCGGCCGTCGCCGCGTCGTAGCGGGCGATGTAGTCCAGGCTGACGTCGCAGAAGCTGCACTGCTTCCAGTAGCAGCCGTGGGCCACGGTCAGCTTGTTCCAGCGGCCGTCGCTCCACAGGCGGTGCATGGGGTTGAGCATGTCCAGCAGGCTCAGGTAGCGGTCCAGCGGCAGACCGTCCCAGGTCGGCGTACCCACGTCGTCGAAAGGCACATCGGGCTCGACGAAGTTGGTGTACTTCACGGCCCCATCCACGCGGTGGAAGGTGCGCACCAGGCGCTGTGCCGAGCGCCGGCCCTGCAGATGGTCCAGCAGCGCCAGCAGCGGGCGTTCGCCGGCGTCCAGCGTCACGTAGTCGACGAAGTCGAAGAGGCGCGGCTCGGCCAGTTCGCGCAGTTCGGTGTTGACATAGCCGCCGCCCAGCGCGATGACGACCTGCGGCTGCGCGGCCTTGATGGTCTGCGCGATGCGCAGGGCCGCGTAGACCGCGCCGGGAAACGGCACCGACAGCAGCACCAGCGTGGGCTGGTGCTGTTCGAGGGCGGCCAGCGTGAGGGTCTGCAACTGCCGATCGACCAGGTTCAGCGGCGCCGCCAGTGCGGCCGCCAGCGGCTCGAAGGTGGGCTGGCTGAGGGCCAGGCTTTCGGCGTAGCGGACGAACTCGAAGCGCGGGTCGATGGCGTCGCGCAGCACGTCGGCCAGGTCGTTGAGGTACAGGGTGGCGATGTGACGCGCGCGGTCGTTCACGCCCAGGGCGCCGAAGGCCCAGGCCAGCGGGTCGCCGCCGTCGTCGTCGACATAGACGTCCAGCGACGCGAAGCGCGGCCCCTCGGGCAGGAAGGCGCGGCTGGCCATGCGGTGGGCCAGCGTGCTGTCGCGGCCCTGGATGAAGGCGATGACGGGGGCGATGGTGGCCAGGTAGCGCGGTGCCTGTTCGACGAAGGCCTGCACGCTGGCCGAGCGGCGGGTCTGCTGCGCAGCGGGTTCGGCTTCGATTTGCGCCAGCACGGCCTGCAGGCCGCTCGGCGACAGCAAGGCCAGCGCCAGGCCCAGCGCCAGGTCGGCCTGCACGGCGGCAAAGCCGCGTGCGCGCAGGAAACCCGTGAGGTAGGCGGTGCTGGGGTAGGGCGTGTTCAGCTGCGTCATCGGCGGGATGAGCGACAGCACGCGGGGCGCGGTGGCCGGCGGGGGCACAGGCAGGGTTGGGGCGGCACGGAGCATGCTGTGGATTGTCGGGCCCCGCGCTGATCCGGCGCAGGGCTTGCTTGCCGATGGAGCCTGAACCCCGCAGTCCCTCGCATCCGCCCCAGAATGCAGGGTACGCACCGTCAACCGCACCGATGTCGCCCATGCCTTCCTTCTTTCAAGCCCGACCCCTGGCGGCCCTGACCCTGACCCTGGCACTGGCCTGCGCGGCCGCGCAGGCCGCCAGCCCCGCCGCCAACGACCCCCACCGCGGCGGCACGCTGCGCCTGCTGGCCGGGTCGGGCGCCGGCACCATCGACCCGCAGGTCAACTACACGCTGCAGTTCGCCAACCTCTTCCAGAGCGTCTACGACGGCCTGCTGGCCTTCAAGAAGGCGCCGGGCACGGCCGCCTTCACCATCGTGCCCGACCTGGCCGAGGCCATCCCCCAGCCCGAGAACGGCGGCAAGCGCTATGTCTTCAAGCTGCGCAGCGGCATCCAGTTCAGCAACGGCCGCCCCTTGACGGCCGAGGACGTGGCGGCGTCCTTCCGCCGCATCTTCAAGGTGTCGTCGCCCACCGCCGGCACCTTCTACAACCGCATCGTCGGTGCGCCGGCCTGCATCAAGACGCCGGCCACCTGCACCCTGGCCGGCGGCGTCGTGGCCGACGTCAAGGCCGGCACCGTGACCTTCAACCTGCTCGAGGCGGACAGCGAGTTCTTCGACAAGATCGCCTTTCCGCATGCCTCCATCCTGCCGGCCGACACGCCGGCCAAGGACGTGGGCGTGGCGCCCGTTCCGGGCACCGGCCCTTACCAGATCGCCAGCTACGACCCCAAGAAGCTGCTCAAGCTGACGCGCAACCCGCACTTCAAGCTGTGGAGCGCCGATGCCCAGCCCGACGGCTACGCCGACGTCATCGACTACGGCTTCGGCCTGTCCGACGAAGACCAGACCACCGCCATCGCCAACGGCCAGGCCGACTGGAAGTTCGACCCGGTGCCGGCCGACCGCCTGCCCGAGGTGTCGCAGAAGTACCCGCAGCAACTGCACATCTCGCCGCTGACGGCGATGTACTACATCGCCATGAACACCCGGCTGGCGCCTTTCGACAACCCCAAGGTGCGCCAGGCCGTGAACCTGGCCATCGACCGCAACGCGCTGGTCAAGATCTACGGTGGCAGCCGCCTGGCCACGCCCACCTGCCAGGTCTTGCCGCCCGGCATCGCCGGCCACGAGCCCTACTGCCCCTGGACGAAGAACCCCGGCAAGACCTGGACGGCGCCCGACCTGGAGCGGGCGCGCCAACTGGTCAAGGAATCGGGCACGGCGGGCATGAAGGTGCTGGTCAACAGCAACGACGTGGCGGTGGAAAAGCAGATCGGCATCTACCTGCAAAGCGTGCTGAAAGACCTGGGCTACGACGCCACGGTGAAGGCCATCTCGTCGAACATCCAGTTCAACTACATCCAGAACACGCAGAACCAGGTGCAGATCAGCGTCACCACCTGGTTCCAGGACTACCCGGCGCCGGCCGACTTCCTCAACGTGCTGTTCTCCTGCGCCAGCTTCCGCGCGGGCAGCGATTCGTCAATCAACATCAGCGGCCTGTGCGACCAGGGCCTGGAAGCCGACCTGCAGCGCGCGCTGGCCACCGGCATCACCGACCCCAAGGCCGCCGCCGCGCAGTGGTCCGCCATCGACCGCAAGGTGACCGACCTGGCGCCGGTGGCCGTGATGTTCAACCCCAAGCGGCTGGACTTCGTGTCCAAGCGCCTGGGCAACTACACCTTCGGCGCGCAGTTCTATTTCATCTATGCCCTGGCCTGGGTGAAGTAGGTCCGTGACCGAGCTTGTCGGCGGCCCGGCCGCTATCCCCACCAATGCGCCGGGCCTGTGGCGGCCGGTGCTGCGCCGGCTGCGCGCCGACCGCGGTGCGCTGGCCGCGGCCGTGCTGCTGCTGGCCATCGTCGCGCTGTGTCTGGCCGCGCCGTTGTATGCCGCGCGCATCGCGCAGACCGACCCCTTCCGCTCGAACATCAGCGGCCAGATCACGCTGAACGGCGCGCTGCGCGCCGTCATCGAGGACAACGCCGAGGGCCTGGGTCTGGGCCAGACGCCCATCGGCCCTACCGGCGCCGCGCAGTACCTGCTGGGCGCCGACAGCCAGGGCCGCGACGTGGCGGCGCGCTTGCTCTACGGCGGGCGCGCCTCGCTGCTGATCGCCACCGTGGCCACGCTGCTGTGCATGGGGCTGGGGGGTGCGCTGGGCGTGGTGGCCGGCTATTTCGGCGGCGTGGTGGACGCGGTCTTGTCGCGCTTGCTCGACGTGCTGTGGGCTTTCCCGGTCTACCTGCTGGCCATCTCGCTGAGCATCGTGGCGGTGGGCAGCGGCCTGCACCTGGGGCCGCTGGTCATCGACAGCGGCAACCCGCTGCTGCCGGCTTTCATCATCGGCCTGGTCGGTGTGCCCTATGTGGCGCGGCCGGTGCGCGCGCAGGTGCAGGCGCTGCGCCGCAGCGACTTCGTGCTGGCCGCCATCGGCATCGGCGTGCCGACGCCGCGCATCTTGCTGGTCGACGTGCTGCCCAACGTCAGCAGCACGCTGCTGGTGCTGGTGCCGCTGCTGATGGCCATCAACATGCTGACCGAGTCGGCGCTGTCCTTCCTGTCCATCGGCGTGCAGGCGCCGGCCGCCAGCTGGGGCACCATCATCCAGGACGGCCTGGCGCTGCTCTACACGCGCCCGCTGGTGGCGCTGGCGCCGGGGGTGGCGATCATGCTGACGGTGTTGTCGCTGAACCTGCTGGGCGAGGCCCTGCGCGACGCGCTGGACCCGCGGCTGGCTGGGCGCCGGGGGTGATGGCTGCATGATCCGCCCGCTCATCGCGCGCCTGGCGCAGATGCTCTTCGTGATGGCCGGCATCAGCGTCATCACTTTCACCATCTTCTTCGCCACGCCGGGTTCCGACCCCTCGGCGCGCATCGCCGGGCGCAATGCCACGCCCGAGACCCTGGCCGCCGTGCGCCTGAGCTTCGGCCTGGACCAGCCCCTGCCGGTGCAGTACGGCCTGCTGATGCAGCGCCTCTTCATCACGCAAGACCTGACCAGCTTCATGAACCGTGGCGAGAAGGTGGTGCCGCAGATCGTCGCGGCCACGCCGGTGACGCTGTCGCTGGTGGCCGGCGCGGCAATGCTGTGGGTGGCCGGCGCGCTGCTGTTCGGCGTGCTGGCCGCGCTGCGCCCGGGGCGTGCGCTGGACCGCGGGTTGATGCTGCTCGGCCTGGTGGGCATCTCCATGCCGGTGTACTGGCTGGGTGCGGTGGTGAACCTGGTCACACAAAGCCGCTTCCACGACAGCTGGTTGTTCAGCTGGGTGCCGCCGCTGGGCTACATCGCCTTCGCCGACGACCCCTGGGGTTGGTTCAAGGTGCTGGTGCTGCCCAGCTTCACGCTGGCGGTGTTCTACATCGGCCTGTACAGCCGTGTGCTGCGTTCGGCGCTGATCGAGGCCAACCAGCAGGACTACATCCGCACCGCCCGCGCCAAGGGCCTGAGCGAGCGCCGCGTGCTGCTGGCCCACGCGCTGCGCACCTCGCTGGTCAGCGTGGTCACGCTGTTCGGGTTGGACTTCGGCGCGCTGGTCGGCGGCGGTGCGCTGTTGACGGAAGTGGTCTTCGGCCTGCCGGGCATCGGCAAGCTGACGTATGACGCGCTGCAGGCGCTGGACCTGCCGGTGATCATGGCCACCGTGATGTACGCCAGCTTCTTCGTGGTGGCTGCCAATGCCGTGGTGGACGTGCTGTATGCCTTCATCGACCCCCGGGTGCGCGATGCCTGAGCCCGCAACCCCACTGCTGCAGGTGCGCGACCTGCGCGTCAGCTTTCCCGGCCGCAGCGCCGAGCACGGCCTGCTGCGCGCGGTGGACGGCGTGTCCTTCGACCTGGCCGCTGGCGAGGTGCTGGGCGTGGTCGGTGAATCGGGTTCGGGCAAGAGCGTCACCCTGCTCAGCGTGCTGGGCCTGCTGGGCCACAGCGGCGCGGTGGTCGAGGGCTCGGTGCGCTTCAAGGGCCGCGAACTGCTGGGCCTGTCGCCGCGTGAACTGCAGCGCGTGCGCGGCGGCGACATCGCCATGGTCTTCCAAGACCCGATGACGGCCCTGACGCCGGTCTACAGCATCGGCTGGCAGATCGTGGAGCAACTGCGCGCCCACACCGACCTGTCGCGGGCTGCGGCGAAGGGCCGCGCCATCGAACTGCTGGCGGCCGTCGGCCTGCCCAATCCGGCGGCGCAATACGCGCTCTACCCGCATCAGCTGTCAGGCGGCATGCGCCAACGTGCCGTGATCGCCATGGCCCTGTCGTGCAACCCGGCGGTGCTGGTGGCCGACGAACCGACCACCGCGCTGGACGTCAGCGTGCAGGCGCAGATCCTGGAACTCATCCACCGCCTGCGCAGCGACTTCGGCAGCGCCGTGGTGCTGATCACCCACGACATGGGCGTGGTGGCCGGCCTGGCCGACCGCGTGCTGGTGATGTACGCCGGCCGGGTGGTGGAACGCGGCAGCGCGCGGGCGCTGTTCGAAGCCGCGCAGCACCCCTACACCTGGGGCCTGCTGGGCAGCATCCCGCCGCTGGATGGACCGCGGCCCCGGCGCCTGCCGTCCATCGCGGGTGCGCCGCCGGCGCTGGACGCCCTGCCCGCCGGTTGCGCCTTTGCGCCGCGCTGTGCAGTGGCCGACGCGCGTTGCGCCACGCGGCCCGCGCTGCCGGCGCAGGGCGCGAATGCGGCGGCCTGCGTGCTGGCGCCCGAGCAGCGCGCAGCGGCCCGTGAACGTTGCCTGCAAGGCGGGGTAGGGGCATGACGCAGCCGCTGAACCCGCCTCCGACTTCGCCTGTCACCTTGCTCACGAAGCCGCCGCTGCTGGCGGTGAAGAACCTCAGCAAGCACTACACCGTGGGCAGTGCCTTCGCCCGCGGCGGACGGCGCAGCGTGCAGGCGGTGGACGGTGTGTCCTTCGACCTGTGGCCCGGCGAAACCATGGGCCTGGTCGGCGAATCGGGTTGCGGCAAGAGCACGCTGGCGCGCTGCGTAGTGCGGCTGCACGAAGTCAGCGCCGGGCAGTTGCTGTTCGACGGCCAGGACATCACGCACGCCGGCCGCCGGGCCTTGCGCCCGCTGCGTCCGCAGTTGCAGATGGTCTTCCAGGACCCGTATGCGTCCTTGAACCCGCGCCGCCGGGTGGGCGACCTGATCGCCGAGCCGTTGCGCGTGCACACCCGGCTGAACGCCGCTGAACGGCTGGCCCGGGTCACCGAACTGGCCGGCCTGGTGGGCCTGCGCGCCGACCAGCTGCAGCGCTTCCCCCACGAGTTTTCTGGCGGCCAGCGCCAGCGCATCGGCATCGCCCGCGCGCTGGCGCTGAACCCCAAACTGATCGTGGCCGACGAGCCGGTGTCGGCGCTGGACGTCTCGGTGCAGGCCCAGGTCATCAACCTGCTGGCCGACTTGCAGGAACGCCTGGGCCTGACCTACCTGTTCATCGCCCACGACCTGAGCGTGGTGCGCCAGGTCAGCACCCGCACGGCCGTGATGTACCTGGGGCGCATCGTCGAGATCGGCCCCACCAACGCGGTCTACAGCCAGCCGGCCCACCCCTACACTGCCGCCCTGATCGCCGCGGTGCCGCGGCCGGTGGTGCCCGCCGCCGGCGCGTCGCGCCCGGCGGTGGCCCTGCAGGGCCACCCACCCAGCCCGCTGGACCCGCCGCCGGGTTGCCGCTTCCACCCGCGCTGCCCGGCGGCAACCGCGCTGTGCCGTAGCGGCAGCCCGCCCTTGCGGGACTCAGGGGGCGGCCGGATGGTGGCTTGCCACCATCCCTTGTCGACGGTGGGCTGAGCGGCCTGAGCGCAGTCTGCGCTGGCAGCCGGCCGTCACAGCCGTGCAGCTACCTGGGCACCGAACGGCCTGCGCTCCCGCTCGGGTACCCGCGCAAGGCAATGCCGCAGGGCTTCCAGCTTGCGTTGTGTCACTTCCCGATCCAAGCGCGCCTCCGCTCGTCCACGATGCGCTGTGCGTAGGGCAGGAAGTCGGCAGCGTCCAGGAGATGGCGGCTCAACAGTCGGCCATGGGTGTCTGCGCTACCCAAAATCCGCTGGCCGTGGGTCAGGATCTGGCCCAGCAGCGGTTCGCCCACCGTGTGCAGGTCGATCAGATCGACGGGCCGGCCCGTGGCCTCAGCCAGGTCGCCGATCAGGGCCATCTTCTCGATCGGGCCGAGGGCTTGCGCTGCCTGCACGGCAAGATCCAGGTCGCTGTCAGCGCGGGCTATGCCCCGGGCCCCGGACCCGAACACAAAGGCCAACTCCAACCCGCCGTGTCGTTGCAGCGTGTTCTGAAGGAGGTGGATGTCGGCGTCATTCACGGTGACGCCATGCTAGCGCTGAACACCCAACTGATCGTGGATGACGATCCGCTGTCGGCCCCGTCCGTCTCGCTGCCTGCTCAGGTCATCAGCGAATGGCTGCAACTGCTCAGCGGCCCCGCAGCTGGGCCAGCACGGCCTGCGCCGCCGCCGCGGAAGACGCGGGGTTCTGACCGGTGATCAGCTTGCCGTCGGTCACGACATGGGGCTGCCAGTCCGGCCCCTTGCTGTACTTGCCGCCGTTTTCGACCAGCATGTCCTGCACCAGAAAGGGCACCACCTGGCTGAGCTGGGCGGCGTCTTCTTCGCTGTTGGCGAAACCCGTGACGTGGCGCCCTTTCACCAGCGGCTGGCCGTCTTCGGTGGTGGTGCGGCGGAACACCGCCGGCGCGTGGCACACGGCGGCCACCGTCTTGCCGGCGGCCGCCATGGTCTGTATCAGCCGGATCGAATCGGCGTCTTCGGCCAGGTCCCACAAGGGGCCGTGGCCACCCGGGTAGAACACCGCGTCGAAGTTGTCGCCAGTGACTGTGGTCAGCCGCACCGTGTGGGCCAGCGCCAGCTGCGCCGCGGCGTCTTTCTTGAACCGCCGCGTCGCGTCGGTCTGGGCATCCGCTGCGTCGCTCTTCGGGTCCAGCGGCGGTTGCCCGCCGGCCGGCGTGGCCAAGGTCAGCGCGGCGCCTGCATCCTTGAAAACGTAGTAAGGCGCGGCGAATTCCTCCAGCCAGAAGCCGGTCGGCTGGCCGGTGCTGCCCAACTGGCTGTGTGAGGTCAGAACCATCAGGATGTTCACGTCTTGTCCTTCCAGTGGGTGCCGCGGTGGAGGCAGGGCTGGGCATCGTGGCTTGACCCCGGGGTCGACCTTAGGCAGCGCGGCAGCACCGGTCTGTGCGCGGTCGAACACAGGGCTTGTGGCCCACCCGCGGGTTCGGCAGCGCACGGACGGGCCGGGAGGGGCGCAGCACGATGCCGTCGCAGGGCTTCCCCGCCACCGACAAGCACCGACAAGCACCCACAGCCGCCATGACCAAAATCCGTACCGGGCAAGCGCCAGCGCCGCTGACGCGCGAACAATTTCGCGAGCGCTTCAACGGTGGCTACTACGACCCGGCGTACGCCGCCGAGCGCGACGCCATTGCCCGGCTCGAAGCCATCGCGTGGGACGCCCTGCAGGCGGGCCGCAAGGCGCCGATCACCCGGCCCGCCGGCCGGGGTTTTGCCGACCCGACTTATGCGGTGTCGGTGCAGTGGCTGGACACCCGCAAGCGGCTGAAAGCAGCGCAGAAGCGCTGGGCCGACAGCGCCACGCCGTCCACAGTCTTGCTAATTTGCGGCAGCGCCCGCAACGACGGCAGCTGCCCGGGGGAGATGTCGAAGACCTGGCGGCTGACCGAGCTGGCACAGCAGGTCGTCGAAGGTGCCGGCCTGCAGGCCGATGTGCTGGATCTCAGCCTGGTGACCTCGGAGTACGGCCGCAACATCCACCCGTGCAAGGGCTGCGTTTCCACCGCCATGCCGCTGTGCCACTGGCCTTGCAGCTGCTACCCCAACCACGCGCTGGGCCAGGCCAGCGACTGGATGGCCGAGATCTACGAGCGCTGGGTGGCGGCCCACGCGGTGATCATCCTGGCGCCGACCTACTGGTACCAGTCGCCCAGCCCGCTGAAGCTGATGATCGATCGCATGGTCTGCGCGGATGGCGGCAACCCGGACCCGACGACGACGCACGGCAAGCACGCGGCCGAGGCCCAGCGCATCGAGCAGCAGGGCTGGGACTACCCCCAGCACGTGGCCGGCCGTGCCTACGGTGTCGTGGTGCACGGCGACGTGGCGGACGTCGAGGCGCACCGCCGCAACCTGACCGACTGGCTGGAATGGATGGGCCTGATCGACGCCGGCGCGGCGGCCAAGCTCGACCGCTACATCGGCTATTACCAGCCTTACTGCACCAGCCACGAAGCGCTCGACAAGGACCTGGCGGTGCAGGAAGAAACGCGCAATGTCGCCCGCTCGGTGGTTCAGGCGGTCAAGGCTTTGCGCGCCGGGCGACTCAGCCAGCCCGACAAGCAGATCCAGTGGCCGCGTCCGAAGTGAGCCCGCCAGCGCCGGCCGACCCCGCCGGCGAAAAGCCCGCCGACAACGCGGCGAGCGGGCAGATCGGCCGCAACATCGCCGCGGTGCATGACTTCTACACGCGGGAAGAGCAAAAGCGCAGCGCCTCGCAGCGCCACGCCGAGCACATCGGCGGCTGGGTCGGGCGGCCGGCGTTTCTGGTCGCCACCCTGGTGTTCGTGTCCGCTTGGGTGGCTGCCAACGCGGTCTTGGACGCGCAGGGCCTGGCGCCCTTCGACGAGGCGCCGTATTTCTGGCTGCAGGGCCTGACCGGGCTGGCTGCGCTGCTGACGACGACGGTGGTGCTGATCAAGCAGGACCGCGTCGCGAAGCTGGTCGAACAACGTGCCCACCTCGACCTGAAAGTGATGCTGCTGATCGAGCAGAAGACGGCCAAGTTGATCGACCTGGTCGAGGAACTGCGGCGCGACCTGCCCAACGTGAAGGACCGGAGCGATACGGGTGCCAAGGTGATGTTGCAGGCGATGAGCCCGCAAGGGGTGCTGGCGGCGCTGGGCGAAGAGCTGACCCTGCCCGACGGATCGATCTCCCCCGCGACCGCGGTGCCGGGCGCCCGGTCCGACGCAAGGCCCTGACGAGCCGCCCTGGGGATGGGGCAAGAGATGGGGCAAGACCAGGCTCAGCGGCACCGCCCCCCGCCCGTTCTGTGCGTTGAAGAACAGACCCGTCAGCGACGGGCGGCGAACATGCGACCACGCGTGCCACCACGCAGTAGCTCCCGAAAGGCGTCGCCATGACCGAGAAGACAGCCAGCGCGCCCGAGGCCACCTTGGCCGCACTGACGGGCGCCGATCATGGCCTGGGCGACGAGCGCGCGAAGGCGACGCTGCTGGAATATGGCGGCTACGCATGCCCGGCCTGCCGGCAGGCCGAGCCGCTGCTGCAGCACCTGCTGGCCACACACCGGAGCCGCCTGCGCCTGGTGTTCCGCCACTTCCCGTTGATGGAAATCCATCCGCATGCCGAACTTGCCGCCGAGGCCGCTGAAGCCGCCGCGGCGCAAGGCCGCTTCTGGCCGATGCACCACCTGCTGATGGCCCCGGCCCATCACCTCGCGCCAGCCGCCCTGTTGGGTTCTGCCCAGTCGCTGGGACTGGACATGAACCGCTACAACGCCGAGATGGCCGACCACATCTACACCCAGCGGGTGCAGGAGCACCGCCGCGCGGGTGAGCACAGCGGCGTGCGGGCCACCCCCGCCTTCTTTCTGAACGGCCAGGCGGTGGACGTCTCCGGCGGTTTCGACAAGCTGGACCAGGCGGTGCAGGCGGCTTTGAAAGGGCACCGAAGGGCGCGTGAGGCGCCATGCGATCACGTCTGAACTTCGCCATTTCGCCCACCTGAGGGGGTGACCAGCCGTCCGTCGAACGGAAACTTCGCCACCGACACCACACGGCAGGCAGCCGCTTGCGGGTGCGCCGGGTTGAACAGCAGGTTGACTGTGCGCCCCACCACGGCTGACGGCACGCGCAGCAGCAGCGAACGGCCTGCCGCCAGCCACTGGTCACCGATGCGGCGCGTCAGCGTCAGGTTCTGCCGCCAGTCGACAGCGGTCTGCTCGGGCGCGTCGAGGACGATCGCGTTGTCGGGCAGTTCCACTTCCAGCAACTGATAGTGGCGGGGCAACTCGCCGAGCGTGGCGGCTTCCAGGTGCACGAGGGTTTCGAGCAGCGCGCTGGCGGCGCTGCCAGCCAGGTAAACGATGGGGCGGCCGCGATGGTGCCAACGGCCCTGCCGCATCAGACCGCCGACGCCACCCAGATCGGTGTAGTTGCTGATCCGCCAGAGGATCAAGCGAAATAGCCTTGATCGATTTCATGGAGCCAGCCCTGCACGGCCTCGTAGCCGAGCAAGTCGCCAGCGAAGTCCATTGGCGTGGCGCCGCCCAGCCTTTCCTTGGGACTGTTGAGCCAGGCATGGGCTCGGTCAACATCTTGAAAGACCAGCTCGCTCAGTGTTTTCAGGCGCACCAGGCGGTACAGGCCGTCGAATTCGGGAACGGTCATCGTGCCCTCGGCCTTGCGGCGTATCCAGGTGCGGCGCGGAATGATCCGGTACACATCGGCCGGCGCCAGCAGGGCCTTGGGCGCAGGCCGTGTCAGGGCCTTCAGAAGCCGAGCGCCCAGGATGCTGCGGTCGGTGCGGGCCAGCGCAGCTTCGTCGGTGGCGCCTGGCAGCCCCAGCAGCCCGCCCAGGCTGCCGTTGAGTCGGTCGTCAAGTGTGATATCCATGCCTGTAGACCCCGAAATGCGCCAAATTGGCATTCACTCTGTGCCAAATGGCGCAGTGAAGCAAGGCGTCGGCCTCACCCCCCCAGCCGCCGCGTCCACGCTGCGCAGAAAGTCCACCAGGCCCTGCATGTAGACGACCTGGTCGTCGTACATCGCCATGTGGCTGCCGTTGGGGCAATGCAGGTAGTGGCCTTGCGGCATCGATGCCGCCATCGCCTGCATCTGAGCCGGGTCCATGGTGTCGTGCGCAGCACCGATGGTCAGCGTGGGCACGGTGATCTTGGGCAGGTCGGCGGTGCGGTCCCAGTTCAGCAGTTTGCCGCTGGCGCCCAGCTCGCTGGGGCCCTGCATGGGGATGTAGACCTTGGGGTTGATGTGGGCGAAAGCCCGCTGCACCGGGTCGGGCCACTGCGCGGCGGGCCTGCGCAGCACATGGTGTTCGTAGTGGTGCGGCACCAGCAGTTCCATGTAGCGCGGGTTCTCGAAATCCTGGGCCGCCTCGATGGCCTGGATCTCGGCCAGCACCGCCGGCGGGATGCCGGGCATCAGCCGCTCTTGCGCATAGCGGTTGTAGCCCGGGATGCTGCTGACCATGTTGCTGATGACCAGGCCCTTCAGGTGCTGTTGGTGCTGCAGCGCGTACTCGGTGGCCAGGATGCCGCCCCAGGAATGGCCGAGCAGGAAGAAGTTGCTGGCGTCCAGCCCCAACGCCAGGCGCACCTGCTCCACCTCGTCCACGAAGCGGGGCAGCTCCCACAAGTCGGGGATGTCGGGCTGGCTGCTGCGCTGCGAGCCGAGCTGGTCGTAGTAGATGAATTCGATGCCGGCTTCGGGGAAGTAGCTGTCGAAGGCCTCGAAGTATTCGTGGGTGGCGCCCGGGCCGCCGTGCAGCAGCAACAGCTTGATGCGCGGGTGGTGGCCGCGGCGCTGCGTCCAGACCTCGAAAGGGCCGTGCGGTGTGGTGATGGTGATGCGGCGCGAACCGCCGCCGAGCGCGTCGGATCTCGTGCTCAGGGCCTGGGCGTCGAAGGGGGGCAGGGCGACGGTCGGTGCGTTCATGGCGGCAGGGGCGGTTCGGATGGGGGATGGGCGGATTCTGTCGGCTGGTTGTCCGCCCCGCCGGCCTGGCCCGCGACCAACCAGCGTTGCAATTGCGCGGCCACGGCCGGGCTGCTGAGCAGCTGCATGTGGCTGGTGTTGTGGACCACGGCGGTGTGGCCGGGCTGGAAGACCAGGGCGCACGCCGTGTCGGTGTGCTGCCCCAGGGCGCTGGTCAGCGGCACCAGGCCGTCGCCCAGCAAGCGGCTTTTCAGGCTGCCACCGGCCGCGCCCCACTGCGCCGCCACGGCCCAGCAGCGGGTGCGTGCCGGACTGGGCAGCGGGCAGGGCTGCTGGTGCGCCAGGCAGTGGCCGTGGCGCAGGTCGGTGATGCCCGCGCTGCGCACCTGGCCCACACGGGCCAGTGGGGCGGCGTAGGGCGTGTTTGCCAGGATCACGTCCAGCCCGTGCCCGGCCCTCTCCAGTGGCGCGCCGGCATGCGGCGTGCCCAGGAAGACCAGGTCATCGACCTGCGCCACCCAGGCCTGCCCGGCCGCCTCGGCCTGGTGCAGCGCGCTGCGCGCCACCAGGCCACCCAGGCTGTGGGTCAGCAACACCACGCGCTGCACGGGCACCGGCCAGGCGGCCAGCAGTTGCGCCATCTGCGCCGCAAAAAGCCGGCCGTTGACAGGGATCGGCAGGCCCGAGTTGTAGTGCAGGTAGATGGCCGTGCCGTTCAGCTCGGCCGCCAGCGCCGCCGCATGGTCGTGGCCCTGGCGCCGCCACTGCAGGTCGTTCATGCACAGGCCGTGCACGGCCAGGATCAGGGTGCCGCGGGCGTCGGGCAGCCGGGCGCGCAGGGCAGCCGCGTCCAGCTTCAGCGGCTGGCCTTCAAGCCGCCATTGCATCGTGATGGCCAGCGGGTTGTGGCTGGCCGCCAGGTGGTCACCCAGCACGCCGTTCAGGGCCGCCACCAGGGACTCGCGGGCCGGGCTGGTCAGCGGTGCCGGCCCGCCCGGGCGCAGCGCCGGCTCGATCAGGCCCAGTAGCGCATCGACGCTGCCGCCGACCACCTTCGTCACGCCGCGCACGGTCTTGTAGACCAGCCCGGTGATGCCGCGGGTGCGGCCATCGGCTGCGGTGCCACCGGGTGCGCTGGCGATGCGCTGGTGCAAGGCCTCGACCAGGTCGGTCAGGCCGGCCGTGGCGTCCAGCGCCAGGCGTGCGGCGCCGCGCAGGTCGGTGCCCTTGTGGGGCGGGGTGCTGCTCATCGATGGGCCTTGGCTGCGCACAGGGCGATGCCGCAGTGTGGCAGCCGGCCCGCGTCTCAGAACAGGCTGGCGGCGATGTTCACCGTCAGCGCCAGCACCGTGGTGTTGAAGAAGAAGGCCAGGATGCAGTGCAGCGTGCCCACCGGGCGCAGGGCGCTGCCGTTGAACACCACGTCGGCGGTCTGGCCCGAGGTGCCGATGACGCAGGCGAAGTAGAAGAAGTCGCCGTAGCTGGGTTCCACGGTGCCGGGAAAGGTCAGCGGGTCGGGTCGGCCCTGGTCGCGGGCGCGGTAGAAGTCGTGGGCGTAGTTCAGGGCCAGCAGCATCTGCGTGAACAGCCACGATGTCAGCACCGTCAGCGCGGCGAGTGCCAGGTGCGGCGCGCGGGCACTGTCAGGCATGGCCTTGATGACGGTCAGTTGCGAGCCCACCGCCAGCAGCACCGCCACCGCGGCCACCACCACCATCACCAGCATGGCTAGACGGCCTTCGCTTTGCAGGCGCGCGCGGCGCTGCATGGCCTCGGTGTCGGACTGCAGCAGCATGTGCACCGCCAGGCCCAGGTAGACCAGAGCGCCGGCATTCCAGGCCAGCAGCGCGCGCGAGCCGGCGTGCGCCAGCGGTGCGGGCAGCAGCACATACAACAGCACGCCCACGGCGGCCGATGACCACAGCCGCGGCCGGGTGCTGAGGATGCGGCGCCAGCGCTGGATGGGGTTCATGGGGTGGGCGCGGGACATCACCCGATTGTTGCGCGGGGGCCGGCGTGCCGGCGGTGCGACACTGCGACGTCCCAGTCCGCCTGACCCCGCTCCCCGCTTCCGTCCATGACCGCCAGCCCTTCCGGCCCTTCCAGGCACACCCCCTCCGTGCTGGCCCTGGGCAGCGCGCAGACGCTGGCCTGGGCCTCGTCCTACTACCTGCCGGCCATGCTGGCCACGCCCATGGCGCGCGACCTCGGTGTCAGCCGGCCGACGGTGTTCGCGGTGTTCTCGATGGCGCTCATGGTCTCGGCGCTGGCCGGCCCGGCTGCGGGCCGGCTGATCGACCGCCAAGGCGGCCGCCGGGTGTTGCTGGCGTCGAACGGGCTCTTCGTGCTGGGCCTGCTCGGCCTGGGCCTGGCGCAGGGCCTGGTGAGCCTGGCGCTGGCCTGGGCCGTTCTGGGCCTGGCCATGGGCAGCGGCCTGTACGACGCGGCTTTCGCCGCGCTGGTGCGCTTGTATGGGCGCGACGCGCGGCAGGCCATCACCGGCATCACGCTGATCGCCGGTTTCGCCAGCACCGTGGGCTGGCCGCTGACCAGCCTGCTGGAGGCGCAATGGGGCTGGCGCGGCGCGTGTTTCGCCTGGGCGGCGCTGCATGTGGTGATCGGCGTGCCGCTGAATGCGCTGTTGCCGCACGCCGGGCCGCACGAGGCCGCCGTGCCCTCGGCAGCGGCCGCCGCGCCGCGGGCGGCGTCGCCCGCCGCCGCCACCCCGCCGCGCCACACCGCCATGCTGCTGGCGCTGCTGTTCGCGATGCTGGGGTTCGTCAGCACGGCGATGGCCGCCCACCTGCCGGCGCTGCTGCAGGCGGCCGGCGCCACGCTGGCGGTGGCGCTGCTGGCCGGTGCGCTGATCGGCCCGGCGCAGGTGGCCGCGCGGGTGCTCGAATTCAGTGTCTTGCAGCGTTACTCGGCCCTGGTGTCGGCCCGTGCCGCGGCCCTGACGCATCCCCTGGGTGCTGCGCTGCTGCTGGCCCTGGGGCCGGTAGCGGCGCTGCCTTTCGCGCTGCTGCACGGCAGCGGCAACGGCCTGCTGACCATCGTGCGCGGCACGCTGCCGCTGGCCCTGTTCGGCGCCACGGGCTATGGCGCGCGCCAGGGCTGGATCGCCCTGCCGGGCCGCACCCTGGGCGCGCTGTCGCCCTGGCTCTTCGGTCTGGCGCTGGAGCGCTGGGGCGCCCGCGCGCTGTGGCTGTCCAGCGCCATGTGCCTGACTGCTTTCGCCTGCCTGCTGGCGCTGCGCCTGCCGCGCAACGCTTGAACCGGAACGCCCGCCCATGAAGAAGATCGCGAAGTTCAAGCTCGACCCGCGCTTCCAGCGCCTGGGCCCCGGCCTGATCACCGGCGCCGCCGACGACGACCCCAGCGGCATCGCCACCTACTCGCAGGCCGGTGCGCAGTTCGGCTATTCGATGCTGTGGACCATGATCTTCACGCTGCCGCTGATGGCTGCGATCCAGATCGTCAGTGCGCGCATCGGCTACGTCACCGGCCACGGCCTGGCGTCCAACATCAAGAAGCGCTTTCCGCGGCCGGTGCTGCTGGGCATCGTCGGCATGCTGGTGGTGGCCAACACGCTGAACATCGCCGCCGACATCGCGGCGATGGGCGAGGCCTTGCGCCTGGTGGTGGGCGGCTCGGCCCACGTCTATGCCGTCACCTTCGGCCTGCTGTGCCTGGTGCTGCAGATCTTCCTCAGCTACGCCACCTACGTGCGCTGGCTGAAGTGGCTGACGCTGGCCCTGCTCAGCTATGTGGCCGTGGTCTTCACTTTGCACGTCGACCTGAGCGATGTGCTGCGCCAGGTCATCCACCCGCAACTGGTGCTGGGCCACGAGGTGCTGCTGATGGTGGTGGCGGTGTTCGGCACGACGATCAGCCCCTACCTGTTCTTCTGGCAGGCGGCGCAGGAGGTGGAAGACGTCAACGCCGGCCCCGAACACCCGCACCCGCCGGCCGAGGTGCGCGGCCACCTGCGGCGCATCAAGTGGGACACCGTCATCGGCATGACGTTCTCCAACCTGATCGCCTTCTTCATCATCCTGTCCACCGCGGCCACGCTGCACAAGGCCGGCATCACCGACATCCAGACCAGCGCCCAGGCCGCCGAGGCGCTGCGTCCGCTGGCCGGCGACCTGACCTTCGTGCTGTTCACGTTGGGCATCATCGGCACCGGGCTGCTGGCCGTGCCGGTGCTGGCCGGCTCGGCCGCCTATGCGGTGGCCGAAGCCGCGGGCTGGGAAGGCAGCCTGAGCCTGCGCCTGGAAGAAGGCCAGGGCCGTGGCTTCTACGGCGTGGTGGCGCTGGCCACGCTGGGCGGCGTGGCGCTGTGCTTCTCGCCGATGGACCCGGTGAAAGAACTGTTCTGGTCGGCGGTGCTGAACGGCGTCATCGCCGTGCCCATCATGGTGGTGATGATGCTGCTGGCCACCAGCCGCAAGACCATGGGCAGCCACGTCATCGGGCCGCGCTTGAAATGGCTGGGCTGGGCGGCCACGGCGGTGATGGCCGCCGTGGTGGTGGCGATGTTCGCCACCTTGTAGGTCGTGCCCCTTTGCCGTCCCGGAACTGGGCTGGAATGGGCCCCCTAAGATCCCCGACCACTCCGTAGAAAGCCGCCCCGCCGATGTCGATGGTCACCCTGGCCCTGCGCCGCCCCTACACCTTCATCGTGATGGCGCTGATGATCGTGCTGGCCACGCCGTTCGCGCTGCTGAACATGGCCACCGACATCTTCCCGGAGATCAACATCCCGGTGATCAGCATCATCTGGAACTACAACGGCCTGTCGGCGCAGGAGATGGGCCAGCGCATCGCCGGGCAGAGCGAGCGCGGCCTGACCACCACGGTCAGCGACATCGAGCACATCGAATCGCAGTCGCTCTACGGCGTGGCGGTGATCAAGGTCTTCTTCCAGCCCAACGCCAACATCCAGACCGCCATCGCGCAGGTCGTGGCCGCCGTGCAGTCGCAGCTGCGGCAGCTGCCGCCGGGCATCACACCGCCGTTGGTCATCAAGTACTCGGCGTCCAGCATCCCGGTGGTGCAACTGGCCCTGTCCAGCCCCACGCTGCCCGAGCAGGCGGTGTTCGACGCGGCCATCAACGTGCTGCGCCCACAGCTCATCACCATCCCCGGCGCGGCCGTGCCTTTTCCCTATGGCGGCAAGCAGCGGCTGATCTCGGTCGACCTCGACATGCCGGCGCTGCAGGCCCGCGGTTTGTCGCCGGCCGACGTGGTCAATGCGCTGAATGTGCAGAACCTGATCCTGCCCTCGGGCACTGCCAAGCTGGGCGACACCGAATACGCGATGCGCATGAACGGCGCGCCGGAAGCCATCGCCGGCCTCAGCGACCTGCCGGTGCGCACCTCGGCAGGCGGCGCCACCACCTTGATCAGCGACGTGGCCCAGGTGCGCGACGGCTTTTCGCCGCAGACCAATGTGGTGCGCCAGGACGGCGCGCGCGGCGTGCTGCTGTCCATCCTGAAGAACGGCGGTGCCAGCACGCTGGACATCGTGGCCAACCTGCGCGCCCTGCTGCCGCGCGCGGTGCAGGTCATGCCGCCCGACATATTGATGACCCCGCTGTTCGACCAGAGCGTCTTCGTCAAGGCGGCCGTCAAGGGCGTGGTCATCGAAGCCCTGATCGCCGCCGCCCTGACCGCCGCGATGGTGCTGCTCTTCCTGGGCAACTGGCGCAGCACGCTGATCATCGCGCTGACGATTCCGCTGTCCATCCTGGCGTCCATCCTGGTGCTGAAGGCCTTGGGCGAGACGCTGAACCTGATGACCCTGGGCGGGCTGGCGCTGTCGGTGGGTATCCTGGTCGACCAGGCCATCGTGACCATCGAGAACATCGAACGCCACCTGCACATGGGCAAGCCCATCACCGAAGCGATCGAGACCGGTGCCGGCGAGATCGGCGTTGCGGCCTTCGTCTCCACGCTGTGTATCTGCATCGTCTTCGTGCCGATGTTCTTCCTGTCGGGCGTGGCGCGCTTCCTCTTCGTGCCGCTGGCCGAAGCGGTGGTGCTGGCCATGATCGCCAGCTATCTGCTGTCGCGCACCCTGGTGCCCACGCTGGTGCTGCTGCTGATGGCCCAGGCCCATGGCGAACCGAAAGGGAACTCGTGGTTGCAGCGCGCCTACCGCGCCTTCGACCAGCGCTTCGAGCGCGTGCGCCGGGCCTACACGCTGGCGCTGGCTGTGCTGCTGACGCACCGCCGCCGCTTCGCGCTGACCTTTCTGCTGTTCTGCGTGTTGTCCTGCGGCCTCACGCCTTTCCTGGGCCGCGACTTCTTCCCGACGGTGGACGCCGGGCAGATCCGCCTGCATGTGCGCGCGCCCACCGGCACGCGCATCGAGGAGACGGCGCGCATCGCCGACGCGGTCGAGAACGTCATCCGCGAGATCATTCCCAAGTCGCAACTGGAGACGGTGCTCGACAACATCGGCGTGGCCAACAGCGGCATCAACCTGTCCTACAGCAATGCCGGCACCATCGGCACGCTGGACGCCGAAATCCTGCTGTCGCTGAAGGAAGGCCACGCGCCGACCGAAGAATGGGTCAGCCGCCTGCGCGCCGAATTGCCGCGCCGCTTCCCCGGCATCGAGTTCTTCTTCCAGCCGGCCGACATCGTCACGCAGATCCTGAACTTCGGCCTGCCGGCGGCCATCGACGTGCAGTTCACCGGCGCCAACGTCGCCGCCAACGCGGCTTTGGCGGCCGAGCTGACGCTGGCCATCCAGAAGATCCCGGGCGCCGTCGACGCCCATGTCCACCAGCGCCTGAACGCCCCGGCGCTGGCCCTGCAGATGGACCGCACCCGGCTGCAGCAGGTCGGGCTGACGGCGGCCAACCTGGGGCAGAACGTGCTGATCGCGCTGTCGGGCAGTTCGCAGACGGCGCCGGCCTTCTGGCTGAACCCGGCCAACGGCGTGGTCTATAACATCGCGGTGCAGACGCCGCAGTACCAGGTGGACAGCCTGGACGCGCTGCTCAACCTGCCGGTGGGCACGGGCGCCGGTGCGGCCAGCGGCAGCGCCATTCCCAGCACCCAGCTGCTGGGCAATCTGGTCGAGGTGGCGCCCGGCCAGCAGGTGGCCGTGGCCTCGCGCTACAACATCCTGCCGGCCATCGACATCTACGTCAGCGTGCAGGGCACCGACCTGGCCAGCGTGGCCGGCCAAGTGCAGGCGCTGGTCGATGCGGCGCAGGCCAGGCTGCCCAAGGGCAGCCAGCTGGTGCTGCGCGGCCAGGTCGAAACCATGCAGGCGTCTTTCCTCGGTCTGGGCGTCGGGCTGGCCATGGCCATCGTGCTGGTCTACCTGCTGATCGTCGTCAACTTCCAGAGCTGGATCGACGCCGCCATCATCGTCGCGGCGCTGCCGGCGGCGCTGGCCGGCATCGCCTGGATGCTGTTCATCACCGGCACCACGCTCAGCGTGCCGGCCCTGACCGGCGCCATCATGACCATGGGCGTGGCCACGGCCAACAGCATCCTGCTGATCAGCTTCGCGCGGCAGCGCCGCGAAGACGGTGTGCCGCCGCTGGCCGCCGCGCTGGAAGCCGGCGCCACGCGCATCCGGCCGGTGCTGATGACGGCGCTGGCCATGGTCATCGGCATGATCCCGATGGCCTTGGGCCTGGGCGAAGGCGCCGAGCAGAACGCGCCGCTGGGCCGGGCTGTCATCGGCGGCCTGGTTTTCGCCACCGTGTCGACCCTCTTCTTTGTGCCGGTGCTCTTTGCCGGCGTGCACCAATGGCTGGCGAAGCGCGCTGCGCCCGGCGCCGCAGCGGGCCTCACCCCGCAATCCCAGGAGTCCTGACGCATGACCGAAAAGACGCACGCCGCGCTGGGGCTGCACGCCATCGAGGCCCTGCCCGGCCAGCCGCCGCTGGACCTGCTGCAGCGGCGCCAGATCGTGCGCCGGCTGCTGTGGACGGCCGTGGCCATCCTGCTGCTGCTGGCGCTGGGCGCTGGCCGCACGATGTGGGCGCGCGCGGCCAACGCGCAGACGCTGCAGGCCACCAGCGCCGAGCAAAGCCAGCTTTACGTCAAGGTGACGACGGTGCAGCGCGGTGACAAAGGCCAGTTGCTGGCCCTGCCTGGCACCCTGCAGGGCCAGGTGCAGGCGCCGATCTCGGCGCGCGCGGCGGGCTACCTGAAACGCTGGACGAAGGACATCGGTGCCAGCGTGAAGCAGGGCGAACTGCTGGCCGAGATCGACTCGCCCGAGATCGACCAGCAACTCAGCCAGGCCGTGGCTGCGCGCGAGCAAGCGGCGTCCACGCTGGCACTGGCGCGCAGCACGGCCGCGCGCTGGGAAGGCCTGCGTCAGCAGGACGTGGTCTCGCAACAGGACCTCGAGGAAAAGCGCAGCGCCGTGGCGCAGCAGCAGGCCAATGTGGCCGCCGCCGAAGCCAATGTGCAGCGCCTGCGCCAGCTCGAAGCCTTCAAGCGCGTGGTGGCACCGTTCGCCGGTGTGGTGACGCGGCGCAATGTCGATGTCGGTGACTTGATCGACGGCCAGCGCGTGCTCTACACGCTGGCCCAGGTCGACACCCTGCGCGTCTTCGTCTCTGTGCCGCAGAGCGTGGCGCAGCGCGTCAAACCCGGGATGTCCGTGGTGGTGACGCAGGCCGAACTGCGCGGCCAGCGCTTTGCCGGCCAGGTGGTGCGCACGGCCGGTGCCATCGACACCGCGACGCGCACGCTGCAGGTGGAGGTGGCGCTGCCGAATGCCGACGGCCGCCTGCTGGCCGGCGCCTACGTGCAGGTGGCCCTGCCGCTGCCGGCCGGCGCTGCGCTGCGCGTGCCCACCAACGCGCTGCTGATCCGCGGCGAGGGCACGCTGGTGGCGGTGGTCGATGCGCAGGGCAAGGTGTTGCTGCGCAAGATCGCGGTCGGCCGCAACTACGGCCCCGACTTCGAGGTGCTGGACGGTCTGGTCGATGGTGAACGCCTGGTGCTGAACCCGCCCGACGGTCTGGCCAACGGGCAGACCGTGGTGGTGGTGCCGAATGCGCCGCCGGCTGCGGCAGCATCCGCCGCTTCGGGCGCGGCCAAGGGGCGGGCGTGAGCGTGCGTGAGCCGCGCGCGCCCGCCGGCCTTTTGCGGCGGGTCGCCTGCGCCGCTGCGGTGGGTGCCTGTGCCGCCGGGCTGAGTGGCTGCGCCACAGGCCCCGACTACGTCAAGCCCGCCACCGACCTGCCCGTCAGCTGGAAGCTGGAAGCGCCCTGGCGGGTCGGCCAACCCGACGACGCCGCGGCCAGGGGCCCTTGGTGGCAGCGCTTCGGCGACGCACAGCTCAATGCGCTGCAAACCCAGGCCCAGGCCAACAACGCCACGCTGGCGCTGGCCGGCACGCGGCTGGCGCAGGCCCGTGCCACGCTGGCCGGCAGCACGGCCGGCCTGTTTCCGCAGATCGGTGTCAGCGAACGCGCCGCCCGTCAGCGCAGCTCGGCCAACCGGCCGCTGTCCAACTACAACAGCGCCAATTTTTCGACGCTGCAGAACGACGTCGTGCTGCAGGGCACGGTGAGCTACGAGGTCGATCTGGCCGGCCGCGTGGCACGCAGCATCGAGGCCGGGCAGGCGGCGGTGGCGCAGTCCGCGGCCGACTTCGAGAACACGCGGCTGCTGCTCAGCGCCGATCTCGCCAGCGCCTATTTCAACCTGCGCGCCACCGATGTCGAACTCGACGTGCTGGCCCGCTCACTGGCCTTGCAGGGCCGCGCCCTCAGTCTGGTGCAGGCGCGGCGCGCGGGCGGTGCCGGAACGGGTCTGGAAGTGGCGCAGCAGCAGGCCCTGCTGGACAGCACGCGCGTGCAGCTGGACCTGCTGAAGCGCCAGCGTGGCGTCTTCGAGCACGCCATCGCCACGCTCATCGGCGTGCCCGCACCGGCCTTCTCCCTGGCCGTCGATCTGCGCCCGCTGCAGCCGCCGGTGGTGCCGCTGGGCGTGCCGTCGGATGTGCTGGAACGCCGCCCCGACATCGCCGCGGCCGAGCGTGCCATGGCCGTGGCCAACGCCCAGATCGGAGTCGCCCGTGCGGCCTTCTACCCCAGCATCGCGCTGGGCGGCGCCTTCGGCGTCGAGAGCCGCGCGCTGTCGGCGCTGTTCGACGCGCCCAGCCTGTTGTGGTCGCTGGGGCTGTCGGCGGCCCAGGTGCTGTTCGACGGCGGCCGCGTGCGGGCCACTGTCGACTTCGCCAATGCCAGCCACGCCGGCACCGTGGCCAACTACCGCCGCGTGGTGCTGGGCGCGATGCAGGAGGTGGAAGACGGCATCACCGGCCTGAACGCGCTGGACGGCGCCGCTGCACAGGCCGCCACCGCCGTGGCCAGCGCCCGCCAGGTGCTGACGATGTCCACGGCGCGCTACGAAGGCGGCGCCTCGACCTATGCCGACGTCATCACCGCCCAGCAGGCCCTGCTGGCGGCCGAACGCCAGGCCGCGCAACTGCTGGGCCAGCGCCTGCTGACCACGGTCTTCCTGGTCAAGGCCCTGGGCGGTGACTGGTCAGCCGCCCAGGGCTGACCCGGTGCGCATCAGACGGCGCGGACCTGCACCTTGCGGAAGCGGATGGTGCCGGCTGCCGACTGCAGGGCGATCGGCCCGCTCTTGAAGCGGCCGTCGCGCGCATCGGCGGTCTGCACGCCGTTGAGCACCACCAGCAGGCGGTCGCCCTTGGCGGTGATCTCGTAGGTGTTCCAGCGGCCGGCGGCCTTGGGCATGGGCGAGATCTTGCTGACGTTGACGATGGCGCCGGTGCCATAGCTGGGGTCGGGCCGCTTGTCGAAGATGTTGACTTCGTAGGCGTTGTCGGCGGTGACCTTGTTGCGATCCTGGCAGCGCAGGAAGAGGCCGCTGTTGGCGTCTTCGTCAGCCCAGAATTCGGCGCGCAGTTCGAAGTCGGTGTAGCTGGCTTTCGTCACCAGGTAGCCGTCCTTGCCGCCCTGGCCTTGCAGCGAACCATCGACGAAGCTCCAGTTGCCGGCGCCCAGCTCGGTGTAAGCGCCGAGGTCTTTCAGGGTCGCGCCGTCGACCAGCGTCGTCCAGTTGCCGCCTGTGCCGGCGCCCGGGCTGGCGCAGCCACCCAGGGCGGAGGCGGCGTAAGCAGCACCGGCGGCGAGCAGGGTTCTGCGGTTCAGGTTCATGGCGGTCTCCGGCGGGTTGTGAGTGGGGCGGCGGCGACTGTGGGGCGCCCGTCGGGCAGCGTCAACGGTAGATACACGCAGTTCGCACAACCCCCGCAAATGGGCGTTTCGACGGCTCACCCAGCCTGGGCGCAAGTGCTATGGTGAGTCTTCGACCGAGCCCGCTCCCGAGGAGACCACTGCGTGACCTTGACCGCTCATAAGCCCGCCACCTTGCCCCGCGACACCTTGATGGGCGCCTTGCTGAACACGGCGTCGCTGATCGAGCAGCGGCGCTGCGGTGAGATCGCCGACGGCTATATCGACGGCTATGTGGCGCTGAACTGGATCGAATGGAACGGCGGCAGCCTGCGCCTGACCGAGACCGGGCAGAACATGCGCAAGCAATTGAAGGCCGGCCAGGGCTGAATCGGGCCTGACCCCAGGGCGCGGAAGCGGTGCCCGGGCTTAGCATGCTGGCGTCGCTTGCCACCGTCGCCGCCGCCATGCTCCCAGATCCCACGAACCAAGCCCCGGTCCAGCCTGCCAAGGCCTTCGCCAGCCAGGCCGACCTGGTCGACAAGGCCGTGAGCTTCACGAAACTGTCGGACCACGCCTACGCTTACACGGCCGAAGGCGACCCCAACACCGGCATTGTCATCGGCGACGACGCGGTGATGGTCATCGACACCCAGGCCACACCGGTGATGGCGGCCGACGTGATCCGCCGCATCCGCGAGGTCACCGACAAGCCGATCCGGTACGTGCTGCTCAGCCACTACCACGCGGTGCGCGTGCTGGGGGCCAGCGCTTACGCGCCCGAACACATCATTGCCAGTGAAGACACGCTGGACCTGATCAAGGAACGCGGCGAGCAGGACAAGGCCAGCGAGATCGCCCGCTTCCCGCGCCTCTTCCGCAACGTCGACAGCGTGCCGCCCGGCCTGACCTGGCCGACGCTCACCTTCAGCGGCAAGATGACGCTGTGGCTGGGCCAGCTGGAGGTGCAGATCCTGCAACTCGGCCGCGGCCACACCAAGGGCGACACGGTGGTCTGGCTGCCGCAGGACCGCGTGCTGTTCAGCGGCGACCTCGTCGAATTCGACGCCACGCCCTATGCCGGCGATGCCTATTTCAGCGACTGGCCGGCCACGCTGGACGCGCTGGCGGCGCTCCAGCCGCTGAAGCTGGTGCCGGGCCGCGGTGCGGCCTTGCAGGACGAAGCGCAGGTGGCAGCCGGGCTGGCCGGCACGCGCGCCTTCATCAGCGATGTCTACGGCGCCGTGCAGGCCGGTGTGGCCGCCGGCCAGGACCTGAACACGGTCTATCGCGAGACGCTGGCGGCCACGCGGCCGAAGTACGGGCATTGGGTCATCTTCGACCACTGCATGCCCTTCGACGTGTCGCGCGCCTTTGACGAAGCCAGTGCCCACCGCGACCCGCGCATCTGGACGGCCGAGCGCGACACGGCGATGTGGAAGGCCCTGGAGAGCTGACTCCCGCAGGGCTGGTCGACCATGTTGCAGACCTACACCTGGCCGCGCTACACCTCGCGCCGCGCGCCGGAAATCGGCGCGGCCGAGGTCCGCCGCCTGCCGCTGGTGGTGGTGGGGGCCGGCCCGGTCGGCCTGTGTGCCGCGATCGACGCCGCGCAGCGCGGCCAGCCGGTGCTGCTGCTGGACGAGGACCACACCGTCAGCATCGGTTCGCGTGGCCTGTGCTATGCCCAGCGCACGCTGGAGATCTTCGACCGCCTGGGCGTCGGCGACGCCGTCGTGGCGCGCGGCGTGACCTGGAACGTCGGTCGCACCTTCCACGGTGAGCGCGAGGTCTTCAGCTTCAACCTGCTGCCCGAGGCCGGCCATCGCCGGCCGGGCATGGTCAACCTGCAGCAGTACCACCTGGAGCAGATGCTGGTCGAGCGGGCGCAGGCGCTGCCCCTGATCGACCTGCGCTGGCAGAGCCGGGTGCAGGCGCTGCGGCCCGACGACAGCGGCGCGACCCTGGACATCGAAACGCCCGAGGGCCGCTACACCGTGCGCGCCGACTGGGTGATCGTGGCCGACGGCGCGCGCAGCCCCATCCGCCGCCAACTCGGCCTGGACATAGAAGGCCGGGTCTTCCAGGACCGCTTCCTGATCGCCGACGTGCTGCTCAGCGAGCCGCCCTTCGACGCCGACCGCACCGAGCGCCGCTTCTGGTTCGACCCGCCCTTCCACCCGCAACAAAGCGCGCTGTTGCACCGCGAGGCCGACAACGTCTGGCGCATGGATTTCCAGCTCGGCTGGGACGCCGACCCCGAAGCCGAAAAGCAGCCCGAACGGGTGGCCCCGCGCATCCGTGGGGCGCTCGACAGCCAGGGCTTCGCGCACATCGACTTCGAACTGGAATGGGTCAGCGTCTACACCTTCCAGTGCCGGCGCATGGCGCGCTTTCGACATCGGCGGCTGCTGTTCGCCGGCGACGCCGCGCACCAGGTTTCGCCCTTCGGCGCGCGCGGTGCGAACTCGGGTGTGCAGGACGTCGACAACCTGGTCTGGAAACTGGACCTGGTGCTGCGCGGGCTGGCACCCGAGGCCCTGCTGGACAGCTACGACAGCGAGCGCGGCGCTGCGGCCGACGAGAACCTGCTGAACAGCACCCGCAGCACCGATTTCATGACCCCCAAGAGCCGCGCGTCGCAGCGCATGCGCGACGCGGTGCTGACGCTGGCCGCCGAACACCCCTTCGCGCGGTCCTTGGTCAACAGCGGGCGTTTGTCGGTGCCCACGACCCTGCAGGGCTCACCCTTGAACACCCCGGACGCCGACGCCTTCGAAGGCTGGATGGTGCCCGGCGCGCCGGCCGACGACGCCCCGCTGCGCAGCGGCCGCTGGCTGCTCGAGCTGCTGCCGACCGACTTCACGCTGCTGCTGTTCTTCGATCCGTCGAACGCCGCCGACTTCTTTGCCCACGCCCAGCCCGTGATCGACGCGCTGGCGCGCGATGCGCTGCCGGTCTGCGCATGTCTGGTGCCCTGCGAAGGCGTGCCGGCGCAGCGCTACGACGCCCGCCCGGGAACCGCCTATCTGCTGCGGCCTGACCAGCACGTGGCGGCACGCTGGCGCCGCCTGGATCCGGCCGGGGTGCGTGCCGCCATGGCCCGCGCTTCGGCGCACACGGCCGGCCTGCCCGCATGAAGCACCTCAACACCCAACCCAACTTCGGCACGCCCGGCGTGCGCCACCGCCAGGCCTACACGCCGGGCGACGACTTCTACGACCTGCTGATCCAGGGCCACGCCGGTCTGAGCGACGACGACAGCGAACGCATGAACGCGCGCCTGGTGCTGCTGCTGGCCAACCACATCGGCGACCTGCGCGTGCTGCGCGAGGCCATCGCCGTGGCCCGGCCGCATGCCGTACCCGAGGAGCCCACCCCATGAACGAGCGTCCCACCCTGCACGGCTTCGGCAACCAGTTCGAGAGCGAGGCCGTGCCCGGCGCGCTGCCCATAGGCCGCAACAGCCCGCAGCGCGCGCCGCTGGGCCTGTACGCCGAACTGCTGTCGGGCAGCGCCTTCACCGCGCCGCGCGCCGAGAACCGGCGCACCTGGCTGTACCGCCGCCAGCCCAGCGTGGTGGCCGGCGCCTATGCGCCTTATGCCCAGCCGCACTGGAAGACCGGCGCGGCCGACGGCGAACACGCTCCACCCGACCCGCTGCGCTGGCACCCCATCGCCATCCCCGACGCGCAGAGCCCGCCGCAGGACTTCATCGACGGCCTGCGCACCGTGCTGGTCAACGGCGACGCCGATGCGCAGACCGGCGTGGCCGTGCACCTGGTGCTGGCCAACGTCTCGATGCAGCGCGCCTTCGTCAACACCGACGGCGAGCTGCTGCTGGTGCCGCAGCAGGGGGCTTTGACGCTGACCACGGAGCTCGGCGTGCTGCTGGTCGCGCCGGGCGAGATCGCCGTGTTGCCGCGCGGCCTGGCCTTCAAAGTGAGCGTCACGGGGCCGACGCGGCTGTACGTGGCCGAGAACCACGGCGCGCCTTTCCGCCTGCCCGAACTGGGTCCCATCGGCAGCAACGGCCTGGCCAACGCGCGCGATTTCGAAGCCCCGCAGGCCGCCTTCGAGGCCGCCAGCGGGCCGGTCGAAATCGTCCGCAAATTTGGCGGCCGGCTGTGGCGCACCGTGGCGGCCAGCTCGCCCTTCAACGTCGTCGCCTGGCACGGCAATCTGGTGCCGGTGAAATACGACACCGCCCGCTTCATGACCATCGGCAGCATCAGCCACGACCACCCCGACCCCAGCATCTTCACCGTGCTGACCAGCCCGAGTGACACCCCGGGGGTGGCGAATTGCGATTTCGTGATCTTCCCGCCGCGCTGGCTGGTCGCCGAAGACACCTTCCGCCCGCCCTGGTACCACCGCAACGTGATGGCCGAATTCATGGGCCTGGTGCACGGCCAGTACGACGCCAAACCCGAGGGCTTCCGCCCGGGCGGCATGAGCCTGCACAACAGCCACGTGCCGCACGGCCCCGACAACGAAGCCTTCAGCAAGGCCCGTGATGCGGTGCTGGCGCCGCACAAGCTGAGCGACACGCTGGCCTTCATGTTCGAAAGCCGCTGGCGCTTCAAGCCCACCGCCTGGGCGCTGAACCACGCGGCTCTGGACCGCGGCTATGCCGGCTGCTGGTCCGATTTGTCTGACAACTTCAAGGCGCGACCATGAGCGATACCGAAGCGGCGGCCCCGCCGCTGTGCGATGCCACCCACGCCCCGGCGCTGACCAGTTGGGTCGCGTCGGCCAAGGTGCCCGGCTGCGACTTCCCGATCCAGAACCTGCCGCTCGGTCGCTTTCGCCCGATGGCGCGCGACGCCGCCCACCCCGAGCCCTGGCGCGTGGGTGTGGCCATCGGCGACCAGGTGCTGGACCTCAAGGCCGCCGCCTCGATGTGCCCGTGGGCTGACGACATCCACCCGCTGCTCGAGCCACTGGCCGCTGGCGACCTGGCCGCCTTCATGGCACTGGGCCGGCCGGCCTGGCGCTTGCTGCGCGCTGCGCTGTCGCAGGCGCTGGCCGAGGGCAGCGACCAGGGGCCTTTCTTGGAGTCCTGCCTCCTGCCGATGAACGAGGCGCAGATGGCCTTGCCCTGCCGCATCGGCGACTACACCGACTTCTACACCGGCATCCACCACGCCCGCACCGTGGGCGCGCTGATGCGGCCCGACAGCCCGCTGCTGCCCAACTACGCCTGGGTGCCCATCGGCTACCACGGCCGGGCCTCTTCGGTGGGCATCGCAGGCGGCGTGAAGCGTCCGAACGGCCAGACGCGCAGCCAGAGCGGCACACCGCATGTCGGCCCCAGCAAGCGGCTGGACTACGAACTGGAACTGGGCCTGTGGATCGGTGCCGAGAATGCGCTGGGTGAACCGGTGGCCATGGACCAGGCCGAAGACCGGTTGTTCGGCGTGACCCTGCTCAACGACTGGTCGGCGCGCGACATCCAGGCCTGGGAGTACCAGCCGCTGGGGCCTTTCCTGGCCAAGAGTTTCGCCACCACGGTGTCGCCCTGGGTCGTGTCCTTCGAAGCGCTGGCGCCTTTCCGCAGGCCCTATGTCCGGCCCGCCGAGCAGCCCGAGGCGCTGCCCCATCTGCAGTCGGATTTCAACGTGGCGCATGGCGCCCTGGACATCACGCTCGAGGTGTGGCTGCAGACCGCCGCGATGCGCGCGGCCGGCCTGGCGGCGGTGCGCCTGTCGCAGTCCAACGCCCTGGACGCCTGCTGGACGGCGGCGCAACTGGTCACCCACCACACCAGCAACGGCTGCAACCTGCAGGTCGGCGATCTGCTGGGCACCGGCACCTTGTCGGGGCCCTTGCCGGCGCAGGGCGGCTCGCTGCTGGAACTCAGCCGCGGCGGCCGCGAGCCCTTGACCCTGCCCAATGCTGAGCAGCGCAGCTTCCTCGAAGACGGCGACACGGTCACGCTGCGGGCCCACTGCAGCGCGCCGGGTGCGGTGCGCATCGGCCTGGGGGCTGTCAGCGCGACGGTATTGGCCGCCTGAATAGACGGCGCTCCATGCCGCTTTTGCGCGGCTGAAGGGCGCTGGCGCTGCGCAAAATCAGTGTCAACCATGGACGATCTGCGCCTGCAAGCCGTGGCCGCCCGCGTGGTGGCCTGGCACAACCGACACCCGCTGGCGCGCCGCATCCACGTGCAGCAGGTCAGGTCGGTGGGCTATGTCGCGCTCGGCGCCGCTGACCCTGAACTTGTCGCGCCGCCGGCACCCGAGGCGCAGGCCCTGGCCGTCATCGCGGCCCTGGCGGCGCGCCGCGAACCGGCTGCCGCAGCCGTGCCGGAGTCGACCCTGGCCGCTGCCGTGCCCGCCGAGGAAGACTACACCGCCGCCTTCGCCGCGCTCGCCGAACACCAGGCCGGCGAGGCTGGGTCCGTCGTCATCGATGACCACGGCGATCCGAAGGTCGAAGTCGATGCCCTGCCCGAGGGGTCCGTCGAGTTCCCGCCGCCGGCCCCCATCGCCGCACCGGCGCTGCAGCCGGCGCACATTCCGACGCTGCGGGACCGGCTGCTGGTTCGTGCGCAGCAACCCGCCGTGCAGGGGGCCTTGCTGGTCGACCACGGCGCCTACAGGCCGTCCAGCTATTCCCATGCCGCAGCGCCCGGGACCGCCGCTGACGCCGGCGACGGCGACCGCTTCATGGCGCCGCTGTCGCCCGGCGCGCTGTCCCGCTGGGTCTTGCGGCACGGCCGCGAACTGCGCCAGCCGCCCGCGGACGGACCGATACGCCGCGTCGCGACGGCCGCGGCGGGCGGTGGCCCGGTCGTGGGCACCACCTACGTCATGACGGCGGCCATCGCCGGCGGCGGCCTGAGCAGCCGCGTGCTGGTCGGCGCCGGCAGCGCCGGCCCCGTGCTGGGCACGCGCTTGTGGAGCGTGCCCCGCGTGGCCACGGCCGCCGCGCTGCTCGGGCTGCTGCTGCTCGCGGCGGCTGCGTCCGCGGCACTCGCCTTGCGCCCCGCCGCTGTGGTGGTCGCGCCCGGCGGTGAGGCGCTGGGTATGGCACCGGCCGTAGCGGCTTCGGCGGCCTCGGCGGCTTCGGCCCCGTTCGCGGCGGCCTCGGCGGCCTCGGCGGCCTCTGCCGCTACAGCGGCGACAGCGGCGACAGCGGCTGCAGCCGTTGAGGCCGCTGCCCCCGCTGAGACCGCCGCATCGGCTGCGGCGGCGGAAACCGAGTCCGCCCCGCCGGCAGCCGCGCCGGCAGCCGTGGCGGCCCTGCCCGATGAGCCGCTCACCACCGCCAGGCCCTTGCCCGCCGCGGCGAAGCAGGGCGGCGCCGGCCTGCCACTTCGCGGGTCGCCGCTGAGCGAAGAGGACAAGGCCGCCGCCCGTGCCGCCGTGGCCGCTGCACGCGCTGGCCGCGGCGCCGCGGCGCCGGCGCCCGCGACGGCGACCGTGACCGCGCAGCCACCGGCTGAAGACGTCCGCCGGGCCGCCGGCCCGGCGCCCGGCAGCCCGGCCTTCGCCATCTCCACCCGCAGCCTGCGGACGCGGGCCGAAGGCGAACAGCTGCAGGTGGCCATCGCGGCCGTGCTGGGCAAGGCCGGTTCGGCCGCCCGCCACGTCGACCTGCTGCCCGAAGGCGAAGATTGGCGCGTTGTCGCCTGGCCCTTCAGCGGCCGGGCCGACGCCGACCGCTACCGTGCTGTGCTGGCTGGCCGCGGCATGAAAGTCGAGGTGGTGGGGTTCTGACGGTCTGCGGCCAGAATGGGCGGCCCGACTTGGGCCCAGGTCCTCACGTTGCCCATGCCGCTTGCCGACACGCCTCCTGCAGCCCCACCGGCAGCCCCGCCCGGGGTTTATTGGCAAGCTGCGCCGCAGTTGCCGCCCGCGCAGCCGGTGGCCGTGCCCGTCTCGACGATCGACATCGCCCTGACTGCCGAACAGGTGGCCGTGGCCGACGGCCCCAAGATGGGTCTGGTGGGCCTGCACGCGCTGCGTCCGGTGACGCCCGGGCTGCGCATCGGGCCGTCGGTGTTCGGTGCGGTATCGGGTGACCGGGGCGGCTTTTTCGGCTGGGGGCTCAGCGCAGCCTACCGCTGGCGCCAGGGCGCGTGGTCGGCCGAGGCCGGCCTGTTTGTCGGCGGTGGCGGCGGCAGCCCGGCCTGGGTGGGCAGCGGTCTGATGCTGCGCCCCAGCCTCACCCTCGCGCGCGACATCGGCCCGTTGCGGCTGGGGCTGGGGCTGTCCCAGGTCCACTTCGCCAGCGGCACGGTGCGCAGCGCGCAGCCCGGCGCCAGCCTGAGCTGGACCGGCGACACCCTGGTCGGCCCGGCCGGTGGCGGACCCGGCTGGGCCACCGAGAGCTGGTCGGACCGGGCCTGGCCTTATGAAGTCGCCGCCAGCGTCGGGCAGTACACCCTGCGCGCAGGCTCCGCCCGGCGCGATGGCAGCGGCGTTGGGACGCCGCTGCGCGTCGCCGGCCTCGTTGTCCGGCGCGATCTGCCCGGCGACGCGGCCGGCATGCGGCCGTACTGGCTGCTCAGCACGGCCGGATCACTCAGCGCCGAGTACGCCGGCCATGCCGAGTTGCTGGGCGGGCTGGGCCTGCGCCATGCCCTGCCTTTCTTCCCAGCGATGGCCGTGCGGGCCGAGGCGGCTGTCGGCTCGGGCGGCGCCGGGGCGGCCCTGGACACCGCAGGCGGCCTGCTGGGCAGGCTGGACCTGGGGCTGTCCTGGCCGTTCAGCCGCCCCTGGAGCGTGGCCGCCGTGGCCGGGGTGACCGCCAGCCAGGGCCGCTTCAACGCCCGGCAGGCCCGGCTGGAACTGGCCTGGCAGGGTTGGGACGTGGTGCCCGGTGCGGCCCGCGTGCCCGATGCCGGCGCCGGGGACGCGCCGGCGCTGACCTGGCAGCCGTGGACGGCGGCTGCGGGTTGGGCCCAGATCACCCGGATGCGGCGCGACGGTGGAGGCGACGCGGGGCTGGGCCTGGTGCTGCTCAAGATCGAGCGCGAGATCGGCCCGCAATGGCGCCTGGTGGGCCGGGCCGGCATTGCTGCCCACGGCGCGGCCGGTGGTTACGCCAGCGGGCAGCTGGGTGTGGGATGGCTCGGCCGGGCGCTGGTCGACGAGCGCTGGCGCTTCGGCGCCGAAGCCACGCTGGGCGCTGCCGGCGGCGGCGGCGTGGTGGTGGGCAGCGGGCTGATCGCTCAGGCCCAGGGTGTGGCGCGCTACGCGGTGACGCCGACCTGGGCGCTGCAGATCGACGCGGGCGCGTTGCGCAGCCGGAACGGGCAAGGCGCCACGCCTTTGCTGGGCTTGAGCAGCGTGGTGTCGTTCTCGCGCCTGCAGGCGCCCTGAGCCGGGCTCGGGCAGCCGCCTCAGCCGGCCTCGAACTGGTGCGCGTTGCGCCCCTTGATGCCGGCGTAAAAGCGCTTGATCTCGGCCATGTCGGCGTTGACATCGCCAGTCGGCTGGAACACCGGGCCCAGGCCGCTGACCTTGCGTTCGTAGTCCATATAGGCCAGCACGATGGGCACCTTCGCTTCCAGGGCGATGAAGTAGAAGCCCGTCTTCCAGTGCCGCGTCTTGCCGCGCGTGCCTTCGGGCGGCACCACCAGCTGCAGGCTGCCGTCGGCGGCCACCAGCGCAGCCGCCGAGGCCGACACCCGATTGGTCGATTGGCTGCGGTCCACCGCAATGCCGCCCAGCCAGCGCATGACCGCGCCGAAAGGCCAGCGGAAGAGGCTCTGCTTGCCCATCCAGTAGACGTTCAGGCGCAGGCAGTAGGCCACCATCAGCGTGTAGGGCAGGTCCCAGTTGCTGGTGTGCGGTGCGGCGATCAGCACGCACTTGGGCATGCCGGGCGGCAGTTCGCCTTGCACGGTCCAGCCGGTCAGGCGCAGGAAGGCGCGCGAGCCGGCGCGCAGAACGGTGTTGACCAGCGGGGTGGTGAAGAGGGTGCGGTGCATGGGGTGCTGGACAACGGGCCGGAGCGGGGCAAGAGAAGGGCGGAGCGGACATTGTGGCCGCCAGACCTGAGGCTACGATCCGGGCCGAAGTTGGTGTCCCATCTGTGTTCAGCAGGAGCTGCAATGTCGTCCGGAAAAATCCTCGTCGCCCAAGGTGGCGGCCCCACCGCCGTGATCAACCAGAGCCTGGTCGGCGTGATCCTGCAGGCCCGCCGCCATGCCGACATCCGCCGCGTCTATGGGGCCCGCCACGGCGTGCGCGGCATCGTCAACGAAGACTTTCTCGACCTGACCGGCGAGACCCTGGCCAACCTGGAAGGCGTGGCCGCCACGCCGGCGGCAGCCCTGGGCAGCACGCGCGACAAGCCCGACCTGGCCTACTGCCGCGAGATGTTCAAGGTGCTGGCCGCCCACGAGATCGAGCACTTCTTCAACATCGGTGGCAACGACTCGTCGGACACCGTGCGCATCGTGGCCGAAGAGGCCACCAAGGCGGGCTACCCGCTGCGCTGCATCCACATCCCCAAGACCATCGACAACGACCTGGTGCTGAACGATCACACGCCCGGCTTTGCCAGCGCGGCGCGCTACGTGGCGCAGGCCTTCGCCGGGGCCAACCTGGACAACGCGGCGCTGCCCGGCGTCTATGTCGGCGTGGTGATGGGCCGCCACGCCGGCTTCCTGACCGCGGCGGCGGCGATGGGCCGCAAGTACGTGGGCGATGGTCCGCACTTGATCTATTTGCCCGAGCGCGATTTCGCCATCGAGCCCTTCCTGGCTGATGTGAAAGCCGTGTACGACAGGCTGGGCCGCTGCGTCATCGCGGTCAGCGAAGGCATCCACGACGCCTCGGGTCGCTCGATCGCCGAACAACTGGCGCCCAACGTGGAGCGCGACGCCCACGGCAATGTGCAGCTCAGCGGCACCGGCGCGCTGGCCGACCTGCTGTGCAACGAGATCAAGGCCCGCCTGAGCATCAAGCGCGTGCGCGGCGACACCTTCGGCTACGTGCAGCGCAGCTTCCTGGGCTGCGTCAGCGACGTCGACCAGCGCGAAGCGCGCGAGGTCGGCGAGAAGGCCGTGCAGTACGCGATGTGGGGGCAGAGCAGCGGCTCGGTGGCCATCCAGCGCGTGGGTGCGTTGGGTGGCTATGCGGTGGACTACCCGCTGCTGCCGCTGGCAGCGGTGGCCGGCAAGACGCGCACCATGGAGGCCGAGTTGATCAGTGACTGCGGCACCGACGTGACCGCGGCTTTCCACACCTACCTGCGCCCGCTGCTGGGGCACGGCTTCCCCGAAATCTTCAAGCTGCGTGCGCCGCCGGTGCCCAAGGTGCTGCAACCGTGAACGGAGCTCCGGCGCTGGATGCCGAGCGTTTCAGCTTCGAGGGGCTGAACGTTTATGTGGCGGGCCTCGGGCCGCCGCTGCTGCTGGTGCACAGCATCAACGCCACGGGCTCGGCGGCAGAAGTCAGACCACTGTTCGAACATTACCGCGCCACGCGCACGGTGTTCGCCATCGACCTGCCGGGCTACGGCTGCAGCGAGCGCAAGGACCGCGACTACAGCCCGCGGCTGATGACCGATGCCCTGCATGCCGTGGCCAGACAGATCCGCAGCCGCTGCGGCCCCGGGCCGCTCGACGCGATGGCACTGTCCTTGAGCTGCGAATTCCTGGCCCGCGCGGCGGTCGAACAGCCCGCGAACTGGGGCCGGCTGGCCCTGGTCAGCCCCACCGGTTTCATGGGCCTGAAGCCGCGTCGCGGGCCGCCCGGCAGCACGCGCGGCATGCCCTGGCTGTACCGCACACTGAGCGCGCCGCTGTGGGCTGCGTCGTTGTTCAGGGGCCTGACCAAGCCCGGCGTGGTGCGCTATTTTCTGGAGCGCACCTGGGGCGGCAAGGCCATCGACGAAGCGATGTGCAGCTACGCGGTGATCACCGCCGCGCAGCCCGGCGCGCGCTACGCACCGCTGCATTTCCTGGCCGGCAACTTGTTCAGCGCCGACATCCACACCGTCTACGAAGCCCTCACCCAGCCGGTGTGGGCCAGCCACGGCGTGCGCGGCGACTTCACCGACTACCGCGGCCTGCGCATCGTCAGCAGCCGGCCGAACTGGCAGATCCAGGTCTTTCAGACCGGTGCCTTGCCCTACTTCGAAGTGCCGGTCGCATTCAATGCGGCGATGGACGGTTTCCTGGCGGCTTGATTCGCGCCGCTCGAATCCGTCAGGCCAGCACGCCGCCCATGTCGATGGCCATGCCGGGCAGCGCCAGCGGCGTCAGGCTGCCGGGGGTGGGGATCTCGGCGCTGTCGGCGTAAGCGCCACCTTGCGGCCGGCTGAAGCAGCGCAGCAGGCCGGCGTCGAGATCGACGATCCAGACTTCCGCCACGCCATGGCAGGCGTACAGCGGCAGCTTGATCTCGCGGTCGTAGCGCGCAGTGCTGTCGCTGACCTCGATCAGCAGCAGCACGTCGGCCGGGCCGGGATGGGCGGTGGCGTAGTAGTCGGTGCGGGGGCGTAGCAGCATCAGGTCGGGTTCGGGTTCGCTGCGGTTGCTCAGGCGCAGGGCGCCCTGAACCGACAAGATGGCATGGTCCTCGCAAGCCCTGTTGAGCAAGTGCGTGAGCCGCAGTACCGTGCTGCCATGCCGCGTTCCGATCGGTGACATGTCGATGATCTCCCCTTCGATCAACTCCACCCGCGCGTCGGGCGCCAGCACACCGGCCTCGGCCATGCGGTGGTACTCGTCAACCGTCAGGCGGTGGCGGTTGAGCAGTTCGGGAGGTTCGATCAGGCCCATGGCGCGATCTTAGCGAGATGCTGCCGGCGCCCCAAGCGCAGGAAAGGTGACCCCGGCCCAGGGCCTCGGGCACGTCGATCTGAACGGTGTCGAGGCGCAAGATCTGCACTGAAGACCTCACACAGCCTGCGGTTCAAGGTCGCCGCGCTGGCCAGATCGGTGCCGGCCATCAGGCCGATGCAAGCCCGAAGGCTGCATCGGCGGTGCCGCTGTCTTACTTGGCGGACTTCTTCAGCGCAACCTTCTTGGCGGCGGCCTTCGGGGCGGCCTTGACGGCGACCTTCTGGGCCACTGCGGCCTTGACTGCCACCTTCGGGGCGACCGGCGCCTTGGCGGCGGCCTTCTTGGCCACGGGTGCAGCGGCCTTCTTCGCAGCCGGGGCCTTGGCTTCGACCTTCTTGGCGGCGGCCTTTTTGGCCACCGGCGCGGCGGCCTTGGCCTGCATGCCCAGCGCCTTCTTCATGGCGGTGGCTTCCTTCTCGATGGCCTTCTGCAGGGCCTTGGCCTTCTTCTCGGCGCTGAGTTGCAGCGCAGCGAGTTGCTTGCGGGTGCTGCGCTGGGTGGCTTCCAACTTCTTCTCGGCGGCCTTCACCGACTTCTCGGCGGCTGCGCCGGCCTTGGACAGTTGGGCCTGGGCGGCGGCGAGTTGCTTCTCGGCCGCCTTGACCAGGCTACCGACCTTGGTCTTCACCTGGCCGCCCTTCTTCATCACGGCCTTCTTGGCCTTGCCCATGCTGGACGACACGGCGTCACCCATGGCTTCGATCTTGTGGCCCACGGCGGTGCCGACTTCCTTCGCGGCGGCGCTGAGGTGTTCGCCAGCGGTTGCGAGTTCAGACTTCTTGGTGGTCTTGCGGGTGGCCATGGTCTTCCTTTGGATGTGAACGGTTGTCTGCGAACAATTGCAGTGCCCGCGAATCTACGCTGTGCGCGCCGCGTCGGCTGTGTGCCAGCCCCTGGTTTGCAGCGCGCCCGCAACACAATGTGCTTCCATCGGGTCGGTTCTCAACGCAGCAGCCCTTCAACACGGAGTTCACCCATGCCTGACACGATGCCGCCGCTGCAGTTCGCGCCGACCAACGGTATCCGCATGGGCTACTACGAAGCCGGCCCGCAGAGCCCAGCAGCGCCGCTCGTGCTGTGCCACGGCTGGCCTGAACTGGCCTATTCATGGCGCCACCAGATCGCCGCGTTGGCGGCCGCCGGCATCCGCGTCATCGTGCCGGATCAACGCGGCTACGGCGCCACCGACAGGCCGGCTGACGTGCTCACTTACGACCTCGAACACCTCACCGCCGATCTGCTGGGTCTGCTCGACCACCTGCAGATCCCGAAAGCCGTCTTCGTCGGCCACGACTGGGGCGGCTTCGTGGTCTGGCAGATGGCGCTGCGCCACGCGGCGCGCGTGGCCGGTGTGGCCAGCCTGAACACACCGCACACGGCGCGCGCGCTGGTCGACCCCATCGCCATCCTGCGCCAGCGCCATGGCGACGCGATGTACGTCGTGCAGTTCCAGGCGGCGTCGCGCGCGGTGGATGCGGTCTTCGACAGCCACGTCGAACAGACCTTCGATTGCTTCATGCGCAAGCCGATGCCCGGCTCGGGCCTGGCTGGCGGTGTGGCCAAGGGCGCGAGCAGCCTGGCCTTCGTGCAGACCATCGCGGCCTACGACGCCAGCCAGGACCGGCGGCGGCCCATCCTGACGGCCGCCGAGCGGCAGGTCTTCGTCGACACCTTCAGGCGCACCGGCTTCACCGGCGGCATCAACTGGTACCGCAACATGACGCGCAACTGGGAGCGTTCGGCCGGCCTCGACCTCACCGTGCGCGTGCCGGCGTTGATGGTGATGGCCGAGAACGATGCGGTGCTGCCGCCGGCGGCGGCCGACGGCATGGAAGCGCTGGTCCCGGACCTGGAGAAGGTGCTGATCCAGGACTGCGGCCACTGGACGCAGCAGGAGCAGCCGGCTGCGGTGAACCGGCTGCTGATCGACTGGCACGGCCGGCGTTTCGGCTGAGTGCCGACCATCAACCACCGCCCCTTCCGAGGTCGCCGGGGTGGGGGTGGTCAACCCGTGGCGGGCCTGAAGGCTCAGTGCCCTCAGCCACGCCGCCGCGCCGCGCCCGCCGCCAGAGCCGCCAGGCCCATGCCCATCATCGCCCAGCTGCTCGCCTCGGGCACCGAGCTGACGTTGTAGGTGATGTCCTGCAGGTTGGTCCACTGGCCCGCGAAGGGGCCGGTCGGTGAGGACTTGAAGGTCCACCGCACCTGGTGGTTGCCCAAGGCCAGGCCCTCCATGGCGATCAGATAGCCGTCGGTGATGGCCAGAAAGTCGCCAGCGGGCCAGGGAGGACCGATGTTGTCGGTGCCCACATTCAAGGTGAACGCGGGCGATGACTGGCGCAAGGACACCAAGGACCCATAGCCTGTTGGCAGCAGCGCAGGCGCGCCGTCCACCGTGATGGACATGCTGTTGACGGTGCCCAGCACGTTGTTCGCGATGGCGCGCAGGTCAGCCTCGGTCTCGGTGTTGTCGGGCCAGGCGAGGACGACCTGGACATTCAGGAGCAGCGTCTGGTCGGGCCGCACGGTCACGTTGCGCACCAGGGGCGTGCCGTCGAAGGAGCCGGCGAGGAAGAAGTAGGACCCCTGGTCGCCCAGCGCAGAGTGGGCGCCTGTCGGATCGAGCACGGGATTGATGGCCGCGGGATAGCCCATCCACCACTGACTGAACTGGGCCTGGAGGGCGCCTTGGCTGTAGCCGCCGACGGAAACGGTGGGCCCAATGAGTTGCTGCGCCTGCACGGCAGCGCAGGCCGCAGCCAGCGTCAGGGCGGCCGCCAGCGGGCGCAGGCGGCGGGTATTGGCCGTGATGGCCTTGGTGAGGGTGGTGGACATGGGTGCACTCCTGGATGGGTCGGGTTGCCAAGGGCAGCATCGGCTGCCGGTCCGACGGCCGGGTCGGGCCGTGGCGCCACTGTCGTGCGCCAGCGCCCCGCTGTCCTTAAAGCAGCTGAAATCTGGCTGAAACCTGCTGAAAGCGATCTGCAGGGGATGGCGGTTCCCGGTCGATTCAGGCCCACTGCACGACCACCAAGGCACGGCCAGGCTGGCCGGGCAACGGGGCCCCAACGACGCTGAAAAGGCGCGAGCCGACGCCCCGGGCGGCTCGGCGGAGGACACGATGAACCCTTCCTTGGCAGTGCCAGACGCCGGATCGATGGCCGCACCGATGGCCGCACCGATGGCCGGACCGATCGCAGGCGCGCAGCCGCCCCCCGGCTCGAACACGCGACGCTGGCAGTGGCTGCTGCTGGCGCTGTGCCTGTGCTGTGGCGGCCTGCGGCTGTGGGCCTTGACCTACATCGATCGCAGCCTCGTGCCGGAGGCGGCGGGCGGCTTGGGCGCGAAACTCAAGGGGCCGTTCAGTGGCCTGAGCTGGCAGCTCACGGTGGTGCGCGTCGAACCCGGGTCCGACCTGGAGCGCCAGGGCGTGAAGCCGGGCGACCGGGTCTCTCACGACATCCCGGGCGACTTCTGGCGCTACAAGGGCATCGGCGAATCGATCCCCATCACGGTGGAGTCGCAGGGGCAGCTTCGCCGCTTGGTCGTGCTGACCGTGCCGAGCCCCGGCCGGGTCACGCCGCTGGCCATCACGGCCCTGGTCGGCGATTGGGTGGACAGCTGCTTTGCCTTGCTCGTCGCGACGGTCCTGGCCTGGCGCCGTGCCGACAGCCGTTCGATACGGGCGTTGTGCTGCGGCTTGGCGATCTACAGCGTGGCGGGCATGACCCAGGGCCTGCCGGGCGGGCAGTTGCAATCAGTGCTCAGGCTGATGAGTTCGAGTGTGCTGGCCTATGGGGTCACGACCTGCTATCTCTATTTCGCGCTGACCTTCTCGGTCGGCCCGAGCGGGCTGTCACGTCCCGGGCCAGGGCGGGCACTCGTTGCGCTGCTTGGCGTCGGCCTGCTGTTCCCCCTGCTCGAGGCCGCCCAACTGCTGCGCTGGGTGCCGGTCGATGCCCTGCACAAGAATCTCATCGAGACCTTGAGCAAGCAGGCCAACACGGTGGTGTCCGTGCTGGCCGGCGTCTTTTTGTGGCTGGGCTGGCGACGGGCAACGGGCATGGCCCGGCAGCGCGCCGGCTGGGTTGCGCTGTGCGTGGGCCTGCTGCTGTTCAGCCAGGTCCTCTTCAACTTTGTCGGCACCCTGCCTGGCCGTACGCTGGAGCGGGAATTCGCCGTTCAGATTGCCAACGTCGTCGTTGACATCGCCGCCATGAGCGGCATGGCCTATGCGGTGTTGCGCTACCGCGTGCTGGGCTTCGGTTTTGCCATCAACCGCGCCTTGGTCTGGGTCCTGGTCCTGGCCGTCCTGCTGGTCGGCGTGGCCCTGCTGCACCGCCTGGGTGCCCATTGGCCGGTGATGGCCGACTCGCGCGTCGCGGCCGGCGTGACCGTGCCCCTGGCCCTGTTGTTCGCCGGCGCCGTGCCGCGTCTGCGCCTGACTTCCGAGGGCATCGTGCAGCGCTTGCTCTACCGCAACTGGCTCAACCAGGAACAAGCCTTGTGGACGGCCGCCACTGCGGCGGTCGGTCTGCAGGGGCAGGCGGCTTTGCTGAGTCATCACCTGCGGGCGATCAGCCGCTTTGCCGGCGGTGCGGCGGTCACGGTCTACCGGGTGCAGACGACCAGCGCCGAGGTGACACCCGTGGCGACATCGACCGGCTCGCGGCTGGCCACGACGGCCACCAGCATGCCCGAGCCGATGCACCTCTCTGCGGCCGATCTGCGCGGCATCCAGGCCCAGCGCCTGCCGGCCGCCTTGGAGGACCTGGCGGGTGCGGACGGCCTGGCCGTGCCCATCAAGCACCGCGACGTCCTCACCGGCTTCCTGCTGCTGGCCACCCGGCCCGACGCCGACCCCTACCGGCCCGACGAGGTGCGCGCCCTGGCCCGCGCGACCGACATGATGCAGGAAGACCTGCAGGCCGACGCGGCGCGCACCCAGGCCCAGTTGCTGGAGCAGAAGCTGGCCGCCGAGTTGGCCGCACGCGAGGCGGCGCAGTCGGCCAACGCGGCCAAGAGCGCCTTCCTAGCCACCGTCAGCCACGAGATCCGCACGCCCATGAACGGCGTCATCGGCATGAGCGGGCTGCTGCTCAGTTCGACCCTGACCGAGGACCAGCGCGACCACGCACTGACCATCCGCGACTCGGCCGAGGCGCTGCTGACCATCATCAACGATGTGCTGGACTTCTCGAAGATCGAGGCCGGCAGGATGGAGATCGAAGCGCAGCCCTTCGAGCTGCGCGAATGCGTGCGCGGCGCGCTGGACCTGGTCAGCGTGCGGGCCGCGCACAAGGGCCTGCACCTGGCCTGCCAGGTCGATGCCGAGGTCCCGGCGGCCGTGCTGGGCGACGCCGCGCACCTGCGCCAGGTGCTACTCAATCTGCTGAGTAACGCGGTCAAGTTCACCGAGCACGGCGAGGTCGAACTGCGCGTTGCGGCCAACGGGCCGGGGCAACTCGGCTTCGCGGTGCGCGACACCGGCATCGGCCTCAGCGAAGAGGGCCGCCTGCGCCTGTTCCAGCGTTTCAGCCAGGCCGACAGCAGCATCGCCAGCCGCTATGGTGGCACCGGCCTGGGCCTGGCCATCAGCAAGCAACTGGCCGAACTGATGGGCGGCGAGATCGGCGCGGACAGCGCCGGGCCCGGGCAGGGCAGCTGCTTCCGGTTCACGATCAGCGCACCCGCCGTGGCCCTGGACCTGCTGCCGCCGCGCGCCGCTGCGGCGCCCACGCCACTGGACCCGCAGATGGCCGCCCGCCACCCCTTGCGCATCCTGCTGGCCGAGGACAACGGCGTCAACCAGAAGCTGGCCCTGCGACTGCTGGCGCAGATGGGCTACCGCGCCGACCTGGCCAGCAACGGGCGCGAGGCCGTGCAGTGTGTGCAGCGGCAAACCTATGACCTGGTGCTGATGGACGTGCGCATGCCCGAGATGGACGGCCTGCAGGCCACGTGCGAGATCGTCGCGCGGTGGCTGCCCGGGCAGCGCCCGCGCATCGTCGCCATGACGGCCAATGCCTTGAATGGCGACCGGCCGCAGTGCCTGGCCGCCGGCATGGACGACCATCTGAGCAAACCGCTGCGCGTCGAAGCCCTGGTCGACGCCCTGGTGAGGACCCGTGCCCTGACCGACGCCCGCCCCGAGGCCTGAGCCATGAGCCTGCCGCTGATCGACGCCCTGTCCTTCGAAGCCTTGCAAGCCCACGCCGGTGCCGACTTCGTTCTCGCCCTGGTCGAGACCTTCTCGGAAGAGGCGCATCAGCTGGTGGCCGAGCTGAGACAGGCCGCTGCGCTGGGCGCGGCCGAGCGCTACGAGACGGCAGCGCACAGCCTGAAGGGCAACGCCGCCACCTTCGGTGCGACGCGGCTGGCCGAGCAGGCGCGGCGGCTCGAGTGGTCGGGGCCGGGTGACGACGCGGCGGCCGTCGAGGCGCTCGCCGTCGAACTGGCGCTGACGCTGCAGGCCCTGCGGGCCCTGGCGAGGGTCTGACAGGGCATGGGCGCGTCCGCCGCCAGTCTGGTCTTCGGCCACATCGAGTTGCGGCCTGCAGAGCGGCGGCTGCTGGTGGACGGCCAGCCCGTCGGCCTGGGCAGCCGGGCTTACGACCTGCTCTTGGCCCTGCTCAGCAAACGCGACCGCGTGGTCAGCAAGGACGAACTGCTCGATGAGGTCTGGCCCGGGCTGGTGGTGGAAGAGAACAACCTGCAGGTGCAGATATCCGGCCTGCGCCGGGTGCTGGGCGCCCAGGCCATCGCCACCGTGGCCGGCCTGGGCTACCGCTTCACGCTGGCGCCGGGTGCGGGGCCCGCGCCGCCCGCGCCGCCAGCGCCGGCCAGCGGTCTGCCGGGCTCGCCGCCGGGCTCAGCGGCTCTGGTGGCCGATGTGCTGGTGGCCGACGACAACAAGGTCAACCGCCTGCTGCTGTGCCGCTCGCTGGAACTGATGGGCCACCGTGTCAGCAGCGCCGAGAACGGCCGTCAGGCGCTGGCGCTGCTGCGGACGCGACGCTACGGCCTGCTGCTGCTGGACCTGGCCATGCCCGAACTGGACGGCTTCGGCCTGCTGCAACTGCGCGCCGGCGACGCGGCGCTGCGCGAGGTGTCGGTGATCGTCACCAGCGCGCTGGACGGCGTGGCTCCGGTGGCGCGCTGCATCGAGCTGGGCGCGGACGACTTCCTGCACAAGCCGGTCGACCCCTGGCTGCTGAAGGCGCGTGTCGATTCCAGCCTGGCCCGCCGCCAACACGGGCTGGGCGAGGCCCTGCGCCGCCTGTTGCCGGGCGCGCCCGCGCAGGCCGGCCGCCGGGCCGACGCCAGCGTGCTGGTCGCCCGTCTGCACGGCGCGGACGCCCTGGCGGGTGAACCGTCACCGCAGGAGACCATGGACCTGCTGAGCAACTGGTGCACCCTGATGTTCGACGCCGTCGGCGAGCGCGGCGGCGAAGTCGCCCAGTTCAACGGTGACAGCCTGCTGGCGCTGTTCGCCGGGCCGCAGGCGGCCGTGTCGGCGGCGCGCGACATGGTCGAGCTGTCGGCCTTGTTCGACGCCCAGCGCGGTTCCGGCGCGCCCGGTGCCCTCACCTTGGGCATTGGCATCGCGCGCGGCGTCGTGCTGGCGGGCACGGCCACCACGGCCCGGCGCTGGGCCTGCGCCTGCATCGGCGCGCCGGTGCGGCGGGCCGAGCACCTGGCCGCCGAGTGCGCACGCCTGGCCTGCCCGCTGCTGATCGATGACGCTGTTCGTTCGGGCCTGGACGCCGACACCGCCAGGTCGGCCTGGCGCCTGGCGGATGGATCCGGGGCCTGCAGCCTGGCCGATCCACCACGTTGAACGTGCGCCGTCGCGGCCGTGGCACCACAATGAACCGTGCCCAGTCCAGGAAGCTGCCATGAACCGACCTTTGCTTGCCTCCTTGCGTGCTCTCGTGCTCGCTGCGGCTTGCGCCAGCGCGTTACCGCTGTGGGCCGCGCCGGGTGACAAGCCCGTCGCGCCCCTGCCGGCCGGCAAGGTGGCCGACGACAAGTCCCGCACCCGCTCCGCGTCGATGCCCGCGAAAGGCCTCTTCGTCAAGGACCAGCTCAGCGAAGCGACCAAGTCCAGGCTCACCGAACTGATGCTGGACGCCATCGGCATGCGCATCGAATTGGCGCTGCTGGTGCCCACCGGCGACTGGAAGATCGACGGTGCCGGCAAGAAGGACAACGACCTGACGGCGGCCCGCCTGCAGTCGCTGCGCCGTTTCCTGACCGACCGCGGCGTCGACCCGAAGAAGATTTTTGTCGAGAGCCGCGTCGACCCCAAGGTCAAGACGCCGCGGCTGGACGTCCAGTTCGTCGTCTCACCGGCCAACGATTGACGGCCCGCCGCTCAGGGCGGCGGTTTGCGGCCGACCTGGGCGTACAGCTCGGCCGCCGGCACCACACGCCCGTGCAGCGGCAGGATGCGCAGCGGCGCCAGGCCCAGGCGGTCGAGGTTGTGCACCAGGTTCAGGTGGTCGGCATTCGGCACCGCAGGCGGTGCGGCGCCGGGTGCGCCCGGCGTGTAGGCGTCGGCCTCGATCAGCAACTGCTGGCGCGGCAGCCACACCACCAGCAGGCCGCGGGCGTGGGTGCTGTCCTGCAGTTCGTGGATTTCGACGGGGCGCTCGGCGTCGGCCAGCACCGCCCGGGTCTCGACGCCCACCCAGCGGGCCCGGCCGTCCGCTGGCGTTGAAGCCGCCGTGGCGGGTACCGCTGGCCGCGCGAAGGCGGTCTCGAAGTAGGGCCGCGCCAGCGCGCTGGTGATGACGGTGGCGCCCTCGGCCGCCGCCACGCGCAGGCCGCCGGCGTGGTCGAAGTGGTGGTGCGTGTTGATCACCGTCAGCGCCCGTTTGCCGGCAACCAGACGATGGGCCACATCCAGCACCGCGCGGGCCCGCCCCGCGTGCAGCGGCATTTCGACGAGCACGATCTGCGTCGCCAGCTCGATGGCCACGCTGTGGTGCGTGCCGCCGCCCAGCAACCACACGCCATCGGCCACCGGGTCGACCGTGACCGTTTCCGTGGCCGCGCGCACGTTGTCGGGGATGGTGATCTCGACCGCCTCGTTGGCCGCGACAGCGGTGACCTCGAGGTCGAGCGCCGCGTGGCCGCCCTGGTCCTGCACGATGCGTGAGGGCATCAGCAGGCCGTCATGCAGCCGGTAGTCGAGGAATTGCGTGAGCACCGGCATGCCGCCCAGCACCGCATGGGGCACCGTCGATTCGATGCTCGAAATCAGACCGGTGTCTTCCAGCACCAGCGTGGCGCTGAACTGGCCGGGCAGGTCGAAGCTCAGCGTGTCCCAACGGCGCAGCAAGTCGCGCTTCACGCCAGCGCGGGCACCCAGGCGCGCTGCGGCCTTGATCGCACCCTGCGGTGTGCTGGTCCACAGGTCGTGCACGCGCGACGGCAAGGCGGCCGGGGCCGCCACGGTGGCGCTGCCCGCCACGTCCCAGGCGAAGGCTTCGCGGGCCAGCACCACACCGCGCGCTGCACCGCTGCCCATGGCCGGCACCGCGCCGCCACCCAGGACTTCGCTGCGGCTGCGGATGTATGCCTCGCGGATGCTGGCCGTCTCGAAGTTCATGGCGCGCGACAGGGCCGTCAGGTGCAGCCCCGGCCAGGCCATGCCCGGCGCGTAGGCCTGACCGACGCTGGCGCCGCTGCCGCGCCCGGTCACGGTCAGGGTTTTCAGCGCGGCGCTGCCCATCGCCGCTTCGGCCTGGGCGATGAGTGCTGCCGTCCGCGCCTCGGGCGTGACCTTGGCGCAGCCGCCCAGGGCCAGCAGGGTGCAGAGCAGGGCGGTTTCGACGGGTAGGCTGCGACTCGGCGTCATGGGCGTCCTCTGGATGGCGAAACAGCCCGCCGGTATGCTAGCCGCGGCCCAACGCATGCAGGACCTGAGGCCCAGCGCGGTGGTTCGCTCAAGGAGCAAGACATGGACATGAAGACCCGGCCCGCCTTGCAGGATCTGCGCGTCGACGGCGAGCGCCTGTGGGCGTCGCTGATGGAACTGGCGCAGATCGGTGCCACGCCCAAGGGCGGCGTCTGCCGGCTGACGCTGACCGACCTCGACAAGCAAGGCCGCGACCTCGTCACCGGCTGGGCGCGCGAGGCCGGCATGACGGTCACCATCGACCAGATCGGCAACGGCTTCATGCGCCGCGCCGGCCGCGACAACAGCCTGCCGCCGGTGATGACCGGCAGCCACATCGACACCCAGCCCACCGGCGGCAAGTTCGACGGCAACTACGGCGTGCTGGCCGGCATCGAGGTGGTGCGCACGCTGAACGACCACGACATCCAGACCGAAGCGCCCATCGAAGTGGCCTTCTGGACCAACGAGGAAGGCTCGCGTTTCGTTCCGGTGATGATGGGTTCGGGCGTCTTTGCCGGCGCTTGCACGCTGGACCACGCCTATGCCGCCACCGACACCGCCGGCCTGACCGTGAAGGGTGAACTGGAACGCATCGGCTACATCGGCGACGAAGTGCCCGGTGCCCACCCGATCGGCAGCTATTTCGAGACCCATATCGAACAGGGCCCGGTGCTGGAAGACCACGACATCACCATCGGCGTGGTGACCGGCGTGCTGGGCATACGCTGGTACGACTGCGTGGTGACGGGCCTGGAAGCCCACGCCGGGCCGACGCCGATGGCACTGCGCAAGGACGCGCTGCAGGTGGCCGCTGCGCTGATGCAGGAGGTGGTGGCCTGCGCCCACCGCCACCCACCGCACGGCCGCGGCACCGTCGGCATGGTGCAGGTCCACCCCAACAGCCGCAACGTCATACCCGGCCGCGTCCAGTTCAGCATCGACCTGCGCAACGCCAGCGACGCGCTGTGCGAGGCCATGGACACCGATATCCGCGCCGTGGCCGCGAAGTTGTCCGCCGAGAGCGGCCTGCCGATCGCGATCACCCCGGTCTCGGCCTACCCCGCGCAAGCCTTCCACGCCGACTGCGTGGATGCCGTGGCGCGCGCCGCCGGAAAGCTGGGCTACTCGGCCATGCCGGTCGTCTCAGGCGCCGGCCACGACGCCGTCTACATGGCCCGGCTGGCGCCGGCCGGCATGATCTTCATCCCCTGCAAGGACGGCATCAGCCACAACGAGATCGAGGACGCCAAGGCCGAGCACATCACGGCCGGCTGCAATGTGTTGTTGCACGCGATGCTGGAACGGGCTGGTGTGAGCCCCCAAGCTCGCTAGCGCTCGCTACCCCCCGCGGGGGCCGTCCGCCGGCGGCCCGGCAAAGCCGGTTCCGCGGCGGGAAGCTGGGTGGTTGCGCATCCGCTCAGGGTCTACAGTGCCTTGGTGGCGATGCGGAAGTCGGGGTCTTCCGGGAAGACGGCCACCTTGAAGCCCAGGTGGGCCATCAGCCGCAGCATGGGCGTGTTGTTGGTCAGGATCAGCCCCATCACCTCGGCCAGGCCCTGGCTGCGAGCGGCCTCCATGATCGACAGCATCAGGCGCGAGCCCAGACCCTGGCCGATGAAGTCGTCGGCCACCAGCAGGGCGAATTCGCAGCTGGTGCCGTCGGGGTTGGTCACCACGCGGCTGACGCCGATGATGCGTTCGCTTTCGCTCACCGTGCCGTCGGCTTCCTGCAGGCGCTGCCTGACCACCGCCACCAGCGCCATCTCGCGGTCGTAGTCGATCAGCGTGAAGCGCGCCAGCATGCGCATCGGCAGTTCGGGCAGGGTGCTGGCGAAGCGGAAGTAGCGGCTCTCGGGCGACAGCCCGCGCACCAGGCCTTGCAGCATCTCGGCGTCGTCGGGGTGGATGGGGCGGATGGTGTACAGGCCACCGCCCTTCAGCGGCCATTGGCGTTCCTGTCCGGCGGGGTAGGGCAGGATGGCCAGATGGCCGAAGCTGCCGGGCGCCTGCGAGGCGTTGTCGACCACGATGCGGGCGTCCACCGCCACCGCGCCGTTCTCGTCGACGATGATGGGGTTGATGTCCATTTCGCGCAGTTGCGGCAGCGCGCAGACCATTTCGCTGACGCGCAGCAGCACCCGCTCCAGCGCCGCCAGGTCGGCAGCCGGCGCGCCGCGCCATTCGCCGAGCATCTCGGAGACGCGCGCCCGCTCGATCAGGCGGCCAGCCAGGAACTGGTTCAGCGGCGGCAGTTCCATGGCGCGGTCGGCGATCAGTTCGACCATGGTGCCGCCTGCGCCGAAGGTGATGACCGGGCCGAAAGCCTCGTCGGTGGTCAGGCCCACGAAGACCTCGCGACCGCGGTGGCGCTGCGCCATCGGCTGCACGGTGATGCCGTTGATGCGCGCCGCGGGCTGGGCCCGCTTCACGGCATCCAGCATCTCGGCGTGGCGGTCGCGCACCTGGGCGGCGCTGTGCACGTCCAGCGCCACGCCCTGCACGTCGCTCTTGTGGCTGATGTCGGGCGAGTCGATCTTCAGCGCCACCGGGTAGCCCAGCTGGCTGGCGATCAGCATCGCCTCGTTGGCACTGCGCGCCAGCATGGTGCGCGTGACGGGGATGTGGAAGGCGGCCAGCAGCGCCTTGCTTTCCATCTCGGTCAGCACCCGGCGGCGTTCGGCCAGCACGCTTTCGATGAGCAGGCGGGCGCCTTCGGTGTCGGGCTGGGCGCCGTCGCCCAGCGGCGGCGGTGTCTGCTGCAGCAACTGCTGGTTGCGGTAGAAGCTGGCGATGCTGTTGAAGGCGTCCACCGCCGCTTCGGGGGTGCGAAAGACCGGCATCTGCTTGCCGGCCAGCAACTCGCGCGCTTCACGCACGCTGGCTTCGCCCATCCAGCAGCCCAGCACGGGCTTGGCGGCTGGCGAGAAGACCGCGACGATGGCCCGCGCGATGGCCGCGCTGTCGACGCCCGTCTTGGGGGCGTGGATCAGCAGCAGGCCGTCCACCGCCTTGTCGGCCAGCGCGTCTTTCATCGCCGCCACGTAGGCCTCGCCGGCGGCGTCTTCGCCCAGGTCGACCACGCGTTCCACCGCCAGGCCCAGGGTGCCGGCCCAGTCGGCGGCCAGCACGGCAGGACCGCCGCCGTTGGTGATCAGCGCCAGGTTCACGCCCACCGGGCGAAAGCGCGAGGCCAGGCACTGGGCGGCCGAGAACAGCTGAGTGAACTGGCGCACCCGGACCACGCCGGCGCGGCGCAGCGCCGCGTCGAAGACCTCGTCACTGCCGACGATGGTGGCCGAGTGCGTCAGCGCCACCCGCGAACCCGCCGGTTCGCGGCCGGACTTCATCACCACCACCGGCTTGGCGTAAGCCGCCGCGCGCAATGCACTCATGAAGCGCCGCGCGTCGCGGATGCCTTCCATGTAGACCAGGATGCTCTGGGTGCTGGCGTCGCTGGACAGGAAGTCCAGCACCTGAGGCAGTTCGACAGCGGTGTTCGGCCCCAGCGAGACCACGGTGGAAAAGCCCACCCCGTGCTGGCGCGCCCAGTCCAGCATGGCTGCGGTCAGCGCGCCCGACTGCGAGACCAGCGCCAGCGGCCCCGGCGCGGCCAGCGGGCCGAGACTGCCGGCGTTGAGTTTCAGTGCCGGCCGCTGCAGACCCAGGCTGTTCGGCCCCAGCAGGTTGACGCCATAGCGGCGCGCCGTCTGGTGCAGTTCGCTGCACAGCGCGGCGGGCAGTCCGCTGGACAGGATCAGTGCGGCACGGCAGCGGATGCGGCCCGTGATTTCCAAGGCGGCCAGCGTGTCGGCGGCGGGCAGCGCGATGACGGCCAGGTCAGCGCGGGTGTGCGCCAGGTCGGCCAGCGTACCGCTCATGCCGATGTCCAGCCAGGTGACGGGGCCACCATAGCCGCCGGGCTCGGTCAGTGCGGCGTGCAGGGTCCGTGCCTCGCGGGTGGGCGCCGCTGCCGGGTCGCTGCCGGGTGTGCCCGGCAGGCCGGCGTAGGCGGCCCCGGCGAAAGCGACGATCGCCCGGGGGTTGAACAGCGGCGTCAGGAAATGGCGGTCCACGGCAGGCAATCGAAGCGTCTGTGGCGCAGCATAGGCCAGCCTGGCACGGCCCGTGCTGACTGGGATCAAGGGTCAGGGGTCGCGCACCGCCGTGGCACTGCCCCCGACCTGATTACACTTTGCGCGGCCGGTCCTTGCCGTGCCGACCTTCCAACTTTGCACAGGTGCCCCCCATGTTGCCAGCCGTCCTGATGATTCCCGCACTCCTGCTGTCCACAACGGTCTGGGCGGCCGGGCCCAAGACCAATCTGGTCGACCATTCGTCGGGCCTGCTGATCGATGCCGCAGCGGCCCAGTCGGTGATGGACGAGAACATCCCGGCCAAGGTCTGGAAGCTCAATCCGGCCAGCAAGTGGGCTTTCGTCAGCCAGGTCGAGGGCGGCATGAAGGGCACCACCTGCGTGGTGGCGGCCCGCGTGATGCTGGTGCCCCTGACGCCCACCGCGAAGGCCGTGCTGTTCCGGCCGCAGAAGACGGCCACCGCCTTCGATGCCGTCGTCAACTCGAACACCGACGCCTGCAAGGCGATGGCCAAGGACAAGCTCAAGGAAGCCACGCTGGCCGTGGTTTCTTCGCTGGTCAAGACCTGACCGGGCGCGGCCTGGGCGTTCAGGCTGCGGGGTAGAGGCCGCGCTGCTGTGCCATCAGGCGCGTCAGTCCGAACAGCGCGTCGATGTTGGGTGTGGCCAGCCCGAGGTGGCTGCCGATCTCGCGCACCGCGCCCACCAGGGCGTCCAGTTCCAGCGGCCGGCCGGCTTCACAGTCCTGCAGCATCGAGGTCTTGAAGCGGCCCAGCTTGCGGGTCACGGCATGGCGCGCCTCGGGGTCGTCGGCAATGGGGATGCCGATGGCCGCGCCGACGGCCTGTGCCTCGCGCATCACCGCGCTGTTGAAAGCCCGCACCAGCGGGTCGTCCAGGATGCGGTCGCTGGGCGCGCCGGTCAGCGCCGAGACCGGGTTCATGGTCATGTTGCCCCACAGCTTGAACCAGACGTCGCGCTGGATGCGGTCAGACACGCGGACATCGAAGCCGGCGTCGGTCAACAGGCCGCCGAGCGCCAGCAGCGGGGCGTCTTGGCCACCCGCCGGCCGGCCGATGATCAGCCCCCGGCCCTGGACCGGCTGCACGCTGCCCGGCGCCGGCACGGCGCTGGACGCGTGCACCACGCAGCCCACCACCTGCCGAGACGGGATCAGGCTGCGCACCCGGCCACCGGCATCCACAGCCTGCAGGCTCAGGCCCTCGACCTCGCCGCCCAGGCCGTCGAAGAACCACCAGGGCACGCCATTCATCGCCGCCAGCACGGTGGTCTGGGCCGAGCAGAGGGCCTGCACCGTCGGCGCCACGCCAGCCAGCGCCGGTCCCTTCACGGCCAGGATCACCAGGTCCTGGTGCCCCAGTGCCTGGGGGTCGCTGCTGGCGCGCAGCGGCACGCTGCTCAGCCCGTCGGGTCCGAGCAGGTGCAGGCCGCCCTGGCGCTGCACCGCAGCCAAGGTGGCGCCCCGCGCCAGCGCCGACAACTCGATCCGGCCGGCGGCCAGACGGCTGCTCATCCAGCCCGCAAAGAGACCGCCGATGGCGCCCAGACCCACGATGCAGACTCTCATACAGCACTCCTTCCACCAGATCCCTGCGCCGCAGTCTACGGTTGGCCCTGGTCACACCGCCGCCGGACCGCTGCTTTGGGCCTATCGCAGGCAGGCGTGTCCGGTTTCGTGGCGGGCCGTCGGTGCCGGGACGGCCGGGTGCCACTAAACTGTTGCTCTAAGATGAAGGCGCGACGCGCCCCCACACAATGATGATGATGGCTGAACCTGCCCACCCGCTGCCGAGCACGCTGGCACTGGTCGACGACGACCTGGAGTACAGCCAGTTCCTGTCCGAACACCTGACAGCGCTGGGCATCCGCGTCGCCCATTTCGCTGACAGCAACGATCTGCTGGCCAGTCACACGCCCTTCGACTACGGCTTCTACATCGTCGACCTCATCCTGCCGGGCGTCGACGGCACCGACCTGATCGGCATCCTGCGCAAGCGCACCAAGGTCGGCATCGTCGTGGTGTCGGGCCGCGTGGCCCCCGATGTCTTCGCCAAGGTGATCGACGGCGGCGCCGACATGCACCTGGCCAAACCGGTCAGCTTCGACAAGGTGGTGGTCGCCATCCGCGGCGTGCACCGCCGTGTCAGCACGCCGGTCAACCAGGCCTGGCTGCTGGACGTGTCGGCCAGCCGCTTGCTGGCACCCGACGGCGCGGTGGTGGCCCTGAGCGAGACCGACCTGTCTCTCATGCAGTGCTTCCTGCAGGCCCAGGGTGGCAGTGTCACCCGCGAAGCGCTGTGCCAGTTGCTGGGCCATCCCGACAGCCCCGAGTCCGAGAACCTGCTCAGCGCCACCATCTACCGCTTGCGCCGTCGTGTCGAACGGGCCACGCCGCTGCCGGTGCCGCTGAACACGCAGGCCCGTGTCGGCTATGTCTTCAAGGGTGAGTTGCGCGCGCTCTGAGGCGCCGCGGAGCGGTGGTCTGTCTGTCGGGTGAACGACAGACCCACCCTGCCTCCGATTCGAGTGGTTTGTAGCATTCAGTTACTTCATTCCGCCGATCAAATGTGACCCAGGGCGGACTTTGGTGTGGAATTGCCCACACGGAATGCCGCAAGTGGGATCGACTGTTGGCCATGGAGAGCAGCCTCTCGGCTGTCGATGTTCGAAAAATGGTGTGCCGTGAGGAGCCAGACCATGTTGCAGAGTCATTCAGCGCCGCCACCCGCACCAGCCCCATCCCGGGCTGGCGTGGAAGGTCATCCGGCCCCTGTCATGCCGCCGATTGGCGTCTACATCATCGATGAACAACCGCTGTTCAGACGCGGCCTGGCTGCCATGCTGGCCGCCGACAGCGCTTTCAGATGGCTGGGTGAGGCGTCCAGCGCCGCCGAAGCGGTGGCGGCAGCCCACAGCATCTGCCCTGATGTGGTGTTGGTTGACCTGTCGATGCCCGAGATGGGAGGCCCGGAGGCCCTGGCGGCGCTGCGCCCACTGTGGCCTTCGTGCCGCTTCCTGGTGATGGGCAGCCAGATCAGGCTGGGGGACCTGCGTGCCTGGGTGGCTGCGGGCGCCTCATTCGTGCACAAGAGCGTGTCGCCACTGGAACTGGGGGCGGACATCCGGGCGGTGGCGCGTGGGCAGCGGGTGCTGGCGCCGGCTGTCGTCGCTAGCTTGGATGCCCAGGCCCGCGAACTGGCCTTGCGCGATGAACTGACGCCCCGCGAACGGGCGCTGCTGCAGCTGATGGCCCAGGGCATGGACAACCGCAGCATTTCGCAGACCCTGGACATCTCGGTGCCGACGGTCAAGTTCCACGTCACCAACATCATGTCCAAGTTGCGGGTCTCCAACCGCACCGCTGCGGTGCTGGTGGCCCTGCGTGAAAAGATCGTCCGGCTGGACGAGCCGGACGCGCCAGGCCGCAACGGCGGCTGAACCGGCCCGCCGCGCTGCGGGCCACTGGGTCAAGCGCCCATCAGGCGCTGCCAGCCTGTGTGGCCCAGCGCTTCCAAGGTCTCGATGTTGCGTTCGTAGATGTGCTCGGCGTCGGGCACGGCAGCCACGGCGCGGTCGACGCTGTCTTCGCGCAGCAGGTGCAGCGTGGGGTGGGGGCTGCGGTTGCTGAAGTTGCCGATGTCGTCGATGGCCGTGTCCGCGAACTGGTAGTCCGGGTGCAGGCTGGCGATCTGCAGCACGCCGTCCAGTTCCAGTTCCACCAGGGCCGCGTCGGCCAGGTCGAGGAAGTCGTTGTAGTCGGCGAAGTCGCCCAGCACCTGCGGGTGGACCAGCACCGTGGTGTCGATCAGGTCCGCGTCGGCGGCGGCCAGCGTCTGCAACTCGGTGACCAGGTCGGCCAGCAAGGCCTCGGTGTCCCGGGCCTCACTCTGCACCCAGCGGATCTGCTGCTTGACGTGCACGGCCTTGGCGAAGGGGCACAGGTTCAGGCCGATCACGGCCTTTTCCAGCCAGGCCTGGGTGGCTTCGATGGGGGTCATGGTGCTATCGCTTTCAGGGTCGGACCGCGGGCGTTTCCAGGGGCAGGCCGACGGCCCGCTGCATCAGGAACAGTTCCAGCGCCGTGGCTTCGTCGCTGCCGTCAGCATAGGGCTCGGCGCGCACCCCGGTCATGCAGTTGCGCAGGCGCCGCTGCAGGCTGCCCAGGCCCTGCCATTCCAGGCGGTAGAGCGGGTAGCCGGTCGGGTGGCCCTGCGGGATGGTGGCGCCGGCCAAGCGCCCGCCCGCGTGCTGGTCGTGGCATTGCGCGCATGAGAAATCCAGCTGGCCCATCCGCTGGCGGAAGAGTTGCTGGCCGGCGTCACGAAAGGGTTGCAGACGCGGGTCGCGGTCGGGTGCGATGGGCAGGTCCCGCGACTGCAGCGCGACCACCGCTTCCAGGCCAAGCAGCTCGTCGCTTTCCAGGGCCAGCGGCGGCGCCTTCAGGTGGCGCGCGCGGCACAGGTTGATGCGGCCGGCCAGCGTCACCGGTTTGCCCAGCAGCGGGTCGAAGGCCGGGTAACGGGCCGCCACACCGCGCAGGGCGGGGCCGGGGTGGCACGACGCGCAGTCGGCGTCGAAGCGGCGTTCGCCGTCGGCCACCCACAGCCAGGCCGGGTTCTGTGTGTCGTCGCGCTGCAGGGCCTGCGTGGCCGGGCTCATGTCGGCGTAGCCCGAACGGCGCGTTGCCGATGGCTCCGCCTGGGCAGCCAGGGCCACCGCCATCAGCAGCGCCGCGGCCAACCCCGCTCTCACGGTGCGTTGATCCGCGCGCTGGCGCTGTGGCTGAAGCCCTCGTCGCCCTGCCAGGTGACGGTCAGCAGGCCCGGCCCCGTCACGCGCAGGGGGAAGGCCAGGTAGGGGTTGGCCGCGATGGCCGGGTGCAGGTCGACGGCGAAAACCCGTTCGCCATCGAAATGGCCTTCGACCCGCCGCACCAGGTTGCGCGCCAGCAACTGGCCGTCGCTGCCGACGCGAAAACCGGTTTCCATCGGGTGCTGCACGGTCGCACGGATCTCGATCACCTCGCCGATGCGGGCGCTGGCCGGGACATGGAGCAGCGCGCGCACAGCCATGTCAGCTTTCGATGCACGCGGCCAGCGTGACGATGACGTCCACCTGCTGCTGCCACACGCTGCCGTCGTTCATCACCGCCAGCGCGGTCAGGGTCTGCGTGGTGGCCAGCCGCATGCGCGTGGCCACGCGCGCCACGCCGCTGTGCGGGCCCAGGTGGAAGACCGCCACTTCGGGCAGCGGGTTGAGTGCGGTGTACAGGCCGATGCGCTGCACGTGGTCGGCCGCCGTCATCGGGCTGTCGACGCGGATGGCCACTGGCACCACGTTGCCGTTGTCGATCAGCGGCGCGATGTCCAGCGTCACACGGCCCGTACGCGGCAGCTGCCCGCCGGTGAAGGCGGCGATGGCCGACCGCAGGGCTTCGGGCGTCGCGCGCACCGCGGGCGCCAGCAGCGTGCCCAGCGCGGCAGTCAGCATGATGCGGCGCGTCGTCATGGCAGGGTTTGCAGAAAGGCCACCACGTCTTCCACCTGCTGTGCGTCCAGCACCGGCTGGCCGCGCCAGGCTGCGCCCACGCGCTGCGAACCTGCCGTGGGTGGCAGGCGGTGCAGCGAGGGCATCAGGCCATTCGGGTCCAGCTGCCGCGCATCGGCCACGCGCAGGCGCAACTGTGCCGCGGTCCAGCGCGTGCCGGCACCTTGCAGGTTGCTGGCCAGATTGCCCTGCTCGCGCACCTCGGCAAAGGGCCCGCTGTGGCACAGCAGGCACAGGCCCTGCTGCCGGTTGACGACGATGGCCCGGCCGCGCACGGCATCACCCGGCGCGGTGGTCAGCGGCTGCGGGATGCCGTCGCCGACCACGACGAAAGCGCTGAGGGCCATGGCGGGGAACGGGCTCACCTGGCGTCCGGCTGTCTCAGGCCTTGAGGCTCTGGTCCTTGAGCGGCAGCGTGCGGATGCGCTTGCCCGTGGCCGCGAAGATGGCGTTCAGCACGGCCGGCGCGGCCACCGCGATCGTCGGTTCGCCGACGCCGCCCCAGAAGCCGCCCGACGGGATGATCAGGGACTCGACCTTGGGCATGTCGGCGATCTTCATCGACGGGTAGCTGTCGAAGTTGCGCTGCTCGATGCGGCCGTCCTTGACCGTGCATTCGCTGTACAGCGCGGCCGACAGGCCATAGACGAAGCTGCCCTCGATCTGGGCTTCGATCTGCTGCGGGTTGACCGCGTGCCCCGGGTCGGTGGCGGCCACGATGCGGTGCACCTTGAGCGCGCCGTCGGCGCTGACCGAGACTTCGGCGCAGGCCGCGACGTAGCTGCCGAAACCGTGGGTCACGCACAGGCCGCGGAAGACTTTCTGCCCCTTGACGTCGGCTGCCGGCGTGCCCCAGCCCGCGCGCTCGGCCACCGCGTTCAGCACGGCCAGGAACTTGGGCGAGTTGGCCAGCAGCTTGCGCCGCAGGGCCAGCGGGTCCTGCTGGGTGGCGTGGGCGATTTCGTCGATGAAGCTTTCCACATAGACCGCGTTCTGGTTCAGGTTCACACCGCGCCAGAAGCCGGCCGGCACATGCGGGTTGCGCATCGCGTGGTCGATCAGCAGGTTCGGGAAGCTGTAGCCGAACATGGCCTCGCCGCCGCCATTGTTCAGGCCCTGGAATTGCACCGGGTCCTTGCCATTGACGACGTTCTGCGGCGCCACGCTGGCCAGGATGCTCTGGCCCGAGATGCGCATGTGCAGCGCCGTCACGTTGCCCTGCGCGTCCAGCCCGGCGGTCATCTTGCACTGCGTGATCGGGTGGTAGCGGCCGTGCGTCATGTCTTCTTCGCGCGACCACAGCAGCTTCACTGGCGTGCCCGGCATCTGCCTGGCGATCTGCACCGCCTGGGTCACCCAGTCGTGCACCGCACCGCGCCGGCCGAAGCCGCCGCCGAGGTGGATCTTGTAGACCTCGCATTGCGCCGGCGTCAGCCCGGCGGCCTCGGCGGTCGCGGCCAAGGCGGCTTCGCCGTTTTGCGTCGGTGTCCAGACCTCGCAGCGCTCCGGCGTCCACCTGGCGGTGGCGTTCATCGGCTCCATCGTGGCGTGGTTCTGGTGCGGGTAGGCATACACCGCTTCCACCTTGCGGACCGCGCCAGCCAGCGCGGTCTTCGCGTCGCCGTTGCTGTTGCCGACGACGGCCTGCTCGGCGTCCAGGCCGGCTTTCAGGATGGCGTTGAAGTCGGCCTGTTGCGCCGTGGCATTCGGGCCGTAGTCCCATTCCAGCGGCAGCGCGTCCAGCGCTTTCTTGGCATGCCACCAGGTGTCGGCCACCACCGCCACCGCGTAGTCGCTGACCGCCAGCACGCGCTTCACGCCGGGCATCTTGGCCACGGCCTCGGCCTGGTAGCTCTTGACCTTGCCGCCGAACACCGGGCAGGCCAGGATGGCCGCATTCAGCAGGCCGGGCATCTGCAAATCAGCGCCGTAGACCTGCTTGCCGGTGGTCTTGTCCACGGTGTCCAGGCGGGCCAGACGCTTGCCGGCCAGCTTCCAGTCCTTCGGGTCTTTCAGCGCCACGGTGGTGGGTGGCGTCAGCTGCGCTGCTGCGGCTGCCACCTTGCCGTAGGTGGTCTTGCGCTGGCTGCCGGCGTGGCTGATGACGCCGGCCGCTGCGCTGCATTCGGCCGCCGGCACTTTCCACTCGTCGGCCGCCGCCTGCACCAGCATCATCCGCGCTGCGGCGCCGCCCTTGCGCACGTACTCGTTGCTCTGGCGTATGCCCTGGCTGCCGCCGGTGCTGAAGTTGCCCCAGACGCGCTTGCGCGCCAGGCTCTGGCCGGGGGTGGGGTATTCGGTGGTGACGCGCGCCCAGTCGCAATCCAGCTCTTCGGCCACCAGTTGCGCCAGGCCGGTCAGCGTGCCCTGGCCCATCTCGCTGCGCGCGATGCGGATGACTACGGTCTCGTCGGGTTGCACGACGACCCAGGCGTTGATCTCGGGCGGTTGGCCTTGCGCTGCAGCGGTCAGCGGGAAGCCGAAGACCAGCGAGCCGGCCGCGGCAGCCGAGCCGATGAATTGGCGGCGGGACAGCACAGGCAGAACAGCGCTCATGCCACGCTCCTGATGACGTGAACGATATCCAGGCCGGCGGTCTTGCTGCCGCCCGCTTCCTTGATGGCCGCACGCACCCGGTTGAAGGTGCCGCAGCGGCAGATGTTGGTGATCTCGCGGTCGATGTCGGCGTCGGTCGGCTGCGGCGTCTTCTTCAGCAGCGCGGCGGCGGCCATCAGCATGCCGCTCTGGCAGTAGCCGCATTGCGGCACGTCCAGCTTGACCCAGGCCTTCTGCAAGGGGTGGTCGCCCTGGGGCGACAGCCCTTCGATGGTGGTGATCTTCTGCGCCGCCTGCACCGCCGACACCGGCAGCACGCAACTGCGCACCGGCTGGCCGTCGAGGTGCACAGTGCAGGAACCGCACTGCGCGATGCCGCAGCCGTATTTGGTGCCCGTCATGCCGAGCTGTTCGCGCAGCACCCACAGCAGGGGTGTGTCGGGCTCGGCGTTGTGCTCGCGCACCTTGCCATTGACGTTCAGACGGGCCATGCGGGTCTCCATTCCAGGACTGATGCGGAAGCATCGATGATGCCGCATAGCCACGGGCTGGCGAGCCCGGTCGCGCCCGGCCTGCCGACGGTTGCCAGCCCGGTGTGGCCGGCCAGTGCCGCCGCTGGCGGCTGCGGCCCTGTCGGAAAATCTTACAGCCGCTTGAATGGCTTCCGGTGAATTTGCAAAACTATCCCTTTGTATCAAGTACTTGGGATAGTTGGCACACCGCTTGCTTTTTGGTCAGTTCGGTAATTTCGCCTCTGGTTTTGAGCACCCAAGGACACCGTGATGAACTTTCGACCTTCTCTCGCCTCGGCGGCAGCGTCTGCGCTGCTGGCTTGCACGGCCCCAGGCATCGGTGCATCGACCATCGTTGGCAACCACGACGGCGGCAATTGCTACCCGTTCAGTTGCTTTGCCTCCGACAGTCGGGATCACTACCAGCAGCTTTATGCTGCGTCGGCCTTTTCGGGTGTCACATCGGTGGGCTCGATCTCCTTCTTCCGCGAGGGGGCTGGAAACATGGACAGCGCCACGTACGCCATCAGGTTCTACCAGACTTCGGTCGCACTGAATGGCATGTCGACCACCGCGGCGAGCAACCTGGGAGCCTTGCTGTCGAGCTTCGGAACCTTCAGCGTCGGCGGCGCGATGCCGGCTGTACTGACTTTCGACGGCGTTGATTTCACGTATGACCCGGGCCTGGGTAACCTCTTGATGGACGTCACCGTCCAGGGCGTTACGAACGCCCTTGGCGGCTACGACTCGTTCTTCCAGGCCGATTACACCGCCGCCGTCACGCAACGGGCGTATGGCTCCGGCGCGACGCTGGCCGCGGCCAACGAAATGGGCGCCCTGCGCACCGAGTTCAATGAGGCCGAGGTGCCTGAACCCGGCAGCCTGGCGCTGGCGGGCTTGGCTTTGGCCGCTCTGGCGGCTGTGCATCAGCGGGCACGTCGGGTTTGACCCGTTGACGGGCGGGCGCCGGTCGGGGGCGTCAGCGCAGGGCTTTGCCGGCCAGACGTTGATGCAACAGCCCGACCAGCAGCGCGACCCCTGTTCCAGCGCAGGCCTGCGCGAGCGCAAGGCTGCAGTGGCGATCCAAAGGCTGGTGGCCAGCGCGCCGCCGCCTGCTACAGCTTGCTGCGCGATCGGGCAAGCGGGCACCAGCCGGTTCAGGCGGCGCTGGCTTGTCGCACCGCGCGCTCCCAGCGGGCCATCAACTCGGCCGCACGGTCGCGCGGCAGGGTCGGCAGGAAGCGGCGTTCCACCTGCCACTGCGCGGCCAGTTCGTCCAGGTCGTGCCACACGCCGCAGGCCAGGCCGGCCAGATAGGCCGCGCCCAGCGCCGTGGTTTCGGTGACCTGCGGCCGCACCACCGGGATGCCCAGCAGGTCGGCCTGGAACTGCATCAGCAGGTTGTTCACGCAGGCGCCACCGTCCACGCGCAGTTCGGTCACCGGCCCGCCTTCGCTGGACGACATGGCCTGCAGCAGCGCGGCGCTCTGGAAGGCGATGCTTTCCAGCGCCGCCCGGGCGATGTGGGCCACCGTGGTGCCGCGTGTGATGCCGACGATGGCGCCGCGGACCTCGGCGTTCCAGTAGGGCGCGCCCAGGCCAGTGAAGGCCGGCACGAAGACCACGCCGCCGGCGTCGGGCACGCTTTCCGCCAGACCCTGCACCTGGCCGCTGGCCGAGATGGCATTCAAGCCGTCGCGCAGCCATTGCACGACCGCGCCGCCAATGAAGACGCTGCCTTCCTGCGCGTATTCCGGCGTGCTGCCGGGCTGGGCGGCGGCGGTGGTGAGCAGGCCTTTTGCAGCCCGTGGCCATCGGCTGCCGCTGTGCATCAGCATGAAGCAGCCGGTGCCATAGGTGTTCTTCGCCAGGCCGGCCTTGAAGCAGGCCTGGCCGAACAGCGCGGCCTGCTGGTCACCGGCGACGCCGGCGATCGGCACCGAGCCGCCGAGCGCCGCCGTGTGGCCGTAGATGTGGCTGGACGGAAAGACCGGCGGCAGCAGGCTGTCGGGCACGTCCAGCGCTGCCAGCAGTTCGGGGTCCCATTGGTTGCGGCGGATGTCGAACAGCATCGTGCGCGACGCGTTGCTGACGTCGGTGGCGTGCACGGGGCCCCCACTGTTCCCACTCGTCAACTTCCAGATCAGCCAGCTGTCGATGGTGCCGAAGGCCAGCTCACTGCGTGCAGCAGCCGCGTGCGCGCCGGGCACCTGGTCCAGGATCCAGCGGATCTTGGTCGCCGAGAAGTAGGCGTCGACGATCAGGCCGGTGCGCTGCTGGATGCTGTCTTCCAGCCCCTGCGCGCGCAGCTGCGCGCACAGCGGCTCGCCACGCCGGTCTTGCCAGACGATGGCGTTGTGCACCGGCTGGCCCGTGCGCCGGTTCCACACCACGGTGGTTTCGCGCTGGTTGGTGATGCCGATGGCGGTGATGTCGGCACCCGTGAGCCCGGCTTTGGCGAGCGCCTCCTGCGCGGTGGCCAGCTGGCTGGACCAGATCTCTTCGGGGTCGTGTTCGACCCAGCCGGGCTGGGGGTAGATCTGGCGGAATTCGCGCTGCGCCATCGCCACGATGCGGCCCTGCGCATCGAAGACGATGCTGCGTGAACTGCTGGTGCCCTGGTCCAGGGCCAGGATGAAGGTCGCCTGGCCGCCGTTCGTCTTCGTCTTCGTCATGCGCTGTCTCCTCTGCCTGCGGCGCCAATCTTGTATACCTTTTTGCGGCCTTCAGCGGCGCCCACGGCGGCCACCGTTGCCGGCCAGCCTGTCTTTCAGCAAGCCCGCCAGCAGGGTGACGGCCTGGTCCAGCAAAGGCCCGCGCGGGCGCAGCGCCGAGGTGGCGATCCACAGGCTGGTGGCCAGCGCGCCGCTGCCCGGCGCGAGATGGATGGGCCGGGCCTGCAGCCCGGCTTCGTGTTCGCTGCCGCGGATGGCGTTCAGCGACAGCACGGCGTGCAGCGGCAGGCGTTGCACCAGGTCCAGCATGGCCGGCACGCTTTCGATTTCCAGCCCGACCTGGGGCTTGCGGCCGGCGGCGGCCAGTGCCGTTTCCAGTTGCATGCGGATGGCGTGCGGGCGGCTGGGGATGACCAGTTCGTGTGCCGCCACCTCGGCCAGCGTCACCGGCGGGCCCAGCAGGCGGCGCGCCGGGCCGCGTGCCGAGACGAGATAGAGCTTCTCGTCCAGCACCGGCTGCAGCGCCATGGCGGCAGTGGGCGTGGCGTTGTAGACCACCGCGCAGTCCACGCGGCCTTGTTGCAGCCATTCCAGCGTGTAGGTGGACAGGCCTTCGACCACGCTCAGCGTGGCGCGCGGAAAGCGCACCCGGAAGGCTTCGACCAGCGGCGCCGTCAGGGTGCGGCTGACGCTGGGCGGCAGGCCGACGGACAGCAGGCCGGTGGCCGCACCGCGCTGGTCTTCCAGGTCTTGTTTGGCGCGCTCCACCTGCTGCAGGATGCCGCGCCCGTGGGCCAGCAGGCGCTGGCCGGCGTCGGTCAGCGTCACGCCGCGGCCGTTGCGGTCGAACAGCGGCTGGTGCAGTTCCACTTCCAGTGCGCGCACCTGGCGGCTGAGCGCGGGCTGGGCGGTGCGCAGCACGCTGGCGGCGCGCGTGAAGCTGCCCAGGTCGGCGACGTGCACAAAGGTTTCCAGCTGCTTCAGATCCATGCCGGATCAGCATAGCAGCTAGTCTGGAAATCGCGTTGATGCATGGGCCGCCTTGAACCAGAATCGCGTCCAGACCAGGGGCCTGCGCGCTGCCCTGACGACAGCCTGCAAGGAAGCCCCACCATGATCATCGACTGCCACGGCCACTACACCACCGCACCCAAGGCCCTGGAAGCCTGGCGCAACGCGCAGATCGCGGGCATCCAGGACCCGGCGCTGACGCCCAAGGTGTCCGACCTGAAGATCAGCGACGACGAACTGCGGGAAAGCATCGAGGCCAACCAGTTGCGTCTGATGAAGGAACGCGGCAGCGACCTGACCATCTTCAGCCCGCGCGCCAGCTTCATGGCCCACCACATCGGCGACTTCCAGGTCTCGGCCACCTGGGCGGCCATCTGCAACGAGCTGTGCTTTCGCGTCAGTGAACTCTTCCCCGACCACTTCATCCCGGCCGCCATGCTGCCGCAGAGCCCCGGCGTCGACCCGGCCAGCTGCATCCCCGAACTGGTGAAGTGCGTCGAGCAGTACGGCAACGTCGGCATCAACCTGAACCCCGACCCGAGCGGCGGCCACTGGACCAGCCCGCCGCTGACCGACCGCCACTGGTACCCGATCTACGAGAAGATGGTCGAGTACGACATCCCGGCCATGATCCACGTCAGCAGCAGCTGCAACGCCTGCTTCCACGCCACCGGCGCGCACTACATCAACGCCGACACCACGGCTTTCATGCAATGCCTGCAAGGCGACCTGTTCAAGGACTTCCCGACGCTGCGCTTCGTCATCCCCCACGGCGGCGGCGCGGTGCCCTACCACTGGGGGCGCTACCGGGGCCTGGCGCAAGAGCTGAAGAAGCCGCTGCTCAGCGAGCACCTGATGAACAACATCTACTTCGACACCTGCGTCTACCACCAGCCGGGCATCGACCTGTTGACCAAGGTGATCCCGCTGAAGAACATCCTCTTCGCCAGCGAGATGATCGGCGCGGTGCGCGGCATCGACCCCGAGACCGGCCACTACTACGACGACACCCAGCGCTACATCGAAGCGAGCACCATCGTCGTCGGTGACGATCGCCACCAGATCTACGAAGGTAACGTGCGGCGCGTCTACCCGCGGCTGGACGCCGCCCTCAAAGCCAAGGGGTTGTGAGCATGTACGAACTCGGCGTCGTCAAACGCAACATCACCCGCGCCGACCGCGCGGCCGCTGACGGCCTGGGCCGCTTCGGCGCCAGCACCGTGCACGAGGCGCAGGGCCGCGTCGGCCTGCTCAACACCTACATGCGGCCGATCTACGCCGGCCAGCGCATTTCGGGCACCGCCGTGACCGTGCTGCTGCACCCCGGCGACAACTGGATGCTGCACGTCGTGGCCGAGCAGATCCAGCCCGGCGACATCGTCGTGGCGGCGCTCACCAGCCCCAACACCGACGGCTTTTTCGGCGACCTGCTGGCCACCTCCTTCCAGGCCCGCGGCGCGCGCGGCCTGGTCATCGACGGCGGCTGCCGCGACGTGCGCGACCTGCAGGTCATGGGCTTCCCAGTCTGGAGCCGCGCCATCAGCAGCAAGGGCACCATCAAGGCCACCCTCGGCTCGGTGAACATCCCGGTGGTCTGCGCCGATGCGCTGGTCACGCCGGGCGATGTCATCGTGGCCGACGACGATGGCGTCGTCTGCGTGCCCGCCGCCCACGCCGTCAAGACCCTGGCCGCTGCCGCCGCGCGCGAAGCGCTGGAAGGCGAGAAGCGCGCCAAGCTGGCTGCCGGCGTGCTGGGCCTGGACATGTACAAGATGCGTGAGCCGCTGGAAAAGCTGGGCCTGCGCTACATCGATTGACATGCAAGTCGCCTTGATCGGCTACGGCGAAGTCGGCCGCATCCTGGCCGAAGACCTGCGCGCGCAAGGCGTGGTGGTTACGGCTTACGACCGCAAGCTGGACGCCACTGACACCGTGGCGCGGCCCTTGCGCGAGCATGCCGCGCGCTTCGGTGTGACGCTGGCGCCCAGCCATGCCGACGCGGTGCGCGCTGCCGGTCTGGTGATCTCGGCCGTCACCGCCAGCCAGGCCGTGCCGGTGGCGCAGGCCTGTGCCGGCGCGATGCCGCCCGGCGCCTACTTCCTCGACTTCAACAGCGCCTCGCCCGGTGCCAAGATCAGCGCGGCCGGCTTGGTCAACGCCGCTGGCGGGCGCTATGTCGAAGGCGCGGTGATGACCACGCTGCCGCCCTACCGCATCCAGGTGCCGCTGCTGCTGGGCGGGCCCGACGCGGCGGCGCTGGAACCGCTGCTGCGGGGCCTGGGTTTTGCGCCCAGGATCGTCAGCGCGCAGCTCGGCGTGGCCAGCGCCACCAAGATGTGCCGCAGCATCCTGATCAAGGGCCTGGAAGCCCTGGTCATCGAGGCCTACACGACGGCGCGCCACTACGGCGTCGAAGAGGCGGTGATCGCCTCGCTGGTCGAGACCTATCCCGGCATCGACTGGGAAAAACAAGGCGCCTACCTGTTCCAGCGGGTCATCGAACACGGCCGCCGCCGCAGCGAGGAAGTGCGTGAAGTGGCGGTGACGGTGCGCGACGCCGGCCTCGACCCCTACAGTGCCAGCGGCACTGCCGACCGCCAGGCCCATATAGCCGACCTGGCCGATGCCGGCGTCTTCGGCGAGCGCGGCACGCCGGGCTTTGCGCGCAGTGCCGACTGGCGCGGCGAGAGCGACCGGCTGCTGGCCCATCTGACACCCAAGGACCCCCCACCATGAGCAAGCCCGGCAAACCCACCACCGGCGGTTACGACAAGACCGCCGGCTGGCTGGACTGGACTGACGGCCCCAGCACGCCCCGTTTCCAGCTGCCGGCCGGCAGTGTCGATGCGCACTGCCATGTCTTCGGCCCGGGTGCCGAATTCCCCTACGCGCCCGAACGCAAGTACACGCCCTGCGACGCCAGCAAGGCCCAGCTCTTCGCCCTGCGCGACCACCTGGGCTTCGCCCGCAACGTCATCGTGCAGGCCACCTGCAACGGCGCCGACAACCGCGCCATGGTCGATGCCCTGCACAGCAGCGGCGGCCGGGCGCGCGGCGTGGCCACCGTCAGGCGCAGCATCAGCGACGCCGAACTGCACGAATTGCACGCGGCCGGCGTGCGCGGCGTGCGCTTCAACTTCGTCAAGCGCCTGGTCGACTTCACGCCCAAGGACGAGTTGCTGGAGATCGCCAGCCGCATCGCGCCGCTGGGCTGGCATGTCGTCATCTACTTCGAAGCCGTGGACCTGCCCGAGCTGTGGGACTTCTTCACGGCGCTGCCGACGACGGTCGTCGTCGACCACATGGGCCGCCCCGATGTGAGCCTGCCGGTCGATGGCCCGCAGTTCGTGCTGTTCGAGCGCTTCATGCGCGAGTGCCCGAATGTGTGGAGCAAGGTGACCTGTCCGGAGCGGCTGTCGATCACCGGCCCGAAGGCCTTGAACGGCGAACAGTCGGCCTACCGCGACGTGCTGCCCTTTGCCCGCCGGCTCGCCGAACAATTCCCCGACCGCGTGCTGTGGGGCACCGACTGGCCGCACCCGAATCTGAAGGACCACATGCCCGACGACGGCCTGCTGGTCGACTTCATCCCGCACATTGCCGTGACGGCGGAACTGCAGCGCAAATTGCTGGTGAACAACCCGATGCGCCTGTACTGGCCCGAGGAGGTCTGATGTCACTCGACAAGCCCTACCTGGACGTGCCCGGCACGACCATCTTCGACGCCGAGCAGAGCCGCAAGGGCTACCACCTGAACCAGTTCTGCATGAGCCTGATGACGGCACCCAACCGCGAGCGTTTCAAGGCCGGTGAACGCGCCTACCTCGACGAATGGCCGATGACCGAGGAACAGAAGCAGGCCGTGCTGGCCCGCGACCTGAACCGCTGCATCGCCCAGGGCGGCAACATCTATTTCCTGGCCAAGCTGGGCGCCACCCACGGCAAGAGCTTTCAGCAGATGGCCGGCAGCATGACCGGCATGACCGAACTGGAATACCGCGACATGATGATCGGCGGCGGTCGTTCGGTCGAAGGCAACCGGGTGGTCGGCGAAGACGGCAGCGCGCAGGCGCATCGTCAGCCACAGGGCAGCAGCACGAAAGCGGGTCTTTGACATGGCGCGCATCACCGCATCGGTCTACACCAGCCACGTGCCCGCCATCGGCGCGGCGCTGGACCAGGGCAAGGACCAGGAACCCTACTGGCAGCCGCTGTTCAAGGGCTACGGGTTCAGCCAGCAATGGCTGAAGGACAACACCCCCGACGCGATCTTCCTGGTCTACAACGACCATGCCACGGCCTTCAGCCTGGACATGATCCCGACCTTCGCCATCGGCACGGCAGCCGCATACGCACCGGCCGACGAGGGCTGGGGCCCGCGCCCGGTGCCCACCGTCATCGGCCACCCGGAACTGGCCAGCCACATCGCGCACAGCGTGATCCAGGACGACTTCGACCTGACCATCGTCAACAAGATGGCGGTGGACCACGGCCTGACCGTGCCGCTGTCGCTGATGTGCGGTCAACCCCCGTTGTCCCATTTCGCGTGGCCTTGCCCGGTGATTCCTTTCGCCGTCAACGTCGTGCAATACCCGGTGCCCTCCGGGCGGCGTTGCTACATGCTGGGCCAGGCCATCCGCAAGGCCGTCGAAAGCTACGACCAGCCGCTCAAGGTCCAGATCTGGGGCACCGGCGGCATGAGCCACCAGCTGCAAGGCCCGCGGGCCGGCCTGATCAACAAGGCCTGGGACAACGCCTTCCTCGACCGCCTGATCGCCGACCCCGAAGGCCTGTCGCAACTGCCGCACATCGACTACGTGCGCGAGGCCGGCAGCGAGGGCATCGAGCTGGTGATGTGGCTCATCGCACGCGGTGCGATGGCCGACGTCAATGGCGGTGCCGCGCCCAGACTGGCGCACCGCTTCTATCACGTGCCCGCCAGCAACACCGCGGTGGGCCACCTCATCCTGGAGAACACATGACGATCAAAGTCGCCCTCGCCGGTGCCGGCGCTTTCGGCACCAAGCACCTGGACGGCATCCGGAACATCCCCGGCGTCGAGGTCATTTCGCTGATCGGTCGCGAGCTGGGCAAGACCCAGGAAGTCGCAGCCAAGTACGGCATTGCCCACGTCGGCACCGACCTGGCGGCAAGCCTGGCCATCGCCGAAGTGGACGCCGTCATCCTGGCCACGCCGACCCAGATGCATGCCGCGCAGACCCTCGCCTGCCTGCAGGCCGGCAAGCACGTGCAGGTCGAGATCCCGATGGCCGACAGCTGGCACGACGCGCAAGCCATCGTGGCCGCTGCCCAGGCCGCCGGCAAGGTGGCCATGGCCGGCCACACGCGGCGCTTCAACCCCAGCCACCAGTGGGTGCGCCAGCGCATCACGGCGGGTGAATTCAACATCCAGCAGATGGATGTGCAGACCTATTTCTTCCGCCGCACCAACATGAACGCGCTGGGCCAGCCGCGCAGCTGGACCGACCACCTGCTGTGGCACCACGCCGCCCACACCATCGACCTCTTCGCCTACCAGGCGCGCAGCCCGGTGGTGAAAGCCCACGCCGTCCAGGGCCCCATCCACCCGACGCTGGGCATCGCGATGGACATGAGCATCCAGTTGCAGGCCGCCAGCGGCGCCATCTGCACGCTGAGCCTGAGCTTCAACAACAACGGCCCGCTGGGCACCTTCTTCCGCTACATCGGCGACACCGGCACCTACATCGCCAGCTACGACGACCTCTACACCGGCAAGATGGAGAAGATCGACGTCAGCCCCGTGGCGGTGGCGATGAACGGCATCGAGCTGCAGGACCGCGAGTTCTTCAGCGCCATCACCGAAGGCCGCGAGCCCAACGCCAGCGTGGCGCAGGTGCTGGCCTGCTACGAGGTCATGGGCCAGCTGGAGCAGCAACTCGGCGCTTGACCGCCCGCTCCCGGCCGCTTCGGCCGGTCCGGCCGGTTCGGCATCAGGCCGCCATCAGGCTGCAGCCAGCCCGTGCCGGGCCATCAGCCGGCCCTGCTGACCCGGCGCGAAGTTGATGCGCGCGGCGTCGCGCCCCACCGCCTCGATCAGGCGCCGGTCCATCACCGCGAACCACAGCGGCGGGATGTAGGCCAGCGTGAACATGCCGAAATAGCCGCTGGGCAGTTGCGGCGCTTCGTCGAAGTGGCGCAGCGACTGGTAGCGGCGCAGCGGGTGGGCGTGGTGGTCGGAATGCCGCTGCAGGTGGAAGGTGGCCCAGTTCGAGAAGCGGTGGTTGCTGTTCCAGGAATGGCGCGGCTGGCAGGCTTCCAGCTGACCGTTGGCCGCGCGCTGGCGCAGCAGGCCGTAGTGCTCGATGTAGTTGGCCGAGGTCAGCTGGAAGTTGGCCCACAAGGACACCGGCAGCAGGAACAGCAGCACGTCCGGGCCCAGCCACAGGCACAGACCGCCCCACAGCGCCAGCGTCACGGCCGCCGGCTGCAGCAGCTCGTTGTGCACCGACCAGAAGGCTCGGCCTTCGCCGCGCAGGCGCGCGCTTTCCAGCACCCAGGCCCGGCGCGCCGCACCGGGCATCTCGCGCAGCACGAAGCGCCAGATCGACTCGCCCATGCGCGCCGAAGCCGGGTCTTGCGGCGTGGCCACGTAGCGGTGGTGGCCGCGGTTGTGTTCGACCGTGAAATGGCCGTAGGCCGTGGGCGCCAGGATAAACTTCGCCAGCCAGCGCTCCAGCGGCGCGCGCTTGTGGCCCAGTTCATGGCCCAGGTTGATGCAGAAGCCACCCAGCCCGCCGGTGGCCAGCACCAGGCCCAGCAGTCCCACCCAGCCCAGCGGCGCGTGCTGGCTGAACCAGGCCGCGCCGATGAAGGCGGCCCACAACAGCGGCACCAGGGCGACGGTGATGCGGCGGTAATAGGGGTCGGCTTCCAGCTCCGGCACCGCCGACTCGGGCGGGTTGCCGGTTTCCGTGCCCCAGAACAGGTCGATCAAGGGCACCACGCCGTACAGCGTGAGCACTGGCAGCCACAGCATCAGCGCGACCGGGTGCCACAGCCACAACACAGGGCCGACGGCGGCCAGCAGCGGCACTATCAGGGCCAGCAGCCAGGCGGCGCGTTTGCGGTCATGCGGGGCGGCTGCCGGCTCAGGCGGCATGGCGGTGTGATCCATGGCGGGCGGTGGCGCGATGTTCATGCGTGATCTGACCTTGGTGAGGCAAGCCGGTTCTTGTTGCGGCGCCGCTAGCATCGGCGTCCAACCTCCAGTATCCAGGAACCGCGATGAACGCCCCCGATCGTTTTCTCTTGGCCGGCGTGATGGGCTGGCCCGTCATGCACAGCCGCTCGCCGTTGATCCACAACCACTGGTTCGCGCAGCACGGCCTGGCCGGCTGCTATGCGCCGCTGGCCATCCGCCCCGAAGGCCTGGCCGCTGCGCTGCGCGCCCTGCCGGCCCTGGGCTACGCCGGCTGCAACGTCACCATCCCGCACAAGCAGGCGGCCATGGGCCTGGTCGACGCCCTGCACGAATCGGCCGTGGCCATCGGCGCCATCAGCTGCATCACCGTGCAGCCTGACGGCACCTTGCTGGGCAGCAACAACGACGCCCACGGCTTCATCCGCAACCTGCGCCAGCAGCAGCCGGGCTGGCGGGCCGACGCCGGCCCGGCGGTGGTCATCGGGGCGGGCGGCGGGGCCCGCGCCGTCTGCTGGGGCCTGTTGCAGGAAGGGGTGAAGGAGATCCGCCTGGTCAACCGCACGGCCGACCGCGCGCAGGCCGTGGCCCTGGCCCTGGGCGGCGGCATCACGGCGGTGCCCTGGTCCGACCGCATCGCCGCGCTGGACGGGGCTGCGCTGGTCGTCAACACCACCAGCCAGGGCATGGTCGGCCAGGGCGAGCTGGACCTGCCCCTGGGCCGCCTGCCGGCCACGGCCATCGCGGCCGACATCGTCTACGTGCCCCTGGAAACGCCTTTCCTGGCGGCGGCGCGGGCCCGCGGCAACGCCACGGTGGACGGGCTGGGCATGCTCTTGCACCAGGGGCCGCTGGCCTGGAAGCTGTGGTTCGGGATAGCGCCCGAGGTGACGCCCGCGCTGCGGGCGCTGGTCGAACACAGCCTGCGGGTGCCGGCCTGAACCCCGGCCCGGCGATCAGCGCGCGCTGAGCCCTAGGCGCCAGCCCAGTCCGGCTGCGGTGGTGGCCGGGTGCGAAGGGGCGCTGGCTGGTCTCAGCCCAGCTTCGCCTGGAAGTGGTCCCAGGCGCGCTGGAACAAGGCCGGCGACCACAGCTTCTCGCGGCACAGCGCCAGCTCGTGATCGTTGAAGGCATAGGGTTGGCCGATCTGCATCGCCATGTACTGGCGGTGGGCGTTCTCTTCCATGTAGTTGGCCAGCACGAAGGCTTCGACGATGCTCTGCCCGACGGTCACCGCGCCGTGCGACTTCATCAGCGCGGCGGGCCGGTCGCCCAGGGTGGCGGCCAGGCGGTCGGCCATGGCGCGGTTGTTGATGGAGTTTGGCGAGTCCAGCACCGGCACCGGGTGGACCAGCGCGCCCTGGGCATAGACCGGCGCGTAGGGCGTGCCGGTCATCGTGAGGTAGGTGCTCCACTTCGGGTGGGCGTGGACGACGGCCTTGACGTCGGGGCGCGCGCGGTAGATGCCGGCGTGCAGGTGGAATTCCAGCGGCGGCTTGCCGCTGGCCGCACCCAGCACCTGGCCGTCCATGGCGATGGTGCAGATGTCGGCCGTGGTCAGCCGGCTGCGCTGGCAGTTGCCGGCGTTGATCAGCATCTGGTCGTCGCCGATCCGGATGCTCGCGTGGCCGTTGTAGTCGATGATGTCGGCCGCTTCCAGCATGCGGATGCAATCAACCAGCTGCTGCTTCAGTTCGAGGTGCGCGTCCAATGTCGGTCTCCGGTTCTGGTGATGGGGGCTGCAGGGCTACCAGCCGACCTGGGCCCGCACTTGGGCGCGCCACAGGTCCCAGGCGCGCAGGCCGGCGCCCTGGTTGACGGTGTCGGCCAGCACGCCTTCTTCCTCGTCCAGGCCGGCCAGCGGCTCGCCCGCAGCCAGTGCCGCAGCCCAGTGCTGGATGCGCGCGTTGACTTCGGTGTAGACGGCGCGGAAAACGGCCGTCTGCAGGCTGGGACCGCAGGCCACGCTGCCGTGGGCGCGCATCAGCACCACGTCCTTGGTGCCCAGGCTCTTGGCCAGCGCCTCGCCTTTGGCGCCGTTGCCGACCAGCATGTCGGTGGCGCCGAAGCGTTCGCGGATGTCGAACACCGGCACGCCGGCGGCCAGGAAGGCGGCGTTGTGGAACATCGCCTGCATCTTGGCGCGCACCAGACCGAAGGGCACCACCGACGGCGAGTGGCTGTGCACCACGGCCATCACATCGGGTCGGGCCTTGTAGACCTCGCCGTGGATGTAGCGTTCCAGGAAGCTCTTGCGCTCGCCAGCGTTGCAGGGCTGGCTGTCCAGGTCGTATTCCATCAGGTCGCCGGCCGTCACCAGCGCCGGCGCCAGCGAACGCGACATCCAGTAGCGGTTCGGCGCGTCGGGGTGGCGCATCGACACATGGCCGAAGCCATCGACCACGCCTTGCGCGGCGAGGATGCGGCTGGCGGCAGCCAGGTCGGCGAGCAGTTCGGGGGGCAGGGCGCCACCGGATGCCGGTGCAGGGTCAGGGTTCACGCTGGGGGGTCTCTCAGATGACGACGTTGGTCATGATGCCTGCGGGGAAGATCTCCTCGGGCGTGAACTGCCGGTGCGCAATGCCCTGCTGGAAGGTGTACAGCGCCATCTGTTCCCAGGTCGCGCGGTTGGCTTCGATGCCATACGGAAACAGGTCGCTCCCGAAGCGTTCGCGCTGGCGCCGCGCGTAGCTGGTCAGCCAGGGCACGGGGTAGCGCGAGACGGCCGGGTCGAGCAGCCGTTCCAGGCTGCGCCGCTTCGATTCCTCGAAGGCATTCAGCAGGTTGCGCGCGACCCAGGGGTGATCTTGCAGGATGCGCTTTTGCATCGCGATGATGTGCATGATGGGCCACACCTTCGTGCGGTCGTAGTACTGCTCTTCCATGTCCTGGAAGTCCGGGAACAGGCGCACGACATCGGGGTGGCCTTCGAGGAAGCAGGTCGGCGGGCGGGCGATGATGGCGCAGTCGATGTCGCCGGCGGCCAGCAACTGGCTCAGGGACCGGTCGGCCACGCGCGTCAGGCGCACGCCTTCGGGCAGGTTGATCTCGACCTTCTCGACGCGGCCCGGCGCGTTGGCGCCGGCCTGGTACCAATGCACGTCCTGCAGCTTCACGCCCATGTCGTTGTGCATCCAGCCGCGCATGTAGACGGCGGCCGAATGGGCCCATTCGGGCGAGCCGATCTTCTTGCCGGCCAGGTCTTGAACGCTGCGGATGCCGCTCTTGCGGTTGACGTAGAACGAGCTGAAGCGGAACAAGCGCGAGCAGATCACCGGCAGGCCGATGATGTCGCTGTCGGGCCGCGTGACCTGGGTGGCGAACTTGGCGAAGGACAGCTCGGCCAGGTCGAATTCGCGGTTGGCGGTGAAGCGCGCGAAGCATTCGTGGTGGCCCAGATTCAGCCAATTCAGATCGATGCCTTCGGCCTTGACGACGCCGCTGCGGAAATCGCGGAAATGGTCGTAATCGGTGGTGGCGATGGAGAGTTGAAGTTGGGTCACGGCAGGGTGTTCGCGTTGCGTCAGTCAATCTGGCAATGTAACGCGCCGGGGCTGCGGCGCCCCTGCGGACATCCCCGGCCTGCGGCTGAGGAAGAAGCAGGCCGGCTTGGCCTGCCCCTATACTTTTTTCATCTCTGGAGCCCTCATTTGAAAACGCGAAACATCGGCCCTCTGGCCGTCTCGGCCATCGGCCTGGGCTGCATGAACCTCAGCCACGCCTACGGCACACCGCCCAGCGCCGAAGTGGGCGAAGCGCTGCTGCTGCAGGCGCTGGAACAGGGCGTGACGCTCTTCGACACCGCCGCGCTGTACGGCTTCGGCGCCAACGAAACCCTGGTCGGCCGGGTGTTGAAGCCGCACCGCGGCCGCATCACGCTGTGCAGCAAGGGCGGCATGGCCGGGGTGATGTCCGACGGCGTCATGAAGCGGGTCATCGACGGCCGGCCGGAGACCGTGCGCCGCAACTGCGAAGACAGTCTGAAGCGCTTGCAGACCGATGTCATCGACCTGTATTACCTGCACCGCTGGGACAAGCAGGTGCCCATCGAGGACAGCGTGGGCGCGGTGTCGCGGCTGGTCGAAGACGGCAAGGTGCGCCTGCTGGGGCTGAGCGAAGTCTCGGCCGCCACGCTGCGCCGCGCCCACGCCGTGCACCCGGTGGCTGCGGTGCAGAGCGAGTATTCGCTGTGGACGCGCGAGCCGGAAATCGCCGTCTTGGCGGCCTGCCGCGAACTGGGGGCGGCCTTCGTCGCTTTCAGCCCCGTGGGACGGGCCTTCCTGACCGGCAAGCTGCGCGACGTCAGCCTGCTGGACGCCAAGGACATCCGCCGCAACATGCCGCGCTTCGCGCCGGCGCATCACGCGGCCAACCTGGCTTTGCTGCCGGCCTACGAAGCGCTGGCCCGCGAGGCCGCTTGCACGCCGGCGCAACTGGCGCTGGCCTGGCTGCTGACGCGCGGCGAGCACATCATCCCCATCCCCGGCACGGCCAGCGCGGTTCACTTGGGTGAAGACCTGGCGGCGGCCGAGGTGGCGCTGGATGCGTCGGTGCTGGGCCGCGTGGATGCGCTGATCAACCAGCGCACCGTGAGGGGCGGGCGTTACAGCGCGCAGAGCCAGTCCGAAGTCGACACCGAGCAGTTCGAGCCGGCTTGAGGGCGGTCGCTTCAGCCCAGGCCGAACTTGCGCACCAGGCCTTCCAGCGCCAGCACGTAGCCGTCAACTCCGAAACCGACCACGATGCCGGCTGCCACTGGCGACAGGTGGCTGTGCTGGCGGAAGGCTTCGCGGGCGTGGACGTTGCTGATGTGGACTTCGATGACCGGCACCCCGGCGCCCTTGATGGCGTCGTGCAAGGCCACCGAGGTGTGCGTGTAGGCCCCGGCATTGAAGACCACGCCCAGCACCGTGCCGTCCTTCACGCCGCGGCCGGCCTCGTGGATGGCATCGATCAGCACGCCTTCGTGGTTGCTCTGCAGGCATTCCACCGCCACGCCCAGGCGGGCACCGGCGGCCTGGCACATCGTTTCCACATCGGCCAAGGTGGCGCTGCCGTAGAGGGCCGGCTCACGCTGACCCAGCAGGTTCAGGTTGGGGCCGTTCAGAACGATGACTTTGCGCATGCAGGCCCCCGTCAGGCTCATTGTTCGACGAAGGCCCGCTCGATGACGAAATCGCCTTGCTTGGTGGTGTTGCCTTCCTTGAAGCCGCGGATTTCCAGCAGTGCCTTCAGGTCGCGCAGCATGGCCGGGCTGCCGCACAGCATGACGCGGTCTTCTTCCGGGTTCAGCGCCGGCAGGCCCAGGTCGGCGGCCAGCTTGCCGGTCTGGATCAGGTCGGTCATGCGGCCGCTGTTCTTGTAAGGCTCGCGGGTGACGGTGGGGTAGTAGTGCAGCTTGCCCGCCACCAGTTCGCCCAGCAGCTCGTCCTGCGCGAGCTCGTGGTCGAGCAGGTCATGGAAGGCCAGCTCGGCGACCAGGCGCACACCATGCACCACCACCACGTCCTCGAACTTCTCGTAGGTTTCGGGGTCGCGCACGATGCTGAGGTAGGGCGCCAGGCCGGTGCCCGTGCCCAGCAAGTACAGACGCTTGCCCGGCAGCAGGTAATCGGTCAACAGCGTGCCGGTGGGCTTCTTGCCGACGATGACGGTGTCGCCGACTTGGATGTGCTGCAGTCGGCTGGTCAGCGGGCCGTCGGGCACCTTGATGCTGAGGAACTCGAGGTGGTCTTCGTAATTGGCGCTGGCGATGCTGTAGGCGCGCAGCAGCGGTTTGCCATCGACGCGCAGGCCGATCATCGTGAAGTGGCCGTTGGAAAAGCGCAGCGCCGGGTCGCGCGTGGTGGTGAAGCTGAACAGGCGGTCGGTCCAGTGGTGGACGCTCAGTACGGTTTCTTCGAGGAAGGCACTCATGGGGGTGCAGGTCTGCGGTGCAGCGTTTGGGAGTGTCACGAGTTTACCCAGGGGGCTGGCGCGGCGTTGACAGGGGCATGCTGCCTGCGCGCGGGTACACGGGTACAGTCGCGGCCTTCCGCAACAGACCGGTACTTCATGGCCACCGTGCGTCACCCCAAGGCAGTCGGCTGATGCTGGACGTGCTGGTCATCGGCGGCGGCAATGCCGCCCTGTGCGCCGCCCTGGTGGCGAGCGAAGCGGGTGCTTCGGTGCTGCTGCTGGAAGCCGCGCCGCGCGACTGGCGCGGCGGCAACAGCATGCACACCCGCAACATCCGCTGCAGCCACGACGCGCCGCAAGACGTGCTGACCGAGGCCTACCCCGAAGAAGAGTTCTGGCAGGACCTGCTGAAGGTGACCGGCGGCCTGACCACCGAACACCTGACGCGCCGCGTGATCCGCGAAAGCGCCACCTGCCGCAGCTGGATGCGCCGCCACGGCGTGCACTTCCAGCCCTCGCTGTCGGGCACGCTGCATCTCAGCCGCACGAATGCGTTCTTCATGGGTGGCGGCAAGGCGCTGGTCAATGCCTACTACCGCAGCGCCGAGGCGCTGGGTGTGGCGCTGCGCTACGACGCGGCCGTCGAGCGGCTGGAATTCGACGGCGGCCGCTTCGTCGCCGCGCAACTGGTCGGCGGTGAACGCCTCACCGCGCGGACCTGCGTCGTCGCCAGCGGCGGTTTCGAGTCCAACCGCGAGTGGCTGCGCGAGGCCTGGGGCTGCAACGAACGCGGTGAATGGCCGGCCGACAACTTCGCCATCCGCGGCACGCGCTACAACCAGGGCGTGCTGCTCAAGGACCTGCTGGCGCAGGGCGCCGACCGCATCGGCGACCCGACGCAGGCCCACATGGTGGCCATCGATGCGCGGGCGCCGCTGTACGACGGCGGCATCGTGACGCGGGTCGACTGCGTGTCGCTGGGCATCATGGTCAATCAGGCCGGCGCTCGCTTCTACGACGAAGGCGAAGACTTCTGGCCCAAGCGCTATGCCATCTGGGGCCGCCTGGTGGCGCTGCAGGCCGGGCAGATCGGCCACAGCATCATCGACGCCAAGGCCGTCGGCCGCTTCATGCCGCCGGTCTTCAAGGGTGTGCAGGCCGACACCCTGCCCGAACTGGCGCAACAACTGGGCTTGCCCGAAACGGCTTTCATGCAGACCGTGAACGACTACAACGCCGCCTGCCGGGTGGGCACTTTCGACCACGCGGTGCTGGACGACTGCGCCACCGAGGGCCTGACTCCGCCCAAGACGCACTGGGCGCGGCCCATCGATACGGCGCCCTTTTTCGGCTACACGCTCAAGCCCGGCGTGACCTTCACCTACCTGGGCGTGAAGGTGGACGAGAGCGCCGCGGTGCACTTTGCCGGGCAGCCCAGCGCCAACCTGTTCGCGGCCGGTGAAGTGATGGCCGGCAACGTGCTGGGCAAGGGCTACACGGCGGGCGTGGGCATGACCATCGGCACGGTGTTCGGGCGCATCGCCGGGGCCTCTGCCGCTGCCGCAGCCAGGGCCGGCGCATGAAGGTGCTGGAATCGCTGATCGCCGAGGCCGAGGTCGCCCGCGTGTTGCAGATCTGCAATGCCTGCCGCTATTGCGAAGGCTTCTGCGCGGTCTTCCCGGCGATGACGCGGCGGCTGGAATTCCCCAAGGCCGACATCCACTACCTGGCCAACCTGTGCCACAACTGCGGCGCCTGCCTGCACGCCTGCCAGTACGCGCCACCGCATGAATTTGCCGTCAACGTGCCGCAGGCCCTGGCCCGCGTGCGGCTGCACACCTACGCGCAGTACGCCTGGCCGGCAGGCGCGGGGCGGCTGTACCAGCGCAACGGCCTGGTGCTGGCGGTCGCGGTCTGGCTGGGCCTGGCCTTTTTTCTGATCCTGGCGATGGCCTTGAAAGGGTCGCCCAGCGGCAGCGGCTTCTACGCTGTCTTCCCGCACGGGCTGATGGCCGGCCTGTTCGCGCCGGTCTTCGGCTATGCCTTGCTGGCACTGGGCCTGGGCTTGGCGCGGTTCTGGCGCGACGAAGACCCGGGTGCCGCCAGCGCGCCGGCGGTGCAGGAGGCCACCGTCAACGTGCTGAAACTGACCTACCTGGACGGCGGCCACGGCCAAGGCTGCAACAACGAAGACGACCGTTGGTCACAAGCCCGCCGCCACGCCCACCACGCCACTTTCTACGGCTTCATGCTGTGTTTCGCGGCGACCAGCGTGGCCACGGTCTACCACTACGCCTTCGGCTGGCCAGCACCCTACGGCTGGACGAGTCTGCCCAAGGTGCTGGGCACGCTGGGCGGCATCGGTTTGATCGTCGGGCCGCTGGGCCTGGCCTGGCTGAACCAGCGCCGTGACCCGCGCCAGGGCGACGCCGCGCAAAAGCCGCTGGACCTGGGCTTCATCGCGCTGCTGCTGGGTATCAGCGCCAGCGGCCTGCTGCTGGCCTTGACGCGCCTGCCGCTGTTGGCGCCGCTGATGCCGCTGCTGCTGTGCCTGCACCTGGGCGCCGTGATGGCGCTTTTCCTGACCATGCCCTACAGCAAGTTCGCTCATGGTTTTTACCGAGGTGCCGCGCTGCTGAAATGGTCCGTTGAACGCCGGCTGCCGACTACATTGCGCCTGGGTTCTGAATAGCCAATACGGAGTAAGGAGTACAGCCATGACCAACATCCATCGCCGCCAAATCATCTTGGCCGCCGGCGCCGCCGCCAGCAGCATCGCGCTGCCGCGCCTGGCCTACGCCCAGGCCTTCCCCAACAAGCCGATCCGCTACATCTGCCCCTGGCCGGCGGGTGGCAGCACCGACGCGGTGATCCGGGCACTGGCCGAGAGCGCCGCCAAGATCCTGGGCCAGACCGTCATCGTCGACAACAAGCCCGGGGCTGGCGGCATGCTGGGTGCGAATGAACTGGTCAATGCCAAGCCCGACGGCTACACGCTGAGCCAGTTGCCGCACGGCGTGTTCCGCATCCCGCACATGCAGAAGACGCAGTTCGACACCACCAAGGACTTCACCTGGATCGCCTGCCTCACCGGCTACACCTTCGGTCTGGTGGTGCGGGCCGATTCGCCGCACAAGAGCATCAAGGACGTCGTTGAATGGGCCAAGGCGCACCCGGGCGAGTTCACCTACGGCAGCACCGGCATCGGCACCAGCCCGCACCTGGCGGTCGAGGAATTCGCGCAGCGCGCCGGCATCAAGCTGAACCACGTGCCCTTCAAGGGCAACGCCGACAACATGCAGGCCATCCTGGGCGGCCACACCATGGCCGCCAGCGACGCCACCGGCTGGGGCCCGATGGTGGAAAGTGGCAAGCTGCGCCTGCTGGCCACCTACGGCAGCAAGCGCACCAAGCGCTGGCCCACGGTGCCCACCCTGGACGAACTGGGCTACCAGACCGTCAGCGATTCGCCCTTCGGCGTCTGCGGTCCGAAAGGCATGGACGCCGGCCTGACGCGCACCCTGCACGACGCTTTCCGGAAGACGCTGGACGACCCCAATGTGCAGGCCAGCTTCGACAAGTACGACCAGACGGTGATCTACATGAGCACCGAGACTTACACCAAGTTCGCGCGCGACAGCTTCGTTGCCGAGAAGGCCACCATCGAGCGCCTGGGCCTGGCGAACAAGGCTTGATGCGGGCGGCCGCTGCAGCGCACCGCCGTCTGTCAGCCTGATCGGCTTGCCTGCAACGCCATGAAACCCAGCCTCGTCCCGACACGCCGGCAGTGCATGCGCTGGGCCGGGGCCTGGGCCGCTGCAGGCGCCAGCTCCATGGTCTGGGGGCAGACCCCTAAGCCGCTGCGGCTGATCGTGCCCTTCACGCCCGGCGGCAGCACCGACATCCTGGCCCGCGCCATCGCGCCCAAGCTGGCGGCTGCGCTGGGCACCACCGTGTTCATCGACAACAAGCCCGGCGCCGGCGGTTCGCTGGGGGCGGCCGAAGCCGCCAAGGCCGAGCCCGACGGCAACACCCTGCTGATGGGCCACATCGGCACGCTGGCCGTCAACCCGGCGCTCTACCCCAAACTGGCCTACGACCCGGTGAAGAGCTTCGCGCCCGTGGCTTGGGTGGCGCGGGTGCCCAATGTGCTGGTCGTGCCGGCTGCATCGCCGGCGAAGAACTTCCCCGACTTCATCGCGATGGTCAAGGCGCGCCCCGGCCAGTTCAGCTTCTCGTCGGGCGGCAACGGCAGCGCGGCCCACATCACCTCCGAATACCTGAAGCTGCGCGCCGGCCTGTTCCTGCTGCACATTCCCTACCGCGGCACGGCGCCGTCGGTCACCGACCTGATCGCCGGCCAGGTCGACGCCACCTTCACTGGCGCGCCGGCCGTGCTGCCGCATCTGAAGAGCGGTCGCCTGCGCGCCCTGGCCGTGTCCAGCACGCAGCGCATCGCGGCCCTGCCCGATGTGCCCACCGTGGCCGAAAGCGGCTACCCCGGTTTCGAGGCCGACCAGTGGTACGGCGTGGTGGCACCGGCCGGCACGCCGGCGGCCGTGGTGGCGCGCCTGAACGCCGAGATCAACAAGGCGCTGGCGCTGCCCGACGTGGCCCAGCAACTGGCCCTGGAGGGCGCGGTGCCCATGCCGGGCACCGCGCAGGCCTTCGCCGCGCTGATCCAGCGCGAATTGCCGCGCTGGGCCCAGGTGGTCAAGGCCGGCAATGTCAAACCCGAATGAACATGAAGCCGCCATGACACTGCAGCGCCGCACCCTGTTGAGCCTGGCCGCTGCGGCCTGCGCCACGCCGCTGTCGACGCCCCTGCGCGCGCAGACGAACTTCCCCAACCACCCCATCACGCTGCTGGTGCCCTTCGGCCCAGGCGGCATCGCCGACCTGACCGCCCGCGCCGTCGCCGAAGGCATGGCCAAGGTGCTGGGCCAGGCGGTCGTCGTCGACAACCGCCCCAGCGCAGGCAGCATCGTCGCCAGTCTGGCGGCGGCCACGGCCCGGCCCGATGGCTACACGCTGCTGCTGATGAGCAACGGCCATGCGGTCAGCGCCGGGCTGATCAGGAAGCTGCCCTACGACACGCTGAAGGCCTTCGCGCCCATCACCACGCTGGGCTTTTTCGACCTGGGCATCTTCGTGGCGGCCGGCTCGCGTTTTGCCACGCTGGGCGACGCGGTGGCCTTTGCCAAGGCCAACCCGGGCCAGCTGAACGTGGGCTGCATCGCGGTGGGCAGCACCCAGCACCTGGCGGTGAAGCTGTTCGAGACGGTGGCCGGTGTGGACGTGCTGGCCGTGCCCTACAAGGCCTCGCCGGCGGTGCTGACGGCGCTGCTGTCCAAGGAAATCGACCTGGCCTTCGAGATCGTCGGGCCGATGCTGCCGCATGTGTCCGGCGGCACGGTGAAAGCGCTGGCCGTCACGTCGAGCCTGCGCAACCCGGCCCTGCCTGAGGTGCCTACCGTGGCCCAGGCGGGCATTGCCGGCTACGACGTGGCCAGCTGGAACGCCCTGGCCGCGCCGGCCGGCACGCCGGCCGCGGTGATCGAGCGCCTGGGCGCCGCCGCGCGCGAGGCGATGGCCGCGCCTGGCACCCGCGACAAGATGGCCCGCCTCGGCTTGCGCCTGCAGGGCAGCACGCCTGCGCAACTGCAGGCCCTGCTGACGGCCGAGGTGCAGCGCTGGGCGGCTGTGATCCGCGCGGCGAAAATCGAAGCGGAATAATCGGCTGGTAGCCTGACGCGCCCCGACACCGTCCCGGCGCCTGGGCGGGCCTGGGCCGGCTGAGCTTGTGGCGGGTCAGCCCTTGAAAACAGCCACGCCGGCCCCACCGTCTAGCCCTGCGCGCGGCGGGCCGCTGGCCTCCTTCCTCATCATTTCACCACCCAGAAAAGCTCCATGGACAAGCAAACCCTGTCATTTCAGGCCGAGGTCAAACAGATCCTGCACCTCGTCACCCACAGCCTGTACAGCAACAAGGAAATCTTCCTGCGCGAGCTGGTTTCCAATGCGTCCGACGCCTGCGACAAGCTGCGCTTCGAGGCGCTGGACAACGCCGAACTGCTGGAAGATGCGCCCGAACTGCAGGTCCGCGTCTGGTACGACGAGGCCGCCAAGACCATCACCATCCGCGACAACGGCATCGGCATGACCGCGCAAGAGGCCGTCTCGCACCTGGGCACCATCGCCAAGAGCGGCACGCGCGAATTCATGGCCAGCCTAGAAGGCGACAAGAAGAAGGACGCCAACCTCATCGGCCAGTTCGGCGTGGGTTTCTATTCCGGCTTCATCGTCGCCGACCGCATGACGGTCGAAACCCGCCGCGCCGGCGCCTTTGCCGCCGACGGCGTGCGCTGGTCCAGCGAGGGCACGGGCGACTTCGAGGTCGAGACCATCGACCGCCCCGAGCGCGGCACCGACGTCATCCTGCACCTGCGTGACGGCGAGGAAGAATTCCTGTCGCAGTGGAAGCTGAAGTCCATCATCAGCAAGTACAGCGACCACATCAGCCTGCCGGTTCTGATGGCCAAGCAGCAGTGGGACGAAGAGAAGAAAGAGCAGGTCACCACCGACGAGTGGGAGCCGGTGAACAAGGCCGCTGCCCTGTGGGCCCGCCCCAAGAGCGACATCACCGACGCGCAGTACGAGGAGTTCTACAAGCAGATCAGCTACGACCAGGAGCCGCCGCTGGCCTACACCCACAACCGCGTCGAAGGCCGCACCGAATACACGCAGCTGCTCTACGTGCCGGCCAAGGCGCCTTTCGACCTGTGGAACCGCGATAAGCGCGGCGGCGTGAAGCTGTATGTGAAGCGCGTCTTCATCATGGACGATGCCGAAGCGCTGATGCCGGTCTACCTGCGCTTCGTCAAGGGCGTGATCGACAGCGCCGACCTGCCGCTGAACGTCAGCCGCGAGCTGCTGCAGGAAAGCCGCGACGTCAAGGCCATCCGCGAAGGCAGCACGAAGAAGGTGCTGGGCATGCTGGAAAGCGTGGCGCTGAGCGACGATCCGCTCGAGAAGGACAAGTACGCCGCCTTCTGGGAACAGTTCGGCGCGGTGCTGAAGGAAGGCATCGGCGAAGACCACGGCAACCAGGAACGCCTGGCCAAGCTGCTGCGCTTTGCCAGCACCACGGCCGACAGCGGTGTCAGCTTTGCCGATTACGTCGGCCGCATGAAGGAAGGCCAGGAGGCGATCTTCTACATCACCGCCGACACCCTGGCCGGCGCCAAGAGCAGCCCGCAGCTGGAGATCTTCCGCAAGAAGGGCATCGAGGTGCTGCTGCTGACCGACCGCGTCGACGAATGGATGCTGCAGCACCTCTACGAATTCGACGGCAAGCCGCTGCAGAGCGTGGCCAAGGGCGGTGTCGACCTGGGCAAGTTGCAGGACGAGGATGAGAAGAAGCAGGCCGAGGCCACGTCAGAGGCTTTCAAGCCGATGCTGGAAAAGCTGCAGGCCTCGCTGAAGGACCGCGCCAAGGACGTGCGCACGACGACGCGGCTGGTCGATTCACCGGCCTGCATCGTGGTCGACGAAGGCGACATGAGCTCGCACCTGGCGCGCTTGCTGAAGCAGTCGGGGCAGGCGGCGCCCAAGGGGATGCCGATCCTGGAGGTCAACCCGGCGCACGGGCTGCTGAAGCGGCTTGAGGTCACGGCTGACGCCGCCTTCGACGACCTGGCGCAGATCATCTTCGACCAGGCCCTGCTGGCCGAGGGCGGTCAACTGGAAGACCCGGCTGCCTACGTGCAGCGCGTCAATCGGCTGTTGACGGCCTGATCGGGCAGGCCCGACGGCGCCGCGGCTTCACGAGAAGCCGTCGCCGTCGAAGGGCTTGTCGTCGAGGGCGGCCCAGCGTGCCGGCGCGATGCCGAAGCGGGCGATGGCGGCGGCTTCGGCCATCGCTTCGATCTGTTCGCGCAGTTGCGCGGTCTGCTGCGACCAGTAGGCCGCGCTGCCGAAGAAGGGGAAGTTCAGCGGGAAGGTCGGGTCGTCCCAGCGCGCCGCCAGCCAGGCGCTGTGGCGCAGCATGCGCAAGGTGCGCAGCGGCTCGATCAGCGCGCGTTCGCGGTCGTCGAATTCGCTGAACTGTTCGTAGCCTTCGAGCAGCGTGTTCAGCTGCTGCGCCATCGTCGCGTGGTCGCCCGAGACCAGCATCCACAGGTCCTGCACGGCGGGGCCCTGCATCGCGTCGTCCAGGTCCACCACGTGCGGCGCGCCGTCACGCCACAGCACATTGCCCAGGTGGCAGTCGCCGTGCAGGCGCAGCGTGGTCAGCGGGGCGGCGGCGTCGAAGGCGGCTTCCACGGCGTCCAAGGCCCGTTCGCAGGCGTCGCGCCAGGCGGCGAGTTGGGTGTCCGGGACGAAACCGCCATCGACCAGCAAGGCCAGCGCGCGCCGGCCATCGACCCGCGCATTCAGGCGGTGGCGGTGCACGAAAGGCTGGCGGCGCCCGACGGCGTGCAGGCGGCCGATGAAACGCCCGAGCTGGCGCAGTGCCGCCGGGTCTTCCAGCTCGGGTTCGCGGCCGGCACAGCGGCGCGCCACGGTGTAGCGGTGGGCGCCGGTGGGCGTGTCCAGGCAGGCCAGGGTCGGCGGGCTGCCCAGCAGGCGCAGACCCGGCCTGTCGTCCAGCGCGCGCAGCACCAGCGGCGGCACCACCGGCACCTCGGCAGCGGCCAGTTCCAGGGCGTAGGCGTGTTCTTCGACGATCTGTTTGTCGCTCCAGCGGCCGGGTCGGTAGAACTTGGCGACGACGGCCTCGTGGCCCGCTTCGGCGTCTTCGAGAAAGACCTGGAAGACGCGGTTTTCGTAGGAGTTGAGCTGCAGCACGCGCCCGTCGCCGCGCAATCCCACCGCGTCCAGTGCGTCCAGGACCTGCTGCGGGTCAAGGTTGGCGTAATTCACTCGGCGATGAGGATATCAGCGCTTGTGACTTCATCCGGTAGTCCAGCTCGGCAGCCTGGTGTCCGAGCATTTCCTGCATCTGCGAGCCCAGCGTGTCGGCCGCCAGCGGCAGCGTGGCGATGGCATCGCCGCCATCGAAAGACAGATCGGCGCCCGCACGCCTCACGATGGCCAGCATCGGGGCGTTGTCTCTGGCGGTGTGGATGATGAGCCGGTTGATGCCGCGGTTGCGCGCCAGGGTGATCGCGTGCTCGAAGAGCAGGGCGCCGATGCCGCAGCCACGCACAGCCGGCAGCACCGAAATGCCGAACTCGGCCACGCCGCCCTGGGGCTGAAAGGCCAGGTGGACCATGGCGACCAGTTTCAGCCGGCGGTCGAAGACGCCGAACAGGGCATCGGCGTCGAAATCCATCTGCCCGACATAGTGCTGGATGCGCTCGTTGCTGGCCGGGTGGCCGAAGCGCCGGGCGCGGTCGGCGTCGTCCAGGGCCTGCAGGTGCAGGCACACCCGTGCGCGATGGCGGCTGGTCAGGGTGCGGATGGGCACCCAGCTGCGCGGTGTGTTCATCGGCACGGCGCTGGGTGTGGCGACGCCGTTCAGGTCAGGCTCAGGGTCCATGGGTGCTCTCAGGCGGGGAAAGCCCATGCTATTCGGTTATTTTAGGGTTTACCCTCAAGCGGGGGGTTTTGCTTCATGGTGCGGGGGCTTGACAGCCTGGAACCCAGGGTCTGTTCGCAGCTCGCTGGTTCGGGATATACTCAAAGGCTGCCCCTGATTTCGGCCGGGGACAGCGCTGTCGCAGTCCCGCACAGACCCAGATGGGGAAGCGGGGTTGCAACCTGCGAGGCCGCCCTCAACGAGCGGCGCCAAGGGGTGGCAGGGAAGTCATTGCGATCAGCCGATGGACTCGCGCGCTCAAGCCGCCACAGGTGAACGGCGCGCAATAAGAAAGACCCTCATGAAGACCTTCAGTGCCAAGCCGGCCGAAGTGACGCATGAATGGTTTGTGATTGACGCCACCGACAAGGTGCTCGGTCGTGTTGCCAGCGAAGCAGCACGCCGTTTGCGCGGCAAGCACAAAGCCATTTACACGCCTCACGTCGATACCGGTGATTTCATCATCGTCGTCAATGCCGACAAGCTTCGTGTCACGGGCGCCAAAGCCACTGACAAGATCTACTACCGGCACTCTGGCTACCCGGGCGGCATCACCGCCACGCCCTTCAAGGACATGCAGGCCAAGCACCCCGGCCGCGCGCTCGAGAAGGCCGTCAAGGGCATGCTCCCCAAGGGCCCGCTGGGTTACGCGATGGTCAAGAAGCTGAAGGTCTATGCCGGTGACACCCACCCGCACACCGCCCAGCAACCCAAACCGCTTGAGTTTTGAGGACGCAGCAATGATCGGACTTTGGAACTACGGCACCGGCCGCCGCAAGTCGAGCGTGGCACGCGTCTTCATCAAGAAGGGCAGCGGCCACATCGTCATCAACGGCAAGACCATCGATGACTATTTCGGTCGTCAGACCTCGATCATGATCGTGCGCCAGCCTTTGCTGCTCACGGGCAACAACGAGTCTTTCGACATCAAGATCAACGTGCACGGCGGCGGTGAATCCGGTCAGGCCGGCGCGGTGCGCCACGGCATCACGCGGGCGCTGATCGACTACGACACGGCACTCAAGCCCGACTTGAGCCGTGCCGGTTTCGTGACGCGCGATGCGCGCGAAGTGGAACGCAAGAAGGTCGGTCTGCACGGCGCTCGTCGCCGGAAGCAGTTCAGCAAGCGCTGACCATTGATCCGGGGCGCTCAGGCGCCCCGGTTTGTTTTCGCGGTCTGCCAAAGACTGCACCAGCCGGGGTGCCATCGCCCGGGCTGGGTGCATTGCGCCGTCTCTGACGGTACAGTGTGGTGTGTTGCGGTTCCCAGCGAGCCGACGCCTTCCATCAGGAGCCTCCATGAACGCCGTTGCCGAACAGCTTGCCTCCGCCCTCGACGACATGCCGCCGCCGCTGGTCTTCACCGACAGCGCCGCCGCCAAGGTCAAGGACCTGGTCGATGAAGAGGGCAACCCGGACCTGAAGTTGCGCGTCTTCGTGCAAGGCGGCGGCTGCTCGGGCTTCCAGTACGGCTTCACCTTCGATGAAGTCGTCAACGAAGACGACACCCAGATGAACAAGAACGGCGTGACGCTGCTGATCGATGCGATGAGCCTGCAGTACCTCGGCGGCGCCGAGATCGACTACAAGGAAGACCTGCAAGGCGCGCAGTTCGTGATCAAGAACCCGAACGCCACGACCACCTGCGGTTGCGGCTCGTCGTTCTCGGTCTGACATCGACCGTCCGGCCGCCGGTCAGGCGGTCTCGGGCAAGCCGGCTTCAGGCCGGGTAGAGCGCACCCAGCACGCGCGCACCGCGCGCGCCGGTGACGGCCGGCAGACTGCCCGGGCGCCGGGCCAGGTAGGCCCAGGCCAACCAGGCGAAGGCCAGCGCCTCGACCTGATCCGGTGGCATGCCGTGAGCGGCGCTGCTGCTGACCGCCACACCGCTGCCCAGGCTGTGCCTCAGGCGCTGCAGCAGGTGGCTGTTGTAGGCTCCCCCGCCGCAGACGATCAAGTCCTGCAGGGCAGCCCCATCGCGCGTCAAGGCCTCGCTGACCGTGCGCGCTGTCAACTCGGCCAGCGTGGCCATGACATCGGCTGCCGGCCAGGCAGCGCCCGCCAGGCGGGCATCCAGCCAGGCGGCGTCGAACAGGTCGCGGCCCGTGCTCTTGGGTGGCCGGCGGGCGAAGAAGGGTTCGGCCAGCAGGGCCGTCAACAGGCCGGGGATGAACTGCCCTGTGGCGGCCCACTGGCCGTCTGCGTCGTAGGCCAGCCCGCGTTGTCGCTGGCACCACAGGTCCATCAGCATGTTGCCCGGTCCGGTGTCGTAGCCGCGCACCGAGCCGTCGCTGCCCAGCACCGTCAGATTGGCGATGCCGCCCAGGTTCAGCACCGCGACGCCGTGGCCGGGCCGGGCGAATCGCGCCGCGTGGAAAGCCGGCACCAGGGGCGCGCCTTCCCCGCCGGCTGCGACATCACGGCTGCGGAAATCGCAGACCACGGCGATGCCCGACTGTTCGGCCAGGCTGGCCCCGTTCATCAATTGCAGGGTGTAGCCGTGGCGGCCGAAGTCACGCGGCCGGTGGCGGACCGTCTGGCCATGGGCGCCGATGGCCGACACCTGCTGTGCACCGATGCCGCCCTGCTGCAGGAGTTCAGCCACCACGCTGGCATAGCCGTCCATCAGGCCATGGGTGGCCAGCGCGGCGCGGTGCAACTCGTCGGGGCCGGTGGTGTTCAGTGCCAGCAGCTCGCTGCGCAGGGCCGGCTGCAGCGGCTGGTGGACGTGCACCCGGACGGCTGCCGTCGAACCGTTGCCGGCAATTTCAGCCAGCACGCCGTCGACGCCGTCGAGCGAGGTGCCCGACATCAGCCCGATGAACCAGGCCACGCCGGGCCTGGCGCTATTCGACGCGGGCGCGTCGGCTGCTCAGGGTTTCGGCCACTTCGAGCTTGGTCTGCACGCTGCGCACCACATCACCGAAGCGGGCGCGGGCACTGGCATCGAGGGGCACGGTTTCCGAGGCCTTGGCCACGCGCAGCGGATCCTGGTGCTGTTTGCCGACCCGGAACTCGAAATGCAGATGCGGCCCGGTGGCCCAGCCCGTCTGCCCGACCGCGCCCAGCCGTTGACCTTGCTCGGCACGCTGCCCCCGGCGCACATCGATGCGGCTCAGGTGGGCATAAAGGGTGCTGCGGTTGTTGCCGTGCATGATTTCCACGACGTTGCCGTAGCCGCTGCGCCAGCCCGCAAAATCGACCACGCCGTCGCCTACCGCCCGCACCGGCGTGCCCTGCGGCGCACCGTAATCGACGCCGTTGTGCTGCCGCCAGGTCTGCATCAAAGGGTGCATGCGCATGGCGAAGCCCGAGGTGATGCGCGAGAACGCCATCGGGCTGGCCAGGAAGGTGCGGCGCTTGCTGCGGCCGTCCACCCCGTAATAGCCGCCGCGGCCATCGGCGGCGGCAAACCAGACCGCCTTGTAACTCTTGCCGCCGTTGACGAACTCGGCAGCCGCCACACGCCCGGCGCCTTCGTTCCAGGCGACAGGCTCGCCGTCAGCCGTCAGCGCTTCGTAAACGACGCTGAAAGTGTCGCCCTGGCGCAGTTGGCGGTGGAAGTCGAGGTCGGTGGAAAAAATCTCGGTCAACTGGCCGGCCACGCCATCGGGCAGGCCCGACTCGTCGGTGGCAGCAAACAGCGTGCTGCGGATGGTGCCGCTGGCCAGGCGCATCTGGCTGCCATAGGCCACGGTGGCGGTGCGCGACACCCAGCGCCCGCCTTCGTGCGACAGCGACAGCCGGGTGAAATGGGTCTTCAACTGCTCGGGCTTGTCAGACGGAAACCGCGCCACCAGCGATTCGAGCTGACCGCCGGTGTCGAACTGCGCCTGCACCATCTTGCCGCCGCGGCCGCTCAGCAGCTGGCGCGCCGTCAAGTCGGTGCGCAGGAAGGCCGCTGCAGCCGGGTCGCTCACGCCCAGGCGGGCGAGCAGGGACACGGCGGTATCGGTGCCGCGCGTGATGTCGCTGCGGTTCAAGGTGATGCCATGCGCCGCCAACTCGGTGAGTTGCTGGGCCATGCCCTGGGGTTCCACCGTCTCGGACACCAAGCGTTGCGCCACGGGTGTGGCGTCGGTCACCAGCGGTGCCACGGCGACGGCTGTCAGCGCGAAGGCGGTGAGTGCCACCACAGCGGCGGATACCAGCCCCAGGCGGTGGCGTTGGCTGAAGGACGCCAACTCTTGCAATACGGGTTCTGTGTCGAAGTTCAAGGCCGTGGGTCTGTCTGTGTGATCGGGGCCCAGGCACGACGGCATGAGCGGTAGGTCGGCATGACAGCGGGCCTTGCAGGCCGGCATGGACCGGGCTGATGAGGGGGAACCGTCCTCTAGAATCTGCGGCTTGCGGGGCTCCTGGGGCCCGCAACGCGCCGTCGCGGTACTTCATGCAGAAGGCATGCCAAGTATAGCCAAGCCCCCGCCTGCGAGGGCCACCAAAACCCTGAAAAACGCACCATGTCCACCTCCGCGGCGCAGCCGAGTGCCCCCGTCTTCCCCGTCACCGACCGTGTTCGCGAGGCGCTGGCCATTTCGCTGCGGGGCTGTGACGAACTGCTGCCCGAAGCGGAATGGCTGAAGAAACTGGCCCGTTCCGAGGCCACCGGCACGCCCTTGCGCATCAAGTTGGGGCTGGATCCGACGGCGCCCGACATACATATCGGCCACACCGTGGTGCTGAACAAGATGCGCCAGTTGCAGGACCTGGGGCATACCGTGATCTTTCTCATCGGCGACTTCACGTCGATGATCGGCGACCCTTCAGGCCGCAATGCCACGCGCCCGCCGCTGACCCGCGAGCAGATCGAGGCCAACGCGCAGACCTACTACGCCCAGGCCAGCCTGGTGCTCGACCCGGCGCGCACCGAGATCCGCTACAACAGCGAATGGAGCGACCCGCTGGGCGCGCGCGGCATGATCCAGCTGGCCGCCAAGTACACGGTGGCGCGCATGCTCGAGCGCGACGACTTCACCAAGCGCTTCCAGTCGAACACGCCGATTTCGGTGCACGAGTTGCTGTACCCGCTGATGCAGGGCTACGACTCGGTGGCTTTGAGAAGCGACCTGGAACTGGGCGGCACCGACCAGAAGTTCAACCTGCTGGTGGGCCGCGCGCTGCAAAGCGAATACGGGCAGGAGCCGCAGTGCATCCTGACCATGCCTTTGCTGGAAGGGCTGGACGGCATCGAGAAGATGTCCAAGTCCAAGAACAACTACGTGGCCATCACCGACCCGGCGAACACGATGTTCGCCAAGGTGCTGTCGATCAGCGACGTGGCGATGTGGAAGTGGTATACGCTGCTGAGCTTTCGCAGTGAAGCCGCGATCGCCACCTTGAAGGCCGAGGTGCAGGGCGGGCGCAACCCCAAGGACGCCAAGGTGCTGCTGGCCAAGGAAATCACCGCGCGCTTTCACAGCGCGGCGGCGGCCGACGCGGCCGAGCAGGACTTCAACCAGCGCGCCCGCGGCGGCATGCCCGACGAGATGCCCGAGGTGGTCTTGACGGGTGCGCCCATGGCTATCGCCGCGCTCTTGAAGGCCGCCAGCCTGGTGCCCAGCAGCAGCGAGGGCTTGCGCATGGTGGAGCAGGGCGGCGTGCGCATCGACGGCGTGGTCATCAGCGACAAGGGCCTGAAGGTCGAGGCCGGAACCGTGGTGCTGCAAGTCGGCAAGCGCAAGTTCGCGCGGGTCACGCTGACCGCCTGAAGCCATGAAAAAGGCCGCCTCGCGGGCGGCCTGCTGCGATGCGAAGCGGCTACCGCTTCAATCCAGTTTCAATCGGCATATTGGCCGGCCGCCTTGATGGCCGGGCCCCACTTGTTGATCTCCGCCTCGACGAACTTCTTGTGCTCGACCGGGCTCAGGCGGGCGTCGGTGATGACCACCGCGCCCATGGATTCTTCGCGCTTGATGAACTCGGGGTCTTTCAGCGCCGCGCGCAGGGCCGTGTTGAGCTGTTCGACCACCGCCTTCGGTGTGCCCTTGGGCGCGTACATGCCGTGCCAGATGGTGACGTTGAAGCCCTTCAGGCCTTGCGAATCCAAGGTCGGCAGCTTGGCCAGCGCGGGGGTGGTCAGCGGCTTGAGGGTGGTGACGCCGTAAGCGCGCACCTTGCCGCCTTCGATCTGGCTGCTGGTGTTGGTGGTCTGGTCGCACATCAGGTCGACCTGCCCGCCCAGCAGGTCGGTCATGGCCGGGGCCGTGCCCTTGTACGGCACGGTGGTCATGTCCACGCCCATCGCTTGCTGGAAGAGCAGGCCGCACAGGTGCGAGGCAGCGCCCAGGCCGGCGTTGGCCAGGTTGATCTTGCCTTTGTTGGCATCGACCCACTTGCGCAGTTCGGCGAAGTTGGCGGCCGGCAGCGTGGGGCGGCCGATCAGGGTCATCGGCACGTCGTTGACCATGCCCAGGTACTCGAAGTCGTCGAGCGTCTTGTAGGGCATGTTGCGGTACAGGGCCGGCGCGGTGGACATGCCGGCGTGGTGCAGCAGCAGCGTGTAGCCGTCGGGCGCGGCCTTGGCCACCTTGGCCGCACCCAGCGTGCCGCCGGCACCGCCGACGTTTTCGATGACCACCGTCTGGTTGTTCAGGTTCTTGCGCAGCACCTCAGCCAGGTCCCGGGCGACCTTGTCGGTCGGGCCGCCGGCGGCAAAAGGCACCACCAGGGTGATCGGCTTGTCGGGATACGCGAGCGCCACAGAGGACACCAAGGCCGCAGCGGCGGCCAGCAAGAACTTCTGCATGTCGAAACTCCGAAGGGGTAGACCCGGGGCTTCCATGCTAGGCCGGCGACCTGTCCGTGCCGCGCGGAAACTACGTATCCGCTGGCGCCGCAAGGCGCCGTGCGCTCAGCCGATGGCGCGGAGGTCCTCGATGACCCGGCCGTCGTTGGGCAGGCTGCCCGGCATCAGCACGACCACCTCGGCCCGCAGCTTGGTCACATCGCGCAGCGACTGCGCCACGGCCGCCGCCAGGCCTTCGGGCGCACCCTGACATTCGATGCGCAGGGTCATGCGGTCATGGGCCATTTCGCCTTCGACGACCAGCCGGGCCCTGCTGATTTTGGGGTGGCGCCTGAGCACTTCGGCCACCTGCGCGGGGTGCACAAACATGCCCCTCACTTTGGCCGTTTGGTCGGCGCGGCCTAGCCAGCCCTTGATGCGTGCATTCGTGCGGCCGGTGGGGCAGGGGCCCGGCAGCACGGCGCTGAGATCGCCGGTGCCGAAGCGCAGCAGCGGGTAGTCGGGGTTGAGCACGGTGACGACCAGTTCGCCGACCTCGCCATCGGGCAGCACGTCGCCGGTGCCGGGGCGCACGATCTCGACGAGGGCGCCTTCATCGACGACCAGACCCGCACGCGCTGAAGTTTCGTAGGCGATCAGCCCGACATCGGCCGTCGCGTAGCACTGGTAAGCCTGCAGGCCGCGCGCCGCCAGCCAATCGCGCAAGGCGGCCGGGAAGGCTTCGCCACTGACCAGCGCCTTGCGCAGGCTGGGCAGGGCGACGCCGGTTTCGGCGGCCCTTTCGAACAGGATGCGCAGGAAGCTCGGCGTGCCGGCGTAGGCGTCGGGTTGCAGGTCCTGCATCGCCTGCAATTGCAACTCGGTGTTGCCGACGCCGCCCGGGAAGACGGTGCAGCCCAAGGCATGGGCGCCGCTTTCCATCATCGATCCGGCTGGCGTCAGGTGGTAGCTGAAGCTGTTGTGCACCAGGTCGCCTACACGAAATTCGGCGGCGAACAGGGCGCGCGCCATGCGCCAGTAGTCGGGTGCATGGCCCTCGGGTTCGTACAGCGCGCCCGGCGACTGGAAGACGCGGCGTGCCGGGCGCAGCGCGGTGCGGGCGCGCCAGCCCAGCGCCGAGTGCCCGCCGAAGGGGTCGCCGCCCGCCGCGCGGCTGGTCTGCTGCGCCTGCAGCAATTCGCTCTTGCGCGTGACAGGCAGACCGGCCAGTGCGGCGCGCGTGGTGACCTGCTTCGCGTCCACGCCGCCCAGGCGCTGCGCCATCGCCGGCACGGCCAGCGCGGCGCGCACCTGGGCGGGCAAGGCCGCAGTCAGCGCGGCCTCGCGCGCATCGGCGCTGCGCGTTTCCAGCGCATCGAAATACCCGGTACTCATCGCCTCATTCCTCGCGGTCCCAGCGCGCCAGGCGCTGCTTCAATTCATCCAGCCACTTGCGCTGGTCCTTGGCCGAGGCGATGGTCTGGCGGTCCCATTCCGGCGTGATCGCCAGCTTGCGCGCGGTGCGCGCCGTGATCGCCGCACCGTCGACCTGCAACTCGGCCACCCGCTTGCCGCGCTGTTCGAAACCGCTGCCGCGCTCGGCCAGTTTCAGGTCGCGCAACTGGCGCTTCAGTTGCGTCAGCGCCTCTTCGGGCTTGAAGGCCGGCGGCTCGAAGCCGTCGAATTCGCCGTCGCTCACGACAGCCACCGCTTGCGGCGCTTGTAGCTTTTCACGTCCTTGAAGCTCTTGCGGTCACCACCGCCCATGCCGAGGTAGAACTCCTTGACGTCCTCGTTCTCGCGCAGGTCCTTGGCCGCCCCTTCCATCACGATGCGGCCGCTTTCCAGGATGTAGCCGTGGTCGGCGTAGCGCAGCGCCATGTGGGTGTTCTGCTCGGCCAGCAGGAAGGTGACCTGCTCGCGCTGGTTGAGGTCTTTCACGATCTCGAACACCTCTTCGACGATCTGCGGCGCCAGGCCCATGCTGGGTTCGTCCAGCAGCACCATCTTCGGGTTGGCCATCAGCGCGCGGCCGATGGCGCACATCTGCTGCTCGCCGCCACTGGTGTACGCAGCCTGCGAGCTGCGCCGCGTCTTCAGGCGGGGGAAGTAGGTGTAGACCTTGTCCAGAGTCGCCGCGATGGCCGCCTTGCCGTCCTTGCGCGTGTAGGCGCCGGTCATCAGGTTGTCCTCGATGGACAGGTGGGCGAAGCAGTGCCGGCCCTCCATGACCTGAATCACGCCGCGGTTGACCATCTCCGAGGTCGAGAGCTTCTCGATGCGCTCACCGCGCAGCTCGATGCTGCCCTTGGTGACCTCGCCGCGCTCGCCGGCCAGCAGGTTGCTGACCGCGCGCAGCGTGGTCGTCTTGCCGGCGCCGTTGCCGCCGAGCAAGGCCACCACGCCGCCTTCGGGCACCTGCAGAGAGACACCCTTGAGCACCAGGATCACGTGGTTGTAGATGACCTCGATGCCGTTCACATTGAGCAAGATGCTGGACATGTCAGGTGCTTTCCGATCAAGCGGCCGCCGCGGAACCGGCTTTGCCGGGCCGCTGGGGGCGCCCCCTTGAGGGGGAGCGGCGCCAGCCGCTCCGGGGGTGGGTCATGACTGGCAATCCGCAGGGGTGCGCCGCGTCAGCTTCTTGTCGCCCGCGTACTTGTCGGCCGCCGCCGTGGCCATGGGCTTGATGATCTGCTCATCGGCCTGGTACCACTCGGGTGCGATGTTCCACTTGGCGCCGTCCCAGGTCTGGATGCGCGCCCAGGTGGAACCCATGTGGTCGAAGCACGAGGTGCTGATCGGGCGCATCACGCCGGCGAAGCCCAGGCCGTCGATCTTCTTCTGGTCGAGGGCCAGGTTTTCCAGGCCCCAGCGGACCTGGTCGCCGGTCATGACCTTGCCCTTGCCGAAGCGCTCCTGCGCGCGGCGCACGGCCTCGATGCCCATCATCTGGATGATCAGGCCGCGCGTGTACAGCACGCTGCCGACTTCGTCCTTAGGCCCGGTGCCCTGGCCCTTGTCGTGGACGTACTTGATGATGTCCTGGATGACCTTGGGCGAGGTGCCCGATGGGTTCAAGGCCAGTGCGTTGTAGCCCTTGGCGCCGTCGCCGACGTCACGCACATCGGGCTCGGCGCCAGCCCACCACACGCCGTACATCTTGTCGCGCGGGTAGCCCGTGGCCTGGGCTTCCTTCAGCGCGGTGGAGTTCATCACGCCCCAGCCCCACAGCAGCACGTAGTCGGGCTTGTTCTGGCGCACCTGCAGCCAGGCGCTCTTCTGCTCGACACCCGGCGGCGTGACGGGGATCTTCACGAGGTCGAAACCGTGCATCTTCGAACGCTCGTCCAGCAGCGCCATCGGCTCGCGGCCGAAGGGCGAGTCGTGATAGACGATGGCGATCTTCTTGCCTTTCAACTTGTCCAGCCCGCCGTTCTGCTTGCCCAGGTGCTGGATGAGGATGTCGGCCGCCGTCCAGTAGCTGCCCATCAGCGGGAAGTTCCACTTGAAGACGCCGCCATCCTGGGAAGCGGCCAGGCCGTAGCCCAGGGTGATCAGCGGAATCTTGTCGTTGGCCGCGCGGTCGGTCAGCGCGAAGGTGATGCCGGTGGCCTGCGGGTCGAACAGCGTCGCGCCCTTGCCCTTCAGCCGTTCGTAGCACTCCACGCCCTTGTCGGTGGCGGCGTAGGTCGTTTCACATTCCTCGAAGGTGATCTTCACGCCGTTGATGCCGCCATCGCGGGCGTTGATCATCTTGATGTAGTCCTGCTTGCCGTTGGCCCACGGCGTGCCGTTGGGTGCGTAGGCGCCGGTGCGGTAGACCAGCAGCGGGAAGAACTGTTCCTTGGCCTGTGCCAGGGCCGCGCTGGTGGCGCTGACCAGTGCGGCGGCTGCCACGACGATCGATATCAGTTTCATCTTTGTCTCCATCCGGGTGAAAAAACTGCTTAATGTGGGAAGGGCCAAAGGCGCAGTTTCTCTTTGGCCGTGGACCAGAGGCGGGCGATGCCGTGCGGCTCGACGATCAGGAAGAACACGATCAGCCCGCCGAAGATCATGAAGGTCAGGTGGGCGGCCAGCGCGGTGTCGATGGGGATGCCCAGCCAGTAGGGCAGGGCGTCCAGCACCAGCGGCAGCACGACGATGAAGGCCGCGCCGAACAGGCTGCCCATCACCGAACCGAGGCCGCCGATGATGACCATGAACAGCAGGTCGAAGCTGCGGTTGAGGTTGAAGGCCGCCGGCTCCCACGAGCCCAGGTGCACGAAGCCCCACAGCCCGCCGGCCACACCGACGATGAAGCTGCTGACCGCGAAGGCCGTGAGCTTGGCGTAGACCGGGCGGATGCCGATGACGGCGGCGGCCACGTCCATGTCGCGGATGGCCATCCACTCGCGGCCGATGTGGCCGCGCACCAGGTTCTTGGCCAGCAGCGCGAAGACGGTCAAAAAGGCCAGGCAGAACAGGTATTTCTGCATCGGTGTTTCGATGGGGATGCCCAGCACGTTCAAGCCGGCCACGCTGACCGAGCCCGACGAGGAATCGTTGGTCACCCACTTCAGCCGCAGGCAGGCCCAGTCGACGAAGAACTGCGCGGCCAGCGTGGCCACCGCCAGGTACAGGCCCTTGATGCGCAGGCTGGGGATGCCGAAGAGCACGCCCACCGCCGTGGCCGCCACGCCGCCCAGCAGCAGCGAGGCGATCAGCGGCATGCCCTCGATGCGGGCGTGCAGGTTGTAGGCCGCATAGGCCCCCACCGCCATGAAGGCGCCGGTGCCCAGCGAGATCTGCCCGCAATAGCCGACCAGGATGTTCAAACCCAGCGCCGCCAGCGACAGGATGAGGAAGGGAATCAGCACCGCGCGGAAGAGGTATTCCGGCGCCAGCAAGGGCACGGCGACGAAGGCCAGCAGCAGCAGCAGCGCGATGGCGGCGCGGTCCTGCAGGATCGGGAAGATCTGCTGGTCGGCCTGGTAGCTGGTCTTGAACTGACCGTTCTCGCGATACAGCATGGTCAGACCCGATCGATAATTTTTTCGCCGAACAGGCCCTGCGGCCTGACCAACAGGAAGGCCAGCGCCAGCGCGTAGGCGAACCAGGTCTCGATGCCGCCGCCGACCAGCGGGCCGATGTAGACCTCGGACAGCTTCTCGCCGACACCGATGATCAGGCCGCCGATGACCGCGCCGGGCACCGACGTGAAGCCGCCCAGGATGACCACCGGCAGCGCCTTCAGCGCCACCTGCGCCAGGCTGAACTGCACGCCCAGCTTGCTGCCCCAGATGATGCCGGCGACCAGCGCGACGAAGCCGGCCACGCTCCAGACGATGACCCAGATGCGGGCCAGCGGGATGCCGATGCTCTGCGCCGCCTGGTGGTCGTCGGCCACCGCGCGCAGGGCGCGGCCGGTGGCGGTCTTCTGGAAGAACAGCGACAGGCCCGCCACCAGCGCCGCAGCAATCAGCGCCGCATAGACGTCTTCCTTGTTCAGCAGGATGCCGCCGGGAAAGGTGCTTTCGAACAGGAAGATCGGGTCCTTGGGCAGGCCGACGTCGATCTTGTAGATGTCGCTGCCGAAGATCATCTGGCCGAAACCATCCAGGAAGTAGGCGATGCCCAGCGTGGCCATCAGCAGCGTCACGCCTTCCTGGTTCACCAGCTTACCCAGCACCAGGCGCTCGATGACCCAGGCCACGGCCACCATCACGCCCATGGCCACGACGATGGCCAGCGCATTGGCCAGCACCTTGTTGTCGAAGCCCAGCCACAGCGGCAACCAGACCGAGAAGCGTGCCATGGCCAGCGCCGCGAACAGCACCATCGCGCCCTGCGCGAAGTTGAAGACGCCGCTGGCCTTGAAGATCAGCACCAGACCGAGGGCGACCAGCGAATACAGCATGCCCGTCATCAGGCCGCCGATCAGGGTTTCGATGAACGGGCCCATCTCAGTGTCCTGCGCCCAGGTAAGCGCTGATGACTTCCGGATTGGCGCGCACCTCTTGCGGCGTGCCGTCGCCGATCTTCTTGCCGTAGTCCAGCACCACCACGCGGTCGCTGATGTCCATCACCACGCCCATGTCGTGCTCGATCAGCACGATGGTCGTGCCGAACTCGTCGTTGACGTCCAGGATGAAGCGGCTCATGTCCTGCTTCTCTTCGACGTTCATGCCGGCCATCGGTTCGTCCAGCAGCAGCATCTTCGGCTCCATCGCCAGCGCGCGGCCCAGGTCCACGCGCTTTTGCAGGCCGTAGGGCAGACGGCCGACGGGCGTCTTGCGCCAGGCCTGGATTTCCAGGAAGTCGACGATGTGCTCGACGAACTCGCGGTGTGCCGTTTCTTCCTTTTCCGCCGCGCCGAACCAGGGGTTGCGCAGGGCCTGCTGGAAGAGGTTGGTGTGCATCCGCAGATTGCGCCCCGACATGATGTTGTCGATGACGCTCATGCCCTTGAACAAAGCCAGGTTCTGGAAGGTGCGCGCCACGCCCATTTCCGCGACCTGGCGGCTGTTCATGTGGCCGAAGGTCTGCCCGAGAAAGGTGATGGCGCCGTCCTGCGGCGCGTAGACGCCGTTGATGCAGTTGAGCATGCTGCTCTTGCCCGCCCCGTTGGGGCCGATGATGGCCCGCACCTCGTGTTCGCGCACGTCGAAGCTGATGTCGGTCAACGCTTTCACGCCGCCAAAACGCAGGCTGATGTTCTTCACCTCGAGGATCACCTCGCCGATCTTCCGACCCAGGGTGTCGCTGCTCATGCGGCGGCCTTCACGGCAGCGTAGGTCTTCGCGTCGACGATCTTCAGCGTGGCGCTGACGCTGCCGCTGCGGCCGTCCTCGAACTTCACCGCGGTCTCGATGAACTGCTCGGACTGGCCGCCGTAGAGCGCGTCCACCAGCACCCGGTATTTGTCGTTGATGGCGCCCCGCTTGACCTTGCGCGTGCGCGTCATCTCGCCGTCGTCGGCGTCGAGTTCCTTGTGCAGCACCAGGAAGCGGCTGATCTGGCTGCCGGCCAGCAGCGCGTCGGCGGCCAGGTCGGCGTTGACCTGCTCGACGCAGTCGCGGATCAGTTCCAGCACCTCGGCCTTGGCCGCCAGGTCGGTGTAGCCGGCGTAGGGCAGGTTGCGCCGCTCGGCCCAGTTGCCCACGGCTTCGAAGTCGATGTTGACGAAAGCACAGACCTTCACCCGCTGGTCGCCGAAGGCCACGGCTTCCTTGATGTAGGGGAAGAACTTCAACTTGTTCTCGACGTACTTGGGCGCGAACATCGCGCCGTCGAAGGCACCGCCCTGGGGGTCGTGCAGGCGGCCGACGTCCTTGGCCCGGTCGATGATCTTCAGGTGGCCGCTGGCGTCCAGGAAGCCGGCGTCGCCGGTGCGGTACCAGCCGTCGGCGCTGAGCACCTCGGCCGTGGCGGCCGGATTCTTGTAGTAGCCCTTGAGCAGCCCCGGGCTCTTGACCAGGATCTCGCCGCTCTCGGTGACCTTGATTTCCACGCCGCTGATCGGGATGCCCACGGTGTCGGCCCGCGCCTGGTGGTCGGGCTGCAGGCAGACGAAGACCGCGGTCTCGGTCGAACCGTACAGTTGCTTGAGGTTGATGCCGATGGAGCGGTAGAAGGTGAACAAGTCGGGGCCTATGGCTTCGCCGGCCGTGTAGGCCACGCGCACCCGGCTGAAACCCAGGCTGTTGCGCAGCGGGCCGTAGATGCACAGGTCGCCGAGTGCGTAGGCCAGACGCGGCAGCAGGCCCACCGGCTGCTGGTCCATCAAGGTGGGGCCGACCCGCTTGGCCAGTCCCATGAAGGTCTTGAACAGCCAGCGCTTGAAGCGGCCGGCGTCTTCCATGCGGATCATCACGCTGGTCAGCAGGCCTTCGAAGATGCGCGGCGGGGCGAAGTAGTAGGTCGGCCCGATCTCCTTCAGGTCGATGGTGACCGTGGCCGGGCTTTCGGGGCAGTTCACCACGTAGCCGCAGGCCAGCCACTGCGCGTAGCTGAAGATGTTCTGGCCGATCCAGGCCAGGGGCATGTAGGCCAGCACCTCTTCGCGCTCGGTCAGCTGGTCGAAGGCCTGGCCGGCCCGTGCCCGGTCGAGCAGCGTGGCATGGGTGTGCACCACGCCCTTGGGGTTGCCGGTGGTGCCGCTGGTGAAAAACAGCGCGGCCACGTCGCCGGGCTGGCACAGCGCCACCTCGGCGTCGAACAGCCGCGCGTTCGATGCATCGTGGGCCTGGCCGGCGGCCACCAGGGCATCCAGCGCTTCCAGTCCGGGTTCGCCGTAGTTGCGCAGACCGCGCGGGTCGTCGTACCAGATGCGGGCCAGCGTCCGGCTGCCTGCACAAGGGCCGGCGCGCAGTTCCAGCATCTTGTCGACCTGCTCCTGGTCTTCGACGATGGCCCAGCCGACTTCGGCGTTGTTGATCGGGAAGGCGTATTCTGGCGCGGCAGCGTCCTGGTACAGCGGCACCGGCACGGCGCCCAGGCTTTGCACGGCCAGCATGCAGGCATACAGCCGGGGCCGGTTTTCGCCGACGACGATGACGTGGTCGTCGCGCTGCAAGCCGGCTGCGTGCAAGCCGCAGGCCAGGCGCCGCACCAGCAAGGCCAGTTCGGCCCAGGTGGTGGTCTGCCAGATGCCATAGACCTTTTCGCGCAGCGCGGCCGCTTGCGGGCGCTGCGCGGCGTGGTCGAGCATCAGTCGGGGAAAGGTCGAAGGCACCGGTCAGGTCTCCTTGCACTGCTGCCTCGATTCTGGGCAATACTTTGACGTCCGGATGTCGTTGTGACGACATTCCAGGGGTTCCACCTGACAGGCATTTCCCTTATGGGTATGGGGGCAAGCAGATGGCCACGACCGCTTTCCCGTCAGCTTCGCGCGCCCCGGGTGTGCCCACCTCCCGCGCGCGACCGGCCTTGCCCGAAGACCTGCCGCACGTGCCCTGGTTGAACCGGCTGGACGCCGACGAGCAGGCCCGCGTGATGGCCGACCTGCGCGTCGTGACCGTCGAGCCCGGCGAACTGGTCTGCCGCGTCGGCCGCCCCGTCACCTACTGGTTCGGCGTCATCGACGGCCTGTTGAAGATGAGCAACGACAGCACCCACCACAGCGGTGGCGTGCCCATCACCTTCACCGGCGTGCCCTCGGGCGGCTGGTTCGGCGAAGGCACGGTGCTGAAGCACGAGGTCTACCGCTACAACATCCAGGCCTTGCGCAAGAGCGTGGTGGCCGGCATCACGGCCGGCACCTTCCATTGGTTGCTGGACCGCAGCATCGCCTTCAACCGCTTCGTGATGATGCAACTCAACGAGCGGCTGAGCCAGTTCATCGCGGCGCGCGAGATCGACCGCCTGACGCACCCCGACGAGCGCGTGGCGCGCAGTCTGGCCGCGCTGTTCAACCCGATGCTCTACCCGGGCGTGGGCGAGATGCTGCGCATCACGCAGCAGGAGCTGGGCTATCTGGTGGGTCTGTCGCGGCAGCGGGTGAACGAGGCGGTCAGGGTGCTGGATGCCGGCGGCGTGATCCGCATCGAGTACGGCGGCTTGCGCGTGCTCGACCTGGATCGTCTGCGCCGCTACACGGCCGCCTGAAGCGCCGGCGCGTGAGGGCGTCACGCTGGCGGACCCGGCTGGCCGGGCCCGCGTCCTACACTGGTCAGCTTCCCTGTCAGGCTCCAAGCCCACCATGCCGCTGCACCGATCTCTCCTGCTCGCCCTGGTCTTCCTGTCCCTGGGCGCCGGCGCGCAGGATCAGGCTGCGCCGCTGCAGCCCACCGCCCGCGTCGAGGGCATCACCGAATACCGCCTGCCCAACGGCTTGCAACTGCTGCTGCTGCCCGACGACAGCAAGCCCACGACGACCGTGAACCTGACCTACCGCGTGGGTTCGCGGCACGAGAACTACGGCGAGACCGGCATGGCCCACCTGCTGGAACACCTGCTGTTCAAGGGCACACCGACCACGCCCGATGTGTGGGCCGAATTCAACCGGCGCGGCATGCGCCCCAACGGCAGCACCAGCTACGACCGCACCAACTATTTCGCCAGCTTCGCCGCCAACGACGACACCCTGCGCTGGTACCTGGGCTGGCAGGCCGACGCCATGGTCAACAGCTTCATCGCCCGCAAGGACCTCGACACCGAGATGACCGTGGTGCGCAACGAGTTCGAGGCCGGCGAGAACAACCCCGGCCGCGTGCTGCTGCAGCAGACCATGGGGGCGGTCTACCACTGGCACAACTACGGCAAGAGCACCATCGGTGCGCGCAGCGACATCGAAAACGTCGACATCCCGCGCCTGCAGGCCTTCTACCGCCTGCACTACCAGCCCGACAACGCCACACTGACCGTGGCCGGTAAGTTCAAGCCCGAGCAGGTGCTGGCCTGGGTGGCGCAGGCCTACGGCCCACTGCCCAAGCCGACACGCGTGCTGCCCACCACCTACACGCTGGACCCGCCGCAGGACGGCGAACACCAGGTCACGGTGCGGCGCATCGGGGGTTCGCCTTCGGTCACCCTGGCTTACCCGGTGATGCCGGGCTCGCACCCCGACTTCGCGGCCGTGCAGTTGCTGGCTGGGGTGCTGGGCGACACGCCGGGCGGACGGCTGCACAAACGGCTGGTGGAAAAGAAGCTGGCGGCGCAGAGCTATGCCTTCGCCTGGTCGCTGGCCGAGCCCGGGCCGCTGATCCTGGGTGCCACGCTGGCGCCGGGGCAGGACCTCGACAAGGCCCGCACCGAGATGGCGCGTGTCGTGGACGGGCTGCGCGCCGAAGCGGTGACCGCGCAGGAACTGGAGCGGGCCCGCATGCAGTGGGTCAACGACTGGGAGCAGGGCCACACCGACCCCGAGCGCGTGGCGGTGGCGCTGTCCGAGGCCATCGCCAACGGCGACTGGCGGCTCTATTTCCTGCAACGCGACCAGGTGCGCCGGCTCACGCTGGCCGACCTGAACCGCGTGGCCACCACCTGGCTGCGCCCGGACAACCGCAGCGTGGGCCTTTACCGCCCGACGGCTCCCACGGCGCCACCCGACCGCGCCCCGCAATCGGCGCGCGTCGATGTGGCCGCGCTGGTCCAAGGCTACCGCGGCGACGCGGCCGAGGCCGCCGTCGAAGCCTTCGAGGCCACGCCGGCCCACATCGACAGCCGCACGCTGCTGTCGACCTTGACCGGTGGCAGCGGGCTCAAGCTGGCGCTGCTGCCCAAGGGCACGCGCGGCCGTTCCGTTCAGGCCAATCTGCTGCTGCACTTCGGCGACGGCAACAGCCTGAAGGGCCAGGAAACCGTCGCCGTCTTTGCCGGCAGCCTGCTCGACCGGGGTGGCGCGGGCCTGAGCCGCCAGCAGATTGCCGATGCCTTCGACCGCCTGCAGTCGGGGGTCTCTTTCGGCATCAGCGGGCAGACCCTGACGGTGAGCATCACCAGCAAGCGCGAACACCTGGCCGGGGTGATCGAACTCGTCGGCAAACTGCTGCGCCAGCCGGCCTACACGGCCGACGGCTTGCAGGAACTGCGCGGCCAGTGGCTGGCCGGCATCGAGTCCCAGCGCAAGGAACCCGAAGCCATCCTCGCCAACCGCCTGGCGCGCCACGGCAACCCCTATCCGCGCGGTGACCTGCGCTACACCGCCACCTTCGACGAAACCGAGCAGGACGTGAAGGCCGTGACGCTGGACAGCCTGCGCAGCTTCCACCGCCGCCACCTCAGCGCGGCCACGGGCGAGTTTTCGGCCGTCGGCGACCTCGACGTGGCCGCCGTGCAGCAGGCGCTGCAAAAGGCCCTGGGCGACTGGCGCCAGCCGGCAACTGGCCCGCTGGCCTATGTGCGCCTGCCGCAGCCGCTGGTGGCTGCGCCGCCCTTGCGTTTCGTCGAACGCACGCCCGACAAGGCGAATGCGACCTTCAAGTCGCAACTGGCCCTGCCGCTGACCGACCTGAGCCCGGACTACGCCGCGCTGGCGGTGGCCAACTTCATCTTCGGCCAGGGCCAGGATTCACGCCTGTGGAACCGGATCCGCCAAAAGGAAGGCCTGAGCTACGGCGTGGGCAGTTCCATTGCCTGGAGCACCACTGACGCGAATTCGCCGTTCAGCATCGGCGCCATCTTCGCCCCGCAGAACCTGGCCAAGGTCGAAGCCGCAGTCACCGAAGAACTGGCCCGTTCGCTGAAGGACGGGTTCACACCCGCCGAACTGGAAGCCGCACGCAGTGGCCTGCTGAACGCCCGCCGTCTGGGCCGGGCGCAGGACGGCGCGGTGGCCGGCCGGCTGGCCGTGAACCTGCGCCTGGGGCGGCGCTTCGCCGTCTCGCAGCAGGTGGACGACGCCATCGCGGCGCTGACGCTGGCGCAGGTCAACGCGGCCTGGCGGCGCTACATCGATCCGAGCCAACTGGTGCGGGGCTGGGCCGGCGACTTCAAACCGTAAGCCCAGCGGGTCTTTCAGCCGTTCGACACGCCATGCGCCACATGCCCCGCCGGCACATGCAACGCGGCGTTCTCGATGTGCCCGGTCTGGTCGTCGAAGAAGAAGTCGGGCTCGAATTCGCGCAGGAAGCTGCCCTTGGGCAGGCCGCCCAGGAACATCGCTTCGTCGACCTCGATCTGCCAGTCCATCAGCGTGCGCACCGCGCGTTCGTGGGCCGGCGCGCTGCGCGCGGTGACCAGCGCCGTGCGCAGGCGCATGCCGGCTGCCGGTGCGCGCTGCAGGCGGTGCAGCGCTTCGAGCAGCGGCTTGAAGGGGCCGGGGGCCAGCGGGCTGGCGGCCCGGTCGCGTTCGTGGCTCTGGAAGGCGTCCAGGCCCTGCGCCTGGTAGACGCGTTCGGCCTCGTCGCTGAACAGCACGGCGTCGCCGTCGAAGGCGATGCGCACTTCCTGGGGGTGGGCTTCCGAGGCGCGAGCGCTTTGCGGGTAGACGCGCGCCGCCGGCACACCGGCCAGCAAGGCCGAGCGCACGTCGGCTTCGTTGGTGCTGAGAAAGAGGTTGGCCGCCAGGGGCCGCAGATAGCGCCACGGCGGCTGGCCACGGGTGAACACGCCGCGCTGCACCGGCAGCCCGAAGTGCTGGGCTGAACGGAACACGCGCAGCCCGGATACCGGGTCGTTGCGCGACAGGATCACCACCTCCACGCGCGGCCGCTCGGCGTTGAAGGCCAGCAGCTTCTTCACCAGCGAGAAGGCCACGCCGGGCCGCGCCGGTTGCTCGACGCGCTGCAGCTGCAGCTGCATGTAGGCGCGGTCGTCGCCGTCCTCGAAGACACGGTTTTCCTCTTCGAAATCGAACAGGGCACGCGACGAAATGGCGACGACGAGCTGACCATCGAGGGTGGCGGGCATGATCCGGGATGGTACGCGGCGCGGGGCTGCGCTTTCATCGTGCTGCCACATCCGGACTGCACACTTCTCAGCATTCGACGAGCAGCCACCACCGGCCACGGCCCCAGCCCCACGAAACGAGGCGCACCATGACCCAGTCCCGAGCCCGCCCCGAAGACCGCCGCCGCAGCGGCATAGACAGCCTGCACGCCCAACCCTGGGCCGACACGCACCCAGGTTGCTTTCGCAGCGAAGGCTTTGCCGAAGACCTGCCCGAAGCAGCGCTCCAGCCGGCGGCGACTGGTGCGTCGCGTGCATGGAGCCTGCGCCGCAGCGGTGGCGCGCTGCCCCTGCTGGGCGTGGCACTGGCCGGTGTGCTGGGCGCTTTGGGCCGCTGAGTCGCCAGGCCGGCGCGCACCCGCTGCACAATCGCGGCGCCTTCACGGACAGGCCGGCCTTGCCGGCGTGAACCTCGCGCCATGACACCCCCCGCCACCCCAGCGTCCGTCGCCCGACGCCCCCTCAGCGCCCTGCACAGCGGCCGCCGACTGTGCTGAGCCTGCGCGATCTGCGCTACCGCTGGCCGGGCGCCGCTGAGGACAGCCTGGTCATCGATGAACTCGACATCGCGGCCGGCCGCACGCTCTTCCTGCACGGGCCCAGTGGCTGCGGCAAGAGCACGCTGCTGGGCTTGCTGGCCGGCGTGCTGCTGGCCCGCGAGGGCCGCGTGGCCCTGCTGGGCCAGGACTGGGCCGCGCTGGCCGGCGGCAGCCGCGACGCCCGCCGTGCCGACCATGTCGGCGTCGTCTTCCAGCAGTTCAACCTGCTGCCCTACCTGACGGTGCTGGACAACGTCCTGCTGCCCTGCGGCTTCTCGGCGCGGCGTGCGCAGCGCTGTGCCGGACCACCGCGCGCCGCCGCGCAGGCCTTGCTGCAGCGCATGGGTCTGCCCGAGCCGCTGTGGCGGCGCCGCGCCGATGCCCTCAGCGTCGGCCAGCAGCAGCGCGTGGCGGCGGCGCGGGCCTTGATCGGCGGGCCTGAACTGGTGCTGGCCGACGAGCCGACCTCGGCGCTGGACGGCCCGCTGCGCGCCGGCTTCATGGCGCTGCTGCTGCAGGCCTGCGCGGCCGCCGGCAGCACGCTGGTCTTCGTCAGCCACGACGAGCGGCTGGCCGCGCTGTTCGACGACAGGCTGTCGCTGCCCGAGCTGAACCGGGCCGCCTGCGGGACGGCGGCGGCATGAGGACGCTGTTGCGCATCGCCCTGCGCAGTGCGCTGAACCGGCGCGGCACGCTGGCCCTGGTGGTGCTGTCCATCGCGCTGGCCACCGCGCTGCTGCTCGGCCTGGAACGCCTGCGCGGCGACATCCGCAGCAGCTTCACGTCGGCCGTCAGCGGCACCGATCTGGTCGTCGGACCGCGCACCGGGCCCGTGCAGCTGATGCTGTACGCCGTCTTCCATATCGGCAGCGCCGCCAACACCGTCAGCATGGACAGCGTGCGCGCCCTGGCCGCCCACCGTGCGGTCGATTGGGTGGTGCCCATCGCGCTGGGCGATGGCCACCGCGGCCGACCGGTGGTCGGCACCACGCCGGCCTACTTCGTGCATTTCGCCTACGGCGACCGCCAGCCGCTGGTGCTGGCCCAGGGCCGGGCTTTTGCCGGGTCGCTGGACGGCCTCTACGAAACCGTGGTGGGTGCCGAAGTGGCCGCCTCGCAGGGCTACCGCCTGGGCCGCAAGATGGTCTTCCACCATGGCCTGCAGGTGCTGCCCGACGGCATGCCCGACCAGCACGGCGACAAGCCCTTCACGGTGGTCGGCATCCTGGCGCCCACCGGCACGCCGGTGGACCGCACGGTGTTCGTCAGCCTGCAGGGCCTGTCGGCCATTCACCTCGACTGGGCCGGCGGCGCGCCGCTGCCGGCCTCGGCAGGCCTCAAGATTCCACCGGAGCTGGCGCGCAAGTTCGATCTGGAACCCCGCCAGGTGACGGCCGCGCTGGTCGGCCTGAAGAACCGGGCGGCGGTCTTCAACGTGCAGCGTTTCGTGGCCGACTACCCCGCCGAGCCGCTGATGGCGGCGCTGCCGGCGGTGGCGCTGGACGAGTTGTGGACGGTGGTCGGCCTGGGTGAACGCGCGCTGCTGGCGGTGTCGGGGCTGGTCGCGCTGGTCAGCCTGGCCTCGCTGGTGGCCGTGGTGCTGGCCGGCTTGAACGAAAGGCGGCGCGAGCTGGCCGTGCTGCGTGCCGTGGGCGCCGGGCCGCGCCAGGTGCTGCTGCTGCTGGCCGTCGAAGGCGGCCTGGTGACCCTGACCGGCGCGCTGCTGGGCGCCGGGGGGGCCGCCGCCGCCGTGCTGCTGGCCGCTCCCTGGGTGCAGCGGCAGCTGGGCATCACGCTGCAGGCCGGCGCGCCCACGGCAGCCCAGTGGGCCCTCTTCGCCGCCGTGCTGGGCGCAGGTATGCTTGCCAGCCTCGTGCCGGGCTGGCGCGCCTACCGGCTGTCCCTGGCCGACGGCCTGTCGCCGCGAACCTGATCCGGCCACCCCCTGTTCCATAGCCCCAGCACACCCGCATGCACCTTGCTCACGCTCTCTCGGTACTGGCCCTGGCTGTCGCGCTGGCGGCCGGCCCGGCGCGGGCCCAGGCGCCCGGTGTGCCGCTGATGAAGCCGGCGCTGGCGGCCAAGCCGGCTGCAGCCTCGGCCTCGACCGCCACCGCCACCGCGCCGCGCACCATCAACTGGGAACTTCTGGTGCCCGCGGGCTGGGACCCGTTCAAGGACTTCAAGGCCCTGGACCTGGCCAGCCTGAACGACGGCGACCCGCGCGCCAACGAGTTGATGGCCCGCATGCGCAAGGCCTGGGACAACGCGCCCGTCAACCCGGCGCTGGTCGGTCAGGTGGTGCGCATACCGGGCTATGTCGTGCCGCTGGAAGAAGGCAAGGCCGGCATGACCGAATTCCTGCTGGTGCCGTATTTCGGCGCCTGCGTCCACAGTCCGCCGCCGCCGTCCAACCAGATCATCCATGTGCTGCCGCGCAGCCCGGCAAAAGACCTGCGTTCCATGGACACCGTCTGGGTCACCGGCGCCTTGACGACGCTGCAGACCGACAGCTACATGGGCACGGCCAGCTGGCGGCTGACGGCTGCCAGCGTCATGCCCTACGCGGACACCGAGCGGTGAAGCGGGCTCCGGCAGTGGCGCGCCAGCGCACCCGCGTGCCGCGCGGCGACCTGGCCCGCACCACCTTCGGGGTGCTGTTTCTGGTGGCGCTGCTCGGTGCTGCCCTGTGGGTCGTGCGGCCCTTCATCGGCCCGGCCATCTGGGCGACCATGGTGGTGGTGGCCAGCTGGCCGCTGATGCTGCAGGTCCAGCGCCGGCTGTTCAACCGCCGCGGCCTGGCGGTGGCGGTGATGACGCTGTTGCTGCTGCTGCTCTTCGTGGTGCCGCTGGCCTTGGCCATCGTCACCATCGTGGGCAATGCCGACCGCCTGATCGACTGGGCCAAGCTGCTTGCCGAGATGCACCTGCCGGCGCTGCCCCCGCGCTGGCTGGTGAACCTGCCGATGGTCGGCGACATGCTCGAGCGCGGCTGGCAGCAGGCCGCGGTGCTGGGCATGCACGACCTGCTGCCCAAGCTGTCGCCTTACGCCGGCGACGTGACCCGCTGGTTCGTGGCGCAGGTGGGCAGCGTGGGCTTCCTGCTGCTGCAATTCCTGATGACGGTGGTCATCGCCGCCGTCATGTACGCCAGTGGTGAAGCGGCTGCCGACCTGGTGCGGCGCTTCGCCCGCCGCCTGGGTGGCGAGCGCGGGGCTGGCGTGGTCGACCTGGCTGGTGGCGCCATCCGCGGTGTGGCGCTGGGCGTCGGCGGCACGGCGCTGGTCCAGGCCCTGATCAGCGGCCTGGGCCTGCTGATCGCCGGTGTGCCGGTGGCCGGCCTGCTGACGGCGCTGACCTTCATGCTGTGCATCGCCCAGATCGGCCCGGTGCTGGTCCTGGTGCCCGCCACGGCGTGGGCCTTCTGGTCGGACAACACGGCGGGCGGCGTGCTGCTGGTCGTGGTCGCGCTGGTCGTCACCACGCTGGACAACGTGCTGCGCCCGCTGCTCATCCGCATGGGCGCCGACCTGCCGCTGCTGCTGATCTTTTCCGGCGTGATCGGCGGCCTGCTGGCCTTCGGCCTGGTCGGCATCTTCATCGGCCCGGTGGTGCTGGCCGTGGCCTACACGCTGCTGGAGGCCTGGATGGCGGATGGCGAGCCTGAACAAGGCGACGCCGGGCCGGCCGCAGCCATCCCGCCGCCGCCTGCCGACTGAAGCCCGCTGCGGTCGAAGACCCCCCGCTTCATGCCGGGCTGCGGGCTGTCAAGCGTTGCAGCAGGCCGGCGGTGGAGGCGTCCAGCCCCGTGGTGTCGCCGGTGCTCAGGCGCGGCAGCAACTGGCCGCACAGCGCCTTGCCGAGTTCGACGCCCCACTGGTCGAAACTGTTGAGGCCCCAGACCGCGCCGCTGGTCCACACCCGGTGCTCGTACAGCGCAATCAGCGCGCCCAGTGCGCGCGGTGTCAGCCGGTCCAGCACCAGCGTCGTGCTGGGCCGGTTGCCGGGGAAGCTGCGGTGCAGCGCCAGCACGGCTGGTGCGATGTCGGCCGAGGCGGTGGGCGCGGGTGCGGCGTGGGCCTGCGCGGCGGACTGGCCGAGCATCAGCGCCTGGCTTTGCGCCAGGCAGTTGGCCAGCAGCATGCGGTGCTGTTCGGCCAGCCGGTGCGTCGGGTGCTTGACGGCGATGAATTCCACCGGGATCACGTCGCTGCCCTGGTGCAGCATCTGGAAGTAGGCGTGCTGGCCGTTGGTGCCGGGCTCGCCCCAGACGACCGGGCTGGTGCCGTAGGGCAGGGTGGCGCCGTCCATGGCCACGCGCTTGCCGTTGCTTTCCATCTCCAGCTGCTGCAGATAGGCCGGCAAGCGGGCCAGGCCCTGGTGGTAGGGCGCCACGCTGCGGCTGGTGTAGCCGTGGAAATTGCGGTACCAGACGTCCATCAGGCCCAGCACCACCGGCAGGTTCTGGGCCAGCGGGGCTGCGGCGAAATGGCGGTCCATCGCGTGGGCGCCGGCGAGCAGCGCGCGGAAGTTTTCGGCGCCGATGGCGATGGCCACGGGCAGGCCGATGGCGCTCCACAGCGAGTAGCGCCCGCCGACCCAGTCCCAGAAGCCGAAGGTGGTGCTGATGCCGAAGGCCGCCGCCGCTGCGACGTTGCTGGTGCAGGCCGCGAAGTGGCGTTCGGTGTGGCCGCCGCCTTGGCTCAGGAACCAGTCCCGCGCGGCGTGCGCGTTGGCCATGGTTTCCTGCGTCGTGAAGGTCTTGCTGGCCACAATGAACAGCGTCTTCCTGGCGTCCAGCCGGGCCAGCAGCGGCGCGATGTCGTGGCCATCGACATTGCTGACGAAGTGCATGCGCAGGCCGGCCTGGGTGAAGGATTCCAGCGCCCGCACCGCCATCTGCGGCCCGAGGTCGCTGCCGCCGATGCCGATGTTGACGATGTCGGTGAGATGGGGGGCGGCGCGCACCTGCTCGGCGTAGTCCAGCATCGCGTCCAGCACGGCGTGGACTTCAGCGCTGAACGGGCCCGCACCCGGCGGCGCGCGCAGGGCGGTGTGCAGCACCGCGCGGCCTTCGGTGACATTGGCGATGTCGCCGCGCAGCATCGCGTCGCGCTGCGCGGGCAGGTCGCATTCGCGTGCCAGGTCGAGCAGGAAGTGCAAGGTAGCCGTGTCGATGTGGTTCTTGCTGAGGTCGGCGTAGACCTCGGGCGCTTCGAAGCCCAGGGCAGCATGGCGGCCCGGGTCGCGGGCGAAGGCCTCGCTCAGGTCGAGGCTGCGGCCATGGGCTTGGTAGTGGCCTTGCAGGGCGGCCCAGGCCTGGGTGCTGTCGCAACGGGTCATCGTGCATCCTTGTCGGGTTGAAACGGGCTGCCAGGGGGTTCTGCACAGCGACCATCGATGGAATTGCGGGGTCGACGGGGCGGTCCTGCGTGCGCTGCGGTGAAGCGGGCCGCCCGTCTCGAACGCACAATTAGACCCGAGGCCGTGAACCCGAACACCCTGCTCCTGCCCACCGTGTGGCCGCGCGCCGAAGCGACCACGCTGAACCGCTGCGTGCTGCTGGCGCTGCTGGCCCACGTCTGGCTGGTGCTGACCCTGGGCGACGCGCCCGGTGGCACGGCGAAGCCCGGTGAAGGCGTGTGGGGTGCCGTCAACGTGACGCTGCGCGGCCCCGAGACAGCGGGCCGCGCGCAAGCGCTGCCACCCGAACCGGCCGTGGCCACCGGCGCCGTGGGCCGGGCCGAGACGCCGCGCTGGGGCGGCGCGGTGCGGGCGCAGACCGCGCCCGAAGTGCCCGCCGAGGCGGGTGCGGCGCAGCTGGGCCGCTGGGCGCCGCTGCCGGCAGCAGCCCTCACCGACCCGGCTCTGGCGCCGCTGGCGCGCGCGCCCGTGCCGGCGCTGCGGCCGGCCCTGCCGACGGGCCTGCTGCCCGAGCCCGGTCGGGTGGTGGAAGAGCGTGCGGTGGAGGCTGTGCCAGCCACCGTGCCCGTCCCGACGCCGGTGTCCGTTCCCGTTCCTGTACCCGTTCCCGTTCCGGTTCCCGTCAACGTGCGCCAGCTGGCTTCCGGCCTGAATCGCGCCACCGTGCCTGCGCCGGCATCGGCTGTCGAGAGCCAGGCCCTGCCGCCCGCCGCCGCTGCGCCGGTCCTGGCCGCTGTGCCCGAACTGACGGCGCCCCGCGCCGCGCCGCTGATGGCGCCGCGGCTGGCGCCCCCGCCGGTGGCGCAGCCCGTGGCCGCTCTGCCATCGGTGCCCCATCTGGCCTTGCCGGTGGTGCCGGCCGAGCCGGCTCTGCAGGCCATCCAGAGCCTGGCCAAGCCCTTGCAGCCTGTTGCGGCGCCGGTGTTGCCGCCGGCCGCCGGTCCGGCCAGTCCGACCAGCCCCGCCACCGCCACCGCCACCGCTGTCAGCCCGGTCACCGCCGGGTTGCCCAGCGCGACCGCACCGCCGGGCGCGGTCGATGCCGGCACCCGCCTGGGCCATGACGTGGCCGGCGCACCGGCCTTGCCGGCCTCGGCACCGCCGCGCCTGAACCTGCAGCTGGCGCGCCCGCGCGGCGGCGAACTGTCGCGCGGCCTGGGCGGCGGCGTGCTGGCTGTGATGCCGCGTCCGCCCGAGCTGGAGGACAAGCTGGGTCAGCAGATCGCCAAGACGGCCAAGGCCGATTGCCGCAGCGCCTATGCCGGCGCCGGACTGCTGGCGGTGGTGCCGCTGGTGGTGGAAGCGGTGCGCAAGGATGGTGGGTGCAAGTGGTGAGCGGCTGAGCCGGTCATCAGGGTCCACCCCACGCCGGCGCCCGTGCTTCCCCGCTGACGCCGGCACCGCCTTCGCGGTAGCCTGGGTCAACCCCCCAACCGACCTGCCTGGAGTCTGCCGCATGACCCCTTCACACACCCTGGTCCGCCCGCTGCTGGCCGCCTGCCTGCTCTTGGGTACCGGCCTCAGCGCCCAGGCCCAGCAACGCCTGCCCACCATCGCGCCGGCCGACTACACCGCCGAGCAGAAACAGGCCGTGGCCGACTTCGAGGCGGCGCGCAAGGCGCCCCTCTCGGGGCCCTTCCAGCCGCTGCTGCACAGCCCGCAGGTGATGACCGTGGCGCGCAGCATGGGCGACTACCTGCGCTACAAGTCGGCCATCGGCACCACGCTGAGCGAACTCGTCATCCTGATCACGGCGCGTGAGTGGACGCAGGACTACGAGTGGCATGTGCACCACCCCATCGCGCTGAAGGCCGGCATCAAGGCCAGCGTGGCCGACGCCATTGCCGAAGGCCGAAGGCCCCAGGGCATGAGCGACGACGAAGAGATCGTCTACGAGTTCTCGACCGAGTTGCAGCGCACCAAGCGCGTGTCCGATGCGACCTACGCCCGTGCCGAGAAGCGCTTCGGCAAGCAGGGCGTCATCGACCTGACCGGCGTGATCGGCTACTACACCCTGCTGGCCATGGAAATGAACATGGCGCAGTACGAGCCGCCGCAAGGCGCCCAGCGCCTGGTGCGCTTCCCGAAGTAGACCTCCCGAATCGAGGGGGTTGGACCTTCGGTTTGCGTGCGGTGGTACACAGACCGAAGACCGGTGTGGCCGTAGCATGGACCCCATGGAGATTCCATGCACACCCCACACCCCACACGACGCCCCGCAGGCCGTCTGCCCCGCAAACTGAGCCTGCTGGCGAGCCTGTTCCTGCCCCTGCTCGCCTGTGCCACACCCCTGCTGGGGCCCGACCTGTCCAGCTTCTCGGTGCTGGGGGCCTCCACCGTGACCAATGTGCCGACCAGCGTCATCGGCGACAACGTCGGTGTCTGGAGCAGTGGCGGGGCCAATGCCGTCACCGGCTTGCTCTCGTCGCCCGGCGTGGCGGTTTCGGACCCTCAGGTCGGCGGCCTGGTTCACGCCGGCACCGCGATTGCCATGCAGGCGCAGGCTGAGTTGACCACGGCGCGCACCAACCTGGCTTCGTTGGGCGTGGGCACGACGCTGTCCCTGGCCGACATGGTCGGCCTGACGCTGATGCCGGGTGTCTACACCGTGACGGCGGGCGCCACCAACCTGTCGGGCCTGCTGCGCCTGGACGGTGGCGGCAATGCCAATGCGCTGTGGGTCTTCCAGATGGCGAGCACCCTGATCACCAGTTCCAACTCGGTGGTGGATGTCTTCAACACCGGTGCCGGTGCGGGCGTCTATTGGAACGTGGGCAGCTCGGCCACGCTGGGCACCAACAGCACCTTCATGGGCAATGTGCTGGCGCTGACCGCCGTGACCATGAACACCGGCGCCACCGACCTGTGCGGCCGGGTGCTGGCCGACACCGCCGCCGTGACGCTGGACATGAACAGCCTGGGCAGCACCTGCACCGGCAGCCTGGCGGGCAGCTACGGCCTGAGTGGCGGCGCGACGGTCTCGGACACCGGCGGCGTGGTCACCCAGTTGCCCTTCGAATCGGTGCCGGAGCCGGCCAGTCTGGCGCTCGTGGGCCTGGCCCTGGCGGGTCTGGCGGCGAGCCGCCGCCGGGTGGCGCCCACTATCGGCGGCTGACCGGCGCTGGGAGCGCCCCGGCCCTTCCGGAGCCTTTCAAGCGCGGTGTATGGGGTCTATCCAGGCCACCGTTTCGGGCGCCTCTGCCGGTTCGATGTCCAGGTTCACCGCCACGGCCTCGCCGTCGCTGCGCACCAGCACGCACTGCAGCGTCTCGTCGGCGCTGGCGTTGATTTCCTGGTGCGGCACGTAGGGCGGCACATAGATGAAGTCGCCCGGGCCCGCTTCGGCAGTGAATTCCAGTGCCTCGCCCCAGCGCATGCGCGCGCGGCCCCGGACCACGAAGATCACGCTTTCCAGCGCGCCGTGGTGGTGGGCGCCGGTCTTGGCGCCGGCGTGGATGTGCACCGTGCCGGCCCACAGCTTCTGCGCCCCGGTGCGCGCGAAGTTGATGGCGGCGGCGCGGTTCATGCCGGGTGTCTGGGCGGTGTTGGTGTCCAGCTGATCGGCGCGCACGACGGCCACGCCGTCGTGTTTCCAGCGGGCTTCGGTCGACGCGGTCATGGCAAGCTCCAGGCGAATGGCAAGCCCTGGATTGTGTGGCGACGCGGCCGGCCTGCGTCATCATGCTGAGCATGAAGACCGCGCCGCCCGCTACACCGCTGCCCGACCCGACCGCGAGCCCCTTGCCCCTGGCCGGCCTGAAGGTCCTCGAACTCGGCCAGCTCATCGCCGGCCCCTTCGCCGCCAAGACCCTGGCCGACTTCGGCGCCGAGGTCATCAAGATCGAACCGCCCGGCAGCGGCGACCCGCTGCGCCGCTGGCGGCTGCTGAAGGACGGCACCTCGGTGTGGTGGCAAATCCAGGCGCGCAACAAGCGCAGCGTGGCACTGGACCTGAAGGACCCGGCGGCGCAGGACATCGTGCGCCGCCTGGCCGACGAAAGCGACGTGCTGGTCGAGAACTTCCGCCCCGGCGCGCTGGAAGGCTATGGCCTGGACCCGGCCGACCTGATGGCGCGCAACCCGCGGCTCATCGTGCTGCGCATCAGCGGCTACGGCCAGACCGGCCCGTACCGGGACAAGCCCGGCTTCGGCGTGGTGGCCGAAGCGATGGGCGGCCTGCGCCACCTGACGGCCGAACCGGGCCGCACGCCGGTGCGCGTGGGCGTCAGCATCGGCGACACGCTGGCCGGGCTGCACGGCGTGATCGGCGTGCTGACCGCGCTGCACGAACGCCAGCGGAGTGGACAAGGACAGCTGATCGACGTGGCCCTGTACGAGGCCGTCTTCAACTGCATGGAAAGCCTGCTGCCCGAGTACAGCGCCTTCGGGGCCGTGCGCGAACCGGCGGGCAGTGCGCTGCCCGGCATCGCGCCCAGCAACGCCTACCGCTGCCAGGACGGCTACGCGCTGATCGCCGGCAATGGCGACAGCATCTTCAAGCGCCTGATGACGGCCATCGCGCGCGACGACCTGGGCCGCGACCCGGCGCTGGCGGACAACGCCGGCCGCGTGGCACGGGTGGCCGAGATCGACGTGGCCATAGCCGCGTGGACCGCAGCGCAGACGGTGGCCCAGGTGCTGGCCGTGCTGGATGCCGCCGCGGTGCCGGCCGGCCGCATCTACACCGTGGCCGACATCGCCGCCGACCCGCACTACGCCGCGCGCGGCATGCTCGACACCCTGACGATGGACGACGGCAGCGTGCTGGCGGTGCCGGGCATCGTGCCCAAGTTGTCGCGCACGCCCGGCCGCCACCGCCGCCAGGCGCCGGGCCTGGGCCAGGACAACGCGGCCTTGCTGGCCGAACTGGCGGCTCGCGCGGCCGCCGCCCTGAAAGGACTTTGATGATGACTGTGAAGCGCGCTGCGTGGCACCACCTGCTGCTGATCGCCGTGCTGGTCGGGGTGGCCGGGCCGCTGCGGGCGCAGGTGGCGGCCCCGGCACCCGTGGCATCCTTGGCGCCCCCGGCGCCTGCGGGTGCCGCGACCCAGCCGCCCCTGGAGGCCTACGCCCGCCTGCCGCAGCTGGAATCGCCCACCCTGTCGCCGGACGGCAGCTTCTTCGCCGCCATCATGAACCGGGGCGACGAAGCGGTCGTCGTCACGCGCCCCATCGATGGCAGCGCTTCGCTGCGTGCGGCCATGAAGACCGACAACCGCGAACAGCGCTTCGCCTGGCTGCGCTGGGTCAACAACCAGCGCCTGGTGATGAGCCTGCACTTCGCCGCCCAACGCAACGGCGTGGCCACCACCGAGACGCGGCTGGTGGCCGTGGACCGCGACGGCAGCCGCGTCAGGACGCTGGCCCAGCCGGCGGCCTTCGCGGTGGCCAGCGCCTACGCGCAGATCCAGGACCACGTCGTCGACTGGCTGCCCGAAGACGGCCACCACATCCTGCTGCAAAGCCCGGTCGACGGCCGCGACATCTCGCCCGGTGTCTACCGCGTCAACGTCGACACTGGCGAGCGCGAATTGGTGCAGGGCCGCCGCCATGGCGTGCGCCGCTGGATGACCGACGCCAGCCACCGCGTGCGCCTGGGCGTGCGCCAGGTCGGCACGCAGATCGAGGTGCTGCTCAGCGACCCCACCGGGGACCATTGGCGCACCGCCTGGTCCTACGACCTTTTCGACCGCCACAGCGTGGAGCCGCTGGGCTTCGGCGTCGACCCGAACCAGCTCTTCGTGCTGGCCGACCACCAAGGCCGGCGCGCCCTGTTCGAGGTCGACCTGCGCGACCCGGCCCTGCCGCGCCAGCTGCTGCTGGCGTCGGAATTGGGCGACATCTCGGGCACCCTGGTGCGCGAGGCGGTCACCGGCCAACCCGTGGGCCTGCGCGGCGGCGTTGCCGGTGAGGCCGCCGCAGCCCGCTACTGGGACCCCGCTACGCAGGCCCTGGTGCGGGCCATCGACGCCGCCCTGCCCGAGCGCTACAACCGGCTGCTGCAGTTCAGCGCTGACGGGTCGCGCTACCTGCTCTACAGCAGCGGCAACGGACAGACCCCGCAGTTCATGGTGGGCGACCGCCGCAACAGCAGCATGAGCGTGCTGGGCCGCCCATTCCCCGAACTGCCAGCCGGCTCGGTGGCGCGCAAGCAGGCGCTGACCGTCACCGCCCGTGACGGCCTGCAGCTGCCTGCTTTCCTGACCCTGCCCGACGGCCTGCCGCAGCACCAACTGCCGCTGGTGCTGCTGCCGCACGGCGGCCCGATCAGCCGCGACGGGCTGGACTTCGACCCGCTAGCCAGCTTCCTGGCCAGCCGGGGCTATGCGGTGCTGCAGGTCAACTTCCGCGGTTCGGCGGGCCTGGGCTTCGAGCACGTCAACGCCGGCCTGAAGCGCTGGGGCCTGGAGATGCAGGACGACCTGACCGACGCCGTGCAGTGGGCCGTGCAGCGCGGCACCGCCGACCCGGCGCGCGTGGCCATCGTCGGCGGCAGCTACGGCGGCTATGCCGCACTGATGGGTGGCGCCAAGACGCCGGAGCTGTACCGCTGCGTGGTCAGCCTGGCCGGCGTCAGCGACCTCATCGCCATGGCCCGCTTCCGTGCGCACTATGTCAACGGCGCGGATGTCTACGGCAAGCAGGTGGGCTCGAGCTGGGACGACCGCCCGCAGCTGAAAGACACCTCACCGCGGCGACTGGCCGCCCGCTTCAGGGTACCCGTGCTGCTGCTGCACGGCACCGACGACCGCGTGGTGCCCTTCGAGCAAAGCCAGGACATGGCCGACGCGCTGCGCGAGGCCGGCCAGAATGTGCGCCTGGTCAAGCTGGAAGGGGGCGACCACGGCCTGTCGTTCCAGAGCCACCGGGTGCAGTTCTACCGCGAACTGGAAGGCTTTCTGGCAGCCAACCTGGCGGCGGCGCCGGCCATGGCTGCCGCGCCGACAGCGGCGCCGGCTCAGGCGCCCTGAGCGGCCCGGCGCTCCCGCCCGGCAGTCTGCTGACCCCGCGGCTCAGGGCATGGCCCAGCGCGGGATCAGCGCACCCGGGTGCTGCACCACCACGGCGGCCAGGGCATTGCCGGCCGCTGCCGCGGCAGCGGCTTCGGCGCCCGTCAGCCGTGCCGCCAGGTAGGCGCCGGCGAAGGCATCCCCGGCAGCCGTGGTGTCCACCACCTGCGCCACGCGCTGGGTGGCGATGGCCTGAGGCGGCGCGGCGCCTTCGCGCAGCAGCGTCGCCGCCGCGCCGCGCTTGACCGCCAGTTCGGGGCAGGGCAGGGCCAGGGTCTGCGCCAATTGCTGGTCGGCGTCGGGGCATCCCCACAGGGCTTGTTCGTCGTCCAGCGTCACCAGCGCGATGTCGGCCAGCGCGTAGGCCTGCGCGTAGGCGGCCTGCGCCTGGCCCGCGTCGGCCCACAGGCGGGGCCGGTAGTTGTTGTCGAAGACCACCCGCGTGCCGCGCTCGCGCAGCCGCCGCGCCAGGGCCAGCAGGCGCGCCCGGCCGGCGGGCGGCAGGATGGCCAGGCTGATGCCGCTGAAGTACAGCGCTGCGGAGCCCTCGGCTTGCTGTTCCAGCGGCGTGCCGCCTTCGGGCGTGTCGAAGTAGGCCCGGGCGGCACTCTGCCCGCGCCAGTAGCTGAAGTGGCGTTCGCCCTGGGCGTCGGTGGCGATCTGGTACAGGCCGGGCAATCGGCCGGGTAGGCGGCGCACGGCGCCCAGGTCCAGGTTTTCCAGGGCCCAACGCGTGAGCAGGCCCTCACTCAAGGCGTCGTCGCCGAGGGCCGTGGCGTAGCTCACCCGGAGCTGGGCGCCGGCGCAGCGCGCCAGGTAGACGGCGGTATTGAGCGTGTCGCCGCCGAAAGTCTGGCGCATGGCCCCGAAGGCCTCGCCCTGCAGTTCGATCATGCATTCGCCGAAGACCAGCACGCGCGGCACTGTGCCGGAGGTGGCTGGGCGGGCTGGCAGGGCCGTCGGTTCAGGATTCATGGCATTCCTCCGTGGGTCTGGACGGTCGTCTCGGTCGTCTTCATGGTTGATGAAAGTACGCAGCGGGCAGCCGGGGTTGGCACGATGCCCGCCCCGACCCTGGCCGCCGTGGCCCTTGGGGCGCTGGGGCTGAGCCGCGATTCTTTAGGATGCGGCCTTCCGCCCACTGTGCCGCACCCGACCATGCTTGAACTGCTGACCAGCCCCGAGGCCTGGATTGCCTTTGCCACCCTCACCGCGCTGGAACTGGTGCTGGGCATCGACAACATCATCTTCATCTCCATCCTGGTCGACAAGCTGCCCAAGGCGAAGCAGGAATTCGCGCGCCGCCTGGGCCTGTTCATGGCCATGTTCATGCGCATCGGGCTGTTGCTGGTGCTGGCCTGGATCGTCGGCCTGGTGGCGCCGCTGTTCACCGTGCTGGGGCAGGAGATCTCGGGCCGCGACCTGATCCTCATTGCCGGTGGCCTGTTCCTAATTTACAAGAGCACCGGCGAGATCCACCAGTCGCTGGAAGGCGACGAGGCGCCGGGCGGCGGGCCGGTGAAGGCTGCGCTGACCGCGGTGATCCTGCAGATCATGGTCGTCGACCTGGTGTTCTCGCTGGACAGCATCATCACCGCGGTGGGCATGGTCGACGACGTGCGGGTCATGATCGCCGCCGTGGTGGTTTCGGTGGGCCTGATGATGCTGTTCGCCAGCGCCATCGGCCGCTTCGTCAGCGACCACCCGACGATCAAGATGCTGGCCCTGGCCTTCCTGGTCGTGGTGGGTGTGGTGCTGGTGGCCGAAGGCTTCGACCACCACGTGCCCAAGGGCTATGTCTACTTCGCGATGGCTTTTTCGCTGGGCGTGGAAATGCTCAACATCCGCCTGCGCAAGGGCAAGGCGGCGCCGGTGCACCTGAACCCGCAGCGCATCCCGGGCGAGTGAGCGGGCGGCGGGTTCACGCGGCGACAATCGCGGGGTGAACCCGTATCCCCCCCCCACGCTGGCGGCACCGGCTGCCGCGCCCGCCGCGAGCGACGCCGCCACCCTGCGCAGCGACCAGGCCCAGCAGCGTTTCTGGGCCCGGCTGGACGAGGCGCTGGGTGCTGGCCGGCTGATCAAGCTGGTCCTGGCGCGGCCGGCGTCCACCGTGGCGGCCGACGCTGCGCAACGCGTCGTCGTGCGCCCGCTGCAGCTCAAAGGCCAGGCTGTGCTGAGCTTCGTCACCAGCCACGCCACGCGCGACATCACCAAGAACCTGCCAGTGGCTGAAGGTGTGGCCCTGCTGCGGTCGCTGGTCGGCGCGGCCTTCCGCAACGCGCACTTGCTGACACCCGGTGAGGAAGCGCAGCTAGTCTTCGGCAAGCGCGGCACGGCGGCGCTGAACACCACGAAAACCGGCGATGCCGAGGCCGCGGCGCAGCCCGTCGCCGCCGGTGGGCACGACCGCGACAAGCAGCGCTGGATCGCCATCCAGCAGCCTTTCCTGACGGCGCTGGGCGTGACCAATGCGCAGCACCAGCTGGTGCCGGCGATGGCGCGCAAGTGGCGCCAGATCAACAAGTTCGTCGAGGTCTTTGCGCACGCGCTGCAGGGCTCGCGGCTGGCTGACGCGAAGGTGGTGAAGGTGGCCGACTTCGGCGCTGGCCGCGGCTACCTGACCTTCGCCATCCACGACTGGCTGCGCCACGCCCACGGCGTGGACGCGCAGGTCACCGGCGTCGAATTGCGGCCCGACCTGGTGGCCGAAGCGCAAGCCACCATCGCGCGACTCGGCTTGCCGGGATTGAAGTTCGAGGCCGGGGACGTCCGCACTTTCGCCCCCGGCGCGATGAACGTGATGATCGCGCTGCACGCCTGCGACACCGCCACCGACCACGCCATCCACCTGGGCCTGAAGGCCGGCGCCGACATCATCCTGTGCAGCCCCTGCTGCCACAAGCAGATCCGCCCGCAACTGCTCAGCCCGCACCCGCTGCGGCCGGTCTTCCAGCACGGCATCCACGCCGAACAGCAGGCCGAGATGCTGACCGACAGCCTGCGCGCGCTGTTGCTGGAAGCCAGCGGCTACGACACCCAGGTCTTCGAGTTCATCGCGCTGGAGCACACGCGCAAGAACAAGATGATCCTGGCGGTCAAGCGCAGGACCGTGCGCCCCGCCGACGCGGCGCTGGCGCAGATCGCCGAGCTGAAGCGCTACTTCGGCATCCGCGAACAGGCGCTGGAAAGCCTGCTGCAGGCCGACGGCCTGGCCCTGGCGGGTTGATCGCCCGCGCCAGGCCGGCCCAAGGTCAGTTGAAGAACTTGGCCACGCTCAAGCCCGTGCGGTAGACGCCCCAGGCCAGCGGCAAGCCCACGGCGGCCCAGGCGGCATAGACCCAGATGCCCTTGGTGCCGTGGAAGGTCATGGTGCCCGGGCCGACTTCGGCCGCTGCGGCCCTGTCGTGGGCCAGGCGTTTTTCCTCGGCCAGTTCAGCCGGGGTCATGAAGTGTTTCGCGGCCACCGGCCGCACCAGCAGGTTGCAGACCAGGCCCACCACCAGCATGCCCACCAGGATGTACATGGTCTGGTTGTAGACCTGTTCGCGCGGGATGCCCAGGCCGAGCTGGTAGTCGCGCATGTAGTTCACGACCACCGGGCCGAGCACGCCGGCCGTGGCCCAGGCGGTAAGCAGGCGGCCGTGGATGGCGCCGACCATCTGCGTGCCGAAGAGGTCGGCCAGGTAGGCCGGCACGGTGGCGAAGCCGCCGCCGTACATGCTCAGGATGAGACAGAAGGCGGCCACGAACAGCAGCTTGTTGCCGCTGCCGGCGCTGCCCGGGATGCTGAAGTACAGCGCCCCGCCCAGCACGAAGAAGACGACGTAGGTCAACTTTCGACCGAGCAGGTCCGACAGGCTGGCCCAGAAGAAGCGGCCGCCGATGTTGAACAGGCTGAGCAGCGCGGTGAAGCCGGCGGCCACGCCAGCGATGGCGGTGAGTTGCCCCTTGTCGAGCTCGCCGAACTTCTTGGCCACGCCGATCAGGCTGCCGCCGAAGACTTCCTGCAGCATGGGGCTGGCCATGCCGATGACGCCGATGCCGGCCGACACGTTCATGCACAGCACCATCCACACCAGCCAGAACTGCGGGATGCCCCAGACCTTGCTGACGTGCACGTGTTGCTGGGTGATCATCGCGTTGCGGGTCTGCGCCGCCGGCGGTGTCCAGCCCTCAGGCTTCCAGCCGCTGGCCGGCACGCGGTAGCTCAGGGCGCCGCCCATCATGAACACGAAATAGATCAGCGCCATCACCACGAAAGTCGGAGCCACGCCCCCACCGGTCGAGGTGGCGAACAGCTTCATCAACTCGGCGGCCAGCGGTGAGCCGATCATCGCGCCGCCGCCGAAGCCCATGATGGCCATGCCGGTGGCCATGCCCCGGCGGTCGGGGAACCACTTGATCAGCGTGCTGACCGGGCTGATGTAGCCCAGGCCCAGCCCGATGCCGCCGATGACACCGCTGCCCAGGATCATCAGCCAGAACTGGTGCAGCTGGATGCCCAAGGCCGAGATCAGCATGCCGCCGCACCAGCACACGGCCGACACGACACCGGCCTTGCGCGGGCCGACCCGCTCCAGCCAGCCGCCCCAGATCGCCGCAGCGCAGCCGAGGAAGACGAAGAACAGCGTGTACATCCAGCCCAGCGTGGAGAGGGTCCAGTTGCAGTCGGTGGCCGTGAACTCGGCCAGGCCCGCGGACAGCGAGCCCATGAAACCCGTGCCCTTGGCGCAGGCGGCCGCACCCGACAGCACCTTGGACAGCGGCAGCCAGAATACCGAGAAGCCATAGGCCATGCCGATGCACAGGTGGATGGCCAGGGCGGCCGGTGGCACCAGCCAGCGGTTGAAACCCGGGGCCGCGATGATGCGTTCCTTCGACAGGAAGCCCGCTGGGCTGCCACTGCCTGCGGCAGTCCTGCCCATATCCATTGCCAACGACATGAGGTCTCCTATTGGATCGCGGTGGTCCTGCACCTTGCGGGGCCACCGACCCTGTTGCCCGCCTATGGTCAGCTGCACGCAGCCCGGTTTCAATCCGGAATTCCCAGCAGTCGCAATCGGCGCTGGTGTGCATCAAGGCCAACCCCGGGGCTGCGCGCTACACGGCAGCAACGGGCGCCCGGCCGGTTTCAGCCCGTCGGCAGCGTGTGCCCCTTGAACTGCTCGCGCAGCTTGTTCTTCTGCATCTTGCCGGTGGCGCCCAGTGGGATGGCGTCGACGAAGATCACGTCGTCGGGGGTCCACCACTTGGCGATCTTGCCGTCGAAGAAGGCCAGCAGTTCCTCGCGCGTGAGCTCGGCGCCGGGCTTCTTCATCACCACCAGCAGCGGGCGTTCGTCCCACTTGGGGTGGAAGGCCGCGATGCAGGCCGCCATGGCCACGCCGGGGTGGGCCATGGCGATGTTTTCCAGGTCGATGGAGCCTATCCACTCGCCGCCGCTCTTGATCACGTCCTTGCTGCGGTCGGTGATCTGCATGTAGCCGTCGGCGTCCATGCGCGCCACGTCGCCGGTGGGGAACCAGCCATCGACCAGCGGGTCACCGCCTTCGTCCTTGAAGTAGCGGTCGATGATCCACGGCCCCTTGACCAGCACATCGCCCGAGGTCTCGGTGCCCCAGGGCAGCTCGGCGCCGTTCTCGTCGACGATCTTCAGGTCCACGCCATAGACCGCGCGGCCCTGCTTGGACATCACGCCGTAGAGCGCTTCCTGGTCCAGACCGGCGTGCACCGGCTTGAAGGCGGCCACCGTGCCCACCGGGCTCATTTCGGTCATGCCCCAGGCGTGCAGCACGCGCACGTCGTAGTCGTCGCCGAACTTGCGCAGCATGGCCGGCGGGCAGGCCGAGCCGCCGATGACCGTGCGGCGCATGGTGCTGAACTTCAGGCCGTTGGCCTCGACATAGCCCAGCAGCGCCTGCCACACGGTGGGCACGCCGGCCGAGACGGTGACCTTTTCGGCCTCGAACAGTTCGTACAGGCTCTTGCCGTCCAGCCCGGCGCCGGGGAAGACCAGCTTGGCGCCGTTCATGCAGGCCGCATAGGGCAGGCCCCAGGCGTTGACGTGGAACATCGGAACTACGGGCAGGATGCTGTCGCTGGCCGAAACGCTCAGCGCGTCGGGCATGCTGATGGCAAAGGTGTGCAGCACCGTACTGCGGTGGCTGTAGAGCACACCCTTGGGGTTGCCGGTGGTGCCGCTGGTGTAGCACAGCGACGAGGCGGTGTTCTCGTCGAAACTCGGCCAGGTGTAGCGGTCGTCCTGGGCTTCAAGAAGATCCTCAAAGCACAAGAGGCCGGGCAGCTTGGCGGCGTCGGCCGGCATGTGCGCGCGGTCCGTCATGGCCACCCAGTGCTTGACGGTCTTGGTGCGGCCCGCGACGGCCTGCACCAGCGGCCAGAAGGTCAGGTCGAAGAACAGCACCTGGTCTTCGGCATGGTCGGCGATGTAGACCACCTGGTCGGGGTGCAGGCGCGGGTTCAGGGTGTGCAGCACGGCGCCGCTGCCGCTGACGGCGTAGTACAGCTCCATGTGGCGGTAGCCGTTCCAGGCCAGCGTGGCCACGCGGTCGCCGGGCTGCACGCCCAGGGCGGCAATGGCCTTGGCCATGCGGCGCGACCGCGCGGCCATCTCCTTGTAGGTCTCGCGGTGGATGTCGCCTTCGACGCGGCGCGACACCACCACCTGTTCGCCGTGGTGGCGTTCGGCGTGGGTGATCAAGGAAGAAATCAGCAGCGGCTGCTGCATCATTTGGCCGTTCATGGGGGCTCCTGGCTGGGCGATCGGGGGGGCGCGCCCCTGGCAGGGGCAGGCACATGTGATGCCCGATTCTGTCCCAAGCCCAAGGCGCGACAGGCCCGCATCGGCCCTAGGTGGCGGGGTTTTTCCAGGCCCGGTCAGGCTGTGCCGCCCAACAACTGACGGGCCAGCCGCCGCTGCCGCGCCACCAGGGCCGGCTGCTCGACGGTGAGCAACTCGCCGCTCCGCACCAGCCAACGGCCGTTGACCACCGCGTGCCGGACCCGCGCCACGCTGCAGAACAGCAGCGCGGCCAGCGGGTCGTGGTCGGCGCCGGCCAGGCCGATGTCGTCCAGCGCCACCGTCACCAGGTCGCAGGCCATGCCCGGCGCCAGGGCGCCGATGTCGTCACGGCCCAGCACGCGGGCGCCGCCCAGGGTGGCGATTTCCAGCATCTCGCGCGCCGACATCGCGGTGGCCCCGAACCCCACGCGCTGCAGCAGCAGGGCCAGCCGCGCTTCGCCCAGCAAATGGCTGCTGTCGTTGCTGGCCGAACCATCGACCGCGATGCCAACCGGCACGCCCGCGTCACGCATCGCGCGGATGGGCGCGATGCCCGAGCCCAGCCGCATGTTGCTGCCCGGGCAATGCGCCACGCCGGTGCCGGTGCGGGCGAACAGCGCGATGCCGGCCGCGTCCAGCTTGACGCAGTGGGCGTGCCACACGTCGGGGCCCAGCCAGCCCAGTTGCTCGGCGTATTCGGCCGGCGTGCAACCGAACTTTTCGCGCGTGTAGGCGATGTCGTTGTCGTTCTCGGCCAGGTGGGTGTGCAGGCTGACCCGGTGTTCACGCGCCAGCAAGGCCGCGTCGCGCATCAGTTCGCGGCTGACGGAAAACGGGCTGCAGGGCGCCACCACGATGCGCTGCATCGCGTAACGCGCCGGGTCGTGGAAGGTCTCGATCAGGCGCTGCGTGTCTTTCAGGATGGCCGCCTCGTCCTCGACCATGCTGTCCGGCGGCAGCCCGCCCTGGCTGACGCCCACGCTCATGCTGCCGCGCGCGGCATGGAAACGCAGGCCGATCTCGGCCGCGGCGTGCAGGGTGTCGTCCAGCCGGGTGCCGTTGGGGTAGAGATACAGGTGGTCACTGCTGGTCGTGCAACCCGAAAGCAGCAGTTCGGCACAGGCCAGCTGGGTGCTGGTGTGCGCCATCTCGGGCGTCAGCCGCGACCACACCGGGTACAGCGCCTGCAGCCAGCCGAACAGCTCGTTGTCCTGCGCCGCCGGCAGCACCCGCGTCAGCGTCTGATACATATGGTGGTGGGTGTTCACCAGGCCGGGGATGACGATCTGGTCGGTGGCGTCCAGGACGACATCCGCCGTGTCGGGCAGGTCGGCTGTCGCGCCCACGGACTCGATCACGCCGTCGCGCGCGAACAGCGCGCCGTCTGCGATCTCGCGCCGCTGCGCGTCCATCGTCACCAGCAGCCGCGCGTGGCGGATCAGCAGCGTGGCCATGGTGGGATGCCGCTGCGCTCAGGTGCCCGGCTTGGGCGTGGGCGCGGGCGTGGCCGTCTTGTCCGACCACAACTGGCCGCCTGTGGCCCAGTTGCTTTTCTCGACCTCGGTGAAGACGATGTCCACGCCGTCGTAGGTGCCGCCCAAGGTCTTGACGATGGCCTCGGACACGGCCACGGCGCAGGCGCGTTTCTGGTCCAGCGTGCGGCCGGGGAAGAGTTCGATGTGGACAGTGGGCATGTTGGGTCTCGGTCTGGTTGTGAAGGACAGGGTTAATTTCTGGGGGTGCCCGTCTCGAACCACTGCTTGATGAGCGCGCGTTCGGACTCGGTGATGGCCGTGGCATTGTTCATCGGCATGGCCTTCAGGACCACGACCTGCTGGTACATCGCCTGCGCGTTCTGCACGATCAGTTCGGGGGTGTGCAGCATCACGTTCTTCTGGTTCACCTGGGCGTTGTGGCAGAGCACGCAGCGCTGGTTGACGACGGCTTGCACGTCGGCCAGCACCACCTTGGCGGGCGGCGGTGGGGCCGGGGGCTGCGGCGCCGGGGCCAGCCACACCACCAGCACCAGCAGGGCGGCCACGCCAGCGGCGGCATATTCCCACGGCACCCGCTGGCCGGCCACCAGCGCCTTGTGGCGGGCCACGAAGCTGTGGCGGATGAGCGAGCCTGCCAACATCAACAGCACCAGCACCAGCCAGTTGTGCGGCGCCTGGTAAAGCCAGCCGTAGTGGTTGCTGAGCATGGCGATCAGCACCGGCAGCGTGAAGTAGGTGTTGTGCACGCTGCGCTGCTTGGCGCGCTGGCCGTGGATGGCCTCGACAGGCTCGCCGGCGCGCATCTGCGCGATGACCTTCGTCTGGCCGGGAATGATCCAGAAGAAGACGTTGGCGCTCATCGCCGTGGCCAGCATGGCGCCCACCATCAGGAAGGCGGCGCGACCGGCGAAGAGCTGGCAGGCGCCCCAGGACGCGGCGATGACGTAGACGAAGACCAGCCCGGCCACCGTGCTGTCGCCACCGACCTCGCCCTTGTTGCGCTCGCCCACCCGCCGGCAGATCTGGTCGTAGACCACCCAGAAGGCACCCAGGAAAGCCAGCGCCGCGGCCACGGCGGCCGCGGGCGACCAGTCGTGCACCTTCTTGTCGATGAGGAAATTGCTGGCGTTGAAGAGGTAGAGCACCGTGAACAGCGCGAAGCCGGACAGCCAGGTGGAATAGCTTTCCCAGAAGAACCAGTGCAGGTGGTCGGGGATGGTCTTGGGCGCCACCGCGTACTTCTGCGGGTTGTAGAAACCGCCGCCGTGCACGGCCCACAGCTCGCCGCCCACGCCCTTGTCCAGTAGCGCCGGGTCGGTGGGCTTGGTCAGGCTGAAGTCGAGGAAGACAAAGTAGAAGGACGAGCCTATCCACGCGATGGCCACGATGACGTGGGTCCAGCGCAGCAGCAGGTTCAGCCAGTCGAGGATGTAGATGTCCATCAGGAACCGCGGTAGGTGCTGTAGCTGTAGGGGCTGACGAGCAGGGGCACGTGGTAGTGGCCGGCGGCGTCGGCGATGCCGAAGTCGAGTTGCACCACATCGATGAAGGGCGGCTCGGGCAATTCGACGCCGCGGGCACGGAAGTAGGGCGCCACCTCGAACAGCAGGCGGTAGGCGCCGACCGCCATGCTGGCGGCGTCCAGCAGCGGGCCGTCGGCGCGGCCGTCGGCGTTCAGGGTCACGGCCTTCAGCGTGACGGGACCGTCGGCCGCCATCTTCTGCAAGGTGACGCGCAGGCCGGCGGCCGGGCAGCCGTGCGCGGTGTCGAGGACGTGGGTGCTGAGGTGGCCCATGGTTTGCTGTTCTCTGAGAGGGTGGTGGTGCGGCGGCTGCCGTTTCCCGGGCTATTCTCGACGCCCACGCAAGAACGTTGCCACTGCCTTCCCTGACGTCACCCGCCAGCCGCCATGACCGAACCGCCACGCCCCAGCTACCCCCGCGACCTGCGCGGCTACGGCGCCAACCCGCCGCATGCCCAGTGGCCGGGTGGCGCGCGCATCGCACTGCAGTTCGTGCTGAACTACGAAGAAGGCGGCGAGAACAACCCGCTGCACGGCGACCCGACCAGCGAGACCTTCCTGTCGGAACTGGTCACCGCCCAGGCCTATGAAAACCGCCACATGTCGATGGAGTCGATGTACGAATACGGCTCACGTGCCGGCGTCTGGCGCTTGCTGCGCGAATTCGACAGCCGCGGCTTGCCGCTGACGGTGTTTGCGGTGGCTTCGGCCATGGAACGCTACCCCGAACTGCTGGACACCTTCCTGGCCCGCGGCGACGAGATCGCCAACCACGGCCTGCGCTGGATCCACCACCAGCACATGCCCGAGGCCACCGAACGCCAGCACATGGGTGTGGCCACCCACGTTCTGAAGGACATGACACGAGGCCTGTGGCCGCAAGGCTGGTACACCGGCCGCGACAGCCCCAACACCCGCCGCCTGGTCGCCGACCAGGGCGGCTACGCCTACGACAGCGACTACTACGGCGACGACCTGCCCTTCTGGCTGAGCGTGCAGAAGACCGACGGCAGCCTGGCGCCGCATCTGGTGGTGCCCTATTCGCTGGACACCAACGACATGCGCTATGTCCAGGCGCAAGGCTTCAACACTGGCGACCACTTCTACACCTACCTGCGCAACAGCTTCGACGCGCTGTACACCGAGGGCGACCCGGCCGGGCTGGACCGCCCGAAGATGATGAGCGTCGGCATGCACTGCCGGCTGCTGGGCAAGCCCGGCCGCATCGCGTCGCTGCAGCGCTTTCTGGACCATGTGCAGAGCCGTGCCGACGTCTGGATCTGCCGCCGCATCGACATCGCCAAGCACTGGCGCGACACCCATCCCTACGACGCAGCGACGGCCTTCGTCTGGCGCTGAACGAGACCTGCCATGCTGACGCTGCAACAACTCAACGACGCGCCGCTGGCCGATTTCGTGGCCCTGCTGGACGGCACCTACGAACACTCACCCTGGGTGGCCGAAGTGGCTGCGGCGCAGCGCCCTTTCGGTTCGCTGGCCGGACTGAAACACGCGCTGGCCTGTGCCGTGCGGCAAGCCTCACGTGAACAGCAACTGGCCTTGATCCGCGCCCACCCGGAACTGGCCGGCAAGGCCATGGTCAGCAAGACCTTGACGGCGGAAAGCACGAACGAGCAGAAGACCTCGGGCCTGACCGCTTGCAGCGCGGCCGAATTCGCGCGCGTCCAGCAACTCAACGCCGACTACAACGCCCAGTTCGGCTGGCCCTTCATCCTGGCGGTGCGCGGTCCGCGCGGCCTGGGCCTGGGCCGCAGCGAGATCATCGCCACCTTCGAACGCCGTCTGGCCGGCCACGCCGACTTCGAATTCGCCGAGGCCCTGCGCAACATCCACCGCATCGCCGAGATCCGCCTGAACGACAAGTTCGGCGTCACGCCGACGCGCGGCCAGCAGGTCTGGGACTGGGCCGAAGCGCTGGCCGTGCACAGCGACCCGGGCTTCCAGGAAGCCGGCCAGTTGACGGTGACTTACCTGACCGCGGCACACCAGGCCTGCGCCGCGCAATTGCAGGCCTGGATGCGCGACTGCGGCTTCGACGAATTCGGCATCGACGCGGTCGGCAACGTTGTCGGCGTCTACCACGGCAGCGACCCGCAAGCCCGCCGCCTGCTCACCGGCAGCCACTACGACACGGTGCGCAACGGCGGCCAGTACGACGGCCGGTTGGGCATCCTGGTGCCCATGGCCATCGTGGCCGAACTGCATGCCCAAGGCCGCCGCCTGCCCTTCGGTTTCGAGGTCGTGGGCTTTGCCGAAGAAGAAGGCCAGCGCTACAAGGCCACCTTCCTGGGCAGTGGTGCGCTGACCGGCCACTTCGATCCGGCCTGGCTGGACCAGCGCGATGCCGACGGCATCACGATGCGCGACGCGATGCGCACCGCCGGCCTGCCGGCCACCCTGGACGCCATCGCCTCCTCGCAGCGCGACCCCGCGCGCTACCTGGGTTTCGTGGAAGTCCACATCGAACAAGGCCCGGTGCTGAACGAGCTGGACCTGCCGCTGGGCGTGGTCACCTCCATCAACGGCAGCCTGCGCTGCACGGGCGAAGTCGTCGGCACCGCCAGCCACGCCGGCACCACGCCGATGGACCGCCGCCGCGACGCGGCTTGTGCCGTGGCCGAGCTGGCGCTCTTCGTCGAGAAGCGCGCCGCCGCAGTGCCTGACGTGGTCGGCACGGTGGGCATGTTGAATGTGCCCTCGGGCAGCATCAACGTCGTGCCCGGCCGCTGCCAGTTCAGCCTGGACCTGCGCGCCACCACCAACGCGGCGCGCGACGCCCTGGGCGCCGACGTGCGCGCCGAACTGGCGCGCATCTGCAGCCGGCGCGGCGTGGCCTTTCAGCTGGAAGAGACATTGGCCGCATCGGCCGCGCCCAGCGCGCCGGCCTGGCAGCAGCGCTGGGAAGCCACGGTGCAGCGCTTGGGCCTGCCGGTCTTCCGCATGCCCAGCGGCGCCGGCCATGACGCGATGAAGCTGCACGAGGTGATGCCGCAGGCCATGCTCTTCCTGCGCGGCGGCAATGCGGGCATCAGCCACAACCCGCTGGAAACGATCACCGCCGACGACGCCGAGTTGTGCGTCGCGGCTTTCATGAACCTGCTCGAAGGCCTGGCCCAAGAATGACCGATTACGACAAGCTCGACGCCTGGATCGCCGCGCACTTCGACGAGCAAACGCGCTTCCTGCAGGCCCTGGTGCAGGTGCCCACCGACACGCCGCCGGGCAATAACGCGCCGCATGCCGAGCGCACCGCCGAACTGCTGGCCGGCATGGGCTTGGTCGCCGAAAAACACGCCGTGCCGGCAGCCGAGGTGCAAGCCCACGGCCTGCAGTCCATCACCAACCTCATCGTGCGCCGCCGCTATGGTGCAGGCGGCCCCAACATCGCGCTGAACGCCCATGGCGACGTGGTGCCGCCGGGCGAAGGCTGGACCCACGGCCCCTACTCGGGCGAGGTGGTGGACGGCCAGCTCTATGGCCGCGCGGCGGCTGTCAGCAAGAGCGATTTCGCCAGCTTCACCTTCGCGCTGCGGGCGCTGGAGGCCTTGGGCGCTCCATTGAAAGGGGGGGTCGAGTTGCACTTCACCTACGACGAGGAATTCGGCGGTGAACTGGGCCCGGGCTGGCTGCTGTCGCACGGCCTGACGAAGCCCGATCTGCTGATCGCCGCCGGCTTCAGCTACCAGGTGGTCACCGCCCACAATGGCTGCCTGCAGCTGGAAGTGACGCTGCACGGGCTGGCCTCGCATGCCGCCTACCCGCACACCGGCGTGGACGCGCTGCAGGCGGCCAACCGGCTGTTGACGGCGCTGTACGCCTACAACGATGTGCTGCGCACCCGGCTGTCGAAAGTCGAAGGCATCACCCACCCCTACCTGAACGTCGGCCGCATCGAAGGCGGCAGCAACACCAATGTCGTGCCCGGCAAGGTGGTGTTGAAGCTCGACCGCCGCATGATTCCCGAGGAAGACGCGACGGCCGTCGAGGCCGAAGTGCGGGCCCTGATCGCGTCCAGCGTGGCGGCCTTCCCCGGCGTCCGTCTGGAGATCCAGCGCCTGCTGCTGGCCAAGGCGCTGCAACCGCTGCCGGGCAACGCGCCGTTGGTGGCGGCCATCCAGCAACACGGGCAGGCCGTGTTCGGCGTGGCCCTGCCCGAGTCAGGCACGCCGCTGTACACCGACGTGCGCCTGTACGGCGCCCACGGTGTGCCGGCCGTCATCTACGGCGCCGGCCCGCGCACCGTGCTGGAAAGCAATGCCAAGCGGGCCGACGAACACCTGGCCTTGTCCGACCTGCAAGGCGCCACCCGCGTCATCGCCCGCACCCTGCTCGACCTGCTGCGGGTTTGACGCGCCCCGCACTGCCTTGAGGCGCAACGCTGCAAAATGGTGCGCAACCCCGGGTGCGCCGTGAGCACGGAACTTGCGCTCAGCCAGGGCATTCTTTCCCATCCTCGTCTGTCGGAGTCTTGATGAAGCCCCTGTTTGCCCAGATCCAGCGCCGCTCCCTGATCGCTGCCGTCGCACTGCTGACCGCCCCCGCCCTGGCGCTGGCCGACACGCCCATCAAGTTCCAGCTCGACTGGCGCTTTGAAGGCCCGGCCGCGCTGTTCCTGGCGTCCGGCGCCAAGGGCTACTACAAGGCCGCCGGCCTCGACGTCACCATCGACGCCGGCAACGGCAGCGGCGGCACCGTCACCCGCGTGGCTTCGGGCACCTACGACATGGGCTTTGCCGACCTCGCCGCCTTGATGGAATTCCACGCCAACAACCCCGACGCGGCGAACAAGCCGGTGGCCATCATGATGGTCTACAACAACACGCCGGCGGCGGTGCTGACCCTGAAGAAGAACGGCATCACCAAGCCGGCCGACCTGAATGGCAAGAAGCTGGGCGCCCCGGTCTTCGACGCCGGACGGCGCGGTTTCCCGGTCTTCGCCAAGGCCAACAACATCAACAGCGTGACCTGGACCAGCATGGACCCGCCGCTGCGCGAAACCATGCTGGTGCGCGGCGACATCGACGCCATCACCGGCTTTTCCTTCACCTCGCAGTTGAACCTGGAAGCGCGCGGCGTGAAGCCCGAAGACATCGTGGTGCTGCCTTTCAGCGAGCACGGCGTGAAGCTCTACGGCAACGTCATCATCGCCAGCCCGAAGCTGCTGAAAGAGAACCCGGCGGCGGTGAAGGCCTTCCTCAGCGCCTTCGTCAAGGGCGCCAAGGACGTGATGGCCAAGCCCGACGAGGCCATCGCTACGGTGAAGGCGCGCGACGGCATCATCGACGTGGCGCTGGAAACGCGCCGCCTGAAGATGGCCATCGACTCGGTGGTGGCCAGCCCCGATGCGCGGGCCGAGGGCTTCGGGCAAGCCGTTCCCGGCCGCCTGGCGCTGATGGCTTCGCAGGTGTCCGACGCCTTCAACACCAAGACGCGTGTCGACCCTGGCGCCGTCTGGAATGCCAGCTACCTGCCCACCAAGGCCGAGCTCAACGTGCTGCCGCCGGCTGCCAGGAAGTGACTCAGGGCAGGCGGTAGGACAGTTGCAGCATCACGGCCGCATCGCCCAGCATGTGCAGTTCCACCGAGGTGCTCTTGGTGAACTGCCAGCCGGTGGACAGCACGGCACCCGGCGAAAAACCGTTCACGTTCAGCGGCACCTTGTTCTTGTACGGGTCCACGTAGCCGTAGAGCAGGCCCGCCGACCATTGCGCGTTCCACTGCGGTACGCCCAAGACGCCGTCGTAGTGATGTCCGACATAAACGTAAGCGCTGGGCTGGCCGAACGAATTTCTGAAGTACGCTGCGCCCACAATGCGGCCGTCGTTGCGCTGGCGTTCCACGCCCAGCGCCCAGACAGGCTTGTGTTCAGGACTGCGCCGGAAATGGGCCGTGTAGGGCGACACCATCAGCCGGTAGCTGCCGGGGTCGTCGAAGATGTTGAAATTCCAGTCGTAGGCCCTCGCCGTGGTGGGGCTGGCGGCAGCAGCAACGGTGATGCAAATGAAAAAAAACGGCCTCGCGGGCCGATGGGTGAGGTAGGGCATGCGGCGCATTGTGGCGGCTTTCACCTGCGGGTTGGCCGCGCTGTTGTGCGGATGTTCATGGCTGGACGTGAAGCAGCGCGAGTGGGCGCTGCGCCCCACGCCGGGCCGGCCCATGGCCTACGCCGAGGGCAGCCCCGCGCTGCAGATCGCCTTCAGGCCGGGCGACCAGCGCTGGATGGTCACCGTGCCGGGCGAGGGCGGACGCAGCGAACAACTGGCCCTGTGGTGGCTGCCGCAGCCCGACGCCGACGCGCCCACCCTGCTGTACCTGCACGGCACTTTTCGCAACCTCTACGAGAACCTGCCCAAGATCCAGGCGCTGCGGCAGGCCGGCTTCGCCATCGTCGCGGTGGACTACCGCGGCTGGGGCGACAGCACGGCCATCGTGCCGTCGGAAGCCAGCATCTCGGCCGACGCCCGTGTCGCCTGGAGCGAACTCGTCAAGCGCCAGCCCACAGCGGGCCGGCGGGTGATCTACGGGCATTCGATGGGCACCGCCACGGCGGTGTCGCTGGCCAGCGTCCTGCACGTGAACGCCGACTACGGTGCGCTGGTTCTGGAATCGGCCTTCACGCGGCTGCCCGACGTGGCCGAATCGGCCGGCTTCTGGGGCCGCGTGGGCGCTGCCGTCACCACGCTGGAATTCGATTCGCTGTCGCGCATCGGCCGTATCGACGCGCCCATCGTCATGCTGCATGGCAGCAAAGACAGGACCGTGCCCATCGACCTGGGCCAGCGCCTGCGCGAAGCCGCGCCGCGCGGCGTGCGCTGGGTGCCCGTCGCCGGCGGTTCGCACAGCGACCTGCACAAGGAAGCCCCCGAGCTCTACCAGAACACCTTCAAGGAACTGATTGCGCGTCTGCCGCGACCCCTTGATGCGCAGACCGATCCCGCATTGAAACCACCCCGACCATGACCGCCTTCGTCGACTTCCGCCATGTCTGGCTCGCCTACAACGACGAGCTGCTGGCCCAGGGGCACTTTGCGGTGGAAGACATTTCACTGCAGGTGAACAAAGGCGAATTCATCGCCATCGTGGGCCCCAGTGGCTGTGGCAAGAGCACCTTCATGAAGCTCACCACGGGCTTGAAGATGCCCAGCAAGGGCAGCATCCACATCGGCGGCGCGCCGGTCACCGGCCCGTTGAAGATCAGCGGCATGGCCTTCCAGGCGCCCAGCCTGCTGCCCTGGCGCACGACGCTGGACAATGTGCTGCTGCCGCTGGAAATCGTCGAACCCTACCGCAGCAGCTTCAAGGCCCGGCGCAAGGAATACGAAGCCAAGGCGCGCGACCTGCTGAGCAGCGTGGGCCTGGACGGCTATGCGGACAAGTTCCCGTGGCAGCTCAGCGGCGGCATGCAGCAGCGCGCCAGCATCTGCCGCGCCCTGGTGCACGAACCGCAGATGCTGCTGCTCGACGAACCTTTCGGCGCGCTCGACGCCTTCACCCGCGAAGAACTGTGGTGCACGCTGCGCGACCTGCAGGCGGCGCAGAAGTTCAACGTCATCCTGGTCACCCACGACCTGCGCGAAAGCGTCTTCCTGGCCGACACGGTCTATGTGATGAGCAAGAGCCCCGGGCGCTTCGTCGTGCAGCGCCAGATCGACCTGCCGCGCCCACGCGACCTGGAAGTCACCTACACGCCGGAATTCACCGACATCGTCCATGAATTGCGCGGCCACATCGGCGCCATGCGCAAGACGGGCGCGGCGGTGGCGCAGTGAAGCCCTTCATGAAGACCCGAACCTTCCAGCGCTGGTCGCCCTTCGTCCTGCTGCTGGCCATCCTGCTGCTGTGGCAGGTCTTCGTGGTGCTGTTCAAGATCCCGGACTTCATCTTCCCCAGCCCCTGGCAGATCGCCACCCAGTTCACCGAATTCAGCGGTCCCTTGCTGGAAGCCGCGTGGAAGACCTTCTGGGTGACCATGCTGGGCTTCGCGCTGGCCATCGCGGTGGGCGTGCTGCTCGGTTTCCTGGTCGGCAGCAGCCGCGCGGCCTATGCCGCCCTGTACCCGCTGCTGGTGGGCTTCAACGCGGTGCCCAAGGCCGCGGTGGTGCCCATCCTGGTGGTCTGGTTCGGCATCGGCCTGGGGCCGGGCATCCTGACGGCCTTCCTGATCAGCTTCTTTCCCATCACGGTCAACATCGCCACCGGCCTGGCCACGCTGGAACCCGAACTGGAAGACGTGCTGCGCGTGCTGGGCGCCAAGCGCTGGGACGTGCTGGTCAAGGTCGGCCTGCCGCGGTCCATGCCCTACTTCTACGGCAGCCTGAAGATCGCCATCACGCTGGCCTTCGTGGGCACCGTGCTGGCCGAGATGACCGCCGGCGACAGCGGCATCGGCTACCTCATGCAAACGGCCGGCAGCCAGCAGCGGATGCCCCTGGCCTTCGCCGGCCTGGTCACCATCGGCGCCATGGCGATGGCCATGTACGAGCTGTTCAGCTGGGTGGAAAAGCGCACGACGGGCTGGGCGCACCGGGGGACGCACGGGGAGTGAGGTGGATGTAGGATCGTAGACTCAAGACCGAAACAGACCTCGGGAGGCGCCCATGTCCATCACCACCATCTCCAGCCGCGAGTTCAATCAGGATGTGAGCGGGGCTAAGCGTGCGGCTGAGGCGGGGCCTGTGGTCATCACCGACCGGGGTGAGCCGGCCTATGTGCTGCTGCGGCACGACGCCTACCGCAAGCTGTTGGGGCAGGGCCCGAGCCTGGCTGAGGCGCTGGCCATGCCGGGGACTGAGGGCATGGAGTTCGAAATTCCGCCCCGGAGCAAGTCGCCCATGCGTGTCCTGGACCTGGGATGACTTACCTGCTGGACACCAACGTACTGTCTGAAATGCGTCGTCAGGACAAGATGGACGCTCGCGTCAAAGCATGGGCTGATACCGTCGCAGTGGCGGACCTGTACCTGTCGGCGATCACGCTGCTGGAAATCGAACTCGGTGTGCTTTCTGTGGCACGCCGCGACATGGCCCAAGCTGCGATCCTCCGCAGCTGGATCGACACCCGGGTCTTGCCGAGTTTTGCGGGCCGTATCCTGTCCGTCGACGCAACCGTTGCCCTGCGCTGCGCCCAGCTTCACGTGCCCGATCCGCGCCCCGAACTCGACGCACTGATCGCGGCCACCGCCTTGGTTCACGGTCTGCAAGTCGTCACCCGCAATGTCGCCGACTTCCGGCCCACCGGCGTCAAGCTGCTGAATCCCTGGGACTGAAGCGCCGCCTATGACCGACGATCAAAAACTCAAGCACCTGCGCCGTGCCAACGAAGTGGCGCGTGCAGCGATGGCCAACGGCCGCCACCCTTTCGGCGCCATCCTGGTCGCCGCCGACGGCGAAACCGTGCTGCTGGAGCACGGCAATGTCGACACCGTGAACCACGCCGAAGCGGTGCTGGCCCGCGTGGCGGCGCACCGCTTCGACGCCGCCACGCTGTGGGGCTGCACGCTGGTCACCACCGTCGAACCCTGCGCCATGTGCGCGGCCACGCAGTACTGGGCGAACATCGGCGGGCTGCTGTATGGCATGGCCGAAGAGCGGCTGCTGGCATTGACCGGCAACCATGCTGAAAACCCGACGCTGAACCTGCCTTGCCGCAGCGTCTTCGCGGCCGGGCAGAAGGCCATCGCGGTGACGGGGCCGGTGCCCCAGGCGGAAGCCGAGATCGCGGCCTTGCATCTCGGGTTCTGGCAAACGAAGGCCTGACGGCGCCGCCACGTGGCACCCACCATCGCCCGTGAAGGTCAGTTCCGTCTGTTCTTCTTTTCGCGCGAAGAAGCACGCAAGCATGTCCATGTGGCGCATCCGGACGGCGAGGCCAAGTTCTGGCTGACCCCCTCGGTACACTTGGCCCTGAACATCGGCCTTGCGCCCCTGCAGGTCCGTCAAGCGCAAGCAGTGGTTGAGGCGCACCTGAAGGAAATCCAAGATGCCTGGCATCGCCACTTCGGCAGTTGAAATAACCAACGTGTCACCGCACTGCTTCTGGCTGCTGCTGGGCGACGAAGAGTTGGCCGTGTCCTTCGCCGACTTCCCCTGGTTCAAGCGCGCCACCATCGAACAGCTTTTGGCTGTCGAGCGCCCGACGCCCGACCACCTGTACTGGCCTCAACTCGACATCGACCTCTCGGTGGCTTCGATCCGCAGCCCAGCCAGCTTCCCGCTGACTTCGAAAGTCGAAGCCTGAGCTTGACCGATGGCGCCAGCACCGGCTGGCGCGGCCACCTCACGCTGAACTACCGCCGCGCTGGCGCCGATGGCAGCCCGGCGCGCACCGTCGCACACGACCGCCACGAAGGCCCGCTGCGGGTGCTGCAGGCGCTGTACCCCGAGGGTCCGTCCATCTGCCACCACGTGCTGGTGCACCCGCCGGGCGGCGTGGTGGGGGGCGATGAACTGCACATCCATGCCACGCTGCAAGCCGGGGCCCACGCGCTGATCACCACACCCGGCGCCACGCGCTTCTACCGCAGCGAAGGCCCGCAGGCGCTGCAGCAGACGCAACTCCACCTGGCCGAAGGCGCCCGGCTGGAATGGCTGCCGATGGAGACCATCGCCCACAGCGGCTGCCGCGCCGAAAACAGCCTGCGCGCCGAACTGGCGCCGGGTGCCGAGATGATCGGCTGGGACGTGCTGGCGCTCGGCTTGCCCGCCGCCGAGCAGCCCTTCGTGCAGGGCTGGTACCGGCAGCGCCTGGAGGTGCCCGGCACGTGGCTGGACAGGGCGCGCATCGTGGCCGACGACGCCGTCTTGCTGCACGGGCCGCAGGGCTGGGCCGGCCACAGCGTGCTGGCCACCTTGTGGCTGGCCACGGGCACGCCGCTGCAGCCGGCGCGGCGTGCAGCCCTGCTGGATGCGGCGCGGCACGCCGTCTCTGGCAGCCCGCTGGCGGCGACGGCCGGCGTGACATCGCCGCAGAACAGCCTGGTCCTGCTGCGGGTGCTGGCCTCGCAGGTGGAGCCGGTGATGCACCTGCTGGTGGCCGTGCGGGCCGCCTGGCGGCAGACCGCCTGGGGCCTGGACGCCGAGCCGCCGCGCATCTGGCGCACCTGAACCCGGCCGGGCGCTCGCCTGCCCGTTATCCTCGGCCGCATGTACGCACCGTTCTTCGGGTTGAGCAAGGAGCCGTTCTCGATCGCGCCCGACCCGCGCTTCCTGTACATGAGCGAGCAGCACCGCGAAGCCCTGGCGCACCTGCTGTACGGCCTGGGCGGCGGTGGCGGCTTCGTGCTGCTGACCGGCGAGATCGGCGCGGGCAAGACCACCGTCTGCCGCTGCTTCCTGGAGCAGGTGCCTGCCCGTTGTGCGGTGGCCTACATCTTCAATCCCAAGCTCACCGCCCACGAGCTGCTGCAGACCGTCTGCGCAGAGTTCGGTCTCGGCGCGGCGCCGGCAGCGGGCAGTTCGGCACCGGCTGCGGCATCTGAAGACCAGCGCAGCATCAAGGCCCATGTCGACGCGCTGAATGACTTCCTGCTGGCTTCGCATGCCCAGGGCCGGCAGGCCGTGCTGGTGATCGACGAGGCGCAGAGCCTGAGCGCCGATGTGCTGGAACAACTGCGCCTGCTGACCAACCTGGAAACCGCCGAGCGCAAGCTGCTGCAGATCGTGCTGATCGGCCAGCCCGAATTGCGCGACCTGCTGGCCCGCCCCGAACTGGAACAGCTGTCGCAACGGGTCATTGCGCGCTACCACCTGGGCGCCCTGTCGGCGGCCGAATCGCAGCAGTACATCCGCCACCGCATGGCGGTGGCCGGCACCGGCGCGCAGCTGCCCTTCGATGGCCCTGCGCTCGCCCGCATCCATGTGCTGAGCCGCGGCGTGCCGCGGCGCATCAACCTGCTCGCCGACCGCGCCCTGCTGGGCGCCTACGCGCAGGGTCGCCCACGCGCCGACCGGCGCACGGTGGACCAGGCTGCGCTGGAAGTTTTTGGCGAATCCGCCCGACGCGACGGCCGAGCCCGCCGGGCGCTGACCCTGGCCGTCGTGCTGGCCCTCGGCGCGGGCCTGGGCTGGGGTCTGACGGCCCTGTGGCGCTCGGCGCCCTCGCCAGCGGTGGCGCAGGCCGGGGCTACAGCCGCCGCAGCCCGCAGCGCGTCGGCACCCGCGTCCAGCGCCAGCGTGGTCGCTGCCACCGGGGTGGCGTCTGCCGCCGTGGGCTTCGTGGCGAGCGCTGCATCGGCGGCATCGGCGCCTGCGGCCGCTGCGGCGTCGGCGCCGCTGTCGGACCCGGCGCCTGTGCTGGCTGCCGCCCAGGGCCGGCAAGCCACGGCCTGGCGCGAGTTGGCGCTGCACTGGCACGTGGCCGTGGGTGAGGGCGAGCCCTGCACGGCGCTCGCCCAGGCGCAACTGGCCTGCCTGCGCAGCCCCGCTGGCGGCCTGCCCGCCGTGCGCCAGTTGGCGCGGCCGGGCCTGCTGACCTTGCGCGCCGGCGACGGCGCCGTCGTCTACGCGCAGTTGCTGGCCCTGGGCGACCACAGCGCGACGCTGCAGGCCGGCACGCAACACTTCGAGCTGACCCTGCCGGCCCTGGCCCGCGTCTGGCGTGGCGATTTCGCCACCCTGTGGCGCACGCCCCCGGGCTGGCGCGCCGATGCCGGTCCGCAGGGCAGCGCCGAACTGCGCGCCTGGGTGGCCGGTCAACTGCCCGACACCGGCCAGAGCGCCGCGCTGCCGCTCGCCGAGCGCGTGCGGGCCTTCCAGCTGGCCCAGGGCCTGCCGCCCGACGGCGTGGCCGGCCCGCTGACCCTGATCGCCCTGATGCGCCGGACTGCAGTGGGGCCGGCCGACGAACCCCGTCTCGGCGCCTTACCCTGAGCCGCCCGCCATGTCCTACATCCTCGATGCGCTGCGACGCGCCCAGGCCGAACGCGAACGCGGGCAGGTGCCCGGCCTGGATGCCCGCACGGTCGTCGCCACGCCGGCGCCGCGCCGGCCACGGCGAACGGGCGCCCGGTGGCTGGGGGCCGGGCTGGTGCTGGTGCTGGTGCTGGTCGTGCTGGGCGCCGCTGCCGTGCTGGCCTTGCGCCGCGAGCCGCCAGCGGCACCCGGCGTGACGCAGGCAGCGGCGCCGCCGGTGCTGCCCGCCCCGTCGGCGCTAGCCTCGGCACCGCCACCGGCAGCCCCGCCGGCGATGGTCGTGGTCTCGGCGCCGCAGCCAGCCTCACCGGGCCCGGCGCCCGTGGACTTGTCTGCTGCAGCACCGGCAGCACCACCGCCAGCAGCACCGGCAGCGCCACCGACGGCCATCGCCAGCAGTCCGGTGCGCGCCATTCAACTGGCGCAACTCGGCGCCGAGTTGCGACGCGAACTGCCCGCGCTGGTGCTGGGCGGTGCGATCTGGTCCGACAGTGCCGTCAGCCGCTTCGTCATCGTCAATGGCCAGGTGCTGCGCGAAGGCGACGCTGCCGCGCCGGGCGTGCTGTTGGAGCGGATCGGCCCGAAGGCCGTGTTCCTGCGCTGGCGCGACTGGCGCATCGAAGTGCCCATCTAGCCGTGCCGGTCTTCTTGGGGGGTGGTGACTGCCGAACCCCCTCAGATCGGTGGCCAGGCACCCCGATCGCGGGGCGGCGCAGCCGCTTGCGGCGATACTGACCGCAGTGAAGCAGGGTGGGTAGAACGAATGGACCGTATCGGCTTCCGCAGCGGGTCACTGGGGCAACTGTCAGCAGTTCAAGGCATGCGGTCCTGGGTCCGTGCCGCGGCCGCCGCTGTGGGCCTGGTGGTGCTGACGCTGGGCCAGCCTGCGCTGGCGCAGGACACCTGGGTGGTCGGGCCGCAAGGCGTGCCGATGGCGTTGCAGGACGCCGTGCGTCTGGCCAAGGATGGCGACACCATCGAGTTGCTGGCCGGTGACTACCGCGGCACGCTGCTCATCGAAGACCGGCGTCTGACCTTGCGCGGTGTCAGCGCCCAACCCCCGGTGATCGCTGGCGAAGGCAAGGTGCGGGATGCCAAGGCCTTGTGGACGGTGCGTGGCGGTGCCGTCACGCTCGACAACATCGAGTTCCGGGGCGCCCGCTCGGCAGACGGCGGCGGTGCCGGCGTGCGCCAGGAAGGTGGCCAGCTGAACATCACGCGCTGCGGCTTCTACGACAACGAACACGGTCTGCTGTCGACCAACGTCGAAGGCGCTGAACTGCGCATCACCCGCAGCGTCTTCGGCTCGGCGCCCAAGGTGGTCGGCGGCCTGTATCACCTGCTGAACGTGGGTCGCATCGGCAAGCTGGAAATCACCGGGTCGCGGTTCCAGCAGGGTTTCGAAGGCCACCTGATCAAGTCGCGGGCCAAGGACGTCCTCATCGCCTACAACTTCATCCACGACGGTGTCCGGGGTCGGGCGTCGTACGAGATCGAACTGGCCAACGCCGGCATGGCGACCGTCATCGGCAATGTCATCGCGCAAGGCACCGAAGCCGGCAACCGGGTGCTGTTGGCCTACGGCAGCGAAGGCCGGAGCTGGGACCACAACGAGCTGTACGTAGCCCACAACACCTTCATCAATTACGGCTGGTCGCCGGCCTGGTTCGTGCGCGTGTTCACGGACCGGCTGCCCGACAAGGTGCCGGTCTACGCCATCAACAACCTGCTGGTCGGCCCCGGCGTTTTCTGGCCTGCGGTGACCGGGCATCTGGAAGGCAACCGCCACGCCACCGGCGGCATGCTGCGCGACATCTGGACCTATGGCCTCGAACTCCCGCCCGGCTCGGTGTGGCGCGGCAGCGGCGTGGACCCGCGCAACATCAACGGCCACAACCTGGCACCCCAGGGTGAATTCGACTGGCCGGCCCAGGTGCGCGCGCTGGCACCCGGTCGCACGCAGTGGAACCCGGGCGCCTTCCAGCGCTAGCTGCTCCGGGGCCGGCCCCCAGGGCGCGGCGGTTAGCATGGCCTATCCCCTGCCCGAGTTCCCGACCATGCATCCCAAGACCACCCGTCCCGAGACGATCAGCGCCCAGGCCCTGGGCTGGATCGACGAGCCAACGCGTGCCATCACGCCGCCCATCCACGTCTCGTCGACCTACCTGCGCGACCCCGACAACCAGTACCGTTCGGGCCGTGTCTATGCGCGCGCAGACAACCCCGCTTTCGACCAGGCCGAAGCGGTCCTGACCGCCCTGGAAGGCGGCCACCAGACGCTGCTGTTCGCCAGCGGCATGGCGGCGGCGACTGCGGTGTTCCAGGCGCTGCAGCCCGGTGACCACGTGCTGGCGCCGCAGGTGATGTACTGGTCGCTGCGCAACTGGCTGATGACCTTCGCCGTGCAGTGGGGTTTGGATGTCGAATTGATCGACATGTGCAGCCCTGCTGCGGTGCAGGCCGCGCTGCGGCCCGGCCTGACGAAACTGGTCTGGGTGGAGACGCCCGCCAATCCGCTGTGGACGCTGACCGACATCGCCGCCACCGCGCAGGCCGCGCACGCGGCTGGCGCGCTGCTGGCCGTGGACTCGACGGTGGCCACGCCGGTGCTGACGCAGCCGCTGGCGCTCGGTGCCGACCTGGTGATGCACGCCGCCACCAAGTACCTCAACGGCCATTCCGACCTGATCGCCGGCACGCTGACCACCCGCGGCGACAACGCGCACTGGCAGAAGGTGCGCAAGGTGCGCGCCCAGGTGGGTGGCACGCTGGGCAGCTTCGAAGCCTGGCTGCTGCTGCGCGGCATGCGCACGCTGCACCTGCGTGTACGGGCTGCCTGTGCCTCGGCGCAGCGCATCGCCGAGCACTTCAACGGGCATCCGCTGGTGGCCGAGGTGCTGTACCCCGGCCTGCCCGGATTCGTCGGCCATGAGGTCGCGCAGTTGCAGATGCACGGCGGCTTCGGCGGGATGATGTCCATCCGCGCCCGGGGTGGTGAAGCGGCGGCCATCGCCGTGGCCGCGCACACCGCCATCTGGAAGCGCGCCACCTCGCTGGGCGGCACCGAAAGCCTGATCGAACACCGGGCCAGTGTCGAAGGCCCGGGCACGCCGGCGCCGGCTGACCTGTTGCGCCTGTCGGTCGGCATCGAACATGTGGATGACCTCATCGCCGACCTCGAGCAGGCGCTGGCCCGGGCGCACGCCTGACGGCGGGTGCGCCGGTCGTGGCGGGGCCAGCCGGCGTTGACCGAGGTCTGAAACTCGGGCATTATCTTTGGTGTAACTAAATTACATCCGCCCGGTTCCGTGCAACCGGGCCTGCCGCCATGTCCTTCGACCTCGTGCTTTTCGGTGGTACCGGCGACCTCGCCTGGCGCAAGCTGATGCCGGCCCTGTTCCAGGCCTTCCGCCATGGCAAGTTGCCCGAGGGTGGGCGCATCCTGGCGGTGGCTCGCGACGAGCGCAGCGACGCCGAATACCACGCCTTCATCCACGGCAAGTTCAGCGGCGTCGAAGAGGCCAAGCAACCCAGCGAAGCCGAGTTCGCCCGCTTCGCCGAGTTGCTGCATTACCGGCGCATGGACCTGTCGCACCCGGACGACTATGTCGGGCTGAAGCGCTGGGTCGACGAGCGGGCGGCCGACACCGTCGTGCTCTTCCTGGCCACCAGCCCTTACCTGTTCCCGGTGGTCTGCGAACAGCTGGGCCGCGCCGGGCTGAACGGCCCGCATGTGCGCGTGGTGCTGGAAAAGCCGCTGGGCCACGACCTGAAGAGTGCGCAGGACATCAACCGCATCGTCGGCGCCACCTTCCGCGAGGAGCAGGCGCTGCGCATCGACCACTACCTGGGCAAGCCGGCGGTGCAGAACCTGATGGCGCTGCGCTTCGGCAACGCGCTGTTCGAGCCACTGTGGCGGCGCGAAAGCATCGCCAACATCCAGATCACCATCGCCGAAGAACTGGGTGTGGGCACGCGCGGCGACTTCTACGACCAAACCGGCGCCCTGCGCGACATGATCCAGAACCATGCGCTGCAACTGCTGACCATGATCGCGATGGAGCCGCCGTCGAGCAACGACGCCGATGCCATCCGCGATGAAAAGCTCAAGGTACTGCGCTCGCTGAAACCGTTCACGCCCGAGGCCGTGGCGCGCGATGTGGTGCGCGGCCAGTACAAGGCCGGCACGGTGGGCGGCAAGCGGGTGCCGGGCTATCTGGAAGAGGCCAAGGTGCCGGCCAACAGCGCTTGCGAAACCTTTGTCGCGCTGCGCACCGAGGTGCAAAGCTGGCGCTGGGCCGGCGTGCCGTTCTACCTGCGCACCGGCAAGCGCCTGGCTGCGCGCGACGCGCAGATCGTCGTCAATTTCCGCGAGGTGCCGCACCCCATCTTCGCCGGCACGCGGCAGGCCAACAAGCTGGTTATCAAGCTGCAGCCGGAAGACGGGCTGGAACTGCACCTGCTGGCCGCCAAGGGCGGCGGCGCGAGCCTGCAAGGCCAGGAAATGCTGTCGCCGGTGTCGCTGGACCTGGACTTCGACAAGGCCTTCCTCAGTGAGCGCATCGGCGCCTACGAACGCCTGCTGATGGACGCCATTGCCGGCCGTCTGAACCTCTTCGTGCGCAGCGACGAACAAGAGCAGGCCTGGCGCTGGGTCGAGCCCATCCTGCACGCCTGGCGCGCCGACACCATCGGTCCGCGCCCCTATGTGGCCGGCAGCTGGGGCCCGGCGGCTTCCAGCGCGCTGGTGGCGCGCGACGGCTGCGTCTGGGCCGAGGAACAATGACCGTCGGGCGGCGCGCGCTGGCGCGGGCCGTGCTGCCGGGCTTGGCGCTGCTGCTGGCCGCCCGGCTGGCGGCGGGCGCGACGCTCGGTCTGTCGCCGGGGCAGAGCCTGGCGGCGGTGCTGGCGCAGGCCTCGGACGGCGACACCATCGCCATCGCGGCCGGCACCTACCGCGGCGAAGTCGGCGTCATCGTGCACAAGCGGCTGACCTTGCGCGGCGTGGGTGGCCGGCCCGTGTTGCAGGCCGACGGCCGCAGTGCCGAAGGCAAGGGCATCCTGGTCGTGCGCGATGGCGACATCCGCATCGAGAACATCGAATTCCGCGGTGCCCGCGTGGCCGACCGCAACGGCGCCGGCATCCGTTTCGAGCGCGGCCGGCTGCAGGTCTCGCACTGTGCCTTCGTGGACAACGAAAACGGCATCCTGACGGCGAGTTTCCCCGATGCCGAACTGGCCATCACCGACAGCGACTTCAGCCAGGCGCCGGCGGCCACGCCCCTGCCGCATCTGCTCTACGTGGGCCACATCGCCAAGCTGACCGTGCTGGACAGCCGCTTCAGTGGTGGACGCGACGGCCACCTGCTGAAGTCCCGCGCGCGGGTCAGCGAGATCCGCAACAGCCGCTTCGTCGACGGCCCCGACGGGCAGGCCGCCTACGAACTCGAATTCCCCAACGGCGGCCGCGTCACCGTGGTCGGCAATGTCATCGGCCAGAGTGCCGGCACCAGCAACCCGACCATCGTGTCTTTCGGTGCCGAGGGCTATGACGGGCGCCCCTTGTCGCTGGTCTTCAGCGACAACACCGTGATCAATGAAGCGCATCGCCCGGCGGCCTTCCTGCGCGTGCGCGCAGCCGCCCCGCCCTTCGAGCAGCGCCTGCTGAACAACCGTTTTTTCGGCCCCGGTGACACCGGTGGCGCTACCGCGGCCGAGGGCAACGCCGTCGCGCCGCTCGCAGCCTGGACCGCCACGCGCCCTTAGCGGCGAACAGCCCATGCTCGACCGCATCCGCGCTTCCATCCCCGCGCTGCCGCCGGCCGAGCAGCGTGTGGCCCAGTTGCTGCTCGGCGACCCGCGCCGATTTGCCTCGCTGCCGGTGGTGGAACTGGCCGCGCGCGCGCAGGTCAGCAAGCCGACCGTGGTGCGCTTTTGCCGCAGCATCGGCTACGACGGCCTGGCCGACTTCAAGCGCAAGCTGGCCGGCAGCGTCAACGAAGGCGTGCCCTACGTGCACCGTTCGGTGGACGACGACGACAAGGCCGGCGACATCGTCGTCAAGGTCATCGACAACGCGGTGGCGGCCATGCTGCGCTACCGCAACGCGGCGGCCAGCCAGGCGGTGGAGCGGGCCATTGCGGCACTGGCCGACACCGGGCGCCACTCGAACCAGGGCCGCCGCATCGAGTTCTACGGCGTGGGCAATTCGGGCATCGTGGCGGCCGACGCGCAGCACAAATTCTTCCGCCTGGGCGTCACGGCAGCGGCCATCAGCGACGGCCACATGCAGGTGATGAGTGCCACCATGCTCAAGCCGGGCGACTGCGCCGTCATCATCAGCAACACCGGGCGCAGCCGCGACCTGCTCGACGTGGCCGAGATCGCGCGCAAGAAAGGCGCCACCGTCATCGCCATCACGGCCAGCGCTTCCTTGCTGGCGCGTGAAGTGCAGGCGGGCAACCAGCACATCCTGCTGGCCGCCGACCACCCCGAGGATGCCGACCGCTACAGCCCGATGGTGTCGCGCCTGCTGCACCTGCTGATCATCGACATCCTGACCACCGGCGTGGCGTTGCGCCTGGGTTCGGCGCAACTGCGGCCGATGCTGCAGGAGATCAAGAAGAACCTGCGCGCCAAACGCTACGCCGAAACGCCGCGCGGGCCGGGCCAAGCCGAGGGCAGCTAGGCCGCGGCGCGGGGCAGGATGGCCGCGGCTGTCGGCGGCGTCAGCCCGAGCAGGGCTTCAACGCCGTAGAGCTGGGCCAGCTGCACCAGTTGCGCCGGCGCACCGCTGACCACCAGGCCACGCCCTGCGGCTTGCGCTAGGCGGTGGCTGTGCAGCAAGAGCGCGAGGGTCGAACTGTCGAAGGCTTTCAGCGGCGAGGCATCGATGTGCAGCGGGCCGCTGCCCGCCGCCACGGCTGCCGCCACGGTCTGGGCCAGTGCAGCGGCTTGCTCCAGCGTGGCGATTTCGGGAAGTTGCATGCGCCGTCGTCCGTCCGGGGTCAGGTCTTGCCACTGGCCTTGTTCTTGTCGACCAGGGTCTGGATCAGCCCGTCGATGCCGCCCTTGGCCAGTTCAGGGGCGAACTGCGTGCGGTAGTTCTGCACCAGCCAGATGCCGCCGACGTTGACGTCGATGATCTTCCAGGCGTCGGTGAACTTGTCCAGGCGGTAGTCCAGCTTGATCGCTTCGCCCTTGCCGCGCACTTCCGACTGCACCACCATCTGCGTGCTGCCGGCCACGGGCAGCGTCTTGGTGATCTCGACGCTCTGGTCCTTCAACTGGGCCAGCGCACCCGAGTACAGGCGCAGCAGCATCAGCTTGAATTCGGTCTGCAGCTTGCTGCGCTGCTCGGGGGTGGCTTCGCGCCATTTCACGCCGACGGCCGAACGGGTGGCGACTTCGAAGTTCACGCTGGGCATGACCTTGGTGTCGACCAGCGCGACGATGCGGCTGAGGTCGCCGGCCTGCACGGCCTTGTCGCTCTTGGCGGCTTCGATGACCTCGGTCGAGATCTGGCGGACCAGCGCTTCGGGGGTGACCTCGGCGTGGGCCGGTGCGGCGAGCACCACGGTGGCCAGAGCCAGCCACAGCGAGCGGGTCGAGAACAGTTGCTTGAACATGAAAATCCTTTGCGGTTGGCACCCAGGGCGCTGGGGCCACACACCCTCAACGCCGCAGCGGGCCTGGCGGTTCACTTGGCCGCCGAAGAAGCCGCTGAGCCTGCCGCAGCGGGCGGCGCCGCGGGTGGTTTGACCGGGCCATCACCGGGGTCTTCGTCGAAAGCTTCCTGCGGCGGCGCGCCGTCGTAGACCGCGTCACGGCGCTGCGCCAGGTAGGTATCCCGCACAAAGCTGTAGCGGTCCAGCGCCACCTGGTCCAGCAGCTTGCCGGCCGACAGCAGCCGCGTGCGGGCGTCCACCAACTCAAGGACCAGCACGCTGTACTGTCCGCCGGCCGTGGGTGGCAGCGAAGCCGGGCTGAACTGGCGGTCGACCACGAAAGCCGCGCCGTCGCGCACGCTGGACGGCCCGATCACGGGCAGCACCAGATAGGGGCCGCTGCCCACGCCCCAGCGGCCCAGCGTCTGGCCCAGGTCCTCGGGGCGTTTGATCAGGCCCATCTCGGTGGCCGGGTCGAGCAGGCCGCCCAGGCCGAAAAAGCTGTTGGTCACGACGCGCAGGCCCATCTCTAAACCGTACTGCACCTTGCCCTGCAGCAACTGGTTGGCCGCCGACCAGACGTCGCGGACATTACCCAGCACATTGGTGACGCCGGTGCGCACCAGGCTGGGCACGACTTGCTCGTAGGCCTGCGCCACCGGTTTCATCACCGTCCGGTCGATGACATCGTTGAAGGCGTAGACCTTGCGGTTCCAGCCTTCCCACGGGTCGCCAGGTGTGGCGGCCGGGGCCGCTGCAGTCAGGCCCGGCCCGGCCGGCCCTGCGGGCGCCACCGTGGCGCAGGCGCTCAGCGCCAGCACCGCCGCCGCCGCCGCGAAACGGCCCAGGCACCTGGCACCCGGCGTCTTCACTTGGCCGCCCCGGAAGCCGGCGCGTCAGCCTTGTTGCTGAGGAACTGGCCGATCAGGTTTTCCAGCACCACTGCCGACTGGGTCTGCGGCACGGTGTCGCCAGGTGCCAGGTTCTTGTCGTCGCCACCCGGGTCCAGCCCCACGTACTGGTCGCCCAGCAGACCCGCAGTCAGGATCTTGGCGGCCGAGTCCTTGGGGTACTGGTAGCCGCGCTCGATCTCCATCGACACGACGCCCTGGAAGCTCTTGCCATCCAGCACGATCTTGGTCACGCGGCCCACCGTCACGCCAGCGGTGCGGACGGGAGCCCGCACCTTGAGACCGCCGATGTTGTCGAAGCGGGCCTGCACCAGATAGGTGTCGCCACCGCCCACGCTGCCCAGATTGGCCGCTTTCAGCGCCAGGAACACCAGACCCAGCATACCCAGCAACACGAAGAAACCGACCAGGGTTTCGATACTTTTCTTGCCCATCAAATTCCTCCGAAATCTTTCGCCATCGCGGGCATTACCGAGCAGAAGCCACGGAACCGGCTTCGCCGGGCCGTAGGCGAGCGGCCCCCTCGGGGGGTAGCGAGCGAGAGCGAGCTTGGGGGCACCATGTCACGGCGTTGAGAACATCAGTGCCGTGAGGATGAAGTCCATGCCCAGGACCCACAAGGACGAGATGACCACCGTGCGGGTGGTGGCGTAGGCCACGCCTTCGGGCGTGGCCTCGGTCTCGTGGCCTTGGTACAAGGCGACCACGGTGCAGATCACGCCGAACACGCAGGCCTTGACCAGGCCGTTGCCGACATCGCGGAATACATCGACCCGGGTCTGCATGATCGACCAGAAATTGCCGCTGTCCACGCCGATCAACAGCACCGCCACAATGTAGGCGCCCAGGATACCGACCGACGAGAACAAGACCGCCAGGATGGGCATGGAAACGATGCCGCCGATCAGCCTGGGCGCCAGCACGCGGGCCTTGGGGTCTATGGCCATCAGCTCCATCGCGGCCAGTTGTTCGCCGGCCTTCATCAGGCCGATCTCGGCCGTCAGCGAGGTGCCGGCGCGGCCGGCGAACAGCAGGCCGGTGACCACAGGGCCCAGTTCGCGCACCAGCGACAGGTTGACGATCAGGCCCAGGCTTTCGGCCGCGCCGTAGGTGACCAGCGCGTAGTACATCTGCAGCGCGAGCACGAAGCCCACCGCCAGGCCCGAGGCCAGGATGATGATCAGCGAGCGGTTGCCGATGGCGTAGACCTGTGCCACGACCAGGCCGAAGCGGCGCAGCGAGGCCGGCACCGCGCGCAGCAGGTCGAGGACGAAGGAGGCGGCGTGGCCCCAGCCCCGCAGCTGGTCCAGGGTGGTGGCGCCCAACTGTGCGATCCGCTTCATCGCGCGATGCCGAAGTCGGCGGCGATCTCGGGCGCCGGGTAGTGGAACTTGACCGGACCGTCGGGTTCGCCGCGGACGAACTGGCGGGTTTCGGGGTCCAGGCTGGCCATCAGTTCGGCCGGCGTGCCCTGGGCCACGATGCGGCCCTGGGTGGCCAGCAGGATGACATGGTCGCTGATCGCCATGCATTCCGGCACGTCGTGGCTGACGACCAGGCTGGTGGCGCCCGTCACGTCGTTCAGCGTGCGGATGAGCTTGGCGGCCACGCCCATGCTGATCAGGTCCAGGCCGGCGAAGGGCTCGTCGTACATGATCAGTTCGGGGTCCAGGGCGATGGCCCGGGCCAGCGCCACGCGGCGCGCCATGCCGCCCGAGACCTCGGAAATCCGCAGGCCGGCCGCGCCGCGCAAGCCCACCGCATTGAGCTTCATCAGCACCAGGTCGCGGATCATGTCCTCGGGCAGGGTGGTGTGTTCGCGCATCGGGAAGGCCACGTTCTCGAACACGCTGAGGTCGGTGAACAGCGCACCGAACTGGAAGAGCATGCCCAGGCGGCGGCGCAGGCGGTAGAGCTGGGCCTGGTCGCGGGTGTCCACGACTTCGCCATCGAAGACCACCCGGCCCTGGTCGGCCGCATGGACGCCACCGATGAGGCGCAGCAGCGTGGTCTTGCCACAGCCCGAGCCCCCCAGGATGGACGTGACTTTCCCGCGCGGGAAAGTCAGTGACACGTCTTTCAGAATCGTTCGGCTGGCGTCATAGCCGAACGAGACGTGGTCAATTTCGATGAAGGTGTTGTTGGACAAGCGCTGTTTAGGCTGCCGGACGGACCGTCCGGGCCTGATGTCTGCATAGCGGGCGATTCTCGCATGCAGGGGCAAACCCCGAGATTGCCGGGAGACGCGTGCCATGTGACGCCGTGTTGCGAGACTTGACGCGCAAGGAGCCCATCAAGCCACCCGCCGCGGAACCGGCTTCGCCGGGCCGCTGGCGGGGCGGCCCCCTTGGGGGGTAGCGAGCGCTAGCGAGCTTGGGGGCTCACGTTAACGTGGCAGCGTGCTGGCGCCCATCAGGAATTCGTCGACGGCGCGCGCCGCCTGCCGGCCCTCGCGGATGGCCCACACCACCAGGCTCTGGCCGCGCCGCATGTCGCCGGCAGCGAACACGCCCGACACGTTGGTCTTGTAGCTGGCAGCGCCTTCGGTGGCGGCCTTGACGTTGCCGCGGGCGTCTTTCTCGACGCCAAAGGCCTCCAGCACCGAGCCCACGGGGGCGACGAAGCCCATCGCCAGCAGCACCAGATCGGCCTGGTGTTCCTGTTCGCTGCCGGGCACTTCGACCATCTTGCCGCCCTGCCATTCGACGCGCACCGTCTTCAGGGCGGTGACCTTGCCCTTGCTGCCGATCAACGCCTTGGTGGCAATGGCGAATTCGCGGTCGCAGCCCTCAACGTGGCTGGAACTGGTGCGCATCTTGTACGGCCAGTAGGGCCAGGTCATCGGCCGGTTCTCTTCTTCAGGCGGCTGCGGCATCAGTTCGAACTGCGTGACGCTGACGGCGCCGTGGCGGTTGCTGGTGCCCACGCAGTCGCTGCCGGTGTCGCCGCCGCCGATGACGATGACGTGCTTGCCGGTGGCCTTCAGCTGGCCTTTGAGCTTGTCGCCGGCCACCACCTTGTTCTGCTGCGGCAGGAATTCCATCGCGTAGTGGATACCGTCCAGCTCGCGGCCGGGCACCGGCAGGTCGCGGCTGGTCTCGCTGCCGCCGGTCAACAGCACGGCGTCGAATTCGGCCTGCAGTTGCGCCGGCGTGATGGTCTCTTTGGCGTCGTTGGTGACTTTGGTGTCGGCGGGCAGGGCGCCGACCAGCACGCCGGTTCTGAAGCTCACGCCTTCGGCCTGCATCTGGCTGATGCGGCGGTCGATGTGGCTCTTCTCCATCTTGAAGTCGGGGATGCCGTAGCGCAGCAGGCCGCCGATGCGGTTGTTCTTCTCGAACACCGTCACGTCGTGGCCGGCGCGCGCCAGTTGCTGCGCGGCAGCCAGGCCGGCCGGGCCGCTGCCGACCACGGCCACTCGTTTGCCGGTCCTTGCAGTCGGCAACATCGGCGTCACCCAGCCTTCGGCCCAGCCGCGGTCGATGATGGCGTGTTCGATGCTCTTGATACCGACCGCGTCGTCGTTGACGTTCAGCGTGCAGGCCGCCTCGCAAGGCGCCGGGCAGACGCGGCCGGTGAACTCGGGGAAGTTGTTGGTCTGGTGCAGCACGTCCAGCGCCAGCTTCCAGTCGCCCTGGAAGACCAGTTCATTGAAGTCCGGGATGATGTTGTTGACCGGGCAGCCGCTGTTGCAAAACGGCGTGCCGCAGTCCATGCAGCGCGCGCTCTGCACCTTGGCCTGATCGGCGTTCAGCGTGATGACGAACTCTTTCCAGGTCTTCAAGCGCGCCTGTGGCGGCTCGTAGCCCTCTTCGAGTCGTTCGTATTCCAGGAAACCGGTGACCTTGCCCATGATGGAACCCCAAAAACTTATTTGCCGACGACGGCGGCCGCCGTCGTCTGCGCTTTGCCGGTGGCGGCGGTTGCGGCAGCCTTGGCCGCACGCTCGGCGAGCACCCGCTTGTACTCGTGCGGGAAGACCTTGACGAACTTGCCGCGCGCGTCCGACCAGTGGTCGAGCAGTTCGCGGGCGCGCAGACTGCCGGTCCAGCGGTGGTGCTCTTCAATGAGCTTCTTCAGCAGCACCTCGTCGGGCTGCTCGGCGTGCAGGCCGATGGCGGCGCCGTTCTGGGCCTCGCGCGGCAGCACCTTGTCCAGCGCCACCATGCTGGTGTTGCAGCGGCCGGCAAAGTGGCCGTCTTCGTCGTAGACGTAAGCCACGCCGCCCGACATGCCGGCCGCGAAGTTGCGCCCGGTCTTGCCCAGCACGACGGCGGTACCGCCGGTCATGTATTCACAACCGTGGTCGCCGGTGCCTTCGACGACGGCCGTGGCACCCGACAGCCGCACCGCGAAACGTTCACCGGCCACGCCGCGGAAGAAAGCCTCGCCGCTGGTCGCGCCGTAGAGCGCGGTGTTGCCGATGATGATGTTCTGCGTGGCGTCACCGCGGAATTCGATGCTCGGCCGCACCACCACGCGGCCGCCGGACAGGCCCTTGCCGGTGTAGTCGTTGGCGTCACCGATCAGGTACAGCGTGATGCCCTTGGCCAGGAAAGCACCGAAGCTCTGGCCGCCCACGCCTTCCATCTGCATGAAGATGGTGTGGTCGGGCAGGCCCTCGGGGCGGTGGCGGATCAGCTCGCCCGACAGCATGGCGCCGACGCTGCGGTTCAGGTTGCGCGCGTCTTCCATGAAGTGCACTTTTTCCCCGCGCAGAATGGCCGGCTGGCAGCGCTCGATCAGCTTCACGTCCAGCGCCTTGGCCAGGCCGTGGTCCTGCTCCTCGACGTGGAAGCGCGGCGCGGTGGCCTCGATCTTCGGCAGGTGGAAGATGCGGCTGAAATCCAGGCCGCTGGCCTTCCAGTGTTCGATGCCCTTCTTGGTGTCCAGCAGGTCGGCACGGCCGATCAGGTCGTCGAACTTGCGGATGCCCAGCTGGGCCATGATCTGCCGCGCTTCTTCGGCGATGAAGAAGAAGAAGTTGACGACGTGCTCGGGCTTGCCCGAGAACTTCTTGCGCAGCACCGGGTCCTGCGTGGCCACGCCCACCGGGCAGGTGTTGAGGTGGCACTTGCGCATCATGATGC